>NZ_JAKRRW010000001.1 GCF_026191635.1 Photobacterium obscurum
ACCGCCTCGCCCGCATCCGGGTCGACCACATCCAGCTTGCCGCCGGTGGTCAATACTGTGTCTTCTTTCACCGTGCCAGCATCGGCATCCGGGGTTGACGGGGTCACAATAGCGCCATCGTCGCTGCCGTTAATCGTCACGGTCACGGTGTGCTCGGTACCATCCGCGGTGGTGACGGTGAACTCACGGCTCAGCGGCTCACTCGCCTCAGTCAGCGCCTGCACTTCCGCCGAGTGGTTGTTCAGCTCATACGTCCAGTTACCGTCGCTGTCGATCGTGAAGGTACCGTAGTTCTCATCGGTCACGGTTTCAGCATCAAAGACAGCCTCGCCCGCATCCAGGTCGACCACGTCAAGCTTGCCGCCAGTAGTCAGGGTCACATCTTCTTTGACCGTGCCAGCATCGGCATCCGGCGTTGACGGGGTCACAATAGCGCCGTCATCGGTACCAACAACAGTAATTATAAGTGTCTGAGTGTCCTTTCCACCGTGCCCATCATCAACCTGGTAAGACACTTTAACGTCAATGCTTTCACCTTCAGCCAAGCTGTCATAAGCACCGTGGCTTGGGTCAAAGGTATACGAACCATCGGCATTAAATGTAAGACCTGCCGGAACATCCTGATCGACCAGCTGGTAAGTCAATGAGTCGCCGTCAGGATCATTAGCAACAACATGACCGCTAATGATCTCGCCACCTTCAATAGCAGAATCCACTCTTGCCTGGGCAACGGGAGCTTGATTTATATCAACAGGAGTTAACTGAACAGGGCTGCTATCATCCTCACTCTCATCAGTGTCTAATACCGTCCCAAATGATGTATCGAAACCAGCTTCTGCCAATACATTGTCATAGTCATAGTCAATAACAACAAAGCCTTGATTCGAGGCTGTAGAGGACGCAGAACCTGCTGCTGTTGCTTCAAAGATGCTAGTTGGATCCTCTCCGGCTAAAATCGCATTCTGTATTGCTGTTATTTTATCACTGTCAAAACGGGCTTGGTCGGCATAATCAGGATTAAAGGTCACACTATTTTCCATAGCTGCCACCTTAACTCCATCGTCAGATAACGCAACACAAGTTGGACAGGGCTCCTGAACGATCACAGGTTCACCATCTCTCAAAACAACATAACGAGTTTCCGGATTTGCGACCATAATCTCGTCTGGCTGTATTTGATACTCAGCCTTAACAGCAATAACTTGATCACTCCCCTTGATAACAAATGCCATTCCATCTGCCACCTTCACATCAACGGCTTTGCTGTTACTACTTGCATCCATATATGACCACCCGATTAGCATTCACGATGAGTTATATAACCCGAATTTAAAATGAAGAAATATTTAATCTTATTGTTGCTCGTTAATTAAAACGACGTAACTCTACATGTTGCATGAAATATGCTGCATGAAACATGTTGCCCAAATAAGAATTGCCACAAAGAATACATTACTAATAAATACAACATTATCGAAACAGGAATTATTCCCGATAACAATTGCAAGAAAAAAATAATACTTTACGCCAATTTTCTGGCAGTTTATCATTTGTAATTATTTGACACAAACATCATATTTACACACTAAATAATTTATAAAATCGCAATAAAATTATATTTACTCGCGAAGAGAATTAATGAAAAAGAACACTTCTGCTATTGCTACTGATCAGCTAGATTTTGTTGATGACAAGACGGCCGCACTATTACTGAACACTCCTCGAAGCGCACGTATCATGCTGTGGGTTATTGTTTTGTTTTTTATCGTCGCAGTCGTGTGGGCATCAATGGCACAGCTTGATCAGGTAACAGTTGGTGCGGGTAAAGTTATTCCTTCATCCCAATTGCAAGTTGTACAAAACCTTGAAGGCGGCATTGTAAAAAAAGTGCTAATTAAGGAAGGGCAACATGTCGAAAAAAACCAAAAACTATTACTAATAGACGATACCCTTTTCCTTTCAGACTATCGCGAGCAGAGCCTTGCTCTGGCTGGTTCAGAGGCTAATGCAGTCCGATTAAATGCACTATTAAAAAGTGTGAGTGTCAGAAAAAATAAGGCTAAAACAAAATGGCAGGATAGTGTTGTAGTTCGACGTCAGCCTTTAGTATTTAATTCAGACTTTACTAATAAACATATTAAGTTAATTCGGCGACAAAATAACCAATATCAGGATCGAGTCTCTAACTTGGAAAATCAGCTTTCTGTTACAGCCGAGCAAATTCGCCAAAAAGAAAAAGAGCTAATTGAAACTCAATCACGATTAAATAATTTACGCCGCAATTACACCATTGCAAAAAAGGAATTTGATATAACTCAACCACTTGCTGAAGAAGGGGTTGTACCGCCAATTGAACTGCTTAAACTCCAGCGTCAGTTAAATGACACTAAAAGCGAATTAACCTCAACAACGCTGCAGATACCAGTGCTCAAAGCCGCAATTCAAGAAACTATTTTCAAACATATTGATATCGCACTGAGATTTCGTTCCGAGGTTCAAGCAGAGCTCAACGAAACCAGCGATAAATTATCCAGCCTGTCTGAATCTCAAATTGGTTTAAAAGACAGAGTGAATAGAACAGTGGTCACCTCACCGGTAACCGGAACGATCCAAAAAATTCACGTAAATACCATTGGTGGAGTTATCCAGCCTGGTATGCCCTTGGTGGAAATAGTGCCAACAGAAGACAACCTGCTGATCGAAGCCAAAATCGCGCCTCAAGATATTGGTTTTTTGAGGCCAAGCCTCAAGGCTGTCATCAAGTTTAGTGCCTATGATTTCACCCTTTATGGTGGTCTCACCGGCATCCTTGAAAACATCAGTGCAGATACCATCCAGGATGAAGAAGGTAATAGCTACTATCAAGTCCGTATACGGACCAATGAAAACAGCCTTACCGGACCAGCTGGTGAACGTCTACCGATTATTCCGGGTATGACAGCCTCAGCTGATATTATCACAGGCAAGCGTACCGTCCTGAAATACCTGCTAAAACCCGTTCTAAAAGCTAGCCAGACAGCGTTAAGAGAATAATGACAATGAGACAAAAACAGCAATTTATGAAGCTTGCGCTGCTCGCTTCTCTCCAGTGCGTCACTTTACAAGTAATGGCACAGCCACTTGAGCAGGCAATCGCCCAGACGTTGGCTTCAAACCCGGAAATTAAAAGCGCCTACAGCGAATTTATGAGCCGCAACGAGCTTATTGACGCCTCTACGGGTGACTACCTGCCCTCCCTGGATCTGGAAGCGGGTGTTGGATATGAAAATTATGACAATGAATATGGCACTAAGGGCGATTTTAATCCGCGCTCAGCCAAAATAACCTTCCGCCAGCTTATCTGGGATGGTTCAATTACCTACAACGATATCCAGCGTAACAAATCAGAAACGGAAGCCCAGCGCTACCAGCTACTTTCCGATGCCCAGGACACAGCTCTTCAGGCAACAGAAGTCTATCTTGATGTCCTTCGTGCTCAGGATGTACTCGAGCTATCCGAAGCGAACCTTGAGGTACACAAAAAGATGTACCAGGACATCAACAAACGCACAGCATCAGGTATTGGCTCGACGGCTGATCTCGCTCAAATTGAGGGACGCCTAGCACGCTCAAACACCAACTTGCTATCTGCTCGCAGCAACCTAAACGATAAAATCACCGCATTCATCCGCGTTGTAGGCAACTACCCGAAAGATTTGGCGAAACCAGAAGTAGACATCAATTACGTGGCACCAACGCTTGATGATGCACTTGAACAAGCACGGAAAAATAACCCAATCGTCCAAGTCGCCTCCAATGATGTCGAAGCGGCACACATCCAGTACGATCAGGCTAAAGGTAACTTTTACCCGACCTTCACCGTTGAGGCCTCCCAGCAGTGGGGCAAAGAGGTAAGCGGAACCCCCGGCGATAATGACGAATTTTCGGCCATGCTGAAAATGCGTTACAACCTATTCAGCGGTAGCTCTGATGTTGCCAAATCGCGCCAGGCCGCCTACCAGGTCAACAAATCTAAAGCGATACGTGACAGAGCCTACCGTATGCTCGACGAAAGCACCCGACTGTCCTGGAGTGCCATGGAGTTGGCAAACCAGCAAACCCAATACTTGCAACAACATGTCGATGCTTCGGCACAGACCGTCATCGCCTACGAGAAACAATTCAAAATCGGTCAGCGCACTTTGTTGGATGTACTCAATACCGAAAACGAGCTCTTTGAGGCCCGCAAGTCATATCTGCAAGCCCACTACAGCGGGATTTTGGCCAAATACCGAGTACTTAACGCCACCGGGCAACTGCTCTCTGAAATGCGCGTCGACTTAGCCGACAACTGGACTCAATCAGTTAAATAACGATTACAGGACATTAATAATGAAACACTCTTTAGTTACCCTGATGGCTTTGTTCCTGTTTGGTTGTTCGACAGGGCAGATCCCTGAGCCACCAGCCGTGACACAGTCACGCGATCTCAGAGACTTCGATCACGACGGGGTGATAAACGCACGAGATAATTGCGCCGAAACGCCATTGACTGCAGTGGTTGATAATGACGGCTGCCCGGTCTACGTAAAGCGAGCAGAAGAAAATGATGTACAGGTTCTGTTTGCCAACGACTCCAGTGTAATTCCGAACTCGTTTTTGCCTGAAATTGAACGTATGAGCGACTTTCTCAAGAAATATCCTGAGACCCATGTAGAGCTAAAAGGCCATGCCAGCCCAGTAGGTCGCCATCAGTACAATACCCAGCTATCACTAAAACGTGCCAAGCAGGTCCGCAAACAACTTATCGAGAACGGAATCGCTCCCGAGCGAATTAAAACCGTTGGTTTTGGCGACACCATGCCTGTCAAGAGTGATAGCAAAGAGCAGTCAAATACGCTTAGCCGTCGTGTTGTGGCCAAAGTTGTTGGCGAGAAAGGATATGTCGTCGAAGAGTGGACAATTTTTATGGTGCGCAATAACTAAACCATTTTATTGATACACACTTCGTGAAAAAAATTAATCTCTGGATCTTAGCTATTTTGCTGTCGGCCAGTGCTATTGCACTGACCGATAGCGAAGTTGTGCAAGTAGAAAAAGTCCGCCAATTCTACGGAGAAAGAGCCGGACAGCGCATGCTGTCATGGCGGCAAGTAATCAGAAGTAACCACGCTACTAACGATAAACATAAGCTCAAAGCCATCAACAACTTTTTCAATCAACTGATCTTCATTGACGATATCAAGCTATGGGGACAAGAAGACTACTGGGCAACACCGTTAGAGTTTATTGGTTCAGGGGCCGGCGACTGCGAGGATTTCAGTATTGCAAAATACTTTTCTTTGCGAGAACTCGGCATTGATGACAGTCGGCTACGTCTAGTGTACGTAAAAGCCCTCAACTTGAATCAATTCCATATGGTAGTGGCCTACTATCCGACCCCATCATCCATTCCGTTGCTGCTTGATAACCTCGACAGTGAAATCAAGCCTGCGACAAAACGGACTGATCTACTTCCTATTTACAGCTTTAACGGTAGCAAGCTTTGGCTAATGAAACAAAAAGGCCGAGGTCAGCTCGCAGGCCAGGCCTCGCGATTAAGTGTGTGGAACGACTTGCGTCAACGTTCAAACCACACCCAACTTCACCGCCCAATAATTAACTTTGATGAGTGACCGCAATGACACTATACAGACAACTTTTGATATGGATGCTGATTGTATTTTTCACACTTATCACCTCGGTGTTTGTGATTCAATTCAACACAACCCGTAACTTTTTGCGCGAGCAGCAGTCTACGGAAATCGACAACGCCATCAGTGCCGTCGGGTTGGCCGTGTCACCGTACCTAGAATCCGGAGACACCATCGCAACAGAATCGGTGATCAACGCAACATTTGATAGCAGTTTCTACAGCAGTGTCAGCCTTGATCTGCTTCAAGACGAATTAACCATTGAACGCACCTACCCTGAAGACATCTCCGGGGTACCTGAGTGGTTCCGAAATACAATTGAAATCGAGCCAATTGCAAAATCCACCACGCTAACCAGTGGCTGGATGCAACTTGCTTCCTTGTCTGTAACCAGCAATCCAGCCTATGCCTACCTAAAGCTATGGCAGGCAACCATACAGCTCACTTTAGGCTTCATCACAAGCTTTTTTTTGGGAGCTGTTATTCTTGCCATGATTCTGTCGAAAGTCCTCAAGCCACTTAAGGCAATACAGAGCCGCGCGAAAGAGATGTCCGTCAACCAGTTTGGCCAAGCCCTGACAGTACCGCGTACCCGTGAACTAAGCGATGTAGTAAAGGCATTCAACCATATGAGTGCCCAGCTTAAACTCCACTTTGAACAGCAGGCCCAGGAAGCCGACAGACTCAGAGTCAGAGCCTTCCAAGATCCTGTCTCGGGCCTGGCAAACCGCAGCTATCTGCTCACCCAGTTGGAATCTTGGTTAGGTACCTCAGCCAAAGGCGGTATCGCGCTGCTGAAGGTTGACTTAATCAAAGACAGATACGAGCAAAACGGCTATGAAGCTGGCGATCAGCTGGTACAGAACCTGGCAAGCCGTATAAAAAACCTAGCCTCTGATAACTTCACTATAGCTAGATTAAGCCAGGCGGAGTTCGTTTTGCTGGCACCAAATACATCAGCCTCCGAGTTAACATCAATTGGCAGAACTATGCTACACATGAGTTCTGAGCTCCAGAGCGATCCGCTAGATGTCAGGCCGGTACAGGCTGCTGTTGGGTTAGTTGTAAGACGTGATAGTGACACAATCTCTTCAATACTGGCACAGGCTGATAACGCCTTGATGCAAGCCCGCCAGCAACCCAAAGAGCCTCTCGCTCTGTTTGACACCAGTCAGCAAACCTCCGTAATGGGCAAACTGCAATGGAAAGCGCTGGTTGATGAAGCGATCGCCAACAAACTGTTCAAACTTAAATTCCAAAAAGCTATCAACGACAAAGGCGAGCCGCTACACGAGGAAGTCTTTGCCTACATAGAAAAAGGCGATAAATACTATTCTGCCGGCCAATTTGTCGGCGCCGTAGAACAACTCAATGCCGGCGCCCAACTGGATAGGCATATTCTTGAAAAGCTATTTCAACAGCTGACGGCCAACCCGGAACTGGGACCGATTGCCGTTAATATTACTCAGAGCAGTATCAGCGATACCGGGTTTATTCGCTGGTTAAGTAATAAAATGAAGTCATATCAATCTCTAAGTGACCGCATCCTGTTCGAGCTGCCGGAAATCAGCTTTATCAAGCACAGTAATGACACCGATTTGCTATGTGAAATGATCCACCAAAATAACTTTGCTTTCGGTATCGATAACTTTGGCCATAACTTCGGTTCACTGAGCAGCCTGAACAAGCTGCGTCCGGCCTATGTCAAACTCGACTTTGCCTACACCAACCAAATTGATGACGAAGCTAAAGCCGATCTACTCACATCCATTACCCGTACCGCCAATAACCTCTCTATTGTCACCATTGCATCGCGGGTCGAAACAACCAAGCAACAAGAAAAACTGGCCGCTTTAATGGTAAAAGGCTTCCAGGGTTTTGTTGTCGATGAAATGAACAACGAGAAAACGGTATGAAAGATCCCTTACTGACATCGCTTATCTATGTCAGCCGCTATTATGGCCAGGCCAACTCTCCTGATGCACTGATTGCCGATCTGCCACTGGCTGACGGGCTGCTGACCCCTTTTCTGCTGCCTCGGGCAGCAGAAACTGCGGGACTTCAAGCCAAGGCGAGCCAAATGGCGATTACGGAAATCCCGCCGCTGCTCTTTCCGGTCATTGCTCTGCTGAAGGGAAACGACGCCTGTGTGATCCTGAGCATCGACAAGGATAAAAATGAAGCAGAAGTCGTACTGGCCCATGACGACAGCTCACAGCAATGGATCAGCCTCGACGAACTAAACAATCAGTATGCCGGACAGCTATTTCTTATTAAGAAGCGGTTCCGTTATGACGAGCGTTCACCCGAAATACTGCAAAGTCATGAAGGACACTGGTTCTGGAGCACCTTGTGGCAGTCACGTTCTATCTATCGCGATGTCTTTATCGCTTCGATACTCATTAACATTTTTGCCATTTCCGCCCCGCTTTTCACCCGGCTGGTATACGACAAAATCGTTCCAAACCTGGCGTTTGACTCCCTATGGGTACTCACTATCGGCATCAGTATCATTTTTATCTTCGACTTAGTTCTGAAGCTAATGCGAAGCTACTTCATCGACTTAGCCGGCAAAAAATCAGATTTGTTGCTGTCCGCCAAAATTTTCGGCAAGGTCATGGGGATCAGAATGGAGGCGCGTCCCCCCTCTGTCGGCGCTTTTGCCCGCCACATGCAAGAGTTCGAGTCTATCCGTGAGTTTTTCACCTCGGCGACTATTTCATCGTTAATCGATCTCCCCTTCGCCTTGATGTTTCTGCTCATCATCTGGTTGGTGG
Organism: Photobacterium obscurum; assembly: GCF_026191635.1. GTDB lineage: Bacteria > Pseudomonadota > Gammaproteobacteria > Enterobacterales > Vibrionaceae > Photobacterium > Photobacterium obscurum. The sequence continues at coordinate 8,450 of NZ_JAKRRW010000001.1, forward strand.
CTGGCCCCTTAGCCCTGGTCCCGCTAATTGCAGTGGCTATCTTGATCACCTACAGCTTGCTTATCCAGCGTCCGCTTCGCCAGAGTATCGAGGAAGGCTCTCGCTTGTCTTCGCAGAAACACGCCAACTTGATTGAAAGCCTGAGCGGCCTGGAAACCGTCAAAATGTTCGGTGCCCAGAATCAGTTTCAGTACCGCTGGGAAGAAGCCGTCGCCCATATGGCTAACTGGGGGATCAAATCCCGTCGATTGACCGATTCAGTACAAAATACCGCCGGTTTCCTCCAGCAATTTGTCTCTATTGCCATGATTTTATTCGGGGTGTACCTGATAGCCGACGGCGAATTAACCATGGGCGGCCTGATTGCTGCAACAATGCTGAGCGGCCGTGCTGTCGGTCCACTGGTGCAACTGTCATTACTATCAACCCGCTACAACCAAGCGAAATCGGCAATGACAATCATCGAACAGTTGATGGAGATGCCCACTGAGCAAGAAAATGGCAAACGTTATATTCACCGTCCGATCATCCAAGGAAAAATAGAGTTTGACCGGGTTAGCTTCGCGTATCCCAACACCCAGTCAGCCGCGCTAAAAGATGTCAGTTTTACCGTTAATCCAGGGGAGAAAGTGGCTATCATCGGGCGGATCGGCTCAGGAAAAACAAGTCTGGAACGCCTGATTATGGGGCTCTACCAGCCAACAGAAGGCTCGGTACGTATTGATGATACCGATATCAACCAATTGCACCATATCGATGTTCGCCGCAACATTGGCTGCGTGCCGCAAGATGCAATGCTGTTCTTCGGCTCAATTCGGGACAATATTACGCTAGGCCGTCCACTTGCCAGCGACAAGGACATTATGAGTGCAGCCGATCGCGCTGGCGTTACCAGTTTCACTCAGCAAGATGCAGCAGGCCTGGAAAAGCAGGTTGGCGAAGGCGGTCAATTTTTATCCGGAGGCCAGCGCCAGTCAGTCGCCATCGCCCGTGCCCTGCTCAGCAAACCACCAGTGCTCTTGATGGACGAGCCCACAAGTAGCATGGATAACCGCTCAGAGATGTATATCAAGCATCAACTAGGCAACCTGGCTGACAATGACACCCTGATTTTAATCACCCACAAGACCAGTATGCTGGATGTTGTTGATCGTATTATCGTTATGGACAAAGGACAAATCATCGCTGATGGCCCTAAATCACAGGTACTTAGTCAGCTACGTGACGGCAATAGCAACCAGGCAAAAAGCACAAGCAAAACCAATTAGTCTAGGGGGTGTCCCTCGGCTTTCCACTCTATTCATCACACGCCCGTTTGCTGTTCCCAGTAAGCGGGCTGTGATATACCAAGCCAACCTCACTTTTATCAAAATAAAGTTGACTTAAAAGTCAATAAACACCAATAAGCACGAGTCCGTCCGTTTTATTTTTATGCATATGGTGCATTATATTCAGAGTTATAACAGTTATAAAAATTTCCACGCCAACCGCCAAGGAGTACGGACATGTTTAACGACAACTGGATTCATGAGCTAGCCAAACTAGACGAACGTGGTGAAGCCTGCATCATGGTAACGGTACTAGCAGACAAAGGGTCTGTCCCGCGCGATGCTGGCACCAAAATGCTCGTGACACGTGACAACCTGATTGCAACCATTGGCGGTGGTCACCTCGAACATATGGCCGTTAAGATGGCACGTGAAATGCTGCTTATCGGAGACAGACATACCAAAGTCGAACACTTTAACCTAGGGGCCCGGCTCGGTCAGTGCTGTGGTGGCATCGCAACCCTTAGCTTCGAGCCAATCGGCCAGCAGCTAAATCACCTTGTTTTATTTGGTGCTGGTCATGTCGCCAAAGCCCTGCTCCATATCGTGGCCACACTGCCCTTCCGTGTAACCTGGATAGACGAACGGGAACATGAATTTCCTGACGAGTTGCCAACTGCAGTCAGAAAGCTGGTCTCCGATGATCCGGTTGCTGAAGTCAAGGATATGCCGGCTAACAGCTACTATCTGGTGATGACCCATAACCACCAGCTGGATTTCGATCTGACAAGGGCGATCCTCAACAGAGACGATACCGCTTACTTTGGCATGATAGGTTCGCTGACCAAACGGAAAAAGTTCGATTACAGATTGACAGAGCGAGGCTATAGCCAGGAAACCATCGAACGAATGACCTGCCCGATTGGGATCGATGCCGTGAAAGGAAAGCACCCGGCTGAAATTGCGGTCTCGGTCGCGGGCGAATTAATTGCCCACTATCAAGGGGAACCTCTGGAGCAAAAACGTCCCGCTAGGCCAGATACTGTATTTACAGGTAACGAACAAGAAGCCCCTCTGTCAAGCAGCAGTATTGCCTGAGCAAAGAATCCCATGCTGTGGCAGCAAATAAGCTGTGTGTGCTGATGAGTCAGGCAAGGAAGTGCTGGTTCTTCCTAGTGTTTACAAGGATATAGAAGACGGTGATGTCAAACCCAGAAGTCACCAAAGCGAAAAAAACGCAATGCTACGTTTCGCTCACCCGCGAGAATAAAGAAATTGTGGTTAAAACTATCGATAGCCTTTGTTAATCAGCAAATTAAATCCCCCACCGACAAAATCGATGGGGGATTTATCGTTCAATATAAAGTCAAAGACTGATAACGAATGATGACATTAATGACGAGTTACGCGCATCGTCACCAGATCGGCGGCATTGACAATCCCTTCCACTCCCCCAGCAAACGTATAAGTTGCATTAGAAGTCAGGTAGCTCATATTAAAGTGGTCAGAGATTTCGAACTGATACTTCGTCCCGGCCTCGAGCGTAACGGATACCGGGGTCGAATATCGCAGGCCTTGCTGCTCACCGACGTGGCCCATCTGTAAGACCCCTCCTCCCACTTTATTGCCCTGACTATTTTTCACCGTCAGCACTTTTACGGCATTGGTGATACCAGTATTCAGCTGACCTTGGTTATTACTGTACAAAGCGCTGAAGTCATATTCACCGGACGTGGCGACCGTGAAACTCTGCTTGCTACGCAGTACTCCTTGCGTACCTTCAATCGTGACAGTCTCAACACCTTCCTTCAGCGGCTGATATTCACCATCAAACAGCAGCTCCTGCTTCGTGCCAACGCAAACAGGACGGCTTAGATTCGATCGGTGCCCTTCAATATTGACAGTTTCGGCGACGTAACAAGCATAAGCGCCTTGATCTAGGCTATCGTCATACTTCACTGCAGTGGTCAACGTTTTCACCAACTCATTATTGCGGTAAAGATTGACCTTGTTATCCCCTTTGTTTTGCACCTCAATCTGCACCTGCCCTAGGTCATAGTTGACACTCAATACCGGCTCTACCGGTGAAAACGTTCGGCTATTGTCCGTATCGTAAGGTTTGACATCATCAATTACCGTAATTGTTTGATCCGTTTCGGTTAACTCTCCGAGGCTAACAATGTATTCATTGTCCTCCCGGTTAACAGAAACCGTCTTGTAATAGCCAGACAAGCGGTTATCCAGAGGCGGTAACTTGATCGTTACACCATAGCTCTGACCTTTGAAGCTGAAGTTCTCAAGGCGGATCTCATCGCTGTTTTTCAGAACGGTATTACGCATCCATCCGGTAATAAACGGCTCGACTCGAAGCTCACCGCCCACGGTTTCAAGACCAAACACCTGTTCTATAACCATGTTCAGGTAGCCACCAACAGACCATAGCTGTCGCTGCGAGTTAATGACCGGGCCATTTAAAGAAGCATCTTGATTATAGTCACCATGCAGTAACTGTGATTTCCCCGACAGCCACTCAAGGTTCTCCATATTTGACAAGTTGGTTGCCGCGCCGCGGATCAAAGACCGATAGGCATTGTTTGCAGCTGCAACATTCTTGGTCTGGTTGGCTGCCCGCAGGCTATATGCTGTCACAAATGGCCAGATAGCCCGGTTATGATACACAGGGATCCCTGGTTGTTGCGGGAAATAAACAGGGACACCAAACTGGGAGTGAGGATAGTTTTGCATGATCTGCCGAGCCTGCTCATCGGAAGCAATCCCGCTGATAATCGCCAGTGATTCACCCAGCATATCGAACTTGTCGCTCTGAATATCACCTTTGTTGTCAAACAGATAACTAACGTACATGCCGCTTTCCTGATCCCAGAAATGCTGGTTAATGGCCGTTTTCAGTTCAGATGCCCATTGGCTATAGCGCGCAGCAGCCGCAGAGTCGATCCCTTCAGCAAGCTTTACCGCCAGCGACAAGGCACGATAATGCACCACGTTGGTCGACAAGGCTTTACTCATACCGATGTAGTTGACGTCATCATAACTCCAGCTCGAATACGTTTGCTCACGCCAGTCAAGGAAAGACTGTTCACCTGTATAGAGGCCAGTGCGAGAATCAAAAGCGGCTTGGCGATCAGCTTCCACCGTATTTTTTACCGCATTATAGGCACGGGCCGAGAACTGCGCGTATTCCTCATCAGATAATGCAGTCAGCAGACGCTCTGCACCCAAAGCCCATGTAACCCGGTCAGTACTAATAGGCCAGCTTCCACCTGTCCCCGTATCCTGAATAATCTGCTCGCCATCATACTGACGTTGGGTCTGGTCACGAAAACCCGACAGCTTGAATTCCAGGCTGTTTCTTACACGCTTCGGATCGAGCAAGGCAACAGATAGATCCGCAGCATACGACAGATCGCGAGTCCAAACATAATGCCACTTAGCGCCCGTTTCAAAAACCTCAGCTTTAATCGGCTGGTTGCTGTTGTAGCTACCGTCACGGATCTCGGAAACCGCAAGCTGATCCAGCTCTTGTAGCGATAAAGCAAACAGTGCATCAAAGGCAACATCCCCTGTTACCACTTTCGGGTTTCCCGTGATTTCATTCACATAGAGTCCCTGATCGAGTGCGTCTCGCAAGTCGGCACTGCTCGAGATACCAAACGTTCGTAGTGCTGCATTCTTATCTTCTACCGAAAAAGTCACCGTCTCATGAGAAGCATCGAAATTGTCAAACTGCTGGCTAACTTGTTGCTGGTGTCCTTTGTGGACAATTGCCGGGTCGGTAATCGCATCCTGATAATAGGCTTGTGCCTCTTCCTGTGTCGCCTCGGTAACGATCATCTCGGCGCTGCTGGTATCGGCAAAGCTCACCGTAAATTTGTAATAGCCCTTGGCAGGGAAAGTGACCTCAGAATTACAGTCTGAGTTCATACATAATGCATTGTCTTCTGGCTTTGGTAGATAAAGTGCAGCTACCCCGAGTTCTACAGGCTTCAGGTAATTCGTGTATTCAACCTGCCAGCTTTCATTAGCTATCTTGAAGCCATTCGTACCGCGAGCAGCTCGCAATACCGTTTCATACTTATTATTGCCCTGATAGACCAAACGAGCATGAGAGGAAGTACCCCAGTCACCGTTAAGGCCGCGCAGATAAAGTTCTTCTGTTATCAATGGCACATCGACCACTTCCGGCTTTTCAGTTTTGTCTGGCACTTGAGGTATTTCTTTCGCCGCAGAATCAGTGTTGCTTGATTGGCAGCCAATCAAGCCTAAAGTGGCCGCAACGGTAAACGCAAGTACAGTTGGTTTCATTAAGTATTCCCTCTCATTTAAGTTTCAGCGGTAAAATTCTGAACCTTTCCGAGCAGGAATAGAAATTGAGGAACGTCACTGGGGTATAGATAAAACCTATATTACTCGACAGAAAGGTGACCGTAATCAATAGACTGGCAAATTTGGCATTTATATTGATTGAACAAAATGTGATGCTTCTACAATTTTGATTTTCATACCACGTGAGCATGTAATACCAAACTGAACAACAGGATAAGAAGATCCATGGATAAATTACTGCAGCAGTTTTTGCTGGTCGCCCGCCTGCAAAGTGTCAGTGCGGCCGCCAAAATGGCCGGATTAAGCCAACCAACCGTTACTAGCAACCTCAAAAAACTGGAAAAGAACCTTGAGGTCAGTCTGTTTGAGCGCAAGGCAAACGGAATGGTGATGACGGAGTTTGGTCAGATCCTGTATGAGCATAGCTCACGCATGCAACACGAATACCACCAGATGATGACCCGGATCAATGAGCGAAAACAGTACCTGTCAGGTAAAATTCGCATCGGCACCGGTGACGCCTGGTGGACATTGTTTGTCAAGGAGGCTATCCACCAACACCGCCACCAATTTCCTTCGGCTTCGGTGCAGATCGAACTGGGTAATCACCTGTCTTTGATGGAATCTCTCGTTAATGATCAAATCGCCTTTTTCATCGGACATGAGATCATTGGTTTGTCCTCGAAGTACAATGTCATATTTACCCCGCTGTTTCCGACCTATGACGCTTATTTTGTCAACCCTAGCCACCCTTTGCTTTCCCAGGTTACAACAGAGGCAATGCTAGAAGAGTATCCGTCGATCACTGTAACCTATGACCTCGATAAATATAGCCATATAATTGATGACCCTTTTCCAAAACTGGTCGAGAGCCATAAACAAAAACTGGACGAAAGAACGGTATATGAAGTTGACTCACTTTTAGCCAGTATTGATATGGCAATGGATACCTGCGCTGTTATGCCCTATCCCAATGCAATGACAAAATACCTTAGCCGATTCGGACTTAAGCCCCTCAATATGGACACACCTCCTTTCCGCGGCACAGTGGGGATCTATCAACTGCCACAGAAAGTATCTGACGAGCACAATACACTGCTAGACCGTATCAAATGCTTGGCCTCACAACACATCTGATAGTGAAGTACTCTTTGATACCCCAAGTGCGAATAACATCGATTTTTGTTTCGATTGCGACTTTAAGTGTGGGGGTATTATTTTGTATTTGTCACAAACATTTACTTCCTTCCCTTCGCGCAATCAATAATCAGCACCTATGATTAAATCTGGCTAAAAAATAACATTAAAATGCCGTTTATGGAGGAAGTATTATGCAAGGCGAGAATCAGGTACTTGGTTATTTAAACCAAGTGCTTACTCTAGAGCTAACGTCAATCAACCAGTATTTTTTACATGCCAGGATGTTCAAGAACTGGGGCTTAGGTGAGCTGGACAGTAAAGAGTACAAAAAATCAATCAAAGACATGAAGCAGGCCGATGATCTGATCGAACGTATTCTGTTTTTGGAAGGTCTCCCCAACCTGCAACACTTGGAAAAGCTGCGTATCGGTGAAGATACCGAAGAGATGCTGCAATGTGATTTGGATATGCAAATGGAGCAACTGGCATTACTCCGAGAAGCTATCGCCCACTGTGAAGCTCAATCTGACTATGTCAGTCGTGAACTGCTGGAAGATATCCTTGCTTACGAGGAAGAACATGTCGACTGGATCGAAACCCAGCAGGAACTAATACGAAACATTGGCCTTGAAAACTATCTGCAATCACAGATGTAGGGAGTAGGTGACGACTATGAAAGGTAACGCTAAGATAATTGACTCGCTTAATTCACTATTAGTTGGTGAGCTCACCTCTATGGATCAATACTTTATTCACTCTCGTATGTACCAGGACTGGGGGCTGAATAAGCTTTATGAGCGTATTGACCATGAATTCGATGATGAGAAAGGCCACGCTTCCCGGATCATCGAGCGAATTTTGTTTCTTGAAGGCACCCCAGATCTAAGCCAGCGTAAAGGCCTCAATATTGGCAAAGATGTACCTGAGATGCTGGAGTTCGCGCTGCAATTGGAATACTCGATCGACAAAGCTCTCAAAGTCGCAATTAAAACCTGTGAAGATGAACAGGATTACCAAACTAGAGAAATATTGGAAGGTATGCTGGCAGATACCGAAGAAGATCATGCTTACTGGCTTGAACAACAGCTTGGTTTAATAAAAAAAATTGGCTTGCCAAACTACCTTCAGTCACAGATGGGTTGATCTGTTATTGCAATCTGAACAAGTAGATGAGCTACTTTTTCATGAGGAAAATGTTCAGATATTTATTTAGATTGGTATTACCTATATAAGTCCGGGGGAAATATCCCCCGGATGTTTCTTTGGGTGTTAGTGTCAACTTATTGCCTACTTATGCTATCAATTCACCGAAGCCCACCTGTGGCGTACCGTCGTCTGTATAACAGAGCTCGCATTTCGTTATCTCGCCGCGAGTCTCAACATGTGTATACTTGCCATTTGCGAATTTGAGCGCAGCGTCAGAACTTAGCCAATCACCATAACCACATAAGTCTACCCAACTAATCTTCATTACTTTCATGATAATTTGTCCTTTTTCAGAAAATTCATATATGAAGATAAAGCCAATTAGCAAGTTGTCACACCTATACAAAGACAAGCTAGCATAACTGTGATGAATGGCTGTATTTGTATGACCTTTCCAATATTCAAACAGAAGATTTTGTGCAATGGTTCAATTTTGTGTTCAGCATTAGCTATATCCGCCTACTACTAATGTCATTTCCTATCAAGCCAGCACTGTTCAACAATAGTTCTAACTATACTTGCCCATAGAAGAGGCAAAATCTATCCTCAAATTAAGGATATACGCAATCCGCTTACACGATTAGCAGATTACGTTACAGATGGGGGCTTCTTGATATCGTCCTCTCCGCCATAAAGGGATTTGTTATGGAGCTTTTTTTCGTACTGCTTATCCTGCTGATCACCACGCGAATCTTTGGCGAATTAGCAGAACGACTGGGGCAGCCCAGCCTTGTCGGAGAACTGGTTGCCGGTATTGCACTCGGTGCTATAGCTGCTCAATATACAGGTCTATCTCCCTTTATCGATGGGCTGGAACACAACCCTATTTTCAACACTATCACAGATCTTGGAATGTTCTTTATCATGCTGTTTGCTGGTATTGAATTACAACCAAACCGGTTGATTGAGTATTCCCGGGGGGCGCTGGTGGTGGCTGTCTGCGGAATGATTTTGCCAATGACGTTAGGTATCGGTCTCGGATGGCTCTTTCTTCCACCTTCAGAGGTTTTATTTGCTCAGTGTGTTTTTCTTGGTACCGCCCTCGCAATAACGGCGGTACCAGCAACAGTTCGTATTTTGATGGATCTTGGCAAGCTAAAATCACCATCAGGACAAATTATCGTGTCCGCAGCAGTGTTCGACGATATTCTAAGCCTACTGCTACTCACCTGGCTAACCGCGTTAATCAAAGCTGAACCATCGACGAACAATTTCGAGCTCGGAACAATCAGCATACAAGTCATTGTTTTCTTTAGCATAACAATTATTGTCGGTGTATTTGTTTTTCCCTTCGGCGGACGCTTTTTCGGCACGTTCAAACAACGAGAAATTAACTTCAGTGCACTTCTTGTCAGTGCATTGACCTTTGCCGTTCTGGCTGAGGCTCTCGAACTACACTTCATTATCGGCGCTTTTATTGCCGGTTTGTTTTTTAATCGCAAAACCATCAGTGAAACGGCGTATGACGATGTTCGAAATAAAGCCTCAGCCATGACTTATGGCTTTCTTGCTCCGATTTTTTTTGCATCCGTGGGCCTGCACCTCGATTTATCCGCCATCCTCGTTGTGCCCGCTTTTGTTATCAGCCTGCTGCTCGCTGCTTTTTTTGGCAAATTTATTGCCGCAGGGGGTGCTGCTCGGTTAATTGGCTTTTCCTGGAAGGAAGCAACCGCTATTGGCGTGGGAATGAGTGCCAGAGGAGCAGTAGAGCTGGTAATTGCGAACATCGCACTCAAAGCAGGATTGTTTCATGCTCTGGCTGTCAGCTCTCCTGTAGCAGAGAATATATATTCTGCCGTTGTCATTATGGCAGTAGTAACCACCCTGATCACACCCGTACTGCTGAAGATCATCTACAGCACAAAAGTTGACTCTGTGTCATAAGCTCAAAACAATCGTACGGTAAAAAATTCAAACAATAGAGATAATAGTCAGCGAGGCCAATGTGTTAGCTGTATTTTTAGTGAATAGTTCCATCGTTGCTATTGCGGTGATGATCCATTATGAGATTCTATATCACCTCACAAAGCTGATGCCTAAAATGACGCTTCTGCATCGATTAAGAATCGTTTTTGGTGTATTTGGCGCGCTAATCGCCCACACCGTAGAGGTGTGGATATTTGCTTTCGCCTACTATTTTATGCACCACACCGAAGGGTGGGGACAGCTCTCCGGCAACTTCGACGGTAGCCTGATGGATTGTGGCTATTTCTCCTTCACCACCTTTACCACCCTAGGCTTTGGTGATATTGAGCCATTGGGCAACCTACGCTATCTAACCGGGGTAGAATCCCTCACCGGCCTTGTGCTAATCACCTGGACGGCCTCTTTCCTCTATCTCGAAATGCGCCGCTACTGGAGTCTGGGCAAGTAGTAAAGAAATAGCCCTAAAATCGATACCATGTCCTAAGCTTAGCTATTACCCTTTTCACTCATCTGCAGCACAGGGAAGAAGCTTATGAATAAAACAGCGATTGACACATGGCACCAAATCATCGAAACCAGAGACCCTTCGGCATTAAAAACACTCCTTGCCGATAACGTCACCTTTCACTCCCCCGTCGTTCATACCCCTCAGGTAGGCAAAGCAATTACCACTCACTATTTAACCACAGCCTTTGATGTGCTTTTCAACGAGAGCTTTCAGTATGATCGCGAAGTTATCAATGATGGTGAAGCCGTACTGGAATTTAGCACCGAGATTGAAGGGATTACTATCAATGGTGTCGACATGATCCGCTGGGATCATAACGATCAGATCGTTGACTTCAAAGTGATGCTACGCCCGCTTAAAGCCATCAACCTTGTCCATCAAATCATGGCGGCCAAGTTGTAAGTGCCTTTTTGACATGAAATCCGGCAAAAGACTTCTGCGTTAGTTCAAACGCAGAAGCTAGTTCGGGTTAACTATCAGCTGCCGATAAATGTTCAATACCTCGCCAAAATTGATCGATAGCAGGACGTGTCTGACTTTTCGAACGATAACAAACAACATCAAGAGAAATCACCGTATCGGGTTGTTCGGGAAAAGCCTGTACCAACAAGCCTTGCTCTAGTTCTGTTTCGATTGCATGCAATGGTGCCCAAGCCACACCGCTTCCGTTGACAGCCATTTTAATCAAGGATTCACTAAGAGTTGTTTCAAACACCTGCTCAAGGGGGAGCTGCTGTTTTGCAATGAGGGGCTCTACGGCATTGAACAAAAAAGTATGCTCGGAATAAGCGAGGTAAGGATAACTTTGATCACCTTGAAGACGCTGTAACAATTTAGGCGCAATTACCGGAATAATATTTTCTTTAAACACCAAGCAGCGATCCAATTTATTTTCAATCAAGAAAGATGGACGCATTCCTTTCGTATCATAGGCAAACAATATGTCGTTAGAATTATCGAGCAATGCTTGAAAATGATTATCTATTCCCTGTACCGACGGATTAACAGCAAAGTTAAGTCCTGCTAATAATTGCTCCGCCTGACTCAGCAAACGTGGCAACAAATTTACGGCAAAGGAATGGAGGCAAACAATACGCACGGAGTTATCTGTTTTGAGCGAGGCCTGGGAGAAATCATCTTTCGCAACCCTAACCATTTCAAGCAAGTTTTCGACATAAGGAATAAACCTTTTCCCATGCTCGGTTAGCTCTATTGGGTAAGAGGTTCGATCAAATAATGTTACACCAACCCATAGCTCCAGCGCTTGGATCCGGCGGCTGAATGCTGACTGCGTAACATGCCTAGCCTGAGCTGCCGCAGAGAAGTTACCATGCTCCCTCAAACTCATAAAGTCATCTAACCATTTGAATTCCAATGAAATACCCTCAAACATCCCTATATATGATCTGAACGCATACTATCATTCGAAATCAGCAATGGAAATCGAAATACTCATAAAGAAAGTACGGGTATGCTGTGCGAAGAATAAATACACCAATAAATAATTCGTTACAGCTGATGAATTTTCACCTCAAGAAATAACACCCACAACATCTGGAGGAAACATGTTTACCCTACTTAAAAATGCAGAGCTCTATTGCCCCGAGCCTATAGGAAGAACCGATATTCTGTTGGCCTATGGAAAGATAATTGCCATTGAGGCCGATCTAAAACTGTCGGGACTGAGCAATATAACGACCATTGATTGTGGTGGCAAAATCACCAGCCCGGGGCTGATTGATCAACATATCCATCTCACTGGTGGTGGAGGGGAAGCCGGATTTGCCAGCAGAACCCCGCAAGTTTCACTTTCAAAATTAATTCAGGCAGGAACGACCACAGTTGTCGGGGTATTAGGAACCGACGGTATTTCTCGTTCACCCAAAGATCTCTATGCCAAAGCCTCTGCGCTTACAGAAGAAGGTATTACCGCCTTTATGCACACAGGATCTTATGAAGTCCCCACCAAAACCATTACCGGTAATATTCGTGACGATTTGACCTTTATTCCCAATATTCTCGGGGTAAAAATAGCTCTTGCCGATCATCGAGGTTCGTACCCGACCACACAGGAGTTGGTTCGAATCGTCTCTGACCTTCGAATTGCCAGCCTACTATCCGGAAAACGTGGCGTCTTACATACCCATATGGGAAACCTCCCACAACCATTTCTTCAAATCAATGAACTGCTTGAGATGGGACTTCCAATCCATCATTTCTCTCCCACCCATGTTGCCCGAACCGAAGCACTGTTTGACGAAGCGATCGGATTCGCACTCAAAGGCGGCTGTATTGATATCACCTCAGGCGGAAGCCGTTTCACGCCGCCAGAGCATGCTGTAAAGCTGGCACTAGAGTCCGGTGTTGCGGCCAATAAAATCACGATCAGCTCGGATGGTAACGGGAGCTTGCCAAGATTCGACGATCAGGGCGAGCTAACAGGCCTCACTGCAGCCGATGTCGATAGCAACCTTTTATTACTGCCTAAACTCATTGATCAAGGGGTTTCTATTGAACAAGCTATTGCCATGATGACGGCAAATGTTGCGGACTCTTTAGGCATTAGCAAAGGACGTATTAAGACAGGGCAGGATGCTGATATCTGTATTTTCAACGAGGATTTAAGTCTGCACACCGTGATTGCCAAAGGCAAAACCATGCTAACTGACAACTCTCTGCTAGTGACCGGCAACTTTGAATAAAGAGATAATAAAATGAGTTTACTTATTGCTTTGATCGGACTTATTTTTGCCGGTCGCCTTATATTGAAGAACTACAATCCGCAAGCCGTATTATTTTTAACCGGTATCGCAATGATGGTCATTGCGATATTTACCAACAACGCAATATTTGTCGATAAATCCACAGGGTGGCTCGGCTTCGATATCTTTGAGTATATTCGGGATACATTCAGTAACCGTGCTGGAGGGCTCGGCCTTAAAATTATGTTGATCGGCGGTTTTGCTATGTTTATGTCGGTCATCGGTGCCAGCCAGGTAATGGTTAAAGTGGCAGCCAAGCCATTAATGAAGCTGAACTCTCCCTACCTGATGCTAGCACTTGCCCTTATTCTCGGCCAGGTACTATCGCTATTTATTTCCAGCGCAACGGGGTTAGGACTGTTGCTGATGGCAACACTCTATCCAGTATTAATCCGCTTAGGCTGTAGCAAGGCCGCCGTGGCCGCCGTACTTGCCAGTACCTGTGCCATTGAGTTCGGGCCGGGCTCAGGCAATTCAATATTGGCAGCCCAAACAGCTGGAATGGACATCACTGACTTTTTTGTCAACGAACAGCTTCCGGTTATCAGCATATTAGTTGTTGTTGTTGCGGCTATCCACGCTTTCGTACAACGCTATTTTGATAGCAAGCTACCAGCGGAAGAACAAGCCGTACAGCTGCAAGGTAATAACAAAGATACCGAAACTGAAGCTCCTCTTTATTACTTACTGCTACCAATGCTGCCATTATTTTTCATGTTGACCTTCAGCAAAATGGGGGTCGGTACGATTCGAGTAGGAATGGATACGGCAATCTTACTCAGTATCTTTATCGGACTGGTATGTGAGTACATTCGCTATAGACAGGCCAAGCCGGTATTTGAAAAGTTGCAAGGCGTCTTTAATGATATGGGCAAGGTATTCGCAACTGTCGTTACTCTTATCATTGCGGGCCAAACATTTGCGATGGGGCTGAAATCAATTGGAGCTATCGAAGCGTTGCTGAATCTGGCCAGCAGCGCAGGTTTCAGTGCCAGTATCATTGTTCTCTTCATGGCCATCCTGACCTTTTCGATCTCGGCATTAATGGGGTCAGGAAACGCTGCCTTCTTCTCCTTTGCTCCTATGGTGCCTGAAATCGCACAGAAGATTGGAACCAACGTCGCTGACATGATCCTGCCAATCCAGCTATCAGCGGGGATGGGGCGAACTATTTCACCGATTGCCGGCGTTATTATTGCGGTTGCAGGGATCTCTGGCTTGTCTCCTTTTGATATTGTGCGTCGCACTGTTATCCCAATGCTGAGTGGCTGGTTAATCATGCTAGCAATCACTTTTACACGCAGCGGCCAGTTCATGGAACTACTTCCATTCTTGTTAGGCATCATTGCACTGATCACTGCTGCGGCTATGATTCACAAGAAAAGAGCAGCCCAAAAACGCATTAAACTGGCATAGTGATCCACCTGCCTAAAAGCAATTATTCATTCTCAACCTTGGAATATCTGCGAAGTTGACCTAAAAAAGCGCCGCCATATTACAATTACAATGGCGGCGCTTTCTTGCTTATTCGATAATATCTAATACCAACAGAATAATAAGTAGAATGTCATCAACATGCCCTCGCCCATGTTCGCAGTCAGGACTCCACCTCGAGAGAAGATATAGATGGAGCTTGCACCTTAAGTGATAATGTCAGGCTAAAACTGGCAACGGGATCATCACCATCGAGTGAGGGGCACGTGACAGTCACCGAAACCGGCTCATTAATTCGTTTACCGGTTTGATGACTCTGCTCTAGCATTTCACGGATCATTTTTCCTTGGTAGCAACTGAAAACCACATCATCTTCAGGCCGACGATAGAAGTCCCCCTGTACAGATTTAAAGGCAAGAGAAACATCCATCCCTGAGTTATTAGCCATATCCATAGCCAACAGCCCAGCAGCAACATCAGCTCCTATGGCCAGTGCTCCAAAATACATACTTTCAAGGTGGTTTTTGGTCTTTTCGTTTAGCGGTATTTTCAGCATCAAATGCTCGTCACTAATTTCCAAGATCTCCGGTGTACAATAATCGATTAACTTAACCTTATGTTTGCCAAACTGTTTCAGCATCTGATTGGCTCGAGCCATTCTGCAAGTATTGGTGCTATCCATTGCTTTATCTCTTTAAGTTAACTCATTAGACCAGTTAAGTCCGGTAACGGAAAAAAGTCAAATATGGTTAGCCAGATCCCCTACACAGGTATGTATTGATATTTATTGATCAACACCGCAGACATCAAACATAGTACGTTGATAATCTCTATGTGTACTGCCAGTAGCGCAGTAGACAATGACGATTTACCTTCCTAATTAATAAAATACGAGAAAAAGACCCTCTTCCCTGAAAAGGCTGAGATGGCTAAGGATAACTATGAATGGAAACTATCTGGCTTAAAAATCCTTTGGCAACTTACACCGGAACCGACGACGATGCCCGAGGTGGCGTGGTCATCCAAGGTGACAAGGTTATTGAGCTTATTAGTATGAGCGGCGAGCCCACCCACCCGATTGATGCTGTTGTCGATGCAAGCCAGCATGTAGTGACGCCAGGATTGATCAACGCCCACCACCACTTTTACCAGACTCTCACGCGCGCCTACCCTGACGCGCTGAACAAAGAACTGTTCCACTGGCTTCAAACTCTCTACCCGGTTTGGGCCGGACTTGATGAAGAAATGATGAGCCTGGCCACCGAAGTTGCGCTGGTCGAGATGATGATGTCAGGCTGTACCACAGCTTCCGATCATCATTATCTGATCCCGACTGGGCTTGAGCACGCCATTGATCTGCAGATCCAGGCTGCCAACAAATTAGGCGTTCGCGCCATATTCACCCGTGGATCAATGAGCCTAGGTGAAGATAACGGCGGCTTGCCTCCTCGCCATACCATTCAGAGCGAGCAAACTATCCTCGATGACAGTTTGCGCCTGATCCGTGACTACCACCAGCGCGAGGACGGAGCCATGATTCAGCTGGCTCTCGCCCCGTGTTCGCCCTTCTCTGTCACCACAGATCTGATGAAGGAAACCGCTCGGATCGCCAAGACTGAAAATGTCATGGTACATACTCACCTCTGCGAGACCATTGATGAAGAAGACTTCTGCCTGCAGCGCTTTGGCCTTCGTCCTGTCGATTACCTTGAAAATGTCGGCTGGCTAAACCAACGAACCTGGCTCGCTCACGGTATTCATTTCAATAATGAAGAAATTAAGCGCCTGGGCCAGGCTGGTGTCGGAGTTTGTCACTGTCCATCATCAAATATGATGCTGGCATCCGGGATCTGCCGTAACAAAGAACTGGAAGCAGCCGGTGCCAATGTGGGACTGGGCGTTGACGGTTCGGCCTCTAATGATGGCTCGAATTTGATTAATGAGGTCAGGATGGCTTTGTACATCCAACGCCTGCGTTATGGCTCTGCTAACGTCAGTCATTTCGACGCCCTACGCTGGGCGACTGCCGGTTCGGCCAAGGTGATGGGGCGTCAGGATATCGGTGTACTAGCCGTTGGCAAGCAGGCTGATATTGCCATGTTCAAATTGGATGATATCCGCTTCTCAGGTGCCCATGATCCACTCGCCGCCTTGATCCTATGCGGTGCCTATCAGGCAGACCGCGTCATGGTAGCCGGCCAATGGCGTGTTCACGACGGCCATGTTATCGGGGTTGACCTTGAACAATTGCTACATCGCCACCGCAATGCAGCAAAACGATTGGCACAGAAAGCCCAGCATCTAAAATCCTAAACCTAGAACCTAAAGCCGGTCCACTCGTTTATTAGTAGAACTAACTTCGGGACCGACTTTCTAAAAACAAAACCTGTCTCAGGCTTGTTCTAACTGACAACCACGGATAACTAACTGGGTCAAAAATGTAGCTGCATCAGCAAAGTCCTGCTCATCAAGCTGGTCTTTTTCCATCACCTTACAAATCTGCCAACTAAAGTCCGCATAGGTTTGTGTTGCAGCCCAAATCGTAAACATCAAATGCTGGGGAGAAATATCCGCCATAGCTCCGCGTTCAATCCAGCCGGTAAACTTAGCAATAATCATGGTTGACTGGGCATGCAGTTTCTCAGCGATATCTTCAGGCAAGTACTTAGCACCGGACATCACCTCATTGGCAAACACTTTGGAGGCGTATGGGTGATCGCGAGAAATACGCAGCTTCGCCTTGATGTATTCGCTCAGCGCCTCAGATGGGTCATCGAGTTGCTCTATTGGTTTAGAGGCTTCCAATAACGGCAGCGTCACACTTTCCAACACCGCACGGTACAAATTATCTTTTGCTTTGAAGTAATAATAGATATTGGGCTTAGGTACATCGGCAACTTTGGCAATATCAGCAACCTTAGTCGCCGCATACCCTTGCTCGGCAAACAACTGGCAAGCAACCTGAATAATAAGCTCTTGGTTTTTCTCTCTTATTCGTGACATTTATACCCTTGTCTCCCTGATAAACCTGCCAACCAAACGAAGTACTTACCACCACAATAGCCTCAATATAATGGCCTTACGACAGTGAGCCAGCACATTGTTTTATTTGGTTTTTCTATCTTAAGTGATATCCGATACCAGCGGAAGCCTTGTTATGCGGTTCATTAGGAACAAGCTGCGTCAAGCTACTGGGATTGGAAGCAGGCCGTACCGGTATTTCTGAACCTGAAGCGCAAGCGGCAGCCATCAACTACAAAACCGTGGTGATCAAAGACAAGTGCCATACCAATTACTGTGATGGTCAGTCGGATATCTACCTGAAGCTGATCTATGATGATGAAAGCAATAGAGTCCTTGGAGCCCAGATGGTTGGCCGTAAAGGCGCTGTTCACCGTATCGATGCGATGGCAGTCGCAATCACTGCCGGTATGACCACCGAACAACTAGGTATGATGGATTTTGCCTATGCGCCACCATTTGCCCGCACCTGGGACATTATGAATGTCGCCGGTAATGTGGCCAAATAGAATAAGTTAATTTACCGCTAAGGTCTCGGTTATAGGCCAGCACAGCGCTGGCCTTTATTACACGCAAATTTATTAATAACAATCAGCTAACCATGCAGATCTTTATTATAGTTTCTGTTCGGAAGCAGGTTGTAGTTCAGCGCTCTGCCAATATACCGCTTCATCCACTAGCTGCTGGCTGGTATCAATCGCATTGAGTACGGCAAGGTATAAATCAGAGTCTTCTTCACCCAACTCAACCAATTGTTTTCGTACCTGATATAACTCGTTCAAGTTGGCCTGTTGTTCGACAAGATAGTGATTGATAGCCGCTGATGTTTCACTCGCCTGAACCGGCTCATGATCGACCATTGCAAAAATCATAACCAAACCGATTGCTAGAACCGCAAAGAATCCGGCTTTTGATTTCTTCATCATATCAGAACCCCTTAGCTTTATATCAGTCAACCTCTACTAATCTGACAAACAATCGAACACCTTACAATTAACCAAAGCTGAACTGCATCAATTTACCGAACGTGACAATACTCACAAAATAGTTGACCACCAGGTCAAGTATTGATTAAATAGCCCCCAATTTGATCCCTATCACTTTTTTCTCTGAGTATCCGGCCTATGACAAAAACAACCAGCCACACTGCGCACCTGAAGATGTTTACCTTCACAGCTCTAATCAGCCTATCTTTCCCTATTGGCAGTTATATTACAGCGCAGCTGAACCCACTGGTTGTTACCTGGATCCGCTATTTACTAGCGAGTTTGTTGTTTATCGGATTATTAATCGGCCAAAAACAGTTTCGCATTCCAAGTGCAAGAGATCTGGGCCGCTACACCTTGATCTGCCTACCGGCACTGACCTATTTCGTTACCATGTTTATTGCGCTGCAGGACACCAGCGCATTAGATACCAGCGCCCTGTACACCACCGTCCCACTCATGAGTGCGGTTTTGGCGGCTGTTATTTTCAGACGCCGTACTCCGCTGACCGTTATTGTTGCCCTGCTTGGCGGTATGTTGGGGGCGGGACTGATTATTTTTCGCGGTGATCTTTCTTCTGCAGCATCTATTGCCCTGACTACCTCCAATAAAATCTATCTGCTGGGTTGTTTCGCGATGGCGTTAAACCCGATTGTCGTGAAGAAATTCTATCGCGGAGAGTCCATTACCCATATGACCTGCTGGACGTTGGTATGTGCGACAGGGCTACTGACACTTGGCGCCGCGCCGCAACTGCTCTCGGCCGCATGGTCTGATATTTCATTCAATATTTGGTTGGGTATTGGCTATTTAGCCGTCTTTGCCACGGCACTGAGTTTCTTTCTATTCCAGCAGGGGAGTGTTTCTCTTGCTCCAGAACAGGTTTCTGCCTATACCTACCTGATCCCGGTGATGGTATTGTTGGTTAACCGCGTACAGGGCCATATCGAGCCTTGGTCACACGTAGGTTTCGGCGTGGTAATTGTAATGCTATCGATGATGGTGATGATTGGTGGTTCGACGTTCATTACTGCGATTCGTCGTCACAAATAGATAATAAAATGCGGCCTTATGTTACTCAAACAAACTGAACAAGGCCGCTATTTTCTTAACCGATTTTTTTAACGCTTATCCAAATAAGCGATATATCCAAGTGACGTAAGATGCTTGGGTATAACCTTTTAATATTGACTTACAGCCAACTTATTCCAGTCGATAGTAAATCGAACCTGTGCTTCTGTATAATGTGTTTTCGTACCATAATCAGACCAGGTACAAGCGCTGCGGCTAAACCCCTCCTCTACCTGTTTCATTCCAGCCCTGACTATCATTTCAGTTTTCGCTTCAGTACCCGTTTCAAACTCTGGCGTAAACACATACTGGAATTTCGGTTTAAATCCATAAATCAGGCGAGGTAGGTTTTCTTCAGGCAGTAAGTTTTCATTGTAACAGTCAGTATAGTGATACACCCCAGCCCACTTACCGTAATACTGATAATCATTGGTATAAATTTGGTTCAGTGACGTTTTCCATTTTACACCGGTACCACGACCAGCCCCCACATAGGGAGTAACAGCTGTAACATAATCTTTGCTGGAATAACGAGAGGTATAGCTTACCCCTAACTGGCTACCCAGTGTACCGGAAAAACTTGGCTGAGCGCCTGGGGTTGCTGTTGCCGTCAAGCCAATAGATGGTGCAACCGTAGTGGTCGAAACCGAGATATCATTCGTTTCATTTTGCGGGGAGTAATCATCACCGAATATCGACGTACCACCAGCTTGATAAATACTATAGTCAAAAGTTACAGGGTATGTTTGGGTAAATCGGGCTAGCAGCGGAGCATCATATGTCTGCTCTACGCCAGATTTTCCTGGTATATAACCGCTACCGAGAGTTACAACTCGTGCTGCCTTCTTTCCATTATTTGAATTTTGAAAGAGCTCGATAAGCAACTTCATTTGCACCCGGCTACCACGAAATGCATAAGGGAAGAGTTCTGGCTCGCTTTGCAGGACAACCTCGTAACTCTTCTTTGAGTACCCATTCAAACTGACATCATCAACAATAATACTTTCGACAACCTCACTTGCCGAAACTGATGAAGTCGCAGCAGCAGAAAGGCCAAAAATAACCAATACCAATGCTTTATTTTTCATTATTTCACCTAGCTTATGGGAACAATCCCAAAAGCTAACAGCTTGATTACAAAGCATCAATAACAACAACACTGGACAGACCAGACGCCAGGTTAGGCATCGAGGCGTGAATATTCGGTGAGGGATTATAGAGGGTAAATAAAGCTGTCAGATATAGCTCATAGGCATAAATAAATACTTGAAAGAAATACATCAATGTAATGACAGTTACAGGGAAGCTTAGATGTAAAAATCACTTATTTAGCACACCAAGTCGCGCAATTTTCAAGTTATTCTGCTTGCAAGTAGCAGCAGCGATGGGCGCCACATAATTGAGGGACATACCCTAGTACCTTGTCACATAAATTTTGATGAGTTCAGCGGATGATAAAATGGCTTTATACAAGACAGATGCTTGAGGGCATAGTGGCTCTACGTCAAAAGCATCTAACGCCGTAGAAAGCCATTTTATCCCCGCCCGTAGGGAGTTCCCCAGCAAGGCGATTATGGCGTTACATTGTTTTGAAAGACAAACGTATTCCTTCAACAATGTGCCTTATACTCACCTCGCTGATGGAACTCTGAACTGGTCAAAACTTATGTGATAAGGTACTAGTGCAATAAAGAAGGAGTAACTGTAATTGTTATTGAGTCAGCATACCCGCCCGCAGGCTTTGACCGTACACTACCCAGCCTGAACAACATAGAATAACGGGTACCCACCGCACTATCGGGTTGATTATAATTAAGCGTCCGCTCACCAGCACTGAGGTTGATCAACTGCTTATTAACCCAAAAATCATAATCGACATCCCACCTGGAATCGCCACTAGTATGGCGCAGGTGCCCCCGGTTTTCAGACTCAAATTTCAGCGAGTAGTCTGTTGTACTTTGTACCAAAAGCTGGGGTTTTGCGCGATAACTCTCGCCTGAGGTCATCTCTTTAAAGTCAACCGTATAGTGGCGGGTGTTATTAGTGCCCCACAGGCTGATTTTCGCCACTTTATCGACATTGACAGCAAAGTCATGGTCAATTTTCTCATACACTACAGCACGGTTTATCGGAGCCTTAACAGCGGCGTAGTTAAATGAATTAATGTAATCACCATGCGTCACGTACTGCCCAGAGCGGAACTTCAGCTGATAACCAATAGTTCTCTTTTCAGTTGGCAAAAGGTTATTGATTGCGATCGCCAAACCATTCTCATAAATCGAAGAACTATTATTTCCAGCCAGAATTTGGTAATCCAGCTTTTGCAAACCTTTCTGAGACTGGTAATAATTTCTTCGAGGTTGGATCAGCAAAACCGTATTACAAGACTGCTCACTGCTGTTGTTTTTAATATCAATCAGGTGATTTTGAATAAGTGCAAAACTACCCGTATCAAAAATGTCATATTGGGCTTTCTTTGCTGTGTTCTCTAAGCGGATATTCTGCAAGGATAAATTACACTCACTGGCAGCCACATTCATTCCTGACACCATTACCCCAAGCACTATAACTGCATGTTTTATCATCTTCTTTCTGCCTTTATCTTGCCTACCCTGATAATATTGCCCATATCATCCGGTATTGTGATGGTAAAGATAACCGGTTTGGTACTGTGCAGCCTGATCTGATAAGTACCGGGCTTGAGCCCCGTGATCGCAAACCGACCTTTGCTGTTGGTGAAAAACGCAATAGGTGCAAAATCACTATCTTCGGAATGCGTCGCCGTTCCCTCAGTCAAGGAAATTGCCGTGCCCTCCACATCAAAAATATAACCCATGGCAGTAATGTTCGCATCTGAACCGATAGTTAACGCGTAAGCGCTGCGGTGTAGAGGGTTAATAGCAAAGCCCCCCTCACCCAGATCATAGCCGATAGGAAGGTTTTCGACGTCGAACTCAATCCGCTGAGGGACATACGAGACAATATCAGGAAACATCAACGGCCCCCAGCCATCCGACTTTATCGCATAACTATCATCGCTTTCAGGGTTAATAATAACCGAACTCTCTTCTAAAGAACTGTGGGGGGTGATAATCGCAAAAGCGTCATTTATTGGCCTTCCTAACGCAACCTGGCTCCCACTGAATGCCAGAGCGGTTTGCAGCCCCAACCGATTACTATAACCATAGGAATCGTCATTATCTAAAAGACTGTCGTGTTCAAAGGTCAGTAGATACCTGTTGCCGGTATAATCCACCGAAATATTACCATCAAGGTTATTAGATTCACTGGTTTCAACCAAGGCAAAAACCCCAACCCCACCGACTGTACCAGCTCTATTGTTATAGCTATAACGGGTCTGGTAGAGATTCCTGTCAGACTCATAACTGGTACTCATATGGTGACTATTGTTCAGTAGCCACTCAATCGGAATACTGGTAGACAAAAAGAAACGGTACTCATCATTGTCTTCAATATCATCATCGTCATACGTGGCCCGGATACTCCAGTTAGCCCTTGAATTCAGCCACGGACCTGCCAGTGAAGTGGTTAGGGCATAATTCAGATTATCGTTATACAGCCGACGAACATTACCTGACAGCCCCAATGACCAGCTATTATTAAATCGATAACTATAAAAGGCATCAAAACGATGCTCCACCCTTTCTTCTGTGGCAATGAGCTCATCGATATCTATGTCTGCTATTGAAATAAACTTGTCCGACAGATACTCATACTGAGCATTAAAACTGTGGTCAACCGAAGGCAAAAAAGCGTCGTAGTTAAACCTTGCCGCATAACCTGATTCGACGGTCTGGTATTCGCTGTAGGCAGCCTCAATACCAAACAAGCCTAAAATTGAAGCAAATCCGGCAGTTCCCCCTACCTGATAGATATCCGGCTTGGCTTGGGTATTTGCCCCTAGGGTAAAGCTTTCCGTTACCCCATAATCAAAACCAGCAGAAATAACATAATTATCATTATCGTACTCCAGCTCGTTATCAATGACCTCACTATCAAGGCCGAGGGATACCGAATACTCCGATTCGCCGGCGGCAAGCAAGTTTACCCCCGTAGCAATATTAAAGGAGATCACTTCCCGGCGGCCTGATGGGTCTATAATCACCAACTCGATATAGTTCACCCCCGTAGTCAACGGAATATCCCGCACGTCATAAGCCCCGGGAGTAAGCCGCAAGCGTCGTATTAATATTCCGTCGATATACAACTCGACGGTCGAAGTCCGGTTTAGGACAAATTGCTGACTAGTCAGTGGACGAACATTTTTAGTGGGAATGATGTCAAAATTACGGTTAATATTTACCCCTAATAGCCCGACACCGCCCTGAAAACCAAATGACTGAAAGGAATGATCACCGAATGTTACCCTTGTGCCCTGCGCCGGGAAATCATAGGTAAACTGGGACTCTAGCCGATACAAGTCAGTCTGCGTAGAATCATAATCTATAGCAAAATCTGTCGTGAAATTAAGCTTGTTATATCGCAGCCCGGCTTCGAAGGTATTACTAGAAAACCACTCAAGATCACTTTCCCCATCGTCATCATGTGAGACATCGAGAAAAGCATTAATGTAACCGCTATAGGAGCTAACCTTCCTATAACTCGCACTTAGAGCCGATTCTTCAAATAAATACAAACCACTATCGACGAGTAACTCGGTTGGGATCTCAATATTAGTTTCGAATGTCTGTGCACTTAAGTGGGCATTAATATTATAAGGCGACAATACTTCGCTATCTAAATAACCATTAACGACTTGAGCTTCAAACTTTGCAACTAACGCCTTATCTAGCCGTCGGGCAAAAAAAGGCTGGATCGTATCATACTTAAAAAATAACTTTTGTTGTGGGGTCACCTTCACAAGCACTTCACGTGTAGGCTGGCCAAAGAAAGTCAGCAAGCTAGAAAATGAAATGGTCTGCGGCGTATTAATATCTGTTCCAGCCTGGATAGAGGAAGATACTGTAGCAAATTGAATCACAATAAAAACCGACATCCATGTCAGAGGTATCTGCATTACTCATATACCTTCTCAACGAGTATGATCTGATCGATATCCAACGTTGGCAGGCTGGAATATGGGATGGTGATATCTACAGTCTGATTGGCCGGAATGAAAATATCAAACCCTTCAGAAATAACTGTCTGGGAGGGAATATGATGATCTTGGTTGGTGCGCGAATTTTTCAGCAACAAGTCGAAATTGCTCAACTTGCTGTATTTACTGCCTCGGTTTTCAACCGCAAAAAGCAGACCGTCTGCAGCTTTACTACCCCGTATTGGAACCTGGGCAATATCAGCTGCCTGCAAGCTTGACGAAACGTGAACAATCACGTTGTAATGTATTTCTATTCCAATAGCCCCTTTCTTTGAAGGATCAATCTCATTAATGGCCGAAAACTTTATACTGTAGCTAAGAGACTCAGATAATTGTGCTGCACCGCCCCAAATAACCATTACGCTCTGGCTGTCACCAGGTTCAAGCTTGAAAGCAGGAGGGAAAACCAGCAAATCGTTACCGGTGGCAGGGTTAAAGTCGTAATCTGCGCCTTCAAAGACAAGCCTACTAACGCTTGCATCAATAAGCTGATATGACGAAGAGTTGTTTCTGAGAGTTATCTTGGTACGATTACTTTTACTTTCAGTAGTTATCTCATGAACCAGGGGGCCGATTTCCAATGCGTAGCCGTTTATGGATAGAATTGCAAAGAAAAAGATAATAAAAATATTAACCACTTTCTTCATCCCGCCCCCCATGGCTTATTTAATTATTTCCATTTATTTCTATTTCAATTTTTTCATTTAAGCCCAATGATGTGATATCTGTAAAAATAGCTTTCGTTGTCGAAAAAGGCAAAAAGAAATTTTGATTAATATTTTCCACAACATCCTCACCTAATAGGGTCTCTTTTTTACCCTTGGAGCTAACCTGCCATTTGGTATCTGAAATCCACTCATACTTATTACCAACGTTGTCGATGGTTAGCTCCCACTTCTTTTCACCGAGAGGCTTTATAGACGTGACCAGTAATTGGCTCTTAGCATTTCGAGGTAACACATTAAGTACGGCTTCATAGTTCACAACATATTGGATCACACTGCTTTCATCATTTTTGTTAGCGTTGACGGTATCGACCTGGTTAAAATTTAGCAGATATGTCTTGGAGGATGATATATCTGGTTCACCAAGATAGCGCACCATGACAGCTTGCTTTTGACCAGGCTCAATAGACACCACATCTGGAATAATAATGAAATCTTCTTCAGCAGATGACTCACTCATCACCGAAAGGTTACTTTTTAAGAAAGAGGCTGTTATCTCAATTTTAATTGGATAGTCGAAATTATTAGCTAATTCGTACTTTTGCTGAGCGGAACGCCCAAAGGCATCAATATCTGTTGTTAATGGGCTAATCTGAAAAGCATAACAATGCCCAGAAAGAGCCAGAAGCAGGAAAATATAGAAATACTTAAACATGATAAGCCCCCGAAATTATGGGAGGCTAAGCCCCCCACATTCAAAGATTAATAATAAACGATTGGTGAAACTTTAACAATTAAACGGTCTGATTTGTGGCCTGGATATACTTTGTAAAAGTCATACTTGTGAGATTTAACTTTAAGCGGAATATATCCATCCTTAACATATTTACTAATATCTGCATATTCTTTACTATAACTTGAATAGACCTTATAATCTCCAACCATCAGATCCCAGTGAATTGGAGAACCGTAACCTTTTGCTCCTTTCAGGCCGTAGTTTTGTGAATGTGCGGTAACATACGCTTTTTTAGAGTTACATTTCACATAAAGCTTAGTGTCACCATAGCTGTGCTTATCATAATTCAGATAACCCAAGTCAACATTTTTCTTGCTAAAATAACAATTACATTGCTTCTTCACATGAGCTTTAATTTTGAGATCACAATATGAATCCTTACCATTCTTACACCCTTGGCCCTGAGACATTTCCCCCGCGTAAACAGGCGTAGCCATAAGTGAAGTAAATAGCATTGCTGCTGATGTTAGCACAAGCTTTTTCATGATAAACTCCGTGTTAAAATTAAATAATTAATAGCTCTTATTTGCTTAGTTATGTATTGCCCTGTAATAGGTCAACTTATAAAGCCGTTTCATTCTACAAAATTAAAGTTGGGAAAAGTTCAATCACCAACCTCTCTTCGTAGTCCCCTGAATAGAGCAACTTGTCTACCAACTGAATACTGAGCTGCCCATGCGTTTCAAAGGGTATTTTTTTTATCGTTCGGAATAACTGACTATTTCTAATCTGGTTACTATCACCACGCATATTTACACCAAACTCTGGAATATTGAGCGACAGTTTATACTTGGCGATATCTCTGCCGTTTTTTAGACCTCCATAATGAGAGGAAACTGAAATATCAAACGGTGTATTACAATACAAGTCAAATCCAATTGTCTTGTTGTTTGTGTTTGATAAGTCCAAGTCTCCAGATATATCTATGATGCTGCAGCTCTTTTTTATATAGCCTTTAAGATCAATTTTTACACTATCACTGGCATTAGCATCGTGAACAAAAAGCAGACTGCTCACTACTAGCATTCCTAACAAGGTTCTATCAATGTGTCGGGTTTGCATAGCGCGTCATCCGTATTAACCTTTACGCAATTAATATTAGCAAGCGAATAGAAAACAAAAGTGCCAAAAAAGTATGAAATAGATAAGCAGATATTTATTAATCATTAGAACTTGTCTTAGGCATTATATTTGATACCGTTTTGTGGATATTTTCTCAATTTCAAACACACTAGCTTACTTATATTCCAGCCAATACAAAACAAAACAAAGCTAAGCTAAGCTAAGCTAAGCTTATCAAGGCGGTAGCATTTATAAATTATTCGCTTACCACATATAATATAGAACTAATATAAAGAACGCTTTATTACCAATGTGTAACCACCTATTTATAGGTAGGATGGCTATAGAGAAAGGAGAATAACAAAAGCAGGCATCTAGAAGAGAATCAAAACCACAATATTAAAATAAAACAAGCTGCCATAATATAATGACAAGCACCAACACTTGAACCTTTACATTAGCTCAAGCCAGCCTATCAGGATTGAGGTTTTCCCTTGCCCAAGAACGAGCCTGAATACGGTTTTTAACATCAATTTTTTTGAACATTTTATAAAGGTGGGATTTAATCGTACTTTCACTAATAAATAGAGTCTCTGCCATTTCGGCATTACTAATACCTGTTGCTAGAAGCTTTAGAATATCTTCCTCACGGCTTGTTAAAGAAGCTGTTATCAAGCAATTTCGTTTATTCTGCCTTCCACAACCTTCACGGTAGTATTCAAGCAACTCCGACATGATCATCCTCGGTAACCAATACTCACCCGCTATGATCTTTTTTACCCCCTTCATTAACTCAACTTTACTCACCTCGCTATGTAATATTCCACAGCAATTAGGCCATTGTAATATAAGTTCTTTATCTACATTTCTAGGAGCGTTGAGTAACACGACATCCCAATGACGAAAGCGCCTCTCAGCATCATCGAAAATACGCTCAAGAGAAATTTGCGATCGACTAATAAGGTCAATAAAAAGCAAAAGGTCATCACCATTGAGCTGCCCCGGCCAGTCACTAAGTGCCTGCTGCCAATCATTATCAGTCGATACATGGTTGATATTTAAACCAGTATTACTTGATAGAAAATGGCAAAAAACATCACTACGAATATTCTTCTCTGCTAGCAGAACCGTACGTCTGTTACTTTGCATTTTCCCATCCCCATGCAGAAATTAAAGACTATGTAATTATTTGTCATTTTAGGAAAACCGTTTTATCAATGTTAAGAAAAGCAGACAAAACCGTACAACTAATAAATTACATTGCTTCATTTATAAGATTGACCCAAGCGCCGTTAAATTCACATATGATAAAGCTGCATCTCTTCCGAGAGGCTCAGCCTGGGAGTTTTGAATATTACGGAGTGCTTCGAGGGTTTAGAAGATATTGCGGGTTTGAGCCCTAGACCAATACAAAAAAGCCCTAGCATTTCTGCTAGGGCTTCGAATATGGCGGAGAGATAGGGATTTGAACCCTAGATACGCTACAAACGTATGCCGGTTTTCAAGACCGGTGCTTTCAACCACTCAGCCATCTCTCCGTAAGTGCCGCGAATAATACACCTACAAAATAAAGGTGTAAATACCTTAACACTCCAAGTGCTTATTTACCCACCACCTTGATAGAGGTTCAAGCATATTATTACAATACAGTACTTGTCTTCATCAACTAAAAATAACGTCCTATACCTTTGATTTGCAGAGCGAGTGAGTCATGTGGTACTCAGACAAAATACGAAATAACAAGGAAGGTAACATGAAAGCCATATTCCGTCCCCAGCTATTACTTGCGATATTTTCAGCCTCCCAAACATTCGCCTCGACACCTGATGCCTGGCAACAATTTGAAGACGAGCTAAAAACACAGTGTAGTATTTTGTTTGACCGCGAGTTTTCCCGTTACCAGATTCATGTCGATCCATATGGCTCAGATTCTTATGGAATCGCCTTCGCCAAAGGAAAACTACGCAGCAGCTCTGGACTGCGAGCTCCCCAATCCTCGATGATTTGCATCTATAACAAACAGTCCCATAAGGCCGAGGTTGGCCAGAGTTTTGATTCTGATCGCCTTAACAATTAGAAGATAAAAAACGACAACTAACTTTGTATTCGTATCACCGCAGGTTCTGCTTTGGACAATAGTTTTGGCTTACGTGTCACTAAATAAACAGCCACTGCCGCTAGCAAGAATCCGATGGCTCCATAACCATCAAATGACTCGCCAAACACGAACCAAGCCTGAAAAGCTGTCATCGGTGGCACCAGATAGAAAGTAGATGCCACTTTCGATGACTCACCATTTTTGACCATATATAGAAGCAATAGTATTGCGATACCCGACAACACCAGAACCAACCATACCAAGGCAAAGATAAACTCTGGCGTCCAGTTCACCGTCATTGTTTCTGTCATCAGCGCAACAGGCAGAAACAGCAGTGCTGCGGTAGTGTATTGCCACACTGCCCCACCAACCGTATCAATCCCCTGGCAGAACTTCTTCTGATAAAGGGTACCCAAGGTGATCCCCAGCAAAGCACATAATGTGAATACATAGGCCGCCTGACGGCTGCCCTCTTGCTGCCACTCCATGTTTCCTTGCAAGACCAATCCAATACCGATAAAGCCGATAAGCAAGCCGAACCACTGAGAAAACCGCATCCGTTCATTCCACGCTATAACCATGATTACTGCCGTTAAAATGGGCTGCAACCCAACCAACAACGAGCATAAACCTGCCGGCATCCCGAGCGAAATCGCTTCATAGGTACCGCCAAGGTAGAAACCATGGATTAACAAGCCCGACATCATCGAATGAAACAACGCCCTTCCTCGTGGCAGCTGGGCACGTAAAATAAACATCAGCAATATGAATAGCGCAACATTGGCGACCATTCGGATCAGAAGAAAAGTGGCCGGTTCGGCATAAGGGAGCCCGAACCGAGCACCGATAAAGCCCGAGCTCCAGAGAACGACAAAGATAAACGGTATCATACGAGCAGCCATCACTATTTCCTTTCCTTTTTATTTGTTAGACATTACTTTAATGAGGTACAGAAAAGTTAATAGAGACAGATTTGATCATTTTTTAGGGTACAGATTCCAAACCTAGGAGACGTAGCGTGTCAAAAAAATACCAACTGGTTGTCAAACTTATCAACGAGCGAATCGATAGGCAAAGCTACCAACCCGGTGATAAGCTCCCCTCCATTCGGGAATTAAGTACCCAGCTGGCAATCAGTAAAAATACTGTCATCCGCGCCTATCAACAGCTCGAGGCCAGCCAGCTGATAGAAGCACACCCGCGTTCAGGTTACGTGGTCGCCAGACGAGCAAGCCCGAGTATCGCAACCATCAGTGAACCCGGCTATGTCGACTTGATGTCGCTAAGTAAAGAAATCATGAGCCTTCCTCTTTCCCGTCATGTGTTGGCAGCAGGCTCTGCCCACCCTGATACTGACTTTCCCGCGATTCGCTCCCTCTATGCTGAAATAGGCCGTCATAGTCGCTACCAGACAAATATACCAAGCCACTACCAGCTACCGCCGGGTAACGAAGAGTTAATCAGACAAATCGTATTTCTTACTCAAGATTTAGGTATAACGACTTCTGCCAAAGAAATCTTAATTACTCATGGCGCACAACAAGCCATTAGTCTTAGCCTGCAAGCAATCACCCAGCCTGGTGATATAGTGCTGGTTGAATCACCCAGTTATTTTGGCAATTTGTTGCTGCTTGAGTCACTGGGACTGAAAGTCGTCGAGATCCCAGCCAGCGTTACCACTGGTATCGACCTTAAAGCCCTGGAACAAGCATTAGAGCGCTGGGATGTGGCGGCTATTATTATCAATCCTAGTTTTAACAATCCGACGGGCTATCTAATGAGCCAGCCCGATCGGCTGCATTTTTTAGATATCACCCACGGCATCCCCATTATCGAAGATGATGTCTTCGGTAGGTTGGCTTATGGTCACAGACCGTCGCCGCTTAAGGCACTCGATAGTGAAAACAGAGTTATTTATTGCAACTCACTGTCGAAGACACTAGATTCACGACTTCGAATTGGTTGGGTGATTGCCGGGCAGTATCAGCACCAAATTGAAAAGCGGCTGATGACCGATAATATGGGCAGTTTGAACTTGATGCAGTCTGCCGTGGGGCAATTTTTGACGACAGGTAAATACCGCCAGCACTTGAGCAAAATTCGAAAAAGTTATTCCAAGAAACACCGTCTTTTCTATCAAACCTTCACCATGGAACTTGATCACTACCCACAGCTAAAAAATCAATATCACCTTTCTCAGCCGGAAGGTGGTTTTTTATGCTGGCTGACATTGCCCGAAACAGCCGACAGTAACGCTATTTATCGCGATGCACTCCAACATGACATCACTATACTCCCAGGAAATATGTTCAGCACCCAAAGTCAGCATAACCACTGTATTCGAATAAGCTTCGCGACTTTCGAAATAAACGACTCGTGGACAAAGGGCCTGAAAACGCTCGCGCGGATAATTGCGTCTCACCTCGATACAAGATAACACAATGTCGCAATACCTTGATAATCTTAGCTATTAAAATTAGGCTTATTAATTCGAATTAGCGCTTTGAGTTACAGGACTGGTTATGGCAGGTATCGTAGAATTTATACTATTGATGGTATTTAGCGTATTCAAAGAGCCTGATATCACAGTAGACAGTTTGGAGCATCTGCACAACGCATCCCTCATCACAAGCAACGGCATAACATTTAATCGTACAGTGGTCTCGGCTATCGCCAGCTCTCCACAGTCACTTCATCAGTGTCAGTATGAACAAGGCAATGCTATAAACCGCACAACTCTGCGTAGTTGCTCCCCATAATGGCCGACAGTTTTGTGGAGAAAACACCTTTATGCTTAAATATCGACCGACAGGGAAATTGAAGTATTCTTAGCCTTTAATTACTAAATAAGTATGCCACCCAAAGGTTGCGCCATGATGAAAATCACTTTCTATGATCTATTCACCCGCAATTTAGCCATGCTTTTCGTCATAATGCTTTTCTCGTTTAATGGATTAGCCGCTCCAGCTCTTACCGGCACAAGCAGTAATATGTCATTTCAGGTTGATCTCATCGCCAGCAACTTGCAGATCCCATGGGGAATGACATTTATCAGCCCCCAAAAATTACTCATTACCCAGCGTCATGGTAAAGCAGTTATCGTGGATACGACTGACAGTTCCATCACTCAAGTTAACGGGCTTCCCGAAGTCGATGCCAAAGGGCAAGGGGGGCTACTTGATGTCGCAGTCGAACCGGCTTATAAAGCACCTGATGGCTGGCTCTATTTTACCTACAGCAAAGCCGTTAATGATCGTGCTGTCACCGTCTTAGCCCGGAGCCGACTAACGGAAAATACGCTTACTCATTGGCAAGAACTACTCGTCTCCGATTCTGCCTCTTCAACCTACCGCCATTTCGGCAGCCGTATCGCTTTCGACTTACAAGGCCACCTGTTTTTCTCCATTGGTGATCGCGGGGAGCGGCCTAATGGGCAGGATCTCACCACCCATGCCGGCAGCATTCTGCGCCTGAATCTGGATGGAGCCGTTCCGCCAGATAACCCGTTTGTCGGCCACCCGACGGCTTTGCCTGAAATATGGAGCTATGGTCACCGCAACCCCCAAGGGCTTGCGTATGACACCACAACCCAGCAGCTCTGGACAATAGAGCATGGTCCACGCGGTGGCGATGAAATCAATCTCATCGAAAAAGGCAAAAACTACGGCTGGCCAATTACTTCGCATGGTAAAGAATACTGGGGGCCAATTTCAGTCGGAGAGTCAACAGAAAAAGAAGGGATTGAATCGCCGAAAAAAGTCTATATCCCATCAATTGCGCCAGGCAGCCTAATACTCTATACCGGAAACGCTTTCCCTAACTGGCAAGGTGATCTCTTTGCAGGTGCACTGAAACTGCAGCATATAAATCGCACCACTCCAGATTCTAAGGGGAATATCATCGCCGAAGAGCGACTCGTTTCTGAGCTTAATCAGCGCATTCGGGCACTGATTCAAAGCCCTGAAGGCTGGATTTACTTCTCAACTGACGATGGAAATCTTTATCGCCTTTCTCCACTTGACGAGCAGTAACGACTACCCCCACATCACGCATTTGGAGACAATGCATAATATGCATCACCCATTTGAGTTTTATTCATTTGTCTCATAACTTTTATTCCTCTACTATCCCGCCCTCTTTTTCAACACCTTGAGACACTGATGTTTTCTCAATCACTTTTTGCACAACTGGCTCGTATGGGCCTATTGCTGATCATAACTCTTTTTGGGGTTCATCATTGCCAGCCTTTGCTGGATTCACTGGCACAGCAAGCCATGAATGGCGGCTGCCATCAGCAAAACACTATCGAACCAAACTATTCAGGGCTTTAAACCATGAGCATATTTCGCTTTCCACTACTTGTGTGGATGGGGATTGGAACATTAATTATCAGCCTAGGGATCAGGCAATCTTTTGGTATTTTCATGATGCCAATCTCAAACCATTTTGATACCGGCCGAGAATTTTTTAGCCTGGCTATTGCTCTTCAGAACTTACTTTTTGGTGTTTTCCAGCCATTTGTCGGCATGGCAGCTGACCGCTGGGGAGCACAACGTATCATTTGGGCCGGTGCAGTTGCATACAGCCTGGGGCTCTATCTAACCTCTATTGCCATTGAACCAAGCTGGCTCTACCTCTCTCTAGGAGCCTTGGTTGGCTTGGGGTTAAGTGCCACCAGCTACGTTATCATTTTGGGGGCTGTAGCACGGGTTGTACCCGCTAAACACACAGCGAAAGCATTCGGCCTAACAACTGCGGCGGGCTCTTTCGGTATGTTCGCAGTGATCCCAGGAGCGCAAACACTGCTTAGCACGTTTAATTGGCAATCCACGCTACAAATCTTTGCTATGCTTTGCTGCCTGATGCTGGCTTTTTCCTGTTTCATCCGAAGCAAACCGAGCAAATCAGGTGCGCAAGGGGCAACCAGTGAAGATAGTCAAACACTGCGAGAGGCACTTAAGGAAGCCTTCACTAACCGTAGTTATTGGTTAATTCACATGGGGTTCTTCGTCTGCGGCTTCCATGTCATGTTCATTGCTACCCACCTGCCAAGCTACTTAGCTGACAAGGGACTTCCCGGTACGACCGCTGCCATGGCATTAGCAAATGTCGGAATTTTTAACATCTTCGGCACCTACTTTTGGGGGCTTGTTGGAGACAAGTACAACAAGCGCTATGTCATGTCCTCCCTCTACTTAATCCGTACTGTCGTAATCGCCGCATTTGTTATATTTCCGGTCACGGTCGAAACCGCGGCTTTTTTCGGCGGGGCAATTGGTTTTTGCTGGCTTGGAACCGTTCCTCTGACCTCTGGGCTGGTCAGACAAATCTTTGGGGCTCGATACCTGTCTACATTATACGGGCTGGTTTTCTTTACTCACCAGGTTGGCAGCTTCTTGGGTGCCTGGTTTGGTGGCCGTATCTACGACTATTATGGTAGCTACGAACCTATCTGGTGGACAACGGTTGCAATGGCTTTCCTCGCCGCGCTTATCCATTTGCCGGTTGATGATCGTCCGGTTTCGCGCCTCGCTACAGCTTCCTGATACAACGAGCCTATCCCACCACATAGGCATGCTTTGACTTAAGCCTTAATTCCGGGCATAAAAAAGCCCTTTTGCCGCCCACCTCAACAAGGCTTGGAGCAAAAGGGCTTTTACTGCGAATTAAATCAAGGTTTACAGATGCTCACCACGACGAAGTGCATCGATGCGCTTGTCCAATGGTGGATGCGTCATGAACAACTCAGACAACGACTTCTTGCCATTAATACCAAAGGCCATCATTGAGCCCTCAAGCTGAGATTCATGGCTAACTTTTAAGCGCTCAAGCGCTGCAATCATCTTCTCTCTTCCGACAAGATGCGCAGAGCCCGCATCGGCTTTAAATTCACGATGGCGGCTGTACCACATCGTCAAAATACTCGCCAGGAAGCCAAACAGAACTTCCATGATCGAAGAAACAATGAAGTAAGTCATATAGCTGCCGCCTTCCCCTTCTTCGTCATTGTTGTTCACACCACTAATGATCCCGGCAACTAGGCGGGATACAAAAATAACGAAGGTATTCACCACCCCCTGCATAAGGGTCATGGTTACCATATCGCCATTGGAAATGTGGCTGACTTCGTGTGCCAGTACCGCTTCAGCCTCATCTCGCGTCATGCTATGAAGCAAGCCTGTTGATACCGCAACCAGAGAATCATCACGCTTTGCTCCTGTCGCAAAAGCATTGATATCTGCCGAGTCATAAACAGCAACCGTTGGCATCCCGATGCCAGCTTGCTGGGCCTGACGAGAGACGGTTTCCATTAACCAATGTTCTGTCTCATTGCGAGGATGCTCGATCACCATGCCACCCACTGAGCGCAATGCCATTGATTTTGACATAAACAGTGAGAACAGCGAGCCGCCAAAACCAAACAGTGCTGCCATTACCAACAAACCTGACAAGCTGCCAGGCTGCATACCGGTAAAGGCATAGATAACGTTCAAGACAACACTGAAGACCAGCATTACGGCAAGGTTAGTTGCCAGGAACAATGCAATTCGCTTCATATTTTTAATTTTCTCCAATAACAAAAAGCTTTCAGCTTGGTACAAAAGGGATGTAAAACCTTACATTCAAGGCGATACCAAAGTGTCCACCCCGTTTGCTATGTATATACCCAAGTGACTTCAAGATGCTTGTTCAGCGAGAATTAATTTGCTTCTAGGCAAGACGCTGATTTGAAAACATAGTTACTCTACGTTAAAAATCAGCAACACCGCATAGAAGCAAATGAAACTCGCCCTTCGGGAGTGAGTTAGCGTATTCACTTCTGTGTCAAATAAGTTTGAAAGGGGTTACCATTCCTACACTCATTTTCCTTGAATTGAACACGCTAGGCTCACTCTGAATCCTGCATTTTGAAGTCTCTTGGGTATAGTATGGTCGATCAAAGTAATTACAAGTAAAAGAGTTAAATTGTTACGTTTCGTTATTTTTATTGATCATAATGTTCAACATATCACTTGGTATCCAAGCCGTCTATTGGCAGGCAGCTAGCAAGCCAAAAATGCTAGCCGTGGTTACCCTTTATCAGCCACGGCTTCATAACTACACTCCACATCAGTGTGGAGATGCATCACTGACACCATGCTGAACAGTCGGTGATTTAGATCATAAATGGCAGCTTTAGACTTTAGTCTTATTGAAAGTACGAGAGCGTTGATTTATTGTCGAAGGCATAGCAACAAAGATTCAGTATACCGTTGTCGAATTATCAAGGAGGAATGATGGCTGACCACGAAAATTACCAGGTTGCAATTGATATCCTACGCTGTCATCTTGGTATGTCAGCAGACGAAGCTCATAAAGAACTTGGTATTGAGCCTGCTGGCAACAAGAAGCTAAATGACACACAGGAAGCGCTTATCGGCCTTACCAGCGACAGCTAATATGTATCAACCTAATGCTTAAATACCTCCTCTTTTGAGGAGGTTTTTGTTTCTATACTCTTAACTAGAGCAGCTGCACTTTCAGATCCCACTTTGCAGCCCTTCCTCTTTGCACTAAATGCAACCACCACCATAATTTAGATTACCTAGAAAGAGAATAAATGTGACTTCCGTCACTAAAGACAGCCTGCATTCAGTATGCCCATACTATACTTAGACCCCATAACAAACGATGACAAATTATCCTGCTCGCTTAGCTTATTGATCTATAAACTAAGCGAGCAGAATTATGGTTCTAAATTATGCAATCTACTCTAATCAAAAATGATCATGCCCAGGCTAAAGCGCAGCCATTTCATCCCTTATTAAAATCTAGCGCATATTTCTTTGGGATCGCCATACTGCTTGCTATATCAGCATTTAGTATTCACCTTGAAGTCATCCATATCAGTGGCAATGTTGGTGAAGACTCCCTTGTTGAGCAACTTCAGGAATTCTATCTACTGATCGTGGGGACTCTTTTTGCCGCCGTTGCTATCAAGCATAAGGCACAGCGAAATTTCGCCATCTTAGCCAGTGCCTT
Organism: Photobacterium obscurum; assembly: GCF_026191635.1. Taxonomy (GTDB): domain Bacteria; phylum Pseudomonadota; class Gammaproteobacteria; order Enterobacterales; family Vibrionaceae; genus Photobacterium; species Photobacterium obscurum. The sequence goes on from NZ_JAKRRW010000001.1 coordinate 45,878, forward strand.
TTTTTACATCATGCTGATCCGAGAACTAGATGGCCTGTTCGATCAAATTAGCCATGGTTTTTGGAAGTACCCTGCTTGGCTGTTAGCTACCATGGCGATTGGTTTTGCCTGGAGCAATAAAAAACAGACAGTTAATCAGCTGGTAAAATACACTCAACACAGAAGCTTTGGACTGATGCTTGCCGGTGTTGCAACACTTCTCGTCTTTGCTCGCATCTACGGTATGGGAGTTTTATGGCAAGGAGCAATGCAAGAGAACTATATGCGCTCTGTTAAAAACTTAGCAGAGGAAGGGACGGAGTTGCTTGCATATAGTCTGATTTTGTTTTCAGCTGCCTGGTACTGTTTACCAGAACTGTTCAAAAAGAAGCAATAGCCGAAACATCATAACAAACAAAAAAACCCTGCCTAAGCAGGGTTTTCGTTTATCAGCCAGTAATATTGGCGCTTTATAATCCCAAAGGAGAAAGGTCAATATACTTCGACAAATCACGCTTCTTAATACCTGGCATATACGGGATCTCGCCCAGTTTTTGACCCGGTAGATTTTCTTCCAGCATTCGGATGATTTCAGCGTAGTTTTCTGTAGCCGGATTAATTCGGTTAGCTACCCAACCGACCATTTCCAAGCCGTCGTTTTTAATGGCCTCTGCAGTCAGGATGGCATGGCTCAAGCAGCCAAGCTTAACCCCAACAACCAAGATCACCGGGAGCTTCTCGCGCTTAACCCAGCTAGACAAAAAATCAATACGTGAGACCGGCACACGCCAACCTCCCGCACCTTCTACCAGGACAACGTCAGATTTATCTTTTAGGTGATCCAGACCTTGCGTCAAAACATCAAAGTCAATCACACGGTTTTCTTGTTCTGCGGCCAAATGCGGCGATACTGCAGCTTCAAACGCGTAAGGGTTAACTTCATCGTAAGCTAGCTCCACGACAGAGGCATCCTGAATATACAGTGCATCTGAATTACGCATCCCCTCGTCGGTCGGCGCACTGCCAGACGCAACAGGCTTATAACCCGCCATCTTAATGTTCGCGCTGCCAGCTGCGTGTAAAATTGCGCGAGAGGCAACAGTTTTACCAACTTCGGTATCTGTTCCTGCTACAAAGAAAGCGTTAGTCATTAATTATTACTCCAAAACAGACTTGATATGTTGCCGGCAGTTGGCCATTCTCATCTCGAAACTCATCATAAGCGCTCTCTAATGCCTGTATCGTTTTACGACCGGCCAAGCCTGCTTTGCGCTCTTGCTGCAGATGTGTCGCCCCTATCCCTTTCAGGTCTTTCATGAGTTCAACTGCCGTTGTGTAATGCATTGTGATCGGCGTAAATTCTAGGCCAACATTCGGGCACCCTGCTTGCGCCAGCGCAAGTTTTATGGCTTTTTGCGAAAGAAACTCGTTCACATGTTGATATTGATCAACCTGCTGCCAGGCCCTTGAAAGCTCAAATAACGAGCCATCGGCGAGGGTGCTAAACAGCATTAGCCCCCCTGGTTTCACCACGCGCTTGAGCTCTTTGAGAGGAACAGACAGATCATCACACCACTGCAAGGCCAAGCTCGTAAAGGCTATATCGAACTGATTATCATCAATTGGCAAGTTCTCGGCATCTGCTTCTAGATAGCTAGCTGCTTGCCCGCAACGCATTTCGGCCTGCTGCAACATCTGTAAAGACAAATCAGCAGCACAGACCTGATACCCCCGGTGCAATAACTGTTCACTGAAATAGCCCGTCCCGCAACCAAGATCCAATGCGCGAGTACCGGCAGGAGTGACAACAGGTAACTTGTCGAGCAATAAATGACCAACCTGCCGTTGAAATGCTGCTGCTTTGTCATAATGTCTGGCGGCACGGCCGAAAGCCTCGGCAATCGCCTGTTTGTCTTGTCTCTGGGGCTCATGCTGACCATGAGTGGCTGCATTCATTACGTTAGTCATGAATCACCTCATTTATACCGGTAGCTAACTTCTCTACATCTGCTCGGCTATGGGCTGCCGTTAGTGTGATACGAAGGCGGGCGCTGTTAACAGGCACTGTAGGCGGACGGATTGCACTCACCCAGAGACCACGCTCTTTCAAGGCAAGGGAAACTGCCACAGCTTTCTCACTGCCACCAATAATCAGTGGCTTAATCGGTGTCGAGGTGGCTCTTAAATCAATACCCGACTCAACTCTCTCACTCAGTAACTCACTCAGTTCAAGCAACTTTTCACGTCGCCATCCGCCTTGCTGAATCATCGAGCAGGCTTTACTCAGCGTATAGGCCTGAGCCGGTGGCATTGCTGTCGAATAAATGAAATGACGGGCAAACTGCACCAAATAATCAGCCGTATCTTCACTGCACAATACCGCCGCGCCCTGAAGTCCGAATGCTTTACCGAAGGTTACGATCAGAATATCAGCCTTCACTCCGGCATGTTCGCAGCTGCCTTTCCCTTGTTCGCCAAGTACCCCGCACCCATGGGCATCATCAACCACCAGCCAACTGCCATATCGAGTACACAACGACTTTATCTCAGCCAATGGTGACAAATCACCGTCCATACTGAAGACGCCTTCCGTCACCACCAAAGAGCTAGCTTCAGAGCGTTGAAAAGTACGATGCAAAGCAGCGGTATCGTTATGGGCGAAGCGGCGCATTGTGGCTGGTGATAACATCCCCGCTTCCATTAAAGATGCATGATTCAACTTATCCTGGATCAGGACATCGTCTTTTTCGAGCAGCGTAAACAACACCGCCTGGTTGGCACTGAACCCACTACTGAATAGCAATGCACGCTCATAGCCAAGCCAGTCAGTTAATTGCGCTTCCAGTTCATGGTGAGCAGTGTGAAACCCGGTTACTAACGGTGAAGCGCCACTTCCGGCTCCATACAGGCTCAAACCCTGCTGCCAGGCCGCAACCAATTCTGGGTCCTGCGCCAGCCCGAGGTAATCATTGCTGGAGAAATTAACAAACGAGCTTCCCTGGCAGTCCACCACCTGCTGGCTACGGCTTAGGCTGGTGCACTGGCGATACAAGCCCTGAGCTTTTCGCTCGCTTAGGGCTTGCTGTATGCGCTGCTTAAAGTGAGGCATCGTAGAACAGATCGTCTTTCGTCGGACGCGCCGCGACACGCTCGGCTACTTTCCCCAGCAACTCCTGCTCCTGCACTTCATCAGGTTTTGCCGCTTGCTGCTGACGGTTGATACCCAGCTTTTCAAATAGCTGCATATCTTTGTCTTCACCCGGGTTTGGCGTTGTCAGTAGCTTACAGCCATAAAAGACCGAATTAGCCCCTGCCATGAAACATAAGGTTTGCATTTGCTCGTTCATGTCTTCACGGCCGGCAGACAAACGAACGGCTGACTTCGGCATAATAATACGCGCGACGGCAATAATACGGACAAAATCAAACGGGTCGACATCATCAACGGTTTCCAGCGGTGTCCCTTTCACTTTAACCAGCATGTTGATCGGCACGCTTTCAGGGTGAGTCGGCAGGTTGGCAAGTTCAACCAGCAAACCGGCACGGTCGCGTGAACTTTCCCCCATACCAATAATACCGCCAGAGCAGATCTTCATCCCTGCATCACGGACATGACTCAGAGTATCAAGGCGATCCTGATAGGTACGGGTGGTAATGATATTGCCGTAATACTCTGGCGAGGTATCCAGGTTGTGGTTATAGTAATCAAGCCCAGCCTCCGCAAGCTCATTCGCCTGATCACCGGTGATCATGCCAAGCGTCATACAGGTCTCCAGCCCCATCTCTTTCACGCCACGCACCATATCAAGTAGGTACGGCATATCGCGCTCTTTGGGATTCTTCCAGGCTGCGCCCATACAGAATCGAGTCGCCCCCGACACCTTGGCTTTATTCGCTGCGTCCAATACTCGCTCAACTTCCAGCAAGCGTTCACGCTCAACATCGGTACGGTAATGGGCACTTTGCGGACAGTACTTACAATCTTCCGGGCAGGCGCCTGTTTTAATTGAAAGTAAGGTACTCACCTGCACTTTATTGGGCTCGTGATACTGACGATGGACTTGCTGCGCTTCAAACACCAAATCCATAAACGGCTTTTCAAATAAGGCTTGAACTTCCTCGACTGTCCAGTCGTGACGTACTTCCACGTGTAGTAACCTCTTTCATCAGTGACGGCTCAGCTTCTGGAGATCATTAGGGCCATAGGCTGAGCAATGACTTTATTATTCTGTTTTCATTTGAATCAGAGCATTAAATCTCGACTCAAACGGCTATCAATACTTGGCTAGTCTACTTTGACTTAGTAGACTGTCAACTATCAACAAGGAGCAAGGTTTACATCTGTGCAAAAAATAATCAACAATATTGATCTGGAATTTGACCAGCAGCACGTCTGGCATCCATATACGTCGACGCTCAATCCGTTGCCCTGTTATCCGGTTGAGAGCGCTGAAGGAGTCTATCTAAAGTTGGAGGATGGACGCGAAATTATTGACGGCATGTCATCCTGGTGGTCCACCATTCATGGCTATAACCACCCTGAACTGAACCAGGCCGCAAAGAACCAGCTTGATAAAATGTCTCATGTCATGTTCGGGGGCATTACTCACCAACCGGCCGTAGAATTATGTCGCAAACTGGTTGATATGACCCCTGAACCACTGCAGCATGTTTTCCTTGCCGACTCAGGCTCGGTAGCCGTGGAAGTTTCGCTGAAAATGGCTTTGCAATACTGGCACGCCAAGGGAGAACGACGACCTAAATTTCTTACCGTCAAGCATGGCTACCATGGCGACACTTTTGCTGCCATGTCTGTGACCGATCCTAACAACTCAATGCACAGCCTGTATAAGGGATTCCTGCCCGAGCACATTTTTGCCCAATCGCCAGAATGTCCTTTTAATGGTGAGTGGAACGAAGATGATGTCCTAGACTTCAAACACAAGCTGGAAGCCAATCACAGTGAGATTGCAGCTGTCATCATTGAGCCCATCGTGCAGGGTGCCGGCGGGATGCGAATATACCACCCGACATTCCTTAAGCGAGTGCGCGAGCTGTGTGATCAATACGGTATTTTGCTCATCGCTGATGAAATCGCCACCGGTTTTGGTCGTACCGGAAAATTATTTGCCTGTGAACATGCCGAGATCAGCCCGGATATTATGTGTATCGGTAAAGCATTGACCGGCGGCTATATGACACTGTCTGCCACTCTGGCCACCAAGCATGTCGCAGATACAGTATGCAGTGGCGAGGCGGGTTGTTTTATGCACGGCCCAACCTTCATGGGTAATCCGCTGGCCTGTGCCGTGGCAAATGCAAGCCTTGAGCTACTGCAGAAAGGCCACTGGCATCAGCAGGTGGCTGATATTGAAAAACAACTGGCCGAATCCTTACCCGAGATCGGTAAACTGGAGAAAGTAAAAGACGTCCGTTGGCTCGGAGCAATTGGAGTCGTCGAACTCCACGAGCCCGTCAATATGGCCGAAATACAGAAGGCTTTTGTAGACAACGGTGTCTGGATTCGCCCTTTCGGTACGCTTGTCTACATAATGCCACCATTTATCATTAAGCCACAGGAACTTAGCCGCCTGACTTTAGCAATATTACGAACTCTTCAGTAGTATCGAAAAGCAGACAATTTCCTACAATTGTCTGCTTATACTAATCACTGAGCGTTACAACTATTAATAATGTCAGTAAGGCTATTTATTATGCAGTTACCTCTTTTTCCGTTACAGCTGTATTTGTTACCGGGTGGTATCAGCAAAATCAAAATCTTTGAACCACGATATACGCGTTTAGTGAAAATAGCGATGGCCTCAGGTGATGGCTTCGGTATTTGCATGAAAGATGAAGACTCACTCTGTCACTTCGGCACTCGCAGCATAATCACTGACTTTGAACGTTTACCCGATGGCCTGTTAGGCATAACAGTCAAAGGTATTGAAAAATTTGTTATAAACGATCACTGGCAAGAGGAGGATGGATTACGGTTTGGTGATACCACGCTGATGAAAAATTGGTCTCCAACAGAGATGAAGTTTGTAGATCGTGATATTTCAAATAGTTTACGTGCCCTGTTTGATGAATATCCAGAGCATGCAGCCAATTATCCGATACCAGATTACAATGACATGACTTGGGTGTGCCAGCGTTGGCTGGAAATTCTACCTTTGGAAATAAACCAGAAACAGTGGTTTATGAGTCGAAATGATCATCGTGCTGCTTTGTCATTTCTACGTAATGTCATCGATGAGCAATTAAAGAGTAATAAACAAGAAGGGGAGAACCTTTAGCTACATCAACTCAATCAATGTCTTTGGATGTGTTAGTTAACAGCGACATGGTTGAGGTTATTTACACCCTAATACTAACTATAACTTATTGTTTTATTGCCGTTACCCCCGACCATCACGAGCTAAACGCTCGTCAACCTGTCGCCGATACCACTTTGACAATCGATGACGAATGAACGGAACTTGAATGACCCACGCTACCGGTTTCAGCCACCAGATTTGCTTCAGCAACAGAATATAGGCGTCAAGTTCTCGAAATACCCTCCCATCACAATCCTGAAGATGTAACTCTCGAAGAGCCAAATCGGGATCAATTCCATACTGGATCAAGTAACTCTCTTTACCCGTGATATCAAACCACTCAACCTTATCAATGTGTTTGCCCAGCCATAGTTCATATCGCTTACGATCCCTCACACAGCTAGGACATGAACCATCATAGAACACCGTTATGGTCGCTTTTCCAGTCATTCGTTATTACTCCGAACAAAAAAGTTGCTCCGCTAAAATGACTCTTTAAGTGTAGAAAACAATAATGAAGATGAAGCCTGTATAGGCAATTTCGTTGTTAATTTACAACAAAACAAGAGAATACTAGTAATAAACATTACCATTCATAAAATAACTGCCCTGAACTTGCTATTTTTTCGCCTCTTTCATTTATTGACGATCGCAAAATGATTGTTTCCATTACTTGACCAATACTAGGTAAGACCAACAGCAAAAATAAATAAGCAATTGATTATTAAGATAATTGCAACCAGCCTAATTTTAGCATTTGGTCACTAGTCACAATTAATGCATTTGTCCGACTTATGTAAAACAAAAAACAGATAGCCAGATAACTTTTCCTACCTAGAATACTCCCCCCACAACGCCGCTGGACCTCAAGGTCTATGTCAATCGTTAGTAACTAAAAAAATAACACCAAAACATGACCCGACAGCTACCAACAGAGTGGGATACACAATGCTAAACCTTGCAATATCCGTCGTACCGATTTTGCTACTCATCTGGATGATGACCAAAAAAGACGCCCTACCGTCACATATTGCGCTGCCTGTCACAGCCCTAATTATTGGCTTACTTCAACTCTTTTATTTTGGGACAGATACCACCACTCTCTCTGCCAATGTGATTGCCGGTATGTTGTCAGCCATTACCCCAATATCAATTATTGCCGGCGCAATCTTACTCAACCGCGTCATCGCCCTGTCAGGCGCCGAAGCGGTTATTCGCCAGTGGTTAGAGGGGATCAGCCGTAACCAAACAGCACAGCTGATGATTATTGGCTGGGCGTTTGCCTTTATGATTGAAGGTGCTTCAGGCTTTGGTACCCCAGCTGCTATCGCCGCCCCAATCCTTGTCGGTCTGGGCTTCAACCCGCTGAAGGTTGCGATGCTGGCATTAGTAATGAACTCGGTACCGGTATCGTTTGGTGCTGTGGGTACTCCCACCTGGTTTGGCTTCAGCAGCTTAGGCCTAGATGAGGCAAGCCTGTTAGAAACTGGTCGCCTATCAGCCCTGCTACATTCAATTGCAGCCTTCATCATCCCGGTCATCGCCCTAAAGTTTGTTGTCAGCTGGCAGGAAATCCGCCGTAACATGCTGTTCATCCAGCTTAGTGTCCTCTCCTGTACGGTACCGTACTTACTGTTTGCCCAGTGGAACTACGAGTTTCCGTCATTGATTGGCGGTGCCATTGGTTTGACCCTGTCGATCCTGCTTGCACGCTATAACATTGGTCTGGAAAGCCAGGAGCCAACATCACAAGAAAAAGCCGTGCATATTCCTTTCAAGACCACCTTGAGAGCCATGAGCCCGACACTCATGCTAATCGGCATTCTGATTGTTACCCGTATTCAGCAACTCGGTATCAAAGGAATGCTGACTGACAGCACGCCGCTATTTCACCTGAACCTGGGGTTTGCCGAGCTTACAGTTAGCCAGGCTCTGATCATCAAGTTAAGCCAAATTCTGGGGACAGATACCAGCTGGGCATACAAGACCTTGTACGTACCGGCATTAATCCCATTTTTGCTCGTTGTTCTCATTTCTATTCCAGTACTGAGCATGCAGCGAAGAGCTGTCAAACAGGCATTTACCGAAACCGCAAGCCGGATCAAGATGCCATTTGTAGCCCTTGTCGGCGCACTTATCATGGTGAAGTTCATGATGATTGGCGGGGATAACTCTCCGATCATGACAACCGGACAGGCCTTCTCCGATCTTATGGGTACCAACTGGCAATGGGTCGCATCCTACCTTGGTGCGTTGGGTGCATTCTTCTCTGGTTCCGCTACCGTTTCCAACCTAACGTTCGGCGGTATTCAGCAGACCATTGCACAAAGTGTCGCCCTGCCGGAAACCACGGTTCTGGCGCTGCAATCGGTAGGGGCTTCGATGGGCAACATGGTGTGTATCAACAACATCATTGCCGTATCGACAATTTTAGGCATAGCCAACAAAGAGGGCTACATCATCAAACTTACAGTCATCCCTATGGTGCTGTATGGCGTAATAGTCGCTGTTGTCAGTGCCTTTATCTAATAAACGCAACAATTAAAACAATATCTACTCGGTACAGAGTGCCCTAACGGCACTCTGCATCAACAAAATTATTACAAAACAGCGGATTAACCGTCACTGGAGCAATATCATGAAGGTAAACTTTTTTGCCACCTGTCTGTGCGACACGGTCAAAGCCGAGGTTGCCAAGAAGAGCGTCGAGTTATTGGAACAGCTTGGCTGCGAAATCATCTTTCCTGAGAAGCAAGGATGCTGCGGCCAGCCTTCATTAAATAGTGGCTATATTGAAGGCAGCAAGCCTGCAATGAAAAACCTTATCGTCGCGTTCGAGGAAAATGATCACCTTATCGTTACCCCGGCCGGCTCTTGCGCCGCTTCAATCAAACGTTATCCGGAGTATCTGGCCGATGAACCTGAATGGGCAGCCCGCGCCCAGAAAGTTGCAGATCGCCTACTTGAGCTGACTCAGTTTATCGTCAACAAACTTGGTGTTGAAAACGTCGGTGCCCGCCTGAAAGGACGCGCTGTTTACCACCCGTCATGCAGCCTGATCCGTAAACTTGGCGTACGCGAAGAGCCATTACGCCTGCTGGCCAATGTTGAAGGCCTAGAAATGTTACCCATCAAAAACCAGGAAACCTGCTGTGGTTTCGGCGGTACCTTCTCGGTCAAGATGTCTGAAATTTCCGGTGAAATGGTGAAAGAAAAAGTCCACCACATCTGCGAAGTTGAGCCAGAGTACCTGATTGGTGCCGACATCAGCTGCCTGATGAATATCGGTGGCCGTATGACCCGCGAAGGTCGCCCGGTCAAGGTCATGCACATTGTTGATGTCTTGATGAGTCGTTAAGGGGACGCTGTTATGTCGATGAAAACCAGTAATATCAAATTTAAAGATCGTCTAGACGTTCAGATGAAAGACGACTTCATGCGCAAATCTGTTGCCAACGCTCAGGAGCGCATGTTCACCAACCGTGCTATTGCCGCCGAAAAACTGGGGAACTGGGAAGAGTGGCGAGAAATGGGCATGGATATCCGTAACCACGTTCTAGAAAACTTGGACTACTACCTTCAGCAACTCAGTGACAATGTCCAAAACAATGGCGGTCATGTTTTCTTTGCCCGAACAGCAGAAGAAGCAACGGCCTATGTCGAAAATATTATTCAAGAGAAAAATGCCAAGAAGGTCGTCAAATCCAAATCGATGGTGACGGAAGAAATTGGCCTGAACAAAATCATCGAGCGCAATGATTGCGAAGTTGTCGAGACGGACCTTGGCGAATATATCCTGCAAGTTGATGACTGTGATCCACCATCGCACATTGTGGTTCCTGCGCTGCATAAAAACCGTACCCAGATCCGTGATGTCTTCAAAGACAAAATTGACTACCAGGGCTCTGACGATCCGGAAGAGATGACCCGTTATGTCCGAAACTACATCCGACATGACTTTCTGGAAGCCGATATCGGTATCACCGGTTGTAACTTCGCGGTAGCAGAATCAGGCACCGTTACCTTGGTCACCAACGAAGGTAACGCGCGTCTGGCCACCAGCCTGCCAAAAACCCACATTGCCGTAATGGGCATGGAGCGGATTGTTCCAACATTTGAAGAGCTGGATATTGTTGTCAGCCTGCTATGCCGAAGTGCCGTTGGCCTGCCACTGACAGGTTATGTCACTGCGCTGACAGGCCCACGTGAAGACGAGCACTGTGATGGTCCGGAAGAGTTCCACCTGGTAATTATCGACAATGGCCGTTCAGATATCCTGGGCTCTGAATTTAAAGATATTCTGCGTTGTGTCCGCTGTGCAGCCTGTGTGAATACGTGTCCGGCATACCGTCATATCGGAGGCCAATCTTACGGTTCTATCTACTCGGGGCCTATTGGTGCCGTACTATCGCCACTTCTTGGTGGTTACGATGATTTCAAAGATCTGCCGTACGCTTGTAGTCTTTGCCGCTCTTGTCATGATGTATGCCCGGTAAAAATCCCGCTTTCAGATCTTTTATTGAAACATCGTCAAAAAATGGCAGAGAGCAAACAGACCCCACTGCTTGAGCGCGCCTCCGTTGGAGCCTTCAACTTTGTTAATGCCCGTCCAATCCTATGGGGCAATACCGTGAAGGTTGGTGCGACGATGGCTAGCGGTCTGATCCGAAACGGCAAGCTACCGGTCAATGTCGGTGTCAGTGCATGGACCGAAACACGTGACCTACCCGATCCAGATGGCGAGTCTTTCCGTAGCTGGTTCAAAAAACGTAATCAGGGATAAAGGTGTAAATTATGGCTAATAACGACTCAGAAAAGACAATGGATCAGCAGCGTATCTATAACCGTGATAGTTTTCTAAACAACATTGCAGACAAACTAGGCCGGGAGCGCAAGACGACACCTGTAGAACGTCCAGCACTGAAGTACCGCTGCCACCATGATGTAATGGCCGAAGCAAGCCAAGAAGAACTCAAGGCGGTGCTGATCAACTATACAGAAACGGCTTTGGGTGCCCGTGCCGTCGAAACAACCAAAGCTGAGCTGGCAAAAACACTAAAATCTGTTTGCTTGCATTATTGCACCAACGAGGAAGAAGGAACTTCACGTCAAGACAGTGAAACCATTCTCTCTGCGGATGAAAGACTACTGGCTCTGGTAGACCCGACCGAGCTGGTTGATGAGCAGCATTTTGTTCATGTTTGGGATCAGTCCGCTGGCTATGAACCGAATATTTCCATTGCAGAGCGGGCTCAGGTCGGCGTTGTCTTTGCCGAGCAGGCTCTGGCTGAATCAGGCACCATGGTACTGTATAGCAACCCCGCACAGGGCCGGGCGATTAGCCTGTTGCCTGAAGCGTCGGTGTTCGTTGTACCGCAGAGCGCGTTGGTTGCCCGTCTGACCCAGGCGACAGCGGCACTACATGAAAAAGCCAAACACGGTGAACGGATTCCGTCCTGTGTCAACTTCATTTCAGGCCCGAGCTCAACGGCAGATATCGAGTTAATCAAAGTCGTCGGTGTGCACGGCCCCGTCTATGCGACTTACGTCATAATTAACGATATGTGATCAGGCCTCGTATCCCCTGATCTCATCCCACCAAAAGATGCAGTCGTTACGGCCGCATCTTTTGTGTTTCTGCCGCGAAGGCATTCACCTATACCCAAGTGACTTCATCTAGAAACCAATAGATTCTCGCTTAACAAGCACCCTGAAGTTACTTGGGTATATAATACTGTCAGTTTCAAGGAGTGACCGTACTATGCCCCAAATTGATGATCTCGTCTTATTTACCCAAGTGATTGAGCACGGCTCTTTCAGCAAAGTCGCAGAGTTGAATAAAATCACTAAGTCTGTCGTCAGCAAGCGAATTAGCAAATTGGAATCAGAGTTGGGTGTACAGCTCATCTACCGTACGACCCGAAAATTGACCCTCACCGAACCCGGTGAAATCTTGTATCACCGCTCAAAAGACATTAATCCCATTGCCCAGTCCGCCTTTGATGCCGTTACCGGTTTCAGTGAAGCACTATCAGGACATATCCGAATGTCTGTTCCGACGATATCCGGCGAATTGCTATTAGCAGAAGCCGTCTCTGATTTTTGTAGGCTGCATCCCGGCATGACAGTCGATATGTCGCTCGATAACCATTTTGTCGATTTGCTCTCAGACAATATTGACTTAGTGATCCGCACCGGCTATCTCGAAGACTCGAGCCTGATTGCCCGCCACATTTTCAACTCGCGCTGGATGATCTGTGCCTCGCCTGAGTACATCGAGCAAAACGGTATGCCACTGACACCAAAATCACTGCAGCACCATAACTGCCTTGGCTATAACCAACAGAGTACCGGGCCATTTGACTGGCAGTTTATCCGAAATGGTGAGTTATATACTTTAAAAGTCGCGGGTAACTTTTCTTCTGATAACGCCGCAGCCCTACGTAAATCTACGCTCGCGGGCAATGGCCTCTCCTACCTGCCCACTTGCCTGATTTATGATGATCTGCAAAAAGGTGAGCTGATAGAGGTTCTGCCTGAACATACCGGGAAGGTTGTTGGCATTTATGCGGTCTACCCCTATACCCGCAAGCCTGCCAAGCGAATACAAGCCTTGATCGAACATATCCGTGAGCGATACATGGAAATCAAGGATCGGTTTTAGTCATCAGTTAGCAATCGCATAGACTGAACAAGCTTGGTCTAGCGCGCAGTAAACTGATGATGCAAATCCATTAAATGGTCAGGGGTAAAACCAACCTCTTGAGGCTGGCTAACTTTCCAGTTAATTTCGCTTACGTTTGAATACGTCGATGCATAACTTCGATAATGACAAAGCAAATGCCGATATCGGGTTTGCAGCGTTATATTCTTCTAATGCGTAGATATAGTTCGACTTAAATTTCTCAACCGCTTCTTGTTCAGTTGCCGCATAGATGTAGTCATCTTCGACTTCGAAGCCTTGCGCGATTAATTGCTGCTTTTCCTGTAGAAAAGTTTCCGAGTCAGGATTAAGAAACGTAAACTGCTGACGATGGGTATTCGGCTGCACGAAAAATTGATATTTGCTCATTACATCTCCAATTCATTATCGTTACTGGCTCAATATAAGGCGAACGCTTCAATAGCGGCACAAGTCATTTAATGATTTTCGGCACAACTCTAATCTGGAGCGGTATCTTTCAGTCTTACAGCGCTAAAATCTAAAAAGCCGGACTCATCGTCCGGCTTTCTTAATTTATATGAGAGGTAATTTGCTTACTTCATAAAGCAGAGTCTAACCTTCAATCAACTTCATCAGCAAATGACCATCATACATTGCCTGCTTAACCAAGGCAGCCCCGGGCATCGTGGCCTGAGTGTAGAAGCTGCTCTGCTCTATCACGAGATCCTTGTTATACACCGGCAATGACTGGGTGCGGATGCAATCCATAATCGCCGGATACAATACACTCTTGGCACGATTAAACTCGCCGCCAATGAGTATTTTTTCTGGGTTAAACAGGTTTACCATAATTGCGATGGCCTGGCCGAGATTATGGCCGAGCTCCACAATCACTTGCCGCGCCAACGTATCGCCTTCGACGGCTGCATCACAAATTTTCTCAATCGTCAGTCGCTTACCGTGTAGACATGATGGATGGCCTTCACGTAACCGCTGCTCGACCTGTTCAATAATCGCCTTTAGGCTAGCAACGGTTTCCAAGCAGCCATGATTACCACAGAAACAACGCTTGCCGTAGGGTTTGATTTGAATATGCCCTAACTCACCGATGTTGCCAATGCGACCCTGCAGGACCACGTTATCCAGCACAATACCGGCCCCCACCCCATGGTGAATGGAAACCAAGATCGAGTTAGCCACATCCCTGGAGTTACCAAACAGTTTTTCAGCCAAAGCCCAAGAACGGGTGTCATTGCCAATAAACACAGGCAGCCCCGTTGCTTCATGAATCGCAGGACCCAGTTTAAGGTTATGCACCTCGTAATGGGGCATTTGCAGCACCACACCCTGCTCGGCATTGACCAGTCCCGGCAATGACACCGCAATGGCAGTGATCCGATCCAATTCACCCACATGGTTGGCAAAAAAGGTATTGATCTCACTAAGTAGCTTATCGAGAACGGCATCCTGTTGCAGTACCTCAATATCCTGGCGTTCTTCAACCAGAATATCACCACCAAGTTCGTGCAGGGCAATGGTGAGATACCCGCGCCCCAAACGAATAGACAAGAACTGCCAGCCTTCGTTAGCCGGAACCAACCCAATAGCCGGACGACCTCGACTGGTCGATTCCTGATACTGGGTTTCCTTAATCAGATGCGCTTCAATCAGCTCCCGGGTAATCTTGGTAATACTCGCGGGCGCCAGCTGACTACGTTTTGATAACTCTATACGTGAAATAGGGCCGTACTGGTCAATGAGTTTGTAGACGCTGCCGGCATTATTTCTTTTTATATGATCGATGTGACCAGGCTGAGCGACATACATGCCAATACTCCCGACATAAAAAGTGATAAAAATATACAGATTGAATTTTTTTACTTTGCGAACTAATTGTGAAGTCGAATCTTTCAAGGACGTGACATGCATCACGACGAATAGGTAAAGAAACCCATTTTTTGTGCTTGCACCAAGGGGAAAACGTGACTTTTCGTAATGATTTTTTTACCAGCGAAATTTAAAGTATGCTCCCAAAACACACTAATTGCCCTCAATAGAAACTAACATCACCGATATTAAGCATATTTTATATGCCATTTTTACCTAAAGACAATCATAAAGAGTTTTGACATAATGCTCTGCTGCTATTTTGCAGATGCTCTGTCGCAACAAGAAATGTTCAACTCGCCACGAGGTTAGCGGTGTACAAAATTAACGAAGTCTTTGAAACCATTCAAGGTGAAGGTGTTTTTACCGGCGTTCCTGCCATTTTTGTCCGGTTACAGGTCTGCCCTGTCGGTTGCTCATGGTGTGACACCAAGCAAACTTGGACAGCGGAACCACAGGATCTTACGACCTTGGAAGACATCATGGCAAAAAAAGCGGATTCACCGCTTTGGACCAATATTGATGCCAGTGGTCTGGTTAAACTTCTGCAAGACCAAGGCTACACGGCGAAGCATGTCGTTATAACTGGTGGCGAACCCTGCATCTATGACCTTGTCCCGCTAACTCTTGCCCTTGAAAATGCAGGATTCCGGTGCCAGATCGAAACCAGCGGCACATCGGAGATCAAAGCGACTAATGATACCTGGGTGACGGTATCACCTAAAATCAATATGAAAGCCAAGCTGCCAGTGCTTCCTTCGGCGCTTGAACGAGCAAATGAGATTAAGCACCCTGTAGGCACCACAAAAGATATTGAGCAATTGGATTCGCTGCTCAACGGCGTGGCGCTCAAGCCTGATGTCACGATTGCCCTGCAACCAATCAGCCAGAAACCACGCGCTACCGAACTTTGTATCGAAACATGTGTACAGCGGAACTGGCGCCTTTCAATCCAGACACATAAGTATTTGGCTATTGCCTAGGGCTTATCTCAAAACCTTGTCTCAAAGCCTTCTCAACCATTACTCCAAGCCGCTATTTCATCGCGGCTTGGTTGTTATAACAACCTTACTTTTTCTCTGACTTTCACGTAGTTACCCTTCGCCCATACGATTGAGATTCTTACATCTTAGATCTATGCCCTATCTCCAAGATCCCGCTACGCCTTTAACAATTGTTATAGCTCGCAAACCTATACTGAGCGCAAAACATAATAAATGTTTGGGGAAATTATTATGCGCGCATATCTAGGATATTGTCTTTTTGCGGCCTGTTGTCTATTGCTTGGCGGCTGTGGTGGCGGAGGAAAAAGCGATCCACCGGTCGCAGAAGGCGAAGCGGCCCCAACCTCGACCAAGTTTACTATCACCGTTGATACACCGGCAGGGTTATCAACGGCAAATCACCATCTCCCTTCACTCATCAGCAAAGCTTATGCCGAAGCTCAAACTACACTGAATGAACAGAATTTTGCCGCTGTCTGGCTGGACGGTAAAGGCAATGTACTGGAGCAAATTGAAATAACCAGTTGGGAAAACATGGACAATGGCACCTACGTGATAGAAGCAGGTACCCGCATCCGGCTCAACGCAGTATTATTGATTGACTTGTTTACCACTCCAGTTTTTACGGTTGGTGAAGCCCTCCCGAGCAATCTGTATATGGTGCCGCTCGCGGAAGATAGAATGACCGTCAACCTGAAGTCTTCTCTGGCTTTCTATGCGTTGGCTCAACGGGTGGTCCAAGATGAGAGTTGGGGGATATTCGAAGAGACCATCCTCGAGCCCTCAAGGAACAAAGTCTTCCAAGCCCAACAAGATCTCAATACTATTGCCGACGATCTTGAAGCCACCTTACTGCCGCAAGTTGGCCTGCAAAACCTCAGACTTCGCGATCTACTCTCCCTTTCTTTGGTAAAGGGGATGCTAGAAGGCAGAATGGAGCGCTTTGTCGCAGAGCAAAACGCAGTCAAAGCCAATATCGAAGAGATTTTGACTGACGGTTACTGGACAGTCAGCACCTTCAGCTCCAATGATGGAAGCGGCATCCTATCCGATAAAATGACCTACGATGGGCAAGAGACCAGTTATACCGAATATCGATGGGATAAAAACGGTGACGAAGATATCTCTCTCAACGAATTCTTTAACTACTTAAGCGGCTCAACCACATTCGGTTCTGAAGATATCAAGCACCAGATCTTGACGGCTGATGGTTGGACCGGGTTATTCGACTATCTGAAAGTCGAGGTCTCTACGGCTGCCTCTATGCTGCTTACCGATGCCGCACTCGAAAAAGAAGACGAGGCTGGCATTATGCTCGAAGCCAATGTTTACCCACTGGCTAACAAGAAAATGCACGACTTTCTTTCTAGTAAAGATAATTATTCCGTCACCCGCTACATTAAGCCGGATGAGCAATTTAGCGATACAGCCTTTGGCTTTTATTTCACCTGGCGCCCCGAGAACGAAACATACCTGCTTTGTGACAACAGAAATGATAATCCAGCCTGTCGGATCTCCCCGCAGTCGCAACCGGGTACCTATTACACCTCTCTTGCAGACGTGCGCACCCCGTCTGACTCAGTAGCGATAACCATTGATGATGTGAACGGGTTCAAGCTTGCTGACAATGTCATCGTCGAGGTGATTGACGACAACAACTTCACCGCTCGATATTGGGTCAATATTGCTGCAAATAACTGGAATGTTCAGGAGACGAGCGTCTGGGCACCAACGAGTGTCGCCGGCAAATCGATGATCCGCCTGGAAGTCCCCCAGAATATCAAAAAACTTGCCGCCAATTATGCGTTTGAGCACAGAAACCTTTTCTTGGTTGAAGACCGTGGTTTTGTCAATATTGGTGAAACCCTCCTCGACGGAGAAACCTTCCATTTCTCAGGCTTTGACAATAATGCCAAGGCACAAATATTTGCTGCTGCCAGCCGCAGCAACTTGCCTCCATTTGGTAGTTGCACCTTTGGTAACTCTCTGCCAGCCAATGAGGACAACTACCTTAATGCCGTTACCGAATGTGGCGGTGACGAGCGGTTCACCACTCAGGCAATCAATAGCCTTCTCGAACAGCACTTAGTACAGGTTTCCGAAGAGGGTGATGTGGCAGCCATTATTCTGGCTAATGACAATACTTGGAAGTTCTATGACAACAGCGTGCTCCAAGACGCCAACCGCGAGTGGGAACTGACACAAGAAGGCTATTTGAAACTGACACCTAACGTCTCACAACCCGAAAACTTCGATTACTGGGCACAGACAAACCTAGACCGCTCACAAGGTATTCTGGCAATCAAAGGATATTCAACACGTACCGACAGCAGTAACACGGTCAGCAACGAGCTCTTTAATCTAATGACCAAAGAATATGCCCCGGATCAACTGACGGCCTGTATCGACCAAGATTCCGGTTGGGATGCATCAACAACCACACCTATCGACAAGAAAAACCTCGATCAATACAACGATCAAACTTCACAATGCAAAATCATCTGGCAACAGCGTGAACCTCGTTTCACCGATGCCATGCTGATAGGACAAAGCGGTGATAACAGCGATGACATGGCCCTACGGTTTGAGGACGATTCCTCTCGCTACCTCCAACTGAGTGATAACTTTGAGGGTGACTTTTTCCTTGGCAACTACATTGATGAGGATGGCTGCAAGTTTAATATTCCCGTCAAATGGAAAATCGAAGAAAGCGGTACCCTGTATTACGAAGCAACAGACGGCTCACTAAACGAGAGAATTACCATTACTGACTCGGACGGCTTACGTTTTGCGATTAAAGCCTTTAATCACCAGACCCGCTGGCAAGATGATGAGACTTTGCTTTACACCGCCGGGGAAGGTGAAATATGGAGTGATATCATTACGCTAATTGACGCCTCAGGGGTGCCGAATGTCGAGCATATGGAGCTACTGAACAATCCGGCACCACCAGCCGAAGGCAAGGAAGTGGCTGGCACTGTCCTAAACGATGGCTTGGAATGTGCGCCTCCAGCACCTGGACCCGAGCCCACCCCTTAACCACCAAACTTAAAGCAACCTTTAGCGAGATACGCCAAGAAAAGCTCACATTGCCGAGCTTTTCTTGGCTATTGTTAGAAATCACGATATATCTTAAACCCTTCGTTGTTGTAACACTCATTCCATGTCCAACGTCACAATAACCAGAGCGAAACTATTTTTTAACACCAGCAATCATTACACTATAACCACAATAAAAATATAAGAAATAACAGGCTGAACTGTTATCAGAACCCGCCAATGTCGTTCTGCAAAAACCCGATACCAAGGCTGTCACTCATGCCTACATGGGGCTTCCGAAAGAAAAGGCGGCGAGATACCTCTTCAGTTTGCTACAAAACGCCTACCAAAGAGGTCATGGAAGATGCGCCTTACAATTGCTAATAAACTGCTCTTAACACTGTTCACCGTCTTTACCGTCGTGCTCGTCACTTCCCTAGCCTATGAGTCGCGCCAGCAAAAAGCCCTACTTGAATCCGTCATCAGCGAGCAAACACTGGATAAAGCCGGTAACTATTTCGATAGTCTAAATATGATGATGTTGACAGGTACGATGGCTCAACGCGAAACATTGCGCGAGAAAGTACTGTCCCACAATGGCATAGAAAATGTCCGTATTATCCGTAGTCCGGCGATAACCAATATATTCGGCCCGGGGCTGGATGGTCAGGCACCTGTTGATGAGTTTGATCAGCGAGCCTTAAACGGCGAGCAAATAACGGAAACAATAGGCAGCAATAGCGGACAGACCCTGCTCGTTGCATTGCCGATGAAAGCCAGCTCGAATTACCGCGGCACCAATTGCCTCCAGTGCCATGTTGTGCCGGAAGGCGAAGTGCTTGGTGTTGTCCGGCTGGAGTATAATCTCGGCCCACTTTACCAACGCGTCAATGAGCAATTGTTGACCGCGGGGGGAATTATGGCAGCCATTGCAGCTACCGGATTTCTCTTCTCGCTCACCCTGATCCGTCGGATGATTGTTCGCCCTCTGCGCCGGGTATCGGATTACATGAAGCGCACCAGCATCAACCAGGATCTCAGCAGCCGGCTCAATGAAACCCGTAACGATGAGATTGGTGAACTGTGTCATAGCTACGACCAAATGCTAGATAACTTCTCATCTAGCCTGAAGCAGGTGCAAAATACCTCAGAGTCACTCACTTTGCAGGCTAACCAGCTCATCAAAGTATCTGCAGACACCACCAGCGCCGCCGATAGCCAGCGTAACGAAACGTCAGAGATGTTTACCGCGATCGATGACATGCAGCACCAGCAGCACGAGGTCGAACACCGGACAGTAGAAGCCGCCACGCTAAGCCACAATGCTTCTCAGTCAGCAACTCTCGGGACTCAGCTGGCTAATGAGGCCGGCAACGATATTAAGCTACTGGTTACCGACATAGAGAATGTTAAGCACCGTATCGACAGCCTGAATGAACAAAGCCAGCAAGTCGCCAGCATCCTGGATGTGATCAGGGCAATAGCAGAACAAACTAACCTGCTGGCATTAAATGCCGCCATAGAAGCCGCGCGAGCTGGCGAACAGGGTCGCGGTTTCGCGGTAGTTGCCGATGAAGTTCGTAACCTGGCAAACCGCACCCATCAAGCTACGGGCGATATCCAGTCAATTATCGAAGCGCTCCACCATGATTGCGAAGCATCGGCCAGTGCCGTCGAGGCTACCTGCCAAACAGCCTACAGTAAAATGGCAACTATCGAGCAGCTGTCCCAGGCTTTGTCCGAAATTGGAGGGCAAATTCAGGTGGTTAATAGCCATGCCAACGATATCCAGCAGCAGAGCTCCGCCCAGGCTAACATGGCCGATTCCATCAGAACAAAAGTGGAAACGATCACCGGCCATGCCGACGATACTTCTGCCCATGCACTACAATCTCGAGAGATTAGTGTAAATCTTGAGCAGTTAGTAGAGCAATTAGAGCGATTACTTCATCAATTTACGCTTTCAAGTGATAACAAAGCTTGATGCTTGACGTAAGACAGGTAATATTGCTCTTTCGGACTGTATCTTTAAGCACAGTTTTATAAAGTGCCTTAACGGAGAATAATTTAAACATGACTTACGCGCCTGTAACAGACGTATTAAGCGGAAAGCTAGCAGTAGACACTGAAGTCACTGTTCGCGGTTGGATCCGCTCACGTCGTGATTCCAAAGCTGGGATCTCTTTTCTTGCCATTTATGACGGCTCTTGTTTCGACCCGATTCAGGCCGTGGTCCCGAATGAGTTAAATAATTACCAGGAAGAAGTACTTAAGCTGACAACTGGTTGCTCTGTTGAGGTAACTGGCAAAATTGTTGAGTCTCCGGCTAAAGGTCAAGACTTCGAACTAGCAGCAACTGAAGTTAAAGTTGTTGGCCTGGTTGAAGACCCTGACACTTACCCAATGGCGAAAACTCGTCACTCAATCGAGTACCTTCGTGAAGTTGCCCACCTACGTCCGCGTACTAACGTGATTGGTGCCGTTGCGCGTGTTCGTAACTGTCTGTCTCAGGCAATTCACCGCTTCTACCACGAGCAAGGTTTCTTCTGGATGTCTGCACCACTTATCACGGCTTCTGACTGTGAAGGTGCTGGTGAAATGTTCCGTGTATCGACGCTAGATATGGTGAACACACCGATGACTGACGCTGGCGAAGTTGACTATGACAAGGACTTCTTCGGCAAAGAAACATTCCTGACAGTATCTGGCCAGTTGAACGCAGAAGCTTATGCTTGTGCCCTAAGTAAGGTATACACCTTCGGCCCGACGTTCCGTGCTGAAAACTCAAACACCAGCCGCCACCTTGCGGAATTCTGGATGGTTGAGCCTGAAGTTGCCTTTGCTGAACTGGACGATGTTGCCAAGCTAGCTGAAGACATGCTGAAGTATGTATTTAAGGCTGTTCTTGAAGAGCGCCGTGATGACCTTGAGTTCTTTGCTCAACGTATCAACAAAGATGCAATCACTCGCCTAGAGCAGTTTGTAACATCTGACTTCGCACAGGTTGACTACACTGACGCAATCCAGATCCTGAAAGACTCTGGCCGCGAGTTCGAGTTTGATGTTGAGTGGGGCATCGATATGTCTTCTGAGCACGAGCGCTACCTGGCTGAAGAACACTTCAAGGCACCAGTTGTTGTTAAGAACTACCCGAAAGACATCAAAGCGTTCTACATGCGTATGAACGAAGATGGCAAGACCGTTGCAGCAATGGACGTTCTGGCACCGGGCATCGGTGAGATCATCGGTGGTTCTCAGCGTGAAGAGCGCCTAGAGCTACTAGACAAGCGTATGGTAGAAATGGGTATCGACCCTGAGCACATGGGCTGGTACCGTGACCTGCGTCGCTACGGCTCTGTGCCACACTCAGGTTTCGGCCTAGGCTTCGAGCGTCTGGTAACTTACGTAACTGGTATGGCAAACATCCGTGATGTGATCCCATTCCCACGTGCACCACGCTCTGCTAACTTCTAATACTGAAGTCAGCAAGATAAAAGGCAACCTATTTCGATAAGCTTATTTCGATAAACGGTATCCTTTCCCACAGGACGAGCCTTGCGCTCGTCCTGTTTGTTATCAGCCTTGCCAAAAACCAAGTGTTACATACATAATCATTTCATCCGGTTTGGCTCTCTCATACATCTCCTGTTATTTTGACCTACCATAAGAAGCAAGGAGGCGGCATGATAAAGCGGTTATTTGATAGGCTCATTTTTGGTGGGCTATTAATTGCCACACTACAAATCCCAATGCTAGCCGACCATTATTTACAGTACCTTTCCGGCTTTTATGATGCGACCACAAAGCAGATAAACGCATATATAAACAATGCGCACCGCCACGGTTTTGATAGTGCCGAAAGCATGATTGATGCGCTGTTAAAAGAAAACAGTTCTATTGTACGGGTCGATGCGGAGCAGAAGCAGCTTGTTATCCAGCAACATAAAGAGCTAGAGCAAGCAATCACGACACTCTCAACAGGTAACCTTATTGAGAAAGCGCTCTTTATGTTTAACCCCGTAAGGTTCGACGAACTTCAGCGCGTGTTAAGACATTTCAAGCTGGGCATCCCGATTGATTTTAAAAGTATCGTTATATGTGTTGCTATTGCACTAGGGCTTAATGCTGTTCTTTATTTACCCTTGATATTGTTTCGCCACGGGCGGCAAAGAATCACTCGCGCAGCCCCTTCCCATACCTGACTGTCCGATATACCAGCAGGTGGAGTGATATATATGGCGTGTAGACTCTCGTAAATAGACTTGGTGGCAGGGTTAGAATAAGCTTATGCCTATCCGCTTATTTCGGTAAGCAGCAACGCTAAACCACATGAGTCAATTATGATCAGAGAAACTACCCTCGCGCCAACAAGCCTGTGGGCCAAACCCTTCGTTTCAGAAGTCGCTGAAATTATCAACCTGCTAAAAGAGTATGGTTATGATTCGGCAGCCCTCGCCCGTTTAACTGGCCTACAAGAGAAAAAACTCTCTGATTGGATGTCACGCTATAAGCGTGAACCTGAGAATATTTCTGATATTCCCTACCCTTGCTGGTGTTTTCTCGCAGCCCTCGCAGGCCGCCCGAACATTCAAAATAGTGGTCAGCCTATTGATGTCGATGCAAGGAAAGTAATGCGCGCATTCAAGCCAACAGCGTTTAAAAATAAAAGCGTTTTTGAAATGCCTAGCGAAAAGGAATTTAAGCGGATTATTGGCAACAACACCTTTACCGGTATAACGGTCGAAAGCCTTTGTGACACCTTTCAGTGGAAACCAACTCAACTAGCTGAAAGCCTAGAAAAAGGAACGCTTCCTTTCTTAAATTGGTGTCTAATTCTCATGCTTTGCGGTTTCAACATCCAAAAAATGCTGCTAACTCAGCATGAAGGAGAAATCACGTTGGATGAACAAGCCAGCTAATACCAAGGCGGGCTGTCCCATCTATAACAAAGGCTACCCTTGGGTAGCCTTTGTTTATCACACTGAATCGATATCTTCGATCTCAGTATTACTCTGCAGCTTCTGGGCGAAACTTCTGTTGGACACCAAGTAGGAAGTTACGCAGGATCTGATCTTTACACTCACGGTAATGCTTGTTATCCGGCTTTCTGAAGAATGCGCTGAGTTCATGCTTACTCATGTTGAAATCTACACTCTCCATGATTTCAAGAATATCTTCCGCCTTATAATTCAATGCAATACGCAGCTTCATGAAAATCATATTATTCGTCAAACGGGATTCAGGCTCAGGCTGTGACCCTTCTTTTTTGCCACGTTTTTCATTAATAAAGCCATTTAAAAAGATGGCTAATTCACGATCCGTACATTTTTTAAATGCTGGATCTTCTTCTTTTTTCAACCAATCACTAATCTGCTCACGTGTCACTTCATGTTCCGCTGCAGCGAAAATATTGATCATGGTAGAATCGCTGAAATCGAAGGTGTAGCGAAGACGTCGCAAGATGTCGTTATTGAGCACAATGTATCCTAAAAAATAATGCAGCCTTGCCAAAATGGCTTGCTGCGGGGTTTCCATCCATTTTACCAGATATAACCACCTATTAATTTACAAACGGTGATTTAAAACTGATATAGTGCCCACCTTTCACCGAACACGCGAAGAAACTGACGACATGAATACGCAACCTAAAAACCCGCTGCACGGTATTACCCTGCAAACCCTACTCGGCGAGCTGGTTGATCACTATGGCTGGGAAGAGCTTGGCAGGCTGGTCAATATCCGCTGCTTCAACAACGACCCAAGCATGAAGTCGAGTCTTAAGTTTCTCCGTCGTACTGAGTGGGCAAGAAAAGAAGTTGAACAGCTATATCTTGATACCTTCTTTATTTAACAGCCAGTAAGCTGTTTATCGCATCGATGGCTTTCAGTGGCGAGCTTTCTCCACTGATACTCTCCCAGAGTTAGCAAAAATAAAGGCCAGCACTGATAGTGCTCGCCTCATCTTTGTACAATTTCAGAATCAAACAGATACAGGTTGAACTGATGCTTGCTCACCGGCCCGGTTCGGCTCATCTTCATCTTTAACCATGAACACCATCAAACCGGCAAAGATCATCGATATCCCGCCCAGCACAATCGCCATCATGGTATTACCGTCAAATGCCCAGCGGGTGAAGAAGCCCAGGATCCCCGCCGCCAGAATTTGCGGCAGCACGATAAAGAAGTTAAATACCCCCATATAAAAGCCCATTTTCTTAGCGGGCAGAGCACCGGCAAGAATGGCATAAGGCATACACAGGATACTGGCCCACGCCAGGCCGATGCCCACCATATTCAGCATCAGCATTGACGGGTTTTCAATCAGCGAAATAGACGCAAGGCTCAAACCACCGATAATCAGACTCAAGCTATGTACAAACTTACGGCTGGTACGCTGTGCCAGCCATGGCAGTGCAAAAGCCGCCAACGCTGAAATACCGTTATAGGCAGCAAAACATAGACCGACCCAGTCTGCACCTTCGTTATACATCGCAGAGCTGGTGTCTGAGGTTCCAAAGATATGTGATGTGACTGCCGAGGTGGTGTAAATCCACATCGCAAACAGGGCAAACCACGAAAAGAATTGCACAACGGCCAGCTGAACCATCGTCTTCGGCATAGCCTTAATGTCATCGATGATCCCTTTCAGGCTAGCTTTCTCTTCTTCCTCGTACTTCTCGTTATTAAACTGGGCAAGCTGTTGCGGGGAATATTCTTTGGTGCGAAACACCGTCCAAAGAATCGAGCTGATAAAGACCACGGCGCCGCAGATAAAGGATATTTTCACCGATGGCGGCACTTCACCAGTTGGTGCCGTGTTTGCGACACCAAATACATTGCTAAGTAGATACGGCATCGCAGAAGCGACGACCGAACCAACTCCAATGAAGAAGGTTTGGACGGCAAAACCCTGAGTACGCTGCTCTGAAGGCAGATTGTCGGCGACCAGCGCCCGGAAAGGCTCCATAGAAATGTTAATAGATGCGTCGAGGATCCAAAGCATACCGGCAGCCACCCACAAGTACGGTGAATACGGCATCACAATCAGGGCGAGTGAAGAAGCGATAGCCCCAAATAAGAAATATGGCCGACGGCGGCCGAGGCGTGTCCATGTCCGGTCACTGAAATGGCCAATAATAGGTTGAACTAATAACCCGGTCAGCGGTGCCGCAATCCATAAGATAGGGATTTGATCAATACTTGCTCCTAAGGTTTCAAAAATTCGGCTTACATTGGCGTTTTGTAACCCGAAACCAAATTGAATGCCCATGAACCCGAAGCTCATATTCCATATTTGCCAAAACGAAAGGCGTGGCTTTTCCATTGAGATATCCCCGATCTATACCGCCAGTATTATTCACTGGCAGTCTTACTACCTTCGGCCCAATACGGAGAAAACAAGGCAACGAATATAAGAGTAATAGTTAAGCGACTTAAAGCGTCATATTTGGCTATAAGCAGCTTTTTTCTATCCTTTAACATCGTTAACAGTCACAAATCATCGTATTAGACCGATTTCCATCGGGATGTAATCCTATGTCAAACCATACCCTACCAACCGTGACCAGATTCACAGCACCGTATTGCACAATAATAAAATATAATAAAATTACGTATTTTTATCTTTTAATATAGAGATAACCACCAACAACGCACAAAAAACAAACTATTTGCGCAATAATTGTCGTAAGTTTTCATCTTTTGCGGATGATTACTTTATGACCTCTTCGACTCAAAGTTAACTGAAAGCTATAACAAATGGGCGCTATGAAAATTTCTCTGATGAAATTGTTGCATTTTGTTGTCAATGTTTGCTTACAAAGGGTATAAATAGGGTTATTAACCGTTTGTTTTTATCAGCATGGATGACCACAATGTTTGAGAAGATTACTGCCGCACCAGCCGACCCTATCCTTGGCCTCACTGAAGAGTTTAAAAAAGACACCCGCCCAGAAAAAATTAACCTTGGTGTCGGTATCTATAAAGACGAATCAGGAAATACCCCTGTCCTGGCTACAGTAAAAAAAGCAGAGGCTATTTTACTGGAAAAAGAAACGACAAAGTCTTACCTAAGCATTCCAGGAACGGCTGAGTATGGTTTGGCTGTTCAGCAGTTACTTTTTGGTGCCGATGCACCGATTATTTCAGACAAACGCGCACAAACAGCTCAGGCCCCAGGTGGAACGGGCGCATTGCGTGTTGCCGCGGAATTTATCAAACGCCAACTGGGTGACGTCAAAGTGTGGATCAGCAACCCGACCTGGGCAAACCATATGGGTGTGTTCAAGGCGGCTGGTCTAGAAACCGTTCAGTATGCCTACTACAACGCTGAAACCAAAGAGATGGACTTTGACGCAGCTCTGGTTGATTTAGCCAAAGCTGCACCGGGTGATATCGTTCTACTGCATGGCTGTTGCCACAACCCGACAGGTATTGACCCAGATGCAGAACAGTGGCAAAAACTGGCTGATCTATGTGCTGAAAAACAACTACTGCCAATGTTTGACTTTGCCTACCAAGGCTTCGCCAAGGGTGTCGAGGAAGACGCACAGGGCCTGCGTATTTTTGCTAGCAAGTGCAAAGAGCTTTTGGTGGCGAGTTCATTTTCTAAGAACTTCGGCCTGTACAATGAGCGCGTCGGTGCATTTACCCTGGTAGCAGAAACGTCAGAGCTAGCAACTACAGCCTTCAGCCAAGTGAAGAGCATTGCCCGCGTGATCTACTCCAACCCACCGGCACACGGTGCAGCAATCGTGACACAAATCCTGAACGACGAAACACTACGCGCAGAGTGGGAGCAGGAAGTTGCCGACATGCGTGACCGTATTCAAGAGATGCGTACCCTATTTGTACAAACTCTGAAAGATTTGGGTGTCCAGGCAGACTTCAGCTTCATTGAGCAACAGAATGGTATGTTCTCATTCTCAGGCCTCAGTAAAGAACAGGTTACCCGCCTAAAAGATGAGTTTGGTATTTATATCGTGGGCTCTGGCCGTATTAGTGTAGCCGGTATGACAAAATCCAATATGCAGCCATTGTGCAAAGGTATTGCTGCGGTACTGTAATAAGTGAATCAAAATTGAAAAGGGCGCTGTAGGCGCCCTTTTTACTTCCATCAGGAAGAGTATTAAAATCTCTATACTACTTGTCTTCGTCTTTCTCACGCAATCGCTGTACTTCTTCAGCCAGATTTATCGAGGGGTAAGACGTTGCAAAAAAGCTCCCTCTCATACTGATCCTCTAACTGCTCACGCCAGGGCTTGTTAGAAACGGGAACCAAATAGAAAGTTTCTCTCGAAGTATCAGTGACAAAGGCCATTCCATGCTGCATTAATTCATAATGGATGTCATGGACAAATCCCAGAGAGAAACTTTGCCTACCCGTTAACTGATTAATATCTTCGCGCGTTAAACATACTCCTTGATCTTCTTCAGCAAAGCGAGTGCGAAGCCAGTCAGAAAACTCTCTAGCACTTATCATTGTCATATAAAAACGCCTCCGAGTGTCGACTTCCTTGATAAATTCACTCCGTTATAAATAAGTTATAGCAGAGCCCCAGAATATCGACAGTGACAAACTAAATTTACTAATGGAATCAAGTGCCAATAAGGACAGGTGTTATTGCCTATATAGGCGTACAACAGCGCGAATAAGCCAGAAAATGTGAATTATAAATTATCGGCTGAACGCCAGAGTCATGGAGATAGTAAAGCTTGGGTGGTGAAAGAGGGGACACCCGTTCCTGCCACAACAGGAACGGGTTCAGCAGTGCTTAAAGTGCTTTATATAGTACTTTGTTACCTGCTAATTGGATGCGCTCAACTAGGCCTTCTTCAGCCAGCTTCTTAAGCGCACCTGTTGCCCACGAAGCTGCTTTCGCATCTTCCTGGCCAGCTTGAAGACCGATACCCTTAGGGTTAATGCCTTCAACATTCTTAACTACAATATCCAGCACTGCCTGCTGTTTTGGAGTTAAAGACACTTGAGCCGCAACCGGTGCTGCCGCTTCAACTGGCTTTTGCTCTTCAACAGGTTTCGCCGCTGGAGCAGCTTTTACTGTTTCTGCAGTTGGTGCTTTTTTCACAGCATCTTTCGCTGCTGGTTTTGCTACTGCTACAATTGCTTTTACGCGTTTTTGCAGCTTAAGCTGAACTTTACGTTTGTGAGAGATTCTCATTAAATTTCCTACTCCGTTGCACTACTTTCAGTCACCACCATATACCAATCAGGCAATTGCGCAGCCTGGTATTTCCAGCGGGAAAAAGTAAGCGCGTGTTATACCAAGGATGTCAGAGAAATACCAGCAAACGGTCATTTAACCCGCAACAAAACATGATTTTACTCAAAAATAACCGATAGGTTCTCATTTTCAGTAAAAACTCAGTCCCCAAAATTGTACTTAATATCAATCGATAATCACTAACTGAGAGGCTATCTGCCACAATCAGGGAGATATTTGGCAGTTTCAACAAAAATCTGACGAATAATATGCATAAGTTGGCATATTATCACTTATTATTTCTTCAACCATAATTAACAAGAGGATGAAAGGGGAATATAGATTGGAGACACTTTATATCAAATCAGCCACCGCCAAGGCCGGGAGTTCTATGCTTGCCCTGAGTCTGCTTGCGTTTCTTGCGGTAGGCATACTCGCCTTCCTGTACCCAGGCGCCAGTTCAGCGGCTATTGCAATCTTACTGCTCGCGGCGCTGACCATGCTGGTTATTGCCTATAAGCAAGCACAAGAGCCGGAGCTGGCGTTTACCCTTACCTTCATGCATATCCAGTTCCACAGTCCTACCGGAGGATGGTTAGCACGCTGGAAGAATATCGATGAAATTGGCCCCGCAACCGTCTCGTTTCAGGGCTGGCATCAAACTATGCCCTGGGTTGGGATCAAACTCAAAGACTACGAAGAGTTTCTAGACTCAATTTGCCCTCGCATTGCCAGCAAAATCCTCATAGAACAACGTGGGCTATTGATCATTGCCTACAAACGGACTGATAACCCACCCTATGAGATTGAGGACATGCTATTTGATGATACCCACTACATCACCCACAGCGGAAAAACCCTCAAGGGCCTGCTTGCCATGCTCGCCAATCGAATGAAGTACAACCGTGAATTTCTCGGGTACGATTTTTTTATCTCGGAAGATCTGCTAGACCGCCCGACAGAGGATTTTATCGGCCTGACACGGCGCTACCTTGCCGCAGCATAATACCAAATCCACTCATTATTTGATCAATTCAGTAAGAGAGTTGGTATTACTTGCCTCCCCTGTAGCCTGAGCTTTCAGAAACGGTAATAACAGCAAACCAACGACTGCAGCGGCTGAAGATATCACCGTAAAGAATCCTGCCCAGTGATAATGCTCCACAACCAATGCGAGAGGATAGCCAGCAAGCGCGGCGCCCATATAAGCAAACAAACCGACAAAACCTGTTGCAGCGCCTGCCGAATCTTTATGCGAGCATTCAGCCGCCGCCATGCCGATCAGCATTTGCGGGCCGAAAACAAAGAAGCCAATCGCAAAGAAGCACCCCGCCTGAAGGACAAACCCCGTCATCGGCATCAACCACAATGCCGCAACGGCAAGAAAAATCCCGATGGAAAAAATTAAATTCATTGGGCCCCGGTTACCGCCAAACAACTTGTCCGAGCCCCACCCTGCCACCAGCGAGCCGACAAAGCCACCAACTTCAAACAGTGACAACGCCGTATTGGCCGTGATCAGCCCATAGCCATGCTGCTCGGTAAGATACAGATTCCCCCAGTCATTGATGGCTGTACGCACGATATAAACCAGCACATAGCTAAATGCCAATAACCAGATGTACTTATTGCTCAGCACATACTTTTTCAGTATCTCACTATGGCTAAGGCCAAGCCCTTCGCTTTCCTGCGCAAGCTCCAGCCGATCCCTACGCCAATGACCAACGGTCGGCAAACCTAATGTGGCAGGCTTATCCCGCAAGCGGCAACAAAGCACCAAGCCAATCAGTACTGCAATCAATCCCGGAACAATAAAACCATAACGCCAGCTGTAGTGCAGTGTCAGATACCCTACGAGCAATGGGATCAATGCACCGCCAACATTATGAGCAGTATTCCATAGCGACCACCACAGTCCGCGCTCAGAGCGTGAATACCAGGTTGTCATCAATTTGGAGCATGGCGGCCACCCCCAGCCCTGAAACCATGCATTGAGTACCCATAGGCTAGTCAATACCAGCAAAGAGCTTGAAAAGCCAAACAGGATATTGACCACCCCGGTGGCAATCAGACCAAGTCCCATGAAATAGCGCGGGTTGGAACGATCGGAAATAATACCTGACAGAAATTTCGAACAGCCGTAAGTGATGTAGAACAGGGTTCCCATCATTCCGATATCCGCTTTATCCAAACCGAGATCGGCAATCATTGCCGGCATTGCATAATTAAAGCTTTTGCGGGTGAAATAGAATACCGCGTAGCCGATATACATAGTAAACATGATATGAAACCGCCAGTAGCGGTACATTTCGTTAACTTCATCGGCACCGGTAACTGTCGGAGTCGTTTGCGGGGATTTAAGATAACCAAGCATCAGTCAGTACTCATATAAGAAAACGCATTAAAGCGCAGGCAGGATAACGCGAAGTTCGGTACCCTGGTTATCTCCCTGGGTCTGGCTGCAAAGTGAGAAAGTCCCTCCCAAAGCCTGCACACGCTCGCGCATTCCGCGCAAGCCAAACCCCTGCAAAGTCTGCTCCTGCTTAAAGCCAATACCATTGTCTTTCACTACCAGCTCAACATCATCACGAACACAAAAACAGATAGTGACGGCTGACGCTTCAGCGTATTTTACAATATTGTTTAGGGCTTCCTGGCAGATCCGGTATAGCGTCACGCTCGTGGTATCACTCAGCTCCGTATCCTTCTGCTCTTCATGAGACCAGGTAATATGAGTCACAATGCCCTGGCTCTCACACTCCATCTCGCGAACCAGTTGATGGACCGCTTCTTCAAGTCCCAGGTCATCCAACGACTTGGGGCGAAGCTGGGTAAGCAGCCCTTTGGTGGTATCGTAGATATTCAGCGACAACGACTCAATCGTCGAAGCGCAGTTATTCCCCAGCGGTGTATTTTCGACCCGCTGAATAATCGAGGCCTGAGTTCGGATTGCCGTAATGTTCTGGCCGATTTCATCATGCAGCTCTCGGGCAACCTCCCGGCGCACCGACTCTTCGGCTTTCACCAGTTGACGGGACAGGCTGTGATTACGAGCCAGTTCATGACGCAGTTTCTGATTAAGTTCGCGCTGACGCTGGATCCCCATACCAAGCAAGATACCTGTCAGGCTCTGGGCTGAAAGCGATAACAGCAAATCGGTGATTTCAAGATTACTACCACCAGTACGGGCAGCGATCAGAGCAACACTGTTCAGCAGCGTACCCAACAATGCCCCCTGCCAACCGTAGCGAAAGGCGAGTAAGATAATCGGAATTGCCAGACAAAACGGCGCAAAGCGACGCATCTCATCAGGCAGCCCCAGCTGAATAGCAATACTGATAATAAACAACGTGGCATAGAGCACCACATGGCGGCTACGTAATTCAACCGGGCGGGAAACAAGGTTAACGGTAAGCGGGATCCAGGCCCTTTGAAACAAATAGCTCCAGATCAAATAGCAGCTTGGAACCAGCATCAGCCCCCCGGTAATACTGACCAGCAATACCATCAAGCTATGTCCATTGCTCAAACCAACAGCCAGGGTGTTAATTAGCGCCGTAATACCAATCACCGCTCCCATCACGCATAACCTGCGCCACTGAGAGCCGTGATAATGCCGATGGGCAAGCCACAATATTGGTAGGCTCAGCAAACTGGCTGCCATCACGGAGATCCATTGGGGCTGTTCGAGCAATATTGCCAGCGATACCATCAACCACCATTCGGCCCCATATACTGCCGGCCAATAGGCCTTCGGCGTATGCAGCGTGATCCCAAGGCGCATCGCAAACGGGAAAAATAAAACGGCTAACTCGGGATCTAGAGTAAAGTAAGAGGCAATAATCCACAAACAGAACCAGCAGCAAGAAATCAGCAGCCAGCTACACAGTGAAGTAATGGCAAAATTGCGCATTAGGGTGTATCCCTCAATTAGGTGTAAATAATGGTAAGAGACACCCCCTAAAGTGCCTCAGAAGCAAAACATTTTGCCAATTCAACATTATTCTTGACGTTAAGTTTATCCATTGCGTTAGCACGATGAACATGTACGGTTTTATGGCTTAAACCCAACCTGGCAGCCACCGCTTTCACATCTAGGCCCAGTGATAACATTTCACCAATTTGGCGTTCTCGCTTCGTCAGCTGGGTGAGAGGTTTTGCGCCACGATCAGGAGAAGCCAGCTTCAGCGCAATATCTGGCGTTAAATAGCAGCCCCCGGTCGCAGCAGTACGTACAGCTTGGATCAATTCATCCGGGCTACAGCGCTTGCTCAGGTAGCCTCGGGCTCCAGATTCCAGAGACTTTTCTACTATTGCCACCGAGTCATGAACACTCAGCATGATACATGCCATTCCTTCAGGCATATCGGTGAGCAAAGACAAGCCGCTTTCATCAGGCATCGATATATCCAGAATACAAACATTAGCCTGACTGCCTGGCACTCCCTGTCGTGCATCTTGTGCAGAGCCAAACTCTCCGACCACTTCAATATCTGTCTCTAGCGACAGAAGTTGGGCAAACCCCGAACGAACAATGATGTGATCATCTACCAGTACGACTTTGATCATCTAGAAACACCAATCCGAGCAAAAAGAGGCATAAACTACATCCATCCGTCTTTTCAGGCAAGACTGAAAAATTAAATGCCGATATTCAGGTTTTCGATTTCGCCTGAAAGCCGTTAACCCAACTTTCCATTGTTATATACCCAAGTGATTTCAGAGGACTTATTCAGTTAGAGTGAAATCAGAATCTTGAAGTCACTTGGGTATATAACCTTTGGCAATCATAAACAAAAAAGCCACCCCGCAGGGTGGCTCGTAACAGGTTTAAGCCAGTTCCAGCTCAGCCTGTTTCTGTATGCGTTTTTCCTTACGGATTTTCTTCTCTTCAGCTATAGCGACAAAGAGTAGCAGGCCGATACACACAGCAGCAGAGGTATCTAGCGCAGCGAAGGTACCTTTCCAACCAGTCAGGCCAAAGATCGGCGTACCATCGGCAATCATACCTAGGCCTAATTTAGCAAAGCTATCACCAATCAGGTAAGCAAACGTACCTTTGATGCCATCAGCAACACTGATTGCCTTCTTAGGAACAAAACCAACCGCAGCAACACCAATCAACAGTTGAGGACCGAAGACGAGGAAACCAAGTACGAACAATGAGCCAAGGTACATATATTCACTTGTCGCCGTCTGGTAAATCTCAAGAGCGAAAATGATCAGTCCCAAAGAAATACATGCAACCAAAGCACGACGACCATTGGCCAAGTCAGACAGGTAACCCCACATCAGAGTACCAACCAAAGCACCAACCTCAAACAGAGTGAAGCCCTGGATAGCGGTTTCTTTTGACAGGCCAAGTTCCTGGTAAGCATATACCGTTGACCACTGATCGATACCGATACGAACGATATACAGGAAGATGTTGGCGAAACAAAGTAGCCAGATGATCTTGTTCTTCAGCACGTATTCCATAAAGATTTCGCGCTTGGTCATCTCATTTTCTTCAGCACTAACGTCTTCTTCGCTGATCTCTTCACCGAACAGTTCTTCGGCTTTACCTAAGCCGTACGCTTCTGGAGAGTCACTACCAAAACGCAAACCAATGAAGCCAACAACCAGTGCGATAATCGACGGGAAGATAAACATACCGATCACGTGGCCGTCAAACAGGTAGTTAGCACCGAATAGCGCAACACCCGCAGCACCTGCACCACCAACGTTGTGAGACATATTCCACAAGCCCAAGTATGTTCCGCGCTTATTGCGTGGCGTCCACTTAGTGATCGTTGAATAACTTGATGGACCGCCGGTACTTTGGAAGAAACCGCTCAGGCCATAGAAGGCAATCATCAGGAACAGGCTGACACCCGAACCACCCATGCTGACACTGAAGCCCAGCATCGCGATACCTGACAGAATCAACATGAAAGGAAGAAATTGTTTTGTATTCTTTCCGTCAGCGTAATAGGAAACTACGGTTTTACCGATGCCGTAAGTAATGGAAAAACCTAGGCCAATCATACCCAGCTCTGTCATCGACAGACCATAGGTCGAAATCATATCATTTTGGGCAACATTGAAGTTCTTGCGAATCAGGTACATTGCCATATAGCCAATAAATACAACCAAATATGATTGGATAAATGGCTTAAACCACATTTTACGACGTTCTTCTACAGGCAGGTCTAAAGTCGGTTTTCTGACTTGGTCCAACAGTTTAAACATGTGAAATCCTCAACAGATTTACTCGAAAATAAGTCGGCTTAATGAATAGCGCGCCTATCTGCGCGGCAACCAGTAAGCAGAGTCGCTGGATATCATCGGGAGCAAGAGGAATAGTTATATGCCCAAGCCATGTCATCTAACTACGCACATGTTCAAAGAAGCATCGTACATTGGCTAGAAGTCATAGGTGATGATTAACCGGGTTGGTTGAAGATTCTAGAGAGGGTCTATTCAACTGGCTTGAGAAGGCGGCCTAAAACAATTAGGAAAGATTCCTAGTTTTAGCCGGTGCGTCGAAAAAGCGTGAAAGTAGTCACAAAAAATTTAGAGGGAAATATCAATAGCATGAATAATCTGACTATTCAGATCATCATTCAGCTTGGTATGAGTAGATTGGATACAAAAAAAGAAGCGACATTTTCAGGCCAACCTAAAGGTCTTCAAGAAAATTAACGCTTCCTTAAATTAGAAACGAGCTCTCACCCGATTCTGGTGTACAAGCTTAGTAAACCGGCATTTCATCGGCAACAAACGGATTCGACGCTCGCTCATTACCAAATGTCGATAATGGGCCATGGCCGGG
Source organism: Photobacterium obscurum (assembly GCF_026191635.1). Taxonomy (GTDB): domain Bacteria; phylum Pseudomonadota; class Gammaproteobacteria; order Enterobacterales; family Vibrionaceae; genus Photobacterium; species Photobacterium obscurum. The sequence goes on from NZ_JAKRRW010000001.1 coordinate 81,805, forward strand.
AACAAAAGTTACATCATTGCCTAAAGGCCAAAGCTTGCCTTTGATTGAATCAATCAAAGTCTGGTAATCACCTTTAGGGAAATCGGTACGGCCAATGCCACCTTTGAACAATACATCACCTACAAAGGCAACCTTAGCTTCACAGTTATGAAGCACAACATGGCCTGGTGTATGACCCGGTGTATGAAGAACCTGCAGCGTTTGATTACCAACAGTGACTTCATCACCTTCAGCCAACCACTGATCCGGGTCAAAAGCTTCAGTAAGCGGGAAGCCGAACATTTCACTTTGGCGCGGCAAACCCTGAAGCCAGAACGCATCATCTTTATGCGGACCAATCACCGGCACACCCAGCTCAGCGGCTAAAGGCGAAGTTCCACCGACATGATCAAGGTGACCATGAGTCAAAATAAGCTTGGTTACCGTCAGGCCCAATTGCTGAACCTTTTCTTTCAACAGATGAATGTCGCCACCTGGATCAACCATCGCAGCTTCTTTGGTTTCATCACACCAAATAATCGAACAGTTTTGCTGAAACGGGGTAACAGGAACAATTTCAAACTGGAGACTCATAGCCCTTTCCTAACTCACAATAATCTGGCTGAAGGATACCATGCCCTTATATATACAACAAAGCCGGTAACTATCAAGAGAGGGAGATAGAAACCGGCTTTGGATTAATTCTGTCGGATACTGAAAATTGACGTTTGATAATGCTTAGAGCCAAACGGGCCTCTTGAGGTTGTACATTACCAGCGGCGAACTCGGCCGGTATCAATATGCACAAATCCACTTTTCGGATAGTAACCCACACCACCCAATCGTAATTCTAGTGCAGCATTGCGAACTTTGGAGAGCGGTACACCTTCAAGATTGAAATCGATCGCTTCACCCTTCATATGATGACTTTTATTAGCAACGCCACCAGTCTTTTTCAAAGCTTCGTTAGTCGCCGGTGAGCGGTAGCCAGAAATGATCCGTACCTGCCCTTTATGGCCCAATCCCTCTTGGATCTGAGTAATGGCATCAAACAAGCGGCGGTCCATTTTAGCCACTTCATTACGTCGGAAATCACGGCAAATATAGTTGATACGCTGCAACTCTTCCTTGATGTAATCCTGACCGTCAAAGTACTGGGTTTCCAAATCTTCTCGGGTATGGATATTACAGAGAGAAATTTTTCTCGGATTCGCTGCTTTATACGGACTAGCAAATGCCATTCCTGGCAATAAAAGTGCGCCTACAGTCAGTCCACCAGCAACCAACAACTTACGACGCTTATAATCAATCTCAGACATCCTAAACAAAACCAACTTAACTTGCTAAAATCAGGGCCGAAGCCAATGAACGAGAAGCAAGATAACGTTCAGGTTTTGTTCAGTCAAACCCCACAATGACAATAAAACGGCGCTTTATTGTGCCAAAACAGTCTAATTATTGACTTATAAGAAGTTTATTCATTGTAAATTTTTGTCAATTTTTCTTCCTTTTGAGACATCCCTCCAACTTGATCATAGCTATAGACATCCTCACGGAAATTAACCAGCCCCTGATTATCAACCCAGGCCGTTTGGTAGATGACCTGTACTCCAACCTTATTTCCCAAGCCTACGGTTTTCGTTTTAGCCCGGGCTTTCAACTCATTTATTCGTAACTCAGGTACCCCAGAGTATGTCAGCAAGATCATGGCTAAATCATCAGCATGTTCGACTCTGATACACCCAGAGCTGAAAGCTCTTTCTTCTTTCTCGAACAAACTTTTTGCTGGAGTATCATGGAGGTAAATAGAGTTATTATTCGGAATATTGAATTTAAATCGTCCTAATGCATTCTTCTTGCCTGGCTTCTGTCGCAACCGATAGGGAAAAGACTTCGCGTTTACAATACGCCAGTCAATGGTATGGATTGGAATTTGCTCTGAACTGGTCCAACTGCGGATCACCGCAAAATCATTTCGGTACAGATACCCACGGTCATACCGTGCTTTAGGTAAGATATCTTTACGCATGATGGAAATCGGTACATTCCAATAAGGATTAAAGACGACAGAGGCAACAGTCGAAGTCATCAGCGGCGTACGGCGGCTTGGCCGCCCAACAATAACTTTACTGTCTAAAACATGTTCATTATCCAACCACAAACTTAAGCCATATCCCGGAATGTTGACGATCAGTATCGAGGCATTATCAACAGGCCACAAACGCAGCCTTTGGGCATTTAACGCTAATATCCTGATACGCTCCTGAGGCGGCATTGCTAACCAAAAACGTGTCTTGGGACCAATGATGCCGTCGACTTTCAGTCCATGCCTCAACTGGAAACTTCTCACTGCACGAGCAAGATCGATATTGTAGGTGCGCACTCCCGAAGAGCGTAGTTGTTCAGCCTCGTAAGCTTTCAAATCACCGAGATTTTCTAAAATCGTGATCAAGCCATCAGGATTGTCCAGGCGTGCTCCCAAACGAATTAAACCGGGCTGGTAAAGCCTTGGCCAAGGATGTTCAGTTACCTGCTCCATCTGCTGTATTGCCAATTGGATTTGACGGTAACGGTCATCTGCTGGCCGAAATCCATTTAAAAAATAACGCAATCGATCTTCTTCAATCGCACCAAGCAAACGATCCATCCCAACCAGTGATGGCGGTGGCAAACGAGATTCCACCCCAGCCCCAAACAGCCAACCACGACCAAATTCCGGTAAGCTTTCTGCGTAGCTCATATAAGCCAATAATGAGTCTGTCGCCAACAGATCATATTGGCGCCAGTCACTTGAACGTTTGAAATATTTTAGAAGGGAATAGCGGCGGGCGAAATCACTGCTGACACCGGATAGAGCGACTAACCGCAGTTGCTCTTCAAATTCATCCGAGGCAAAGGTATCTTGCCACACTGGTGTATAACCAATGCCATGATAAAGCTGGGCAAGTTTATCAATATAACGAATCGCAGTGACATTATTAGCAATTTCACTCACCCACAGCTCGGCTTTCTGCTGCTGCAATACGGTCTCAGCATGCTGGGGCTGCACTGACACGACAGAAAGTGGCTGAGACGGCTGCAAAATTTCAGCCGACACGGACTGCATTGAAGCAACCAGCACAACAAGTCCGAGACTACAAAGTTTTGCCATAACCATACAAACACCTCGCCAACATCGTTATAAGTATGGCAAATCCATGTACCCACGGGCTTAAATTTAGTCTTCGGCCCAAATAGGCATTGTTTCAATTCTTAGACTTGAACAAGTTTACCGTCCCATATCGCCCACAAGGGGATGAGTACCGATACCATATCATATTGAGCGCGAACAACTATCGTGATACCCACTGACTTGAGCCAAAAGGTACTGGTAAGAAAGAACTGGTCAGTACAGGGAAATATCAACGGAATAATCTCCCACGATATAGTCCTATATTACATCCAACTTGCTCGATTAATATACCAAGCATGGCATCGAGAAAAACTATGCCATCAGCTCTCCATGAAGGGATCGTCTCAGTTGCGCTCTAGCCAAAAGCCAGGAAATAAATTGTTATTTTTCATAGTGACAACGATAATTCTTTTTGAGAATCGTGTTTTTGTCGACTTTACGGAAACTAAGTCTTTCATGTTGAATCATATTGATGTACTTTCGCGGCAACTAATTTGGGAGAGTTAAATGGACAAGCACGAAGAAGTCCTCATTGCCCTTCGACAAATTATTCGAGCAATCGATCTACATTCGAGAAAACTCAATAAAGTCGCAGGGTTAACGGGGCCTCAATTAGTTCTGATGCGAGCGATTCGTGACTCAGGTGAAGTCACCATTCGTCAGCTTTCAAACAATACGAATATGAGTCAGGCCACGGCGACTACGATTCTCGATCGCCTGGAAAAACGTGAGTTAGTGGTTCGCGAAAGAAGCAAGTTGGATAAGCGCAAAGTGCATGCTTACCTAACGGACAACGGTAAAGAAGTGCTTGCCAAAGCACCACTTCCTTTACAAGAAAATTTTGTGTCCCGCTTTCATGAACTCGAAGATTGGGAGCAATCACTACTGCTATCATCTGTACAGCGTATTTCTTCAATGATGAATGCTGAGCACCTTGAAGTTGCCGCCGTACTTGAAGTCGGTAGTATTACCAAGCAAGAAGAAACCCCAAACTAATACGAATAAGCCGGATTACCGGCTTTTTCGTTCCTTCCGTCGCTGTGGTGACGATTAAGCCCTTTACGGTTTACCCGCAATCGCATCGCGTCCAAATACAGCGTGCTGTTATATCTTACTCCCACAAATCCTCTGCAACTTATCGTCCGTTAGAGATATAATGATTCCATTATTTCAACAGTGGAATGTCATGTGTTACTAGAGGGAATTGAAACGTTATTGGTCCTTGCCAAAGAAGGCACCATGAGCAAGGCAGGCAGTCAGCTTTACATTAGTCAAAGTGCTGTCAGTAAACGCATAGCGAGGCTTGAAAAACGGCTGGGCAAGAAGTTAATCGAGCCCGCAGGGCGACATATCAAGCTAACGGCTGATGCCGTCGCCCTGATTGACAATGTCGGGCCAAGCTATAAAGAAATCAAAGGTCTGATTTTTGACCAGCAACATTTCCAAGATCACACGCTCATCAGCCTTGCATGTTCAGAAACCTTGGTTGCCGGCTACCTTGGCAACATGATGGGCCGCTATGTTCAGCATGATCCTTTCGTAACCATCACCACCCACCATACGCCGGTTATCATTGAGAAAGTACAAGCAGGGGATGCCACAATCGGCTTTTGCGCCGGGCACCTGACGCCACAGCACGGTCTGTCGACTCGCCACCTGTTTGACGAGCCTTTCTCGGTCATTAGCAACCAACCTTTAGCCCAGCAACCCAGTGCCCTGCTCGTCAATGACTTTAAGAACCCGGCCAATGCCAATCAGGCCAGTTTGCTCCAGAAAGTCGGGATTATTCCCCTGATGGAAATGGACTCCTACACGGCATCGGCACAATTGGCTCTTGGCGGAGTTGCTCCGGCTCTGGTTCCGGCATCAATCGTCAAGGCCTTACAAATCAACCCGATATACTGCCATCATTTTGAGTTTCTCGATGAGCTCACCCGACCGGTCCACCTTTGCTACCGTCAGAACAGCTACCAATCACAGCGTATTCGCACCCTTATTGAAACCATTGCGGATTCTGTTCCCAAAGCAATTTGATCGCCATTACCATCGAGACCACCACCACCATCGGCCGGATCAACTTCCGTCCCTTGGTGATCACCACCTTGGCACCCATTCGTCCGCCAATAAAGCCGCCAACCGCCATCACCAAGCCAATTTCCCAAATCGGCAACCCCGCAGCGATAAAAAACAGCAGCGCAGCAAAGTTAGAAGTGAAGTTCAAAATCTTGGTCCTTGCCGTTGCCTCGACAAGGCCAAACTGGGCAATCGCGACAAAACAAACTGTAAATAACGACCCAGCTCCCGGACCAAAAAAACCGTCGTAAAATCCAATACCTGTGCCCACAGTAAGGGCAAAAGCATTCTCAGACAGCTTCGGGATTCCTCCCCCTTTGCCTGCTTGCGGCGCTAGCAAAAAATAAAGCGAGATACAAACCAGCAGTACGGGGATTAGGCTGGTTAATACGCCCGCATCAATACGCTGGACAAGCTCGGCACCAATGGCAGATCCAATGAAAGTACAGACGATTGCATTTCGCATCTCCCTCAGGCTGACAAAACCGTTGCGAACGAAATACAAAGAAGCAGAAAAGCTCCCGAATGAGCCTTGAAGTTTATTCGTGGCCAGTGCCTGGGTCGGCGGCACACCTGCCGCGAGCAGCGCCGGAACAGTTAGCAGTCCTCCGCCCCCCGCTATCGCATCAATAAAGCCCGCCAAGCCCGCCACCAAAAAAAGGAGGCTTAGAATTTCGAACGACAAATCCATTGAATAATGTCTCTACTAGCAATCAATAAGAACGATGACGTTACCACTACGCCTGAACGACTAACAGCGAAAGATAGGACGACAACCCATTCCAGGTAGGAATAAGTAATGGTATTCATCTCCCAGTTTTGATCCCGTAGCAGCGTTCTACGCACCACATCAAGAACTAGAAAATATTATGACTTTGGTTTTATTCGTCTATCAGATTACGTAAGGTCTGCCAGACCTGCTCTCCCGCCGGGTGCAAACGCGCCTGATAGCGGTAGGCATAATAGGTGATAGGCAGCCTTAAGTGCGGCTCACCGACAACCGCAACCTTGCCGCTCGCCAGTTCCTCCTCAATTGAATAGTCTGGCAGCCAAGCCACCCCCTGCCCTTTGAGTACCAGTACCTTAAGCAGATCGGTCATCGATGACAGAAACACCGCCCGCAAATTGACCTGATCACGAATCGCTTCTACCTGCCGCCCCATATAGGAGCTAGGACTATAGGCTAACCAGGGAACCTCTTTATGTTTGGAGACCTGATAGAGGGGCTTACCCTCGGCATCACAGGCACAGACGGGCAACAATTCTGCCTGCCCTATTTGCAATGACTGGTAAGGTGGCAACCTAAGTAGCTCATCATCAAAGGCCAACAGCAAATCGCACCCTCCTTCGTGCAGCTCCTCGATCGCCTGATCGACGTCAATAGCCTCAACGCTGAGCAACGGACTGTGCTTGCCGGCAAGTAATTTCGGCTGAAGCGATGGCACCAGGCTGGTTGCCAGCGAGTGCGCAGCAGCCACACGAACCATATTGCCACCAAGTTTGGACAGATCTGACAACTGGCCTATCCCGTCCATCATCTGGTTCATCAGGGTACGTGCTGTGATCCGGAACAGGCGGCCACTCGGAGTCAAGGCTACCGGCGTCTTGCTTCTGTCGATAAGCTCGGCACCAACCATATGTTCCAGTGCTTTGATTCGACGGCTAAAAGCTGGCTGGGTAACGTTGCGCATGTCAGCTGCTATCGAAAAGTTTCGGGCATCTGCCAGGGCCAGAAAATCTTCCAGCCACTTACTTTCTATATTCATAAAGTTTAAGTAAAAATAAAAAAAACAGTATATCTAAGCACTTAACCGATGCAGATAAAATTCAAGCACGCTTGATCACAGTTTCGACAAATACCCATACCGATTCGGCATTACAGCCTCAGCAACGGCATTTCTCATCCAATAACCGCCGTCTTATAGTAAATGCAGTTAAAAATACTGTAGGAACAAGAGCATGAGCAGAAAATTAGGAATTCTTGGTGGAATGGGGCCGTTAGCGACTGTCGAGTTTATGCAAAAAATCATCTCACGAACTCCGGCTCATAACGATCAGCAGCATATCCCTATGCTTGTTAGTAATAACCCACAGATCCCTGATCGAACAGCTTATCTTATCAGTAACGGCAAAGACCCTTTCCCAGCGCTAAAACAGGGTATGGAACAGCTGCAGCAGGCTGGAGCTGAATGTATTGTCATGCCATGCAATACTGCCCACTACTGGTACCCTCGCCTGACAGGTTGCTGCAAAGTGCATACCATCAGTATTATCGACAGCGTGGTCAACGAAGCCAAACACCGCCACTACCGCACCGTCGGTGTACTTGCGACAACGGCAACAATGATGGCCGGAATGTATAAAACCAAGCTAGCTCAACAGCAAATTGAAGCCATAGAAACAACAGAATCTGAACAACAAGCAGTAATGAACGGTATTTATGCGGTCAAGGCCGGCGATGTCGAGCGTGGCAAACAATTAATGAAGCCGGTCTTTGAGGCAATGTTGAATCGCGGAGCCGAGGCTGTCATTTTTGGTTGTACAGAAATACCTGTCGCCCTAGCCGAACAAACACTCGAACAGCCGCAACAGTGTTTGGACTCTCTCGATATTTTGGCCGAGCAATGTATTCAATGGGCACTAGATGGTGAAGCGGAACTTGTAGCCTAGGGGATCTCCCCCGCTATAATTAACAGAAAACCAGCTTTCGGCAAAGGGGGGGATTCTGATGAACATTTTTCAATATAGAGCTGGCGCGCATACAAAACACATTCAACCCTTTGACTGGGAGGAATATATTGAAAAAGCCATTGAAGCCATTGACGAATTTTTCCGTCAACAATGGGATCAGAAATAAAATAATCAAATATTGATGCTGATTGGGATAACCGGTGGAGTAAGGACTCCACCGTCCTTAGAAGCCTAACGGTTTCGACACATTTCAGCAGGGAATGACAACTGCACCATCACATAGCGTTTGAACACTTCCTCGTAGCCCTGCTCGTCCAGCGCTTTTTGCATACACAGCAGCCAAGCTTCTTTCTCTGCAATACCAATCGCCAAATGGCGGTGAGCTCCGGGAATATTCATGCTGCCATATTTTTCGGCATAGCGTGAAGGGCCGCCCATCCAGCCTATCAAAAACGTCGTGAGCTTCTCTCTCGACTCTGTCAGATCATCGGCATGCATGGCCCGGATCGTCTCAGCTTCCGGCAAGGTATCCATATGGTGATAGAATGCATCCACCAGTTTTTTGACACCGTCTTCTCCTCCTGCGGCCCGAAGGGTACTGTCGCCGACACCATATACTGGCACCGTCTGCTTGGTTACCGCGGAGATATCTTCTTGTTGTGGCTTCATGTTACTTCTTACTGATTATTCTTATCGATATGAGGTGTGGATTTAATACCATTTTAGTGTACTACATCAGTCTCGATGATTCCTTTTGGGTGATCACACATGGTTTGATATCAAGTGGAATCACCTCTGATACCGGTGACTCTCCCTCCTTCCTCAAAAAAAAGAGCCGCCTGATAGGCAGCCCTCCAATCAACCGGATTTAATCAATTAGCTCTCATAAATCGGGCCACCAAACGACGTAACAGGAGGTGCCTCCCCGGTAAACTTCTCGATATCCACAACCACAGTATTGGCACTGGTCGCCTGGGCAAGCTCGGACGAACCTACATCCATAGTCAGAGTATTTGGGTCTCCATAGGTATCAATGGCACCGACCTTCTCATTCAATGGACCATACCAGGCCCCTTCATGAATACGTACTACGCCAGGTGGATAGTTATCCGAAACTCGGGCCCCGGCAAGCAACTGGCCACGATCATTGAATACCCGGACAATATCACCATCACGGATTCCACGCTGCTTGGCATCTTCCGGACTAATGTAGATAGGCTCCCTACCCTGCACTGTATAGGTTGCCCGATACTCTTCCGACTCGCACATCTGCGAATGCAGGCGCTGATCCGGGTGACAGGACTGAAGCCATAATGGGAATTTGTCTGACTTCGGTCCACCGTGTGAACGTTCGGCTTTTTCAAACCACATCGGGTGCCCCTGGCAGTGCTCATAGCCATAACGATCAATTTTACGGCTATAGATTTCAATGAAACCTGACGGCGTACCTAACGCATTTATTTCGGGATCCTCACGAAAGTCAGCATGACGGACAAAGTTCTTTCCTTCACCAAAATCGACGACACCATCAGCCCAAAACTTCTCGAACTCCGGCATCTCAAACGTCCCTTTATTCGCCTCCCGGCAATCGTTATAGAGCATTCTGACCCATTCCATCTCATCCATACCGCGGGTATATTCCTTATGTCGGCCGAAGCGGCGGCATAACTCGGTGAAGATTTCAAAATCAGTTTTTGACTGATAGAGAGGATCAACCAGCTTGTGCATCGCCAAAATCCCGGATGCCGAATAGGCTCCATATAAATCGATATCGTTGCGCTCAAACTGCGTACAGGCGGGAAGCACGATATCAGAGAAGCGGCAGGTTGCGGTCCAGGCAAACTCAATGGTGATCACCGTCTGCAGCTTCTGGAATGCTGTTTTCATCCGGTTGCGATCCTGATGGTGGTGCCATGGATTACAACCGCTAACCACCAGCATCTTGGTCTCCGGTAGTTTCACCTGACTACCGTTATAGTTGATTTCCTTGCCAGGTTCGAGAATAGCATCAATCCAACGTGCAACCGGGATCGTACGGCTGTACCCCTTGAAGTCATCGCTATCCCACTTCGGTTTTTTCCCTTCGTCCAGATTGCGGGGAAAGCCACCCGGCCCCGAGGCGCCCGTAGGAGGAATTCCCACCCCACTGTAATGGTGGGAATACGAAACGCCCCCACCCGGTAAACCAATTTGACCCAGCATAGCGGCCACCACCGCCCCCATCCAGTAGGGTTGCTCACCGTGTTGCTGGCGCTGAATTGACCAACCGAAAACCAACTGGGTACGGCCGCCTGCCATCAATCGGGCAAACTCACGGATTTGCTTGGCCTTAACCCCACAAATCGGCTCAGCCCACTCAGGTGTTTTTTCCACTTTATCTTTAGTTTTTCCTAATACATAAGGCATAAACTCCTCAAAGCCCAATGCATAGGTTTCAAGAAATTTCTTATCGTAAAGCTCTTCTTTATATAAGGTATGCGCAATTGCCAGCATAAAGGGAACATCTGTTTGCGGGTTGACATACAGCTGCTCACACCCCAAATAGTTCTGGGTTTTCGAACGCACCGGATCAACAGAGATCACCTTGATCTCCCCACTGGCAATCTTCGCCTTCAGCTGCTCATAGTAACCATACGAATCATGGGTTTCGCACTGCCAGCCTACCTGAGTATTCTTGAGCGGATCATTACCCCACAAAATAATGGTTTTGCTATTCGCGAGAATATCAGGCCATGACGTTCCCTGGGCATAGACCTCCGTCGAACCAAGCACATACGGAAGTATCGTCTGCCCGGCCCCTGTCGAGTAATCACCAACTTTGGTCATGAAGTTTCCATGCATACCGACCGCGCGCTGCATATGGGATGTACAACTATGGAACTGCCCGGTTTGTCGCCACCCCGTCATACCGGCATGGAGAGCCCACGGGCCATAGTCTTTCTGTATCCGCTCTAGCTCCTGGTAAAACAAATCTAATGCTTCATCCCAGGTAACCCGAACAAAGCGATTGTTTCCTCGCGTATCACCACTGTACTTATGCCGCTTTAACCAATCGAGACGTACCATCGGATATCTGACCCGTGACGGACTGTAGATAATGCCCTTGATCCCGTTGATCATATCGGTCGGGTATTTGTCTCTCTCGAGAGGCTTGATCTCGGCAACTTTACCGTTATATATCCGTGCCCGAAACGCTCCCCAATGGGAACCCGACACCTTCCAGGCACCCTCTGCCGAATACGGCGAGCCTTCTTTGGCTACCGCTTGTGCCGCTTGCATCAACAGTGTCGGGCCAATCACAGACGCAGCCGAGGTCGTTGCCAGGCCTTTTAGAAATTTACGTCGACTTAATGACATCGTTTATCCCTCATTTGCATCTTAATGACCACCATCAGAAAAGTCTGATGAATGTTTTTGTAGGTATTTCAGCACCAGGGCTTCACTATCATTATCAAGGTTAACGAACGCAAGCATACCGTTGAACATGCCCGGCCAAGTATTGGCATCGAAATGGTTCTCTGCTGGCTGGGTATGACAGACACTGCAGTTGTTCTTATAGGCCGGAGCGGCAACCGCCCAAATCTCTTCGACATCTTCCATAAATGACTCTTTCGGCATCCACAGTTTCACGGTAATCCGTTGCCAGCCAAGACCCGTCAGATCATCTTCTTTCTCTTCAAACTTCTCGACCAGGGCATCGTTAAGCGCCACTTCTTTGCTTAGTGCCGCTGTCGGAATATTGAGGCCAAAATCTTCGTTAATAACTCGACCAAACCCTTTGGTTTTACGCCAGCCGGCAATCTCGATCTGAATCACGCTGTCCTTGACTTGAACCACGGTTACCTCAGATGCTGGGCTCAGTTGGCCACCGTCCACCGTCAGCGCTTCATCTTGATACATAGGTAAGTAACGGACACTAAAATAGCTCTCACCTTCTGAATAGCTCGTATTATTTGCTTTTTGGACAAGTTCAGACACCATACCGCCTGAAGTATCCATATCGCCAGGAAGCTCGTGCGCTATCCCCTTATGACAATCAATACAGCTTTGATCTCGTTCGGCAGCCTGCTTCATCTGTGTTCTTGCCAAATCGGACATTAAATCCCAATTCATACTGTCGTAATCATGGCAGTTTTTACATTCCAGCGAGCCGTTGGCAGAAAAGCGCTTCCACTCATGGCTTGCCAGTTCAAGGCGCTTATCGAGGAACTTCTCACGAGTATTGATGGTGCCAAAGATAGCCCCGTACACTTCCTTACTGGCCTGCATCTTACGAGCAATTTTATCTGTCCAGTTATGGGGAACATGGCAATCAGGGCAGGTTGCCCGTACCCCAGAATGATTGGACCAATGCACTGTCGACTGCAGCTCTTCATAAACGTTGTCACGCATTTCATGACAGCCAATACAAAATTTTTCAGTATTGGTGAACTCAAGGGCTGTATTAAATCCACCCCAGAATAAAATCCCGGCAATAAAACCTCCGAGAGATAACACACCTAAACTGATATGCACTGCCGGGCGCCAAAACGTCGCCCACAGTTTTTTTAAAAAGCTCATCATAGGTATCACCTAACTATTCAATTCACTGTAGAAATACGGCTTAACCATGACCCGGGGGGCCAATAAAAAGGACTTGTATTGCCCATACAACAAAGCCGTAGCCACCGACAATCGCGACAGAAAGGATAGGGAAAAGAAAAATGACGATAAACAGAAATGATCGCCACTCGTATGTAGATCGCTCTTTTTCATCAACTGTTTCGGGGGTACTCATTGCTAACATCCTATCGTTATTATGGTTATCCTCTTTAGCTACAGCTAAAGAGGTAATGCATCACAAAGTATAGTTAAGGATATTAATTACAACATTTGCATAACATGCGACCGTCACTCCAAATCAACAAAAGCATATTGCACAGAGCTTGGTGGGAAGATGCCCTGAAGATCCGACTGACGTAAAAAAAGGAGCGCTATGCGCTCCTTTTGCAAAAACTAACCCATAAAGAGTATCGTTGGGTATTTCAATACCAATATCAATACCAACGCTATCTCACAAATGTTGGTTATTTATACACTGTAACAGCATCAAAATCAGTGCCTGCCGGATTATTATAGAGTGTTTTCAATACAGCTTTAGCACCCGATTCAAATACACCTTTGTTTCCAAAACTATCAAAATGTTTTGTTAAGCCAATAGCATGCGAGATTTCATGTTCGATAATCGCCGGGCTGACTTTATCCATCGTATTACAATCAGCCTGGTCAACACCTAAATTTAGCCATACAAAGCCATCATTCTTGAGGAACCCTTCGTTATCAACAATACCGCCAATTGAGTAAAAGTTATATGGGGCTAAACTGACCGTACCAATCGAATGTTCGCAAGTACCCATCACCGGGATTAATGTTCCAAAAGAGAAGAACAAACCGCTTTTAACAGGATCGTCGTCACGTAACATCAAGTCTTCATAAGCGGTGATTTTTGCAGGATCTGCGTCACCTTTCTTCTTATAGAGTGAGTGGGCATCAATTGGGTTACCTTGGTATTCTTCAATGTCGATGTCAACACGAACAGGCTGCCTAAAAATCTTGTCACCAATCACAGCTTCAATATTCTGCAGCGCCGAAACAATACGTTGGCCATCAGCACTATCGACATCCATTCCCTGCAAAAATACCGGAAGCAGCTCCACCTCTGGGTTATTCACCTCTGAGGCTTTTTTGAAGCGACGTGTCATGTTAGACAAACCTGAATTTGCAACCTCGGCACTATCCCCGTCGAAGCAATAGCCATTGGTATGGCAGTAATCATATTCGACGGTATCACCGTCTAATGATTCGAAAAGCGAAGACTGAAGCTCACCATCAATTACCCCTTGGGTAGATTTAAGACTTGATTTCACATAACCATCATCGATGACTACATTTGCAGTCTTTTCATCACCATTATCACCGGAACAGCCAGACAGGACGACACTCAGCGATATCGCCACCAGCGTCTTTTTAATTACACTTTTCATTACTACATCCATCAAAACACAAAATCTGGGGCATAAAACCCCGCATATACAATTTTGCGCACAGTAGCATGTTATCGCTTTAATAAAAACAAGGGGTTATTTCTATAAATCAACAAATTAGAGATAGATCATTGCAACGGCTTATCTCGGGTCAAAACGAGGACAGAACAATCAACACCGCTCAAAACGGTGGTTTAGAGATGACAACAAAAAGGGCCGACTTCAACGAAGTCGGCCCTGTTAAATCTTATCGACCAGAATTATAGCGATGCCATATAAATGGTCTGGTGCTGCTGATAAAGCTTCAGACGTTTTTCAAACTTCGCGTAACGCTGGGTTTGGGTTTCGTCCAGTTTTTCAATCGCGACTTCCTGCGCTTCAATCGCCTGGTTAAACTCTCCGCATGCAGCATAGGCTGCAGCCAAGTTATCATAGTCACCAGCATCGCCCGTACCCGTTCTGCTCATTACCTGCTTAGCCAGTTTAAGAGCACGCTCTCCGTCACGCATACGTTCATCAGAGCACGTTGCATATAACCATACCAGATTACGCTTTGATTCTAGCGAGCCGCCATTTGAGGCTTCGTTAAACCATTTGATGGCATTACCGCAGTCAACTTTTCCAGTCGCGCCTGAAGCATAGTACGCCCCCAACTCAACCATGGCTGGTACATCACCTTCTTTTGCGGCTTCTGTGTACCACTTTACAGCTTGAAGGTTGTCTTTTGGCAATACCTGTCCAGCTTTAAACAAATCACCAATCATGGTTTTAACTTCGGGCATATCAACAGCCGCTTTTTGAAGCCAGTACATACCTTTTAGCGTATCAGCCTTAAGGCCATTTGAGCCTTCAAGATAGGCGCGACCTAAAAACAATTGCATATTTTTATCGCCCTGCTCGGCTTCTAGCTCCACATAATTCAATGTTGATAGCAGGTGGTTTTCAGGAGATGTGGTTACAGAGGCTTGGGCGGTACCGAAGCCGATTACAGCTAGGCCAAACATGGCACCAAAAACTACTTTTTTCAGGGTCATTACTGCTGGCATATCAGGGTCTCTTTCTATCAGGCTTCGTGGTGTTGAAATGAAAGTTATATAAGTCCTGATTGAAAAACAACCGATAAAAAGTAGACCACAGTGACTGGAAATGTAGACAAAATTGATTATTAGATTGAGGGTCAGGGAGTTAGAAAGGCAGAGAGATAGTACTGTATTGTTGATAATGAGAGCTAGATCGTATCTTCACAGAATATAGGATAACGATATATGCTTAATGCCAACTGAATCGTCGCAGAAAACTCTATGGATAAGGTAAAGCCAGAGCCGTCAAAAATCCAAACGGCTCAAAGCTTCTCAAGCAATGGCTGTTTATCACAGTGGCAGATACTTATCCTCACCACTACTTACATACTGATCTGTGTACTTAGGTGACTCACCATCTAAATCGATATCCAAATCAATCTGATCTGGCAAATCTAGCAAACCGTCACACACCAATACCACATCATAGCTTCCTTCCGAGACATAGGGCACCGCATAAGTACCGTCATCCGCTACCTTCGCGGTTGTCACTGGCGCGTGCTCGGAACCCAGATCCCCATATTGTGTACTGTCTGCACCGTAGAGGTAGACGTAAGCATTATCAACGACAGGACATGAAGACGTATCAATATCACCAAAGATGCTACCTTTTAAGGTATTTTCCACGATGCGTAAGCCTTCACTCTTCATAATATAGGCATCGTTGATAAGCTGAATCATGCTTCTGATATCAAATGCCATGGTATATGTTTCAGGTACATCTATATTGATGTTTAAGCCATCGAAGGTTAATTCATCAACAATTTCCATCTTATGTTTATCCACCATATTACCGACATACGAATACGGTGAATCCAGAATATCTCCGTAGCTTCCCTGAATAATCGATAAACCAAGACTGGTATATTCACCGACTGGGATTAACTGCTCAGAGATCAAATTAACCAAATCGACCCCCGTTATGTCATAGAGATCGATAACAATAAATTTTGGATAGCCATCATTATCAGTTGGAATGGAAGAATCTGGTGGGATACATTGGGTTGAATTGACTGCATATGGATCACTCATGCTCTTCGTGGTCCACTCGATCAGTGTCCCAGCCAGATCTGTAATTGAAACCGCATCAATTGCCACACATGCCTGCAACTCGTCGCCACTTTGAGGCACTTCTGTTGTTGGCTTTGATATGTCTACAGACACTGGTACTGTATCCTGGTTTGGCGCTGCATCGGCCAAGGCTGATGATGCCGCGCCATCAGAATCGCTGCATCCAGCCACGACCAACGTGGCGAGCACTGTTAATATTATATTTCTCATGTCTACACCCCTACGACAATATATAAACTGGCCGTTACCAAACCAATTAACTGGCCGCTGCTTAGTTTGGCGATAATTCTGGTTGGCCTAATCCAACAGTTAAAATTCTAGGAGTTATTAGAAAGGCAAAAAATATATTCAGGGCGTAATTAAGTAATGAGAAAGAGATCTTACTATGAAGACATAGCGGCTCTACACCAATAAGTTACAGACACAAAAAAGGCCGGGGTTAGCCGGCCTTTAGATTACTCTTTGCTTCAACAGATTATGCCGGGTTCAGCTCCAGCATCTCCTGAATATTTGCCTGCGGTTTAGGTTCCTGTCCAAAGCCTCGCAAACCAACGACATGAACGTGTTCGCGATCTTTGAAGATCTTACGTACCAGTTTATAGGTTGTGCCTTTCTCCGGACTGATGTTCTCAGGAGCTGCAATCAATAACTGCATATCCAAACGATCACACAGCTCAAACAGCGTGGCGATTGATTTAGCATCCAGACGGGCTGCCTCATCGAGGAACAACAAGCGACATGGGATAATTTCTTTACCACGTAATCGACGTGACTCCTCTTCCCAGCTCTGCACAACCATCAGCAAGATAGCCTGGCCAGTACCAATAGCCTCACCTGTCGATAACGCACCCGACTCTGCCTGTAGCCAGCCGTCTGTACCACGGTTAACTTCAATATTAAGCTCTAGGTAGTTGCGGTAATCCAGTAGCTCTTCGCCCATGATCTGCGGTGAACGCTGACCCATTTCAATATGCGGGTTCAGGCGCTGGAACAACTTGGCAATCGCTTCAGAGAACGATAGACGGTTATTGCCAAAGAGATCCTGATGCTGATCTTGCTGCTCGGCCAGACCGTTCAATAGCACTTCATGCGTTTCACGCACTTTGACATTCAGTCGGACACCTTTCACCTGACCAAAGCCGATATTTTGCAGGCCCTGGTTAAGCATACGAATACGGTTCTGCTCGCGCTGAATCGTCTTGCGAATAATGTTAGCTACCGAATCGGAGCTGATCGCTAAGCGCTGCTCACGCGCGGTCAGTTCTTCACTCAGACGTGCCAGTTCCACTTCCATCTCTTCAATCGCTTCAACCGGATCATCGGTACGAATGATATCGTGACGAATACGCTCACGCAGATGCTGGTAGACGGCAATATATAACAGTACCTTGCGCTCCGGACGTGACACATCTTCCGAGGCACGTAGCGCATCGCGGAGATCTTCATTATCAGCTACCGCCAAACGAAGTGCACCCAAAGATTTATCTGACAACGAACGTAGCTCATCGGCTGACATGTAAGCCATTTCGCGACGATGCAATCGACGTTCAACATCGCTTTCACGCGCCAGTCGCAGTACCGCACACCAACCCGCTTTTGCGGTAACCACCAGCTTGCGGATTTCCTGATATTCCTTGCCTACTTTACGCAGACGCTTCACCAGGCCTTTCATTTCCAGCTCAACCGAAGTAATCGATTTTTCCAGCTGGCTGCGGCGGTTGCGAGAGCTATGCAGACGCTCGTTTAATTCATCGCGACGCAAGCGCGCTCGCTCTTCGGCTTCTATATCAGCACGTACACCCAGCTCTTGCAGTTCACGTTCAAATTCCTGAACCGTTTCCAGCTTCGCCTGATGTGAGCTCTTCAGAGAGGCCATCAGCTGATTGTATTGGTTAGCCTGGGCACGAGACTGCTTCAGTCCCTCACGGCAGCGCGTTCGTTCACGCTCTGCAGCAACCAGTTTTGCCTTCAGCTGCTCGTTCAGTTCAGAGCTCTTGTTCAGCAGCTCAACCGAATCGGCATAACTAAAGTGGTGACGACGCTCAACCAGATCGGCAATCGCAAAGATCTTGGTTTTCAGTGACTGCAAAGTACTGTCAGCTTGATTGTACTGAGCTTGCAGGGCATCAAATTGCTCAGGATCGGCATCCAGCGCAGAAACCAAACCTTCCAGCTCGGTAATGGCCTTGCCATGGCGGTCAAGATAGTTACGCGCTTCGTCAAGCTGCGAGAGTTGCAGCTCGATCTCTTCAAAGCGTGCAGACAGTGTATCGTCTTCCAGCAGATTCACCAGCGGCGTCAGTTTACCCAACAGAGCCAGGCCTTCACGCGCAGCAGTTAACTGGCTGCGTTGCTGCTGTTCTTTGCCATCGGCTTCAGTCAATTGACGAGCGATCTGGTTACGCTTGTCACGGGCAACTTTCAATGCGGCTTCAGGGTCGGCATTGAATGCTACCGCCATGTGTGTGGCAACAAAGCTGTTGAAGCTCTGATATAAGCGCTGCAACTTCTGAGAGTCGAACGATGCCTTGGCATGATCTTCAACAACCTGATCACGCTCTTCACGCAACTGCTCAAGACGCTGCTCACGTGCCGCACGACCAAACAGCGGTACTTTCGGGAAGCGTGAGTAACGCAGTTGGCGATCATTGAGATGAACACAAACGGCATCTTCCAGCTCATCGACATCAAAGCCGCTGTCATCGAACGAATCCGCATCACCTTCAATGATGTATAGATCATCCGGACAGTCATCCAAAGCCACCAGCTTGTCTTTGATGCCCTTCAGATCCGGTACCACAATCGCGTGGCGAGACGGACCATACATCGCGCTGAAATAAGGCGCATCGGCCAGTGTGATATCATCGTAGATTTCAGAAAGCAGGCAACCACCAAGGGTATCGGCCAAAGCTCGCAGGCGAGAATCATCGCTGCCGCCCGGTTGCGCCAGACGCTCGATGTCCAGCTCTAGTTGTTTCTTGCGTATCGCTAGCTGATCGCGTGCTGAAGAAGCCTCACGCTCTTTGTCGAGCGTCTGCTGCATTGCATCCATCACGGCCTGACTGTCAAACAGTTCGCGCTCCGACTGCTCCGACAGCTTTTCCAACATATCCGATGCGGCAATCCATGCAGGCGCTGATGCTTCCAGAGAGACAATCTGCGATGAAAGCTGCTGCTCCTGACGACGCAGTTCACCACGTTGCTCTACCAAGATATCCTGCTGTTGCTCGAGGTTTTCCAGCGTCGCTTCATGACGGGCCTGCTCTTCAGCCAACGTCAGCTCACTGTCGATAGCCGTTGCAAAACGCTTGGCGTAGGTTTCAGCCAGCTCAGTTGCCTGGCGCTGGTTACGTACACCACGTTCCAAGTCACGATACTGAGCCTTCAGTTGATCACCACGTTCTGCTACAGAACGCAATTGGCGAGCATGGGCAATCAACTCGCGAGCCTTGTCACCAGCAGCGGCACGATCGATGGCACCAGCAATTGTGGTCACAATCTGTAGGCCTTTGTCGAACTGCTGGGCAGCCGCCGAAGACATATCCAGCTTATGCTTCAGTGCAAGCAGTGCGGTGGTCTGAACCTCCTGCTCCTGCTTGAGCTGGGAAAGATAAGGTACAGCCTGATCGGCCAGTAGCTGGTGATCGCCAGACAAATCGCGGGCTTTCTCCAGCGCCTGTACTGCCTGCTGATATTGCAGGGCACGGGTCTGCTGCATATCGAGCGCCTGCTGGTAATCTGCCAGCTGGGTCTTAAGGCTATCGACTTCTTCTTCAGTCAGCAGCGCCTGCTCTTCGGCCATTGCCAGCTGTTCGGCAGCTTCTTCAACCACCATCACCTGCTCTTCCAAACGCTCGGTCAGCTCTTCCAGATCTTCGCGGTAGCGTTCGATCTTCTCCTGCTGACGGACGGCTGTCTGAACCAGCTGCAGGTGATCAGAAGCCGCCTGATGATCCTGCTCCAGCGCACCTTCACGCTCGGTCAGTTCGTCAAGCTCGCCGGTCATGTTGATCATTGATTTCTGCTGATCGGCCAGGATCCGGCGTGAACCCAACAGTTCACCGCGTAGGCTCAATGTTTTCTCTAGCTTCTTGCGACGCTCGTTGGCATGGCGCATATAGTCCGCGGCAACATAGTTCGTCGCTTCAGTGATCAGGTGCTTGAACAGGTCACGATCACTTTGCGTCAGCTTGATTGCTTCCAGCGTCATACGGTTTTCGCGCAGGGCCGCTTCCATATCCTGGAAAGCTTTCTTCACACCGGTATTTTGCGGCAATAGGTAATCGCGCAGCGAACGGGTAATGGCGCTTGAAATACCACCGTATAAAGAAGCTTCGATCAGACGGTAGAACTTGGAGCGATCCGTGCTATTACGTAATTTCTTCGGCAACACACCAAACTCAAACATTTGAGCGTGGTAGTCGGTTACCGAGTTAAAGGCTTTGAAATGTACGCCTTCGTACTCGCTTGCAATTTCTTTGACTTCGTTGATCTGGCGAACACGCGCCTGGTTGTCAGACAGCGTCTCGACCAGTACTTCGGTCGGCTTAACGTCTGACGGCAAGCCTTGGATAATAAATGGCTTAATGTCGACTTTCTTGTCACGGCCAGCAACTTGCTGCAGCTTAACCGCAAAGATAATGCGTTGCTTCTTCGAGTTAACGACATCCAATGCCGCATAACAAGCACCCGGCTTTAATTTACCGTGCAGACCTTTATCGCGAGAAGCGTTCGAGCTTCCAGCTTCCGTCGTATTACGGAAGTGAAGCAGGCTCTGATCAGGGATCAAAGACGTAATAAAAGCCGCCATCGTGGTCGATTTACCGGCACCGTTACCGCCAGACAGGGTGGTAACCAAATTATCGATGTCAAACGTACGGGCAAAAAAGCCGTTCCAGTTGACCATCGTCAGCGATTGATACTTACCGCGTTCCATCAGGCTTCACCCTCCTGTCCGGCCACTTCTGTTTCTATTTCTTTTGCCTGTTCGTCTGTTGCTTCTAGCAGGCTTGACTGACTAGGCTCCTGCTGATGCACAACCACCGCCTCACCGTCGCGGATCAGACGCAGCTGTGCTTCACGAACATCATCACCGGTACGGACATCGGCGCCAAAACGGAATACCGCCTCACTGATGCGGAATTTACCGTTTTCACCAACCGGGATGATCATACCAATCTTACGCAAACGACGTAGCGAGGTTTTCACCTTATCGAACAGCTTTTCACGGTCTAAGTCAGAACCAGAGGCTCGGTTAGTCACCAGTTTCATCAGCTTTGGCTCGTCTGCCAACACCAATAGCTCTTCAAACAGTTCCTGATTAGTAAAAATACCTTCGTGAGCCAGACGTTCCGGGCTCAGGTAAAGGAAACACAGCACCTTGCCCACTAGCATGTCGATCTCTGACAGAACAGAGCGGCCGATCAGCGAGGTGGAACGTGGACGCAGGTAGAGAAAGCCCTCAGGCGCACGTACTAGTTCAGCGTTATAACGCTTATAAAACAGAGCGAGCTCCTGCTCGAACTCAATTAGGAATGCGTGGTTATCCAGATCTTCGCTGGCAATATGACGGCCAGAACGTAGCGCATTATCCAGTGCCGGGAAAAGCGGGTTGGCAATTGCCTTAGCCAGCTTTTCAGGCATAAATTCTTCAATATTTATCGATGACATTAGCTTGTACCTTGGCTCCATAGTCGTTGATTGCTTCCCAATCAGGCTGTATTGCATTGAAATCAGACTCTGAGTAACCGAGCCTTACAGCCTGATCAATCACAATGCGCGACAAGTCAAAATGCTGCGCATGTGGATGTTGAGCCAAATAATCTTTAAGAAGCAAACTTAGGTTAATTGCAGCACCCGTTTCTTTGTGGGCCTGCAGCATTGCAGCAACTTGGTCGGCTAACTGGTCGTTCACCAGATTTAGCTCTTCAAATTCCATCTCTTCCGGCACGATCCCGGTCACTTCGTCATCACGCAGCACCAGTGCCTCATCACGCATATCCTGCAGGCGTTCTGCATCGGCGTAGGTAAGCAGCCACGGTGCGTCGAAATAGTCCGTCACCGACTGGCGTAAACGTTGACTGAAGGCGCGGTTCTTATCCATATCGATCGCGGTACGGATAAACTTATGGACGTGGCGGTCATAGCCAATCCACAGGTCAATCGCCTGTTGGCCCCAGTTAATGATCCGATCCAGTTTTGCCTGAAGAATGAAGATCATTCCATCAACGAAATCCAGTTCAGGATCACCCTGTACTTCTTCCTGGATCATTAACAACTGGGTTTGCAACTGATCACCCGCCGCCTGAAGTGTATCCTGCAGCTCTCGCAGGGTACTGGACGTTTCATTTAGCAGACTTTCACAATTGGTGATGGCCGCGCGCCAATCCTGGTTCAGCAGTTCGGCAATATCTTGCTTTACCTGATGCTGCTGCTCGTCCATGGTGCGCTGGTTCAGGTCTATACGATCGAATATTTCAGCAACCGAATATTTCAGAACCGCGTAAACTTCCTGACGCCAGTGTTTCTCGTCACCGCCTTCTTGTGCAGCTTCAGCTGCTTTGTTGATCTCGTCGGCAACCATTGCCAGCTGAATCGACAACTTCAGGGATGAATACTCACGATGGCGGGCATAATAGTCTGTAATACTCAGCGCTAATGGGCTAAGTCGATAAATGCTGGCACCGTCGGTCACTTCACTGGTGAAACGGGTTATCAAACGTTGGCGAACCAACTCATTTATGGCGTTATTGGCACGAAATGACAGGGTTTCCTGTGACTGGTCGAACATATCGCTCACAATACGGAACGCATCAACCAGTTCTCCTTCCCCTAATTCCTCATCAAAGCGATCGCCGCTTAATACGGCAATCGCCAACAAGAACGCCAGCCGTTCCGTTGGCAGGTTAAGCGAAAACTCATGCTGCTTAACCCAACTTACCAACTCAGGAACGGTCTGGGATACATCACTCATCCATTGTCCTTATTGCGGTTATCATTGCTTGTCTCTTCGCCACCGAAGACAGTCTCTTGGTCTAGTGGCTTCCGGGCATATACATGGATATAGCGCCCCAGGGACAAATAAGGTTCCTGACGACAAAGCTTTTGCTCCATCTCAAGAACTTGTTCAAAACTGTAATCACCCACCATGGTTGTCTGCATATAGTCATGGAAGGTACGCACACCGGTTTTACCTAAAATCGAGAATCCGGCATCTGTTAACCAGCTATATACGTCCTCTGGTTTGATCCCCTGCTGTGGCTGTAGCTTAAAACGCTTTCGGTGGGGCATTCCTTCTTCAATGTGGGTCAAGTTGCCACAAATCAGATTCTTGAACAGCAGTCCGTTGTAGTTGTAAAACATCACGGAAATGATGCCACCGGGCTTGGTCTGCGCCAGCAATCGCTCCAGCGCATCCTTCGGATCAGATAGCCATTCCATTACGGCATGGAATAACACCAGATCAGCAGGCTCGCTCATATGCTCGCCAATATCCTGGACGGAGCTGTGGACCAGACGATATTGCTCAAGAAGACCGTTTTTAGCAATTTCCTGCTCGGCCAACTTCAGCATTTCGCCAGAAAGATCACATAAAGTGACACGATGCCCCAGCTCTGCAATTTTTTGCGAGAGCTGGCCGATCCCCCCGCCTGCATCAAGAATATGCAACGGTGCATCAGCTTCTAGCAAGGCTAAAATCTGCTCAAGATCCTGCCAGACAACGGTCTGCCTAATTTGGCCTTTCGCTGTTCCATAGATATTTTTCGCAAATTTTTGCGCTAGGTCGTCAAAATTTCGATCTTCGATCACGTCAGCTTTACGTTATGATAGCGGTTGTAAAAATGTGGCTTATTTTCTCACAAGCGTTATAGGAATAAAGGCTTGTGGTGCTTTTTCGAGCTCAACTGCTGATTTTTCGGACTACATTGCATGTTTGAATTAAAAAAAATTGTTTCTGCATTACTGATGCCCCTCCCCGCTCTGCTTATTATCGGGCTCTTGGGGCTTCTGTTACTTTGGTTTACCCGCCGTAGTGGACTAGCATCTTGTTTCATTACCTTTGCTTTTGTCGGTATCTTCCTGGTGTCTTTCCAGCCGATTGCCACTAGTTTGCTGCGGCCATTAGAACGTGAGAATAATCCTTATGTACCGTCGGCAAAAACTGTCGACTTTGTCATGGTATTGGGTAGCGGGCATGTTATTGACCACGCCATGCCAATGACTTCGGAGCTTTCAAGAACATCGCTCATGCGCCTTGCTGAAGGCATGCGTATTCACCGCCTCTTTCCGGGTTCAAAACTGATTCTATCTGGCTATGGCGGCGGAACCGATATCAGTCAGGCGCGAATGATGGCCAAGGTTGCACTGGCACTGGGCGTCAGCAAAAATGATATTCTATTACTAGAAACCGCCAAAGACACCTGGGAGGAAGCATTTCAGGCAGCTTCAGTGGTCGGTGATAAAAAACTTGTACTTGTTACCTCGGCAAGCCATATGACTCGCGCACTGTATGAATTTAATCAGGCGGGCCTGACACCGACGCCGGCACCGACAAACTTCCTTGCCAGCAACAAAATCGAGCAGCCGTGGGAAAGGTATAAGCCGCAAGCTAAATATCTCGAACAGACTGAACGTTACTGGCACGAAAAAATGGGGCAATGGTGGCAACGCTTACGAGATCTCCTTGGCGAGACGAAAAACATTCCCGAACCACTAGAATCAAACGACAATGTATCTACCGAACTGGCGTCAAATAGTACCAAAGTCGTTGTTTAACCATCCCCTCGCTTATCAGGTCAGATGCTGGCCTGATAGCTTCCAGCCTTTGCACCTCGCCTCATTTCAGACACAACATTCCTTCAACACTGTAACATCTCAGCGCAAAATACCGCCACCCTGTATGCGCCTTAATCCATATTCCAAAAAGTTTTATTATGTTCGATTTACTTATAGTTCAGGTTATTAAAAATCATTCCGATTTTGAGATTCCGATCATATTATTGCCCGCCTTAACTTATTGATAAGTCTGTAAACGGAATTTCAGGCACGAAAAAACACTTAGGGTGCGCAAAATGATGTATCAGATAATCAACCTGGCGGTCTTCGCCCTATTGATTGGCCTACTGTTCAAACAACAAAATGCAGAGCAAACACTGTCAAAGCGTGTTTTTACCAGCCTTGGCCTCGGGGTTATTTTTGGCGGTGCGCTACAGCTAGTTTATGGCGGCGGCAACCAAATTATTTCTGGTACCCTTGAATATGTGAATATTATCGGGGCCGGCTATGTCAGCCTGCTGAAAATGATCATCATGCCACTCATTACAGTGTCAATCATCGGTGCGATCATTAAAGTTAAAGATTCAGGCTCCCTGGGTAAAATTTCTGGCCTGAGTATCAGCATTTTGTTGGCGACAACGGCCGTTTCAGCACTAATCGGGATTCTGGTTAGCAACCTGTTTGGCCTTTCTGCCGATGGGATTGTTCAAGGTGCCCGTGAGATAGCCCGTGGTGAGATCCTGGAAACCCGCCTGACCAGCGTTGAAACCCTGTCTTTTGCCGACATGATTATTTCTTTCTTCCCAGGAAACCCATTTGCTGATCTTGCCGGTTCACGCCCGACCTCGACGATTGCCGTGGTTATCT
This sequence comes from Photobacterium obscurum, assembly GCF_026191635.1. Classification (GTDB taxonomy): domain Bacteria; phylum Pseudomonadota; class Gammaproteobacteria; order Enterobacterales; family Vibrionaceae; genus Photobacterium; species Photobacterium obscurum. The sequence continues at coordinate 107,535 of NZ_JAKRRW010000001.1, forward strand.
TCTCAGCTTTCATTGGTGTTGCCGGCCTGACGGTAATGCGTACCCACCCAGAGCTAGGTGCCAGTTTCGAAAAATTCATCAATGTGGCCCAGGAAATTGTCCGCACTCTGGTTCGCATGGTGTTAAGCCTGACCCCATACGGCGTACTTGCTCTGATGACCAAGGTAGTTGCAGGCTCAAACTACGACGATATCCTAGGCTTAATCAGCTTTGTGGCGGCTTCTTATGTCGGCTTAGGCCTAATACTTATCATGCACCTGCTATTGGTGACAGTGGTTGGTGTCAACCCGGTACGCTACCTGAAGAAAATTCTACCAGTGCTGACCTTTGCCTTCACATCCCGTTCTAGTGCCGGCTCTATTCCGATGAACATCGATACACAAGTCAAGAAACTGGGTAATGGTGAGAGCGTTGCTAACTTCTCAGCATCATTTGGCGCAACAATGGGCCAGAACGGCTGTGCAGGCCTTTATCCGGCAATGCTGGCAGTCATGATTGCTCCGACTGTGGGTATCAATCCGCTCGATCCAGGCTTTATGGCGACCTTGATTGCCATCGTCACCATCAGCTCGTTCGGTATTGCCGGTGTCGGTGGCGGTGCTACCTTTGCTGCGCTAATTGTGCTTTCTGCTCTGGACATGCCAGTGGCATTGGCTGGGCTGCTCATTTCTATCGAGCCACTGATTGATATGGGCCGTACGGCAGTAAACGTAAGCGGCGCAATCACTGCCGGTACGATTACCTCGCGCGTACTGGGTCAAGCTGACGAAACTGTCTTTGACTCAGACAACGAAACTGACGGCGAGGCAGTAAAGGCTTAACTCAACGTCTCCTACCTTCTTCTCCAGGGCCACCACTAGGTGGCCTTATTTACATCCAGCCTGTCGTTAAGCTCCCTCATTCGAAGAGTTCCTAATCATGAACAGAGTATGAATCACCTGCTCACACCGAATTCAGCCAGCCTAGTGTGTAATAGCTTCATCAAACGAAATCTATACAACCATAACCTAGGTAGGATGACCATGATTAAACAAACCGTTTACGCAATTTCAGCAACAATGATCATAATGCCAGCTGTCGCACTCGCAAACCCGACTAGCATCCCATACACCGGCCCAGTACAAACCACAACCCTGAGCGAAGTGCTAGACAACACCAGCTTATTCTCGGATCAAGATATTGTGTTGGAAGGCAAGCTCGTCAAACAAATCAGTTCGGATACCTTTGTTTTTAGCGATGGTGTGAAGGAAATTAATGTCGAGTTAGATGACGATATCCGCCTCAACCAGGCAATCAATGCCGATACCCATCTACGAATCTACGGCGAGGTTGAAGGTCACCTAAACCGAGAACCCGAGATTGAAGTCGACAATATTCAGATTTTATAACGAAAAGATAGCAAAAAGGGCTGATAGATAACTATCAGCCCTTTTCAATATGCATCCATTAACGGTCGTGATTAACCAATTAACTCACGGACTTTTTCTAAGTCTTCCGGCGTATCAACCCCGGCAGGTGGTGCATCAATCGCTACTTCGACATGGATTCTTTCACCGTACCAGAGTACGCGAAGTTGCTCTAGCGCTTCGATTTTCTCCAGCGCACTCGGCTCCCAATTGATGTAGGTATTGATAAATCCGGCACGGTAGGCATAGATACCAATATGGCGCATCAGGTTCTGATGGATCTCCTGCGGGCGCTTGGCAAAATTATCACGATCCCATGGGATTGATGCTCGACTGAAATACATGGCGTAGCCATTTTTATCCGTCACGACCTTAACCGCATTCGGGTTAAAGACTTCATCAGCATGATCAATCTCAACCGCAAGCGTCGCCATCGGCGCATCATTATGAGCCAGATTGTCCGCAACCTGACGAATGATGGTTTCAGGGATCAACGGCTCATCACCCTGCACATTGACCACGATCTGATCATTAGCCAGCTGGTATTTCTCAACGACCTCGGCCAAACGCTCGGTGCCCGAATCATGATCATCACGAGTCAGGCAAACCTCACCACCAAACCCCTCTACCACATCAACAATGCGCTGATCATCGGTCGCCACTATCACTTGCTCTGCACCGGCTTTACTGGCCTGCTCATAAACCCACTGGATCATTGGTTTACCGCCAATATCAGCCAGTGGCTTGCCTGGCAAGCGAGATGACTGGTAGCGCGCAGGGATGATAACCGTGAATGACATTATTTCACCTCGTCAGAACTTAGCGTGCGAGCTTCCGGCTCAAGCAGCACCGGAATGCCATCCTTGATAGGATAAGCAAGACGGTCAAACTTACAAACCAGTTCACTCTTGTCTTTATCGTAGTTCAGCTTTCCTTTACAAACTGGGCAAGCTACGATTTCAAGCAGACGATGATCCATATTCTTCCTTTACCTCAATAATCCGGTTAATAATGGCTTCAGCTTCAGCTTGTGGCAACTCTGCATCGACAGGCAGATACCACCAGTTTGGCTGAGCGAAAGCGTGGCATTTCACCGCATCTTTCTCAGTCATTACTAAATGCTGGCCTTGCTGGGCCAAGTGTTGTAATTCTTGCTCGGAGAAGGCCTGGTGATCAGCAAATGGCTGACAAACAACAGGGGTCACTCCCAGCACGTTTAATGTATTAAAGAACCGGGGAGGATGGCCAATGCCAGCCATCGCAACCACATCAGCCAGCTCCGAAACTGGCTTGCGTTCACCGGTTTTCAAGTTGACCAATGGCGAAGGCTGGAGTTGCATTTGCGCCTCGCCCGAATGTGCCTGGCCACCGTTACAAATCAAATAGTCAACCTCAGCCAAACGTTCGCACGATTCACGCAGAGGTCCCATCGGGATTAGCTGTTGATTACCAAAGCGACGTTGGCCGTCAATCACCACGATTTCGATATCACGCTCAAGAGCATAGTGCTGCAGGCCATCATCGGTAATGATGACATCCACCCCTTGCTTTAACAGTAGCTGTACCGCTTCGGCGCGCTTCGGTGACACTGCCACGGGAGCGCCGGTACGGCGGTGGATCAAAACAGGTTCGTCTCCCGCTTCAGCCGTTGAGGCCTCCATATTTACCGGATAAGGATAATAAGGAGCTTTAGCTCCGTATCCCCGAGAAACAACCCCAGGCTTTAACCCTTTGGCCTGCAACTGCTCAACCAGCCATACCACCACTGGTGTTTTGCCGTTGCCTCCTGCTGTAATGTTTCCCACCACCACGACGGGTACCGGGGCGCGGTAGGCCACTTTCTTTCCGCTCTGATACTGCTGGCGGCGATGGCGACTAATCAGGCCAAAGACCTTACTCAGTGGCCAAAGCAATGGTTTGAGCAATAATCCTGCCGGGTGTTGCTCAAACCATATTCTTTCAATGAAGTTGGCCATTACTCACCAAACTGGATGCGATGCAGTTGGGCATAGGCACCATTTTGTGCCAATAGCTCAGCATGGACGCCCCGTTCAATAATTTCACCTTCATCAACCACCAGAATTTGATCGGCATTCTCGATGGTCGACAAGCGGTGAGCAATAACCAGAACGGTACGATCTTTCTGGAGTTCATCCAGAGCCGACTGAATAGCACGTTCAGACTCGGTATCAAGTGCCGAGGTGGCTTCATCAAGGATTAGTACCGGCGAATTTCGCAACAAGGCTCGGGCGATAGCAAGTCGCTGACGCTGACCACCCGACAGACTGACACCATTTTCACCAATCATGGTATCAAAGCCGTCATCCATTCCATTGATAAAGTCTGTGGCATAAGCAAGCTCTGCTGCTTTCTCAATTTCTTCTCGGCTATACTTTTCACCGCTCGCATAAGCAATATTGTTAGCGATGGTATCGTTGAACAGGTGTACGTTCTGCGACACAACCGCAACCTGATCACGCAGGTTTGCCAGCTTATAATCACAAAGCCCATGGCCATCTATCGAGATTGCTCCAGAATCAATATCATAGAAGCGGGTCAGTAGGTTGGCGATAGTACTCTTACCTGAACCTGAACGCCCCACTAGTGCAAGTGTTTTTCCGGCTGGGAGCGAGAAGCTTACATTGCGTAGTGCCGGAGAGTCTTTGGTCGGATAGGTGAAAGTTACATCTTTAACTTCAATATCACCTTTTACGCGATCAGCAACATAGTCACCATGATCTTTTTCCGTTTCCAGTTCCATTAGACCAAACAGAGTCTGGCAGGCAGCCATACCACGCTGGAACTGCGAAGTAACATTGGTAAGTGCCTTAAGCGGGCGCATCAGGCCAAACATTGCACCGAAGATCAGTGCAAAGGTACCCGGCGTCAGTTCAGCGCGAAGGGATTCAGTATTGGCAAGTACCAGCACCACAACCAAGGCCAGAGAGGCAATAACCTGAATAACCGGATTGGCAATCGCCTGAGCCGAAACCAGCTTCATCGTCTGCTGACGCATGCGGTTACTTACCTGCTCAAAACGCTTTTGCTCGACCTGCTGACCGCCGTAGCTAAGTACAACCTTATGGCCTTTTAGCATCTGCTCGGCAGAAGAGGTAACCGAACCCATCGCATCTTGCATATTTTTGGAAATGCGGCGAAAGCGCTTTGAAACAACCCGGATACTGATCGCGACAACAGGCGCAATAACCAGTAGGATTGCCGACAGCTGCCAGCTGTTCCAGAACATGATCGCCATCAAAGCGATAATCGTTGCGCCTTCTCTGACAAGGCTGACCAAAGCGCCACTGGTCGCAGAAGCAACCTGTTCGGAGTCATAGGTAATACGGGAAAGCAGCTTGCCCGAGGACTCCTTGTCGAAAAAGCCGACTGGCATTTTCATGAAATGATTGAACATCTGGCGGCGCAGTGTCATTACAACATTGCCAGAAACCCATGAAAGACAATAAGTAGAAACAAAGCCACTCACTCCGCGAAGGATCATCAGACCCAGCAGGTAAAACGGCATCATTGCTAAAAAGTTTGATTCAAGGCTATCTAAGCCACCGAAACTTTCATCCATCAAAGGCTTGATCATTGAAAGCATCAGTGCGTCACTCGCGGCATTGATGATTAAAGCAACAACCGCAGCCCCCAGGCCTGCTTTATAAAGGCTGATTGATGGCCAGAGTCGCTTAAACGTATCCCAAGTGGATTGATCTGTTGGCTGTGTCATGAAAACCAGTTTTTCTTGAAGACAATTCTGCCCATTCTACTCTGTTCGGGCCGATGCACCAAATAAGTTCCAGCATACCTTCCCTAAGCTGCTCGTTATTTAGACAAATTTATCCCCAAATCGCCTCAAAGTGCTCATTTCAACAAGAGTCACTGGGTATATAAATAAATTACTCCGACGCCAGCGCTCTGAACCAACTAGCTTTGACGTCCTGCCGGTATCGCTGAACCTCAATATCGCCCGCTTTAATAGTGAGAGTTACCTGTCCGCTCTCTGCTGTACTCAGCCACACCGCCTGCTTGTCCAGGTAACGCTGCTTGATCTCGGCAGACGGCAGCTGCCAGGGATTGTATCGAGCGACGGAAACCAACGCATAATCAGGCACCATTGCTGAGAGCCATGTTGCTGTCGAAGAGGTTTTGCTACCGTGATGGGGAACGAGCAAAGCATCAGGCGCTAATGTCGGCTCAAGCTGTGCCAATAACAGCTCGGAGATAGCATCAATATCACCCGTTAATAGCACTGACGTCGGGTTGGCAGGATTTAAGCCCCTATCACTGATTTCGATAACACAGGAATGGGGATTCGCGGCTCGTGATACCAGTTTAGGTGGCCAAAGCACCCGGAAATCAAGCATCTGCCATTGCCACAACTCACCACGGCGGCACGGCTTAAATCCATCTCGTCTATCACTACTGCGTCTCCATTCGGGCAACAAGCGTTCGTTCACCTCCTCAACACCTCCGGCATGATCGCTGTCAGCATGACTGAGTATCATGCCATCCAGTTGGCTGATGCCGTAACCGAGCAACACCGGCTCGATAACAGCAGTGGCAATACTGCCTTGTTCCCAGCGATTTCCGGTATCGTAAAGAACCGCAGCGTCATTTCGCCGGATTAACACCGCCAGGCCATGCCCGACATCCAGCATGTCGACCTGCCACTGCACTCTTGGTTTTTCGGATTCTTTGGTTAAAAGCGGTATCCCTCGCCAGCTGACAATGACCAGCACAATCACCAAATGCAAGTTTTTGAATCGCCGGAGAGGCAAGAACCAACTTAGAATTATCCAACCAATCCCCCCCAACAGATACGGCGACCAAGATAGTGACAGTTGCCACCATGCCCCCGTTGATAGTTCCGCCAGCCAGATCACAGGCGCAAGTGTAAGATCGGCCAACATCCAAAATCCGCTCGATAGTGGTGGTAACCACAAAGTCACTATTGCTGCTAAAACCAAGGGAACTGTCAGGAAACTAACCCAAGGAACCGCAAAAAAATTAATCACGGGAGCCAATGGAGATATACCACCGAACCACTGCCATTGCAGGGGCAACATCAAGAGCAACAATGCCAACTGCATCAAGGCTAGCAACCTGAGCTTGTCTCGCCAGGTAACCATCAGGGATTTTCCGCGCGAAGTATCAGAGCGCAATCCACTGATATTACACAGATAGAGAATAAATACGGCAGAAAAGGACAGCCAGAAGCCCGCCGCATAAAAAGCAAGAGGAGTCACAACCAGACATACCGTTAAGGCAACAAGCAGTACCTGCCAGCCAGGCCAATGGACTCGAAATCGGATTAAGCCCATGACCATAGCGCTCATCAACAGCGCCCGCTGCGTAGGAAAGCTGAATCCGGCAAGCCAAGCGTACCCCAGAGCAAACAACAGTCCAAGCCACAGGGGAAGCCACATTAACCTGTCAGTTTCAGGCGCAGCCCCCCGTATTATGCGGCCAATCCACCAGCCAAAGACAACCGCAAGACCAATATGCAGCCCCGATATTGCCATCAGATGCGAGAGCCCGCTGTCTCGCAATTGCAGCCAGTCGGTATTGCTCAACCCATCTCGAAAACCAAAACTTAATGCCAGTAAATAGGGCTGAAAATCCAAACTCTCTGTTAACTCGACAGTGCGATCAAAGGCGATCTGCCGCCATGCGGGCAGATTTTGGAACAACAACGAGTCACTCGGTGGATAGATTTTCTGGGCGGAGATCACCGCCCCCTTCCCATGTAGACCATGCCCTAAAAAATAGCGTTCAGCATCAAAACCGGCACGGTTTACCCGGCCATACGGACGCCGCAATTTGACGTCCAGCTGCCACCGCTCTCCCTGTTTCATTTCAACAGCATAAGGCCATTTCAGCCGAATACGAACAGGTGTCAGCATAGATATTTTGTGCTGTTCTATTGCTGACACATTAAAATCAACCTGAGTGGTTGGGATAATTGTATTTAATAGGCTACTAACTTCACCAACTATGGTAATATTTCCGCGCTCAATAGGTATCGTTCTAACGCCGTTTGCGTAGGATGTTGCTGCTATCTTCGCCACAAGCATGCCGCAAACGACCCAGATCAAGAAGTTGAGCCGAAAATAGTAAGAAACTATACAACCTATCATTAAGGCAGTAACAAACCAGATGTATTCTGGAATGAACGGCCAAAAATGAAGCGATAATATCCCTAACGCAATCCCGGCAGCGGCTTGGTTCATAACCGTATTGCCAGAATAACAAATGAATAAAAATGCCAAGACAAGTTATTAGACGTTTCTTGCCAAGCCATGACGTAATCAAACGCCAAAAGGCGCTGAAGATTTTCGGCAATGTGCTTTACAACCCCAATTTGTGGTGCCTCAACCGCCGCTCGGCCTCGGGCGCTTTTGCTGTGGGCCTGTTTATGGCATTCGTTCCACTTCCCAGCCAGATGATCATGGCTGCAGGGCTGGCAATCCTGTTCAGTGTCAATTTGCCATTGTCGGTCTGCCTGGTTTGGGTCAGCAACCCCGTGACGATGCCGGTTCTTTTCTATGGTGCCTACAAAGTAGGAGCCTGGCTGATGAACACTCCCCATCAACCTTTTCATTTCGAACTTTCGTGGGAGTTCCTGCTGCATCAAATGAGCCAAATCGGTCCTCCTTTCCTGTTGGGCTGCGCCGTCTGTGCGGTGTTCTTCGGGTTGGTGGGCTATTTCGGTATTCGTGGCCTGTGGCGCTACTCCGTCGTGCGTAGCTGGAATAAACGCAGATTTCGCTAGCAATAATACTCAGTCATAAAAAAACCTCGCATAAGCGAGGTTTTTTTATATCCTGAACAAGTCACGTGCAATGATAAAATAGCGGGATGAGAATCAGCTAACAGACAACCTTGGTATAGCTTAATAGCTGACATCAAACACGGGAACAGATTCACACTATTACGCCATACACACTACACCCAACACACTAGCTTACTTGGCACTGAGTACCTGCGCGGGATGCAAGGCACTTGCCCGTCTTGCCGGATACCAGGTAGCCAGCAGGCTAAGCACAATCGCTGTGGCCGTGACAATAACTACATCATGCATCGCCAGTTCCGTTGGCAGAAAATCAACAAAGTAGATATCACCGGAAAGGAATTGATGCCCAATTAACCCTTCGAGTCCTTTGATCAGCGTGGTCAAATTAATCGCCACCAATGAACCAATTGCCGAACCAAGCAGGCTTCCGACGACTCCCGAAAGAATCCCATGCCAAATAAAAATTGACTTCACCAAGCCGTCACCCGCCCCCATGGTTCGTAGGATCGCGATATCTGCCGAGCGATCTTTTACCGCCATCATTAAAGTCGACACTATATTGAAACAGGCGACACCAATCACCAACACCATCACTAGGTACATAATGGTACGTACCATCTGGATGTCTCGATACAGATAGCCATATTTCTGGGTCCAGCTTTTCAGGTAGACATAGACCGGCAACGTAAATCCGACTTCCCTGACAATAGACTGGGCATCCAGCACATTATCAACGTTGAGTGAAATACCGGAAACGCCCTCACCCATCGACAAGTACTGCTGAGCATCTGTCAGCGGAACCAGGGCAAAGTTATGATCAATCTGCCCGCCCAGCGCGAGCAAGCCTGCCACTTGCAGGCGGATCCGATGCGGCGCTTTAAGCTTGAGTGACGGATCGGGATTTGGGATCATTGCCGTTACCCAATCCCCAACTTCAATCCCGAGTTTATCGGCCACCCCTTGGCCTAAGATGACCTGTTTCTTACCCGGTGAAAGCTGATCCCAGGCATTTTCCTTGACGTAATCCGGAATCGCACTGACCTTGCGCTCTTGCTGCGGATTCACCCCTCGTACTTCTACCGCTTTCAGGCTGCTGCCTTTTTCAAGCAGAGCCGTAAACAGAATGTACGGTGCGGCACCTGTCACCCGAGGGTGTTGCTCTACCGTTTCCAGCACCGACTGCCACTCAGTAAATGGCGGCTTTACCGCTTCGAGTTCACCATGCGGGATCACCGACAATACGCGATTTTGCAACTCCCGCTCAAAGCCGTTCATTGCCGACAGGCCAATAATGATCACCGCCACACCAACAGCAATACCGAGAGTTGACGAAATTGAGATGAACGACACCATTCGGTTACGCTGCTTGGCCCGACTGAAGCGGCTGCCGATATAAAGAGAAAGAGGTCGAAACATTAGGCCCCCTCAACCAGCTCCAGCACACCGTCTTGCATGTGCATGCAACGGTCCAGTTTGCTGGCTAACTCGTTATCATGGGTAACCACCAAAAATGCGGTACCCGATTCTTTGTTGAGCTTACGCATCAAATCGTAAATCTCTAGGGCTGTTTTATGGTCGAGGTTGCCGGTCGGCTCATCGGCCAAAACCAATGACGGCTTATTGACCAGTGCACGAGCAATCGCAACACGCTGACGCTCACCACCACTCAGCTCCGACGGGCGATGTTCATAGCGGTGGCTAAGGCCTACCTGATCAAGCATGCTCTGCGCCTGAGATTTGGCTTTGTCCGCAGAAATACCACCGATCAAGAGTGGCATCGCCACATTTTCCATTGCACTAAAATCTGCCAACAAATGGTGAAACTGGTAAACAAACCCCACTTCCTGGTTGCGGATCTTGGCCTGCTTATTAGCATTCATCGCGTTCAGCTTCTGGCCTTTAAAGAAGACGTCACCATCGGTAGGTTCATCGAGCGCGCCCAGCAAATGCAGCAAGGTACTTTTCCCGGAGCCAGAAGCACCGATAATGCCCACCAACTCACCGGCATCAATACTGAAGCCGACGTCATTCAGCACCTCTGTCTCAATCTGAGCTTCGCGATAGACTTTACGCAACCCATGACAAACTAATAACGAATTACTCATAACGCAGTGCCTCAGCAGGACGAACAGATGCCGCACGGTAGGAAGGAAAAACAGTTGCCAGCAAGCTCAATACAATGGCCCCGACAATCACTAGAACGATTTGCATTGGCTTGACCACGACTGGCAGCGAACCACCCACCATCAGCAGTTGCACTCCCAATGCAGATAAAATTGAATTTAAGTTAAAAGCCGCAATGGTTCCTAGCAGACCGCCTGATAACGCCCCAATCACCCCGCTACTGGCACCTTGAACAATAAATACCATCAGTACTTGTCGGTTAGTCATGCCCTGAGTTTTGAGAATAGCGACTTCAGCCTGTTTCTCCATCACCACCATAATTAGTGCCGAAATGATATTAAAGGCCGCCACGCCAATGATCAGCCCAAGCATCAGGCCCATCATGTTCTTTTCCATTTTGACCGCCTGAAAAAGCTCACCGCGCTGCTCACGCCAGTCAGACCAAACCCAATTGTTGTCAAGCGGTGCCTGTGCCAGCTCGGTTACCACAAACGGGTCATCGACAAACAACCGCCATCCTGTGATTTCCCCGGCCTTATAACGCAATAACTTTCCGGCATCAGTGATATTAGTCAAGATCAACTGCTTATCAACGTCAGAACCTGTGTTAAAAGTCCCTTCTACCACAAAATTCCGCTGGCTAGGTATACGCCCCAAGGGCGTGTACTGACTGGCACTGGTCACCATCAGACGAACCTTGTCACCAACCTTAACGCTCAGCTGAGTAGCCAGAGACTGGCCAAGGATAATGCGGTAACGGCCCGGAGTCAGGTTCGCCACATCCCCCTGAGTAACATGGTAGCTGACCGGCTCGAAAGCCGTGGGCTCTACACCGAGCAGCAAGCCAGCAGATAAGGACGAGGCACTCTGCAAAACCGTTTCACTGCGGGTCAGCGGGGTTACCATAGAAACATAAGGCAATTGGGTTAATGATACTGGCGGTTCATCGCCCAACACCATTCTGCCGTTAGGCTGGGATATTACCGCCTGTGGCATGACGCCGAGGATACGCTCTTTGAGTTGCTGCTCAAAGCCGTTCATTACCGAGAGAACCGTCACTAGGGCTAAGACCCCGATCGTGATCCCTGCCGTAGACATATAGGATACAAAGCGGCTGAAGCGATCGCCGGAGCGGCCTCTCAAATACCGCAGACCTATAAAGAAAGAGACTGGATGAAACATAAATGAAGTCGAAACCACCCTGTTAAAAACTGCCAGCAAGAATACCCGTTGCAGCCTGTGATTACCATGCAGTGCCGTAAAACTAATGTAAAAACAGAGGGTAAAATAAGCACAGTGACAGTACTGAGCTTGCTCGAAGGCGATGTGTAAGTGATAATCGAAGAATAGTTAAATTATCACGAGTATGACATGAATCAGGATGAGTATTTTTCGGTACATACCGGGCTAACCATCAATGTTGAGCCGCTAGCACAAGGCGAGCAGCTTCCCGACGCGTTGGCATTTAGCCAGGAAATTCCGCCCTTGTTTCGTGTTGCCAGCGAATGCTCCGGCCTAGAAGAAGGTGTCGAGCAGTCCCTTGCCAACTTAGTCAAAGACGATAGCAAGCCTCTGCTTGACTATCTGGCGGCACAAAACAGCAAGATTAACTTATTGCTGTCTTTTGTGCTGTCACAACAAGATGATCCGGCATTACGCTATACCACTGAAACCTTTGGTGCCAGCAGACTCACATTTTTATCGAAAAACGCCTTTTCGGTCGGCAGCCTAGCTCGGGTTAAGCTATTTTTAGACAAGCCACCTGCAGCCGTTTACTGCTACGCCGAAGTCATAGACAGCCAGGCTAAGAACGGGCTATTTGAGATCACGCTCAAGTACAACCGGCTGCTGGAAGATGATCGGGATTTGCTGATACGTGCAGCCCTTTATATCCAACAGAAACTACTGCGCCAGCGCGCCCAACAGCGAACAGATACCCAATAAATACTCATGAAAGCAAATTCTTTACTCTCTCTTCCTTTACCGGCTAAGCAAGGAGACAGCCGGTTTATCGGCAATGTATCAGGTGCAGCTTTAGCCCTATCTGTTGCGGAACTGGCTCAATCTCACCAAGGGCCAGTGCTAGCTGTCGTCCCCGATACTCAAACAGCGCTTCGCCTGCAGCCTGAAATCATCCAATTTACCGATGTAGAAGTCAGCGTTTTTCCGGACTGGGAAACCCTGCCTTATGACAACTTTTCGCCGCATCAGGACATTATCTCTGATCGCCTGTCACGCCTGTACAAGCTGCCGACGCAAAATGATGGGATCATTCTTGTCCCTATCAGTACTCTTCTCCAGCGCCTGACACCCCGCGAATACATTCACCAGCATGCACTGATGGTAACAAACGGTGATCGCCTGTCACTGGACAAACTTCGCCTTCAACTTGAAGCCTCCGGCTACCGCCATGTCGATCAGGTGATGGAGCATGGTGAATATGCCAGTCGTGGTTCGTTGCTGGATCTATTCCCGATGGGCAGCAACCAGCCTTACCGCATTGATTTCTTTGATGATGAAGTCGACTCTATCCGCCAATTCGACCCTGAGAACCAGCGTTCTACCGGCGAGATTGACAATATCCATCTATTGCCAGCCCATGAATTTCCGACCGATGAAATCGCAGTTGAAGGTTTCCGGATGCGCTGGCGTGAGCGCTTCGAGGCTCGCCGCGAGCCTGAATCCATCTACCAGCAAGTCAGCAAACGCACCTGGCCGGCGGGGATTGAATACTGGCAGCCTCTGTTTTTTGAACAGACAGAGACCCTGTTCGATTATCTGCCCGACTCTAGCCTACTGGTTACTATCGGGGAATTAGAACCGGCCGTTGACCAATTCCTCAACGATGCTGAATACCGCTACGATCAGCGACGGGTAGACCCGCTCCGCCCGCTGCTCAAGCCTAGCGAACTCTGGCTCGGCAAAGACGAAATGTTCAGTGGTTTTAAAACCCTGCCCCAGGTTCGTATCCGCCGAGATGCCGAACCGGACAAAGCCGGACGCTACAACCCCTCGCTAGAAGCGGTACCAGAGCTGACTATCAACCACCAGCTCAAGGAGCCGTTGGCAGAGTTACGTCGTTTCTCTGAGCAATTTGACGGCCAGATTATTTTCTCCGTCGCATCGGAAGGCCGACGCGAAGCCCTGCTGGATCTACTCGCTCGGATCAAACTCCGGCCAATGGTATGTGCCAGCCTTCATGAAGCGGCAGCAGCACAGAGCAAATTCACTCTTGTTATCGGTGCAGCTGAGCAAGGTTTCATTCTTAGCAATCCGTCAATCGCCTTCATCTGTGAAAGTGATCTGCTGGGTGAGCGTGTCGTCCAGCGCCGCCGCCGTGAAGACAAAAAGAGCGTCAATACCGATACCATCATCCGCAACCTTGCCGAACTCCAGATCGGCCAGCCCGTCGTTCACCTCGACCACGGTATCGGGCGCTATCAGGGGCTGCAGACGCTTGAAGCCGGCGGTATCACTACCGAATATGTGACGCTCGAATACCAGGGGGGCGCCAAGCTATATGTCCCGGTTGCTTCCCTTCACCTGATCAGCCGTTACTCTGGCGGCGCCGAAGAGACTGCACCTATCCACAAACTGGGTGGTGAGACTTGGGCGAAGGCACGCAAGAAAGCCGCTGAGAAAGTCCGTGATGTAGCAGCAGAATTACTGGATGTGTATGCCAAGCGGGAGCTTAAACCCGGCTTCAAGTTCAAGCTGGATCGAGAAGCCTACGCCGATTTCTGTACCGGTTTTCCGTTTGAGGAAACCCATGATCAGGCCTTGGCAATCAATGCCGTTCTGTCTGACATGTGCCAGGCCAAAGCCATGGACCGCCTGGTCTGTGGTGATGTCGGCTTTGGTAAGACCGAAGTGGCAATGCGCGCAGCCTTTATTGCGGTCGATAACAGCAAGCAAGTCACCGTGCTGGTTCCAACCACCCTGCTGGCACAACAGCATTTTGAAAACTTCCGTGACCGTTTTGCCAATACCCCGGTGAGAGTCGAAGTACTCTCGCGCTTCAAAACAGCCAAAGAACAAAAACAAATTCTGGCTGATGCCGCCGAAGGGAAGATCGATATTCTGATTGGTACCCATAAACTACTCAATGCCTCGATTAGCTACCATGATCTGGGCTTGCTGATTGTCGACGAAGAGCACCGCTTTGGTGTCCGCCAGAAAGAAAAGCTCAAAGCAATCCGCTCGGACGTAGATATTCTGACGTTGACCGCAACACCGATCCCACGGACCCTGAACATGGCGATGAGCGGCATGCGCGATCTATCGATTATCGCCACCCCGCCAGCACGCCGCCTTGCTATCAAGACTTTCGTGCGCGAGAGCGAAGATGTGTTGATCCGAGAAGCCGTTCTGCGTGAGGTTATGCGTGGCGGTCAGGTGTACTTCCTGCACAATGATGTCGACTCCATTGAGAAAACAGCTGAAGATTTAGCCAAGCTGATCCCAGAAGCACGCATTACATTTGCCCATGGACAAATGCGCGAGCGTGAACTGGAAAAAATCATGAGTGACTTCTATCACCAGCGCTTTAACCTGCTGGTATGTACCACGATTATCGAAACCGGTATCGACGTACCGACCGCCAACACCATCGTCATCAACCGCGCCGATCATTTAGGCTTGGCACAACTTCACCAGTTACGAGGTCGAGTCGGCCGCTCGCACCACCAAGCGTATGCATACCTGCTGACACCACACCCGAAACGAATGACCAAAGATGCCGTCAAGCGCCTTGAAGCGATCGCTTCACTGGAAGATTTAGGTGCCGGCTTTACCTTGGCGACCCATGATCTCGAGATACGTGGTGCCGGTGAGTTGCTGGGGGATGAACAAAGCGGCCAGATTCAATCTGTTGGCTTCACTTTGTTCATGGAAATGCTGGAACAGGCCGTTGAGGCGCTTAAAGAAGGCAAGGAGCCTTCGCTCGACGATCTATTGCGCCAGCAAACAGAAATCGAGCTACGCCTGCCAGCATTGCTACCCGATGAGTACATTCCGGATATCAACACCCGGCTATCACTCTACAAACGCATAGCGAGCGCAGACAGTGAGAACGCACTCAACGAACTGAAAGTGGAACTCATTGATCGCTTTGGCCTGCTTCCGGATGCAACCACCAACCTGTTAACGGTCAACAAGCTCAAGCTAAAGGCTGCTGGAATGGGTATTCGACGTATTGAAGCCGGAGAGAAAGGGGGCTATGTTGAATTTACACAAAATGCGGCAATAGATCCTGGCTTCCTGGTCAGTCTGTTACAATCCCAACCGCAGCATTATCGTATGGATGGCCCGACCAAGTTAAAAGTCATGGCCCCAATGAGTGATCGTAAAGACAGAATTAAGTATGTTGACGGGCTACTAACAAAGCTTGGTCAAAACACCCTATAATTGTTGGCACTAAAGTGCGGAGTACTATCTTGAAAAAACTGATTTATTTACTGCTCTTAGCCATTAGCTGGCCAAGCTTGGCAGCAAGACAATTCGATATCGAAGTAATTTTGTTCAAGCGCAATATCGATCCAGCCCAGGTTAGTGAGTCATGGCCTGATCAGCAAAAGCCGATCAACATGAAAGGAACAATCTCTTTTGGTGATAACAGCCGTCTTTCAGCAAAAGGGATTAGCTTAATGTCACCGGGCGAGTATCAACTTACGGCTCAATACAACAAGCTTAAAGGCCATGCCGGTTTTACCCCATTGGCCCATTTTGGCTGGCGACAAGGTGACCTAAGCAAAGCCGCCGCACCAAAGTTTTACATTACGGCGGGCAAAGATTTCTCTGGTGATTACCTGCCGGATGGCACTTCAAAAGAAGAATTACGCCGCCGTGAAATGTCCGAACCAGCGACTTCTACCGATGCGGATAGTGGAATTATCGTGATCACCGATAATCCCGCTGCCGATACTGGTTCAGAGACCGCTGATGCTTCACCACAGTCCCCCCTGTACGAGCTAGAAGGCAAAATCCGCGTTTACGTACAGCATTACCTGTTTACCGAAGCCAGCCTCGACTTGCGTGAGCCTGGTCGCCGTGAGGTAATTGTCGGTGCAGAACCTATCGATATGGAGTCTGATTTACTGGCTGAAGAAAGCAACGTTCAGGTCGGTCATTTACAGGAAGTGAAAAAGAGAGTGGAAGTGGAAGAGTTCCTAAAATCCTACCGCTTTGACCAGCAACGTAAAATGAGAAGTGGTGAAACGCACTATCTAGACCACCCTCTAATGGGAATGGTCATCCAAATTCGCCGTGTAGGTGAGTAACTAATGGAATAAAAGAGAAATCGTTAAACTCAATACAAGACGTTTCTCTCGCCACGTAAAAGGCTGCCAATTGGCAGCCTTTTATTAGTTAGCCCTATCGCTCCCTTCATTACGGGCTTTTTTCACAATTATGATATCGCTCAATTGCCGCCTCCCCCTTTCCCCGTTTATGCTGATACCTATCTAACCCTAGAGCTTCAGCGGTACCATAATTTCAACAGAACGATTTCTAAGCCAAAACAAGAGCCTATTTAATAACATGAAAACCGACTTTGAAATCATCACGACGCGGCTATTGCTCCGACCCTACAAAATCGTTGATCTCAACGATCTTCTTGATGCCATTCAGTCTTCCGTTACTGAACTTAGCCCTTGGTTAGCTTGGTGTAGCGACGACTACGATCAGCATGATGCCTATGAATGGATCAACGCGAGCCGGCAAAACTGGCAGAATGATGTCAGCTACGAGCTGGCTATTATTGACCAAGACACAGAGCGACTGCTCGGCAGTATCTCGCTCAACAATATCTCTGCAATGCTTAATTCCGCGGAACTGGGGTATTGGATCTGCACTAAATATCACCAGCAAGGTATTGCTACCGAGGCCTGCCAGGCTATTGCTGAATTTGCGTTTAACACTCTCGGCCTGACCCGGGTTGAGATCGTTACCCATACCGGCAACCTTGCCAGCCAGCGAACAGCCCTTGCCTGCCAAGCAAAATTTGAGTGCACGGCAAGAAACCGAATTTACGCTCATGGAAAAGCTTATGACGGCTTGGTGTTTTCACTCATTCCTGAAGATATTCAACGCTATAAGCCTACTTTTCCGGCAAAATAGTCAGCCGAAGTACAAGCCAAGGATGTTGGTATAAGGTACTATGGCCACTTACCTCTAGCTAAGGAACGGGTATTTATCGTGTTTAAAATTATCATCACCATTGCGATCATCGGCCTTGTCATTTTCTTCATGCAGCGCTCACAAAGTAATAAGCAGTCAGCCGCCGAAAACATTCAAGTTGGGAAAGAGTTTCTTGCCAGTAATAAGCAACAGGAAGGGGTAAGAACCACAGAGTCAGGCCTGCAGTATCTGGTGCTACAAGAAGGTACCGGAACGGTTCACCCGAAAGCCTCTGATAAAGTAACCGTTCACTATCACGGCACTCTGCTGGATGGTACGGTATTTGACAGCTCAGTTGAGCGTGGCGAAACCATCCAATTCGGTTTAGGTCAGGTTATTAAGGGCTGGACTGAGGGACTGCAATTGATGGTTGAAGGCGAAAAAACGCGCCTGTATATTCCGGCAGAGCTTGCCTATGGCAATCGTGCAATCGGCGCCATCCCACCCGGCTCCGTGTTAATCTTTGATGTTGAGCTAATCAAAATTAACTAATGAATCAGTTACAAAAACGCCGCTATAGCAATAGCGGCGTTTTTACATCTGAAACACGATAAAGCCTTTAGGCTAATTTGTATTAGTGCAGTTTCAGGTTTGGACGCAACACTCGGTTGATGCGCCCAACTAGCATCATCAGGCCGGTTTTAAACACGCCATGTAGCGCAACTAAATGCATTCGGTACAACGAAATATATACGACGCGGGCAATACGGCCCTCTACCATCATCGAGCCCTTAGTCAGGTTACCCATCAGGCTACCCACTGTCGAGAAACGACTTAGCGAAACCAGTGAGCCATGATCGCTGTACACATAAGGTTTCTGGGCACGATCTGTCATCTTGGCGACAATATTTGAGAAACAGCGGCTTGCCATCTGGTGTGCTGCCTGGGCACGCGGTGGCACGAAGCTGCCATCTTCCTGGGCACAGCATGCCAGATCACCAATCACATAAATGTCATCGTCACGGGTAGTCTGCAGCGTTGGTTTCACAACCAGCTGGTTGATTCGGTTGGTTTCAAGGCCGGCAATATCCTTGATAAAATCAGGCGCCTTGATACCAGCAGCCCAAACCATAATCTGAGCCGGGATATGATCACCGTCTTTGGTTGTCAGGCCGGTTTCATCGGCCTTGGTCACCATAGTCGCCGTACGGACATTCACTCCCAATTTCGTTAGCTC
Source organism: Photobacterium obscurum (assembly GCF_026191635.1). GTDB lineage: Bacteria > Pseudomonadota > Gammaproteobacteria > Enterobacterales > Vibrionaceae > Photobacterium > Photobacterium obscurum. The sequence goes on from NZ_JAKRRW010000001.1 coordinate 126,217, forward strand.
GCTGTGAGCCGCAGAAGAAATGCGTGGCGGCAGTGCCGGCAGAATACGCTCGCCGGCTTCAACCAGGTTTACATTCAGGCGTGAGCTATCCAGATCGCCAAAACCGTATGTACGCAGCTCCTTCACCGCATTATGCAGCTCGGCAGAAAGCTCAACCCCGGTTGCACCGGCACCAACGATAGCAATATCAACCGTTTTCTGGTCTTTATTGGCATGCAGTTTAAGGAACTGGTTGTTCATCTCTGTGCGGAAGCGGTGCGCCTGCTCAGGGCTATCCAGGAAGATGCAGTTATCACGCACACCTGGAGTATTGAAATCATTCGATGTTGAGCCGATAGCCATCACCAGAATATCGTACTCTAGTTCGCGCTCAGGCATTAGCAGTTCATCCTGCTCGTCATACAGCGCAGCAAGTTTAATTACCTTACGCTCGCGGTCAATCGACTGCAGGCTACCCATCTGGAAATCAAATGAATGGTTTTTGGCATGAGCACGGTAGCTCAGCGCATCAACCCCAGCATCCATTGAACCTGTCGCAACTTCATGCAGAAGCGGCTTCCACAGATGGCTGGCTTTACGATCGACAAGGGTAACGGTTGCACGACGTTTGCGGCCGAGTGTACGACCTAACTTTGTCGCAAGCTCAAGGCCGCCCGCACCGCCACCAACTACGATAATACGAGTCACAATAACTTCCTCTTAATTGTAAAATTTTTATAGCTCAGGGCCTTATATCGATTTTTATCCTTAAATCTCAGATGATAACGCTCTGGCTGACTGACTAATACCAAACTGAAAAGTGCTCGGCCGCACACTAAGCGCACCAAGGTTCACTGTTCGATTTGGTATCAAAGCAGACGGATTGGCTCCGTCTGCGGAGGGTAGGAGGTAATTACAGTGTTTCTTTAAAGGATTTTATAGTTTGTAGATGCTGTGAGATCTTTTTAAATTTATGGCTTTGTGTCTCATCCCAGATAATTTCGTAGTAATCACCGAGAGCATCTTTTGTATTACGATTATCTAATACTTCATCATTAGTTGAAAGTATGCAAAGGCAATTACCTGCATTTTTTTTACGAAAATCCGTCACACATTTCGTCGATATGTCGCTATATTCTTCAGGTCGGTCAATTCTTCCCTCCATGTTAATTTCGGGGTGCAGGTTTGGGTTAAAAATAACCTGTTTCATCCCACACAGAAAACCAATTCGCTCCGACCAATAGCCACCCAGACCGACACCGCAGATCAACGGATTCTTGTCACTGGACTCTTCTTTCAGCTTATGCACTTCTTTGAGTAAGTGCTGCATATCATGCTTGGGGTGCTGCGTACTGTAATTCACAAAGCGAACATCAGGGTCAATAAATTGAAGCTGTAGTACCTTTTCATGATTACCCGGGCTTGTTGAGTCAAAGCCGTGCAGATAAATGATCATCTCTTCTCCCTGTGGTTCTTATTTTTTCACTCTGAATTTAATCTAACATGTTTTGTCCGGTTTAAAAGGCGAAAAATATGACAACGTTAGCAAAAAAGGCTCCAATCAGGGGTTAGATAAGAGGTCGTGAATATAAAATCGGATACACGGTTGAGGTCTTACTGGTTGATCAACACCGCAACCTCTTTACGAATTTCTGTCAGTCGACCATCAAGGTAGCGGCGCTGCTTGTCGTCTAGACTGTTACTCAAACGCCTCATCAGGTCAAACCGCCGGTTCAGGTAAAAATTAATTTCTAGCTGAACATCGCTATTTTCGAACGCCACAAGACGTTGCAGTACCTGGCTCAATTGCGCCTCAAAGTCGGCTTTACCCCGATTTTTTGTCAGGTAGCGCCAATCACGTAAAAATTGGTTCCAGAATGTAAAGAAGACAGGTTCCATTTCTACCTGATAGCCCGCCAACTCTGCCAGTAATGCTTTTTGCTTACTGGTCAACGACCCCGTCCAATTGCCAGCGGCTTTATGCAGGGCCTTGGCACGTTTACTCACTTTCTGCTTGGTAGTCAGGATTTCACGCTCTTGGCGTAACTCATCAATGTAACTTTCTATCTTGCTATTCATTTGTGCCATCTGCAGATCATCCAATTGACGCAGCATAACAGCCAGCGGTGTGGCAAACAGGTTCACGGAATCTTTCCCGATGACAGTAAATTTGTCGTGGTATTCTCGCACTTGGCTGAATGTCAGAGGCTTTACCAGATCCGCCTGCAATTCTAATATCAGCTGATGCAGCTTGGGCAACTCCTGCCGTCGGTGAATAGCCAGTGCCTTATCAAGCTCAGCATCAAATGTCCTTTCCTGACTAGAGTTCAGGCTGACATAATCAGACAGGTAATAGGAGATCCAGAAATCGAGGGTATTGTAGGCAAGGCGCATAACGCAACCGCTGAACATCAACAGGATAATTAGCCCAGCAATCGTACGAATCCATTTCCGAGGCATCATCCCCTCCATTCGTTATGCCTCCTCAAACACCCAATAGTGATACAAGTGTAGACCTGAGTTCACAGAGTATATTTCAGCCCATAAGAATGAAGTGATTGTTAAGCGACAAGCACAGCAAGCTTACGCTGTAACCTGAGGCCCTCACTCAGGTATGACGACTCTTCAGGCCAAAGCGTGGCACCAACATAAAACCAAAGCATCGAAAGGTAATCGCACCAGGGCTGCCAGGCTTTTACGGCCGCAAGCCAACGCTCGCCGTCCTGCCGATCCCGCAACTGGCAGTAGTTCATCACCGCCGGTTCGATATCAAGCTGATTGGCATTGATTGTCAGCGCCAAATCAAGGGAAGGGTCCCCGGCAGCAGCATACTCCCAGTCAATCACTCGTAAATGGCCATCAGGTTGACAGATAATATTATAGCGCCCTAGATCATGATGACAGCAGGTGTCAGCAAACCAGAGCTGGGGGGGATGCTGGCGAAAATAGTCAAACACTTGCTTAAGCTGCGGAGACTTGTGCTTAGCCGGGATATACTGCCAGTAGTGTGCGGCTTTTTCCTGCACATCTAGCCGCCATTGGGGAACAGGCAAAGCATGAATTTCAGCCTGAACCTGAAGCAGGCTGTAAGCCGATAGCTTTTCGTCAGCCATCTTGCCCTCCACCCACTCCACTAACAGGCCATGCTCAAGCAAGGCAATGCTATTTGGTGCGATAGCGGCAGCCTGAAGGCTATTAAGAATGAGAAACTCGTGTCGACGAGAAAGCCCGAAAGCCTCCGCCGAGCTAGCCTTCGGACGCCACACCGCTGTCAGGGTCTCCGATGTCCGTCTGTGACAAAACTCGAGTACCCAACAACGATTGCTCAGGCCGCCCGAAAGCGGCCTGGCAGAAAGTAGCTGTAAATCGGGCAAAGCACCTAGCAAAGACGAGTCAAACGTATTCACTCACAACCTCACTCAAACCACACATACTTTCAACTAACAGCAAGATTACCAACCCAGTAGGCTCTTGGCTTCCTGTTTGCGGATCTCGGTTTCGTCTGCCCACTCAATCAGGCCGGTTTCCAAATCCATCAGGCGCATTGTCATCTTGTAGTAAACGTCTTTATCGCTACCCGCTCGCTTGACGATGCTAGCCAGGTTGCCGTACATCATGTACTCCGCACCAACCATCTTACCAAACTGAATTGCGGTACTTTGGTTAACAAGTTCGTCGTTGTTTTGGAAGTTCAACTGCTTACGTGCTGCTTCAACACGAGTCATATCCACAAAACGGAATTTACCCGAGTTCAGCAAACGTGTGCTCACGGAGTCAGTAATGGATTCAGTATCAATATGCTCGCTGGTTTTGTTTTTAATACCATCAACAACAATGATTGGTCGATTACCATTACCGGTAATATATGCCACTGAACCCGATGTCAGCATGCTATCAGTCATCTCTTCAGCAATTTTCTGCAGATCCGTAGAGCCAAATTCAATCGTGGTCGTTTCTGCTTCCTGCGCATCACCGTAGCTAACTTTTTGCGCACAACCACCCATCAATGCAGCTACACCTAATAATGCAATTACGCCTTTTTTCATTTTATTACCTTTAATTACTGTTGTCGCAATGTCGATCAGAACACATTTCTGACCACAATTCCCATTAATACATTAATAGTCCGCCTCGCGGATGTAGATACGATACTGTGTGGCACTGGATTTCTTGGCCACCGCCTGCAAGGTCATGGAGTCTTTGCCATGCAGAACAAACTGGCGCCACGGGCTGTTACTGCCATCCACTTCCAGGCCTTGCGCATCGTACCAATAAAAACGATATTGCAGCTTCATATCCGAGTTAACCATACTCGTCACTGGCACACCGGCTTTCATTAACCCATTCGCATCAGAGATCAACGCTTTTTCGATCGTAATACGTGAGGCCAGCGACGAGTTGCCAATCACCACATTTTGATTGCTGCTCTCGATACTGATCCCTGACGTTGCTGACGAACAAGCAGACAGTGCCAGTGCAAGCAGCAATACAGAAAGATATTTCATTATTAGTTTCCTCCTAACAATACCGACCACCAGCTAAGCTGATCACCCTGTCGAGATACCCAGACCATGGTTGTACGCCCAGCTGCGACCTTAACGTCCAGTTGTTTACCGTTCCAGCTAAGTTTATGTGTTCCTGCTGTTAAATCAGTATGATACATATTTATCGAAGATGGCAGCGATTGCCAGCTTCTCGTATCTGGCTGCTCCGTCAGGGTATTGAAGATATTGGCCAATACATTACCGACATCGTTCCCCCCTTTGGCGGCAGATTTCCTGACTTCATTCTTTGCCACCACCCGTAGCGCCTGACGTACAACAATCACCGGCAACTCTTCGTTCAGGCTGTTCTTAGCCATGTTTGTGACATTCGTCAGTTCACTACTTTTGACGGATTGATTATCCAACATCAAGTCACTGAAACGCGGGCTGACCGTATTGGGATAATAAGGCAAGGCAAGGTTATAAATGACGCCGTCACCTCGGCTATCTTCAAGCCATAGCGGTAAGCGCCAACCATCTCGTGGCTGAACAACACCTTGCTCGTCGAGAATCACAACCCGACCGCTATCAGCCTTAGGTGCATTATATTTTCCATAACGAGCCTCTAGCTGTTTGCGATCTTCATTCATTTGCAAACGGGTTGCCAATCGCAATACCGTATCAGCGATATAGACATTCCGCGGAGCGACTGCCAAGGCACGTTTGTAGTCGATATAGGCACTGTTATAGTCGCCGTCAGCCTCATAGAGTACTCCCGACAGGTAGAACAAATAGCCATTTTGCACATTGCCTAACTTATCACCGGCATCCGGGTATCGTGCAAGTACAGCTCCTAGGTTCTGGCTCAGCCCTTTGCGCTGAGCTTCTTGAGCAGCATTTTCAAGTTCAGCCTCACGGTATTTTTTGGCCGCTTCCTGAACTAGATTGGCACGACGGACTTCAACCAACGCACCTTCTAAATCTTTCTGCTGTATATAGTTCAACGCCAAATACAGGTGTAAAAAACCCAACTCGTAATCTGCGGGTTGGTAAGTGATCATATTGTCGTTGGTGAGCAGTGCCCCAGCCTGGTTGAATCCTTCAGAGATCTGAATACTGGCCTGCCGTTGCTGCTCTTTTACCGCCATATCAGCATGTTGTAAGGCCGTAAAACTCGTCGGATATTGTTCCGCAACAAAGTTCACCCGCCCTCTTTCCATACCATCGAGGATATTACCCGCCGGAGCCTCAGGAAGGGCTTCCACCGCTTGATGGTATTTCCCTTGCTGTAATGCCTCATAGGCTTGTGCGTTTGTCGCGCTGTAGTGGCTGAATAAACTCTGAGTCGATAAATTCGCACAGGCCATCATGCTGAAAGATAACGCCACCACTGCGGCATGTTTTAGCATCGTTTTAATAACCAATTCTCTATACAAAAAAGTCCGAGCGCCTATGGTTCAGACTTATCGGTTATGTCTCATACTGAGACAATAACCTGCCGTAAAACATAATCCACTCAGACCTAACCCTGCGATATAAGTTCCCATTATGGTTGCGGAAACCATTTTATCTTAACTGTATTAGCCAACGAGCATCGGGCCAAGCGGACGACCTGCCAGCAAATGCATGTGAAGGTGGTAGACTTCTTGGCCGCCATGCGGGTTACAGTTAACAATCAAACGGTAGCCGTCCTCTGCAACCCCTTCCTTTTCCGCTAGCTTACGTGCAACAGTAAACAAACGTCCCATCATCGCTTCATCATCAGCTTCAACATCGTTTGTCGTCGGAATCAGCTTATTCGGAATAATTAAGATATGGCTTGGCGCACGTGGGTTAATATCCCGGAATGCTGTCACTAAGTCATCCTGATATAAAATATCTGCCGGGATTTCCTTACGAATAATTTTACTGAAGATGGTTTCTTCTGCCATATCATGCTCCATTAATTTATTGAATCTTAGGCTACCCAAAGTGACTTCAGAATGCTTGTTCAACGAGAATCCTGATGTAATTTAGGTCGATATCCTAACTACGGAGTATGCTTGAGTCGTTCCTATAGAGCAATATTGAACACCGTTTTTAATCATTTTTCCAGTAAATTTTTCATGAGTTAAGTTTTTTTTTGATGCAGCCGTCAAAGAATGTGAAGACGGTATTCATTTATTATCAAGCGCTCTCATTTGAAGTCGATACAGATTTAAGGGTGACAAATGGGTCAGTTTTGTCTTGTTTCACAGGCTTTTTTTGCGGCTTAAAAATTAGACATCACATTTTGTACGAAGGCAAATAAAACAATAAGAGCTTCGTATTACTGTACGTTTTGTGAGCCTGCTGTCGCTCACATTTGCCATTTATTTAGGGATATTATGAAGACAACGAGACAAACCTCGGTCATACGTCGTATGTACACTGGGTTTGCGGTAATGGTTTTACTGTTTGCCGCAACGATTGTTCTGATGCTTGATGGAACAAACCGCATTCACCGCCAACTTGAAACCGTTACCTCGGATGCACTCCCCTTGGTATCCATGTCAAACCAGACCAGCGTAAGACTGCTTGCGGCCGACAAGATCTTCAAAGATTTTCTTACCAGTCAAAACCCCGAGCGCATGAAAGCCTATGAAGCCAATTTCAGCCAGGCTCACACCGCTTTTATTGAGGCTCTCGATCAGTTGGTTGCCGCCTCTGAAAACAACAGCGCCCTCAATACGCAACTCAATGAGCTGATCGCTCTGGAGGAACGCTATTTTTCAGAAGCCCATATAGCAATGGAAAACTATCGTACCCAACTACTGGCTCAGGAAGAACGCCTGCAGTCAGCACGCCGATTTCAGCAACTTCACAGTGAGCTGAATACACGAATGAAGGAGTACATTGAAGATCAAGACAGCATTTCTGTCAAAATGATTGCCAAGAACTACTTCATCAAGTTGCGCCAAACAGAAACCATCACCTCCGATGCTTTGGCTACAGACGATATCAAGGTTATCGACAAAGCCGTAAAGGACAACAAACGCTACGTCAACCACCTGGGCAACTCCTACCGCTCGCTCGTATCGTTAATACCTGAACTCGCTAACACATTCGACAAACCCATTGCGCAGTATACCCTCGATATCGGTAAATCAGGGGGGGTACTGGATGTTCACTTCCGTTATATCGATGCCCGCAATCGCCTATATGACAATATTGCTACCCTAGCCGCTGAAATTGACCAGGCAACCAACCTGCTCGATTCCTTCAGAACCCAGGCCAATGCCCAGATGGATACCGCTATTGCCAATGCTGACAAGGCTTATAGCCAAGGGTTTAACAATGCGATTTTAATCGGCATCGTTGCCACGCTGTTTGCGGTCTTTATCGGCTGGTATCTGGCACAAAGTGTACGCAGACCGCTGGAATCAACGCTCAATACCCTTGAAGCGTTAACCAACGGTGATATGACCAAACGTAGCGACATCAACAACTTTGTCGAATTCAACAAGCTCAGCCACCATATCAATACGCTGGCAGATAACCTGCAGGAAGTACTGGGCAAGCTCAGCCAGGCATCCTGTGATCTGACCTCCGTCGCTGAGGAAAACCAGGCTACCACCTCCGAAGCCAAAAACCGTCTCAACGAGCAACGACAGCAAACGGCATCGGTCGCAACCGCCATGACCGAGATGGAACAGTCCGTGACCGACGTCTCACATAGTGCACAAAATACGATGGAACGAGTGCATGAAGTCGAGAAGGCATCCAATACCGGTCGCGAAGTGATGAGCCGCAATATTAACACCGCCCACCAGCTATCAGAGCGGCTTGACGAGTCGGTCAATGCGGTTTCGAAGCTTCAGGAAATGAGCAGCAACATCGGTTCTATTCTTGATGTGATCCGCAATATTGCCGACCAGACCAACCTGTTGGCATTAAATGCAGCCATCGAAGCAGCGCGTGCCGGTGATCAAGGGCGTGGCTTTGCCGTGGTCGCTGACGAAGTGCGGGTGCTGGCTAAGCGCACCACTGACTCCACTTCCGAAATCGAAAATATGATTCAAAGCCTGCAATCCCGCTCCGGACAGGCCGTCTCTGTAATGCAGAGCTGTGTCAGCGAGATGGAAAACAGCATTACCCAAGCTTCCGATGCCAACAGTGCAATGGAAGAAATTCAGGCCATCATTCTCGAAATCAGCCAAATGAGCTCGCAGATTGCGCAAGCTGCTGAAGAGCAGCGCAGTACCACCACGTCTATCGCCCGTAGCCTGGAAGATATCAGCCACATTGCTGATTCCAATTACAGCTCGATGGAAGAGGTGGCCGAGGCAAGCAACAAATTGGATACCCTCGCCCACCAGCAGAACGATCTGGTGATGCGGTTTAAGTTATAGGAGCTAGAAACGAGAGCCTAGTTCCTTGAGACAAAGTACCAAAATCTAGGAACCAGGTACTAACTTCCCCCCTTCTCTCCTTACAAAGCCAGCTTGACTGCTGGCTTTGTTATTTCCAAGCACATTCCCCCGCCCGCTGCAAACGATTGCGTTTTTAATCATCAATTAAGTATTATGTTTGATATACGACCTTTACTTAAAGATATTTAGCTTTTAGAATCGGGCAAATTTTTTGGGAGGGAAGCAATTATGACGACAATTACGATTACACGTCCTGATGACTGGCACACGCATTTACGTGATGGCGACGTACTAAAAGATACTGTTCGCGACATCAGTCAATATATGGGACGAGCGATCATCATGCCGAATCTGGTCCCGCCGGTTACCGATACCGAAGCCGCACTAGCCTATCGCGATCGTATCCTAGCCGAAAAGCCCCAAGGTAATTTCTCCCCTCTAATGACCCTCTACCTCACCGACAACACCTCTCCTGACGAAATTCGCAAAGCCAAAGCCACTGGCCATATCTATGCAGCAAAACTCTACCCTGCCGGTGCAACGACAAATTCAGACTCTGGTGTCACCTCTATCGACAAACTTCTGCCAACGCTTCAGGCCATGGAAGAAGTAGGGATGCCACTGCTTATTCACGGTGAGGTAACGACCCATGACGTGGATATTTTCGACCGCGAGAAAGCGTTCCTGGATACCGTATTGGCTCCGATTGTTGAGCAGATGCCAAATCTGAGAATTGTTGTCGAGCATATCACGACCAAGGATGCAGTAGAGTTCGTCACCAACGCCGGACCAAACGTCGGCGCGACTATCACGGCTCACCACCTGATGTTTAACCGCAACCATATGCTGGTTGGCGGTATTCGCCCGCACTTCTATTGCCTGCCGATTTTAAAGCGCAACATTCACCAGCAGGCACTGGTTGAAGCGGCAACCAGTGGCAGCCTTAAGTTCTTCCTAGGTACCGACTCCGCCCCACATGCCCAAGGCCGCAAGGAATCAGCGTGTGGCTGCGCCGGCTCTTACACCGCCCATGCCGCAATCGAACTGTACACGGAAGTCTTCGAGCAGGCTGGTGCGTTGGATAAACTGGAAGCTTTCGCCAGCTTCAATGGCCCGGATTTCTACGGCTTACCTCGTAATAGCGACACGATTACGCTGACAAAAGAAGCCTGGACTGTGCCTGAAACGATGGCCTTCGGCAAAGATGTCGTCGTACCCATTCGCGCCGGTGAAGAGATGGTTTGGAAAGTTGCCTAAGCTTTATCTATAAAAGGCCGTCATGACGCTCTCTCAATAACAGGCTGTATCTCAAATCCCCTATTCATAGGGGATTTTTTATTACCGGCTATATATTCCCCTCCCTCCGAAAACACATCGGTTTCACCTACCGATTCAATAACTATTATCCATTATCTCAATAGCACCATTGGGCGTATTCTCTGCTCAGAATTACATTTGAGGTAGATATGTTTTTTGATAATAGCAGTGCATTAATTGTCGAAGGCGGCGCAATGCGAGGTATTTTTGCCAGTGGTGTATTGGACGCCTTTATGGAGGCTGATTTCCGGCCGTACGACTTCGCTATCGGGGTATCAGCCGGCGCATCGAATCTGCTGGGTTATGTTACCAACGCGCCAAATCGCAGTTACCATGTGATTACCGAGCTCGCCACCAGCAAAACTTTTTTCAATCCGTCGCGATTTCTGACAGGTGGCGACTTGATCGATGTAAGATGGCTCTGGACAGAGTCCAATAAGCAATTTCCTGTCAATAAAGAACAGCTGCTTACATCGATTCCCCTTCTGGCTACGGTGACCAATATTGCAACCGGTGAGGCTGACTATTATCAAGTTAACGAACATAACCTTGAAAATGCCATGGTGGCTACTGCAGCGCTTCCCATCGCCTTTAAGGCGACTCCCTGCTTTTCAGGTGGCTGCTTTACCGACGGCGGCGTCGCCAACTCAATTCCGGTAAAAGAAGCCTATCGCCGTGGAGCTAGAGACATCACGGTTATTTTGTCTCACCCATTGAGTTACGAAAAGCAACCGAGCAAGCACCCCTGGATAATGAAAAAGCTACTATCACGCTATCCGGAAGTCGCTAAGGCAATGAATACCCGGGCGGAAAACTACAACCAATCACTCGAGTTTATCCGTCATCCACCGAAAGATGCTGTCATTAAGGTGATTGCGCCACCGGAAGATTTTGGCGTAAAACGGCTCACCATGAATAAATCTCTCTTGAATCAAGGCTATGAAATGGGGGTAAACGCGGGGGTAGAACACATGGTCAACCTACAAGGGCTCCATGGACTAAACAACGAGAATTGCCATTTTTGTATATAGAAGCCACATCCCCCCAGCCTATGGCTAGGGGGAAGTGGTTAACCACACATGGCTACGCTTGAGGGATCCGTAAATGATGGAACATCCGGTACAGCACAGGTACAACAATCAGGGTCAGCACTGTAGCAAACCCCAGCCCGAACATGATAGTTACCGCCATTGGCTTAAAGAACACATCCGGTAATAGCGGGATCATACCCAACACGGTAGTGATCGCCGCCATGCACACAGGACGAACACGGCTCACCGCAGCATCAACCACCGCCTGATACTTCTCTTTACCACTGCTGATCTCGATTTCAATCTGATCCAGCAGTACGATACCGTTTTTCACCAGCATCCCTGACAGGCTCAAAAAGCCCAGCAGCGCCATAAAACCAAACGGCGTATTCAATATCAACAGACCCGTCGTTACCCCGATAATTGCCAGTGGTACTGTCGCCCAGACAATCACGGCCTCTTTCACCTTATTGAACAAGAAGATGGTGATTAGGAACATGAACAGGTAACCCATTGGCATCGTTTGGAACAACGATGCCTTCGCATCTGCCGACGATTCATACTCACCGCCCCATTCCAGAGAATAGCCAGGCGGGAAGTCTAATGCTTCAATCTTAGGCTGAATACGGGCCTGCAACGTAGCAGCAGTCTCATCGCCCAGCGGATCCGGATCGGCCATGATCGTTAGCATACGCTTACGGTTTTTTCGCACAACCAACGGATCTTCCCACTGAATATTCGTTCCCAGAATAACTTGCTGTAGCGGCACATAACCTTGAATGGCGGGACTCCAAATCTTCATCCCTTCAATGGTACTGACGTCTACGCGCTCCTCATCGGGCAAACGAGCAACAATTGGCATCAGGTTAGTACCATCACGGTAGAGACCAACAGTTAAGCCGGAGAAGGCCATTTGCAGCAAGTCATCAACATCAGATTTCGTGATACCGTAACGGCGAGCCTGGCTTTCATTGAAGATTGGCTCAATCACTTTGGTGCGCTCGCGCCAGTCATGGCGCACATTAAAGGCTCCAGGATCGGCACGCATAATATCCAATGACTGCTGGGCCAGGCCACGCAATACCGTAGGATCCGGGCCGACTAAACGCGCTTCAATTTTAGAGCCTGACGACGGACCTAACTCAATACGTTTTAGTTTATATTCAATATCAGGATGCTTGGTATCAAGCTCATTGCTGACAGTGTGCAGCATTGGCATCACGTCTTCAAAGCTATCGACACGAATAATAAGCTCACCGTATGACGAATAGCTCTTCTCCGGTGAATAGGTCAGCATGAAACGCTGCGAGCCTTTCCCCGCACTCGAAGAGACATGGCTAACATTCTCTTGGGCACTCACCCAATTTTCGAGCTCTCGCAATTTATCATTGGTTGAACGAATGTCGGTTCCTTCCGGCAACCATACATCCACCATGAACATCGGGGTCGTCGAGGATGGGAAGAAAGATTGTTTTAACTGGGTAAAGCCATACAGGCTCGCCCCCAGCATCACAATCAACACGATGACGGTCGTCCATGCGTGTTTCATACACATTTCCAACGCCTTTTTATAGGTCACAAAAACAACCCCCTTATAGGGATCATTCTCTTCATCATTGCCGTTGCTCTTAACACTTTTGAAGAATAAATCGGAAAAGAATGGCGTCAACGATATAGCCGTAAACCAACTCAGCATCAATGAGATAAGCAACACACTAAACAACGTCGCACAGTATTCGCCCGTCGAATCCTGAGATAAGCCGATAGGCGCAAATGCGGTAACGGCAATGACCGTCGCCCCTAGTAAAGGCCACTTTGTTTGCGTCACGATGTCGGATGCAGCCTGAACTCGCGTTCGCCCTTTTTGGATCCCTATCAGGACCCCCTCGACGACCACAATGGCATTATCCACCAGCATCCCGAGTGCGATAACCAGAGCTCCGAGGGATATGCGCTGTAAGTCAATGGCCATCCAGCTCATAAATACAAATGTACCCAGCACGGTTAACAGCAAGATCAGGCCAATCAAGATACCCGAGCGCAACCCCATGAAGAACAACAGCACGACGATAACAATGGCTACCGCCTGGCCGAGGCTGACAATAAAGCCTCGTACGGACTTATCAACTTCATCGGGTTGGCTATAAACCACACCGATATCGATACCCACAGGCTGCTGCTCTTTAAGCTCGTCTAAACGTCGGTATACCCCTTTACCAATTTCGACAACATTCACCCCCGAGACAAACGAAATACCGACATTCAGTGCCACTTTTCCGTTATAGCTAACCAGATTATCAGGCACTTCTTTAAAGCCGCGTTTGATCGTTGCAACATCTCGCAGATAAATCAGTCCTTCAGCACCACTCTCGGTAATAATCAAATCACCCAGTGCATCGACATCGGTAAATTCACCCGTCGGATGGACACGGATATACTCGGTACCAATTTTGACGGCACCCGCGCTAGAGACGAGATTCTGCGTCGCCAGGGTGTTGTAGATTGTCTGTGGTGAAATGCCGAGACTGCTCAGGCGCTGCAGTGATATTTCAATAAACACCTGCTCCTGCTGAGTACCGGTAACGGCCACCTTACCAACACCAGTCACCAGCTCTATCTCACGACGGAGATAATCCACATAATCGTTCAACTCTTTATACGAATAACCATCCCCGGTGATTGCCAGCATGATGCCGTAGACATCACCAAAATCATCAACAACCGACGGTTCTGCCACACCAGGTGGCAAATTCGGCTTTAGGTCGTTCACCTTTCGACGAAGCTCATCCCAGATCTGCGGGAGATCATCCGGGCCATAGTTGTTCTTCATCGTTACCGTGATCTGCGATAAGCCACGACTAGATATTGAGTTAACTTCATCAACATAAGTCAGTTGCTGAATGGCTTTCTCTATCGGGTATGTCACTTCCTCTTCGACTTGTAGCGGTGTTGCCCCCGGATAAGCCGTGACAACCATGGCATCTTTGATGGTGAACGCCGGATCTTCCAAACGTCCCAAACCAAAGAAGGCCATGGTTCCGCCGATCATGAAAATTAAAGTGACCATCCAACTGATCACTTTGTTCTTTATAAAATAGGCTGCGATATCTTGTTTCATTCTTGTTCAGCCTCCTTACCAATAACTTCAATTTGCTGGCCTTCGCGCAAGCGATTTGCTCCCGCAATCACAATGGTCTCTCCTTCTTGCAACCCAGACAGCAAACGTACACCTTCAGGCACAACTTTATCGGTCGAGACCCGGCGCTTACTCACAGTCCTATCATCGTTAACAACCCATACGAATTTATCGGTCACGGCGAGTTCATCGCCGTCTTCGTTAAAAATAGCTTCCAGAGGTACAACAGCCTCCCCCTGCCTGTAAATATTAAGCTTCTGGGCATCCGCTCGTACTTCAACGGCCATTCCGTCAAGAATAAAGCGATCCTTCGGCATTGGCATCGTCAAGGTTACAAGAAACGATCCGAGATTCGGGTCTGGCTCAGTGGTAAACTCTTTCAGGTGGGCTTTGTACTCAGTGCCATCGCCCATAAGCACTCTGGCGCCAGGCTTAGACTCTTGAATATCCACGGCAGAGCTTTGAGAATAAATTAAATCAGGTGCCTGGATCTGAATGTCCACCATGTTGGTACTATGAATATTCATCACTTGCTGACCAACTTGTACATTCTCAAACTGCTCAACGGGCACACGTGAAATCACCCCGTCAAAAGGCGCTTTTAGCTGGGTAAAAGTCAGGTTAAGTTTGGCAATATTCAATCTTGCACGCGCGATACGTCGCTGTGCTTTAAGCTCGTCAAACTGTGATTGGGCCAAGAAACCTTTTTCAACCAATTTGGCCGAACGCCGATACTGACTATCCGAAACGTTATATTTCGCTTGTGCGTCATCAACTTCCAACTGGTAATCTTTCGGATCAAGCTGTGCCAGTAACTGCCCTTTTTTAACAAAGTCACCAGGGCGCACATGTATTCGGGTCACTTCCCCCTGAATTCGAAAAGACAGGCTCGATTTATCCGCGGCGGCAGCAACAGCCGGAAAAGTCAGCTGAGGGGCATTATCGCCCAGTGATACTATACCTACGTTAACTGGCTGAACTTTCTGCCTCTCTTCAACTTGTGGCTTCTCGCACCCTTGAAGTGCTAGAGCTGAACTAATAGCAAGAACGATAAAGGATAACTTTTTCATATTACAGCCCTCGCTCCTTTACCCATGCCCGCACTTTCTGACCTTCTTTTAGCTCATTGATCCCCGAAATCGCAATTTGATCGCCATCGTTCAAGCCACTGACCACACGTCCTTTATTATCCAGTTCAACCTGTGTTTTGCGAGCGAGTCCCTCGTCATCAATGTACCAAACGAAGGTCGCGTTACTTTCTTGCATAATCGCACGCCTTGGTATGGCTCCCATACCACCTTTGGGAATGGCAATTTTTACCAGACCGGCCATCCCCGGAAGGACATTTTTACCCTCGGGACGTTCCATAAATAACGTCACTTTATAACTTGAAGTTGTGGCATCGGCTTCGGTATCCACCTCTTTAAACTGGGCAGGGTACACTTCACCCGGTATCGTATCGAAAATGACACTCGGATTTACATCAGATTTACCTTGGTAGCGCGCCAAAAGGTGTTCAGGCAGCTGAAAAGTGACATTAATAAGGCCTGCACTTTGAATATGCATGACAGGTTCTTTGGCCATAACATATTCATAGTTTTCGATTAATGATAAGGACAACGTACCGTCATAAGGCGCTACCAGGGTGGCATAGTTCAAGTTGGCCTTTTGTTTACTCAACGCCGCTTGCGCCTGGTTCAACGCAGCCTTGGATGTATCATAATCAAGTTCAGACACCACATTGGTCTTACGTAGCTCCTCATCTCGCTTGAACTGAACATACGCTAGCTCATAGTTTGCCTGTGCCTGTTCAACCAGTAATTCAAGTTCATCCTTGTTCAGGCTTGCCAATTTTTGCCCGCGTTTGACTTCGTCCCCCGGATTAACGTCAACGGATAACAACTGGCCTGAAACTCTAAATGCCAACACGGCTTTATCTCCTGCTTCAACAATCGCAGGAAAAGTTCGGTAGGTTTCATTATCACCAACGGAAACCACTTGTAATTTTACTGGCCTGGAATCAGGCTCAGGTATTTCAGCCTTTTTATCACCGCACCCCGACAGCAGCAAACCAGCGACGACGGTGGCTAATAGCGTGCGTCCCATAAAACCCCTCTAATTCATTTTTGTTCTTCATTTGGTATAAGTAAATTCTACGACCCCAAACCAATTCACCCGAAAAAGCATTTGCCAACAAGTTAACAGTGTAGCCAATAAAGCGACACAGAAACCGAACAAACCACTAAAAAGAAAGAAAAACAAGTTATTACATACGATTTCGGAACGATACCAAGCCAATAGAACATTGACTAACCAAAAAAGGAAGATTCAAAAGAAATCAGGATTTAGCGAAGTCGCAAAAATAAGAAAAAATAAAAAGACATAAAAAAAGGAGCCCCAAGGCTCCTCTTTAATATATCAGGCAGCTACAAAGTTAAGCTTCCATATCAGCTATTTTAACTTTCCAGGTATCTGGGCCAGTCTGGTGCGCATTAACACCTTCGGCGTCAACCGCTACCGTAACAGGCATATCTTCGACTTCAAACTCGTAGATGGCTTCCATCCCCAAGTCTTCAAAAGCAACCACACGCGCTTTCTTGATCGCCTTGGCTACAAGGTATGCTGCACCACCTACCGCCATCAGATACACGGCCTTGTGCTGCTTAATCGACTCAATAGCTGCCGGACCACGTTCTGCTTTACCAATCATGCCTGTCAGGCCTGCTTTTTCAAGCATCATGTCAGTAAATTTGTCCATACGAGTAGACGTTGTCGGACCCGCTGGACCTACCACTTCATCGTCAACGGCATCGACCGGACCGACGTAATAAATAAAGCGGTTGCTAAAATCAACCGGGAAGTCTTCCCCTTTCGCCAGCATGTCCTGAATTCGCTTGTGCGCCGCATCACGCCCAGTCAAGATTTTGCCAGACAGCAGAATCGTCTCGCCAGAACGCCATTCCTGCACATCCTCTTTGGTTACTTCGTCGATATTGACGCGGCGAACATTGTCACCCACTTCCCAGGTCACCTCAGGCCAGTCTTCCAGCTTCGGTGGGGTAAGTTCGGCTGGACCGCTGCCGTCTAGGGTAAAGTGAACATGGCGTGTTGCTGCACAGTTCGGAATCATGCAAACCGGTTTAGACGCGGCGTGAGTCGGTGCGGTTTTGATTTTAACATCAACAACCGTTGTCAAACCACCGAGGCCCTGAGCACCGATACCAAGCTTGTTGACGCGGTTATAAATATCTAGACGAAGCTCTTCTTCTGCATTTTGCGCACCGCGCTCTTGCAGTTCATGAATATCGACCGATTCCATTAGCGACTCTTTGGCCAGCACCGCCGCTTTCTCCGCGGTACCACCGATACCAATACCCAGCATCCCCGGAGGACACCAGCCCGCGCCCATCAAAGGAACGGTTTTCTCAACCCATTCCGCAATGTCATCCGAAGGATTCAACATCACCATTTTGGTCTTGTTTTCAGAACCGCCACCTTTGGCCGCGATCTGGATTTCAACTTTATCACCCGGCACCATGTCGATATGAACGACTGCTGGTGCATTATCCTTGGTGTTTTTACGGCTGCCCGCCGGATCCGCAACAACAGAGGCTCGTAGCGGGTTATCCGGATTGGTGTAGGCCTGACGCACACCTTCGTCGATCATTTCTTGTACGGTCAGATCGCTGTCCCACTGTACATTCATACCGATTTTTACAAAGCAGGTCACAATACCGGTATCCTGACAGATCGGACGACGTCCTTCTGCAGACATACGCGAGTTAATCAGGATCTGTGCAATCGCATCTTTTGCCGCCTGACTCTGCTCTTTGTTATAGGCCTTTTCCAACGCCTGAACAAAGTCCAGCGGATGGTAATAAGAAATATACTGCAGCGCATCCGCTACACTTCCAATCACATCTTGTTTACGGATGACGGTCATAATTGCCCTCGTTGATTATTATCATTCCATGGCGCCCGTTTTTAGTGCTTCCAGTGTAGGGTGTGATTCACATCAGCCAGCCCTGCGCATAGGGAATAGGAGAAGCAGGGAGCAATGCAACCACGTGGCCATGATCCTCATGGCTGATGTCCTGTGTAGATTATCGCTACTCATTCAGTAGAAAATAAAACACAAAGGATCGTCCTTGGGCGTCGTATTAAATTCTGCGTTTATGATACTCTTGCGGACAATTTCGCGCCATGCGCCAATCGAACACCTGTCACAAAAAAGAAAATGATTTGTAAATCACATCCCCAACTGAGCATTGAACAACTCGATTACGCCCAAGAAGCGACTCTCTCGTGGTTTGAACCGTTAGCGGGCCAGCCATGGGCTATGATATTACGCTCTGCAGCTCAGGATCACCCAGATAATCGCTTTGATATTTTAGTTGCTGATCCTTTAGCCACTTTAGAGACACATGGTGAAATAACTCGTATTAAATTTTCAAATGGCGATGAAAAAACCAGCGGCAGGGATCCCTTTCAACTTGTGGAAGAGATTCAGGGACAACTATTGCCTCCGTTTAACTCTATGACAGACGTGCCTTTTATTGGCGGAGCTTTAGGCTATTTCGGCTATGATCTGGGGCGCAGGGTGGAAAAAATGGCCAACACAGCCTGCCATGATATTACCGCGGCAGAAATGGCAGTCGGTATCTATGACTGGGCGCTAATCGCCGATCACCAAACACAGCAGCTGTACCTGATTGCTCCCAAAGGCAGCAATCGACTGGAATGGCTACAGCAGCAAAAAAAATTATTTGAACTGAAACACAGCATTAATGGTTCACAACATAAGCTGCCATTTGCATTAACAAGCCCGTGGGCTGCGAATATGACAAAAGCGGCCTATTGCAACAAATTCGATCAGGTTCAGGAATACCTGCTTTCTGGCGACTGCTATCAGATCAACCTAGCCCAACGCTTTCAGGCAAAGTACCAGGGGGATGAGTGGCAGGCCTATCTTCGGCTGGAGCACACTAACGGCGCTCCTTTCTCCGGCTTTATAAGAACCCCGGAGGGCACTGTTCTGTCCGTATCGCCTGAGCGCTTCCTCCAGCATCATCAAGGCTATATTGAAACCAAGCCGATCAAGGGCACCCGCCCACGCTCTGCCGACCCACATCAAGATACCCGTAATGCTGATGAACTACGGAATGCCGACAAAGACCGCTCAGAAAACTTGATGATTGTCGACTTACTCCGTAATGATATTGGCCGGGTTGCTAAACCGGGATCCGTACAGGTACCCAAACTGTTCGATATTGAAAGCTTTCCGGCGGTTCACCACCTCGTTAGCACGGTCACCGGCGAGCTTGATAAGAATTACTCTCCAATGGACTTGTTGCGTGCCAGTTTCCCTGGCGGATCGATTACCGGAGCGCCCAAAATCCGCGCGATGGAAATCATTGAAGAGCTGGAACCGCATCGTCGCAGTGTGTATTGCGGTAGTATCGGTTACTTTAGCCGCTGTGGCCGAATGGATACCAGTATCACTATCAGAACTCTGATTTCTCAGGATAATACTTTGTTCGCCTGGGCAGGTGGCGGGGTGGTCGCTGATAGTAGCGCTGACAGTGAATATCAAGAAACACTGGACAAACTGAGTAAAATTCTGCCAATCTTAGAGAATCAGGATAATTCTCAGACTATGTCAGAGAACCAGTAACATCAAATTAGCAACATCAGAAGTAAACATTGTCGCTGGCCATTTTCACGCCTTCGTGAAAATCCTTGGTTCCAGCCAGCAATGTTAATGCAATAACCACGGACGGTTTATGAATTACCAGCAACAACTGCTAGCACGTTTTCTGCTTGCGCCACTGACCAACTATGACCAAAGCCACTCGGCTCGGGTTCGACAGCATGTGGCCGCTTCCAGTACGTTGAAGCAAGCCGCTGTACTCATTCCCTTAGTTCCCCGTAACAACAGTTTTAATGTTGTTTTCACCCGTCGTGCTCGTCACTTGAAACATCATCCAGGGCAAATCGCTTTTCCTGGCGGTAGATATGAACAACAAGATGTTGATTTAATTGAAACTGCGATCAGGGAAACCAGAGAAGAAACTGGAATTTTATGCAATCGCAGTCACATCCTCGGTCAGCTGCCTTCGTTGCCCACGATCAGCGGTTATATCGTCACCCCGTACTTATCAACCATCCCCAAGGATTACAGGCCAGCGCTGGATCCTAATGAGGTTGACGACTTGTTTGAAGTTCCTATCCAATATTTATTAAACCCAATGAATATGCGCACTGAGAAATTCACTATCGACGGCATAAAACACAATATTTATGCAATTCCATACAGTGAATATTCAATATGGGGAGCAACCGCCCAGATGATTAAATTGTTATCAAAACAGCTTTGGTATTAAAAACTCGCCCTCTAACACGTTATTTTCCCTAACTTCTCCGCAACACTCGTTGTGATCAAGATCACCTTTAATTGTATTGCAAATATCACCCGTTACATAACGAGATCAAGATCAAAGTTTTACTTTCTGAAATCATCAAAATGCGCCCCGTTCCTAATTTCCGTTCCGTAATTAACTTTGGATATATAATCATGCAAACATCTACAAGCACAGCAACGAGTACCGTTGCAAAAGCAGGATGGACGTACAAAGACGTGACTTGGGCGCTATCGCTATTCGGTACCGCTGTAGGCGCAGGCGTTCTGTTCCTTCCAATTAAAGCAGGTGCTGGTGGCTTCTGGCCTCTTGTTATCCTTGCACTGCTTGCTCTTCCAATGACATGGTTCGCTCACAAGAGCTTGGCTCGTTTCGTTCTTTCAGCGAAAAATCCTGAAGCAGATATCACTGATACTGTTGAAGAACACTTCGGTAAAACTGGCGCAAACATCATCACTTTTGCTTACTTCTTCGCCATCTACCCAATCGTTCTTATCTACGGTGTAGGTATTACCAATACTGTTGACTCTTTCATGGTAAACCAGATGGGCATGGAATCTATTCCACGCTGGCTACTATCTGGCGGCCTGATCCTGGCAATGACCGCGGGTGTTGTATTCGGTAAAGAACTAATGCTGAAGGCAACTTCTGCAATGGTTTACCCTCTAGTATTCGTTCTACTAGCACTTTCTGTTTACCTAATTCCTGAGTGGAATAGCTCAATGATGTCTGTTAGCCCAGACTGGGGTTCAATGCCTTCTGTAATCTGGCTAGCAATTCCAATCATCGTGTTCTCATTCAACCACAGCCCAATCATCAGCCAGTTCTCTAAAGAACAGCGTCGTATCTACGGTGACAATGCAGTGCAGAAAACTGACATGATCACTGGCGGTGCAGCAATGATGCTAATGGGCTTCGTAATGTTCTTCGTATTCTCTGTTGTTCTGTCTCTATCTCCAGAGCAGCTAGCAATGGCACAAGAGCAAAACATCTCTGTACTTTCTTACCTAGCTAACGAGCACGACTCAGTACTGATTTCACTAATGGGTCCAATGGTTGCGTTTGCTGCGATTACTTCTAGCTACTTCGGTCACTTCCTAGGTGCTCACGAAGGTCTAGTTGGCCTAATCAAGTCTCGCTCTGGCATGCCAAAGAGCAAGATTGAGAAAATCTCTCTAGGTTTCATCGTTATCACTACTTGGGTAGTAGCAGTAGTTAACCCAAGCATCCTAGGTATGATTGAGACAATGGGCGCGCCAATGATTGCGGCAATCCTATTCCTAATGCCTATCTTCGCGATGAGCAAAGTACCAGCGATGGCTAAGTACAAAACTTCTGCTCCAGCTCAGATTTTCACTGCACTATGTGGTATTGCTGCGATTACTTCTGTAATCTACGGCGCACTATAAGGCAGTTGTCACTCTGACAGTGATAAACGACTATTACGAATTGTTATTGTAAGAAAATGTGCTACAACGCATAGTCTTCTGATTCAATTTACGTAAAATAGAAGATACTAAAGAGCAGGAAGCGAACGCCCCTGCTCTTTTGTTTTGTTTATCTCGCCAAGGAAGGGGCGAGAATGATAAAAACTATACAGTCTGGCGATAGCAAGATTGCTTCCTAAGACTGAGGTATTACGCAATGATCAGTGTTTTTGATATCTACAAAATTGGTGTGGGTCCTTCCAGTTCGCACACTGTTGGTCCAATGAAGGCAGGTAAAGAGTTTATTGATGACCTGCGCGCTATGGGCAAGCTACGTGATGTGACTAAAATTACCGTTGATGTTTACGGTTCTCTTTCTCTAACCGGTAAAGGTCACCACACAGATATCGCAATCATCATGGGCCTTGCGGGCAATAGCCCTGAACATGTTGATATTGACAGCATTCCGGGTTTCATCGCACGCGTTGAAGAAACTGAGCGCCTACCTGTTGGTATGCACTGCCATACCGTGGAGTTCCCTCGCGATAGCGGCATGAACTTCCATACTACTAACCTTCCACTTCACGAAAACGGCATGACAATCCACGCTTGGATTGGTGAAGAAGAAGCATACACTAAGACGTATTACTCGATTGGCGGTGGTTTCATCGTTGACGAAGAAAACTTCGGCAAAGAACAAGAATCAACCGTTAAAGTTCCTTACATGTACACCATGGCTGAAGAGCTAGTTGACCAATGTAAGGAAAGCGGTCTTTCTATCAGTTCACTAGTAATGGCTAACGAACGTGCGATGAATGCTGAAGATGAGATTAACACTTACTTCGCAAACATTTGGAAAACCATGCGTGAGTGTATGGAACGCGGTATGAGCGAAGAAGGTATCCTACCTGGTCCACTACGTGTACCTCGCCGTGCAGCAGCACTTCGCCAGCAGCTAATGACAACAGAGAAACTAAGCAACGACCCAATGACGGTGGTTGACTGGGTTAACATGTATGCTTTTGCTGTAAACGAAGAAAACGCAGCGGGTGGCCGTGTTGTAACGGCACCAACCAACGGCGCATGTGGCATCATTCCAGCGGTTCTTGCCTACTACGACAAGTTCATCCAGTCTGTTGGCCCTAAAGAGTACACGCGTTACTTCGCCGCTTCTGGTGCAATCGGTGGCCTATACAAGCGTAACGCCTCTATCTCTGGCGCAGAAGTTGGCTGCCAGGGTGAAGTTGGTGTAGCTTGTTCTATGGCTGCTGCAGGTCTTGCTGAACTAATGGGTGGAAGCCCTGAGCAAGTATGTATGGCTGCAGAAATCGCGATGGAGCACAACCTAGGCCTAACGTGTGACCCAGTTGCCGGTCAGGTACAGGTTCCATGTATCGAGCGTAACGGTATTGCAGCAGTTAAAGCTATCAACGCATCTCGTATGGCACTGCGCCGCGCTTCTGAGCCTCGTGTTTCTCTGGATAAAGTTATCGAGACAATGCTAGAGACAGGTAAAGACATGAATGCTAAATACCGTGAGACATCTCAGGGTGGTTTGGCAATCAAGGTTATCTGCTAAGAGTCTCCCCTTAGAAGAACCTATAAAGCTACCCACTATGGGTAGCTTTTTTGTTTTCAGGGCTTTGTTTTATGGAGACAAAGAGTCCCGCATGCTTAACTACTTTGCCCCGCTTACCCGTTAATCCGCTTTCGAGACTCGCAGTAACTGCTCAATATCTTCCGCTAGCGCCTCGCCGCACTGTAAAGTAGTCAACCATGAAATCGGTATCCCCTTCTCATCACCAAAACCGTAACAGGCGCCCGCCAAAGCACCGATTAGAATACCGCGCCCGCAGGTATCACCAGAAACAAGAATATTTTTCATAATAGCTTCGGTATAGCTCTCGCTATTTTGCAAGATCCAGGCTGCCATTGGCAGGCTATCGGCAAGGTGGCAAGCCTGATTAACAATTGCGAGTACATGGCTAAGGTCATTCACATCACCGCTTAGCAACCTGACCTGCTCAATTTTATCGCGTATATCTTCTGGCGACTTGATTTTGAGAACATTTAGTACAGGCTCCATCCGCCTTGAGCGTAGCGCCTCATTTAACGCGCTGGAAAATGCCTTCGCGCACTGCAGCGCTGACTCATCCTGATGGGTAATACCAACAATTCGTTCAATTTCTTGTTCTAACTCCTCTGAAGGCAGCTTGAGTGCGACTAAGGCAGGCACGGCACATAAGGCTGGGTTTTGGTCGTCTTCGCAGCCCGAATCATCAGGCCAGTCCTCGGGGGGGAGAGAAAAAAGAGTGAGAAGCAATGCTTTGGTCGGGCTGTCAATGTAGCCAATAAATTCGCCTCCCGGCCCGAAATACTCCAGGATATGCTGCTGAATAGTCAGTGTGCCAGTGTCCTCCCTGCCAAGCAGCCGAATATATAATGCAACCCATTCACCATAGGCCGTCAGCTCACCCGCGGTCAACTTATCATGGGCGTAGTAGCTATCAACCCCTTCATAGTGCCTTGCATCCGGCTCGATAAAGGGGAAATGAGGCAACCCCACCAACTGTTTCATTCGCTCGGGAGAATATATCCAATGCGTCCCCATGCTTGCCGCATCGGCAACTAAAGCTCCCATTAACGCTGCATAACGTTGCGCCATTGTCCCTTCCCTTCCGCTCTGAAATACTATTCATAAGCTTATACCAATTTTGAAGGGGCAATCCGCTTCTTGGTAGCGACTACAGGCAAAAAAAAAACCTCGCCGCAGCGAGGTTTTTTTCAAAACTTGATTAGATATTAAGCAGCAGCTTTTAGGCTTGCTTTATCTTTCTTTAGCTCACCAACAGGCAAGATAGTACGACCGTATTCGTTGTTTAGTACCTGAGCCATTGCGAAGTAGATCGCACTTGCACCACAGATAATACCTTCGAAACCAGCGATAGTACCGATTAGCTCACTTCCCGTGAAGTCACGAGCAGCAAGTAGGAAGAATAGTACTGTTAGAGAACCAAATACGAACTGTTTCGCACGTGGGTAGCATAGAGAGCCAATAAACATGAAACCAGTGAAGATGCCCCAAAGCAGTAGGTACCAACCCATGAAGCTAGCTGGGCTTGCTGGTAGGCCCATGTAAGGCATTACGATAAGACCAACAAGTGTTAGCCAGAATAGACCGTACGAAGTGAATGCTGTTGTACCAAATGTATCACCGCGCTTGAAGCACATCATACCTACGAGAACCTGGCTTAGGCCACCATAGAAAATACCCATAGCAAGAATCATTGAATCAACTGGGAAAAAACCCGCATTGTGGATATTCAGAAGGATGGTAGTCATACCAAAACCCATTAGGCCAAGTGGCGCTGGGTTAGCTAGTTTCGTAGACATTTAGTTCCCCTACAGGAGTAATTCAAAAAAAATGGTAAAAATTAAAAAATGAGTGCATTTTTAATGCGCGGCGAATTCTAAAGGATGACGAGGGGCAAATCAATCCATATCTAGTGCGAAATTTAACCAAAGAAGAAAAAAACGAAATTTTCACTATTCTTTGTAAAGTTTTTTTGTGATTTATGACGCCAATAAGTGTTAGCAAATATGATCAAAATCATTAAATCAAGTAGATCCCCAGCCAGAAATATACTTTAAGGCATTGATTAATAAGAAATTAACTCACATATAAAACTCATCAATTCAACTTCAGCTAATATAACTATAAAAAAAGCAGCTTAACGCTGCTTCTTTAGTCAAAGGTCTATATTCACCAATTAAGTTGTCTAATTATAATTACACTTCTCACGACAACCACTTACTCACTCTCTGCATCTTGCTCATTACGAGCAATCCCACCAGATAAAGAACTCTCTGAAGCTGGCTGAGTATCAGGTAAAAGCGCCAAGCGCGCCTTTAACTGTTCAATTTGCGCTTGTTGCTTATTGACCAATGACGTTAAAGCTTCAACTTGTCCACTATCGTTGTCTGAATTCACTTCTGATGCACGAGAGGACGCGTACAACTGACGGGCCGCTATTACTTCATCTTTTATCTGAGCTGCCTGAGTTCTAAGAGGGAGATCTCGGAGATCGTTATCGTTGAGGGCCAGCGAAATTTGTAACAGCTTCGCTTCAATCTCCAAGATAAAGTTCTCGTATTCGTCTTTGCTACGATCACGAAGCCCCTGCACCTCCAACGCAATATGCTCAGCATGCGCAAGCTCAAATTCAATTTCGGAGACCAATTGCTTTATGGCCGTGAAGTCACGCGGGGAACGCTCAATTAACCCTTTACCGCTTTCAATTTTTATTTCAACCCGGGCATAACTGATTGGTGCATAATACCTAACATCGTTACGACGCAATTCGCGCAGGGCATCAACCTTGGGAGAAATATATATTTTCTTGATGGTTCTGATTTCCAGGCTATGCGCACGATCGAGGAACTCTTCCTGCTCTTCCCTGGCATCAGTTAACTCGCTATCCTCTACCAGACGGAACAATTTGGCGTAAAAACGAGTCAGCCGAACATACTCGCTACGGTAGTACTGGCGAGCATCAATTGAGTTCAGGTAGTCCAGTTGAGTAATTGCGGGTTTAAGCACATCATCAGCAACCCGCTTCAAATACTCAAGTTCATTCAGTGTTTTTTCCACAACCGCGATTTCTTCATAGAATCGCTCTAGGTATGTCGTTGATGAAAATAAAGAATAGCTTTTAAATGCTTTATCCGGCGTTTCTTTAAACTCAAGGTAAATCGAATCTGCTTTTTGCCAGCTCGACATCATTTGGGCATATTTTTCTGGCGAATAAACTTCCAGCTGCCCGGCCCCAGCCAACGTTTCTTGCCAACTACGGTGTGCTTTCAGGGCTCCCTGAAAAGCATTTTCTGTATTTATCGCAGATGAAACTCCTTCTTCACCTTCAGGTGTGCTTTGACAGGCACTCAGTAAAGTAGCCAAGCAAATGATACAGGCCACTTTGCCCATTTGTTTCATATATAATTCCGCTGTAATTCTATTATGCCAAAATCGCTGTGCAACAAATTAAATATAATGCAAAAAACAACACTGATGGAAAACTATCAACATACTCACCGTTAATAGCTTAAAATTTTGCCACTATGCTGCGCATTTCCACCACCAAGCGCAAGCAGGAACTAAAGAGGTCAATAATTAACCCAACAGAAACTAAGTGAATACACAGCTCAGTGTATCTGACTCAGTTTAAGTACTAAAGTTCTAAATTATTAGGGATATCTACCCAACTCCATCGAGTGATACTATTTTACGCTAAAGCCTTTGTTCTTAATAAAGTCTTTCATAAATGGCCGCGCTTCTTTATTTAGGGTCGCGGTAATTTGTTCTGACCATGATGTTTCTTTATTGCCACCGGTTCGAGCACGATAGTAATTTCGTACCTCACCGTCATACTGTTCCAGTTGCTGTTTGTCTAGCTCTGGCTGATACGAGTTTTGATGAACAATAATTGATTGAGGTAACCGGGGTTTACGTTCTGGCTCTTGGGCGGGAAACCCCAGGCATAACCCGAACAAGGGAATAACATGATGAGGAAGCGACAGTAACTCCGATACACTTGCTGGATTATTACGTATACCGCCAATATATACCCCCCCAAGCCCCATCGACTCTGCTGCTAACAGCGCGTTTTGTGCCATCAGCGCAGCATCCACAGCGCCTATTAGCGTCTGCTCGGTAAAGCCAAGCATCGCTTCAGGATGAATCTGTCGGTGCCGGTTAAAATCGGCACAAAACACCAAAAACTCAGCTGCTGTCGCCACATAGGGTTGATCACCGGCATACTTCGCCAACCGAGATCGCTTTTCTGTTTCGGTTACCCGGATAATACTAACGCACTGAATAAAGCTAGAAGACGATGCAGCAATAGCACAGTCCAATACAATAGACAGCTGATCGGAAGAAATCGGCTGTTCGGTAAATTTACGGATTGAGCGGTGCTGAAGAATGGTGTCGATTGTCTGATTCATGGATATCCTTATCACACTGCAGAAGGCGGGGAGCATGCGTCAATGTAACACAATTTCCCCCCATCAATCATCCAGAGAGATAGCAAACCAAGTAATTTTCTGCCCTTATCAGTTCGGATCGGGCATGGACGATTGCTCGATATGACAACTGTCGCAAATTTGTTCCAAGATGCTTAATAGACGCTGTTTGTTCAATGGCAGAGGATTACCTTTTATTGCATTGGACAGCAATGCATCTTGCGCCACATCATCAAACATGATGTCACACAGCCCATATTTCGAAACAGGTGGCAGATTCAGCCGCTTCAACGTTCGCTTCGTCCACAGGATCCCATCGATGATCTCGGCATTCATCCTTCCGGTAAGAATACAGGCTAACTGACGATAGCGGTTCAGCACGTCGGATCTGCCAGCTTCTCTCGCCGCCAGCACGTTTTCCTGCATCACATAGGGAGCCAGTTGTGCAGTGATAAGCCCATGGGGGGCACTCAAGCGACCGCCGAGTGCCGAGGCCAGGCCATGTGCCGCACCGAGTTTCGCGTTGGCCAGCGCCATTCCCCCCAGCATAGCAGCAAAAGACATGTCGGCACGGGCACGCGGATCATCATCTTCGCAAGCAGCAAGAATCGCTCCCGAAAGACGGCGTAAGCCCTCCTCACACACCATATCTGACAGCGGGTTAGGATCGCCACAAACATAAGCTTCCATCAAATGTGAAAAGGCATCCATACCGCAACATCCTGACATAATCGGATCCATACCATAGGTCAGGGTAGGATCAATAATCGCCAGGTCAGCCAGCATTTCAGGGCTGCGCAAGCTTACTTTGACATTTTCCTGTGCCGAGCGAAGGACTGCATTCTTACTGACTTCCGATCCCGTCCCGGCAGTTGTCGGAACCGCGATAAATGGAATAGGTTTTGCCTGCAGCGGTACATTGCGCCCAACAACCTCAACATAGTCATAAACACTGCCCTGGTTAGGGATCAGTGCCGCCAACGCTTTCCCCGCATCCAGTACGCTGCCCCCACCAATAGCCAGTACCATATCAGGACGGAACTTTCTGCCCATCGCCGCCATTTCCTCAATCATTGCGATCAAAGGTTCACCGTGCACGGAAACTTGTTGATAGCGCATGTTCTGCTGTTTGAGGTAACTGATCACCGGTTCGGCCCGCTGGTTATCACGGCCTGTCACCAACAGTACGCTGTAACCAAACTGATTAAGAGATGACAGTGAGTTATTCAGGGATCCCTCACCGAATACTATCCTTGACGAAGTCATAAACTGAAACATAGGCACTCCATTACGCAACTGTATAATTTCATTATCAACGAGTGTGCCCACTCAATGGATCCTGATTTTGATTCTGAGCAACATTATATCGAGATCATCGCAGCCTACGTTCAGAACTCGCCCCCCATCACATTCTGCAATGCCTAATCGTTACTTGCAGCGATCAATCGATTTTATCTATCGCATCAAGAGATAAAACCCGCTTTCTCATCATCCCATCTCACGTTATAGTTAGCCCATCAAATTGAGGAGAGATGATGTTCGTGATAAGCACAATCTATCCCTCCCAAAGAATTTAGGAGAATTGCTGATGTTTGTTGTTATTTTCGGTCGCCCAGGTTGCCCATTCTGTGTACGTGCGAAAGAGCTGGCAGATACATTGAAGGAAGAACGTGAAGGCTTCAACTACCGTTATGTTGATATCCACGCTGAAGGCATCAGCAAAGCTGACCTTGAAAAAACAGTTGGTAAGCCGGTAGAAACCGTGCCTCAGATTTTCATCGACCAAGAACACATCGGCGGTTGTACTGAATTCGAGGCATACGCAAAAGAAAATCTAGGCCTTTATCAATAAATCCTATATTTTACAAAACTTTAAAAAAGACTGGTGCGCCAGTCTTTTTTTGTTTAACGCCATTTTTCTGACGAATTTAACAACTAAAAAACATTGTGCTTTTTTTAGGTCATTCTTTCATTTTCCGGTATTACCCTCGCCAAAAATCAGCTAGAATTTCACCACTTTTATTGCTGTCTTTCTTCTCCGGAAAATGTTGTTGTGAATATCGATGTAGCTGCCCTCCTTCATCAAAATGATATTTTGTTGCTTTTTGTTGTCCTCGCCGTTGGTCTTAGTGTCGGAAAAATTCGAATCGCTAACCTTCAAATCGGTAACTCCATCGGTGTACTGCTCACTGCACTATTGTTCGGTAATGCGGGGTTTACCTTTGATGCCGACGCCTTAAACATCGGGTTTATGTTGTTCATTTTCTGTGTTGGTATTGAAGCCGGTCCTAACTTTTTCGGTATTTTCTTCCGAGACGGCAAACATTACTTATTGCTGGCGCTAGTTGTTTTA
The DNA here is from genome assembly GCF_026191635.1 of Photobacterium obscurum. Lineage (GTDB taxonomy): Bacteria > Pseudomonadota > Gammaproteobacteria > Enterobacterales > Vibrionaceae > Photobacterium > Photobacterium obscurum. The sequence continues at coordinate 156,775 of NZ_JAKRRW010000001.1, forward strand.
ATTTCGGCCATTGCAATAACCCTGACAATGGCCCACTACCTAAACCTCGAACTCGGTTTGGCAACCGGCCTAATGGCAGGATCCCTCACGGCAACCCCAGTACTGGTTGGCGCAAAAGATGCCCTTAACAGTGGCCTTGCAGGCATAACAGACAGTACCGTCATCCAACATATGGTCGACAGCCTAAGCGTCGGCTACGCAATGTCCTACCTGGTTGGCTTAGTTAGCCTCATTTTGCTGGCGAAGCTGATGCCTAAGCTTCAGAAGCAAAACCTCGCCGAATCTTCACAACAGATTGCTCGTGAACGCGGTATCGGTGAAGTCGGACAACGCAAGGTCTATCTACCAATTATTCGTGCATACCGAGTGGGACCGGAACTCATTAACTGGATTGACGGCCGTAACCTGCGAGAACTGGGGATTTACCGCCAGACCGGTTGCTATATCGAGCGGGTACGCCGCAACGGCATTCTTGCCAACCCCGACGGCGACGCAATCTTGCAAGAGGGTGACGAAATCGCGCTGGTTGGCTACCCAGACAGCCATGCCCGTCTGGATCCGAGCTTTCGAAACGGCAAAGAAGTTTTCGACCGTGACCTGCTCGACCTGCGTATTGTCGAAGAAGAGATCGTGGTTAAAAATGACAGCATTGCCGGCAAGCGCCTGTCTGATCTTAACTTATCTGAATATGGCTGTTTCCTTAACCGCGTGGTTCGTGCCCAGATCGAAATGCCAATGGATCACAATATCCTGCTCAATAAAGGGGATATCCTTCAGGTCAGTGGTGAAAAAAGTCGTGTTCTCGGTCTTGCCGAGCGTATCGGTTTTATCTCGGTTCACAGTCAGATAGCGGATTTACTGGCCTTTTGCTGCTTCTTCATCATCGGCCTGCTGGTTGGAACGATCACCATGACCTTTGGCCAGATTGCGTTTGGCCTCGGTAGTGCCGCAGGCCTTCTGGTTGCCGGTATCACGCTAGGATTCTTACGGGCCAACCATCCGACCTTCGGATATGTGCCTCAGGGTGCCCTCAATATGACCAAGGATCTCGGCCTGATGGTGTTCATGGTAGGGATTGGTTTAAGTGCCGGCTCCAACTTGTTTGACTCTCTGGCTCAAGTTGGCTTGGCTGTATTTGCCGCCAGCCTGATGGTCAGTGTGATCCCTGTGGTATTGGCTTACCTATTCGGCGCCTACGTTCTGAAAATGAACCGCGCCCTGCTATTTGGTGCCATCATTGGGGCACGAACCTGTGCCCCGGCCATGGATATGATCAACGAACATGCCCGTAGTACTATCCCGGCTCTTGGTTACGCGGGAACCTATGCTATCGCCAACGTCCTGCTAACGATTGCCGGTACACTCATCATCATCCTCAACTAGAGCATTTTTGACGCTGATTTATTAATCTCCCTAATTGTGGTTAATGAGTCAGCGTCTATTCAGTCCCCTCACCTATAGTAATATCAATACAAGCACTTTTAAGCGAATAATCCGGCTTAATCCCACAAATAAGCAGCCTGTTATTCGCCAGCCTTCTTTCTATTAAGTATATTAAATAGAAACATTTATTGTTGGTAATCAAAATTATGCGTATCCTCATTGTCGAAGACGACCCAATTTTAAGTCATCACCTTAAATCTCAACTCAGCGAACTGGGACACCAGGTACAATGTGCTGGAACAGCCGAAGAAGGGCTGTTTTTTTCGCAAAACTACCCCAATGACGTCGCCATCGTGGATATCGGCTTACCTGATCGTGATGGGATCAGCCTAATCAAAGATATCCGCCAAAAAGGCCTTCGGTTACCGATCCTGATCCTAACGGCCCGTTCCAACTGGCAGGACAAGGTTACCGGGCTTGAAGCCGGTGCCGATGATTATCTGGTTAAACCTTTCCAGAAAGAAGAGATGGTCGCCCGTCTGAGTGCCTTGGTACGCCGTAGCGCCGGTTTCGTAAAACCGGAAATGACAGCCGGAGATATCCGTGTTGACCTGCTGGCAAAACAAGTTTTCATCGGCGAAACGCTGCTGGAGCTTACCGCCTTTGAATATGATCTCCTTGAATATCTAATGCGCCATAGCCGCCAGGTCGTGTCTAAGCAGCGCCTGCTCGATGTGCTTTATGAAGATCAGGAAGGTGATCCAAATACCATTGAGGTCATGATCAGCCGCCTACGCAAGAAATTCACCACCAACGGCCAGGATAACCCTATCTCCACAATTCGTGGCCAGGGGTATATCTTTGAGTTACAAGCTCAATGAGTCAGCTCCTACAACCAAGGCTACGCCGCCGGGTACTGGTTACCTCGGTGGCGATTATCGTTCTTATCACATCAGCTCTGGCCGGAGTGATTAACCAGCTCTATAGCCAGAGCTATATGGCTGCCTATTCATCCGAGCTCGTTGCCCAAATGCCAATGGTGGTGGCCCAGCTTAACCGTGCCGGCCTCATCAAGGATGTCGACAAGTGGATTGACTCCGTCGACCCATCCGATACCGACTACATGTCGGTTGTATGTGATTTAAAAGATCATACCATCTGGCTGTCAGAAGAGGCCAAGGAAGCCAATATCGGCAATATCTGTAGCGAGTTGCCCGACGATATACCGGCTCCAACCCTCATCGAGACGGAGTCAGGCGCAAGCTACATTGCCTACAACATGAGTCGTGATCGCGAAGGCGGTAATATTTACCAACTTGTTGTATTACGCTCTGGTGAATCATATCAATCATCATTAAATCAGCTTCACAGACGGACCACCTTTTATCTGGGGCTGTTTGTTCTTATTGCTATTGCGTTTCTAATCGCCGCGTTCCACTGGAGCTTCCAACCGCTACGCAAGTTGGCAGCTCAGCTGGATCAGATGACCGAGGCTAAGCGTGACAAGCTGGACGATGATTTTCCGATGGAGTTGCAGGATGTCACCCTGGCACTCAATCGCCTGATTCAGATTAGCAACGATCAAAAAGGCCGCTACCGGCATGCCATGGATGATTTGGCCCACAGTCTAAAGACTCGACTTGCGGCGACCAATGCCCTGCTCGATGATCAAGACATTGCGCGCCTGGAACTCAATCAGCGCGTGATGGAACAAATCAGTCAAATGGATGAACTGGTTCAGTACCAGCTTAAACGCGCCATGATGGGCCAGCAGGGGCTGCAGAAAGACAAAACCGAGCTCAAACCCGCTATCGACAGCTTTGACCGATTATTAAGCAAGGTATACAACGGCAAGGACGTTAACCTGAAATGCCATTTCAGCCCCAAGCTCAAACTACCGATAAACCGTAGTGACTTGATGGAGTTGCTGGGCAACCTGTTGGAAAATGCCTACCGTTTCTGTATCAGCGAAGTTCGGGTAAGCGTCAATGAGCAGGAGGACTGCTACCTGATCCGGGTTGAAGATGATGGCCCGGGCGTCAGTGAAAATATGCGCGAAGCGATCTTCCAGCGCGGAGTTCGTGCCGATCAGCTTAATCCCGGCCAAGGTATTGGCTTATCAGTTTGCCACGAGATCGTCGAAAGCTACCAAGGCACTATCCATGTCGAAACAGCGAAAATCGAAGGGGCGGCATTTGTGGTTCGGTTACCGAAGCATTAAGTGCTAACCAAGGTTTACCCAACCAATAAGATATAAAAAAACCGCCGAAAGGCGGTTTTTTATATCTCACACAGCAGTGTTTGATTAAATATTTTCTACATCAAACTCAACCAGTGGATTAACGTCCGCTTCATAATCAACAGACTCGATGCCGAAACCGAATAGTTTCAGGAATTCATCTTTGTACTCCTGATAGTCGGCGACTTCAAACAAGTTCTCGTTGGTTACGTTTGGCCACAGATCACGACAGTGCTTCTGGATATCTTCACGAAGCTCCCAGTCATCCAGACGTAGTCGGTTTTCTTCATCCACCTCAGGTGCGGTACCATCAGCTTTAAACAGGCGCTGAGTAAACATACGGTGAATCTGCTCCATGCAGCCTTCGTGTACGCCTTCTTCACGCATTTTCTTAAATACCATCGCGATGTATAGAGGCATTACCGGAATTGCCGAGCTTGCCTGAGTTACAACACTCTTCAATACTGCAACATTGGCTGAACCACCGGTCGCAGACAGTTTGCTGTTAAGCTCGTTTGCTGCACGGTCCAAGTCCATTTTCGCCTGGCCCAGTGCACCATGCCAGTAGATAGGCCAAGTGATTTCTGTACCGATGTAGCTGTAGGCTACAGTCTTACAGCCGTCAGCCAATACGCCGGCTTCAGACAGAGCATTAATCCATAGCTCCCAGTCCTGGCCACCCATAACAGTGACGGTATCGGCAACTTCCTGCTCGCTCGCAGGCTCGATGCTCGCTTCGATCAACACATCTTTGTTGGTGTCGACAGCTGTAGCGGTATAGGTTTCACCCATCGGCTTCAAGGTAGAGCGAACAACTTCACCGGTTTCTGGCATCTTACGTACTGGTGATGCCAGCGAGTAAACCACCATATCAATCTGACCTAGGTCTTCTTTAATCAGATCGATAACTTTTTGTTTTGCTTCATGAGAGAAAGCATCACCATTCAGGCTTTTCGAGTAAAGGCCTTCTTCTTTCGCCAGCTTGTCGAATGCTGCTGAGTTGTACCAACCTGCTGTACCTGGCTTTTTCTCTGTACCTGGTTTTTCAAAGAACACACCAATCGTTGCCGCACCGCCACCGAATGCTGCTGCAATACGAGAAGACAAGCCATAGCCACTTGAAGAACCAACAACCAGTACACGCTTAGGTGCATCGGCAATAGGACCTTGTGCCTTGGTGTAAGCAATCTGCTCTTTTACGTTCTCTTCACAACCCACTGGGTGAGTTGTTGTACAAATAAATCCACGAATTTTAGGTTTGATGATCATTTTCAACTTCCCTTACATAATTGACAGTAGGATAAAAGGTTAATGACAAATTCGCATTAAATTTATGAGCGAAAACGCTAAAAAGGGTAGTGGTTGGAGGTGTTAATTACCACTTTGTGACGTGAATTGTCGCTTTTTGCAGCAAACAATCTAGCTCTTGCCCCTCGCTAGATTTACCGACAGGCAAAAAAAAAAGTGCCACGCAATTGCGTGGCACATGGGAGACACCAGGTTTATTGTTCGTTATAGAGTTTACACTCCTAAGCAGCCTTTCCCGGTTGAAGGCTACTCTTCTTAAACTGCGCCGCGGCAAAGTGATCAACTTGAATCGCTCTTTGCCTTAACTGGTCAGCATTGTGCATTTTTTCGACATCCTGTTCTGTGACGATGCCCGCACTCAAAGCAATTTGTAGCTTCTCTGTTAACGAAACCTTGCGTGGGATCTCACCAGCCTTCGTAGCTTTGGCAAGTTTACGCTCGATCCCTTTAACCTGATGCATAGCAACAAAGGCACGCTCCATAATCGCCACCGGGTCACTGTCTTTGTCACCGATATAGCATAACTGGGTTAAACGCTCACGGTGTGATCCTGGCGTCATCAACAGCTCGGCAATCTTCACCGTTACCTCATCTTTCGGCGCCTGGTAATGAATACCTAACGGGAACAACAAGGTACGTAATAAGCGACCAACGCCCTTACGAGGGAAGTTACTCAGGACTTCATCAAAGGCCACCCCGCACTGATGCAGGCAATGCTGCAATGCATAGTGGACCATCGGAAGATCTTGTTGCTGGCGCCCTTCATCCTCAAAACGCTTCAATGTCGCCGACGCCAGGTATAAATGGCTGAGCACATCACCGAGGCGAGCCGAAACGAGTTCACGACGTTTGAGTTCACCGCCAAGGCTAAGCATTGCAAAGTCAGAAGCAACCGCCAATGCCCGACTCATACGTGATAGATGGCGGTAATATACCGCAGTTTCGCCGCTTACCGGCGCGCGGTTGAACAACGAGCCACTAAACGCGTTCAGCATTGATTTCGCCACGTTCCCGATCGCAAAGCCAATATGCTTCGACAGCAGCGAATCAAACTCCTTGGCGCCCTGCTCGGTATCCGGGTTGGCTGCGGCTTCCATTTCGCTGAGGACATACGGATGACATCGCGTCGCCCCCTGGCCAAAGATCATCAGGTTACGGGTCAAGATATTGGCCCCTTCAACGGTGATGGCAACCGGCATCCCAAAATAATGGTGACCTAAATAGTTCATTGGTCCAAGTTGAATGGCTCGGCCTGCATGAATGTCCATCGAGTCATTCAGGATCGTGCGGGCCATTTCCGTCATGTGGTACTTGGCAATTGCTGTGACTATGCCGGGCTTTTCTTTCAGATCGAGTGAGGTAGTGGTTAATGTCCTTGACGCTTCAAGCATATAGGTAAAACCACCAATACGCCCCATCGCCTGAGCAACACCTTCAAAATTACCAATCGACATCCCGAACTGTTTTCGCACATAGGAATAAGCCCCGGTGGTACGGGCCGTCAGATGACCGACTGCCGTGCCGAGTGCAGGCAGTGAGATACCGCGGCCTGCTGACAAACACTCCACCAGCATCCGCCAGCCTCGGCCAACATAGTCTTGACCACCGATCACCCAATCCATTGGAATAAAGACATCCTGCCCACGGGTCGGGCCATTCATGAAGGCAAGGTTGAGAGGATCATGACGCTCACCAATCTCAACTCCCGGATGATCTGCCGGGATCAGGGCGCAAGTAATACCAATATCTTGTTGCTCGCCGATCAAACCATCGGGATCTTGCAGCTTAAACGCAAGACCAAGCACAGTTGCTACCGGCGCTAATGTAATATAGCGCTTGTTCCAACTAACCCGGATCCCCAGCACTTCCTCTCCTTGGTGTTCGCCGTAGCAGACAACCCCCATATCAGGGATCCCGCCGGCATCGGAACCGGCTTCAGGGCCAGTTAAAGCAAAGCATGGAATATCTTCACCGTGGGAAAGGCGCGGTAGCCAGTAGTCTTTTTGCTCCTGCGTACCATAGTGTGACAACAGTTCACCTGGACCTAATGAGTTAGGTACCATCACTGAAACAGCGGCACTTAAGCTTCGAGTCGCAATACGGGTAACAATGGTTGAATTGGCATGGGCTGAGAAGTCTAACCCGCCGTATTGTTTGCCAATGATTAATGAGAAGAACTTTTCTTTACGCAAATACTCCCAGACTTCAGGCGGTAAATCCTTTTCCTCCTGAACGATCTGATAGTCATCCAGCATACCAAGTAATGTTTCCAGCTTCGTATCGATAAAAGTCTGTTCTTCACTACTTAGCGTCGGCTTTGGATAGTGCAATAAGGTATTCCAGTCTGGCGAACCGCTGAACAGTTCTCCATCCCACCATACACTTCCGGCTTCCATTGCTTCGCGTTCGGTATCTGACAGTGGCGGCAGCACTTTCTTAAACATCTTGAATGCGGGATCACTGAGATAGCGTTTTCGCAGGTTGATTAACGTGCTCATGTTTCAGGTCCTTTTGTCTCATTTATCGTTATTGGTTTTTTATCTTCGTGTTGTTCCTATCGTGTTCCGGTGGTTGGCTCATCGCGCACCAGCAAGAGCGGCTGTTCGATGGGTGCAGCGACACCTGCAGCCAAATAGGGTACTAAGCGTTCGATTAAGTCTTCCGTTGAAACTTTGCGGGAAAAATCATTCTCGGCAATTTCACACAATGCTGTTGTGGATGCCATGGTGAAGACCGAGGCGCCGAGGGTAAAATGCAGTCGCCAAAAAAGAGTTTCCGGGTCTAAAGAAGGGTTCGCGCGACAAACAGCAGTAGTAAATAAACTCAGGACATCCTCGTATCGAGTTAGGATAAACCAGCGCAGGTGGCCTTGGACATCGGTATATCCCCGACCGATCAATGACATAAAGATCGTTGCCCCTTTAGGGCGGTATTCATTAAGGCCGATGAGCGGCGTTATAGCGCAACGAAAAACATCCTCCATTGTAAAGTCGTCACGCGTTAGCAGCACCTCCAGCTCAGCTTTGATAGCTGGCATAAACTCTTCCAAGTACCGGCTAAGTACCGCCCTAACCAGAGTTTTCTTATCACCATAGTGGTAATTGACTGATGCGAGGTTAACCCCGGCTTTACTGGTTATCGTTCGTAGTGACGTTTCTTTGAACCCGTGCTCAGCAAACAGAAGTTCCGCGGCATCAAGAATCCGGCCCTTTGTCTCTCCCTTTCCCGCCATTTTCATTCACCTGTATTAAACACACGTTTAAACTTTACATCCCATTAATATTTTTAACAAGCTACAAATAAAACCCAATGCAACGTTTTGCTTAGATTAGGCCAAAAAAAGAATCAGGATGTGATACTGATCGACTACCAATCAGAAAAATTGGCTAAATCGATAAATTTGTTTTTGACCAGAAAATAGATTTAAAACAACAAGTAAAGCACAACCTGAATAAAACAGTAGAAAAGTCAAACTAGAGGCAGGAAAAAATTACAGGAAAAATGATATTTAGCGGGAACAAAAAAATAGATTGCGTGTCTTATATAGTGCCACTGCTTTTTCTTAGAAGATATTCTTCAGAGCCCGTCCCTTATGGAGATGGGCTTTCTTTATTGCGCTCATGGAGAAAACCTGCAGATTGATACAGGCTCCCCATCAGACTATAAGCGCTTCAATACATTCGCCAGCAATTTAATACGCGGCTCGATCGAGTCAATTAGCAAATACTCCTTATCGCTATGAAAACCTGCTCCCATCGGCCCAAAACCATCCAACGTTGGAGTTCCGACGGCCGCAGTAAAGTTGCCGTCAGAGCCACCGCCCGCATCTTCCCATCCATGGACAATATTCAGCTTCTCCGCCTCTTCGCTGACTAAGCGAATTAATGCCTGGGTATCAGCCGTTGGCTGCATTGAAGGCTTGAAGGTCAAGCGATTGACCGTCACTTTCGCTCCCTTCTCAAACGGGCTCTCAGACATTTCACGTAAACGTTCATCAATGGCTTGTGCTTCATCTGTATTCCAGAAACGCAAGTCCACCGTTGCCTTGGCATAATCAGGAACCACATTAACAGCCATTCCGCCCTCAATGATCCCGACGTTCATGGTTGTTCCTGTATCGAGGTTCACCATATCTTTAATCGCCAAAGACCAATGACTCAATTCGTAAATCGCCGAGACACCTTCTGCTAACGCTGAGCCTGCGTGTGAAGCAACCCCATGAAATTCAATTTCATATTTCGCATTCCCTTTACGAGAACGAATAAGGTTGCCAGTCGGCCGCGAAGCTTCACACACCAGTACCTGCCGGCTCTTACGGGCGATACTTTCAAGCCAATGACGTGAATACACTGAACCAATTTCTTCATCACAGTTCAGTGCAATGACAATCGATAAACGCTCTCGCTCTTCAGTTGTCAGCATCTGTAAGGCATACCAGGCGCTCAGGATCCCAGACTTCATATCTGTCGCTCCCGGGCCATAGACTTTTTCTTCATCATAAGTCATCGGTCGGGTGGCCACTGTCCCCTCAGGGAAAACAGTATCCATGTGACCACTTAGCATCACATCATAGTGCTCCGCACCGGGGTTATTGGTAATTTCCAGGCAAGGGCCTGCTTTTTCATCCAACTGATGGCGGACTACGGTAAAACCAATCTGCTCAAACATTGGCGTCAATACATCAGCAATCACAGCTATCCCCTCAGGGGTATAGCTACCACAGTCGACATTAACCAGCTTTTCCAGTTGTTTGAGGTAAGTTGGTAATTCAAAACATAGAGCCATGTGCTCTCCTTCTCGCTCAAGAGGTATTCTTCAGTTGAAACAACAATGTGCCAGAGCGAAGGCGAACAAACCCTGACTTAAATCATATACCTAAGTAACTTAGAGCCACGAGGTCATATCAGCGTTAATCGAGAAGACGGTTTTACCTCACACTAAAAAATAAAAAATAAAATCAATAAGTTAAATAAAAGTTCGACTTTATTGCAATTTAGGTGGAACCAACTCACAAAACACAAGTCATATATAGTGACATTAAGGTTAAAGACACACAAATTGTTAGCTGGCCGCCAAACAAGCCTTCTTTTCTTTAATCTATAAATGCCACTGCTGCTAAACTCCTAATTGTGTAAATAGAGCCTTTGCCCGCTGAATTTCAGCGGGCTTTTTTTATTCAGCCTTGCTATTTTGCTCACTAGGAAAAGTCTATAAAACTCGTAACCTACTAAGCTAGTGCCATTTTTCACCGCCTTGAATATAAATATTTTTCTTTTATGAACCTTTTATTTATTAAGCAGTCATAGTTAATGACATTCACATTAATGCAGAACGACTTTTTACACTGTTCTTCGTTAATCAATGATGCCACTGCTGCTAAATTCCTAATTGTGTAAGGATTTCTCCCGCTGACTTTTCAGCGGGATTTTTTTGTCCAAAACTCAAGACTCTGACGAGAGTTCCCAAAAAGGTGACATTTTTTTCAAACTTCTATGAACTTTTCTCAAATTCGCCAGTCATAAACTATGACATTCACATTAATGATGACTACACCCTAAATGTACTCCTCATTAATTCAAATGCCACTGCTGCTAAACTCCTAATTGTGTAAGGATTTCTCCCGCTGACTTTTCAGCGGGATTTTTTTGTCCAAAACTCAGTCCTCAGATGAGTGTTCCCAGAAAGATGGCATTTTTTTCAAACTTCTATGAACTTTTCTCAAATTCGCCAGTCATAATCTATGACATTCACATTAATGATGACTACACCCTAAATGTACTCCTCATTAATTCAAATGCCACTGCTGCTAAACTCCTAATTGTGTAAGGATTTCTCCCGCTGACATTTCAGCGGGATTTTTTTGCCTCAAATTAACCATTAAGGTTATAAATCACAACAAGAAATATTTTTTGTGTTTTGGCGGAACTTTCCTTAAACACGGCAGTCTCACTTTATGTCATTCACATTAATGGTGACCACATCCTAAATGTGCTTATCATTAATTCAAATGCCACTGCTGTTAACTCCTAATTGTGTAAGTTTTTATGACCCGCTGATATTTATCAGCGGTTTTTTTTGTCTGTTAACCAGCTCTTGAAGCTAAATCAACTCAGGGGCAAGCAACATAAGGTTAGGATGTTGCAATGTCATATCTAATATTTCGCAGGTATGCTGTCCATTAATTACTTTCGCATTGCTAACAGGAGAGTCAGTAAATTCTGGCAGCGGTAAGCCCGCAGTTAAAGCCATCGCAGTGTAATATTCACGGCGCGTGGGGTGGCTCGGTGCAGATAAATGCAAAACATTTGTGGAAGGCCAGCAGGCAGTGATCTGTCCAATTGCCTGAATACAGTCATCAAGATGAATCAAATTCACCGGATCGGAACCATTAATCAGCCCCTTCCTTCCTGAGAGAAATTTCACCGGATGCCGACCCGGCCCAATCAAGCCTGCAAAGCGAAGAATGACGACATCGGCTCCCCACTGCTCCTGCAGCCACTGCTCAATATACCAATGAGCATGACCAGAAGCGGTATTCGGCCGAGGTACCGTCCCTTCTTCCACTTCTCCCGTAACATCACCGTAAACGGATGTTGTACTGATGAAGATAACACGGCGACAGCCATATTTTTGTGCTGCATAAGACATGCTTTGTACATTGGCAATAAAGCGTTCATCGGCACCTTCTCCCCGGCCAGGAGGCACATTGATTACAAGCACATCGGTATCAAAAAACTCACTATAAAGGTGAGTCATATCATCATCGTTGTCAGGTAAATAGAGAGGTAATGTCAATGCGACTCCGTGTATTCCGAAATCAACTAACTTCGCTGCCTCACATGGCTCACGCCGACTGCCAAAAACGCTATCGCCATTTCGTACCAGTTGCTTTGCCAACGGTAGGCCAAGCCAGCCGCAACCACATATGCTTACTTTCATTTTCCCTTCCTCACCAGTGCAACAAATGACATAAAATAACTACAATTATTTATTTCACTCTGTAAATTAATTCCTTTCAAATGAAAATTAACAACATAAAAAAGCAACTTTCACGTACTTAGTCGCCATTTTACTTATAAATATTTTCAAAACTGAAAGGAAAAACTCGATCCCTGTCAAACTATAATAAAAAGTAAAAGGCATATTCATTGAATTGCTAGGAGCAGATCCATGAAAAGTAGTATAGTTTCATCAAAGTTGGCTTCGTGACATCATGAACGCCTCTAATGAAATTCAGTAACGAAGCGCGGTAATCGCCATGAATACCCTAGAGAAGATTCAAAAAAATTTAGATAACTTTAGTAAGTCTGAACGAAAAGTTGCAGAAGTGATCATCGCATCGCCTCAAACAGCGATTCATTCTAGCATCGCGACGCTAGCCAAGATGGCCGATGTCAGTGAACCAACGGTAAATCGCTTTTGCCGTCGCCTTGATACCAAAGGATTTCCTGATTTTAAACTGCATTTAGCGCAGAGCCTTGCTAACGGTACACCTTATGTAAACCGTAATGTTGAAGAAGATGACGGCCCAGATGCCTACACTTCAAAAATATTTGAATCAACCATGGCCTGCCTAGACGTTGCCAAGAACAGTCTAGATCCGATGCAGGTAAACCGAGCCGTTGATTTGCTGACCCAGGCAAAGAAAATTTCTTTCTTTGGCCTTGGCGCATCTGCTGCAGTTGCCCACGACGCACAAAATAAGTTCTTACGTTTTAATATCCCTATCGTTTGTTTTGATGACATTGTTATGCAGCGTATGAGTGTCATCAACTGTACCGATGGTGATGTCGTGGTCATGATCTCTCATACCGGTCGAACTAAGAGCCTGGTCGAAATCGCCCATATGGCTCGAGAAAACGGTGCAACGGTTATCGGTATTACAGCCAAAGACTCTCCGCTTGATCGCGAATGCTCACTTTCGATCTGCCTTGATGTACCTGAAGATACTGATATTTACATGCCAATGGCAAGTCGAGTCGTACAGATGACAGTGATTGATGTGCTGGCAACTGGTTTTACTCTTCGCCGAGGTGCCGGATTTAGAGAAAACCTAAAACGCGTTAAAGAATCGTTAAAAGATTCCCGTTTCTCGAAAGAAGGCATTCTGTGACATAACTTGTCACTAGCTTAGAAACACATATCCCCCTAAAGCATGAACACCCGTTCATGCTTTTTTATTCATGCCGATATTGCATAATACCAAACAGAATCAGTTTCTGGCCTATCAGCGAGATTGAAAAAGATCAGAGACAGGACGCTTGATTATAGGTGTATTCATATCCATCAAAATCAATGAAATAACACTATTTCTCTTCTCCTCTTTCATCAAGCTTACGAACAACTACACTTAGTGCAATAAAACATCGCTCCAGAGCGGATGTTATTACTGACATTGTCCTCAAGAAACTAATTTGATTGGCTCTATTCGTTATCTTGTTAAACCTGCAAGACGTAACACAACTGAAAAATTATTCATTATTTTTTCATCTAAGGTTGGTATTTTTCTTACACTTTGTTGATTGAGAACAGCGTTATGATTCTGTAACTTGTAGTAAAATTTCATTCACATTCAATGAAGCTGGTTTCTGAACGTAATCGTTTTCATTGTCTTCTGCAAATTTAGATGGAGTTTCCCCGATGTCTGAAAGGCTAAGACGAACAAAAATCGTAACCACTCTGGGCCCTGCTACAGATCGCGATAATAACCTCGAAAAAATTATCGCTGCTGGTGCTAACGTGGTTCGCATGAATTTCTCCCATGGTAGCCCAGAAGATCATATCCAGCGCACAAAAGCTGTCCGTGAGATCGCCGCCAAGCTTGGCAAACACGTTGCCATTTTAGGAGATCTTCAAGGCCCTAAAATTCGAGTATCAACGTTCAAGGACGATAAAATTCAACTCGCTATCGGTGACAAGTTCACTCTCGACAGTGATCTCCCTAAAGGTGAAGGTAACGAGAGCGCTGTTGGCCTCGATTACAAAGAGCTACCAAAAGACGTAGCACCGGGTGATATCCTGCTACTCGATGACGGCCGCGTTCAGCTGAAAATCACGTCAGTCGATGGTAACAAGGTACATACTGAAGTTACGGTGGGCGGTCCGCTGTCAAACAATAAAGGCATCAACAAAAAAGGCGGAGGCCTATCCGCAGAGGCTCTGACCGACAAAGACAAAGCCGACATCATTACTGCCGCAGCAATGAAGGTGGATTATTTGGCCGTCTCTTTCCCTCGTAACGGCGAAGACATGAAGTATGCACGCCGCTTAGCAACGGATGCCGGCCTCGAAGCCAAGCTGGTTGCCAAGGTCGAGCGAGCTGAGTCGGTAGCCACCACTGAAGCAATGGATGATATTATCATGGCCTCTGATGCCGTGATGGTTGCGCGTGGTGACCTTGGTGTCGAAATTGGTGACCCCGAACTTGTCGGCGTTCAGAAAAAATTGATCCGCAGGGCGCGCAGCTTTAACCGTACCGTTATCACAGCAACGCAAATGATGGAGTCAATGATCACCAGCCCAATGCCGACACGTGCCGAAGTAATGGACGTGGCAAACGCCGTTCTTGATGGTACAGATGCCGTGATGCTGTCAGCCGAAACGGCTGCCGGCCAATACCCGGAAGAAACAGTGAAAGCAATGGCAAGTGTCTGTGTTGGCGCAGAAAAAGAGCCAAGCATTAACGTTTCTAACCACCGCCTTGATCGTACTTTTGAATCTGCCGAAGAAACTATTGCGATGTCGACCATGTATGCAGCAAACCACATGGAAGGCGTTAAGGCAATGATTACCATGACAGAATCTGGCCGTACGCCACTTATGATGTCACGTATTTCATCCGGGCTACCGGTATTTGCCCTATCGCGTAACGAAAGTACACTAAATCGCGCAGCGCTTTACCGTGGGGTTACTCCCATATTTTTTGACCGCGATAGCGATACTGGGCTTGCGGCAGCGAAGCATGCTATCGCAGTGTTGAAAGAGCAAGACTATCTGGAAAAAGGTGATCTGGTGATCATCACCCAGGGGGACGAGATGGATATTATTGGCTCGACTAATAATATGCGTATTCTGATGGTTGAGTAAGAACCCAAAGCCTAGGGTGTGCCCCTTAATTCAAAAAGAAGGCTTGCTGATTTCAGCGAGCCTTTTATGCCAAACTGAACAATTATTTGATTCAATCAGAACGCTAATAGGCCAGATAATTGATCAGTTTGGTATTAGACGCTTACTTTTTCGGCGGTGTCCAATTGGGATTAATACAGGCTGTAAGAATATGGTCTTCCCAAAGTCCATTGATCAGCAGATAATCTTTAGCCTCCCCTTCCTTCTCAAAGCCTACGGCTTGAAGAACGGCTGCACTCTTCTTGTTTCTCGGCATATACGCCGCCATCACACGATGAAAATGTTGCTGCTCAAACATCCATTCCACGGTTGCTTTAAGTGTTTTCCGCATCATTCCCTGCCCTTGACACAGCTCATCTAATGAATAGCCAACATGGCAGGCATGGAAGGGATGGCGGACCAAATTACTGAAATTGATCACGCCGCAAATCTCATCAGAGCCCTTCTTGACCAAAACAAAATAATAAGCCAGCTTATGCTTATGCAGCTCCGCTAGCTGGGCTAAGCGTATCTCCCACCCAGCCTCCGTGAAAAAAGCTTCCTCACGCAAGGGTTCCCATGGTTGAAGAAAAGCCCGGTTTCTCTGGTAATAGGCTGCGATTTGCCGGGCATCTTTGCTCGTAATCAATCTCACCTTAAATTCGTCCACCTCGATGACCGGAGAGCGATTAATAATTGAATGAAACAACAGCACCTCGTCCTTTAATTGATACCAATCAGCATAAGTATTTGAGCATTATTACTGCGCAATTTTCTGAAGACTTACTTACTCCGATTGGCATTACACTGACCTAAAATCGGTATCACACGCAGCAAGCAAAATGAATAGGCTACGTCTTTTCATAAACTAATGACAGGTATAACGTTTTCCTCAGGAAATACAAGTTCCCCCCACGAATCTAAGCTATGATTGGATCAGTAAATACTATTGCCTAGTATTAATCCTCCAACCTGATAGTGATGATTATGTATTACGACTACCTCGATACGGTATTAGGAAAAATCTATTTACTTGCCGATGAACATGGGCTCAGGCAGCTCACAGTAGGAAGCGGCGGTTTTTGTCCAGACTCCAGTTGGGACCACAGCCCCGAGTTTATGCAAGAATACACCACCCAGCTACAAGAATACCTTCAAGGACAACGCAAAACTTTTACCCTGCCCCTCGCCCCTCAAGGCACCCCCTTTCAGCAACAAGTTTGGCAGGCGATCTGTAATATCCCCTACGGTTCCGGCCATTCATACCAGAAAATTGCCGAGCGAATCAATCAGCCCAATGCGATTCAAGCTATTGGGATGGCGAGAAATGTTAACCCTATCCCTATTATTATTCCTTGCCACCGAGTGCTAAGCGACAACGACCAGCAAACCCAGTGCCGCTATGGCCAGGATATGACCAACCAGTTACTCGCCCTTGAATCCGGGAAGTTGACACTCTTTCGCACGTTTTAAGCTAATGCCAATCTAAGCTGTTGCTTGATATCGATAGATATGAAAAAAGGAGGCCTGGGCCTCCTTTTTAAATCACAGCAACAAACGGGTTAGCGTTTGCTGATACCGTATTCACGCAGTTTGTTAGCAACAGCCGTATGGGAGACCCCTAGGCGTTTCGCTAGCTTACGCGTAGACGGATAACTACGATACAGATTAGTCAGAATACCTGATTCATAGCGCTTCATGATGTCATCTAAAGAGCCATCAAGGGTTTCTTCGCTAATAATACTGGCCGACTCATTTTCCGGTAGCTGCACGTCATCAACCGTGACTTCAGAACCTTCAATCTGGGTCATAGCCCGGAACAATACGTTACGTAGCTGCCTGATATTGCCCGGCCAAGCATACTGGCTGAGATACTGCGCCAGCTCATCAGAAATGACCGGTTTAGGCTGCTGCATTTCTTGCGCAAATTGTGCCAGAAATAACTCGGACAAAGGTACTATGTCTGCAGTACGCTCACGTAGTGGTGGCACCACCAGCGCCAAAACATTTAAACGGTAATAAAGGTCTTCACGGAACTCACCCGCCGCGACCAAATCAGGCAGCTTTTTCTGCGTTGAACAGATAACCCGAACGTCAACCCGCATTTCTTGCTCTTCGCCTACCCGGCGGAATGTACCGTCCTGCAGGAAGCGGAGTAGCTTAATCTGCAGGTGTGCAGACATCTCGCCAATTTCATACAGGAAAACCGTTCCCCCGTCAGCCTGCTCGAAAATTCCTTTCTTACCCGGCTCGGTTGCAGTGGCAGCCATACCAAACAGCTCAGTCTCGGCGGCATTATCTGGCATCGATACACAGTTGACCAATAAGAACGGTTGCTCACGCCTTAACGAGCGCTGATGGCAGGCCCGAGCCAACATTTCTTTCCCTGTCCCCGTTTCCCCCTGAATCAGTAATGGTGCATCCAGCAGGGACAGTTTCTTCGCTTGGGCCAGTAGATGCTTAAAGCGAGATGACTGGCCAACCAAGTGTTCAAAGCCATTGTCCCCACTAATTTCACGCATTGCCACGGGCATCTTCGCTTCTGATAGCGACTTCAATAGGATCACCGCACTGGCCAGCACCTGTTTTTCACTTTCATCCGCGACATATACCGGCATGATTTCCATCATATAGTCCAAGCCGGAGATAACGACCATTTCACTACGCTTATTGGCTTCTTCTTTTTCCAACCAACGATGAAAGTTAAATCCCAACAATGACTGAATATTCTCGCCGAGAATGTCACCTCGAGATTTTCCCATCAGCAACTCGGCCGCATCATTGGCTAAATCGATCTTACCTTGTAAGTTGATTGAGAAAAACGGATCAGGCAGCGTTTCCAACAAGGCCTTCAGCTCCTTGTGCTCACGCTCACTTGGCATGAACTGGATCTTGCGGACATCGGTCACGCCATCAAGCTGGCGAATTTGCGACATGAGCTGACTAAACTGGTCAAACTCAATCTCTGGGCAGTTGAGATAGATGATCCCAATACGATCGATTTCAATTCCCCGCAAATCAATTTGCTGACTGGTCAGAATATCCAGTAGCTCGCGGGTCATGCCAACTCGGTCTTCACAAAAGACTTGTAGCCTCATATCACACGCCTTCTCATTTTCTTTTCTTACAAGGTGTCAGGAATTGTTGACACCAGAGAAGTGTGCGCCTTCACTGTTTACGAGTCAAGTCACGGCTATCGGATGATGAGATGTTAAACACGGCACATAGAACGGTTTGCTCGTTTCGCGACCAACAAGCCCTATGTGAGGGCTATTTTCGGGCACTAGAAAGGCGTAAATCAGGGTAAAAAAGAACGCCACTGGAAACCAAGATCTGTGTCTAGGGGTGAACTTGGCTCCCGGTGGCGTTCTGATAATCAATGGAACTGGTATAACTATTTCACGTCTTTCTGCTGGCGAGTGAGGCGTAGAACCAAATCTTTACGGATCTCACTTAGCTTTGGCTGCTGCTCTGGCTGCCATGGTAACGGACGCATCAAACTAATTGCTTTTAACCCCAGTCGTCCGGTCAGCAAACCAACCCCCACACCTTGCGCTACCCGGGTTGACATCCGTCCAGCCAGATCCATCGACAACATATCCATCCCGGTATCTGCAATCACTTCTGTCGCCCCTGCCACGGCCATATTGGCAAGCACCAACTTGACAAGTTTAATTCGTGACCAGTAGCCCAACTCAACCCCATACACGGCGGATACCTGGTCAACCAATCGGAAGTTACGCCATGCCACCAGCAACATGTCGGCAATTGCCAATGGACTGACTGCGACCATTACAGCAGCTTCACTGGCATACTTTGCGACTAATCGACGAGCCAGTTTGTCTTGATGGGTCAGAACCATCTGATCATAAAGTTCGAGTACCTCGCGGTCATTATGCGTTGCCGCTAATGACTGCATCCAGCGATCATAGCCGGTATGGTCTTCCCGTATATCACTCTGCTTGGCCAGCTTAATACAGAACGCCTTGCCCTGACCGATGCCGTCAGCATCAAGCAACATCTGTGCTTGCTCACGCTCTGACTGCCGCTGCTTCAGACGGCGCAATTTGAAAAACTCTCGGCCAAGTGCCGTAATCCCTGTTGCGGCAACTGCGCCAACAATCACACTCCAGCCAAAAGCAAGCCAATCTGCACTCTGGTATGCCGTTACAACATAGTCTAGTGTTTGCCAACCGGTCATCGCGGCTCCTGCGATTAACAGCCCCCGTAGCCAGCGTCCACTACGCTTGGGCTTGCTACCAAGAGTCTGCGCAAGTTGCTCTTCCACATCCGGCTCTGATACCGCATCAGGCAAAAATGTGTTATCGGTAGCAAACTGCTGCTGTGCCGTCAGCTCCTGCTCAGGCTCGTTCTCCGTTTTCTCTGGCTCATCAAAAAGTATTTTTGTTTTATATGATTGGGTCATTGCAGTTTATCTCCCAACAAGTATTCCAACGCTTTGTCCATTCGAATATGTGGCAAAGGTTCATCGCTTTGTAGTTCAAGCGGGCGAAAATTCACGAAATCAAAACCATGTTGCTGCCAGTAGGTATCGTGTGGCAGGCGACGCGGAACTTCTCCTGGAAACAGTGTTTGTGCCTGTCCCGTCAGTGTATGTCCTCGGAGTGCCGGCATCTGCTGGCCTTGGTAGGACACAAATCCTGGTTCCGTCGCCTGAATCGACGACAGGCTGACACAGTCCATTTTGATCCCTTCAAACGAAGCCGTCTGCCAGGCATCATTCACCATTTGTTGTAAAAGGCTGACGAGATTGGGATGCTGTTCCGGGGTGACATGATCGGCCTTGGTGGCCGCAAATAACACCTTATCAATGCGTGGCGAAAACAAGCGACGCAACAACGAGCTTCGGCCGTATTTAAAACTCTGCATCAACTGATCCAGAGCCTGGCGCATATCATTGAACGACTCAGGACCTGCATTTAACGGCTGCAGACAGTCCACCAAAATAATCTGGCGGTCAAATTTCGAGAAGTGCTCTCGATAAAAGGCTTTTACCACATGCTGCTGGTAATACTTATAACGGCTCTTCAGCATACCGAAATTACTATGCTCATCAGCTTGCTGAAGTTGAGCCTCCGTGAACTTATCAGCCCATATGAATGGGAAAAACTGCAACACCGGCGCCCCGGCCAGCTCACCCGGCAGGACAAAGCGACCAGGCTGCACCCAGTGCAATCCACCTTCGGCCTTGCACTTGTACAAGTATTCGGTAAATGCCGCCGACAACTGCTCGATTTGTGCTTCATCGGCAGGAGCCAGAGGATCGAAATGCTCGGCCATAGCAATCCAGCGTTGTGCCAATTCCTGCCGTCTGCCTTTTAACAGTTTAGCCTGTTGCTGTGACCAGCCGAGATAGTCCATTTCAAGTAGCGGCAAGTCCAGCAGCCACTCACCAGGGTAATCGACAATATCCAAATACAGCGTTGCAGTATCCTGCAGCAGCTTCATCGCTCCCTTCTGTGGTTTGTAGCGCAATGCTAATCGGGTCTGGCTCACATCCCGTGTTGGCTCTGGCCACATTGGCGGAGAGTCCAGCAGCGAACTCATTCCTTCATCATAAGCAAACTTTGGGACATGCATATCAAGCTGCGGGACTCGCTTGGCACCGAGCAAATGGCCATCCCGCACGGCAGAAAACAACGGCAGTCTCGGGTTCGTACTGACATGAAGTAACTGATTAACAAGTGAAGTAATAAAGGCTGTTTTACCTGCCCGTGACAAGCCCGTCACCGCAAGGCGGACATGGCGGTCCAAACTGCGATTCACTAGCTTATTTAACTCGTTACCAATTCGATTCATACTTCTTCCTAACTCATTACTCTATAAATAGAATATCAATCCCAAAATTAACCACGGATGAATATCACTTTCAGATACTTATGTAGATTGGTATAACTAACAGCAATTAAAAAGCAGGCATAAAGCCTGCTTCACAAACAACCGTTCTGTTTAATCAAAGATCCTTAAACGCCCTTGAAACCTTGAAAGCCGATGATGTGACATAAGCCTCCATACGACGAAGATCGTCCTCCATCTCATCTAGCTCGGACTCTACATTATTGAGAATTTGTTCAGGCTTCAACCCAGCCTGCCAAGGCTTCTGCTTGACGGTATGCTCCCGATAAATATACTGCTGTGCTTTTCGGTCTGCAGGCATTTTATCCAGAATCAGACTCGCCGCGATATAGGCGACAGTGGCAAAGAAACCCAGCCCCAATAAAAAAGCAGAAACGGCAAGGATCCGCACCAACCAAACTTCCATACCGAAATATTCAGCAATACCCGCACAAACCCCGCTTATCTTTCCGTTTTGCGGATCTCGATACAAGGTTTTACTCATCGGCGTTGCCTCCATTGTGGCGCTTCTTCATCCAATATTTGTTCCAGTGTCTTGATGCGCTCCTGCATCTGTTCTGCACGCATCACAAGGGTTTGCAGCTTCTCGTGCTCTTCACCAGATAGCCCCTGACTGGCATGGCGTTGACCACGGTAATGCAGAATCAACCATAACGGCGCCACAAAAATTAGAAACGCCATTAATGGCCATACTATCCAACCCATAAATTACCTCCATCCTCGTACCGTGCAGAACTCAATATTGTCACTATCTTACTCTTTATCCTTGATATTTGCTTTCATACGTTCCAGTTCTTTTTCAATTTCATCTTGCGCCTGCAAATCAGCAAATTCCTGCTCTAAATTTTTGCCGCGGCCAATGTTATAGCTATCAGCTTCTGCTTCCATCTCATCAATACGACGCTCGTACTGTTCAAACTTAGACAGTGCCTCATCTACCTTGCCGGTATCAAGCTGGCGACGTACATCACGACGGTTACCGGCTGCTTTATGACGCGTAACCAAAGCCTGCTGACGGGCACGGGTTTCCTGAAGCTTCCGCTCCAGCTCCGCCACTTCACCGCTCAGTTTGCTGATGGTATCTTCTACCAATTTATATTCTTCATTCAGTGTCAGAACCACATCGCTAAGCTTCTGCTTTTCGATAAGTGCCGCACGAGCCAAATCTTCACGGCCCTTTTGCAAGGCCAGGCTCGCTTTTTGCTGCCAGTCATCACTTTGTGCCTCCAATGAGTCGATGCGGCGCTGCAGCTCTTTCTTGTCCGCCAGAGCTCGGGCTGATGAAGTACGCACTTCAACTAAGGTATCTTCCATTTCCTGGATAATCAGTCGGATCATTTTTTGCGGATCTTCGGCCTTATCCAGCAATGAATTGACGTTTGCATTTACGATATCTGCAAAGCGAGAAAAAATGCCCATAGTTAATCTCCTTCGGTTTGATAGGGTTCCTGGTCTATATCTAGGAACTAGGATCTAGCTTCTTGTTTCTTATACATATCAATCACCATGCCAAGTTTTTGTTATTTATTTATCAATAACTTAGCTTTGCACAGCTAACCGTTCGGTGCTATGGTGTTAAAATATACGCCAACAGTTAGCGAGATTGACCATGAAGAAAACGGATAACCTCATCGGTGAGTCGGAATCATTTCTTTCCGTACTCGATCAGGCCTCGCGCCTCGCGCCACTCAGCAGGCCAATCCTTATCTTGGGAGAACGAGGAACGGGTAAAGAATTGATCGCCCAGCGTATCCACTACTTATCCAAACGCTGGGATCAACCGCTGATCACTCTGAACTGTGCGGCATTAAGTGAGGGGGTTATCGACTCCGAGCTGTTTGGTCATGAGGCGGGCTCGTTTACCGGCGCCAAAGGCCGCCATCAAGGGCGCTTCGAGCG
The DNA here is from genome assembly GCF_026191635.1 of Photobacterium obscurum. Lineage (GTDB taxonomy): Bacteria > Pseudomonadota > Gammaproteobacteria > Enterobacterales > Vibrionaceae > Photobacterium > Photobacterium obscurum. The sequence continues at coordinate 179,585 of NZ_JAKRRW010000001.1, forward strand.
TGCCGAAGGCGGTACCCTGTTTCTTGATGAACTCGCCACCGCCCCGCTTGGCGTGCAGGAAAAGCTGCTTCGGGTGATTGAATATGGTGAATATGAACGCGTCGGTGGCAGCAAAACCTGCCAGGCGAACGTACGCTTGGTCTGTGCGACCAATGAAAACTTGCCGCAGCTAGCTGAAGAGCGAAAGTTTCGCGCTGACCTGTTAGACCGCCTGGCGTTCGATATCATCCATCTTCCGCCATTGCGTGAACGCCAGGATGACATTCTCTCTCTTGCTGAATACTATGCGGTGAGGATGTGTCGAGAGCTCGGTTTTAGCTACTTTGCCGGCTTCGCCCCAGCAGCCCGCCAAGAATTAATGGACTATCGCTGGCCTGGGAATATCCGTGAATTAAAAAATGTCGTTGAGCGTTCGGTCTTCCGCCATGGATTAGAAGATGAGCCTGTTGAGCATATCATCATCGATCCATTCCATGCACCTTGGCATGATAAGCCTTCTGCTGCAGACCCCGCCCCGGCTCCCGCCAATAGTAGCGAGCCAGCGATCAGTTTCCCGCTCGATTTTCGCCAGTGGCAACAGGATCAAGAAGTCAATGTTATCCAAAACGCCTTAGAGCATGCCAAATTTAATCAGCGAAAAGCCGCTGAGCTATTGGGTTTAAGCTACCATCAACTTAGAGGACTGTTGCGTAAGTACCAACTCGTTGGAAGCACAGAATAATTTTATTGCGCAGTAAATAACCGCTGTTTTGTACATATTGACCATACGACGGCTGCAATAGCACGCGTTAATAGAAGGTTATTTGAGGAGATAACTTGGTGACAGTGATGGATAATGTTAAATTTACTCACTTGTTTTCAAATAAACCCTTTTCTTTATGAGCGCCTATACTCGTGTACTGCTCGCGTGCTTCGGACTGTTCAGCCTAATTGGCTGCTCGGAACCGCAACTGGATAGTAATATCCGTAGCCGCGGTTTCGTCTATTGCGGGCAAGATACACCGACGACCTTCAACCCCCAACTCACCGATGGTGGGCTGACAGCCGATACGTTAGCGGCACAGATTTTTGACCGCTTGCTGCTGCTTGATCCAATCAGCCACCAGCCGCTGCCCTCTTTGGCTCGTAGCTGGTCAGTCAGTGCTGATGGCCTTGAATATACGTTCAACCTACGCAAAGGTATCGAGTTTCAAACTACAGACTGGTTCAAACCCACACGTCAGCTCAATGCCCAAGATGTGGTATTCAGCTTTAAACGCATTCTTGAGCCTAGCCACCCTTTCAACAAGGCATCCGGTGGCCGCTACCCTTGGTTTGAGAGTCAAGGCTTTAAAAGCCTGATTGAAGATATTCAGATTGTCGATTCACATACCGTAAAGTTTGTCCTCTCCCGGCCTGACAACGCATTCTTATCGAACCTAGCCACTACGTATGCGGTGATCCACTCACAAGAATATGGTCAGAGCCTGCTAAAAGCTGGAAAACTAAATCAATTGGATATGAAGCCGATTGGAACAGGGCCATTCTCCCTCGCCCAGTATGTCCCCAATGACCTGATCCGCCTTAACCGCCACTGGGGTTATTGGCAAGGTGCGGCGCCGATGGAGCAGGTAGTTTTTGATATCTCTTCTCGTGGTACCGGTACCCTGGCCAAACTACTCAGCAAAGAGTGCGATGTACTCTCCTCGCCGGTTGCTAGCCAGTTGCCCGTGATCAGCGATAGCGAAGACTTTGAGCTCATCGCTCAAACCGGGATGAATGTGGCATTTTTGGCTCTGAATAACAATAAGCCGGCATTAAAGGATCCTCGGGTACGTAAGGCTATCAACCTCTCGATTAACCGTGAAAACCTATTGAATTCGGTTTACTACGGTACAGGAACCAAAGCAAAGAGTATCTTGCCTCCAATGTCCTGGGCTTATAACCACAACAGCAAGGCGCTAGACTATGACCCGTCTCAGGCCTTGGCACTGCTAAAAGAAGCCGGCTACGATAAAAACCTCCACTTATCGATGTGGGTTCCGCTAGAGCCGCGGCCATATAACCCCAGTCCGAGAAAAACCGCCGAGCTAATCCAAGCTGATTTAAGGGCTGTGGGTGTCGACGTGACTATCTCAACCCATGAAACCTTTAGCCGTCTCGGTAGAACAGACACCTCGGGCAGTGACTTGATCCTCACCGGTTGGATTGCCGATAATGGCGATCCGGATAACTTTCTTCGTCCGCTATTGTCATGCAGTGCCAAAAGTGCGGGCCTGAATATCGCCAATTGGTGTGATCTTAGCTTTGACAACCTGCTCGAACTCGCTTCGCGGACAACTAAACTGGAACAGCGTGTGAGCTACTACCACCTTGCTCAAGATATCCTTGATGATCAGGTGCCGGTGATCCCGCTGGCTCACGGTGTCCACTTTCAAGTTCACCATCAATCCCTGGGTGGGCTGCAAATGAGTCCTTTTGGTACTCGCTCATTCTCTAGTGTTTACCGCAGCGAGTAATAGCATGTTTATATATACTATTCGCCGTTTGAACCTGTTCCTGATCACTATGGTCATTTTGACCTTGATTGGTTTTAGTATTCTGCGGCTCGATCAAACTTCACTCTGGAACAGCCAACCGTTTTGGACTGGCTGGTTCATTTACCTGGACAATTTACTGTCTGGTAATCTTGGCTTGAGCCAAAGTGGTGAACCCGTACTGTTTGAAGTGTTAGGCGTTTTTCCGGCCACTCTGGAACTCTGTTTCTTTGCCTTTACACTGTCTCTCATTGCCGGTATTCCTCTGGGAACACTGGCCGGAGTCAAGCGCGGGCGATTAATCGATACCGCCATTTCATCTATCGCTTTGCTCGGCTATTCCATCCCGCTTTTCTGGCTAGCCGTATTGTTGATCATGCTCTTTTCGCAGCAACTTGGCTGGCTACCTGTAGCCGGGCGATACAGTCTGCTATATGAAATTGACCATGTCACTGGGGTAGCACTGTTTGATGTAATGCTCTCCGACAAGCCTTATCGCTCTGAAGCGCTGATAGATGTGATCCGCCATTTAGTCTTGCCTACGCTGGTGCTGGCGATGGCACCGACCACCGAAGTGATCCGTTTGACCCGGGCATCTGTCGCTGAAGTCATGAACCAGAACTTCATCAAGGTTGCACAGACCAAAGGCCTGTCGATGTTTGAAATTATCCTGCGCCATGTGCTCAAAAATGCGATCCCGCCAATCATCCCTAAGCTCGGTATGCAGTTTTCAACCATGATGACCTTTGCCATGCTAACCGAATCAATTTTCAACTGGCCAGGTATTGGCCGTTGGCTGCTTAATGCCATTGCCGAACAAAACTATGTTGCTATTCAGGCTGGCGTTATCACTGTCGGCAGCTTTATCTTAATCGCCAACATTCTGTCAGATCTTGCTGGTGCTGCTGTGAACCCGCTTGTCAGGAAGGAATGGTATGCTATCAAATAACATTTATCAGGAGCAGAAGATCCCAACACAATGGGAACGAGCCTGGCAGAACTTTCGCGCCAACTCGCTAGCAATGTTCGGGCTATGGTGCCTGTTCTTCCTATTGCTCATAACCATTGTTGCCCAGTTTATCGCCCCGTATGCACCAAATGTGCAAGTCGGTGAGTTGCTAATGCCACCGTCGTGGGACCCGAAAGGCCATGTTGAGTTCTTCTTTGGTACCGATGATCTTGGTCGAGATATACTAAGCCGCCTATTGCTGGGCTCACAGTTAACGTTCGGCTACGCGTTGCTCATAGCGCTGGCCTCAAGCGCTATTGGTATAGTAATTGGTGTCATGGCGGGGATGACCCACGGGTTAAAATCCAGCTTCTTAAACCATATTCTGGATACGGTTCTCTCTATTCCTTCATTGCTGCTAGCCATTATTGTGGTTGCTTATATGGGCCCTGGGGAAACCAATATTCTACTAGCGATCTGGCTGGCATTGATCCCGAGGTTTATTCGTGCCATTTATACCGCAGTACACAACGAAGTCGAAAAGGACTACATCATTGCAGCCCGCCTTGACGGTGCCAATGATTTCTACCTGCTGTATAACTCGATTTTACCCAATATCCTGACCGTCATTACCAATGAATTCACCAGGGCAATATCAATCGCCATACTCGATATTGCTGCGCTGGGCTTTCTCGGTCTCGGTGCCCAGGCTCCATCGCCAGAATGGGGAGCCATGCTAGGCGATTCAATCGAGTTGATTTATTTAGCGCCATGGACAGTTACCCTGCCAGGGCTGGCGATCACCTTCAGTGTATTAGTTGTAAACTTAGTAGGAGAAGGACTCCGCCAAGCGATCAATGCGGGGATTGATTAATGCCATTATTAGATATTCGTAACCTGACGATAGAAATTGACACTCCCCAGGGAATGGTAAAGGCGGTAGACCGAATGAGCCTGACCCTGAATGAAGGTGAAATCCGTGGCCTGGTTGGAGAATCCGGCTCGGGAAAAAGCCTTGTGGCCAAGGCTATTGCCGGGGTAACGAAAGACAACTGGCGAGTCAGTGCTGACCGTCTGAGGCTGGGTAATGTTGACCTGTTATCGCTATCAACACGTGAGCGCCGAAAGATAGTCGGCCGTGAAATTGCGATGATATTTCAGGAACCCTCTTCCTGTCTTGACCCTTCTGAAAAAGTGGGGGAACAGCTCGAAGAAGCCATCCCTTCGGTATCATTTAGCGGCCACTGGTGGCAGCGTTTTCAATGGCGCCAGAAACAAGCAATAGCCCTGCTGCATAAAGTCGGCATCAAAGATCACAAACGGGTGATGAAAAGCTATCCGTACGAACTGACCGACGGTGAATGCCAGAAAGTCATGATTGCAATGGCAATTGCCAACCGCCCCCGCCTGCTGATTGCCGATGAGCCGACCAATGATTTGGATCCTATCACCCAGGCACAGATTTTCCGCCTGCTTAGCCGGATGAACCAGTTAGGCAATACCACCATTTTGCTGGTCAGCCATGACTTAACCACGGTGACCCAATGGGCAGACCGGATCACAGTGATGTATTGTGGCCAGTCCGTTGAATCCGCTAGCAGGAAGCAACTACTAGAATCGCCTCATCACCCCTATACCGAAGCGCTGCTTCGCGCAATGCCAGACTTCAACCTCGATGTCCTGCCCCATAAAAGTAAGTTGGAGACATTACCAGGTTCTATTCCTCCCTTGCAGCACCTGCCTATTGGTTGTCGCCTGGGCCCGCGTTGCCCGCATGCCCAGCGCAAGTGTGTTGAAGTGCCGAAGCGTAGAAAGATTAAAAACCATAAATTCAGCTGCCACTTTCCGCTGAATATGGAGGAAACCAAGAAGTGAGTGCGTTACTAGAAGTTGAGAATCTCAAAAAAGATTACCACTACCGTTCTGGGTTATTTCGCCGCCGTACCATCGAGGCGGTTAAACCGGTGTCGTTTTCACTGGAGGCGGGTGAGACTATCGCATTCATGGGCGAAAACGGCTCGGGTAAATCAACACTGGCAAAAATGCTTTCCGGTGTTGTCGAACCGACAGAAGGGGTTATCCGGGTAAATGGAGAGCCACTGGAGCCCAATGACTTTCAGACCCGCTGCAAGCTGATCCGAATGATCTTTCAAGATCCCAACACGGCTCTAAACCCGCGGATTCAGATCGGAAAAATTCTGGAAGGCCCTTTAAAGCGTAATACCAATATGACGCCACAAGCCCGCGAACGACGGATCATGATGACCCTCAAGCGCGTCGGCCTGCTACCGGAACATGCGTATTTTTACCCACAAATGCTCGCCACCGGACAGAAACAGCGTGTATCACTTGCTCGTGCGCTTATCCTCCAGCCCTGTATTATTGTCGCAGATGAAGCGTTGAACGGTTTGGATATGTCCATGCGGTCTCAGATCATCAATTTGCTTTTAGAGTTGCAGGAAGAAATGGGCTTGTCGTATATCTATGTATCGCAGCATATGGGCGTCATCAAACACTTCACGGATAAAGTGATGGTGATGCAAAAAGGCGAAGTGGTCGAGCAAGGAAGGACGGAAGAGGTCTTTGCTAACCCTCAGCATCCACTGACACAAAAGCTGCTCGATAGTCATTTCTCCGCGCCTTCGCATGATCGCACCAACCGCATCAGCAGCGCAACACCGACAATTGAGTGCTAAGCCATATTATAAGCAACAACACTAACGGGCTGGATACAGCCCGTTTCATTTTAGGCAAAAGACAGCCATACAGCACCAGAACCTAGAACAACGGAACCAATAATAGGTACCACAACAAATTTACGCATCGGTTTTGCCCCTATCACCCAAGCCATCCCCATTTTGATTAAGCTATTGACTGCAGCAGCAATAAAAATACCTAACATCGCCGTGCTGAGCAGTAGCTCATCGGCACTTTGCCGACCAAGCGCCAGTGTAATTGCATCAACATCGGTGATACCTGATATTGCTGATAGAATTAATGTCCCGGTGTTGCCAAACCATTCTTGCAAAGCATTGGATAACAGCATGATCAACAATAATACCAAGCCAAAGAAAAATGCCGATGACAGTGCCAGCGGATTCTGTTTCACTTCGGGTGATTTCTCGCTGCCGATTTTGCTCGTATTCCAGATCCAATAAGCCGGAAGGTAAAAGCCCATCATCATCAATATCATTGGAAACCAAAGCAACTCGACCAAGGGAAAATTCACCACCGAACAGACAAATAGAATTCGGGGGAACATGGTTCCGCAGCTGATTAGGATCCCGCTGGCAAGCAGGCCACTCAAATGCGTCTGCTGTTTGGACAGATGGGAAAACTGCAAAGTCAGCGCCGTTGAGGAGCTCAAGCCAGCAAATAGACAAGTAAACAAGATCCCTTTTTCTGCTCCGCCAATCTTAATTGCAAAATAACCGACGAACGAAATACTGGCAATGAGGACCACCATCCACCAAATTTCATAAGGATTAATCGCCAGCCATGGCCCCATCCCCTGATTCGGCAACAGTGGCAACATCACCACAGAAATCAGCAGCAAGCGCAAGGCCGCATCCAGTTCGTACTCCTGAAGCTTCATTAAGGCAGTATGGAGTTCTTTCTTATTATCAAGGATCACTGCGGTGATCACCGCCGCCGACGCAGCAATCATAGGTTCGCCAACCACCGCTAAACAACCAAGCAGAAAGGTGATCAGCATACCGACCAAGCCGGTAATACTGAGATTTTTTTTCACCTTTTGGCTCTTGATATAAGCCACGATGATAATGACGGAAAAAGCGAGCAGCGAAAAACCAAAGAATAGCTCTGAAAAAATAACCGTTAGCAGCCCACAGATCCCCCCCATTAAGCCAATTAATGAGTAAGTACGAATACCTGCAATCCGCGATCCTGCCGCCTCATTGCGATCCACCCAGCCTCGCTGGATCCCGACAATGGCCCCCAGTAGCAATGCAATACACAAACGCCAAAACGGTGAATCAATGTCGAATGCCAAGTCCATTTTTCTCTCCTCAGCAGAAGCGTATTAACGACTGGCGAAATAAAGAAATGACTATCAGTTAGTTATAAGTGTATTGAAAAATAAAACGGTGAATGGAGAGAATTATCAAATTTTGATAAATGAACAAAACACTAAGAGTTTACGTAAACAAACGCCCCAATGAAGAGGAATTGGTTCTGGCAAGATATTAAGGCAACCTTAACAGCCGGAGTTTTCCATCTCTAGGGTATAGGTAGAACTAGCCTGTGATGTGGGTGGTAGATACATGATAAAACACAGTTGTGTCTTGTTTGAATAGCCTCTCGGCATGAAATAAAGTCCATCATTGGCCGGATCGGGATTGTGCCACATCCATTCGTGCTCATTGGGTTTGTCGTATGGCACCTCACCAAAATCTCCAACAAGCAACTCACGCCAAACGTCTTTGAACTGAGATTTAGGATAACCGTAAACGGTATCAATCTGCTTACCATTTACGGTTAACTTGCCAGCCTCAGAACTCTCCGAGCCCTCAATCGCGGACTTACTGTATACTTGAGCAGCTGCGCTCTCCATTGCTCCTTTTAATCCAGCCAAGATGCTCTTACGGGCATCGTTTTGCAGGTTCAAAAATCGGGGAGCCGCCGTGACAGCCAAAATACCGAGTACCACGATCACAACAACCAATTCAAGAAGGGTAAAACCGAGAGAGTGACGACTAGTTTTCATGGTAGCAGTTAACTATTTGATATTTTGAGTCACTATTGTCCCATAATTTATACTGACGTCAAAGTTATGACATCTAAAATTAATACATGAAAAAAAATACCTCGCCAAAGCGAGGTATATATCAAACTTTTACAAGCTTGGTGTTAAGCAAGCGTTTTATTAATCTCAGCCAGCACCGCTGCAGGATCCACAGCCTGAGTAATCGGGCGGCCAATCACCAAGTAATCAGAGCCGGCCTGAACAGCTTCGACTGGAGTCATGACGCGGCGCTGGTCGCCAGCGGCACTGCCCGCAGGGCGAATGCCCGGAGTGACCAATTTAAACTCTTTGCCAAGCTCGGCTTTTAATAGGCTCGCTTCCTGAGCAGAGCAAACCACACCATCCAGACCGCTGTTCTTGGTAAGGCGGGCAAGATTAAGAACGTGCTCTTGCGGTTCACACTGAATACCAATACCACGCAAATCAGCCGCTTCCATACTGGTCAAAACCGTCACCGCAATCAGCAATGGACGATCCTTGCCAAATGGCTCCAAGATTTCGCGAGAAGCCGCCATCATGCGTTCGCCACCGCTGGCATGCACATTCACCATCCATACTCCCAACTCAGCCGCGGCGGCTACCGCGCGCGAACAGGTATTAGGGATATCGTGAAATTTCAGGTCAAGAAATACAGAATGGCCCCGATCATGCAGTTTACGCACAAAGTCAGGGCCAAAATAAGTAAACATCTCTTTGCCGACTTTAAGGCGGCAACTTCCCGGTTCAATGCGGTCAACAAAGGCCAGAGCCTCGTCTTGACTTGGGTAGTCGAGAGCGACAATCACTTTTGGGTCTAACATGGCATCTCCTGCTTAGTTATAGATCAATCTAGCCCAGCTTCCTGAGCGCGGTCAGGATTGTACAGTAAATCTGTTTTTATGCGAGCAATAATTAATATGATGTTTGTACCCACTAAAAATAACACTTTTATCATCCAGCCAATCGTTTGGCACCTTGACTTAACTTATCGCACGACTATTGCGTTTCATTAGACCAGCCCGACAACAGGCAATAAAAAGCCCATTCTGAAAGAACGGGCTGGTTATCAATGAGAGGCTATTCGCCATCAAGGCCACGGATAGGCTTAACGGCCCCCCAGCCTTTACACGACGGGCACTGCCAGTATAAAGAGTGTGTAGCAAACCCGCACTTACGACAGCGGAAATGTGGCTTAATCTTCAATTGCTCACCAACAAGGGTGCGCAACGTAGTTAAACTTTCTTTCGCCCGGCCCTCTTCTGCCTCGTCAAGATGGTAGTCCATCAACTGGTAGAAACCTTTCATCGTCGGGTTTTTTGTCAACTGCCGGGTCATGAACATCTGCGCAGTCACCGAACCTTCATGCTTAGAGATTTCATCAGCCAACATTAACTCGGCGGTCGCACCTGCTTTTTGCTCAACACACTGGCGAAGGTATTTCAGCCAACCGGTTTCATTGTTGGTCGCTTCGTAGCACTCCAACAACATCGGCAAGGTTTCACTGACATAATCGATATCTTGCTCAGCGACACGCTCAAGCTGTTTCGCGGCCGACTTATAATCCTCAGCACTGATCAGGATCTTGGCCATCATTATCGAGGCACGCACGCAGCTCTTGTCAGCAGCGAGGGCTTTTTTCAGATACTGTTTAGCTTTATCTGAATTAAGGGCACTCATTTCAAGCATGGCCATTTCGCACCAGTAATGTGCAATATCATGCTTGAGTTTCGACTTGCCCATTTTTACCAACATGGAAGCCATCTCAATGGCTTTTTCCCATTCACGGGTTTGTTGATAGATCGTCAGCAACTGCTGCAACGCGCCTTTACGGTGATCAGGCTCATCCAGCAGCTGCTCAAAGATTTTTTCGGCTCGGTCAAAGAAACCAGCTGCCATATAATCTTTCGCTAATTGCTGTAAGGCCAGATTGCGCTGGTCAATGGTTAGGTTAGGACGGGCAATAAGATTCTGGTGGATACGAATAGCGCGATCAACTTCGCCCCTGCTTCTGAAAAGGTTGCCCAAAGCAAGGTGTGTATCTATGGTTTCACTATCAACTTGGAGCAGTTCAATAAACACATCAACCGCTTTATCTGATTGATCAGATAACAGCAGGTTCAAACCAGTCACATACTGGCGTGACATGTGATGAGACTGCTCCTGTTGTTTGTTACTAGCGCTCCTGTGCCCCATATACCAACCGTAGGCGGCTGCAATTGGGAGTAACAGGAACAACAGCTCTAGCATTAACGATTATTCCTTAACAGGCTCTGCACGAAGCTGGTTCAACTCTTTCTGCTGCTTTTCTACTTTCTTACTTAGGCGGTTTTTAGAGAAACGCGCTTTTAGATACAGCATGCCACAAATCAGCCAGCCGATCGCAAAGCCTGAACCGAATGCGATACCAAGTAAAGTAGATAACTGAAACTCACCTTGAGCTACAAGAAAATCAAAATTGACCAACTGCTGGTTTTGCGCACCGAGCGCCAGCGTGACCAAAAAACAAACAACTAAAACAAGAATGCTAAGTATCTTCATTGTGAATCCTTCTCACTTGATCAAAAGTTTGATGGGTTGATTATGCAAGATTTTGACTCACCAGACCATGATCAATAGGCATAAAAAAACGGCATACTTACTGTATGCCGTTTTTATGTTCTAATCGCGATTAACCAGCAACAGCCGAGTTAACACGGTCACGTAATTCCTTACCAGGTTTAAAGTGAGGAACGTACTTGCCATCCAGCTCAACTTTATCACCCGTTTTAGGGTTGCGACCTACGCGTGGAGCACGGTAATGCAATGAGAAGCTACCAAAGCCACGGATCTCAATACGATCACCCTCAGCAAGAGTGGTCGCCATGTGCTCAAGGATTTCCTTGATTGCATCTTCTACCTGTTTGGCAGAAAGATGTGTTTGTTGACTGCATAGTCTTTCAATTAATTCAGACTTTGTCATAAACACTCCGTTTTTAGTATGTTTCTCAATAGTATAACCGCTTAGGGGGAAAAAGCTTCCCCCTCAGCTCAATTATTCGCCTTTAGCTGCTTTGAAAGCGTCAGCCATTGCGCTACCGAACGAAGCATCTTCTTGCTTGTTCAGGTTAGCCATAGCTTCTTGCTCTTCTGCAACGTCTTTAGCACGAACAGATAGGTTGATTACGCGGTTCTTACGGTCAACGCCTGTGAATTTAGCTTCAACAGAATCGCCAACAGAAAGAACTAGAGTTGCGTCTTCAACACGGTCAACAGATGCTTCAGAAGCACGTAGGTAACCTTCAACACCTTCAGCTAGCTCAACTGTTGCGCCTTTAGCGTCAACTGCAGTAACAGTACCAGTAACTAGAGCACCTTTCTTGTTAACTGCAACGTAGCCGTTGAATGGGTCTTCTTCGATCTGCTTAACGCCTAGAGAGATACGCTCACGCTCAGCGTCAACTGCTAGAACTACTGCAGAGATTTCGTCGCCTTTCTTGAAGTCGCGAACTGCATCTTCACCAGAAACATTCCAAGAAATGTCAGATAGGTGAACTAGACCGTCAATGCCGCCTTCAAGACCGATGAAGATACCGAAGTCAGTGATAGACTTGATCTTACCAGTTACGCGATCGCCCTTAGCTTGCATTTCTGCGAATGACTGCCATGGGTTAGCTTTACACTGCTTAAGACCTAGGCTGATACGACGACGCTCTTCGTCGATATCAAGAACCATAACTTCAACTTCGTCGCCCACGTTAACAACTTTAGATGGGTGGATGTTCTTGTTAGTCCAATCCATCTCAGAAACGTGTACAAGACCTTCAACGCCTTCTTCGATTTCAACGAAGCAGCCGTAGTCAGTTAGGTTAGTTACGCGGCCAGAAAGCTTAGTACCTTCTGGGTAACGCTTAGCGATTGCTACCCATGGATCTTCGCCTAGCTGCTTAAGACCTAGTGATACGCGAGTACGCTCACGGTCGAACTTAAGAACTTTAACGTTGATTTCGTCGCCAACATTAACGATTTCGCTTGGGTGCTTAACGCGTTTCCAAGCCATATCAGTGATGTGTAGAAGACCGTCAACACCGCCAAGATCAACGAACGCACCGTAGTCAGTAAGGTTCTTAACGATACCTTTAACTTCCATGCCTTCTTGTAGAGAAGCAAGTAGCTCGTCACGCTCAACGCTGTTTTCAGATTCGATAACTGCGCGGCGAGAAACAACAACGTTGTTGCGCTTCTGGTCAAGCTTGATTACTTTGAACTCTAGCTCTTTGTTTTCTAGGTGAGCAGTGTCACGAACTGGACGTACGTCAACTAGTGAACCAGGAAGGAACGCACGGATGCCGTTAAGTTCAACTGTGAAGCCACCCTTAACTTTACCGTTGATGATACCAACAACTGTTTCAGCTTCTTCGTAAGCTTTTTCAAGCTGGATCCAAGCTTCATGACGCTTAGCTTTTTCACGAGAAAGTTTAGTCTCACCGAAACCGTCTTCGATTGCGTCAAGAGCTACGTCTACTTCTGCACCGATTTCGATTTCAACTTCGCCAGCAGCGTTCTTGAATTCGTCAGCAGGGATAGAAGACTCAGACTTAAGGCCAGCGTCAACAAGAACGTAACCGTTCTCGATAGCAACTACAGTACCTTTAACGATCGCACCTGGGCGAGTTTCGATTTCGTTTAGAGACTCTTCAAAGAGTAAAGCAAAAGATTCAGTCATTATTTAATCTTCATTAGATAAACAACCATGGGTATCCTACCGCATGGGGTTGGTAGTAATGTCAGTATTCATCCTTGATACCGACTCCATCATGCCGATTACTCAGCTGATAATTTTTTTTCAATAAAAGCCAATGCCTGGGCAGTAACTTGCTCTATTGACATCTCAGTAGAGTCTAGCACCAAAGCATCGTCTGCGGGACGTAATGGAGCCACCGCGCGATTGCGATCGCGGTCATCACGTTCCTGAATTTCGCTTAAAAGGCTGCCAAAGTTAACATCTAAGCCTTTCAGTTGCAACTGGTTCATGCGTCGATTGGCTCGTTCTTCGGCACTGGCATCCAGGAAGATTTTCACTTCAGCCTGCGGGAAAACCACTGTACCCATGTCACGGCCGTCAGCAACCAGACCCGGCGCTTCACTAAACGCACGCTGGCGACGTAACAACGCCTCTCGAACCCGAGGTAATGCAGCCACTTTAGAAGCTGCCATACCTGTTTCTTCCTTACGGAGTTCACCAGAAACATCCTCGCCTTCCAGAATCACCTTCACCAGGTCACCCTCAGCTTTGAACTGTACGTCGAGGTGCGCAGCCAGCGGAACCAATGCTTCTTCAGATTCAAGATCAACACCATGATGAATCGCTGCCAGTGCCAGTACACGGTAAATCGCACCGGAATCAAGCAGCTTCCAGCCCAGTTTGTCTGCCAATAGCATACACAGCGTACCTTTACCGGCACCGCTTGGCCCATCAACAGTGATCACTGGAGCATGAGTAGACATAGGTTTTCTCCGAATTCGTTCAACTATAGAGTAGTAATACCAAATATCGCGTCAGAAGCTTTCATCTGTGAGATTTGGTATTACACCTCTCAAACGGGGGCATATTATAAGGGAAAAATAGACGGAGTACTATTAAATCGGATTTTGGATTGCTACGAATTCGCCAGATCGGCAAGGGATTGGGTACAGATGAATAAAAACCCGCCAAATCACGGGATTATAGGGCCTGTTTATCTGAAAAACGCCTCTTGCAGGAAAGGCGATTAAAGATCAACAGGCCCTGAAGGCTTACTGACTTAGCTGTGCCAGCTTTTCGAAATAGTCAGGAAAAGTCTTCGAGGTACATTTTGGATCGTTAATCGTCACTGGTGTATCACTCAAGGCAACCAGCGAGAAACACATCGCCATACGGTGATCATCATAAGTATCGATTGCCGCGTGCTTTAGCTGAGCCGGCGGAGTAATAGTAATATAATCATCCCCCTCTTCGACCACAGCCCCAACCTTGCGTAGCTCCGTTGCCATTGCTGCCAGGCGATCGGTTTCTTTCACCCGCCAGTTATAGACGTTACGAATCGAAGTCACCCCGTCAGCAAACAGCGCAGCCGTCGCAATGGTCATTGCCGCATCGGGAATATGGTTGAAATCCATATCGACAGCCTTTAACTCGCCGCGACGGGCAATCACATAATCGTCGCCCCACTCTATTTCCGCACCCATCGCCGCCAGCGCATCGGCAAACTGCACATCGCCCTGAATACTCTTCTTGCCAATACCGGTTACCTTCACCTCGCCACCTTTAATGGCCGCCGCAGCAAGGAAGTAAGAAGCCGACGATGCATCACCTTCAACCAAAAAATCACCTGGCGCTTGGTAAACCTGCCCGGCAGGAACCACAAATTCCTGATAGTCGCGGTTCTCTACCGTTACTCCAAACTGCGCCATGATGTGCAGGGTAATATCGATATAAGGCTTGGAAACCAGATCGCCTTTGATCCGGATAAGGGTATCGGCCTTAGCCATCGGCGCCGACATCAGAAAAGCTGTCAGAAACTGGCTGGAGATCGAGCCATCAATCTCGACTTCGCCGCCCTGTAGACCTGTTCCCTTAATCTTTAGCGGGGGATAGTTTTCATTTTCCAGGTAGGTAATATCAGCACCCGCAGTGCGAAGAGCTTCGACCAAATGACCAATCGGACGCTCTTTCATACGAGGCTCACCGGTCAGAACAAACTCACCTTCGCCAAGGCACAAAGCCGCGGCCAGCGGGCGCATCGCCGTTCCAGCATTACCCAAAAATAACTTGAGCGCATGCTCGGGCTTGAATGTAGCCCCCACCCCTTCCACTTCGCAAACGGTTTTATCATCCGAAAGCCGATAGCTCACGCCCAGTTGCTTTAGGGCATTTAGCATATGGCGGATATCATCGCTATCAAGCAAGTTAGTGAGACGCGTGGTACCTTGCGCTAACGCCGCCAACAGGAGGGCACGGTTTGAAACACTCTTCGACCCCGGTAGATTTACTTCGCCATTGATCTGATTTATTGGCTGTAACGTTAAACTTTCCATCTGTTATCTATTCAATCCTGTATTTTGGGCGTTACCGCAGATTAGCGAATAATGTCTCAGTTCGCTAGTACTGAATTCACCTCATTTGGCCTGCAGAAAAGTGGTAAGCTAAGTGTTGTCAATTAACCAGCAACCTAATGAATCCGGATCAAAACAAGGAGCAGAATGTGGCAGCTGAAACACCCAAAGTCGGTGTCGGTGTGATCATTGTTAACGCCAAGGGAGAAGTACTTATTGGCAAACGAAAAAATAGCCATGCGCCCTACTACTCGATCCCCGGCGGCCATATGGAGATAGGCGAAACCTTTACTCAGTGTGCTGCTCGCGAGATAGAAGAGGAAACTGGGCTACTGATACAGAACCCGGAAGTCATTGCTATCACCAACAACCTGCAAACCTACCATGAGTCCGGCAAGCATTATATCAGTGTTGCTGTGTTGGCTACCCAATTCAGCGGTCAGCTGGAGTTACGCGAACCTGACAAGTGCGAGGGCTGGCAGTGGGCAGATCCTGCACATCTTCCCCTGCCGCATTTTGATGCCAGCGAGCAATCTATCCGCTGCTACCTGGAAAAACGCTTCTGTATGGAATAAGAATAACCGAGCAAGTTTGCTTTCGGGAAGCGAATCAGCAAAAAGAAACTACTGGTTCAGGTAGGTATAAATAACGGTGTCTATTGCAGACACCGTTAATGTTCGCTAAGCGCGATATTAACACTCGAACTTAAGGAAGGCTTCTTCTACCCATTCTTCATCGAGCACGTCTTTAGACAGCGCAACAACCCGCTCCATTGCCGGCAGTGTGGTCAGGCCGGCATAGATAAGGCCACAGCTATCGGTAACAAAAAAACGCTTTAAAAGATTAGAAAGCAAAGTGATATAGGCATTTTGTTGTTCATTAAACGCATCATCGAGTACCAAAGTCAGATTATCGGCTCCGGCAACAATACACAGCTTGGCGATATCATTTAACTCATACTCGGACACGATCTCATTCAAGGGCAGCCTCAGGTTTAGGGTATAATGCCCACACTGCTCCTTCAGGGATAACAGCACATTAAAGATATCGTGCCGAAGAACCGAGCGATACAGCGCTAACGGAAACTCGACTTCCACCTCGACAACAGCACTGTCATTAGGCACATCAGAGAGTAAGATACTTGTTGTGTCGCTCACTTCACTGCCTGATATCGAACTAACCTCAACCCGATGTTTGTTAAGCGAATAATAGTACGGTTGATGCTGCTTAAACACCACATAGCAAGTTGTATCTTGCTCTGAGTGGTTTACTTTGTGATCATTAAATAGTGAAACCAGACACTCCTTGTCACGCTCTTGCAAACTCAGTAACTGAAAATCTGATGCTATCTTTTGGTACACACTTGAGCTCATCATTGTTCTAGCTAATCCCTCGCAATTATTTGTTACATAATACTAAAAAAAAACGCCGTCACTGTTTCTGCTGAGGGAAACTGCGTTTATCCATATGATTAATAATTGAACAAAAAGTGTGACAGATATCAGTGGCTATAGCACAAAAAATAACTAAACTACAGCCGCTATAATTTACCTGTACAAAAGTGCCTTGCGGCGCTTTATAACAACAATTAATCATCGTCTGTACAGTGTCAGGTCATCACCATTGCGTTGATACTCAATATCAACCCATTTGTCTTCAAATGGAGCAAGCGAGTTGTCAGGCAAGGTATCGCCCCATAACATCCTGTTAGAAACGTATAATGCAGGCTATGGCTGCGGCTTAGTAATCGTTCAACGCATCTGCGAACGTATGAATTGGTTATTCAATACCAGTAATAATGGTACGGAATTCAGTACAGTGATTATATTTAGCCACCTGGCTAAGGAGCGATGATGAGAACGCCATACCATTGGATTGCAATCCTGATATTCACGATTTTAACGGGCTGTACCGGGATGCCGGAACGCGTTACACCGGTAGAAAACTTTCAACTAAACCGGTATTTGGGAACGTGGTATGAAATAGCCCGGCTTGATCACCGTTTTGAACGTGGCTTGACCCAGGTATCTGCGACCTACTCACTGAACGACGATGGTTCGGTCAAAGTCATCAACAAAGGCTTTAACCACGATGACAACGAATGGAAAGAGGCCGAAGGTAAAGCCAAATTCGTTAACTCGCCTGATATTGGCCATCTCAAGGTGTCATTCTTTGGCCCTTTCTACGGCAGCTATGTCATCTTTTTCCTCGAAACCGACTACTCCACGGCATTGGTGAGCGGCTACAATACCGATTACTTCTGGATCCTGTCGCGCCATCCCCAGCTTGATCACCGTCAAATCGAAACCTATAAAGCCATTGCACGGCAAGCCGGATTTAACACCAACAAGCTAATTTTCCCGGCCACCTCAGATCTCATAGCCAACGAGCAATAAAAAACCGCCAATTGGCGGTTTTTTATTATTATCCTATCAGGTTATCAAGCATGCTCTTGCTCAAAGCGCTGCATAAAGTCAGCCAGAGCCTGTACCCCTTCAAGCGGCATGGCATTATAAATCGAAGCTCGCATCCCCCCCACCACACGGTGACCTTTAAGCGCTTTCAAGCCTGCAGCGTCAGCTTGCTCTAGAAACAACGCGTCCAACTCTGGATTCTTAAGCTGGAAAGGGACATTCATCAAAGATCGGTTATCGGCGTGCACTTCGTTGCGATAGAAGTCAGATTGATCTATAGCGTCATAAAGCACTTTCGCCTTCGCTTCATTACGCTTTTGCATCTGTTCAACACCACCGATCCCCTTAAGCCATTTAAACACTTCACCGGCCAGATACCAGGCAAAGGTCGGCGGGGTGTTGAACATAGACTCTTTATCAACCAGCACGGTGTAATCTAAAATACTCGGCAGAATCTGCTTCGCCTTGCCCAGCAAATCATCACGAACAATGACAATCGTTAACCCCGCAGGGCCAACATTTTTTTGCGCGCCGGCATAAATCACACCATATTGCGAAACATCAATTTTTCGCGACAAGATCGTCGAAGACATGTCTGCGACAATTGGCTTATCCGTCACCGGCAGATCACGGATCTCAATACCGTCAATCGTTTCATTCGGGCAAAAATGAACATAGGCAGCGTCATCAGACTGCGGCCACTGTGTCGCTGGTAGGATTGCTTTCTTTCCTTCACGTACGCAGGTAATGTCATACACGTTTGGCTGACAATATTTTTTCGCTTCTTCGACAGCACTATGGGCCCAATAACCGCCATCCATGTAATCAGCAGTTTGTGCATCACCTAACAGATTCATTGGGACCGCAGCGAACTGACCACGCGCACCACCATGGCAAAACAGTACATGGTAATTATCTGGAATCGATAGCAATTCACGCAGATCTTTTTCCGACTGCTCAGCCACGGCAATGAACTCTTTGCTACGGTGGCTAATTTCCATCACAGAGGTGCCCAGACCGCTCCAGTTAACCAGCTCTTCCTGTGCTTTTTTTAAGACATCTGCTGGGATCATTGCCGGACCAGCACAAAAATTGTAGACCTTTTCCATGATGTAAGACTCGCTCCTGCTCTGCATAGGGGAAATAACGTTATTTGTCACTCATGTCGACATGGGTGCCAACTGTGACAAAGATCAACTCCTTTCGTTTTTACACCTTTATCTCTGCTCTGGAAAGTCCTGCAGGCAAGTATTTTTACAAAAAAGCACAACTGACCAGAACCTTTCTTGTTTAACTGCATATTTATCTTTTTGACGTATAAAAAAACGCAGCCCGTAGGCTGCGCTTTTATTAACCAAAATCTAATTAAGCTTACTCTTCGTCAGAAGATGGTGCTTCATCAGCATCAGGTTGCTCAGTTGAATCTGCAGTATCAGTCGCTTGCGCTTCCGTTACTTCTGCATCTTCGATATCAGCATCTAGGATATCGTCCTCTTCAGGCTCATCGATACGCTGCAGACCCACAACCAGCTCTTCGTCAGCAGTACGGATCAGTGTCACACCCTGGGTGTTACGGCCAACGCGGCTCACCTCAGCAACACGGGTACGTACCAGCGTGCCGCCGTTGGTGATCATCATGAACTCGTCGCCTTCTTCAGCCTGAACTGCGCCAACAACCTTACCGTTACGCTCAGAAACCTTGATCGATACAACACCTTGTGTTGCACGGCTCTTCGCTGGGTATTCTTCTAGTGAAGTACGCTTACCGTAACCATTTTCAGTTACAGTCAGTACGTCACCTTCGTTGTGCGGAACGATAAGTGAAACCACTTTATCACTCTCAGCCAACTTGATACCACGAACACCAGCAGCTGTACGGCCCATGCCTCGAACCTGCTCTTCAGAGAAGCGAACAACCTTGCCAGCTTCAGAGAACAGCATGATGTCATCGCTACCGTCGGTAACATCAACACCAATCAGTGAATCGCCATCACGAAGGTTCACAGCAATGATACCCGCGCTACGAGGGCGGCTGAAGTCTGTCAGCGGCGTCTTCTTAACAGTACCGTCGGCGGTTGCCATGAACACGAACTTATCTTCTTCATATTCTTTAACTGGCAGAATCGCAGTAATACGCTCGCCTTCTTCCAGAGGAAGAATATTGACGATAGGCTTACCACGCGCAGTGCGGCTAGCTAACGGTAGCTGGTAAACTTTCAACCAGTACATACGGCCGCGGCTCGAGAAGCACAGGATCGTATCGTGGGTATTGGCCACCAGCAGACGCTCAATGAAGTCTTCTTCCTTCATGCGCGTTGCCGCTTTACCTTTACCACCACGGCGCTGAGCTTCGTAGTCGCTCAGTACCTGGTACTTCACGTAACCTTCGTGAGAAAGGGTTACAACAACATCTTCCTGAGTAATTAGATCTTCAAGATCGATGTCGTGGCTAGCTGCTGTGATTTCAGTGCGGCGCGGATCGTTGAACTGCTCTTTAACCAGTTCAAGTTCTTCGCGGATCACTTCCATCAGACGCTCGGAGCTACCCAGAATGTGCAGCAGTTCAGCAATCTCTTCCAGCAGCGTTTTGTATTCACCAAGGATCTTCTCGTGCTCAAGACCTGTCAGCTTATGTAGGCGCAGATCCAAGATTGCCTGTGCCTGCTGCTCTGTCAGGTAGTACTTGTTGTCACGAATGCCGTACTGTTCTTCCAGCCATTCCGGACGTGCTGCGTCGGTACCAGCGCGTTCCAGCATTGCTGCAACGTTACCCAGGTCCCAACCACGTGCAACAAGGCCAGCTTTAGCTTCAGCCGGTGTCGGTGCACTTTTGATCAACTCGATGATTTCATCGATATTCGCCAGTGCCAGTGCCAAACCTTCAAGGATATGGGCACGTTCACGGGCTTTGCGTAGTTCGTAGATTGTACGACGTGTCACCACTTCACGGCGGTGGTTCACGAAGCACTTCAGCATCTCTTTCAGGTTGAAAAGTTTAGGCTGACCGTTGTCTAGTGCAACCATGTTGATGCCGAATGTAGTCTGCAGCTGAGTCTGAGCGTACAGGTTGTTCAGTACAACCTCGCCCACGGCATCACGCTTACATTCGATAACAATGCGCATCCCGTCTTTGTCAGACTCGTCACGCAGGGCACTGATACCTTCAACTTTCTTCTCTTTAACAAGCTCCGCGATCTTCTCAATCAGACGGGCCTTGTTCACCTGATATGGAATCTCGGTAACAAGAATGGTTTCTTTACCATTCTTGTCCGCTTCAATATCAGCTTTTGAGCGCATGTAAACTTTACCACGGCCCGTCTTATACGCATCGATAATGCCCTTACGGCCGCTGATCAATGCTGCAGTCGGGAAGTCTGGGCCCGGGATATAATCCATTAGCTGATCAATGGTGATATCTTCATCATTGATATAAGCCAGACAGCCGTCAATTACTTCGCCTAGGTTGTGTGGCGGAATATTTGTCGCCATACCAACGGCGATACCAGAAGCACCGTTCACCAGAAGATTCGGGATCTTCGTTGGCAATACTGCTGGGATCTGCTCGGTACCATCATAGTTAGGTACGTAGTCAACCGTCTCTTTATCAAGATCGGCTAGGAGCTCATGGGCAATTTTTGCCATTCGAACTTCGGTATAACGCATTGCAGCGGCAGAGTCACCATCGATAGAACCGAAGTTACCCTGACCATCTACCAGCATGTAGCGAAGAGAGAAAGGTTGCGCCATACGTACGATCGTGTCGTAAACCGCGCTATCACCATGTGGGTGATATTTACCGATTACGTCACCAACCACACGGGCTGATTTTTTATATGCTTTATTCCAGTCATTGCCTAGCACATTCATCGCGAATAATACGCGACGGTGCACTGGCTTAAGGCCATCACGCACATCCGGAAGAGCACGACCAACGATCACTGACATCGCATAGTCGAGGTATGAGCCTTTCAGCTCCTCTTCAATGTTTACGGGCGTGATCTCTTTTGCAAGATCGCTCATGGAGCCAATATCCCTCAGGTAATTTCTGTCGTATTTTTATACGTGCAAGGTGCGAGAATATAGCATAAATCAGCCTAGATAGGCACACCTTTCACTACTTATGTTGTGAGTAATTTAGCGGATTTACCAAAAATCAGACACAAACTTATGCCGTTAGCTGCCGATATCTTGCACAAATGGTTATTTTTCAATCAGAACGCTTTTGCGGCATTTCTTATCTACACGAAAAAAGTGCTACCAATTGTAAAAACACGACCCACCCGCTTTTTATGCAACTCATCCACCAAGCTGACCGAAAGCTGAACAAAACTCTGACAAACATCACTTTTATCGACCTCATGAAGCGTAAAATAATTTTTGCACTCAACCGTTTAGCAGTTTAGAACGGGCCTGCACTCTAATATTTCTCGTTTGAAAATAAGTGAGGTCGTTATGCTTGGCACAGCAATCAACACTATCGGACTATGTATCATTGGCGGTAAGTACATCTTAATGCTCATTCTCGCTGCAATGACCGTATTTTCCGGCTCGTTCAGCCCCGAGTTATTCGTGTTTAACGATAATTAGCCTTGGATATCCCCATCTAACGAAGCAGTAGCCTATCCCCCTGCTGCTTCTAGCCTTCTCTTGCTGTATTTCCCCTATTCCCAGATTAATTAATTGTCAAAAAACAGTGCTGAATCTGTTATTTCATGTCGCTTCTATTCCGCTATAATAGCGCCAACCAATTACGGAAAATGGCAAGTAGAATGACCAAGCAGTTGAATGTCGATCCGGCAGAAATCAGTAAATTTGAAGAAATGGCCTCGCGATGGTGGGATTTAGAAGGTGAATTCAAGCCTCTTCATCAGATTAACCCGCTACGCCTGAACTATGTGATTGACCAAGCCGGTGGTCTGTTTGGCAAGAAAGTCCTGGATGTGGGCTGTGGCGGTGGCATCTTGGCCGAAAGCATGGCAGTTGAAGGGGCAGAAGTTACCGGCCTTGATATGGGTAAAGAGCCACTCACCGTTGCCCGTCTGCATGCACTGGAAACTGGTACCAAGCTTGAGTATGTTCAGCGTACAGCAGAAGAGCATGCTGAAATGTATCCTGAGACCTATGATGTCGTGACCTGTATGGAGATGCTAGAGCATGTCCCAGATCCTGCCTCGGTCATTGCATCCTGTGCCAAAATGGTAAAACCTGGTGGCCATGTCTTCTTCTCGACACTAAACCGTAATATCAAATCTTATATGTTTGCGATTGTTGGTGCCGAGCAATTGCTAAAACTGGTTCCCAAAGGAACCCATGACCACAACAAATTCATTCGTCCGTCAGAGCTACTGGCGATGATCGACCTAACACCGTTGCAAGATCGCCATATTACCGGACTGCACTATAATCCGCTGACTGACAACTACTGGCTTGGCAAAAATGTTGATGTGAACTACATCGTCCATACAGTTAAGCCATAGTATTTTCTCAAGGGCGCTTCAGGCGCCCTTCTGTTATATCCAAGTCACCTCAAGCCCACTTCCGACACATCCTCATATTCTGTGGCTACAATAAGAAAAGTGACTCACAACTTTTATCGTTAGCACCGCAACTTTCAATTGAATAGGGTAAGATAGCTATACCATTACTTTGATGTAGCACCACTATATCTTCATCAATTTGGATTGCTCTCAATCGGCAGGCATCGCTCTGATTGGATCAGATTCTTGTTCTGTTTTGGTATTACCTATTTATGATAAGGATATTGTAATAATGAGCTTGCCTATCAGAGCTGTGCTGTTTGATCTTGACGGTACATTACTTGACACCGCTCCCGACATGGCAGAAGCCGCTAACAAAGTATTGGCAGACTACAACCTCGGCCCTCTGACAGACAAATAAAGGCCAATACCAGCTACGGGGCTAAAGGTTTGCTCAGCGCCGGATTTGGTACTATCCCTCCCCACCTGGACACCCAGCAACTAAGACAGCAATTTCTTGACTACTACCAGCAAAGTATTTGCGCAGGGACTTCAATTTACAGGGGGATCTCCAACTTACTCGACTACCTGGAAAGGCAACAAATCCCGTGGGGGATCATGACCAACAAGCCCGGTTTTCTAACTGAACTGCTGCTCCCCTTCTTCCCTGATCTGATGAAGGCCCAGGTTATCGTCTGCGGCGATACCCTGACTGTTGCCAAACCCCACCCGGAACCATTGCTTCATGCCTCTGAATTACTAGGGGTTCCACATACTGTATGTGCCTATATAGGCGATATAGAAAAAGATATGGTTGCAGCCCGGGCAGCCAGCATGCATGGCTATGTTGCTGGCTGGGGGTATATCGGCGAAGATCACTCCCCCGAAACTTGGCAAGCACATGGAATATTGCCAAGACCCGAAGCCCTGATTGAGATGCTCGAACTTCAAAAAGAGCACAAATAAGTCATTTCTTAATCAATGAGTTCGCAGCATCTTTTAGTAAGCGATAAACGATAAAAATCAAGAATTATTTTTTTGCTGATGCAAAAATCTGCTACGGATTTAATTTGATTTTTCCTATTATACTGGCGTATCTGCCCAAATCGGTTAGTGAACGCTAACTTTTTTTTATACATCCCCATGTTATCCACAGCCGGTCAAAAATTACCACCTTGCATTAGTGCCAATTCATCACTATCTTGTAACCCCATAAGCTCAACACCCCAATATATAGTGTTTTTCACTGACAACAGGGAATGCAACAAAGATCACAATCTTTGCTAACCTTATTGTTAAAGTTGCAAAAAACACTGTTATTCAAGAAATACTGGGAAAAAGACCAAAAATGAATCAACAGCTAACTGTTACCAAGCGTGATGGACGCAAAGAAAGTATCGATTTGGATAAAATCCACCGAGTCATTACATGGGCCGCGGAAGGCCTGGAAAATGTTTCGGTATCTCAGGTCGAACTAAAGTCTCACATCCAGTTTTACGAAGGGATCAAAACTGAAGATATCCACGAAACCATCATCAAGGCAGCGGCTGACCTGATTTCAGAAGAAACGCCAGACTATCAATACCTTGCTGCACGCCTAGCAATTTTCCACCTGCGCAAGAAAGCGTATGGTCAGTTCGAGCCACCTAAACTTTTTGATCACGTAACGAATCTTGTAGAAAAAGGTAAGTACGACAACCATTTGCTCGAAGACTATACCAAAGAAGAATTTGAACTGATGGACAGCTATATTGACCATTGGCGCGATATGAACTTCTCTTATGCTGCCGTGAAGCAACTTGAAGGCAAGTACCTGGTTCAAAACCGTGTATCAGGTGAAATCTTTGAGAGCGCCCAATTCCTGTATATGATGATTGCGGCATGTCTATTCGGTAAATACCCGAAAGAAACCCGCCTTGACTACATCAAGCGTTTCTACGATGCCGTATCAACATTCAAAATCTCGCTTCCGACACCGATTATGTCAGGCGTTCGTACCCCGACTCGCCAGTTCAGTTCTTGCGTACTGATTGAGTGTGACGACAGCCTTGACTCGATCAACGCAACGGCCAGCTCTATTGTCCGTTACGTTTCTCAGCGTGCCGGTATCGGTATCAACGCCGGTCGTATCCGTGCCCTGGGTTCAGAGATCCGTGGTGGCGAAGCCTTCCACACTGGTTGTATTCCATTCTACAAATACTTCCAGACAGCGGTTAAATGCTGTTCTCAGGGTGGTGTTCGCGGCGGTGCTGCAACCTTGTTCTACCCAATCTGGCACGGCGAAGTTGAATCGCTGCTGGTACTGAAGAACAACCGTGGTGTTGAGGAAAACCGTGTCCGTCACATGGACTACGGCGTACAGATCAACAAACTGATGTACACTCGCCTGATCAAAGGTGAAAACATCAGCCTGTTCTCGCCATCAGACGTTCCTGGCCTATACGATGCGTTCTTTGCCGATCAGAACGAGTTTGAACGTCTTTACGTAAAATACGAGCAAGACAGCAGCATCAAGCGCAAGACCATCAAAGCTATCGAGCTGTTCTCTTTGCTGATGCAAGAGCGCGCATCAACAGGCCGTATCTACATTCAGAACGTCGACCACTGTAATACCCACAGCCCGTTTGACCCGGCTGTTGCACCGATTCGCCAATCGAACCTGTGTCTTGAGATTGCCTTGCCAACCAAGCCGCTAAATAACGTCGAAGACGAAAACGGTGAGATCGCACTATGTACCCTGTCGGCATTTAACCTGGGTGCTATCGACTCACTGGATGATCTGGAAGAGCTGGCCGAGCTGACTGTTCGCGCTCTGGATGCCCTGCTTGACTATCAAGACTACCCGTTACCTGCTGCGCGCCGTTCAACCATGAACCGTCGTACTCTGGGTGTGGGTGTGATCAACTTTGCCTATTACCTGGCGAAGCACGGCGTTCGCTACTCAGACGGCAGCGCAAACAACCTGACTCACCAGGCATTCGAAGCCATGCAGTACTACCTACTGAAAGCGTCTGTGGGTCTGGCAAAAGAGCAAGGTGCATGTCCGTCATTCAACGAGACAACCTACGCCCAGGGTATTCTGCCTATCGATACCTACAAGAAAGATATCGATAAGATTTGCAGCGCTGATCTGCACTACGATTGGGAAACGCTACGTGAAGAGATCAAGACCCACGGTCTTCGCAACTCGACCCTGTCAGCGCTGATGCCATCTGAGACCTCGTCTCAGATCTCAAATGCAACCAACGGTATTGAGCCTCCACGCGGCTTCGTGTCGGTGAAGGCATCGAAAGACGGTATCCTAAAGCAAGTTGTGCCTGAGTACAGCAAGTACAAAGACAACTATGAGCTACTGTGGAACATCGGCAATAACGATGGCTACCTGCAGCTGGTAGGTATTATGCAGAAGTTCATCGACCAGGCAATTTCAGCCAATACGAACTACGACCCAAGCATTCAGCCGGGCGGAAAAGTGCCGATGAAGCTCTTGCTAAAAGACCTACTAACAGCGTATAAACTCGGCGTGAAAACCTTGTACTACCATAACACCCGTGATGGTGCTTCTGATAGCCAGGGCGATATGGGTGCAGACGACTGCACAAGCTGCAAGATTTAACTAGATACTAGGGCCAGTTTGCCTTTCCTGCTGAAAATAAACTGGCTCTAATTCAATGGGGGCTTCGGGCTCCCCTTTGATGTTGAGGATATAATGGCGTATAGCACTTTTTGTCAAACCAACAACGATCAGCTAAAAGAACCGATGTTCTTTGGCCAGCCTGTCAATGTTGCTCGTTATGACCAACAGAAATTTGAAATTTTTGAAAAGCTGATCGAAAAGCAGCTTTCTTTCTTCTGGCGTCCGGAAGAAGTAGATGTATCTGGTGACCGTATTGATTACAACAACCTACCAGATCACGAAAGACACATCTTCATCAGCAACCTGAAATATCAAACGCTGCTGGACTCAATTCAGGGACGCAGTCCGAATGTCGCGCTACTGCCAATCGTGTCGATCCCTGAGCTGGAAACCTGGATCGAGACCTGGTCTTTCTCTGAAACAATCCACTCGCGTTCATATACTCACATTATCCGTAATATTGTGACCGATCCGGCGATCGTATTTGATGACATTGTAGACAATGAGCACATCATCAAGCGCGCAGGCGATATCTCGAAGTTCTATGATGATCTGATTTCTGCCACCAACGACTACCACCGTCTTGGCGAAGGCACTCATACTATCAACGGCGAAACCATTACGGTTAACCTGCGTGAAATCAAGAAGAAGCTTTACCTGTGCATGATGTCAGTGAATGCCCTAGAAGCAATTCGCTTCTATGTGAGCTTTGCCTGTTCATTTGCCTTTGCAGAACGTGAGCTGATGGAAGGCAATGCCAAAATCATCAAACTGATTGCACGTGACGAGGCCCTTCACCTAACAGGCACTCAGCACATCCTGAACCTGCTGCGTACTGGCCAGGATGATCCTGAAATGGCAGAAATTGCCAAAGAGTGCGAACAAGAGTGCTTCGAGATTTTCAAAGATGCCGCGGAGCAAGAAAAAGAGTGGGCTGAATACCTGTTCAAAGACGGTTCGATGATTGGCTTGAACAAAGACATTCTTTGTCAGTATGTTGAGTACATCACCAACTTGCGTATGAAAGCTGTCGGCCTTGAGCAAGCATATCCGGGTGCCACTCAAAACCCGATTCCATGGATCAACTCATGGTTGTCTTCAGACAACGTACAGGTTGCACCACAGGAAGCGGAAATCAGTTCTTACCTGGTTGGTCAAATCGATAACGATGTTAGTGCCGACGATCTGGGCGACTTCGAACTATGAGTCGAGTCACCATTAAGGTTAATGGTGTTGAGGTTCACGGCAATAGCCGTGAGCCCCTACTCAACCAACTGGAACAAGCCGGATTTCAGCCAGAATACCAGTGCCGTAACGGAATGTGCGGGGCTTGCCGCTGCAAACTGAAAGCGGGTGCCATCGCCCAAAGTGACGCAATGGCTTTTGTTGCCCCTAACGAAGTATTAGCCTGCTGCTCGGTGCCTAAAACCCACGTCGAAGTTGAATTTGACTATCAATTGGCAAAAGCTCTGCGGCCAGAGAAAAAAGCCATCAATGGCTAACCAACACGAGTATCTGCTGGCAAAAAAGTTTCCCGCTCACAGTTCAATGACTCATACTGACCAATAACCACCTTTCCAGTAAGGTAGCGTCTTAGCATATCTAGCATTACTGTCGCGACTATATTACGGTGAGCTCGATACTCATAGCGACGCTTGGTTTTAACCACCTGTGCCCAATCTCCTTCCGGCGTTGCCAGCGCAACCGCGACCCCTTCCTCATGATAGGATCCAGAAACTAATGCGTAATGAGAGCCCGTCTTTTCACGCGCCGCGGATGCTGTCGCCAGTGCGGCTGACAGTGAATCACTAGCATCCATTTCCGACTCGGCTTCTGCTGGCAGCATCCAGCCCTGCAGCAAGGCACTGCGGCTGTCCGGATGATCCTGTAACCAGTTAGTCAACCAGCCACCGGTAAAGTACTCGGTAACTGTCAGGTTCTGCTCGGCAGTAACCAGAAGTTTGCCAACATATTGGGGCAACTCTTGATCAATGCTCACCACGTTTTCACCAAGTAAATCAATCATCTTCTGCTGAAATGAGATCGCTTGCTTATCACTGCGTGGGGTAAAAAGCTTCACTTCAATAAATGGCAACGATGAACGATACCCAACCTCATAACCTGCAGGTAAATTCAAGGGAGCCAATGTCTGGCCAATACCCGACTCCGATAAGCCAAAAGTGTAAAAACGATGACAGTCTAATGCATGGATGGCATCAAACTTCGATTTCAGGCGAGGGAGAATTTCCTCCTCGGCCATTTTTTTGAATTCACGCGGGACGCCAGGTGTAAAGTAGAGCCATGCGCGATTGAGCTTCATCGCAAAACCACAGGCAGTACCAATCGGGTTCTCCAGCAATTCCGCACCTTCCGGCAGCATGGCCTGTTTTAGGTTCGTTTGCGGCATTTCTCGACCGAGCTTCTGGTACTTAGCCAGCATTTGCTGTACCCAGTAATCGGATTGCTCCAGCCCTGAATCAGCAGCAATTGCCGCTGCCTGAGCGGTTAAATCATCCGTCGTTGGCCCGAGCCCGCCATTCACAATCACAATATCAGCTGTCAGGCTGCAATGCTCGATTTCGGCAGCTAATGCTTCAAGCTTATCGCCGACGGTGGTTCGGCGAGACAAAGGAAAACCATGCTGAAAAAACAAGCGAGCTAACCATGCCGCATTAGTATCGACGATTTCCTCGATTTCGCCAAAATCTATCAAAAGGTTATCAGTTTTATCATTTCTATGAAGAGGCTTATGTACTGATAGCAACTGAACGATCAAGGGGAGATCATACCCATAGTCATCATCATTGTTACTGTTCATACGCATAATCTTCTTTATACAAAATAAAAAATACTTGTTGAGCGCGGAGCGCAAACTTAAAGCGCACTCAGAGGTAAAAGACGATTGTGGAAAAGTCGAGGGGCAGCTTGCCTGTCCCGACTTTTCCACATGAGGACTCCGTAAGAATAGACCATTATGCATTAGTTTAAATATCCTTGCTTTTCTCTAAGTACATTTGGTTACCACTTGTATATTTTTAATCGGATCTTTGATAAATGTCAGGTGGTACGAACCAAACCTAATAGCCAATCAAACAAGATAAAAAGACTGCTCTAATAGCCTTTCAGTTAAATGCCGGCACAGAAAGGGCTCCAATGGCGGTGCACGTTGAAGGCAAGGAAACCTTCTGCGTGAGCTAATAATGCTAGCAATCAACAGGTTGCAATGATAACGTTGTGTTATTGAAAATCCTTCATAAAACTTCAGTAGTCCCTTAGTCCCTTAGTCCCTTAGTCTCTTAGTCCCTTAGTCTCTTAGTCTCTTAGTCTCTTAGTCTCTTAGTCTCTTAGTCTCTTAGTCTCTTAGTCTCTTAGTTCATTAGCCATTGGTCTTTTGTTCATGAGTACCTTCGTGCTTAGTTTTCCGTACATCATGCAAACGACTGTTTGCTTCATCTTAATTAACAAGGGAAATGACATGCAGATACATAACGCACGACAGATTTTTGAAAGCAAAACACAGGAGCATGACGTTTGGATCGGAGGCGGAATGTTTTCCTTAAAAACGGCGGAAGGCAATTTTTCTTCTGAAGCCAATGTGCTAGTTGTTCGAACAACTGATGAGAGCGACCTTGCCTCGCACTGGGCCATTTTTGAGGGCAATAGAGTGCTTATTTCAGAAAAGTTATATCACATGCTTTCAGAAATATTCTGTGCGAGACAGCGTGAAATTAAGCTGACAGACGCTGTCTTTATGTCTGTCGAAGGCTTCGAACTTGACCTTACAGTCGGTTAATCATTCTACACATGCCTGGGCTTATTAATGTCCAGGCAGGGTTATAAATTCAATAATATTATGGAGAATGCTTAATGAACAATAAAGAAATGGAAGCACGCATCGTAGCTGCGTATGAGCGCCATAAAACTGTCAACATTGGAGCTCGTCCGGGTGTAAAAAACCGCCTTGGCGTGCAGTGTAATGAGTTAACGCCGCTATTGGCTCCTCTTACTAGTAATAATGGCGAACAGTTAACCCCAGACACACTTGCAAGATATTCAATAGTGCTTATGCGCTACATGAATACGCTGGATACTAATGGCCGCC
Source organism: Photobacterium obscurum (assembly GCF_026191635.1). Taxonomy (GTDB): domain Bacteria; phylum Pseudomonadota; class Gammaproteobacteria; order Enterobacterales; family Vibrionaceae; genus Photobacterium; species Photobacterium obscurum. The sequence goes on from NZ_JAKRRW010000001.1 coordinate 210,495, forward strand.
GTGTCGACTTAAATAAAAAAAATATTGACTGGTATATTGATGGACTTATTTCCGAAGGAAAGAAGGGCCTCATAGCAAAAAGCTTTCTGCGTCATCAAATTTTTACTTTCAGAGCTCTGCTAAAGCATCTCGGTCGAGAAGAAGAAGCTCGAAGCCTGCGTCGGTTGGAGACAGCTCTGCAAATGATGACAGCCGCTAGGAAGAAAGAGATTCTAGCTCGTCGCAAAGAAAGAGAGCGAGAAGGTAGTTTTAAGAAGGGGCGTCGGAGCGTTACCTAATAACGCGAGCGTCCCAAATGAGTAACACCGTCGCCACTCGAACACAGAGCAAAGACTGCTTTTAGAGTATGAAAGGTCGCCAGTGGCGGCCTTTTTTGAACCATTTGTTATCTAACTTGCAAGTGGTTTTTTTCTAAATAAGTGGACTTAGAAGCAATTAAAATTATTGACAAAAAGGCACAAAAAAAAGCGTAAATTCAATTTTTTGTGTAGGTTCAAAATCATCGGTTGTTCCCTGTACCCTCCTTGATAAAAAATGATTTAGATCAATGTTTGTTTTTCAGAATTCTCGCCTAATACACAACATCGAATTGAATGCTTTTTGAGCTCAGTTACGATATGTGCCTCTATCAGAAAGGAAAAATACACTATGTTGTGGTTTGATTTTTTGATGGCAACAAAAAACCCGCAAGAGCGGGTTTGGTGTTAGCTCTGCATATAAGCAGCGCATATCCAATAGATTGGCGTCGATGGATGTGTGCATTGTATGTAGAGCAGGTTTTTTCGCAACCTTTTTATTTCCCAGAGTTGACGTCAGTCGACAGATAAGGTGGTTCTATTGATTAGCTCTACATCAAATACACTAGGCTTCATCGCAGATGTGATTACCATTGTGACTTTTATTGGCTCTATCTCCTATGGTGGCTGGAAACTGCACCAATGGGTCAAGCGACATATGAAGCTCGATATGACATTTACGGTAAAATTAAGCGCTGGTTCTGACAAGGACACCAAGCAGTAGCGTATTGAAGGCAAGGAGTTGAAAGGGGGACGGCAATCCCCCTTTAGAGTCACACACTAGTGTGCTGCAATCTCCAGTGACAGTTTATTGTAGCGCAAAGCGCAACCACTGTCATAAGCTGTCATAAGATAAGCTTTAAACTTTGAAGCGGCCAGGAGATTATATGAGCGTTGAATTTGACTTGTTGTTGCCCGAACTTGAAGACTTCGAGCTTGAGAATGTCCCTTTTAAAGTAGTTGACCCGTCTATGCTCCCTGCACACACCTTTAAAGCGTTTGATGCATACATGCGCGGCTCTACAGTGCCGCATCCCGTTTATGTCTATAGTCACGATTACTCGCGTTTTTGCATGCTAGTGCGCCGTGGCGACATAAACATAAACTAGCTCATTGCGTGCAACCGCGTTGTTGCTAGAGTTGCTGTCGATATAAAAACCCAAATAAAAATCAAATCTTTACCGTTCCATTGTCTATCGTTGTCCATCGGTGGACAACGGTACATGCATTAGCATGTAAAATGCCTCCTACATGCTAGTGCATGTAACCTCGCAGCATGAAAATGACTAATAACCTATGCACTTTCACTGTGATAAGTGTTGCGATTGCCAAAACTTTCGATGTAAAAAGTGTTGAGATTGCCAAAACTTTCGATGTAAAAAGTGTTGAGATTGCCAAAACTTTCGATGTAAAAAGTGTGGAAACTGAAAATTAGCTCTTACATTTCAATCTATTAGCCACGTGGATTTGCTAGCAAGGAAAGTTAGACATAGCAAAAAACGCCGAACAGTAATGCCGCTATTACTTTGAAAGCAAGGATGCTTTCAGCACTTAGCATGTAAACATAGTAAAATCCCCGACTCTTAATCCCGACATAACACTAGACTAAGAGCCGTTTTTCGACATAACAGTGGACTAAGAGGCGATTTTTGACATAACACTAGACTAAGAATGTTGTGGTGCAAGCGCCTGGCGGGCCCTGTTCAACTCGTATTGGGCATCTAATCTGATTGCGTTGAGCTCAATAAAGGATTGGGCCCTGGCCTCAATTTCATGGTTCAGTTCACACAGCCTGTGCGTCACCAATTCTTCACCATCCTCGTCATCAATGGGCAACGACAGATTCATCGCTGAAGAAGTCAGTTCTGCCAGGTCAGATTTCAGCTCTGTCAGCTCTTCTACTGCAAACTGATTAACCAGGTTAGCCGCGGACTGCAGCGCCTGCCAGCTCTCAATCGACGGCTCTTCTTGCACGTTATAGATAGCGTTCAACAGCTTTTGCTGATTACATAATGTTGGTGAGAGCTCTGGCATACAATCGTCCTTCATTGTTCGCCATTGTCCACCGATGGACAATGCGATACATACTTAGTTTTTAGTGTGTTGCAAATTTAGCGCTCAATGTTTTTCAAACTTTGCTTTTAGTGCTCTGAGCATTTAGTTTTTAGTGCTAGTTGTGCGGTATTACTCGATAATCCGGATTCAGCAGATGCTCAACGCATGCTGCGAATACCTCTGAATTTCCGCTTGTTGCTGCATCAATCGGTTTGCCGGCATAGCGCTCTGTCTGCTCTGCTGCTTGCTTACCAAGCTCAACCATTTCTTCGATTGATATTCCTCTGAGCATTGCTGCGTTTGGTATCGCTCGCTTGAGCGTGATTGATTGCACGGTGAATAGCCAGAAACAGATATCCCAGTTACTGCGAGCCTCTAGCAGCCGAGGTAAGTAGTCTTGAAGGGCCGAGTAAACATGGCCATCCGAATCAAACTGGAAGGCAGGGAATTGCAGCTTCCCATGGAGCATGACTGAGATAATTTTGTTGAGCTCAACTGCATTATCTAGCTCTTCTCGTGAGAGCTGGAGCACATCAGCGCCTTTGAATTCGTGCTCTGCGATGAATTTGCTTTTCTTTTTCTGAAGCTTACGCCTCAAAGCATTCAAATGATTCATATGCGTCACCTTCATCAGCCCGTCCCTTTATTATTCTACTAGCAGGTCTTTGATAAAACAGCGTGCGACCCCAACTAACGTCATGTCTTCTGTGACGCGTCCCTGTTTTTCATCAGTAACGGCAAACCATTTATCATGGCGCCAATAGAGTTGAACTGGGAAGGTGTCACCGTGATGCTCAACAAGAGCTAAGCACTCGTTATGCGGCCTTCGGTCAACTTCAAAGGCGGCAATGTCACCCCTTCTCAGGTTCATTCGTACAAAGTCGTAATCGAACATCCAGATAAGTGTTGCTGACGGCTTGCGAATGATGTGCTCATGTAGGCTGTCGCCAATGTATTTTTCTTCATGGCCAGCTGCAGGGCTTGGGAAAGCTGCCATCAAATTAACTCCGGTAAGAATTTTACTCTATCAGTTGCGCATTTGTATGTATGGATATACAGTATTTTAAAGGTTATCTTGCATCACAGGATTTATCAAGCAGTTGATATCTCCTGAGCATTCACAAGAAGGGAGAGATGAAATTATGCAGGTACTTAGCGCACGACCTTACTTTGAACACAAAACTCAGGAATGCAATGTGTGGGTCGGGAGTGGGATGTTTTGTCTTAGGACGCTGGAGGGGAATTTTACTTCTGAAGACCACGTTCTTGTCGCCCAGATCACTCAATTAGATGGGGCTGTATGCTATTACGCGTGTTTCCAGGGTAATAAAGTGCGAATTGACGAAGGGATGTTCCGGGCACTTTCCGGGGCGTTCTGTGCGGGTGATGTGGCGCCTATCGATGCATTCTTTCATCAGGCTGTAGAGGGTTACTGGCTGAACATGATGCACGACTAGTCATTCATTGACACAACCTGCCCAAGGCTGACTTAGACGGCTCCTGGCAGGTTGCATAGACTGTACTGACTCCATACCCGGTCTAGCACTCTACGATATAAGATGTGATGCAATCGGACAGTTATGGGAAGCAACTTCTAGCTGTCACAAACACGGAATTGGACAAAAGTGAGTCAGTGATTTTGCTAATTTAGCTATTAATGAATTAGTTCAAGTATGGAAAGGAACTCTGACTGCAGCTTATTCGCACATAACACTCAAGGTTTTGATGTAGTAGCAACTACATCAAAGTAATTGAATCCAGTTAACTTCTTAATTTTGTGATGATATCAACTTCAATTGTCGATGCGGTTGATATCATATTGCAACGACTAGGCTGATATAAAAGAAGATTATGGCAATAGACCCGGCATATAAGTTCATGAGTGGTGAGTGCTACCATCTCAAAGGCTTACGAGAAAACACTGTGTGGTTTTCTAGTGTTAAAGACTTAAATGATCCCTATGAAGGGCGTGTGAGCCTAAAACAAAGCGATGTATCACTAATTGACAGAAAACTTGCCCTTACTTATGTTTTTGACGAAGAAAATAAAGATCTAAAGAAGTCTCGTAAGGAAGTTGAATCATTCCTAAAAAGAGTTGGTATAGATAGATTCAATGAGCATATAGAAAAGAATACGAAGAGGCACTTTGAGGATTTTTTAAGGTTCCACCATGAGCAACGCCATGTACTCTCATTATCTCGAGCGAGTCAGCCATTAAACAAAAATCCTATACCAGAGCCTCTTAGTTTAATGATGATGTGGGGCCATTATGCTAATGGCTTTAGAGGGATGTGTGTTGAGTATGACTATCACGAACTAGTAAGAAGTATCAATGTATTAAACGACATTGCGGTATCTGCTAGGACGGTTGATTATGTTGAAGGAACTCTCCCAACAATAGAAACAAAAACAATCCTTGATGACATAGTTTATAAAACCGGAAACACTTCGAGAGAAATACTCAGAGCTTACTGTACCAAGCACAAAGCTTGGGATTATGAAAATGAAGTCAGGGTTATCAGTCAGCTTCACGGAGTTAACAGGCATAGTGAAGAAAGTATTAACAGAGTCTTTGTTTCAGACCAAAACCCAGCATTAATTGAAAAGGTCAAGAGTATCCTTAAAACCAAAAAGCAAAAGCCTGAGTTACTGAAGGTTTCATTACATAAGAAAGAGTTCGGCTTCTACTTTAAGGCCATTGAATACTAAATAATGAGCTGATTCTTCTCGAGCCTGTAGAGACGTTACAGGCATAAAAAATCAATCAAATGATGATTTAGTGAAGCGGTGCGTAAACAGCCGCCAACACGTTTTGGGGACACTTTCGAGCTAGAAAGTGCCAACTGTTAACGATTCTGGACAAAAGCGCCTTGGCCACCTCATACGGAATCTACCCTTCGAATAACTTTTGGTATCTCAAAACACAACGACCACAGCTTTCTAGCGGTGGCCAAGTTGCACGGGAATGGACAAATTAGCTTTCAATCTTGATCAGATTTACTTTATGCAGGATTTACTAGAAAGTATGCAGTATCCCGCTCCCACCTGAAGCTCTTATGCCTCAAAACGATTTATTCTCATAATTTAAGCTATGAAAATAGCTCATACATCAACATCTAACATGCCCTGGTGAAACACCAGTCCAAGAGCTGTATGCACGAATAAACGAGTTAGTCTCTTGAAAGCCCAACAAAAACGATACTTCAGTAATAGGTAGATCTGTTTCTTTCAAATAGTAATGAGCCAGCTCTTCTCTAACTTTATGAAGAATCGACTGATAGCTGTTACCTTCCGCTGATAGCTTACGTTGCAGAGTTCTCTTACTCATTGCCATTTGTGATGCCACTACCTCAATGGAGCTTTCTCCCTGCGGAAGTAAGTCCATTAGATGAGTATAAACTGTTCTCGATGTAGTATGGTTGCTTTCCATTGCTTCAAGCTTCTTGCGTAGTTCACTGTCAAATATGCTCAACATGCTTTGGTTGTTAGTCAGAAATGGTACTCGCGCATCTTTACTTGAGAACACAACCTTCGTCGCAGAACCTTGTGCAATTTCACAACCAAAATAATCGATATAAGCACTCAAATTCCGTGGTAGCTCGGGCAAAACCACCTTAATTGGATTAATGCTTTGACGTGTCGCTAAACGAGTAAGCTGAGTAAAAAACACCAATTCAGTCAGGCTTAATGAGCTTGGTAGCGCACTGGTAAACCCGTAACAGCTAATTTCAATCTCAGTCGTTGCATCAGTTTGATCTAACCTAAGCTCCATAGGGCCGATTAAAGGCTTATACTCCTGTAATCTTTTAATTGCTGAATTCAGGTTAGGGCTGCAAATAGCAGCAAAGATCGGTACATCAAAGGACTCAAAACTCATCACTTCTGCTAGCTTCAAGGCCAGCTCGATACCTTGTACCTGAGCAGCCTTATCTATGCCTTGCCACAGTTGAAAGTATTGAGATGGCGACAGTTGTACCTTTTTCTGTTCAAATAAGCCCAATGGCAACTCAGCGTAACCGAGCACTACTTGCAGGTTGATACCAAGGTCTTTGAATAGAACCTTCCAATTTGGTGGAATGACAAATTTATCTGCTCTTTTCATATCAATACTTACACTTAAGCTATTTCTTTTCCATAACCTGGCGTGACATTTTAAGCACTGATTTACGTGGCAATAGAGGGAAAATCCAGTTAAACATAAACTTCAGGGATGATTCGTTGAATACTACCAACTCTCCAGTTTCCATAGCTTTATAGCCGCACTCTGCTACAGACTGAGGTGATTTTGCATTCTTCCACGCGTCAACGCCTTCCAAGTTACCCGCTGCAACAAAACCAGTAGCAACCGTGCCAGGGCAAAGCGCTGTAACTGTCACGTTGTTATCTTTTACTTCTTCAGCAACTGCTTGGCTAAATGAGGTAACGTAAGACTTGGTTGCGTAGTATACCGCCTGTAAAGGGCCTGGCATAAATGATGCCGTTGAAGATACGTTCAGGATCCTCCCCTTGTTACGCTCAACCATGCCTTTTAGGTATAGGTGAGTCAGGTTAGTCAGTGTCACCATATTTACTTGCATCATTGATTGCTCATCAGCAAGAGAACGTTCGTGGAATTTACCGTGGCCACCAAAACCCGCATTGTTGATTAGCGTGTCGATCTGAAGGCCAAGTGCTTCAGTCTGTTCAAACAATGATTGTGCTGCATCGGATTGTGATAAATCTGAGGTTATCACATCAACTTTTACACCGTACTCTTCTTCAAGCTCATTTTTCAGTGCGATAAGTTTCGCTTCAGAGCGTGCGACCAGAACCAGATCGCCATTTTTACGAGCGTGAATTTTTGCTAGCTCAAGACCGATACCACTAGAAGCGCCTGTGATTAATGCTGTGTTTGACATAATGATTACCCCTTTGGAAAACTGCTTTATTGTCCAGTTGCGTTAGCTGATGACGGTAGTATAGGTAATCGATTTACGCCATGAGACATCAAAAGACGACATCGCTTATTCAAATTGTGCCAATATGACATAGCACTTGAATAGCTGTCGTTCATCAATGATACATTTTCTGTGTTCTGATTTACCGAGGAAGCATAATCATGCATCAGAAAGTCTCTGGTTAGATTCGCTGATTTTGAAAGAAACTGGGAGTTTTTAAGCACCGTCCCTTAGCCACCTGTCATGAGGAAATGTACTGTGATTTCAGTGGCACGCTCTGCCACTGAGTAATTACGTTAAATTGCTATGGGGCAAAAGCTTGATAGAGTTACGATGGCACCTGTCAGCTTAGCTCACGCTCTGATTCCCAAACTAACAGATTGAGCCTCATCTATTCCACATAGAGCCGGCCAGTTCATTTAAAACTTATGTTTGATTGAGCCATTGCTCCATCAAAAAACTGGAAATCGAATCTTTACGTGGTAACTTGTAGCCATCAACATCATCATTATATTCAGCGAACCGTGCTAGTTCATCACGAGAGAACCATTTTGCTGACTCTATTTCATCTTCATCAATACTGATTTGGTCAGTCTCAGCGTTAGCGATAAACCCGACCATCAAGCTAGATGGAAATAACCAGGGCTGTGAAGCAATATACTTAACATCACCGACTATTATTCCGGATTCTTCAAACACTTCACGCCTGACTGTTTGTTCAAGCGTTTCACCTTGGTCAACATAACCAGCTAGGCAGGAATAAACACCCTTTACCCAGCTTTTCTGTCGTCCAAGTAATATTCGCTCTAGCCCGTCTTCAAATTGCTTTGTTACCGTCATAATGACCGCAGCATCGGTACGAGGGAAAGTTTGGTGCCCGCATTTTTCATTTGAACACACAAGCGAGTGTCCACCTTCTATGGAGCGTGTATGTTGCCCACAGCGGCCACAAAAACGATTATTCTTATGCCAGTGACATAATCCCCGGCTCAACATCAGAAAAGAGGCTGTGTCGTTATCTAAGTGCGAGGCTATCTGCCTAAGCTCATTCCACTTGCCTTGGTTCAATAGATGGCTATCTAGCTCCATGCCCGTAATATCGATGGCGAACATAGGCTGGCTGGATTGCACGCCAAGAAAGACCATTTCCGAGTCTTCTAACGCAGAAGAAACGATTTGTTCATAGCTGAAGATAATCGGCCGGTATGAGTCTCCACATACTAGGTTCTTGTCATCACAAAGGACAAGAAAACCAGCATTTAGCTTTTGCTCTTTAACCCAGGCACTATCTTTCCGTTGAGAAGAGCATCTATCAAGTGTCATCGCAGAGAATCTAAGCATGGGCTACTTGCTCCTCCTCGCTTTCTTCATTCGCATTGTTTTCTTTATCAATCTTGATGGCGAGGTTAATGTCCATTTCAAAGGCATCGATGAGTGAGCGCATTTTTTCGATAATTTCGGTCGCGGTAACCCTGGAATTCTTCAAGTCAGCCTTCATGGTCTCAAGCTCATCTTTAACCAAACCAACTGCTGATTTCAACGATACCGCATTGTATGTCTGTCTCACCCCTGCCAAATCTGAGAAGGCAAGGTTTATGTATGTGTTTAAAGAGTATGGCCGTGTATGACCAGACCATTGTTGCAATTGCATTTTAAACTGCTCGGTATTTAACAATGCTCTGTTGAACTCATCCTTATTCTTAAACTTGTGCTCTAAGATGATTTGCTTCAATCGCTCAGTCAGATAAGCATGTCGTATCAAGTGTGCAAAGCACTCATCAGTGATACCTGCGGCATGCTTGTACTTGTTAAAGTATGTGCTGATGGTGTCTGGTTTAAGAGGTGTTCCCCTTCTAATATCGATAAACACAAACCCATGATCATTTTCTTTACCGATTGTCCCCTTAATAATTTTACGTCGGACTTTAGTAATATACTCTTTCAAGTTATGCAAAAAAGTCACTGGCACAGGGACTTGGCGCGTATGCTCTTCCTTCCGTTTAAGCGTGGTAAACTGCAAATTAACTGTATCACTTTTTCCGCTCTTGGCCTTTCTGAGTGCTTCCCTGACATCGTCAACATGCAGTAGCATGACCTCGGTACGTCTTGCACCAGTCTGCTCTAATGACTGATATATCATAGTGTCACGTGATTTGACGTAAGGATTTTTATGTTCGTCAATCTGCTTCTTGATGGCGGCAGCAGCAGAGTCCGCAATAGGCAACCGCTTATTCGCTGAGTCACCCTTTGGAATTGAGCCGTGGGTATATTGAAACGTTATCCTAGGCTCTTTCATCCCCTCAACAAATGTTTTGACTTCCTTCTTTTCAACCTTAATGGCATGAAAATCCTGATCACCAATCAAGGTTTCGTCACCATGAAAATCAGCGACAGTCCTTAGAAAGTCAATACAGGTTTGTCCAATCATTCTGACTTGATTAATCCCCCTCACTCGCTTGCCAAACTTGTTGGTTTCATGGTGAATAAAGTGAATAAAATCTCCAAATCGATCATCATTTAACGCAGTAAACGCCCATCCCCTGCTATAACAGTAACGGATCAGGTGCGATATATGTGAAGCGTAGGTTTTCGGCGTTCCACCGTCTTCCGTCCTTTGTGACAATGAGCGGCTCCATAACCCCAACATATAAACATTGGCTTCTGTGCAAGGAACACCATCAGGATATTTGATGAAAGGTAACTTTTTCGCCTTTTTTGTATGGAGATTATTTTTTCGCTCCGGCGAATAGGCTGTCCACATTTCAAACTCAGACTGAATACAATTATAGAGCTGGGCCATCAGACAACACCTTTAAAGTTCTTTGTTGTTGATAAGGGTGACATTATTAGACATCGCCTTTAAAAGGTGTTTGTTGTTGATAAAGCTGACCTTCGCGCTGATTTTTTTGCGTTGCTCTACCCAATCAGCCTGCAATTGCCGACTTCCAGATCTCTCAGCATAGTTACTTGCAGTTTCCTTGATGTCAGTTAATAGGCCTGTCATCATGGCGTTGTGGATCGTTAGCATTTCAACCTCTTGCTTTAATTCTTCCACTTGCAGCTTTAAGCCCGCTTTTGTTTCTGGATTAGGCCTTTCTTTTTTGCCTATTGTTGCATTTAATTCCTTTAATGCATTTATTCTTCGTTGATCGAGTCCAGCGTAGCCATCTTCCAGCACCAGATTAGCATTTGATTCTTGTGTGTTCTTCGCGCAAGGCACAATGTACCTGCTAGTGTCTTCATAGTTTGCAAAGGCTCCCTGGCTCTTTAAAACATCACGCAGTGACTTATCTGCAACAAAGTCGGCAGGTTTTTGAATAATCTCACGCAGAAACTCATCTGCAGCCAGTACCGATTGCTGGTTTATTTCTTTTTGGGTCATTTCTTTCATCAGAATTCCTCTTTAACACGTAAGATCATCTTGTAGTCGGTAATGACATTGCCGGCTTCGTCTTTGATTGTAAAAAATTCAGGCTCTAAATCGATGGTTCCATCTAGCAGCAACTTGGTAATATCCTTTTCAAAATCAATTGAATCCTTTTCAAACTGTTCCCGAATCAGCTCTAGTGGAGGGGAAAGATGAGCATCATCTTCATCACAGTCTTCATAGTCAGACAAAACCTCGCGATAGCCTTTAAGCTTCAGGTAATCCACACCGTACCGCTCTTTCAATATGGGGGCTAACTTATCGATATTTTCGATGCCATGCTTAGACATCCCTTCGCGAATACACCGAGCTTTAATACCAGCTAGAACCTCGCCCTGGAGGCCTTCCGTCACGTAGTGGTACAGGTGCTCTGAATCCGTATGGCCGAGGAAGTGACGGAGGGTATCCAAACTATTGGTGCCATTCCTCCAGAAGAACACCATGGCGAAAAAGCGCCGCAGCTGATGTTGTCGAATATAGTAGCGACGTACATCGTCTTCGTCATACTGCACTGTAGGCGATTCAAAATAATCACAAAAAGCATCAAGGTTAATATTATAACTTTCCATCGTAATGGCTGTTGGCTCTGCGGCCTTTTTCACGACAGAAGGAAACAGCGTCGCTTTATTCTGAGTGATTAGCTTGTCTTCAATCAGTTTTTCATTAAACGCTTCAAGCTTGTATAGCAGGCCCGCCACGCTACGAAGAATTGGTCTTGAAAGCGTTTCACGCAGGGCTTTGTCACCACCAACCCCAGACTTCCTATTTTCAAAAATCAGCTCAAACTCCACCTTTGCAGACGATTCTAAATTAGGATCTATCCCTGCAGGCAAAAGGCAATCGGTAGGATGTAAATCTATCAATTCTCCAACACGTCTCGCCATTGTTGCGCCAGTAATTAGCTGAATAGAACCCGTAAGCACATGGAACAAATCTACAAAGCCACATTTTTTTCTGCGCAATTCAAATCGCTTGGGGTCACTTGTGTCTACACACCATTGGCAGACGCCCAATTCGATTAACTTGGGAGAAACATACGCCAAGAAACCTTTGGCCTTGTAGTCGGCTAATTGATTCCTGGTTGTCCCTGGTACTTTTGCTCGTTTTTCCTTTGGTGCGCTCTTCAAGACCTGATACATGGAGTCAAGAATGGTATCAGCGTACTCAATACAGAATTCAAAAGCATTGCGCATAGATGCAAACACAACATCAGCGGGTAGCGTTGTGAAGCGGCCTGTGCTGCGCACAATAACCAATTCATTAATAGTTTGTACTTTGATTTTATCGAAAGTCTTATCAGAGCAAAGGCTCGTACCGTCAGTCTCGATGGCCACTAACCCCCTAAAATCAGTAATAAGTGGGCCCAAAGACCTTTCACTGATACCACCATTTCCATAATCTGCTACGGGAACCGGACAGCATTCTGTCAAATCTTTGTCAGGAGATATCGCTAAAACATCAATCTTCGGTAATTTTATTGATTCTCCATAGAGGGTTTGCTGTTTGTAAAAGATATTTACGAAATATTTAGAATTAGGTGTTGGTGTTGACCACCTTTTTAGCTTGTAGGCACCCTCTTCATGCAAAAAACAACAAGCTTTAACTATTTGATCTTCTGTTAAAAAGACCGCATTTTCATCCTCAAGAATTGTCCGCGTTATGTATGGGAACTGCTCAGCAAAGGCAGTGGCGTCAGCATCAGACATTGTTTCGATTTTTTCTAGGAGATATTCGCGAACTTTTTTGTGGTAACGATAGAGTCGATGTGTCCCTCCTTCAGCGTACTGAACGAGCAGGTCTTGAACAAAATCCCTATCTACAGCCAGCATATGTCGCTCGGCGAGATTAATATCAGCAGCTCGGAGTAATATTGCATCAATTAGCCTTAATCGATGGCTAATCTGCCTATAGGTGGTATTTGGTTTTAACAATCTACCACCGTTTAATAATGGATTTCCCGCCTGCACAAGCCAGTGCTTAAATGTGTTTAGTAGCGGCCTGTGCTTAATTGATACTAATGATTTTTTATCATTTAACGGCACATTAAAATCAATAGTAAGTGATTTTCCGCCCACTTTAATTTTCCAGAAGTCATGCTCAAATTCAGTTCCATCAACAAGCCAATCCGGATGGAACTCATCGTAAGCGAAAACTGACTGCACTGCGCTTGCCGCCTTGGATGTAAAGGCCAATTGCTCGTTTAGTGGCATATTTGCAACTAACTGAACAAACCCAACAGACTCCTCTTTAGTGAAATTTTCCATGTGTTTTTCACCAGAAAGAATCTGTGCTTTCAACTTCGTGTTATCAACAATTAAGCTGACTGCCATAGGATTGCCTCCTCGATAAGTTCAGGATTTAATGGTTTATTTGTCGCAACACGGTACATATCCGCGATGTCATTACTGATCATTTCAGCATTACCAGGGCTGTTACCTTTGCGGTTTTCAAGTGCCACGGAAATGTGTGACAGGACAAATTTGGCTGCTTCATACCAGTTCTTAGCAAACTGAGTAATCTCCGTATCATCCGATGCATTATCAACGGTGGTAACGAGTGCCATGAAGATCTGTAACAGGGAGGTAGACACTAGAAAAACAGCACCTTCAAACTGACAGACATTGTCATTAGCAATATCCATTGCCTTCTTCTTACCCGTCCGAATATGCTCAGGCAGTTCACCTAGGCCATGGTTTTCCAAAAAGCTGTTCAGCTCATCAGGATGAATGTCAATTGCCTTATGTAGGTAGCGTGAGTCCTTCATGGCTTCATACACAATCGCGTTTTGGAACTGACGAATCCAGCGGTTGGTGAAGTAGTCCCAAAGCGGTTTCGGCAAATAGTGATTAATCAATACTGGGATATATTTTTCATGTCCCAAGGCTTCTGACATGGCGTGGACACTCCCAGTTTCCAGGTAAACACGAACTCCCACAGCTGAGCGCATTCGGGCGTGTGTCACGTGTTTGGAAATGCTGATAGCGTGTGTATCCGTTTTATGCTCTGAAGGTTCGGCCAGCTTCCGACTTAGTGCTGTAGTGTTGGGCTTATTTGAGCTGTATGTTCGAGCCTTGCTGCCAATACTATCAGCCGATATCAGCATTTTTCGAAAACTGTCATTCGATTCTTGCTGAAGCTGAGTTCGCAGCTGTTCTGTCAGCTCAAGGTATTCTTCTATAAGCTTCTTCGATTCGGCATTAAGCACCACTTCCTGCTGTGCCAACTCCTTCCCTTTACGCTCCTTTTTACTAAGCGCAATCCAAACACCACTTACTTCCCGATAGCCATGGCGGTCACCTTTGTTATTGTACAAATCCCAATCTTCAAGCCAAGACGGGGTGATTTGTGGATGCATCTCGATAAGCAAGTAACAAAACGCACTCATGGTGGTAGCCGTTGGCATTGCCAATAGGGTTAATAAATTTTTGTCTTTATTCTTCCCTGTTATCCAATCAGGGTAGTTCGAACCCTTGTATCTGAAACCGTAGTGCCTGAAACTGGCACAGATATTTTCATCTTGGCTCATATCTACAGGGATTTTATTAGCCGGCCCAAGTAGTTCTGGTCTCACTTGCCCCCTCTCAGCAAGCGCCTTGAAATTATTTAGGTTTTCAATCGACTCATTCCAAATATTACGGCAGTGAAGTTTGACGTGATTGATATCGGCTTTTATTGACTCAAAGATAAGCTCTTTTGCTGCTGTATCACTATAGGAGAGCGGAATAGGGGTGATCAGTTTATTGTTAAACGCGTTACCGTCCTTATCTTTCTGCTCTTTTGTTTTAGATGTCACCTGCTTCCCCGAGGTTTTGAATTCAGGTGCCAGCAATTCAACACGAGGCTCCCCGACAATGTCTTTCTTAACAAACACCTCTTTGAAAATACTGATCGCGCCTTGCCATTTAAGGTGAAATGTTTTCAGGCATCGCTCGTCTTGCACTGCATCATTCAAGCAAAGTGAATAAATACAACTCATCGTCTTGTTGATGTTCTTAGATGACATCACATCATGGAAAGCATGACTATCACGGGCAACAATAGGAAGCTTTTGAATGATGCAGTTGAAGTCAGCCAGGCGTGTTTTGAGAGTGTTACAAGCTTCTTTTATGGCAAAGCGTTTCGTTGACTCATGGATTTGCGAAATAAGCACTTCATCATAAATTAGATATATCGAAGTTAGGTCGAGGAACGTCGTTTTACCGTCTTTAGCCTCTACAAACCATCCTTGATAAAATTGCCTTACCTGTTCGTCAACACTAAAGTTCTTCTTATAGTACTCAACCGCCAGCTTTGCATCATCCGTCAGTTTTATGCTTGAGAATTTGAACGGCAGATTACAACAAGGAAGACGCTTCACTGCGTTTGCCAAGGCGTATTTGCCCAAAATTGTGGTGTCTAGTTCTGTATAAATAAAGCCAACAAAGCCAGTCAGTACATGCTCAGTGAATTTTGCACTATTTGTGTTGATGAACTTAAATTTTGTTGAAGTGATATGCAGAAATGCATTTAACGGAGCGGCATTTTTTGGGGCCCTAGTTTCTTCGGAAGAAGTCTTAGCTAGAAGCAATAAGTCGTACAACGCTGGCTCTAAATACTCTAACGGGTAATGTCTTAATAGCCTGGTGTTTATCACTTTGCCTCCAATGCAACAATATGGACACTGGTTGTAAATACAGTATTGATAATTTATTGATAGTTGTCAATTTTTCTGATGACGTATTGAGAGTTTCTTTTGGGCATAAAGTCCAGGCAGGACGGGGGGGGCTTAATATAAATTGATAAGAGGTGTAATTGGGGAAACGTACATATCCCCATGCAGTACTTCTTCTCCGGTACTGATCATTACTACTTGCAACATGCTTCCCTCTCTTCCTTGCTGTGATGAATAGCGTTCTTTACACCTTACACCAATTCACTCCAGCAATTACACAATAATGGCCCGTTATCGTTAGTAGTCACGACGAGTCAAGTAACAGTTACCAACTGAGACGGCATTAATCAAACAAGATAGTAAAGATAAGTTTACACTAAAGATCACAATAGTTGACAGTTGAGTTAACTGCCTTTAAGGTAGCAAACAGTCGCAATCAACATCTGTTGACAAATTTGCAGGCTGTTTTACTACCAACAAAGGGAGAATGCATGAAAATTCGCTACAGCCACACCTACTATCGATAGCCACAGTGGCACGATCAGGTGTAAAGAAAAGTTACCACCCGGTAATCACCATTCATCTCGATTTCTCCATTGTGGCTGTTTCCTTTTTCCGGGAGATCAGACCGCAGGTAGGCGTCCTTTGATACAGCCTCCTTCTCCCTCATAGATCAAAAACTTAAAGCTGGGAGCTTCAACTCAATGTCCATGAATAAAACATTCGGCAGCACCTTGATTATTGCCGGTACAACAATCGGGGCCGGTATGCTAGCACTACCTCTGGCTTCGGCTGGTTTAGGCTTTGCCACTGCAACAGTCACCATGTTTGGTATCTGGGCGCTAATGATATATACCGCACTGCTCATGCTGGAAGTCCACCAGCATGCCGATCAAAATGCGACATTGCATACCCTTGCTCATCAATTGCTGGGAAGAAAAGGACAGATCATTGCCAGTTTCGCAATGATGTTTCTTTTTTACTCACTTTGTTCGGCCTACATCGCCGGAGGTGGCGCTCAGCTAAATGACAAACTCAACAATTGGATAGGCCTGGATGTCAACCCGCAGACCGGTACTATCATCTTCACACTCATGATTGCATCTGTGGTCTCTGTCGGGACCCATTCTGTTGATATAGTCAACCGGGTGCTTTTTGCACTAAAGGTAGTGGCACTTGCTATCATGCTGGGCCTACTTGTTCCCCATGTTCAAGGTGGGCATCTTGTCGACATGCCGGTGCAAAAAGGTCTGCTACTTTCAGCCTTGCCAGTGGTTTTCACCTCGTTTGGCTTCCACGGTAGTATTCCTTCTATTGTTCGCTACGTAGGTTTGGATATAAAAGCACTACGGAAAATTATGGTGATCGGCTCAGCGGTTCCCTTGATGATCTACGTACTATGGCAGGTTGCCAGCCAGGGGGTACTCAGCCAGCCTGATCTGATGGCCAGCACGACGCTTGGAGCTTTTATTGCCACCTTGAGCAATATGCTGCACAACCCGATGGTAAGTCAGTCGGTTTCAATCTTTGCTGATTTGGCATTAATGACATCATTTCTCGGTGTAAGCCTAGGGCTGTTTGACTTTTTGTCGGACACCCTCAATCGTGGTAGCCAAACGAAAGGACGCATTCAAACCGCACTGGTGACGTTTCTTCCACCGCTATGTTTTGCCCTGTTCTACCCACAAGGCTTCATTATGGCATTAGGCTACGCGGCAATCGCACTGGTGATCCTTGCTATCTTCCTACCTGTCGCAATGGTTAAAGCCCAGCGCAAACAACGCCCAGACCACTGTACGAGCTACCAGGTTAGTGGAGGAACGCCGGCACTGGTTCTCGTTACCGGCATCGGTATCATGATCATTTCTGCTCAGTTCTTACAAATGGCAGGTGTTATCCCAGCCGTTGGTTAACCGGTTACAATACCCGCCAAAGTACCAAAAGGCTTGCATATGCAAGCCTTTATTCTTTAAAAGTATAAAAACGACACATTTACAAGCAAAATCCTGCTAAATCATGACAGTTCACATAATTTTCAACAAAATCACTGTAAATATAGACTAGGATTTTTTTATGATTTCAGGGATACTCTTGCCTTTCCTCTATTCCTGTCCTGATCTACATTTTCGGAGCGTACATTGCGCACTACACTTTTTTCATCACTTGTTCTGGGTTGCTCATTGAGTGCTCCAGCTTTAGCCTGGAACGATGCCCCTACAACCTACAGTAGCTATAGCCAAAGCACCTTTTTAAACTACTACGCTGAACCGGCACGCTATTCGGCTACAAACGAGGTCTCATCAACAGACTCCAGCCTATCTGAAACTCAATCAGTAAATACGCTGCCAATGCATTTATCTGTCCAATCTGAAAAAAACTGGGATTACCTGTTAGGGCAGTCCTACACCATTTTCGGGTTGAGTCTGGCAACCGTTGGTTTAATGACTTTTCTGCCCGAAAGCGTGACAAACTGGGATGACGAAGATCGCGATCTCAGCAACCTTGGAAAAAAATGGTGGGATAACGTAAGTGCAGGACCGGTATGGGATCAGGATGCTCACTACCTAAACTACATTATGCATCCGTATTTTGGCGGGGTATATTATACCGCAGCCCGCCATTCAGGTTTCAACGAGTGGGAGTCGTTCTTGTACTCAGCCACGATGTCGACATTTTTCTGGGAGTATGGCGTAGAAGCCTTTGCTGAGGTTCCCTCAATTCAAGACATCATCGTGACACCATTATTTGGAGCTGCGGTCGGTGAGTGGATGTTCCAAACCGAAGCCGGTATTACCTCAAATGGTGGTGAGGTCATGGGCTCTGAAACACTCGGTGATGTTAGCTTATTCTTCCTAAACCCTGTAGGTCATATTCATTATTGGATGACAAACTGGTGGCAAGGCGACACCGAGGTCAGCTTTACCTATACCCCATGGTTTGGCAACACAGACGCTGCTAATTTTGCGCTCGATGCAGGCGCCGATTATGACCGGCAGTTCATAGGTCTCCAAGTGAAACTATCACTGAATTAATAACCCCTGACTATACCGGAGAAAAGGTGATGGCTATCATTTTTTCTCCATTTTTTCAATAATATACATCTCATTTTTCATGGTTAGTGAATTAGTCTCACGCTTTTACAGAACATCCATATTTATACAATTGTTTTTAAGCTAACCTACTAATAACAATCACTATAATTCTCCAAGAATTGGCAATGAACCATCCCTTTGCGCTTTTTGAGCGCCTTCAATCCCCTGTTTGGGTATTTGATATTCACCACAAAAAAATTATTTGGGCCAACAAAGCATCATTGCCGTTATGGGAAGCCTCCACAGCCGATGAACTGCTCTCCAGAGATCTCGGGGCAGACATGTCAGCAGCAGTTAATGCGATTCTAGAAGGTTACCAGCAACGCTTTAATAATGGCGAAGCCATTAAAACATGGTGGTATTTCACGCCAAACGACATTTTGAAAAAGGCGCTATGCCATTTCTCCGGAATTCCTCTCGCTGATGGCAGAGTTGCTATGCTGGTTGAAGTCGTTGCCGAAGAGTCTAGCTTACGACGCGAACTCGCTTTTTCCGGCTGCTCAAACCTCGCGCTGCTATTTTCTGAGCGTGGTGATCTAATCAGTGCCAATAATGCATTTAGCCATTCTTTTGGTTTTCGATTGCAAGACTTAGCCAATTTTCTAGGCGATATCACCCTTGCCAACGATTGGGTAGCAGAAGCACGCCAGAACGGCACTATTCGCCACAAAAAACTGTGTTGGACAGGCAAAAATCATCATTGGTTTGATATCGATGGAAAGTGGTTGCATGACAAAAAGCAGCTACTTCTCAACTTGGTTAACATCACCCTAGAAAAAGAACAACTTCACAAAGCTAAATACAATGCGGAGCATGACTTCCTAACTGGTTTGCTCAACCGGCGCGGTATCACCAATGCCATCATTGAAAACCAGCACAGCCAACTACCCTATAGCTTGTTGTTCTTAGATATCGACGGCTTTAAGTTAGTCAACGATACCTACGGCCACGCTATTGGTGACAAACTATTACGTGCAATTGCAATCCGTTTGCAAGAGTCAGTCAAGTTCAAAGGATTGCTGGCTCGGTTTGGGGGTGATGAATTCATTATTCAGGTTGAACACCGTAATATCGAAAATACAACCTTGTTTGCCAAACACATCATTGCGTCACTCAATAAGCCCTTCCATCTTAAAGAAGTAGGTGAATTATCTATCGGTTGCAGTATCGGTACTGCTAACTATCCTGAAGATGCCAAAGATATCGAAACACTGGTCACACAAGCCGATATGGCCATGCATCGGGCAAAATTGCGCGGACGTAACCGAAGCCATCATTTTTCTCCGGATATGGCAGATGCGCTTTATCGCAAAATGACGCTTCGTCACCATCTGACACTGGCTCTTGAGGCCGATACCTTTGAGCTGTACTACCAGCCTATCGTCGATTTAAAGGCTCATAAGCTCAAAGGCTTTGAAGCCCTTATCCGCTGGCACGACGAAGAGCTGGGTCAGGTTTCACCTGCCGAGTTTATTCCACTGGCTGAGGAAACCGGTCAAATTGTTCCGCTTGGACGCTGGATTTTGAAAACCGCTTGTCAGCAGTTGGCAAACTGGCAAAAGAAATACGACCAGAAATTTATCATGAGTGTCAATTTGTCACGGGCACAGCTGCAGTCCAGTCTGGCCCCCGCAATTGAAGGGCTTATCCAGCAATATAATATTGATCCTGCCCAGCTAGCTCTAGAACTGACAGAATCAACGATGTTGCAAGATTACGATGAAGCCAAGCAGTGCCTGGAAGATCTTGCCACATTGGGACTTGAACTCTACCTGGATGACTTCGGTACCGGCTACTCATCACTGTCTCAGTTACAGGACTTGCCGATCAGTACCGTAAAACTGGACCAGAGCTTTGTTCAGGGTGAGCACAAAGGCAGCCAGGCGATCATCGAGGCCACCCAAGCTATCTGTGAAAAGCTGGATCTAAAGGTTGTCGCTGAAGGCGTTGAAACCATCAACCAACTTCAGTATCTGCAAAACTGTAACTTTGATTTCTGCCAAGGTTACTACCTCGGTAAACCGATGCCATCCTACGAGCTCGAAGAGCGGAACTTCAGTCTGCTCAATGATATTCCGGTTATCCACTGATCAAAAAAGGCCTCAACAAGAGGCCTTTTTACTGGGCATTTCCGCAAGCCGAGCAACACTTTCAACTTATCATATCTCTGTTCACCAACCTTAGATAAACACCTCGTTACACAACAGTGCTCAGATTAAGCAATTGAGACATTTCATCAGCGCTGACGGGGTTGCTAAACAAGTACCCTTGCCCAATTTCACATCCAAGTTTCTGAAGCAGTTCCAATTGTTCGTGTTTCTCAACGCCTTCGGCAATAATTTTATGCCCAAGGTTATGACCCATATCGATCATAGAGTTCACCAAAAGGCGGGTTTTATGATCTGTCAGTATGTCATCAATAAAGTATTTATCGATTTTCAGGACATCAATGTTCAGGTGCTTTAAAGAAGCGACAGATGAATATCCAGTTCCGAAATCATCAATCGCCAATTTAACTCCGAGCTCCTTTAACTGTTCAAAAACAAAAAGGTTCTGTTGATTAGTCTGGACAACCCCCTCGGTAACTTCCAACTCCAAATCATCGGGCAATATTCCGGTTTTTTCGAGAACCCGCGCAATCAGCGGAACAAAGTCTTTATCTAAAAAATGACTAGGCGATATGTTTACCGCCACACGAACAGAGGTCAAACCTGAATGTTTCCAACAGGCTAGCTGCTCACAGGCAGTGTGCAGAACCCATTCGGTTAAAAGAGGAAGCATGCCGATACTTTCAGCTGTGGCAATAAAATCAACAGGGGAAACTTGTCCAAGTAGAGGATGGTACCAACGCGATAATGCTTCAACACCGACAATGTTACCGGAAGTAATGTCTACCTGCGGTTGATAAACGAGGCTTAGCTGTTGCTTTTCAATTGCCTCTCTCAGATACTGTTCGACTTTGAATCGATACTCTGCTTTAGTCGTAAGCTCTTCGTTATAAAAAGCGTAGCGGTTCTTTCCAAGCTCCTTTGCTTCGTACAGCGCGGTATCCGCAGCCTTTAACAAAGTTTGATGAGTTTCTCCGTCTAATGGGTAGTGTGCAATCCCGATACTACAAGAGGGCACTAGCTTCCTTCCCTCGAACTCGACAGGCTCTGAAATAAGCTGAAGACAACGCTGAGCAACCTTCCCAGCACAGTCATTATCTACGACCTCATTGACGATAATGCAGAACTCATCACCGCTAATACGTGCGATAAGATCAACTTCGCGGCAGGCTTGCTGCAAACGTTGTGCAACCTCTTTAAGAAGCCGATCACCGACATCGTGGCCAAGGCTATCGTTTACATTTTTAAAATTATCCAAGTCGATATAAAGTAAGCTGAATCGGAGACTATTTAGATCGAATGACTTTATCATCTTTTCGAGAGTCAAATAGAATTGAGCACGGCTTGATAATTGAGTCAGTTCATCTTTATAAGCTAACTCCCGTATCCGCTTCAGGTTATGCTCTCTCTCCATAACAATACCAGCAAGCCTTGCTGCAGATGTCAGATCACTTGACTCCTCATCATTGGGTAATGCGGGGTGGTTATAGTACATACCAAAAGCCCCTAATACTTTACCGGAAGAACTTTTAATCGGCTCTGACCAGCAACAGCGCATACCGTGAGGAGTAGCAACATGCTTTATATTGGCCCATTTAGGATCGGTTTCAATGTTTTCGACAAGCACGCGCTTGCCCGTATACGTAGATGTTCCGCACGAACCGATATTGGGGCCATTTTCGAGGCCATGTACGGCCTCGCAATATTCTTTAGGCAGACTTGGGGCACCACCGTGGAGTAGCTTGTTGCCTTCCAGCTCCAGCATCGAACATCGTATTCCTGGATGGCGCTCCTCATACAGTAACGCGATTTCATCATAGATCTCTGATGCAGGATTGCCCTTGGCAATCATCTCTAAAATTTTTGCATTACGCTTATCTAAGATTTCTGCTTTTTTTCGCTGTGTTATATCGACATGGGTGCCAATTAAACGGTGGGGATTGTCTGTCGCGTTACATTTGACCTGAAATGCCCGAGAACGGATAAAAAGATAGTGGCCATCCTTATGCCTCATACGCATTTCAACTTCAAATGACGTAACTATTCCAGATAAATAATCCTGAGCCTTTTGCAAGACTCTCACCCTATCATCAGGATGAACTATTGCTTCCCAAGTACTGAGCATATGATCTAACTCATGCTCTTCATACCCTAGCATGCTTTTCCAACGCGGCGAGTAATAGACCTCATCGGTCTGTAGATCCCAGTCCCATAAACCATCGTTGGCACTGCGCATGGCCATAGCGAAACGTTGTTCGCTATTATAAAGCTCTGCGGTTCGTTCTTCCTTAGTCAGGTGTACAGCAGTCAGTTCGGCACGTAACTTCGCGATTTCATCGAGGAGCTGAGCTTTGGATTTGCTTGGCATGCTCACAGGTCTTTTCTCACAACAACTTATCGCGAGGGTATCAGTTGAGATTCTCTGGTTCAATAAGCGAGGAAAAATCTGCCCGTCGTGGTCATATTTTGCGGGCTTTAAGCAAACTGCGGGCTGACGCCCTGCCAGATCGCGATAACCCCAGATACCGAGCACAGTACAAGCAAGGCGTAGCGTAACCATTCAGCCTTGATCAGGTGCTGAACCTTATATGCCAACCAAGTCGCCAGCAAAGGTGCCGGTAGGATCATCATGCCATATTTAAAGTGCCACCAGCTAAAATGCCCTGTTGCTGATAGGGCCATCAACGACAGCACGCAGCTAAAAGCAAAATATCCGGCCAGATTGGCTCGCAACTTACCGGCTTCAGCATGCTGCAGGACTAATGCCATCGGCGGGCCTCCGATACTCGTACTGGTTCCCATGACGCCCGACGCAAACCCAGCCCAAAACAGGGCTTTCGGCGTAGGTTTGAGCCTGACCTTCATCAAACTAATCACCACAGCAAGCAAGACTCCAATTCCAAGCACCAATGCCAATGACTCTGCAGTGATATATAACAGCAAAAATCCGGCAACAACTGTGCCCGGAATACGTCCAATAAAAGCGGCAGTTAGCCCTTTGAACGAGAGCATAGTACGGTACTGCCACATATTTATTAACGCCAGTACCAATCCGACAAGGGTAATAGTACCAGGAACAAAACGGGGCTCGAAAAAATAAACAATCGGCGCTGCAACAATAGCCATCCCAAAGCCGACAGTACTCTGTACAAAGCATCCCGCCGCCAGAGCCAAACCACAAAACACTAATGTGCTGATATCCATGAATTCCTCAATTTACCATTACCCTATCAGGCTGTTCTAGATCGCCCCTACCTTAAATGCAGTTAGGCCAGCAAGATACCAGATTGTTAGTGACAAGAATTACATTCCGTATTGTATAACATTTTTAACAATCAACGAATGGCTATTATGATAAGTATCACCTCAAAAAAATTACAATGTATAATAGTGATAATTTAATTATATAGAATGACTTATCACTTATACTTCAAAGCATATAAAGATTTACACTTTAAACAAAAGCAAATTTATTACACTAATTTATTAAACGTAAATTAATACAACTCATTGTATCGTTCACAAATTAATACCAGCAGTTATTACCTACAAGTAATTATCAAACTGTCTTAAGCCTACAAGTGTCACAAATACGCACAGTGTGTCAATTATTCGCACGTCTAACACCTATCAATAAAGTTTATAAAAACTCAGTCGATTAGCATTTGCCAAATATTATTAACGCCTTACTTTTAAATACCCCCAATCTATCACCTTGGCATTTTCATTGCTTAATCAGCCTTAACCTTATCATTGGGTTTTACAATAAAGGACGTTAACAATGAAAAGAGTCAATATAAGTTCTGTTAATGAAGACCAACCCATCCTTATTCCATCACATGTTAAGCCATTAATTACTTGCATTTGTTTATCTTTGGCTACCATGGTCTCGGCAACGGAAGAGACCCATCTCTCGGGCGCAATCTTCACGACAACGCCGGATGGCTCGATCGTCAATGAAAATGTCAGGTATGAAGGTAAAAAGTATGTCTTCCTGGATGGTGGCCCCGGGCCGAGTGCGTCTCCCTATGCCGCAGCGCTTCCCGCTGGCTACTATTATTTCCAGGTCACCGATCCTTCAGGTAAGTGCTTGCTATCAAGTAAAAAAGAGTACGCCGACGCTAATGGCGGAACCTGTTACGAGAGCAGCAAAAAAAGCGGTCAGAAAACATCAACGTTTATGGCAGAACCCCTAAAGTGCCGGCTCTTTTATTTTGACGGTAAAGGTGGTGTCGAACTTCAACATAGCACCTACACCACCAGAACCAAAGTCAAAGGCCAGTGGGTCGAAACCGTCCATGATTGCCAGCATCAGTTAGGTTCAGAGTTCACTGGAAAATATCCAGACGAATTACCTGACGGAGATACCATTCAACTATTTCCATTTGCCAACACCCCCAATAACGGCGGTGTATATAAGGCTTGGGTATCACCTAAGAGCAAAGTTCATGAAGCTTGTAAATTATATGAATATGATGACATTGGATACTTAACAGGGGAAGAAGAGCAATGTAGAGGATTCTTTGGTTTTGTTCCCCGCTGGTCAAAAACCGATAACTTCAAAGTCAACCTGGAAAAACCCGCACAGTCTTTTGATGTCGCACTGAGAAAGTTCCATGATAAAAACCTCAACTGTACGCTTGATAATTATGAAGAGTATGTCAAAAACTGGGACTACGGTGTAACACCGCCTATGAGCCCATACATGAGAAAAATCTTCACGACGGCAGAGTATGAAAAAAAACCGACTTCCTTCAGTGTCCTTGGCCAAGAATATCTAAAATGGCTCGTCGACGAGTATATGTGGGATGCATATAAATATGGAGTTTACCCATTAAATACCCCATTTACTCATTTCCCAAGCTTTGCTGATTTAAGAACTTATACTCCCTATCATATAAATGGATATGTTGTTAAAGAATTTGACAAGCCCTTTGCATGTACCCCCAATAAGTACACATACGAATATAACGTTTTATCTGGTGGGGAAGTGACAGATTACGGTTTTGTACCCGGTGATTATGGTTCTGCCAAAACCGTCAAGTATGGTGAATATGAAGATCCAGTACTATCCTTGGCCTTTGGTAATTTCGGTGTTGCAAAGCTCAAAGTCTGTAAAATTTTTGCCAACGGCAAAGAAACAAAATATGCATCTCCAATAAAAGGTTGGAAATTCTCACTTCATATTCCTAAAAATGTTCCTATTCCAAGTAACATCAATGAATATGAAAACTACGACACATTTAAACGCTTGAGTCAGGATCCTAACTTTTCTCCAATCTATAATCGGACAGTTACCAAATACGCCGATGATTATGGTTGCGCCACATTTAGTGTATTAGTACCCAATGTTGTAGACAGCAAATATGGTTACCTTGAAAAATACCGTGTAGTTGAACACCCTGCCTATGGCTGGGATATTAATGGCTATGCCAGTTATACGTTTAATGTTGAATCTAAGCTCACCTACGATAGCTATAAAAAGCCAATTATTCGTGGTGAAGTTGTCGATGTTAAAGGCTATAAAGAAAATGACTACACACCTTACGACATGCCGTACAGCTATGATCAAACTCTCTACTTCAAAAACAACTGCAAGATAGTCGCTGATTTTGATACCAAGGGTTACTGGCATAATAAAAATGGCTTAGCAGAGCTGACCTACGAAGATAAATACTATGTAAATTCACTCAAGCCATATCAGTATCCGTCAAAGTACTTCGAAGCCGGTGACGAGCCGTTTGATGGTAAGTTCTATAATGGTACATATGTTGCCGCAGCATTTAGTGCCGATGGCTACGAAGTTTGGAAAGCCGGTACCTGGCAATCAGAAATCTCTCACTTCCTGACCGACGCCAACAGCAATGCCGATGCCAACTACCACAAAGAGCAGCTTGCCCAGCAACTGTTGGCATTTATCTTCAATACACGTCATCGTCCCAACGCATACGGCCTCAGTGACTACGCCCAAATTAACACTTCTGGGGGCTACTACACTGTTGCTCAAATCAGAGATGGGGCAATTGCAGCCTGGTATGGAAACGATAGCGCTAAGATAGAGTACTACACCAAACTTCTCGATGGCTTAAACAATAATGATTATGTACAAATCATCCCTGGAGATCCGAAAGACTGTCCGAAGCCATACTTCGAGTAATGTTATATAACGACCATTTAAACCAGACAAATAGCTATTTGTCTGGTTTTCTCGGCTCTTAGAACTAAAACATTATAGCGAAACCTATACTCCTCAGAGCGTTGACAGGGCTTTGGTTAATTAGGGTAAGTTGTAATGTCCAAAAAAAAATGCACTTGTCTGCTGTACACCCAATCCAAACTGAATAACGACTTTAGAAACACCATTGAGTTTCTGGAATCTGTTGGATGGTCGTTCAGCTCCGTAGCATCAAAACACCACCAGCCAAAACTGGGGCTGGCGATTATCTCTCAAAAAAAAGCCTCAAAGAGGGTGATCACTGAATTACTCGCTTTGGGCGAGAATGTCACTTGGTTTGCTCTGGTTCCAAGTGATTTTTTATCCGATTGCGATAACCTCTATTTCATTGACTTTGTTTATAGCTTTCAAAAAATCAACACAGAACCATTTTGGGTGCATCATGAAATGCACCGTATCGCTGATATAATCGAATTAAAAAATACCGTGCTCAGAGCATCATACAACCAGCATCATTCCCAAAACCCCTTAATGCAAAAAATATACAAACATGCAAAAAAAGTGGCCGTTGCCGATGCCAGCATCATGTTATTGGGGGCATCCGGCGTGGGTAAACAGTATATTTCGACCTTTATCCATCATCACTCCCCAAGGAAAAATGGGCCTTTTATTTCATTCAACTGTGCAGGAATATCCCCGACTCTTGCTAAAGATGAATTATTTGGTCACGAAAAAGGCTCCTTCACCGGAGCAAACAAAACCCATCAGGGTATATTCGAGCGAGCCAACGGTGGCACCTTGTTACTTGATGAAATTGGCGACCTGCCTCTAGAGCTACAGGGCAATTTTTTGCACGTACTGGAGACCAATGAGATCACACGCATTGGAGGACAGAATTCACGTCCTATCAATGTACGAATAATATGCGCAACCAATATAGATTTAGAGCAGAAAATAAAAGAGAAGCAGTTCCGAGCAGATTTATATTATCGCCTAAATGTCATCACCTTACAGATTCCATCACTGGCTGAGCGGAAGGAAGATATTCTTTCGCTTGCTGACGGTTTTCTTCGTCAGTATTCACTTGGTAAACATCACCCGCCAAAGTTATCTGCAAAGGCAATCAGGGAAATAGAAGACTACAACTGGCCAGGAAATATCCGTGAACTGTCAAATGTAATACAGCGAGCCGTTCTTCTGAATGAATCGGGCCTCATTCAGCCTAGCGACTTACTGTTAAGTCTCGACTCTCACTATCGAAACAAAAACAGCCATAACCCCGAGCTCCAACAGTGTATCGAGCAAACCAAGTTTAAGGCTATAACCACAGCCTTGAGTAAAAATAAAGGTAATATTACTCAGGCTGCAAAAGAACTCGGTATATCCCGATACACCTTTTATCGGCAGATGAAATCACTGAACATCAATCAGTAATAACTGGTACACGACTTTCGCTCCCATACTCGGCGTGGATCAGAATATTACGCGGTGTGACAGGTTTGTCGCAGAAAGTGCCGACCGATACCTGATACCCGGCCTCTTCCATAAAACATGCCCGGTCATACACCAGCCACATTTCAAGCGGACGACGGAACAACTGGCGTACAAGCTCCATACGTTCTACCAGAGCAAACCGTAGCTCACCCTGATGCTGCCAGTATCCGTAGTCGATACCGTCATCAGGCAAGATCATGTTTTTCTTTTCAGCCGCCCAACGACAAAATGCAGCAAAGCCATCGTTCAGCAATGCTTTCTGCACATTGGGTACCGGCATATACTCGTCACTGCCATGCAGATGCCTCTGCAGGCTGTCAAACCCGAGGCGAAAACTCACTTCAACAAAACGCTGACGACGAACGCGCTGGCCGGCAGTGACAGTTTCCTGTAGTGGTAAACGAAGATCATGCTTGCTCAGTACCATGTCACTTTGCCGGGCAAGCTGTGATAGCGGTTGGTACGCCTTAGCTCTTATCAGGTGATAGCAACACGGTGAAATACTCACCGCCTGCCCCTGCTTGGCAGCCACCCGCTGCAGCAACGAAACATGCAAGTCACCACAAGCATGAAGCGCAACAGCGTGCTGGTGCGAACAGATATGCTGTTCACTGGCCGGATCAAACGCATCGCCATGAACAAAAGTGATCGGCAGTTTTAGCTGGCGAGCCGCCGCCTCGCCGTCTTCGCAAAGCGTTTGTTGCCACTCCAAGCTGGTTACCGACGTCTGGTGACTCGCAGCCAGCACCCGTCCGAGATGCCCTTTTCCTGCACACCATTCAAGCCAGGGCAGTTGCAAGCTCGGGAGTGCCCCGTTAAAAGCGGTGATCTGCTGCCATTTTCGGCCCGGTATTCCAACGTCCAAGCCTCTCGGCAACTCCTTTTCTTGCAGAGGCAATGAGCCAAGTTGGGCAAGCTGATACAACTCGGGGGCATCCGGGATCCATACCGCTAGCGCTTCAGCCAGAGCCTCTCCATCATCGATAAACTCAGCGATAGCTTCGTCAGTGAGTGACTGCAGCCAATGACAAAGCTCGGGATGATTTGATTGCCAGACCAATTGATTGGCAGCAAAAGGCATGAACTGCCAAAACTCACCGTTGTTCGTTAATAACTCATCAAGACGGCGGAACAAGGGGGAAAAAACGGACATGAAACTACTCTTCAGGCGAAACGGGACGATCGCGCGCTATTGTATACTAAATTATTCATTGCCACTGAAAAGAAAAGGGCTGCAACGATGCAGCCCTTAATAAGCGATTTAGAAATGCACTATCTGACCGGCAAATCCATATTGGCAAACATCGCCTCTATTTCGGAGTTTGTCTTCAGGGCTACTGCCTGATCGACCACATTTCGAGTCAGATGAGGAGCGAAACGTTCCATAAAGTCGTACATATACGTCCGCAGGAAAGTCCCCTTCTTGAAACCAATCTTGGTTGTACTGGCTTCAAAAATATGGCTGGCATCAATCGCCACCAGATCACTATCCGTTGCCGGATCCATAGCCATGCTGGCTATCACCCCAACGCCAATACCGAGACGAACATAAGTTTTGATCACATCGGCATCAGTAGCAGTGAAAACAATTCTCGGGGTCAGGCCAGAACGGTTAAAGGCACTGTCCAGCTCTGAACGCCCGGTAAAACCGAAGACATAAGTCACCAGCGAATAAGCCGCCAGATCATGAATGGTAATCTCCGACTTCTTGGCCAGTGGGTGATCCGCTTTTACCACAATAGAACGATTCCAGTGGTAACACGGCAGCATGATCATGTCCTGATACAGGTGCAGGGCTTCCGTCGCAATAGCAAAGTCCGTTGTTCCCTTAGCCACGGCATCAGCAATCTGAGATGGCGTTCCCTGATGCATATGCAGTGAGACTTTTGGATAGCGAGCCGTAAAACCCTGGATCACAGGGGGAAGCGCATAGCGGGCCTGAGTATGGGTCGTCGCAATATTCAATGTGCCCATTTCCGGGTGAGTGTGCTCACCGGCCACAGACTTAATGCTTTCGACACGCGACAGGATATCGCGTGAAATTCGGACAATATCCTGCCCGGCAGGCGTCACTTTTGTCAGGTGCTTGCCGCTACGCTCAAAAATCTGAATGCCCAGTTCGTCTTCGAGCAAACGTACCTGTTTGCTAATACCGGGTTGAGAGGTATATAGGCTCTCTGCTGTAGAAGAAACATTAAGGTTATGATTTACAACCTCAACGATATATCTTAACTGTTGTAATTTCATGGTACCGCCTAACTTTATAGTCCGTTACATCATATCAGTGCAACCATGTATTTCATCATGTTATATATTGAATCACGCTATTTTCATAGCATTTCTTTACGATTTTACCGCATGTTACCGCGTTTTTTGTCCGAAAAAATGGCCAGCTGAGATTACCCAAAGCATAAGATCATGCCAATGCCTTCCTTTTGGATAAGTAAACGCCATACGGATTATAAGAATAGCCGACAGGGGTAGCAAAATTCACTCTCGTGCTATGCCGGAATTGCCAGATAGTGTATCTTATAAGGCTCGTTCAAAATGCACGGAAGTCAGACATCTCTTATGAGTATACCTTTAATGATTGGCCTCATTGCTTTGTTGTTAATACTGATTGTTGGTTACAACGTCATCATTCAGTATCGCCAACGTTTAGAAAGCGCCAAACACCAAGAACTGGCCAAATTCATTGCCATCATCGATGCAACTGAAGAGCTTATCGGTAATGCTCATCATCTGCCATACAGTAAAGAGCTTCTGGTGTGCCTGAACCAACGCATTTTGCATGCTTTGGAAAACATGAGTGAAACCGATCCTTCAGATAAAAGTTTGCCACCGCGTATCAAAAACGTCGCGGCGCAGATTCGACAGTTGCAAGAGAACTATTCCAATAACGATATTGCCCCGTTTAAGGTTCCAAGTACTGACAAGCAAGCGATTGGTATGCTGCAACTCGTCAAACGTCTAAAAACAGTGATCAAGAATGAGCATAGCAAGGGTCGATTTGCCACTCAGGCTTTTGTTGCCGAAAATGCTCGCCTTGAAGGTATCCAGCTTCGCATCAATATTGAAAACGTGATTAAACGCGCCAATGATGCCCGAATGAAGCGCCAGTTGGGCACTGCCAAACAGCTACTGAAAAAAGGCATCGATGCCCTTGCCAGTAAAAATGATAACTACGCCAATCAGGCACGTGAAAAGCTGCAGATGCTACTCGGAGAAATCGACAGCAGTCAAAACCTCAATCATGAGCAAGAACGACAGCAGATGATTGATAAAGAGCAAGATGAACTGGATGTGTTATTCCAGCCGAAGCGGAAGTGGTAACCGACAACTCAATGCTAAAAAAGGCCGCCATAGCGGCCTTTTTTCATTAACTAGCTTAGGAAAAATCACTTATTTGATGGGCGCAACATAATTGAGCCCCTAGGGAACTAGGCCGCTAATGACTTATTCATCTTGGACTTTTTTCCGCTGTTATCTCCCTCATCCGAATGAGCCTGTTCACTCAAGACTTCAGCCAGTGTCGAACGAGACAGTCTACCCTCAACGTCACCATTAGCATTGATTACCGGTAGCGGGTGCTCGCTATCAAGGGTTTCAGGAATAACAGCTTCCAGAAGCGCATCTGTATGGACAGCAGGCACATCCTCAAGCAACGAAGGATCGATGGCATTGCTGTAATCCTTTTCTTCGACGCTTTCTAATGTTTCCTGAGTGATCACTCCTTGGTATCCCTCATCATTGATGTAGTAGCCATAATCATCTTTGGCTTTTCTCATCTCGGCAACGGCCCCACCAATCGTCTCAGACGATATACGCACGACCTGAGGTTTCATCACTGTTTCAACGGTCAGTGCGCGAGCACGATTAACATCTTTCACAAAGGCTTCGACATAGTCATCTGCCGGATGCAGCAAGATATCGACCGGCCGCCCCTGTTGCACCAATAATCCGTCACGCAGGATGGCAATTCTATCCCCGAGCCGGAGCGCCTCGTCTAAATCGTGTGTGATGAAAACAATTGTCTTATGCAGTTTTTCCTGCAGTTCGATAAGCTGATCCTGCATTTCGCTGCGGATCAGCGGGTCAAGGGCAGAAAAGGCCTCATCCATCAACAAAATATCGGCATCGGTACAGAGAGCTCTGGCGAGGCCAACACGTTGCTGCTGGCCACCGGAGAGATGGGCAGGAAAGTGCTTATCATAACCATCAAGCCCAACCATCTCGAGCCAGTACCTAGCCTGCTTTTCACGTTCTTGCTTCGCCACGCCCTGGATCAGCAGGCCATAGCCAATATTCTCAAGCACCGTACGATGGGGCATCAAACCAAATCGCTGGAAAACCATCGACATCTTATTTCGGCGAAATTGCTGCAATGCCTTTTTATCAAACGACATCACATCACTTCCCTCTACCTCTATTACACCTTCGGTCGGGTCAATCAAACGATTAAAGTGACGTATCAAGGTCGATTTTCCCGAGCCAGAAAGCCCCATTACCACAAAAATTTCGCCCGGATAAATATCCATATTGATATTATTGAGACCTACGGTATGCCCAGTTTCAGCAAGAATATCGTCTTTGGACTGACCGTCTTTAACCTGTTGCAGCACTTGGCTGGCATTCGGCCCAAAGACTTTATAGAGGTTTTTGACCCGGATTAGCGGTGTCTTTATCTCTTCACTAGCCATGATCGCTACCTCCTAGATGCTGCTGGGTACGCTTGGCATAACTCTGGGTTACCCGATCGAAAATAATAGCCAGCGCCACTATCGCCAGGCCATTGAGCAAACCTAACGTAAAGTATTGGTTAGTAATTGATTTCAGTACCGGCTGCCCCAACCCTTTTACACCGATCATAGAAGCAATTACCACCATTGCCAGTGCCATCATGATTGTCTGATTAATCCCAGCCATGATGTTAGGCAGTGCCAGCGGAAGTTGTACCCCAAGCAGACGCTGCGTTGGGCTGGCACCATATGCGGTTGCGGCCTCCAGCACCTCCTTGTCAACCAGTCGGATCCCGAGGTTGGTTAGGCGAATTACTGGAGGAATGGCATAAATGACCACCGCAATGACTCCCGGGATCTTACCGATACCGAGCAACATCACAACGGGGATCAAATAGACGAAAGCCGGCATCGTTTGCATTACATCAAGCAAAGGGGTAACCACCGACTGCACTCTATCTGAGCGAGCCATGGCAATACCGATCGGGATCCCCAAGCCTATTGCTACCAGAGTCGAGACCAGAATAATACTCATCGTCCGCATGGTATTGTCCCACATGCCAAACACACCGATCAGCACAAAGGCAACAACCACACCGAGCGTCAATTTCCAGGAACGACTGGCAACATAGGCAAGTGCCGCCAATACACCGATCACTATCCACCACGGTGTAACTAACAGTAATTTTTCAAAGCCAATAAGAAATGACAGCAAAGGATCAAAAAAAGCCTCGATACTGTCACCATATTCACGGGAAAATGCACGATAGGCACCATCCAGCGTTTTTCGAATCTCCAGTAACTGATGACGATCCAGTTGAGGAAATTCCGTTAACCAAGATTGATCAGACATAAACCTTATCCGCAAAATACAAAAAGCCCAGACAAATGCTGGGCATAAGAGCGATTACAGTTCCTTCAAGGCCTGCTTCACTTTATTTGCAACTTCAGGGCTGACCCACTGCGTCCATGTCGACTCATACTCAGTTAGAAAGTGCTCCATCGCGATATCACCGTCAGCCTGATAGTCTTCCATCCAAGCCAGCAGAGTATTCATCTGGCTGTTACTAAACGAACGGGCAGAAAGGTAAGCCAGTGCCTCAGGGGCACGTTTCGCAAACGTCTCCGTCACAACAGTATCTACCGGTGAAGGTGGGTACATTGTCGGTTTAGGATCCAGACACTCTTCTTTAGTAATACAGACCCGATAATGCTCGACATCAACACCGCTACCAAAATCAACCTTCACCATTTTATATTTGCCCAATACTGCTGTTGGCGCCCAGTAATAACCAAACCAAGGCTCCTCACGCTCGTAGGCTTTGGCAATAGATCCTGCCAGGCCGGCACCCGAACCCGGGTCAATCAACTCAAAGCCGGACTTATCCAATGCCATAGCGTGAAACAGGTTACCGGCAGTGATCTGACAGTTCCAACCTGCTGGACATCCCATAAAAGCGGATTTATCAGGGTCTTCGGGATGCTTAAATAATTTGTGATTAGCTTTGATACCAGCAATCGTTGCCAGAGTCGGATCTTTTTCGACCAGGTAAGCCGGTACCCAGAAGCCTTCTTCACCACCATCAGACAGAGTTGTACCTGCAAAACGTAAGCGTCCTTCATCGACACCGCGTTCCAACGCAGCCTTCATCGAATTACTCCACATTTCCGGCGCAATATCCGGCTCGCCCTTCTCTATCATAGAGGTACCCGTTGGCATGGTATCGCCAGGAACAAGCTCAGCATCACAGCCAAAACCGTGCTGAAGAATAAACTTATCAATACTGGCAATCAGCGTGGCGGAGTTCCAGTTCATATCCGCAATCGTCACATCACCGCATTCATTCGCAGAGGCATTAAATGAGGTAGTCGCAAGCAAAATTGTTGTTGCGAGAAGTTTTCGCATAGTCATGTCCTTATTTCGATTTCTGTTCCATCAGTCATCTAAAGATATGCGCAGCATAACATTTACGCAACACGCATATGGTTTGTATACTAAGCAATCATTAGAATCTTTGCAAAACAATCACCTTGAATAGCAAGGGCAAACAAACAACAAACACAAGCAATTGTTTAGAGCTGTAATGAATACGACCACTCACAAGGCTACCATTTTGTTAAAAGAAAATTTAAAAGCCACTTGGCTCGCGGCCATTTACAAGTTGCATAACGCTCCGCGCAACGTCGACAATTTGGTATACTTGCCGACTAAATACGGTTGCCCTTCAACCAATAACAAATTCAAGACTCAACAGTAATCAGCCCATGACCAACACTCAACGCATGATTGACGAGCTACTCTCGCCAATCAAAGATTTCCTCCAGTGCGATACCCCCGAGAGCTGGATAAAAGAAGCCAGACGACCTGAAAACCTCACCGCTTTACTTGTCGATCACTGTAACTGTGAACTCAAGGCAAGCCAGACGGCAATATGGCTAATTCGCAAATACGCGGTGGATGCCAACAGCGGAAAACAACTACTGGCATGGGCAAAGCCCTATGAAGATTTTGTCTATGGTAAAGCACGCAGTACCGAGGCTTTCCACGGCAAGAAAAACGGCCTGTCTGCCCCTCTTGTTCCCAAAGCAGACTTCGAACACGGGCAGGAGCTTATCGACAAAATGATCCGGTTAATCAAAGAGGAGTTCCATCACTTTGAGCAGGTACTGGAGATCATGGAACAGCGCGATATTCCCTACAGTAACCTGCGAGCCGGACGCTATGCCAAGGGGCTAATGAAGGCGGTACGTACCCATGAGCCTGCAACGCTGATCGATAAGTTGATTGTCGGCGCCTATATCGAAGCTCGCTCCTGCGAGCGCTTTGCCAAGTTGGCACCATACCTGGATGAGGAACTGAAGAAGTTCTATATCTCGCTGCTTCGTTCTGAAGCGCGCCATTATCAGGACTACCTAAATCTGGCAGAGCAAATTGCGGGGGAAGATATTTCCGAGCGGATAAAAGTAATAGGTACCCGAGAAGCAGAGCTTATTAGCAGCCCTGATGACAGCTTCCGCTTCCATAGCGGTATTCCAGCGATGACTGAAGCCTAATGCTCCTCACCCTTTTCAAGGGGGAAGGAACCAATGAATATTCCATAAAAAAACCGCCTTTCGGCGGTTTTTTTATTATTTCTCGGCTTTCTCTTTCTTCGGCTTCTTACGCTTGTCGGTAATTTCCCATTTACCGTCAATATAAAGACCGGTCCAGCCCGATGGCTTACCATCGATTTCAGAGCGAATGTAGTTTTCTTTTGTCTTACGGCTAAAACGAACTACAGTCGGACGACCATCCGGATCTTCGGTTGGTGCGTCAGCCAGATAAGTGAACTTCGGTGACAGGCGATCCTTGAAGCGAGCCAATTCTTCCACTAATGGTGCACGCGTTTCACGTGATTTAGGGAAAGTACTCGCCGCCATAAACAGGCCTGATGCACCGTCACGCAGAACAAAGTAAGCATCTGGATCTTGGGTACACGGAAGTTCCGGCAAGTGCACAGGATCTTCCTTCGGTGGCGCAATTTCACCGTTCTTCAAGATCTTGCGGGTGTTCTTACATTCATCGTTAGTACAGCCCATATACTTACCAAAGCGACCGTTTTTCAGCTCCATATCAGAGCCACACTTGTCACACTCGATCACAGGGCCGTCATAGCCTTTCAGCTTGAACTCGCCTTTCTCTACGATGTAACCATCACAACTTGGGTTATTACCACAAACATGTAGCTTACGCTCCTGATCAATCAGGTAGGCATCCATCGCAGTATCACACTTAGGACAGCGCTTCTTGGCACGAAGGGCAGCGGTTTCAACGTCTTCTTCAAGAACGTTAACAATACCCTCTTCGTCACCCAGGTTGATCGTTGTCTTACAACGCTCTTTTGGTGGCAGTGCATAACCAGAACAGCCAAGGAAAACACCTGTGGATGCGGTACGAATACCCATCGGGCGTTCACAGGTCGGACACTTAATATCGGTTAATACGATATTGTTCGGCTTCATGCCGCCTTCTTCCTCGTCAAGCTCTGCTTTTTCAAGCTTGGCGGTGAAGTCGCTGAAGAAGTTGTCCAGCACACCTTTCCAGTTTGCTTCGCCTTCCGCAATCTTATCCAGGTTGCCTTCCATGCGTGCGGTGAAATCGTAATCCATCAGATCGGAGAAGCTATCGTCCAGACGGTCTGAAACAATCTCACCCATTTTTTCTGCATAGAATCGACGCTGGTCAACACGCACATAACCGCGATCCTGGATCGTAGAAATGATGGATGCGTAAGTTGACGGACGGCCAATGCCTTTCTTCTCTAGCTCTTTAACCAATGCAGCTTCTGTAAAGCGCGCAGGCGGCTTGGTGAAGTGCTGCTTAGGCTCAAGCTCTTCAAGCGTTAAACTGTCGCCTACGTGAACCATAGGCAATGTTGTATCTTCAGTCTTGCCAGAAGGACGCTGTACATGTGTCCAACCTGCAAAACGCATCGTACGACCTTTGGCCTTCAGCGTGAAGTCGCCTGCCTGAACCGTGATCGTACTTGAATCATATTTCGCCGGCACCATCTGACAGGCTACAAACTGACGCCAGATCAAGTCGTATAGCTTGATCGCATCCTGTTCCATACCTTCGAGGTTTTCCGCTTGCACATCCACGCTCGACGGACGGATCGCTTCGTGCGCTTCCTGAGCATTGCCCTTGCTGCCGTAAACATTTGGCTTGGCCGGCAAGTAGTTCTCGCCGTACTCGCTGCCGATAAATTCACGGGCAGACTCTACCGCTTCCTTCGACAGGTTGGTCGAGTCGGTACGCATATAGGTAATATAACCAGCTTCATACAAACGCTGTGCCAAGCCCATCGTACGCTTAACACCGTAGCCCAGACGTGTACTTGCAGCCTGCTGCAGCGTCGAAGTGATGTAAGGTGCCGAAGGCTTGCTGCTGGTCGGGCGATCTTCACGGTCGATAACCTTGTAGGCCGCTTTTTCCAATAGCGCCTTGGCTGCCATTGTCTCGGTTTCGTTAACCGGACGGAAGGCTTTACCGGCCTGCTGGGCAACCATCAGACGCAAGGCATCTTTGCCCGCTGTCTGGGTATTGGCGTGAATGTCCCAGAACTCTTCTGGGGTAAACGCTTTGATTTCGCGCTCACGCTCAACAATCAGTTTTACCGCAACCGACTGAACACGCCCTGCAGATAGGCCACGCGCAACCTTCTTCCAAAGAAGCGGCGACACCATGAAACCCACAACGCGGTCGAGAAAGCGTCGAGCCTGCTGGGCATTCACACCATCGATGTTCAATTCACCCGGCTGTTCAAATGCCTGCTGAATTGCATTTTTGGTGATCTCGTTAAAAACCACTCGCTTGTAACGTTCATCATCGCCACCGATGATCTCACGAAGGTGCCACGCAATAGCTTCTCCCTCGCGGTCCAAATCGGTTGCCAGATAAACATAGTCTGCGTCAGCAGCCAGTTTCTGTAGTTCGTTAACTACTTTTTCTTTGCCCGGAAGCACTTCGTACTGCGCTTCCCAATCGTTATACGGGTTCACACCCATTTTGCCGATCAGCGCCTTACGCTCTTTCTCTTTTTTAATACGGGCTTTCTCTTCGGCACTCAGCCCCTTGGTAGAGGTGGCAGCTGCCTTTTTACCCGTACTACGTGCACCCGTAGGCAAATCACGGACGTGACCCACGCTTGACTTTACAATGAAGTCCTTACCCAAGTACTTATTAATGGTTTTAGCCTTGGCAGGGGACTCCACAATAACGAGAGATTTACCCATAATGACTCTATTACGTCCTCGTGCTCGCAAAACTTTAAAATAAAAACATATAGTTGCACGTTGAAAAACACAAAGTGGCACGGCAACGTTACTAGACCAATCTGATTAAGTAACTAATCACATGACGCTTTCTCTACACGAATAAAGGAGCGTTCAGGATAAGTAGTTACTTAATGTGATTGGTATTTACATATTGGGCTACAATCCAAGAAGGTCAACTGCTTTTTGACGAAAACGAACTGTTTGCTCGTCCCTTCCCCACTTGTTAACAGCTGGTTAATGCCTGCATTCACCTGAATCAACCGTAGCCTAAGTCCCCTTTTTACCACTCTTTATAGTGATAAAGTGGCTGAGGGCGCTAATCATTACCACCTCAACTCGTGTTTGACTATTAAAACCGATAAATTTTTGCCGTCGCTCACATAAATTCCCCGAATTCGGTACTTAACCACACATTCTTTAGTCATTTCTTCGGCATAACCGCAAACTTAGCAAGGGTTTGTTTTATCGTGTTAACTTCAATACACTAATTATCTTCATCGCCCGGATGCGGGCATGAAAGTGATTAATTTCTGATTCAAGAGATAACAGCATGAACGATAAAAAATCTATTTCTTCCGCCGAATTACTGATGATTGCCAACCAGCTAATTCAGGATCATGAAGCCTATTTAGAAGGTATGCGAGCAACCTCTGTCGAAGAAAAAGAAGGTGTTCTGGTGTTCAAAGGTGAGTACTTCCTCGATAGCAACGGTTTGCCGACAGAAAAGACGACCGCCGTTTTCAATATGTTCAAGTTTCTCGCCCACAAACTATCGCCAGAGTTCACGCTGAAAGGCTAAGTGCCGCCCCTAAATAAAACAGCCCCGCAAATGCGGGGCTGTGTGTTATTTCCGATGATAATCATCAAATATCAATCGTCATGGTATCTTTATTATCATCGTTTGAAGGCGGCGTACCGCGCCCCTTGGGATCCTCTCCAAACTGGTTCGGCCCCTTGGTACCGTCTAAGATACCCAGCTCAATAATAACGAAAATTGGTCCGATAATCGGCAAAAATGTCACGATAATCCACCATCCGCTCTTATTTCTATCATGCAGCCGCTTAATGTTCAGCGCCGCTGATGCCCAGAACACAAAGCCAAAAATCACCAGTGACAGTAGATTCAGAACAACATTATCACCGGTATTTTCCGGACTGGTGTAGATCACTACGGGTAGAAAAACCAACATCACCGGCAGACTATACAACCAGTAATCACGACGCCGCATCCTTCCCTGAAAAGAGAACAGTGCCCACTTCTGATTCATACTAAACCCTATACGATTGGTCGTTGGCCACGGCTGATCCATTTAAGCAGTAAACTGTCGGCCGCTTCACCCGTTGCACCAGCTAGCTTCTCAGCCAACTTCTTACGCTGCACGTAGCGAACGTTCAGTACCTCACGCTCTTTACAAGCCTGAGTAATGAAATCATCACTGGTTCCGATAGCGTCAACCAGACCCAGTTCATGCGCCTGCTTGCCAAACCAGTGCTCACCGGTTGCCACTTTGTCCAAATCAAGCTCAGGACGGTGCGCAGTAATAAAGTCTTTGAACAAATCATGCGTTTCTTCAATTTCGGTCTGAAATTTCTCTCGCGCTTTCTCGGTGTTCTCGCCAAACATGGTTAGCGTACGCTTAAACTCGCCAGCGGTAATCTGTTCAAACTCAATATCATTTTTCTTCAATAACTTATTGAAGTTTGGCAGTTGAGCTATAACCCCAATGGAACCAACAACCGCAAACGGTGCCGAGATAATATGATCCGCGACACAGGCCATCATGTAGCCACCGCTCGCGGCGACCTTGTCGACAGAAATAGTCAGCTTGATACCCGCTGATTTCAGGCGATCTAGCTGTGAGGACGCCAGGCCGTAACCGTGTACCATGCCGCCGCCCGTTTCCAGGCGCAAAAGCACTTCATCGCCTTCCATCGCAACCGCCAAAATAGCCGTCACTTCTTCACGTAGTGCCGATACTTCACGGGCATCGATACTGCCATGAAAATCGAGGACAAATAGTCGAGGTTCGCGGGTATGGGACAGATCGCCCGCTTTCGCCGCCTTCTTGATTTCGCTCTGACGAACTTTGTCTTTTTCCTTCTCCGCTTTCTTAGCCGCCTTCTCGCGCGCCTTCAGCAATGGCTTATCGAATAAATGTGACTCTAACTGGTGCACAGTCTCCTTGTATTGCTCAGTTAAATCAGTAACTTCCAGCTCACCTTTTTGCGAGCCATGACGGCCACTCAACCCTTTTGCTAAAACAAGAATACTGACAATCGCAATCACCACCGTGGCGATTTTGGCTAGGAACAGCCCATAATCAAACAAAAAATCCAATGTTGAGTCCTCATTTTGGTATTTTCTTCATTGTAACCAAGTTGCCATTGGTTCGGCTATCGTAATATACCCAAACCACTTCAAGATGCTCGTATCATAGAGGATAACTCGCCCTTTGGGAGTGATTCAGCAAGTCCATTTCTTTGTCAAATAACGTTGAAAGGGCATCACCATTCCTGCCGTCATTTTCCTTGAACTGAACTTGCTGAATTCACTCTGAATCCTGCATTTTGATATGGTTTGGGTATACAATACGAAAACTAAAAAACAAATAAGGAAGTTAGACGTGGAATATCAAATCGCTGCGGATTCTCTGAAAGATCGTGTCATTCTGGTGACAGGTGCTGGTGACGGTATTGGCCGTCAGGCAGCCATCAGCTATGCAGCTCATGGTGCCACTGTTATTTTGCTTGGCCGTACGGTGGCGAAGCTCGAAGCCGTTTACGACGAAATTGAAGCGCTTGGCTATGCGCAGCCGGCTATTATTCCTCTGGATCTGGCTGGTGCAACCAAACAAAATTATGACGACATGGTCGAGACTATCGAGAGCCAGTTTGGCCGCCTTGACGGTGTACTGCACAATGCCGGCCTGTTGGGTGTACTGAGCCCGTTCGACCAGCTTGGTGAAGACACCTTTGACGATGTCATGCAAGTGAATGTGAAGGCCCAGTTCCTGATGACGCAGGCTATCATGCCACTGGTCAAGAAAGCAGAGGATGGCCGTATTATCTTTACATCATCAACCGTCGGTCATGAAGGCCGTGCCTTCTGGGGTGCTTACTCTATCTCGAAATTTGCTACCGAAGGCATGATGCAGGTACTGGCTGACGAGATGAGCAACACCAATGTCCGCGTCAATGCCATCAATCCGGGCGGCACCCGTACTGGTATGCGTGCCAAGGCTTTCCCAGCAGAAGACACTTCCCTGCTGAAAACACCAGAGCAAATCATGCCGCTGTACCTGTACCTGATGGGCCCAGAGAGCAAGGAAGTCCACGGCCAGTGCATCGATGCACAACCGAAGCGCAAACCGGGAGCGGCTTAATCCCACCCTCGCGCTCCCCTTGAAAAGAGGGGAGACAGGGAGGGGTATCGACTCCTAGTTCAAGGAATCCAGACATAAAAAAAGCAGCCAACTGGCTGCTTTTTTAAATTCTACAAACGGCTTACTTGCGCGTACGCGGCTTGGCTGGCTTGTTCTTCAGTGGATTACGGCGATTTGCCGCATTGCCTGAAGGCTTACGTCGGCCTTGTGGCGCTGCTTCCGCATCTTTATTGCGAGAAGAAGTACGACGCTTGTCCTGGCGACCACGACGGCCACGAGGTGAATCATCATTCACACGCTCTTCATGACGACGAACTGCACGGCGGATTTGGCGAACACCTTTCTTGCGCTTCTGGCCTTCAACCGTCAGCATAGTGTTCTCTTCCGGCTTCAGTTCAACCATTTCACGCAGGTAGTTAACTTCTTTAAGCTCAAGCTCGTTCCATCCACCACGAGGCATATCTTTGGTTAGGAAGATATCACCGTAACGAACACGCTTAAGGCGGCTAACCGTTACGCCCTGAGAGTCCCATAGACGACGGACTTCGCGGTTACGACCCTCAGTCAGCATAACGTAGAACGTATGGTTCATACCTTCACCGCCGGCATAAACCACGTCTTCAAAACGCGCCATACCATCTTCCAGCTCAACACCACGAACCAGGTTTTTGACCATCTGCTCGTTGACTTCGCCAAATACACGTACCATGTATTCACGTTCAACACGGTGGCTTGGGTGCATCAGGCGGTTAGCTAGTTCACCATCAGTCGTAAATAGCAGCAGACCTGATGTGTTAGCATCCAGACGGCCAACGGAAACCCAACGACCTGATTCCAGACGTGGAAGACGGTCGAAAACGGTGCGACGACCTTCAGGATCATGACGCGTACATAACTCACCTTCCGGCTTGTTGTAGGCAAGTACACGACACACTTCTTCAGAAGGTGCGACTAGATTGATTTTATGCCCATCAATACGAACAATTGAATCATGACCATCTTCTAGACGATCGCCTAGCTTCGCTACTTTACCATCAATACTCACGCGGCCATTTTGAATCATTAATTCAAGCTCGCGACGAGAACCCTGGCCAGAACGAGCTAGCACCTTCTGTAATTTTTCACTCATTGGATAAACCTTTGTCGCCTTCACAGGCGTCGAAATATCATCAAATATACCAAACAGGCAGACACCCGATTTGCGGGATTAGCTGAACCACCTAGTATCTCGCTTTAAGCCCTCTTAAAGCGACCGGGAATTATGCCAAAAGGTTAAACTAGATACCACCGAAAAGACCGATAAGATGCGTGGCTAACGCAACTATTTTCAGCCGAAAG
The DNA here is from genome assembly GCF_026191635.1 of Photobacterium obscurum. Lineage (GTDB taxonomy): Bacteria > Pseudomonadota > Gammaproteobacteria > Enterobacterales > Vibrionaceae > Photobacterium > Photobacterium obscurum. Next base: position 254,007 of record NZ_JAKRRW010000001.1, read on the forward strand.
CACAATCAAATAAGCAACTTGATTAATACTATTCAAACGGCGATGGATCACCGGCACCAACACGCACGATTTCAGTACTATCATTGCTAAAGTCAACGACAGTCGTTGGCTGTTCACCGAGGTAACCACCATGCATGATGAGATCCACCGCGTGCTCCAGTTTGTCACGGATTTCATCCGGATCCGATTCTGCCACATCACTGTCCGGCAGGATCAGCGAGGTCGACATCAATGGCTCACCCAGTGCCTCCAGCAAGGCCAGCGCAATAGCATTGTCAGGAACACGAATACCAATCGTCTTACGCTTCGGATTCATCAGACGACGTGGCACTTCCTTGGTACCTTTAAAAATAAAGGTATAAGCACCCGGCGTATTATTGCGTAATAGGCGGTAAGCCACATTATCGACACGGGCGTAAAGTGATAATTCCGACAGGTCACGACACAACAAAGTAAAGTTGTGCTTGTCGTTAAGGCGACGGATCTGACAGATACGCTCCAGCGCCTGTTTGTTTTCTAACTGACATCCCAGCGCGTAACCAGAGTCTGTCGGGTAAACGATCACCCCACCATTACGAACAATAGCAACGGCTTGGTTAATTAAACGGTTTTGTGGTGTTTCAGGGTGAACATAAAAATACTGGCTCATTCTTCCTCCTTTGATGGTTCCGAGCTGTGCGGAACCTCTTCATCTACCCGCTTCTTTTCAACTTTCCAGTCTTGCCAGACCTCAGTCACACCTTTCGGCAACCAGAGATTGCGTCCAAGTTCGGTCCACGGAGAGGCATAATGGAAATCTGAACCTTGTGAAGCGAGTAATTTATATTCGATTGAATAGTCAGCGAGCGTGCGCCGCTCCTGCTGGGCTTGCTGCGGCTGAGCAACTTCCATTGCATCACCTTGTGCTTCAACAAACGACGTCAGCAGGCGCTTTTGCCATTTCGCTGTCATGTTGTAGCGTCCGGGGTGTGCCAATACTGCCTGGCCACCTGCAGCATGAATTGCTGCCACGGCCTCGGCGATTGAGCACCAGCTCGGCGGTACATATCCCGGATTATTGCGGGTTAGAAACTTCTTGAACACCGACTGCATATTCTTGGCGTAGCCTTCATTGACAATCCACTGCGCAAAATGGGCCCGGGTCAGGGTTGCCTCACCGGCAAGTGCCTTCGCTCCCTCAAGGGCCCCCGGCATGCGATTTTTCTCCAGCCGCTCAGCAATCAATGCAGCCCGCGCGTCACGTCGTGCTGCCTGTTCAGCAATCAAGGTTGTGATTGCCGGATGCTGCGGGTCAATATTCAAACCAACAATGTGAATATCAAAATTTCGCCAAAGTGTCGATATTTCAATACCTTTGATGAGAGTTATCGGCAAACTTTCTGCATCAATGGCCTGCTGCGCCGGTACTAGTCCTGCCACGGTATCGTGATCTGTGATCGCAAGCACGTCAACGCGTCGCTCAACGGCTCTCTTAACCAACGCTTCCGGAGTTAGACGACCATCCGATGCGGTGGTATGGCTATGTAAATCAAACAACATATATTTTATTTCTTGACTTTATTTTCATGAACTAGTTTACTAGTACGCAGTTACCCAGTAATAGAATTACAGGATATTTACATGTTACAGCAAATTCATCATCAGCTCTGCGCTTTCTTTTCTTGGTGGTGGTACTCCCTTCTACGGGTGGTGTGATTTGCTGTGCCTCAAGGCCGAACAAACACAAGCCCGCCAAGTGCGGGCTTTTTTATAGCTAAAGTTTTTCAACACAAAAAAGTCAGCACGATGCGTTTCTTATAACAGCCACATAACGCATTGATGATAAAGGAATAGCTAAATGATTATTGTACTAAAGCCAAATGCGACAGAAGAACAAGCCAAAGAAATCTTGGGCCGTATCGAAGGTGCCGGTTTAAAACCGCTCTACATGCCAGGAGTCGAGCGCATCGTACTGGGCGCATTAGGTGATGAGCGAGTACTGCAGCAACTACACCTTGACGCTTATCCATGTGTGGAAAACGTAAAGCCAATCCTGACCAAATACAAAATGGTCAGCCGCGAAGTCCAGGCTCATGACACTGTGGTACGGTTTGGCAATGCCGCCATCGGCGGCGACAAATTTGCAGTGATTGCCGGCCCTTGCTCGGTTGAATCAGAAGAGCAACTGATGGCCGTTGCCGAGGTCGTTAAACAACACGGTGCCGTTGCACTTCGCGGCGGTGCCTACAAGCCACGAACCAGTCCCTATGATTTTCAGGGCATGGGTATCGAGGGGCTGAAGCTGCTTCATCAGGCCAATCAGCAGCTGGGCCTGCCGACAGTCTCTGAAGTGATGGAGGTCAGCCAAGTTGATTCAATGTGTGAATATGTTGATTGCCTTCAGATTGGCGCCCGTAATATGCAGAACTACGCTTTATTAAAAGCTGTGGGCGAAAGCAAAAAACCGGTCTTGCTCAAACGCGGACTTTCCGCCACTATCGAAGAGCTGCTATTAGCGGCGGAGTACATCTACGATGCTGGAAATCCTAACATTATCCTGTGTGAACGTGGTATCCGCACCTATGAAACAGCAACAAGGAATACCTTGGATCTGAATGCTGTCGCTTACCTGAAACAACGTACCCACCTTCCGGTTGTTGTTGACCCAAGCCACGGCACGGGTGTTCGCGAACTGGTTATCCCACTTTCGCGTGCAGCTGCGGCAGTGGGGGCTGATGGCATCATCGTCGAGTCACACCTCAATCCGTGTGAAGCCTTGTCCGATGGACATCAGGCTCTGACAGGTCCAATGTTTGAACAGTTAATGCAAGAGCTTAAACCGTTTGTAGAAGCGGCAGGGAGAACGCTGTGAATACGACCCCACTAGGTATTGGCGAGCTGGAATTACTCAGCCTTGACGTACCTTATGTAGCGGATCCGACGGAGTTGTACTATTCCGTCTGTGGCAACCGCCCACATAACCTATTACTGGAGTCGGCCGAGATCGACTCCAAACAGGACTTAAAAAGCCTGATGCTCATCGATGCTGCGGTACGTATTGTATGCCGTGGCAAACAGGTTCGACTGGAAGCATTAACCGATAACGGACTCAACGTATTACAAACCATCGAGCAGGCTATGCCTGCCGATATTGAGACTCAACGCGAAAGCCACTGTCTAACTCTGAGCTTCCCAAGTGCCGAGCGCGCAATGGATGAAGATAGTCGCCTGCGCCAGACTTCATCGTTTGATGCGCTGCGCTTGATCCAGCATGCATTTGATACCTCAGGCCACCCTCGTGAAGCATTGTTCCTTGGCGGCCTGTTTGCCTACGATGTCGTGGCTGGCTTCGAGCCATTGCCTGAAGTTGCCGAAGATAACAAGTGTCCCGACTACCTGTTCTATATTGCCGAAACCCTGCTGGTCATCGACCACCAGCGTCGCAGAGGCAAGCTACAGGCCAGTCTTTTCGGTGGCGATGAATACACCTCGAGCTATTTTGAACTAAGCCGTCGCCTGCAGCATATCAAGGAAGCCTGTCTGGAGCCCAAACCACTGCCGGCCGCCGAATACCTTGACCAGTGCGAGCCTGAGGCTAGTGTCAGTGACGATGATTTCTGCCAGACGGTTGTCGATCTCAAACAGCATGTTATCAACGGCGATGTATTTCAGGTCGTGCCATCACGCCAATTTACCCTGCCGTGTCCATCTCCGCTGGTCGCCTACAAAGAGCTGAAAATCGGTAACCCGAGCCCGTACATGTTCTACCTGCAAGATGCCGATTTCACCCTGTTTGGCGCCTCACCAGAAAGTGCATTGAAATACTGCACTGAAAGCAACCAGGTGGAAATCTACCCAATAGCAGGCACCCGCCATCGCGGCAAGAATCCAGACGGTTCGATCAATCTGGATTTAGATGGCCGCATCGAGCTCGAACTGCGCAGCGATATGAAAGAAAACGCCGAGCATATGATGCTAGTTGATCTGGCCCGCAACGACGTCGCCCGGATCAGTGAGCCAGGCAGCCGATATGTCGCCGATCTACTGAAAGTGGACCGTTATAGCCATGTCATGCACCTGGTATCCCGTGTCGTTGGCCAACTACGCGGCGATCTGGATGCCCTGCACGCCTATCAGGCCTGCATGAACATGGGCACGCTAACCGGCGCCCCAAAAATCCGTGCGATGCAATTGATCCGTGATGTCGAGCAGCGTCGTCGCGGCAGTTACGGCGGCGCCGTTGGCTACCTGACCGGCCATGGCGATATGGATACCTGTATCGTGATCCGTTCAGCCTATGTCGAAGACGGTATGGCCAGTGTTCAGGCAGGTGCCGGCGTCGTATACGACTCGGTGCCGCAGGCCGAAGCCGACGAAACCCGCGGCAAGGCACAGGCAGTGATCACCGCGATCCGCAAGGCACACCGTGCCCCAACCCAGACAGTATAAGGAGCAAGGTGATGACAAAAGCGCATATCGTATTGCTGGATAACTTTGACTCTTTTACCTATAACCTGGTGGATCAGTTTCGCTCACTGGGCTACCCAGTCACTATCTACCGTAACAGCCTGACCGCCGAACAAATGGAGCAGGCGCTGGCAGAAAAAGATAACCCGGTGCTGGTGCTGTCTCCGGGCCCCGGCGCCCCCGCCGATGCCGGCTGTATGCCGGAACTCATCAAACAGGTCCGCGGTAAGGTACCAATGATCGGGATCTGCCTTGGCCACCAAGCCATCATCGAAGCCTACGGCGGCAAGGTCGAAGGTGCCGGTGATATTGTCCATGGCAAATCTGCCATGATGAGCCACAACGGCCATACCGTTTTTGGCGAGCTGCCGAGCCCGCTGTCGATTGCCCGCTACCATTCACTGGTTGCAACGCAGGTACCGGACAGCTTGACGACAGTCGCTGACGTTGACGGCCTGGTCATGGCTGTCACCAATGACGATGATCGCGTTTGTGGCTACCAGTTCCACCCTGAGTCTATTCTAACAACACAAGGGGCTCAGCTACTCACCAATACCTTGAACTGGGTGATGTCGACACCAAGCCGCCAGAACGAACGAGTGAAGATTTAGGGAGAAAAAAACTATGGACGCTATCATTTATACCATTGCCAACAAACTCTATGACCAGCAGGCACTGACCCAACAAGAAAGCCAGACCCTGTTTGATGCCATTATCAAGGGTGAAGTTGAGCCTATCCTGCTGTCAGCAATTCTGACCGCACTGAAGATCAAAGGAGAAACTCCGGCTGAGATTGCCGGTGCTGCCAGCGCCCTACTGGCCAATGCCAATCCGTTTCCGATCCCTGACTATGATTTTGCCGATATCGTCGGTACTGGCGGCGACGGGGCCAACACCATCAATATCTCAACCACTGCCGCCTTCGTTGCCGCAGCCTGTGGCGTCAAGGTGGCCAAACACGGTAACCGCGGGGTATCAAGCAAGTCAGGTTCATCCGATTTGCTCGACAAGTTCGGTATCAATCTGGCAATGACCCCGGAAAATGCCCGTGGGGCACTTGATGAGCTGGGCGTCTGCTTCCTGTTCGCGCCGGAATACCACGGCGGTGTTCGCCATGCAATGCCAGTACGCCAAACCCTGAAAACCCGAACGATTTTCAATGTCCTTGGCCCGCTGATTAATCCAGCCCGACCAAACATTGAACTAATGGGTGTCTATGATAAGTCACTGGTTCGTCCGATCGCTGAAACAATGGCAACCATGGGAATGAAACGTGCAGCCGTTGTTCACGGCAGCGGACTGGACGAGGTAGCGATTCACGGTGAAACCACCGTCGCCGAAATCATCAATGGCGAGATCAATGAGTACACCCTGACTCCGGCTGATTTTGGCCTGGAAGCCTACCCGCTTGAGGCGATAAAAGGTGGCGAGCCAGAAGAAAACCGCGCCATTATTACTAACATTCTGACCGGCAAAGGCACAGATGCCCAGCAAGGCGCTGTTGCCGTTAACGTGGCATTGCTGTTGCGCTTGTTCGGCAACGAAGACTTGAAAGCGAATACGCAGAAAGCCATTGACGTTATGCAGTCGGGCAAAGCATTTGAACTGGTTGATAAACTGGCATCACGAGGTTAATCATGGAAACTGTACTTGCAAAAATTGTGGCCGACAAACGTATCTGGGTGGAAGCTCGCAAGCAGCAGCAACCACTCGATAGCTTCATCAACAAACTCACTCCGAGTGATCGCAGTTTCTATGGTGCTCTCTCTGGTGAGCAGGCTGCCTTTATCCTTGAGTGCAAGAAAGCCTCGCCGTCAAAGGGCCTGATCCGCGATGACTTCGATCTTGACTATATTGCCCAGGTCTATAACGGGCATGCCAGCGCGATCTCCGTACTGACGGATGAAAAGTATTTCCAGGGCAGTTTTGATTTTCTGCCGTTGGTCCGTCGCCAGGTCAGCCAACCGGTACTGTGCAAAGACTTCATGGTCGACACCTATCAGGTATATCTGGCGCGTCATTACCAGGCTGATGCCATCCTGCTGATGCTGTCAGTGCTTAATGATGACGAATACCGAAAACTGGCAGGCGTTGCCGAAGAACTCGGCTTGGGCATTTTGACTGAAGTCAGCAACGAGCAGGAACTAGAGCGTGCCATCGCACTGCAGGCCAAAGTCGTTGGGATCAACAACCGCAACCTGCGTGACTTGAGTATCGATCTCAACCGAACCAAAGAGCTGGCACCTCGCCTGCCGGAAGGCACCATCGTGATTTCGGAATCGGGGATCTATAACAACCAACAGGTTCGTGAACTTTCCGCCTATGCCAATGGTTTCCTTATCGGCAGCTCGCTGATGGCAGAGGACAACCTGGAACTTGCCGTTCGCCGTGTTCTACTGGGAGAAAACAAGGTTTGTGGTTTAACCCACGCCGACGATGCCAGTGCAGCCTACCAAAGCGGTGCCGTCTATGGCGGCCTGATTTTTGTCTCCAGCTCACCTCGCAAAGTCGATATCGAGCAGGCTCGAATGGTTATGAGCGGCGCCCCGCTCAAATATGTCGGCGTGTTCCGCAACGCAGACCCAGAAGCCGTTGCCAAAGCCGCAAAAGCATTATCATTATCCGCGGTTCAGTTGCACGGTGATGAATCGCCAGAATACGTACAGGGACTGAAAGCACACCTACCGGCAGACTGTGAGATCTGGAAAGCGCACGGTGTCACCAATGCAATGCCTGAGTTTTCACAATGGAAGGTAGATAAGCACCTATTAGACAGCATGGTGGGTCAGCAATCAGGCGGAACAGGCAAGACCTTCGACTGGAGCCTGATCCGTGATACCGACAAACAGAACATCATGCTAGCAGGTGGTTTAAACCCGGAAAATGCCAGCGACGCAGCCAAGATCGGTTGCAAGGGATTGGATTTAAACTCTGGCGTTGAAAAAGAGCCAGGTAAAAAAGACAGAAAGAAATTGAATGCGGCATTTGCGGCAATCAGGAAGTATTAAGGATAAAAAAACTATGAGCAAACTAGAGGCCTATTTTGGCGATTTTGGCGGCCAATACGTCCCGCAGATCCTGGTACCAGCACTCGATCAACTGGAAGCTGCATTTGTCGAAGCCCAGCAAGACCCAAGTTTTCAGGAAGAGTTCATCAACCTGCTAAAAGAATATGCCGGTCGTCCAACGGCGCTGACTCTTTGCCAGAACCTGACCAAGGGAACCAATACCAAACTGTACCTAAAGCGTGAAGACTTACTGCACGGCGGTGCACACAAAACCAATCAGGTGCTTGGCCAGGCGCTGCTTGCCAAGCGGATGGGCAAAACAGAAATCATCGCCGAAACTGGTGCCGGACAACACGGTGTTGCAACAGCTCTGGCTTGTGCCCTACTGGGACTGAAATGCCGAGTCTACATGGGTGCCAAGGATGTTGAACGTCAAAGCCCGAATGTATTCCGTATGAAGCTGATGGGAGCCGAAGTGATCCCTGTACATTCTGGTTCTGCCACTCTGAAAGATGCCTGTAACGAAGCAATGCGTGACTGGTCTGCCACCTACGACACAGCCCACTACCTACTTGGTACAGCAGCCGGCCCTCATCCGTTCCCGACAATCGTGCGTGAATTCCAGCATATTATCGGTGAAGAAACCAAGGCCCAGATCCTCGAAAAAGAAGGCCGCCTGCCTGACGCAGTAATTGCCTGCGTCGGCGGTGGTTCAAATGCCATCGGTATGTTTGCCGATTTCATCGACGATGAAAGCGTTGGCCTAATTGGTGTCGAGCCGGCAGGTAAAGGCCTAGATACCAATATGCACGGTGCGCCACTGAAACACGGCAAACTGGGAATCTTCTTCGGTATGAAAGCACCGCTGATGCAAGATGAACACGGACAGGTCGAAGAGTCATACTCCGTCTCTGCCGGCCTGGACTTCCCATCCGTTGGCCCTCAGCACGCTCATCTTAATGCAATTGGCCGAGCCGAATACGGTTCTGTGACCGATGACGAAGCATTAGAGGCTTTCCAGTCACTGGCTCGCAACGAAGGAATCATTCCGGCACTGGAGTCGGCTCACGCATTAGCTTACGCACTTAAAATGATTGAAGCCGAGCCAGAAAAAGAACAACTACTCGTGGTCAACCTATCTGGTCGCGGCGACAAAGACATTTTCACCGTACACGATATTCTAGAAGCAAAGGGAGCGCTGTAATGGATCGTTATCAAGCACAATTTGACCGCCTGGCGGAAAAAAACGAGGGCGCATTTGTTCCTTTTGTCACTATCGGTGATCCGAACCCTGAGCAGTCGCTGAAAATTATCGACACCTTGGTCGAGTCAGGTGCCGATGCCCTGGAGCTGGGTATTCCGTTTTCAGATCCTCTGGCTGATGGGCCGACCATTCAGGGCGCGACGATTCGTGCACTAGAATCCGGTACCACACCGGCAATCTGCTTTGAGCTGCTTGCTAAGATCCGTGCCAAATACCCTGAAATGCCAATTGGCCTACTCATGTACGCCAACCTGGTATTTGGTGCGGGCATCGACAACTTCTATCAGAAATGTGCTGATGCTGGTGTCGATTCTGTACTGATTGCCGATGTACCGGTCAAAGAGTCGGAGGAATTTCGGGTTGCCGCTGATAAATATGGCATTCATCCTATCTTTATTGCGCCGCCAAATGCCGATGAAGCAACACTGAAAACAGTCTCTGAGTACAGTGGTGGTTATACTTACCTGCTTTCCCGCGCCGGTGTTACGGGAGCGGAAACCAAAGCGGGAATGCCAGTCAACTATTTGCTGGAAAGCCTGAAGGTTCACAACGCGCCACCAGCATTGCTTGGTTTTGGTATTTCTGAGCCTGCGCAGGTCAAAGAAGCAATCGAAGCCGGTGCTGCCGGTGCAATCTCAGGCTCGGCAGTTGTAAAAGTTATCGAGAATAATCTCGATGACAATGACGAAATGTTAAATCAAATGAGTCAGTTCATTAGTCGCATGAAGGCAGCCACTCGCTTGAGCTAATAAGGCTAGCCACATTTTCATAACCTTCAAAGCCGCACTCGCTGCGGCTTTTTTCTACCACAAAGCCACCATCGTTCAAAAACCAACCAACAACCACAACTAAACCCGTATTAGATCAAAGATATTACTATTTACCCGCCTTAAAGTAGCGAAGTTATAAATGGTAGCTTTTCTGTTACCTTGCATTTCCATGAGAAATAACAATAGAGCAAAATATCAAAACAAATGATTGATAATTATTAAAATTACGTGTAAAAACACACCCGCAAAATATTGGGTTAACATTTTCAACAATAACAACACTTAACCCTAAACAGCATTAACAAACACAACAGAGGTATCTAAGGTGTTAAAAGAAAAAGGAATATTGGGCAATATCGGCGTTCAGGTCGTCATTGCCATGTGTGTGGGTACACTTGTTGGTGCAATGATGGGGCACTCTGCCAGCATGTTTGCACCACTGGGTAGTATCTTTATCCACTTGATCAAGATGCTCGTCATCCCATTAGTTGCGGTTGCAATCATTTCTGGGGCGGCCGGGTTAGGAAGCAGCCATTCGGCAGGCAAGGTCGGTTTTGCCACGCTAGGCTTCTTTGGCTTAACCTCTGCCGTTGCCGTGACACTCGCTCTATTTATGGGTGAAGTTTTTGAACCCGGACTAGGTATTGACCTGACGGGTGTTGAAGGTATGTTCTCCAACGTTTATTCCGACAAAGGTGATCTGCCATCGTTTTGGGCTACCGTTCTTGGGATGATCCCAACCAACGTATTCCAATCTCTGAACGAAGCGAATATTCTACAAATTCTTGTGTTCTGCCTTTTCTTTGGTATCGCTTTATCTAAATTGGAACAAGAGCGCCGTGATCCGCTGATCAATGGTGTTAACTCCATTGTTGATGCCATGGTATGGATGATCAACGTCGTGATGAAGATCGCCCCGTTGGGTGTCTTCGGCCTGATGGCAGATGCCGTAGGTACGTTTGGCTTTAGCGCCCTGATGGTAGTATTTAAGCTATTCGTCGTCTACGTCGCAGCAATTCTGATTTACGGTTTTGTCTTCTATCCGCTGATGATCAAAGCATTCAGCAAGACATCACCACGTAAATTCCTTTCCGTGATGAAAAAACCGCAGGCAGTTGCACTGTCAACGGCCTCTTCAATGGCAACACTTCCTGTAACGATGGAAGCATGTGAAGAAGAACTGGGTGTAAAAAACTCAACCGCTTCATTTGTATTGCCTCTGGGCGCGACCATCAACATGAGTGGTAACGCAATCTACTACGGTCTGGTTGCTATCTTCTTCGCCCAGATGTTCAACGTTGATCTCAGCATGAGCGCCTATGTCGCGATTATCGTTACCTCTACCTTAGGTGCGGTTGGCCAGGCAGGTGTTCCTGGACCATCATTCCTGGTTGTTGCCGTATTGCTAGCAGCCGGTATTCCGATTGAAGGCCTACCACTACTATTCGCCCTTGACCGTATTTTCGATATGATCCGTACTGCGCTAAACATTACAGGTGACGCTGCATGTGCCGTAATTATCGACGACATGGTAAGCAAAAAAGCAGACCAAGTCGTTGAAGATAAAGCTCAAAACGCTTAATCAAATCAACGATTAACTAAGGGCCGCAAGCTAGATGCTTGCGGCCTTTTTTATTCTCGCTGATAGGCCAGGTTATTATTCTGTTTAGTATTATGTTGATTGGTATTATCCCTACGGAGATTAGGTATACTAATAGCAACAACCATTTTCTTCCTGTTAGGCCGATTAACAACAAGGCAGCCCTTTAATGAAACAATTGATCGATTTCATCCCGCTTATCATCTTTTTTACCTTGTATAAAATGCATGATATTTATGTTGCAACAGGCGCCTTGATTGCTGCCACCGCGGTGCAGGTGGTGCTTACCTGGTTGTTATACAAGAAAATCGAGAAAATGCAGCTCGTCACATTCGCCATGGTTGCAGTATTCGGCGGACTGACACTGTTTCTCCATGACGACAACTTCATAAAATGGAAGGTAACCATTATCTATACCCTGTTTGCCGGAGGCCTGCTCGTAAGCCAATACTTGGGCAAACCACTCATCAAAGGCATGCTCGGCAACGAAATCAACTTACCTGAAGCGGTATGGAAACGGATCAATAGCGCCTGGGTGCTGTTTTTCGTTATCTGTGCCATCTCCAATGTCTATATCGCCTTCAGCTTATCCCTAGATGTATGGGTCAATTTTAAAGTCTTTGGCTTATTAGCCTTAACTTTGATTTTTACCCTTGCCACCGGCGGATATATTTATCACCATATGCCCAAAGAAACCGATTCAGAATAGTTGTAGAAGAGTCGAAACATGACTACAGAAAATAATATCCCACGCGGACAGCTGCTGCTCCGCACCTTGGCTATGCCTGCAGACACCAATGCCAACGGCGACATCTTTGGTGGCTGGATCATGTCTCAGCTGGATTTAGCTGGTGCCATTTTGGCGAAAGAAATTTCAGGCGGACGCGTTGTTACCGTTTCCGTTGACAGCATTGCCTTCAAGGCCCCAGTCAGCGTTGGCGACGTTGTATGCTGCTACGGAGAATGCAGCCGTATCGGTAATACCTCGATGAGTATTGCTCTGGAAGTATGGGTAAAACCTGTCGCGATTGAAAGCGTAGGCGAACGTTACCGCGTTTGTGAAGCTACCTTCAATTATGTGGCGATCAACAGCGAAGGACGTCCTCGTCCGATACGAAAAGCGTAAAGCTGTCCTCACAAATAGCCCTAGCCTCTGGTTGGGGCTTTTTTTTTGCTTTAAGATAACGACCAATACCAACTACAAGTCTTTCTTTTATGTTATAGAAACGGCTTGGTCTCATTATTTCACAGGGAGAATTCAGCGAATGTGGTATGTCATTTTTTCTCAGGATGTTGAAAACAGCTTAGAGCGCCGCCTGAGTGTTCGCGAAAAGCATCTAGCCCGACTGAAAGATCTACAAGAGCAAGGTCGCCTGCTAGTGGCCGGCCCTATGCCAGCTATCGATAGCGATAATCCGGGTGAAGCTGGCTTTACGGGCTCAACAGTTATTGCCGAATTCAATTCACTGGCTGATGCCAAAGCATGGGCTGATGCAGACCCGTATATTGAAGCAGGCGTTTACGACAATGTCATCGTTAAGCCGTTCAAGAAAGTTCTGCCATAACTGGCGAACAGATATTACAAGCCGAGATTACTTATCTTATGTTAAAAAAAACGTTCGCATGCATTGCATTACTTGTGCTAGCAGGCTGTGCCTCTACCGATAAGGAAGACGCTGCTATCGCCATGGCCAAAAGCCGAGCGACAGCCATCAACAGCAAAGCACCATATGACAAAATTGACGAATATAAAATCATGAAAGCCATGGCGCGGGAAAAAACTGTCGAAATCACTATCTTATATGGTGGTGGCGGCAAGACCCCACCATCGCAAGCGGTCAAAAATGCAGCCGTTAACTATTGCAACAATGAAGAGCTCAGCCCATTGGTTAGCGAAGGCTTGAACTACAAGATAGTCGTCATGGATATGCGCGGTCGTACCATAGCGGAACAACCCGTGTATGCGGAGTACTGTGCAGAATTAGCGAACTGAATTTATAGATGAGCAATAAAAATACCGCCCAATGTCAGGCGGTATTTTTTTATCTACTGGCTTTAGCTTCTATCAAATACGAGAACTTTTAGGCCACCTTCAGGCTCAATATCTTTAAACTCCGGCGGATTATCTAAGCGTTCCGTAAAGGTTAACTCCGGCGCCTCAGCCGCCATACCATCAATCAGGAACTGGGATGATACAGAAGGATCGTTTACGCATGCCACTACCTGACCGCTTTCAGTCAGCAACTCAGGCAGACGACGCAGTATTTTCTGATAGTCTTTGGTCAGGGCAAAGCTACCCTTTTGGAATGATGGCGGATCGATGATGATCATATCGTAAGGGCCCAACTTACGGACCTTACCCCATGATTTGAACAACTCATGACCAAGGAAGCTTACCTTCTTCAAATCATGCTTGTTCAGATGGTGGTTGTCTCGCCCACGGCTAAGTGCAGCCTTCGCCATATCCAGGTTAACTACATGTTCTGCCCCACCCTCAATAGCAGCTACCGAAAAGCCGCAGGTATAGGCGAACAAATTCAATACACGCTTACCGGAAGCATTACGCATTACCCAGTCACGTCCGTAGCGCATATCAAGAAACAAGCCGTTATTTTGCTTACGACCTAGATCTAGCTTGAAAGTCAGGCCGTTTTCCACCACGTCCTGGTAGTCACGGCTCTCCCCCCACAGAATTTCCATCGGGGAACCTTGGCGGTCACGATGTTGCAGTAGCAGCGATTTTGCACCACTGTTTTGCCACGTTTCACTTTCGGTTAAAGCGATAAGCAATTGGTTCAACGCTGTCAAAAATGACTCGGAGGGCTCTTTAAACAAAGAAACCAAGACCTGGCCACCAAGCCAGTCAACAGTAAGCTGTTCCAAGCCCTGCCAGCAACGGCCACGGCCATGAAATAAGCGTCGAACTTCTGTCGGTGGTGACATTAGCTCATTCAGCAGGTGTTGTTCTAAGGTTGGTAGCGCACTCGTTTCCATAACTCTACAGCGTTAATTGAAATAAGGGCGCTATTCTAATACCAATGCCTCATACCATTCCACACAATAATACCAAACTGAATAATGATCTCGCTGATAGACCAGACCATTATTCAGTTTGGTATTGTCTCCCGCCACGAAGTGTCAGAATTCGAGGAAAATAGCCAAAACGGTATAAGTTGAGAGATCAGGCGACTAATTTTATATTTTCATCAGGAAGGCGATGACTGGCGAGGACGACATATTCTGCGGTGATACGGACTTGTCTTTGACGTTTAACGCGGGATTTGATTTTTTGACGATTACGACGAAATGACGCCAGTCCCCAAAATCGAGATTTGTTCTTTTTCTTCTTCAGTCGCATGCGAAGCGACATAGATCGGGTAAGACGCATTGTAATCCTCAGTCTAGGCATTTCCTAGACGGGTATTATATGTGATCTTTATCAACAATATAATTGCAATTGCTCAATTAAGCACCACTCAGAACAATAAAATTCAGCTTTTTACGCAGTTAGTGTAAAAAATGGCTCTTAACGCTCATTTTAATCACTCTTTTTTAACAAATATGGTTACTGGATAACCATTTATGCTTTTCAAAAAAATTATCTCTTGGAGCCCGAACGCCATTGATGATTTTGGGGCTACTTCTTATTCGGTAGCTTGGGCCATGCCAGATCCCATGGAGATTGCCATTCTCCCAAAGCGTGCTGTACTTCTGGTGTTTGCCATAACTCCCCCTGCTCAGGAGTACAAATAAACTGCTGCAACACACCCTGATATGGGAAGCGTAGCGAGAAAGCATGCAGATAACCTCGGTCAGCGGCCTCGCAACCGTAAATTTCATCACCAGTGATCCCCGATCCGACGCTGCGCAAGGCAACACGAATTTGATGGGTTTTTCCAGTATGGGGCTTACAGAGAAACAGACGACGACCATTACCACCAGCGGTAGAAAAGAACTGAGTCACGGCTGGATTTTCTTTGCTGCCTTCCAGTTTCCAGCTACTTCGACGCGAACGCGTCATGTCGCCGATCACCACGCCCTGCTTTTTCTTTGGTTTTTTTGTACCAATGGCCAGATAGAAC
Source organism: Photobacterium obscurum (assembly GCF_026191635.1). GTDB lineage: Bacteria > Pseudomonadota > Gammaproteobacteria > Enterobacterales > Vibrionaceae > Photobacterium > Photobacterium obscurum. The sequence goes on from NZ_JAKRRW010000001.1 coordinate 269,177, forward strand.
TTCTCCACCTCGCGCTGGGCAAAATTACCTGATAGCTCTGAAGCAGCCTGTCGGTTACGACCGAGTAACAATAAGCCCGATGTCATTTTATCAAGGCGGTGAATGAGATAGAGCTTCTCATCCCCGGTCTGTTCGGCAACCGCCGTCAATAACGGCTGCTCATTATCATCTTTATGAACACTCACTCCCGGATGTTTATTGATAACCAGAAAATCGGGATGTTGATAAACCAGAGTGAACATAACCAGACACCATTGAACAAGACAAACAAACGAAACAAAAAATCGAGACGCGGAGTATATACCCAAACAACTTCAATACACAAAAGCCGCTCTAGTGAGCGGCTTTATTTATCATTCAAAGCAGTAATTGGGTATTAAGCGAAAAAAACCATCAACATCATTACCGGACAGACTACGCGTACATACCAAGGCCAAATTTTCCAGAATAGACCTTGCTCCAGCTCAGGGTAACCTTCTTTGATTTCCTGCAGCACTTTGTCACGCTTCCATACCCAACCTACCAGCAGGGCAAACAACATCCCCAGGATTGGCTGCGCATATTCAGTTGTCAGAGAAATCACCAGGCCAAACATCTCGCCGAAGTTGTAGACGATGATGCCAGAGAACAAGGTAATCAAACCACCAATCCACCACACCGCGACTTTGCGGTCTTGCTTGAGCTCTTCTGTTGCGCAGGCAACGGGGACTTCCAGCATCGAGATTGAAGATGTTAGTGCAGCAATAACCATCAACACGAAGAACAGTACGCCAATGAACAAGCCCGCGCCTCCCATCGTATCAAACATTGCCGGAAGGACACTGAATACCAGCGTATCTGATGACAGTAGCGCACCGGTATCACTGTAGATCTCAACACCATTATGCTGAGCGACAAACATCGCCGGAAGGATCAGTAGGCCAGCAATGAAGGCAACGGAAGTATCCAACAACGCCACCTGGGCGGCAGTCTTCGGCAAGTTTACATCTTTCTTTATATACGAGCCGTACACCATCATCGAACACACACCCAGCGACAATGAGAAGAATGCCTGACCCATAGCACTGACTACCAGACCGGGGTTCAAGTGAGAGAAGTCCGGTACCAGGTACATTTTCAAGCCATCGATTGCACCGTCTTGGGTCAGGATATACACCACCATCACCACAAACAGTACCAGCAGTACTGGCATTAGCCGGGTAGACCAGCGTTCGATACCGTTAGCAACACCATTGCGTACCACAAGGATTGTCAGCACCATAAAGAAGACCATCAGCGCCAGGTTACGGCTGGCACTGAATGACTCCAACCAGTTTGCAGCTGTTGTCATGCCAATCGCATCGAGGATCGGACCAACAAGGAAGCCAAATAACCAACCCGCGACAATGGCGTAAAAGCTCAGGATCATCGATACCGCAATCATACCGGCAATACCCAGTAGCGTCGCAATTCCTCGCTGCTGCGGCCATACTGCGCGTAACGACTTAATTGGGTTCGCGCTACCGTAGCGACCAATGGTCAGCTCAGCAACCAGCAATGGATATGCCAGAGCAAATACCATCAGGAGGTAAACCAACAAAAACACAGCACCACCGTTGCTTGCTGCCTGAGTCGGAAATCCCCAAATATTCCCGAGACCAACAGCAGAGCCTGCTGCTGCTAAAATAAAACCTATCCGTGAGCTGAACTGCGCTCTTGATCCACTTTCCATAAGACTTCTCTAACTAATTATGAGTACTGTTTAGTTGTTGGCTCATTTCAGGTGTAAAGTTATATGTACAACTCAAAAAGTATTAATCACACCGTCAATATTGGCAAGTAAACCAGTTTAGGAATAGAATGTGAAGCCCGCGATTCTATTTTTTGATCTACCACTACCATTTAGCCAAAAACCATCCCTTTTTGAACGTATTTTAATCAAAATCCGTCAATTTATTTCATTCTTGTTAAATTTGTTAGCAGAAGTCGCTATCAAAAGATAACGCTGGTATTCCTACCGTTTCAATGCAGAATAGAGACAATAGAATGTTTTAAAGCAGATAAGCTATTCACATGGAACAGTTTTATCAAGTACTCACTTGGGTCGCGATCTTCCTTTACTGGCTGGTTATAGCTGGTGTTACCATGCGCGTGGTATTTAAGCGTCGAGTTGTCGGTGTTTCACTGGCTTGGCTGATGATCATCTACATCATCCCAATCGGCGGCGTTTTTGCTTATCTGCTCGTCGGCGAACTTAACTTGGGCAAGAAACGGGCAGCCCGAGCACAAGAAATGTTTCAGCCATTTGCTGATTGGTTCCAGCGTCTGTATGACTGTCCCAGCCACCAGCCTCAGCAAGTCAGCCTAAGAGCCCGCCCTATCAATACATTATGTGAGAACCGCCTAGGTATTCCGGCGCTGTGTGACAACACTCTTTCCTTGCAGGACTCTCCTCATCAGATCCTACGTTCACTGATTGAAGATATTCAGCAAGCCGAGCAGAGCGTACATCTTGAGTTCTATATTTGGCATCCGGGAGGATTAGCCGATGAGGTGGCCACCGCTCTGATCATGGCAGCAAAGCGTGGAGTGTCGGTTAAAGTTCTGCTGGATGCGGCTGGCAGCATGCGCTTCTTCCGTTCCCACTGGCCAAAGCTTATGAGGCATGCCGGAGTTGAGATCACCGAGGCACTGGCAGTATCACCCTTACGTATGTTCCTACGCCGTCTTGATCTGCGCCAGCACCGAAAAATCGTAGTGATAGACAACAACATAGCTTATACCGGCTCGATGAATTTGGTCGATCCAGAATTTTTCAAGACTGATGCCGGCGTCGGACAGTGGATTGATGTCATGGTACGTGTTACCGGTCCTGCCGTCACCGTGCTTAATTGTATTCATGCTTGGGATTGGGAAGTGGAAACCGGCGAACGCTATTTACCCCCGCTCCCCGCCAATGAGCTGACCTCTCCAGCCGATAGCTCGGATATGGTTCAGGTGATCCCATCCGGCCCCGGTATGCCCGATGAAATCATCCATCAAGTGCTGCTACTGGGTATCTATCAGGCTCAGAAAAGCGTGGTCATTACCACACCATATTTTGTACCAAGCGAAAACCTGCTCCATGCTCTTGAAAGTGCAGCAGAGCGTGGCGTCAGTGTCCATATCGTGATACCTGACAGAAATGATTCCGTGATGGTTGAGTGGGCAAGTCGATCCTTCTTCACCGAGCTACTTACCGCAGGCGTTAAAATCCATCGCTTTAGTGGCGGATTACTCCATACCAAATCCGTGGTTATAGATGATAGCCACTGCCTTATCGGCACAGTAAACATTGATATGCGCAGCTTATGGCTCAACTTTGAAGTAACGCTCGCAGTCGACAACCTTGAATTTACCCAGCAGCTGAGTTGGCTTCAGCAAAGTTACATCAAAGATTCTGCCCACATCGAACTAAACGAATGGGAAAAACGTCCTGTCATTAAAAAACTGACTGAGCAATTCTTTTATATGTTTAGTCCGTTACTCTAGAACCAGTTTCTATTACTTCACTCATCCCATTACTGATAAATTAGTTATTATTAACATATCCCCTCAAAATTAGCGTGAAATGTCCCACCACTCATTTCACGCTTACTTAAGGTAAAAAAACACCGCACAATTCTGTATACAAATACTCGCGTTAATATTAATATCACCAAGCTATAAATTGATGCAATTCGCACCAATTAATACTTATTTGGCTAGTTCAATATCAGTTAAAGATTGTGGTAGCTATACCACATAGCATTTGACGATATAAAAAATTCTTCCATAACAACATAATCAATAGTCAGAAGAATAAATGAAATTACAGATAGAAAACTTAAACTCTTTTATTGCTGCAGCTGAAAATGGATCGTTCAGTGCTGCAGGGCGAGAACTAAACAAAAGCCAGGCGACTATCAGCATCGCAATCCAGAACCTTGAGATTGATCTGGGTTACGAGTTATTTGACCGTAGTAACAAATATCCCAAGCTAACGGAAAAAGGTGACAGAGTATTCAAGAATGCAAAGTTAATGATGTCGCATTACGAAGAGTTTGTCGAAAAAACCAAGTCGATATATTCAATCAATGAAGTACGCCTTAGAATGGGAATTGACCCACTGATTTGCGGGCCAGAAGTCATTGATATTTTGTGCGACTTTTCAAAAGAGTTCCCTATGGTTGAGCTATTTCTGGTACAACAGAGCAGCGGCAACCTACTCCAGGAAATAAAGCAAAACAATCTTGACCTGGCACTAGGGATCTTTCCGTTCAATGAGAAAGTAGACTGCGAGTTTATTACCGCTTTTCATATGCATAGCTCTTGGGTTGCTTCACCTGACTTTCTGGAGAACAAAGCTGAACAGCTAAGCTTCAACGATTTTTGCAACTCGCCGCTACTGCTCCCTACCGATATGTCGGGGATAGGAATCGATCAGTTAAAGTCGGCACCTCAGCTTTGGCATGTCGAAGACATCCACACTATTTTAACCTTGTGCCGCAAAGGGTTAGGGGTAACATTCCTTCCCAACTTTGTCATCGCCAACGACCTTGAACTCGGCCGACTGGAAAAAGTATCCCTGTCATTTAATCTCTTAAACAATGACCACTGGCGAACTTCCGTAATCTGGCCCAAAAACCGTCTGCTTGGCCCAGCATCAGACTGGTTACAGCAACGTTTCACCGCCATTCAACATATCTAGCCTTCACAGCTTGTCAGCCATTTAACAGCGTGAGGATAATGTGCATTTCCAGTAAAGTCACATTGTCTTTTCGCTCTTCTCTCCGATACTTTCCAAAACCTACTGACAAAACCACCTCAAACCACGAAACAACACCCCAACACACCAACCTTTCAGTTACATAAATCTCACCTCAGACACAATTAAAGAACAATGGTAAGTGAAGATTAAACATTTATTATTTCACAACTCTATGGCTGCACAAACCACCTATAGATAAACCCAATAGAACCCATTTTTTATCCCTAAAAGGTATTGCTTATGATACGCGCCGACTATTCCCTCTCCCCTTTATAAAGGATTATCACTATGATGAAGTTATACACAAACACCATGGCATTCCTATACACATTCAAAAAAGATGAGCGCGGTGTAACCGCTATTGAATATGGTTTGATTGGTGTAGCGATGGCAATGATTGTTGGTGCGGCCTTTGCCAGCGATGGTGATCTTCGAAAAAACCTTGCAGATGCTTACGATCAAATAAGCGCCTCAATCGCCAAGGTGAATACTAAAGCCTAAGTAATAATGGTTAATCCACTCCTTTTGGGAGTTATATGTATAATTCCAGCCTGTTTTGATATTTGCTCTCGCAAAATTCCAAACAGGCTGTGTGTATTTATATTGTTATTATCACTTTATATCTCTTATCAGAATGAACAGTTTGTTTACGGGATTATTAGTGGGTTAACGATTTCCATTTTTGGTTTAATATTCTTCTATTTCGGCATACTTGCCGCAGGTGACAGTAAGCTAGCGGCGGCGCTGGCCGCCGCCCTGTTACCGGGGCAACTCCTCAATGCGGTGATCCTCACTTTGTTGGCCGGAGGCGTCCTAGCTGTTTTCTATTTAATCAAAGACCGACTGATCCTGAAGAAAAAACCAGGCGAAGACCGGGGCCTGCCCTACGGCGTCGCTATCTCTTTCGGGTTTTACCTGACCATTGTTGCCAACTCTATCTAGTGTGATTGCACCATGAGCTCAAAAGTGATTTTCGTTATTGCCTTTCTGGCCGTCATTACAGGTATTTACGGGGTTGTAGACTCGCTCTTTGCGACCACAGAAAGTGCCACTCCGATTGCCATCGAACCACAGGTTCAAAGTGAAGAAACCTATATTACCCTTTGGCGTGCAAAACAAGCCCTGCATATTGGCAAGCCATTGACAGCAGAGGCGGTTGAAAGGGAGCAGGTTGCCCTCAGCGATGCTCGCTTGCTTGGCGTCAAACAGGATATCAGCTTGAACTTTAAGCCAACTACCCTGATGAATACCACAGTTAAAGCCGGTGAACTGGTCTTTCCCGAATACCAGACGACTAAAGATCAACCTGGTTACCTTGACTTACTGGTAAGCAACGGTATGACCCTCTACCCGCTGACTATCTCGTCCAGAAACCTGATCGCCGGTTACATCAAACCCGGTGACAACATTGACATCATGGCGATCAGCTCGCCAAAAACCAACCTATCGAACACCACTAGCGAACTGGATGAATTTGAGGGCGTCAAAGCTACCTTGTTGCTTGCCCAAATCAGAGTTATGTCGGTCGGCAGCGACTCGGAGGCAATCAACCCGCAGGTACGCAAAAACGGTGACAGCGAATCGACCATTGTCATTGAGGTCAAGCCGGATGATTTAGCAAAACTGGCACTGGCACAACGCACCATGTATCTCGAAATTGTTCGCAGTCAGTACTACCGCCATCAACCGGAGGCCAATGTCAGCGATGTGGTTCCCAATTACAGCGGCATTGTCGAGCTACGAGGCAACAATAAAGGCAATCTAGGAGAACTGTTCTGATGGCAGATTGCAGACTATTCATACTCATAACGAACTCGCGCTCCAGATTCTTCGCCACAGTTCGGCTACTGCTGCTTGCAGCATTGGCTCTGGTTACCTCATCATCAGCTATTGCATCAAGCCGATATATCCCGGTAAATACCGCAACCAGTATCGATTTTAAACAAGATATTGGTACAGTGTTTATCAGCCAGCCTGAAATCGCCGATTATAAGATCATCAACAAACGTACATTAGTGCTGTTTAGCAAGAACATCGGCCAGGCCCAGCTGATCGTGTATGCAAGCGACCATAACCAGTTGCTCTCACAGCTTGTTCATGTCGACATTAATCTGGCTGATATCCGCCGCCAGCTCAAGCTCTACTATCCTGATCTAGGCATTACAATCACCTCGGTCGGCGATAAGGTAGCGGTACGCGGCAAAGTCTATTCCGAAAAGCAACGTGACGATATCTACCGCCTGGTTGCCAACCTGTTAGGCCGAGAAAAAGTGACCCGCTACGGCGAAGCTGAAGACCTGCGTATCAAAAATGGCGACAACGAATTCGAAGAAATGCAGTGGGTTAACTTCCACCGCAACTATATCTGGGACGGGATCATCGAGGGGCTTGAGCTTGATCGCGTTGATCAGATCAATGTGAAGATTTCTGTTGCACAGGTTTCCAAAGAGTTCAATGAAACCCTCGGAGTTGACTGGAGCAGCATCGGCCAGGCAGCGGGCACCTTTTCCTTTCAGCAATTCAATGCCAGTGATCTGTCTACGGTGATCAGTGCCATTGGCAATGACAGCCTGGCGGAAGTATTAGCAGAGCCAAACCTCACTGTTATGTCTGGTGAAAGTGCCAGTTTCCTGGTCGGTGGCGAAGTGCCGGTTATTGTCACCAACCAGAATACCACCAACATCAGCTTCAAAGAGTTCGGCGTGAAGCTAAATCTTTCTGCGAAGGTAGAAAACGACGACAACATCCGACTGCAAATCGCTCCGGAAGTCAGCGCGATTGAAAAAACCATCAAAGCCGCCGGGATCGAAGTTCCTCAGCTCAGCACCCGCCGCGCCCTGACAACTGTCAAGCTTGCCGACGGGGAAAGCTTCATGCTGGGTGGCCTGATGAGCAGCGATGACTTTGAACAGATCAGCCGGATCCCGCTCCTAGGTGATATCCCGGTTCTGGGTGCCGCTTTCCGCAAGGCAAGTACCAAACGGATGAAAACTGAACTGATTATTATCGCCACCGTCAACTTGGTGAAGCCAGTCTCGGCGCAGGAGGTGCGGTTGCCAGTTATACATAAAACATCGACCCTGAGCCGTTTATTTAATATCTATGGCAAAAAATCAACTCAAAATCAGAAAGTAGCAGACACATTAACAATAGACATATTAGACCGCGGAGGCTTTATTCAATGATCCGACACCTTACTCTATTGGTATTGGCTTTATTACTTAGTGCCTGCGCCGACCGACCGCTCCCGGTCAAGGGAGCCGAAGCCCTGCTCTATCCGGAGCTGCACAGCATCAAAATCGATGTTAAGCGTAATGGCCAGAAGGCTACACAAAACAAGGTCAGAGAAGTTATTACCGACTATTTTCCAGCAGCGCCTGATACCGAATGGGTCATCTTATACCGACCTAAGCAACAATCTATTGCCAAAAAGGCACAACAACAACTGATTGATGCAGGTGTTTCACCCAAGCAGATCAAACGCACCGCCTCCCCAAGCCTGGGCAACGATATTGTTATCACGATTAAACAGTACCAACTGATTACGGAAGATTGCCCGACCTATCAATTTGGTCAAAGCCGACAAAAAAGCAGCTGCTTTATAGACACACTACGCATGAAACACATTGCCGCGCCAAGCCGACTTGCCGCCAAGCCTTAAGGGATCACCATGTTTGATATTGCCAAAGCAATCAGTCAGTCGACCGAAAAAGACAAGGTTCAGCAGGGCCCTTCCGGGTGCAATTTGTTTTACCAAACCAGTCACTGCAAAGAACTGATCGAAGAAGTCTTCCGTTTCGAAGGCTGGGCTGACCCCCAGTGCGTCAAAAGCACCCTGCCGCAGGATCATCTCACGGCCAAAGAACTAGAAGAGATCATCATTCTGGAGCTTAATCAGTCGACCAGTGTCGTGGAAGATGCCAAAGCCTTTGCCAGCCGCCTGCCCAATCACAAGGGAATTATTGTTATCGGACAGGAAGATGCCATAACCACCTTGCGTGGACTGAAAGATATGGGGCTGTACTACCTGTTCTGGCCGGTCAACAAGCAAGAAGCCAGTGATTTCATTCGTCATGTACATTCTAATATCGGCCGTTTTGCCGGTGTCAGCCAGAATCGAAAAGCAAAAAAAGTCGCCGTTATCGGCAGCAAAGGTGGCGTAGGAACGACTCTGATCAGTGCAGAGATTGCCTGTGAACTGGCCAGTTCCGGCACTGATACGATTCTTGTCGATCACCAATATCACACCAGCAATATTGATATCACGCTTGGACTAAAAAACTTTGAAAAGCAAAATGCCGAGAACCTCGGACTGCAATTTCACGACATGGATGAAGAAAGTGCTGCGGGATATCTACAGCCTATCAGCAATAAGCTTCGGATGCTGTCACTGGCTGGTAACCTGCCTGTAACTGATCTACTAGGCTACAGCCACAACATTATTGATCTACTGCATCGCCAGGCAAACTTTATTATCGAGGATTATTCCGGTAGTACTGATTTCAAGGTGGACATTCCTTTAGTAGTAAAACGTAACGATATTGTCATGCTAGTACTCGACCCTACGGTAGCTTCGGTCAGAAATACCCGTCGGCTTATGGAATCAATACACCAATATCGGCAATTGGAGCAAAAAGAGCTACGCCTGTTCATCTTTGTCAATTTTCATCGTCCAGAGGTGTCATTCCCGCTGAAGCTCAAAGAAATCGAAGAGCACCTGGAATGCCAGGCAGATGTCGTACTGCCATACAACGCTAAAATCGCCAGCATATTGCTGCAAGGGCAGCGCCTGCATAAACAAAATGCCAGCCTTGCTCGGCCTTTTCGCAATATTTCACGATTGATGAACGGTAAGTTGCTCGACGACAACCCGCGCAAATTATCACTGGCACGACTACTGGGTCGAGATAAAGTATGAACAACAAATCTATCTACCTAGACTTCAGAAACAAAATCTTCGAAGTCCTGGATGCGCAGGCCGTCGCCAACATGAAAAAGCCTGAGCTAGAAGCCCAGGTACAAAAGGCTATCGAGATCCTGGCCAACAATTATTCGCGCCCGATCCCCGGAGTTGTGCGTAACAGTCTAGTTAAAAACCTCATTGATGAATTGGTTGGCCTTGGACCACTGCAACCGCTGATAGAAGATGACAGCATCAGCGACATTATGGTCAATGGCTGCAACCATATTTTCTTTGAGCGCCACGGTAAAGTGCATCAGTCAGATGTCAGCTTTGTCAACGAGGAACAATTGCTGGAAATCGCCCAGCGCATTGCATTCAGAGTTGGCCGACGGATCGATGAATCCTCACCGATGGTTGATGCCCGCCTTGAAGACGGCAGTCGAGTCAATATCGTGATCCCACCAATCACCCTCGATGGTACTTCAATCTCGATCCGTAAATTCAAGGAAAGTAAAATCGGCCTTGAGGAGTTAATTGGCTTTGGTGCTATCTCTCCCGAAATGGCTCGTGTACTAATGATCGCGGCTCGCTGTCGGCTCAATATCCTGATCTCAGGTGGTACCGGATCGGGAAAAACCACCCTGCTCAATGCGATGTCGCAATATATCAGCGAAGACGAACGAATAATAACCATCGAAGATGCCGCCGAGCTCAAGCTGCAACAACCCCACGTCGTCAGGATGGAAACCCGTCCTGCCAGCACGGAAAATACCGGGGCCGTATCCCAGCGAGATTTAGTGATTAACTCTTTGCGAATGCGTCCGGATCGAATCATTGTTGGTGAGTGCCGGGGTTCTGAAGCCTTTGAAATGCTACAAGCAATGAATACAGGTCATGATGGTTCAATGTCGACTCTTCACGCCAATACACCACGTGATGCAATTGCCCGAATTGAATCGATGGTAATGATGGCTAATCTGAATCTTCCCGTGGAAGCCATTCGACGTACTATTGTCAGTGCAGCCCACCTCATTATTCAGGTAAACCGCCTGCGTGACGGCTCACGCAAGATCACCAGCATTTCCGAAGTGATCGGACTCGAAGGTGACAATGTCGTAATGGAGGAACTGTTCCGCTTCCAGCCCAACGAAAGCCAGTCGCTTGAACAGGTGTCGGGGGACTTTGTCACGTCGGGGATCATGCAGCGCTCAATTCTGATGCAGCGTGCCAGCTATTGCGGCCTTCAGGATGAGCTAATGAGTGCATTCAGGAGCCTATAATGATCCTATCACTGTCTTTGATTCTTTTCGGCATCGCCGCTTACCTGCATGTGCAAAATAAAGCCGACCTTAAAGGGCATTTTTTGCTGAAAAATGCAGAGCAGGAAGAAACGGAAAGCTTTGAAGCCATCAATATCGGCTCGCTTCATAAGGCTCCCATCTACCAGAAACTGAAGGCATCGTTCGCCCCAGCTCTGGGTATGCTTGGAAGAGGGGCTGGGCTGAAACTAGCCGTCTATTTTTCGGTGATTACCCTTAGCGCGTTTTATATTAGCACCAAGATCTTATTGCTCAATAACTACTGGCTACCATTGCTCGCGCCATGCTTTGGTTTCTTGTTCGGCTGGCAATGGCTGTTAAACAAGCGCCGCAAAGAATTCGAGCAAACCTTTCCTGACGCGCTAAATATTATGATGAGTGCGATCACCGCGGGAGAGAGTATCACCCAGTCCATCTGTTACGTCGGTAAAACCCTGGATAATCGAATTGGTCATGAATTTCACAATATGGGCGAACACCTAAAGCTGGGCGAACCGCCCGAACAGGTATTCAAACGTGCGTGCAAGAACATTCCCTACCCGACTTTTCTGTTTTTTATTGTTACCATCCGGGCCAATATGGCCCGTGGCGGTCAACTGAAAAATGTAATGGCCCGTCTGATCCGGGTACTGGTTGATTCCCGTACCCTAGAAAAGAAAAAAATGGCGATGACTTCTGAGGCTCGCCTGTCAGCTAAAATTGTTGCCATCATCCCCTTTGCCTTTATGTTCCTGCTCAACTATATCAACCCGGATAACGTCAACTTTATCCTCACCGATCCAAGCGGTCGCTACATTCTCTATTACGTATTAGGCAGTGAATTTCTCGGTTTATTTATCGTGTGGTTGCTTGTAAAGGGGGTTCGCTAATGATATGGGCAATATTACTGCTACTCATCGGCGGGGTGCTAATTGCGGCCCTATTTACGTATATCGTAAACAAGAAAATTCTTAAAAAAAATATTCAGAGTTTTCTCGATATTCGCAAGCAAACAACACTTTCGCAACTCAATAATTTCCTGGCTACCATTGGCCGGGGGCAACAGGCCGATCTGGAAAAAAAACTTGTCGATGCCGGGATCTACAACCAAAAACTCGCCAAGTATTACCTACCGGCAAAATTTGCCACTCTGTTGATCACTGGCCTTATCATTGCCCTCACCAATATGGAGTTAACTAACAAAGGTTTAGTTGGGGCTCTTTGTCTAATTGCGATTCTGGTCGTACCGGATATGTTTCTGGATCTAAAGAAAAAAGCCGTCGCCAAGAAAACTTCACGCCAGCTTCCATATATGCTGGATATGATGGCTGTCTGTATCCAAACCGGAATGACAATTGAAGCATCGCTAGGCTATCTCAGCAAAGAGCTAATGGCCTTCGATAAAGATCTCTGCTACCACATTCGCAAAACAGCAGATGCTGCCAAAGTTCAGGGGCTTGAAAAAGCACTCTATGATTTCGGTGACCGATTACCAACCCCTGAAGTACAAAGTTTTATCTTCACTCTGATTCAAAACCTGCAATACGGAACATCTATTGCCAACGTACTCAGTTCACTTGCCGAGGACATGCGCAAAATGCACGTGTTGGCCATGGAAGAAAAGATTGGCAAGCTCTCCGCCAAAATGAGTATTCCGCTGATTTTATTGATTATGTTCCCGATTGTAATCCTGATCCTCGCGCCGGGAATCATGCAAATGTCATTGGATATTGTTAATTAATGAAAAAGTTATACATTCTATTATTAACTGCCCTGTTACTTAGTGGCTGTGTTACCCAACCACTTCCAGATAAAACCGAAGCCAATCTGATTGCGGCCAAAAATTACCAGGGGCTCACTGACTACTACAAATCACAGCTGCAACATTCGCCTGATAATAAAGAATTGATGGCCAAGCTAACCGGCGCCTACTTCAAAATTCATGATTTAGAGTCGGCACAATTCTATACCCGTTATTTGCTAAAACTTGGCTATAGCAGCCCAGATTTCCTCTATCTGGCCGGTAATGTTTTTATGGCATCGGAACAGTATTCACAAGCCATAGACACTCTTATAAAAGCACAGGTCAAAGGGTATGAAAAATCTAAACTCAATATCAGTCTCGGCATTGCATACAGCAATCAGGGTGAATTTGAACTAGCACAAAATCAATTTAACATGGCACGCCTGAAGGGCCATGACGATATCACGGTCAAAAATAACTTGGCTGTGCTCTACATCGTCAAACAGCAGCCCGATGAAGCAATCCGAATTCTGACACCGGTGTATCAGGCATACCCTGATAATGACAAAGTGAAAATGAACCTTGCGGTAGCGCTCATCAAATCGAAAGACTATGTGACAGCCCGTCAGTTGCTAAAGAGTGACTATTCCGATGAAGAACTCATCCCGCTAATGCAATCAATCAAAGCGTTGTAACAGGATGACGAAAATGAAATCACTCCGGAAACAGAAAGGGGTCTTCAGTATAGAGTTTGCTCTAGGTGCGATAGTGCTATTCATGACCACGTTTGCAGTCTTCGAGATCTGCCGTTTTATCTATATTGTCAACCTGACCGAAACCGCGCTCCGGGAGTCAGCCCGTGATACGCGATTATATGAAAAGCAGCAAAGCAACTTGGATTACCAGCAGCGATTTCAGCAAATGTTCAAACAGCAAAGCACTTTATGGCACTACCTGGTTGCCCCAAAACGCTGCAACCTGGAGATTGATTACTATCAAAGCTATTCAGACTTAGTAAACAGTAATAAGGTTCCCAGCTGTAATGACTGCCCACTTGCTCAATACACGGTGACTTACCGCTATATACCTGCAATGCGTATTCCGGGGATCACTGAAAGAACCATTAAACGTTCCATGCTAATGGTTCAGGAACATGAAGGATGGGATAAAGAAAATGAGAAATAACCAACGAGGCGTCTTCGCGATTGAAATGGCCTTTGTGATGTTCTTTCTCGCTGCCTTACTGTTTTTTACCGGTGATATCGCCTACAAACTGTTCAACAGAGGTAATCTGGATCGGGCCAGCTACTCACTGGTCAATATTGCCAAAGAACGAAGCCGATTTTATGGCAAGCGATTGGAGTTAAGCCAGCAAGATGTGAATGGTCTTGAAACGATCGCCAAACGATTACTCGGTGATCGTAATCACTTTGGTTTACGAGTTGAATCCTTGATCAACGGAAAATATCAGGAATTCAATAACACCGTTGACAGCTCAACAGCCTGCTCTTCAATAGACAGCCTCACTAATCAAAAAAAAGAAGAACTGGTACCTGTCAGCTTACAAGGCAAAAAATTTCCGCTATATCAGGTCACCCTCTGTTATAGCGTCGACAATTGGTTTGACCGTTTTATGGGCAAAAATAAAAACAGTAACCTTCATTCTTCATCAGTGATCGTAGGGCGTTAATGATGACAATAATGATGCGTAAACAACGCGGCGCTGCTGGAATCTACATGGCCTTATTGCTTATTCCGCTTTTTGGCGCAATATTTCTTGCTCTGGAAGGAACGCGCTATATTCAGAAGCAGAATCGACTTGCCGACGGTGCCGAGGCTGCCGCTCTTGCGGTGACGATGGCAAACCATGGCAATACCTCGTCTTATGAAAAAGATCTTGCTGAAAAATATATTCAGTCATATGTGCGCGATATCAAGAATATCAGCCAATTAGAAGTAACTAGCAAAGAAGGCCAAACAATTATCCCTTCTTCAGAAGGGAACATTGAAAAAAACTATACCCAATACAAAGTCACGGCAAAAACCAGTCATAACTCCTGGTTTTCGAACACCTTGATCCCAAGCTTTTCACCGACTGAAACGATTGCCAACCAGGCAGTGGCGAGGAATTATCCTGAGATAGCGGGGGATATATATCTAGATATTGTATTTGCAGCTGATTTTTCAGGCTCAATGCGAAGAGACCGAATAAAAAGACTAAAAAAAGCAATCAATACAATAACAGAAAATTTATTAGAGAATGCTCCAGCAAAGAATGAAGATACAGTGAAGAATAGAGTTGCTATTGTCCCATTTAGTGACAGAACACAAGAAAAGATAGGTACAGAGCGTGTTTGTGCCACACAGCTAGCATACAGAAATGACTATGATTCTGGGCTTTCATCGACCACATACGAACAAGTTAATTGGTATTATTGGGCAGAACAATCACCTGAATACACATATGAGTGCGCTTCAGACGAAAGTAAATGTACTAATTACAGCAATAGTCATAAAGAAAACCAATCTGCAAGAAGAGCAGTATGGGGAGGGGTAGAAAATTTTAACTATATTCACTACACCAATAGTATAAAGTTTCTTTTTGATAACAAAGTCCTGAAAAACAAATTACATTTCCGTTCAAATGCAGAAAATAAACGTTTTTCAGATCTATGCAAAGGTAACTTTTGGACAGTTCCATTAACGGATAATAAAGAAAAATTTCTTACCGACCTTAAGGAAATGGAACCAAGAGGAAGGACTTCTGCTTATCAGAGCATAATACGTTCAGCTCAAATAATGAAAGAAGGGATAGTTGACAAAAAACATAATAGCAAAGAAAGTGATAACCGTAAAAGAATGATACTAATACTTACCGATGGTGAAGAATCGAAACCTAAAATCCTTAATACTTTAGTAGCAGATGGAATGTGCAATACCATTAGAAACGAATTTAATGAGCTATATATCGGAGTATTAGGTATCGGTTACAACCCCAACAATACAGGTTACAGTAACTGTGTGATAGACCCTAAAAATGACATTAAATATGTAAAAAATCTTTCTTTACTTCTTGATGAAATAAATGAGTTGATCAAAAAAGGCGCCCAGACAGATGGCACAGCCAAACTGCACTACCGCTTTACAGACTAGTTTATAGAGAACTAAAACAATGATGAAAAATCTACTGATACTAATAACATGTTTAGCCTCAACCGCCGTGAATGCCCAAACTGGCTTCAATGATTTGCTGGTAAAATACTGCGGCAAATCGAGCCACAATACCAGCCAGTCAATATCAATTGATCAGGTGACTGCTATTGGCCTTCACCGTGACGGCTATCTGAAAATCGAGAAGCAAATTCATGATCCCGAACTTCAGCTTCGACTTATCAAGCTTGCCAACAAGGTCGATATTGATACAGGCTGTATGGAATATCTTGATGCCACCAAATTGATGTCGGCGCATAAAGCACCGGAAGCTGATAATGATGAACTCATTGCAAGGGTCTATTTTGATTTTGATCGCTATACATTAACACCGGAATCACGACAAATTCTGGATGGTATTACAACACGGTTGCTCAGCCAGAAGGAAATTATCCGCATTGATGGCCATACAGACAGTACTGGAAACAAAAAGTACAATGCCCTACTTGGATTACGCCGCGCTGATAGCACCTCTGACTACCTTGTTGATAAGGGAGTGGACAAAACTCAGCTCAAGGTAATTAGCCACGGCGAAGAGCAACCACTGAAAGACAACACCACCAGCGACGGTAGAAAAGCAAATCGCCGTGTAGAAATATTACTTTAATTAGTACTGATTACTCCCTATTTACAAAAACCGCTCCTGTACCGAGCGGTTTTCGTACATCATAGCCTCATTAGAACCATCCGTTTACCTACCAACTCAGACGAAACAGCAGAATTTCCTCAAAGATTCTGTCTATATCTTACTCAACCATGAAAAAAGTGGCGGCCATCAACCAGATGATACACAACTCTTTCATTGGTTGTGCCTGGACACTAACTGATAACAACTTGCACTCATATAGCCCCGTTTATTTTCTATCACCACATGTTATTAATATATGTAGTTCAATTACGCTGCCATCAGACAATTAATTACATAAATGTATTTTATAACTTTCTAACAATAAGATAGAGAATACTATAAGTCTATTTTATACATTATGATGCTTATTCTTATCATCAAATTTATAGTCATATAACACTTTGACATATACCTGCAAAGGATTTAGTTTATGCAAAAGAATACAGAATCAGTGTTCAATTAGCATAATAACAAGTCAAAAAATACATGGTTGTGAAATCATTACAATATTGTCTTTGAAGAAGAAGTGGCAAATGAAGATCCAGCTTGAAAACATTAATTCTTTCATCGCGGCCGCTGAAACTGGCTCATTCAGTGCTGCTGGAAGAAAAATCAACAAAACACAAGCGGCGGTTAGCCAGTCAATTCAAAATCTTGAAATTGATCTTGGTTATCAACTATTTAACCGTTCAAAGAAATACCCGACGCTGACTCAAAAAGGCGAGCGTGTATATAAAAACGCCAAAGCAATGATTAACCAATACGATATTTTCATTGAGCGTTCAACAGCACTGCTTTCAGCTACTGATACCAATATTAATATCGGAATAGATCCATTAATTTGCGGCCCCCATATTCAGGACTTGCTGTTACGTTTTTCAAAGCAGTTTCCTGCTATCGAAATTACCTTGCAGCAACAGAACAGTCAGTCATTAAAAGAGCAACTCAAGAATAAGCAACTTGATATGGTATTAGGCCTTTTCCCTCTTAATGAAAAAAAAGGCTTCGATTTTACCACAGCATTCCACATCAATACCGTATGGGTTGCCTCACCCGAGTTTATTGAGTCTCACGGCTCAACCTTGACATTTGCAGATTTTTGTAATACTAAACTCTTGCTACCATGCTCCGATCTCCACATGATGGGGCTCGATGAAATTGAAACCGCCTCACATTGCTGGAATGTCGAAGATCTCAATACCCTACTCCACTTATGCAAAAAAGGAATGGGAGTAACACTCCTGCCAAATTTTGTGGTTGAGCATGACCTCAACAATGGCAACTTACAACGCATCGCTTTGGCATTTAATCAGACCGTACAAGATAGCTGGAAAGCTTCACTACTATGGGCACAGCATTCAGAATTCAGTGAGCCATTGCAATGGCTGCACGAACAAATCGTAAATGCAGACCGAGACTAATCGCTTTGCCAGCAAACTGACAACAGCCTAGTTCCCTTCGCTATGCCCAAAGCAACAAACATTTAATACTTTGGGCTCGTAACCAGTAAGTACAACATGGCCTGTTAATTGCTCTCTTTTAAGTTTAATCATTATTGGAGAGCAGCCATGAGAATACTTCGATTTTTGTTAATTCCTTTTGCATTTATAAGCTTACCTGCGCTCTCTGATATCCAGTTAACCTTTGGCGTATACACGTCAGATAAAGCAACTGCCATGGTCAAGCAGTTTCGTCCCGTTCTCAATGCGCTAGAAGCTAAAATGACAACCAAACTGGGAGAGTCTGTGCATATTAGGATGCAAATTTCAAAGAGCTATCAACAGGGGTTAGCAAATTTGGTCGAAGGTAAGGTTGATTTCGCTCGGTTTGGACCAAGTTCTTACATTTTGGCTAAACAATCGAACCCGGAGATCAAGATCTTAGCCATTGAAAATAACAAAGGAGGAAAGACTTTTAATGGGGTTATATGCGTTCATAAAAATAGCAGTATTCAATCGGCTAAAGAGTTAACTGGGAAGTCATTTGCATTTGGCGATGAAAACTCGACCATTGGCCGCTACTTATCACAAAGCTATCTTGCTGATCACTCCATCACAGCTCAAGAATTAGACTCATTCGAATACTTGGGGCGTCACGACAAAGTGGGTGCTGCCGTCGCATCAGAGCAATATGACGCAGGGGCTTTAAAAGAGAGTACTTTCAAGAAATTGATACGTAACGGTGCTCCGCTTAGAGTCATCGCCAGTTTCGAAAACATCACCAAGCCTTGGATTGCCAGTTCCTCATTAGCACCCGATGTCGTCACAAGCTTAACGACCAGCTTAATCGAGCTGGAGGATCCGAAGGCATTAAAAGCCATCAAGAAAGATGGATTTCTTCCCGGCACGGACAGTGATTATGAGAAAGTCCGTGTCGCAATGGCCGATAAGCGCTTTTTCTCTGAATAGGTCCAGCTATGGCTACTTATACCCCGTCCTTTCCTCTCTGGCTAAAGTATACCCTGATGATCACGCTGATTACTTCGGTTCTCAGCTTTGGAGCCGGGGAAATAGTTCGAGTATTCGAGAGAACGTACTTGGAAGAAAAAGTAGACCTGCAGCTAGAGAATTATTTTAACGCATTGTCTTCAACGACCATTGAAAATGTTCTAACTGAAGATATCCCCCATCTAGAAACAATACTGGAACAGGCAGCGTCACACAGCCCGGAGCTTATTTACGTACAAATCACTAATGAAGCCGGTAAACTATTAGCACGTTGGGGTGAAGCACCAAGAGCAAGTAACGGCTTGAGCGCACAGTATCAGCGCACCATAAGCCTTGAAGGTGAAGTCTTTGGCTTCATACGCCTGGCTATAAGCAAAGAGAAGTACTTAAATGAAATCAATCACCATGTCGATCTGATGCGCTACTTTTCCGCGACTTCATTACTCTTACTTGGCTGCTTTAGTTATTTCCTTACGCAATATCTACTGCTCTCTCCAATAGACAAAATTAACCGAAAATTATTATCTATTCAGAATCTTGCCCAATCCGTTGAGCCAGTTCCAGAGCAGCTATCAGAACTGGAACGACTCAACCGTTCCGTCAATACACTCCGCGAGGTGTTATTGGCGCAGAAAGAAAAAGAACATCAACTTGAAGTAGCCCGAAAACGAGCAGAGGAAGCCAATAGGAGCAAAACAGAATTCATTGCGACAATGAGCCATGAAATTCGAACCCCTATGAATGTTATCCTAGGCTCACTGGACATATTAAAAGATGAAATCCAGTCAAGCACGGCTATCCAATTAACCAATACTGCACAAAGTGCCGCCAAGCTACTACTCAGCCAACTCAACGATATATTGGATTATTCAAAGCTTGACGCAAATAAAATGATACTGAGTGACGAGCCCTTTTCTCCGGTCAGGGTAGCAGAAAATGTTATCGCACTATTTTCATCGGAGGCTGAACAAAAACAACTCTCCCTCACCCTTCATTCAGACATATCCTGTCAAACAGAGTTAATAGGTGATAAAGGAAAAATCTCACAAATACTAACTAACTTAATAGGTAATGCTCTTAAATTCACCGAAAAAGGTTGTATTACTCTCTCATTGAACAGTCAAGAAAATCGCGATAGCACGGAAATAACATTCAAACTGGAAGACAGCGGCATTGGTATTGCGAAAGATAAATTGCAGTCTATTCTCGAGCCTTTTGTTCAAAGTGATCCCTCTTTTTCCAGACGCTATGGCGGTGCAGGCATGGGGCTATCGATCAGTAGTAAACTACTCGCCTTAATGCGGAGCGAGCTAAAGGTTCAGAGTACACTCGGCGAAGGCTCCGTCTTTTCCTTTAAGTTAATCCTCCCACAAACACAACAGAAGTCTGATAGGAAAAACACAATAACCCCGACCATAAAGCAGCAATCATTGCCGATATTACTGGTCGAAGATAGTCCTTCAAACCAACTCATCGCTAAAACAATACTCGCAAGGCACGGGTTTCAGGTTGATACGGCCAATAATGGCTTAGAGGCCATTCAGGCTATCCGGAATAAAAGGTTCGCATTGATATTGATGGATTTACAAATGCCGGAAATGAATGGCTTCGATGCATGTTGTGAAATACGCAGATTTGCCAACATCAAAAAACAGATTCCAATTGTTGCTATGACAGCAAATGTTAGTAATACAGACAGGCAACAGTGCCTGTCTGTTGGTATGGATGACTTTTTAACCAAACCAATTAACAAACAGAAAATGCTCCAAGTCATCTGTTATTGGCTTGGTCGAAACCATCAAGACACGCAACCGGGCACTAACCAGCTGCTGCCATTACCTAAGAGAGCCTAACGAATGTAGACTAGCGACCAATTCGTTTGTGCAGAAGATCCAACACCAGTCTGTTGTCAGCATCACGGATTGTCGGCAGTTGGAAGCGCGCAGTACGGGTATCAGACAAGGTCACAACGCCAGAAATCAGAGTCTCTTCCATACCAGCTTCTGCAATACAGTTGCCGAATGCATCCATAATGCGTGAACCGCCCCAGAACTGACTATTTCCTTCACGGGCACAGCTATTAGCCATCAATAGCGGTACACCGTAAGTCATCGAAATAAAGTCGGTGTTGGTTTTCCACCCTTGCGGATTTGAAAACTCATCAGAAACAATATCTGCAGCAGAATTTACCGGTGCCAGCATCAACGCAGGCTTGTCCAGCATCGCCAAATGCGGCAGCGCCGGGTTCCACAGATCGGCACAAATCAGGGTATGCGTCAGCCAGCCCTTGAACGGCTCACAAGGTTCCAAATCCTGCCCTTTGCTGTACCATTTTGCTTCTTCCAGCCCACCGTAGTTAGGTAGGTTGAGCTTACGGTGCAAGTGGATCAGCTGGCCATTTTTTACCATTCCCTGGGCGTTGTAAAACTCACCCGGTGCAGCTTCTTCCACGAAACCAAAGCAAACTGCCATCTCGCCCGCCGCAGCGGCCAACTCATCCAATAACGCAGCATCGGTGGCCATCGCCACTTCCAGCGTTTTTTCCTGCAAGCTATAGCCAGTTAACGATAGTTCAGGAAAGAGCAACAACTCAACGCCTGCTGAACGCGCCCTTTCGATATAGCTCAGGTGTTTCTCAAGGTTGGTTGCAACGTCACCCAGTACCGGGGCAATCTGGGCGATACCAACTTTCAATTCATTTTTCATCATTATGATTTCATCTATTAATAAAAAGGCCAGCACTCAGGCTGGCCTTTCCTTGCCAAATTACCGCTACAACAACTTGCTCTGGGTCAGGAAGTCTTGAGCGACACGCTCAATCGAGACTCCGTCAACATCAACTCGAGCATTGAGTGTCGCCATCACTTCGTCGTTCATCAGCTTGCCAAGCGCGTTCAACTGGTCTGCTAGTTGTGGATTGACCTCCAGTGTGTCTTTGCGAACAACCGGAGTCAGCGCATAGTTCGGGAAGTGTTTGCGGTCATCTTCCAATACATAAAAGTTAAATGCTTTCACCCGGCCATCGGTCGCAAACACCATCGAGATATCAACCACCTCTTGCGCCAGCGCCTGATAGACCAGACCCGAGTTCATTTTCTTCAGGTTACGGCGTGGCAACTCAAACTGATAGGCCGCCAGCAGCGACTTCAGGCCATCAGCACGGGCAGAAAACTCAATATTGCTCGCCAGCAAAGCATCTTTACCGTCTTCAGTCTGAAGCCAGGCCATCATGTCACTAATGGTTTTCAGGCCTTTTTCCTCGGCAAACCTTTTGCGCATTGCCAGCGCATAGGTGTTGTTTGCCTTTGATGGTGTAAGCCAAATTAGACCTTTCTTCGCATCCAGCGCCTTGACTCGGCTGTAGGTTTCTTCCGGACTGAGCTTTTCGGTCACCTTGTTATAAGTGATCAGGCCGGTCCCGGTGTATTCCCAGTACAGGTCAACTTGTCCATTTTCCTGAGCGGTACGCAATACTGTAGAGCCCATACCGTCACGCTGATCGACTTCATAGCCTAGACCTTGCAGGTACTGGGCTGTCATCGAAGACATGATTAACTGCTCGGTAAAACCTTTACCTCCGACTACCAGCTTGGCGGCCACTGCCGATTGGGATAGTGCCAGCACCATAACCGCAGCCATTATACGTGTCATAAACGTCATCTCTCAGACTCCTTAGTTACGGTTCGGGTTTACACCCTTGCTGACAATCGCAAAGGTAAGCATGCCAAGCAAGATGTCGGCAATCAGGGCAAGTACCGCTGTCGGGATCGCTCCGGCCAGCATCATCGGCGTGTCGTACAAATCGATACCAGCAAAAATCAATTCGCCCAGACCTGTCCCGCCAATCTGAAACGCCAGCGGTACGGTACCAATGTTGATTGCAATCGCGGTTCGAATACCCGCCATAATCACATACAGTGCATTGGGTAATTCAACTTTCACCAATTGCTGCCACGGCGTTAGGCCAATACCGGTCGCTGCTTCTTTTAGGTGAGCTGGCACCGAGATCAAGCCTGTATAGGTGTTACGCAGAATAGGCAGGACCGATGCTATCGCCAACGCAAATACCGCCGGTTTATCACCAATTCCCATAAAGCTCATCGCCAATGCCAGTACCGCCAATGTCGGTACTGTGGTGCCGATATTGAAGATTTGCATAAAGATATCTGCATAACGACGACAAGACGGACGGCTAAGCAGTACCCCCAGCGGCACACCAACCAGTACGGCAATCGAGCCTGAGATCAGGGTCAGCTTCATATGGTGGCCAGAGAGGTACACAATTTCGTCCCAGTAAAAAATAAACTGGTCAACGAAGCCGGACGATTGCGCCCAAATGCCCACCATAAAGACGGTGAAGAACATCAGCGCGTTGAAGTAAGGACTCAGATTAATCGACTTCATCTCTTACCCCTTGGTTCGGAAACTGGCTCCCAGGTGGTGAGTAATACCACGCTGTGAAATCTCGCCACACAGGCAGCCTTGCTCATCAACCACAGCCAACCAGCTGATATCATGGGCGAACATCTTAGATACCACCGCTCGTAGGTCCTGCTCTGGCTTCATCAGGATCGGTAGGCCATCAAAATGCTCACCACACAGACCACGTTGGCTTGTTGCCACCGACTTGTTGATCACCCCAATTGGCTGGTTCAGCTTGTTGACCATCACGATCATGCCGTGGCCATACTCTTCCATCAGATGCTTGGCTTTTTCCAATGAATCCTCAGGGGCAACCCTTGGTACCTGGCGTTCCATTACCTCACCGGCGGTAGAAAGCTGCAGACGCTTCAAGGTGCGGTCGGTTCCGACAAAATCAGCAACGAAGTCTGTTGCTGGGCGCGCTAACAACTGATCCGGGCTTGAGTATTGCTCTAGTTGACCATCACGGAATATCGCGACTTTGTTGGCCATTTTCACTGCTTCATCAATATCGTGGGAAACGAACATGATGGTTTTCTGCAGCTCTTTGTTCATCTTCAGGAACTCTTCCTGAATCACATCGCGGTTGATTGGGTCAATCGCACCGAACGGCTCATCCATCAACAGGACAGGCGCATCGGCGGCTAACGCACGCACAACACCAACACGCTGCTGCTGACCACCCGACAATTCATTTGGATAGCGCTTCATAAAAGCATTCGGGTCAAGCGCAACCATGTCCAGCAACTCTTTGGCGCGATTAGTACAGCGCTTTTGATCCCAGCCCATCAGCTTGGGGATCAGAGCGATATTCTCTTCGATGGTCATGTTCGGGAACAGACCAATCTGCTGGATCACATAACCGATGTTGCGACGTAGGGTCACCGTATCAATGCCCGTGGTATCTTCACCATTGATGAAGACCTTACCCGAGGTCGGTGTCACCAGGCGGTTGATCATTTTTAATGTCGTTGTTTTACCGCAACCCGATGGACCCAGTAACACACAGATTTCACCGGTCGGAACTTCCATGTTGATATGATCGGCAGCCGTCACCACGCCTTGTGGTGTTTCGAAAATTTTTGTCAGGTTCTCAAGTTGGATCATGAAAACACCCTCTTAAATCGTAAAACGTTAGCCGTGAACTACAACGCCCTTAGGCGTGAACTTCTTCTGGATCATTGCCAGGATGGTATCGGCAAAAATGGCCAGCAAACTTACTGCCAATGCTCCCACGATCAGCTGGCGGGGATCAGACTGGCTAATGCCACGGGCAATAAACGTCCCTAAACCGCCGGCACCAATGTAAGTGGCAATGGCCATTACACCGATATTCATCACCACAGCGGTACGCACACCGGCCATGATGACAGGAATAGCCAACGGAATTTCAACCAAGCGCAAACGCTGCATATTGGTCAGGCCTATACCTCTGGCCGCTTCACGCAGAGCAGGATCGACATTGTTAATTGCGGTGTAAGTGTTTCGGATAATAGGCAGCTGAGAGTAGAGCAACACTGCTATCACCGCAGGTAAATAACCGATACCCTGGCCAATGACCGACAGTACCGGGATCATGATTCCGAACAAAGCAATAGACGGAATCGTAATAATGATGGACGCAACATACAGCACAATATTGGCTGCACGCTGATTCTGGGTAATCGCGATACCCACAGGTACCCCCATCAAAATAGCCAGGCCAACAGCAAGGCTAACTAGCGACAGGTGTTCCGCAGTACGGGACGCAATGATTTCCCAGTTGTCCAGAATGAAATTGAAAATTTCCAATTTGCACCTCTGGATGACAAGGTTAAACACAGATTGTTTTCAGGTCGCGCATTGAAGCGCTTAGATACAACCAAGGGTTATATAGACAGGGGAGTTCCCTGGCAGACATGGCGTTGAGCCATTAGCATCATTCAGCCCAGAAATCATTCTGGAGAATGAAAATTGAGAGGGGATTCTAGTGAGTTGGGAGATCGAGCTCAAGTTTTTTCCACTTTTATTTTGATCTAACCCTCTTACACATGGAGACAAACCAACAAATTACCGATTGAAATCCATTACATAAACTCATTTCCAATGAAATATCCCTCAAAGGCAGGTTATTTCAACTCTATCATTCATACTGTTTATTGATTAACATCTACACTATATGAAAACATGTACTTAAAATTCTAGTAACACTCGATAACCATTATGAGGTTTCAGGATGTCCATTAGGTTGTCATTCACTTTTGCTCGTTTTCTAGCATTGACGCTATTGTGTACCGTTTCTAACGCTGTATTGGCCTATGAAACGACCATTACTTTGGAAGGTAAAAATACGTCGGGACAGCCTGTCGAAGTCATACTCACTCGCTCGCAAATTGAACAACTCCCGCAGAGTACCCTAACAACCCACTTGCCTTGGTTCAAAGGCCAGGCCGAGTTCCAAGGTGTGAAACTCAAAACGTTACTCGAAACCTATCAACTTAAATCAAGCCAGATCACAATGGGGGCGCTAAATGACTATTCAGCGACGGTCAGCTGGAACGACATCGATAAATACGATCCCGTCGTGGCGATCAAAAAAGATGGGCAGTACCTCAGGATCCGTGACTATGGCCCATACTGGCTGGTTTTTTCTATCGACAAATATCCTGAGCTTAAACAGATGAAGTACCTGGCGAAAATGGTCTGGCAGTTGGAAACAATACAAGCGGAATAGTCTATGGTTCAAAGCAGTTTGATGACCACAAAACAAAAGCTGATGAAAAGAGTGTTGTATGTCATCACTCCCATATTGATGTTCAGTACCTTATCTGCCGTCAGTTACCTGAAGAACAATTCTGAAATTGTATCTAAAAGCCAAAATGAAGCCATCTGGTTTGTACTTCAACTCACCAAGGAGTATTCCGAGTTCATTTTCCAACTGCAGAACTACCAGTTCGGTCAAAGCGATCACAATGACATGATGATCCAATATGAAATTTTGTGGAGTCGATTCAACACTATAGTCAACAACAGCCAGGTTATGCATCTTGACCAGTTCAAGGGCACGCTCGACGAGATAAACCTGCACTTTACAAAGGTCAAAAGCCTTGAAAATATGCTACTTGAGCTGCCTTCTACCCAGAACGTAAAGCCACTTCTTGTTTCCTTCAGGGATGATTATGAAGATCTGATCATCTTCCTGAATTTCAAATTCCGGCTATCCAGTGGCGATCTCGGAGATAGAATCCAGGCCATCACCGAGACTGAAATGATTATCCGCTACCTAATCATCACGACGTTATTGATGGGTGGGCTAATGGCATTTTTACTGCTTCGAGAATCGCGCTCCCACCATAAACTAGCGATGAACGACGGCTTGACAGGCATCTACAATCGCTTGTGGTTGAACCAGAAACTGTATGCATTGGAGAGGCTTAATCAGTCTTTTACCTTCTACCTAATTGATCTCGACGGCTTTAAGCCTATTAACGATACCCTAGGTCACCATGCTGGTGATGAGCTACTGAAAAAGGTTGCTCATCGGCTGTCTCATTTGGACTCCGATACCTATCACGTTGCCCGAATGGGTGGTGATGAGTTCGCGATTATTGAACTTTGCTCGCCATCTACAAATAGTCAGGCTAACCACCCCCACTCTGACATTACCGACCTATTGACTGAGGTATTCGCTCAACCCTTTATGTTTGCCGGAGCGCTTCATCAAATCTCGGCAAGTATCGGTGTCAGTCAGTTTCCCAAACAAGCCAAATCTATTTCGGCAGTCTTGAAGCAAGCAGACTTCGCTATGTATGAAGTGAAACAGTGCGGGAAAGATGGCCTACGGCACTTCTCGTGCCGTTCAAAAGCCCCTTTCGATACACAAGAGGATCAGCCTATCATCGGCTAACTATCTTAAAATTTGGGCATAAAAAAAGCGGTCTTTCGACCGCTTTTTACTGTTTTGTATCAGCTAAGTACGACTAGGTCGTTCTTACATCGCCGCAGCGTAGATACCAGAGATCTCTTCGTGCGTCGCTTGTTTAGGGTTAGTGAAACCACAAGCATCTTTCAGCGCGTTATCAGCCAGTACAGAGATGTCTTCATCTTTCGCGCCTAGCTCTTTAAGGCCAGCAGGGATACCCACATCTTTAGACAGTACCTGAATCGCTTCCAGTGCCGCTTCTGCACCCTGCTCGGCAGTCATGCCTTCAACGTTAACACCCATTGCCTTAGCAACATCTAGCAGACGCTCAGGGCAAACCTGTGCGTTATAACGCTGAACGTGTGGTAGCAATACTGCGTTACATACACCGTGCGGAAGGTCGTAGAAACCACCTAGCTGGTGAGCCATTGCGTGTACGTAGCCTAGTGAAGCATTGTTGAATGCCATACCAGCCATGAACTGTGCGTATGCCATTTGCTCACGCGCTTCTAGGTTCTGGCCATCTTCAACTGCAGTACGTAGGTGTGCCTGAATCAATTCAATCGCTTTGATTGCAACAGCGTCAGTGATTGGTGTTGCTGCAGTAGAAACATACGCTTCGATAGCGTGAGTCAGTGCATCCATACCTGTTGCTGCTGTTAGCGATGCTGGCTTAGCAAGCATTAGTTTAGGGTCGTTAACAGACATTAGCGGTGTAGTGTTCTTGTCAACAATCGCCATCTTGATGTGACGTGCTTCATCAGTGATGATGCAGAAACGCGTCATTTCAGAAGCCGTACCCGCAGTAGTGTTAATAGCAATTAGCGGCAGCTGAGGTTTAGCTGACTGGTCAACACCTTCGTAGTCAGCGATTTTGCCACCGTTAGAAGCTACAAGTGCGATACCTTTTGCACAATCGTGCGGAGAACCACCACCTAGAGAGATTACGAAGTCACACTCATTAGCTTTTAGTAGTTCAAGACCCGCTTCAACGTTACCAATTGTTGGGTTTGGTTGTGTACCGTCAAAAACAACAGACTCAACTTCACGCTCAGCAAGCAGATCGGCAACCTGCTTAACCATACCAATTTGGCTTAGGATTTTATCAGTAACGATCAACGCTTTTTTAAAGCCTTGTGCTTTTACAGCATCTGCAGCTTCAGTTAGGCAGCCTGCCCCCATTAGGTTTACTGTAGGGATAAAAAATGCACTGCTCATGTTAATTCTCCATAATTATCAAATACTAATTACTTTAACTGACGAAGCCATCAAATTTTTTCGGCTTAACCTGTTACCTGTAATGAGTATCTCGAATACCCCATTCGGGCTAGGTGCTAATATCTAACACTGTCAAAATGTGCAACAAATTGATCTCGGACAATTTATGAAACGTGGAATTACATTGACGTTAATTTTTTTGAATTCGATCACCTTTTATCAACAAATATCGCCTTAATTGTCTACCCACAGAAACATTATCTTTCATCTGGTCATCGATATCGTCGAATAAATGCGAGGCATCGCACAAAAAAAAGCGCTGAACAATGTCAGCGCTTCTGATTAAAGACCGAGTTAAACGGTAGGTTATTCAGTCTTCGTTATTAGCGATTACATAAAATAGTTAGCTATTGGTGGACAACTATTGACGAATCCAGGCATCTTGCCATGCCGAACCAAACCCTGGCTCATAGTGAATGGCTGAATTGATATTACACCAACCACCTTCCGGATACGGACGGCACTGGTAAGTATTACCATCGCGCCCCTGTACGACAGTCTCACCCGGAACATATTGACCAATACCATCAGGGTAGACGTAGTCGAAATCCCCACCTGCCGATTGCTCTTTGATCGTGATCGGCTTCGTTTCAATCAGTTGATGCTCCGCATCTTGTTCCGCAGCATACACTTCAACCGTGAATTTGCCCGTTTGTGATGTAAACATACTCAAGGCAATTTGGCCGTTATCAACGATGTCGCTCGCAAGCGCTAGCTGGTGCCCAGTACTATCAAGCAACTTCATGTTGATCAGGTATCGTCCTTCAGAGCGAATATTGGCATTGATATAAGTCAGCCCTTCTTCATCTTGAGCATATTCTGCCTGCAAACCTTCAACATAAACCGGCTCGGGCTCAATCACATCACCATCACGAATATCAACGGCATAACTATAGTTAGCATTGGTCACAAAGACTTGATTGGCGTACAGATCACCTTGGCTATACACAACCTCACCAGAAGCCTCTTGGATACCCACTTGTGAAATAGCGCTATGCTTTTGATTCACAAGCTGTGCCAGCTCATACGACCATGCATTGATATCTTGGTTTGCCGCTGTGATCGGTAATTTTTCAAATACGACTTCGTTCCCCTGCGGCGAGAAAATACGGAACCACACCGTATCTCCAGCCTCTGCAGACACACCCGGTTTGACATATGGACCCAGTGCCGACCACTCTGGAGGCAAAGTATCCCCGTCAAACTTAATATCACTACAGTTATAGAATCCTTCACCAGCCGGATCGTCACGCTGCCAGCGAGTTACCAGAGTCGCTTCACCGCTGCGCCCTGAAGGCAGAGTGACATCCATGTAATAATAATTGCTGCCATCGACATTGATCTTTTCGATATTGCCAAATTCCTGGATCAGTTCCAGATCATCCCAACCAAGACGAGTATGGGCCGCGTTATAACCCGGTTTAGTCAAGTAAATCTGCCAGTGACTAGGGTTATGTGGCGCAGTCGCGCGGTACTTTAAGGTAAAGGTGCTACCCGACTGCATGTCTGTTCGTTGCCAATGCTGGGAGGCGACACTCATACCACTTTTGTTTTTATCACCACCGGAACAAATCAGGCCATCTTGCACAGCAGCCTTAACGGCATCCATATTGGTATAGTCTTTTACCAATGTGGCAAACTCGTTGACCTGCACAACCGGATAGGTACCCGACTCCAGAAATGAAGCCCGACAGGCTTCATTAGGGATCTGTGAGCCGTCCGATGCCCCCCAATGACCGCCACCTTCCTGGCATATCACCTGACGAGCTTTTGGAAAATCGGCCCAACCATGGGCACTTGCTTGAATTGGAACCAATGCAGCCAGTACGGAGCTTGCTGCAAAAGAAAGAGTAATTATTTTTTTCATTTTATTAGCTTCCTAATGAATGGTTGGGAAGCCAGCTAGTGGGAAACAAAATAGCCACTGCTTATACCAAGCTAAATAAATATCAAACCATTATTCATGGCTAAAATCACCAACTACTGTGTTGAAAGCCTTGTAATTAGAACCACTAGTTACTGCAACTTCCGCCTTGTATTTGGCAACTTTTCCTCATGAAAAAGTAGGTCATCTACTTATCCAACTGGGTATTAATCGCCTACTTTATTCCTATCAGGTAACCCCGCTGCCATGGATATAACAAACACATCCTATGTTATCGTTACTCTTTAGGTCGGTAGTTTTGCGCCTGATCTTTTCAGACCATTTGCCTTTAGCTGACAGGGGTATTTATAGGCATAATTCTGCAGTTATCAAAAGTCATTATTAGATTATGGAATCATCGTCCCAATACCATTAACTATATCGAAACAAACAATTACAGTAATAATTAAAACAAGATAGTAGAAGCGTTATCAATAAACCTTAATAATATAAATTCAATATATTATTAAACACCAACAATACACAGATTTAATCATTTATAACTAACCAAGAGCAATGATATATGTTTCGATGCAAACAACAAACACCAATACCAACACCATAACCTTCCAAAACCGTAATGGATTACGTTGTATTAACGGGGACTCTTTCAGCTCCCTGAGTATTTTGGGATTTGGTGTAGATAAGTCATGAATAAACTCTGAGATCACTTGATAGCGTATATCAGGAGAGGGGTGACAGACTTTTTTTAATACCAAATCTAACCAAGAAGGCAAGTCCGGTCTATTTTTTGTAGCAGAAACATATTCATAATATTGAGGCTTGCTGCCATCAAAAACCTGTGAATACCGAGTTCTGTACGGCAATTTCCCTGTCAGCATTTCATAGACAATAACACCAACAGAAAATAAGTCTGAATAAACTGTCGCCTGTTCACCAGCCAAATATTCTGGTGCAATATAGTCTGTCGCTCCAACAGGCACTTCTTCTTTTATCACAGCGGTAATTTCATCAATCCCTTCCGCCTGAGCCGTACCGAAATCAATAAAAACAGCCTTGCCATTCTCAGTTAAGATTATATTTTCAGGCTTCAAGTCACGATGAACAATGCCCATTCGCTGAAAAAACCGAATAGGCTTAACTAATTCTGCAGCAACTTGACGTACCTTTTCTAAGCTCGGCTCAGGATTATCAATCATCCATTGCCTGAGTGTTTTGCCTTCCACATAATCACAAACATGGTACAAAAACGGAGATGTATCGGCATAACGATGGATTTTCATTACCGAAGTATGGGTGATCTGTCTTCCAATCCAACCTTCTCGAATAAACCCCTGAAGATAGACAAGATCATCAGAAAAATTCGGCGATGGTGCCTTTAGTACATAGTATTTTGTGTCAAAATGACTTTTTGCCAGATAGACATGGCTTCGGGTTCCACTATGTAGGACCCTAATAATTTCATATTGATCGATCCTATTCCCTTCAACTAATACTGGAGGGATAACCCGTTGCGTCAGCTGCCGAATAACCTCTTGAAGATTCTCTTGCGGTAGCGAATCTATTTTTACCAGCAAGCAGGTTAGGTTGTCATCACTCCCCTTCTTCAACGCATACTGAACTATCAAGTGAGCAAGTTCTTCCGTCGCCAGCTCCGTTCGCGACATTAATCCCTCTAACTCTTGCTTGCTCAGCCAATCATGCAGGCCGTCTGTGGTCAGCACTAACACATCATCTACCTCGACAGGCTCCTGTTGGTAGTCGACATCAAGCCGACTATCCATTCCCAATGCCCGGGTTAAAAAGTGGCTTTTTCCTCCTTGCTTGCGGCTGTGATCCTGAGTGAGCTGGGTGAGCTTTCCGGCTCGATAACGGTAAATTCGGCTGTCACCGACATGGATCAAATGTGCGGTGTTAGATTTGACAATAACACTGCTAAACGTCGTCACGAGCCCATTGTGTCTCAGATCACTTTGCTGACCGTGATGATATAACCAACTGTTCAAGCTGGTAAGCACCTTTGCCGCCGCCTTCCTTACTCCCCAACTGTTCGGCGTACTGTAATAGTCATCAATAAACTGAGTCACACTGGTATGGCTTGCCTGCTGCCCGTTATCACTGCAACTAACGCCGTCCGCGATACAAGCCACCACCCCTTTATACTTGACCACACTATTCCGCACAGAGTACTTCACCGCAAAGGCATCCTGGTTGGCTTCCCGATAGCCAGCACTGGAAAAGCCACCTACCGAGACCTGCAGCCCCTCGGTCACAACCTCTGGTACATCCATCGTCTCTGCCATCGGCATTTCCCTATACGATATACCCAATAGACCTCAAGGAGCAGAACAAACACCTTGAGGTTGTTTGGGCAAAGGATTGCTGCCCGCTAGCGGACAGCCACATAAGCCAAACATCACCTAGCTTTTCGCCACATCAATCATAGTGACACTGCCATCATCGTTCACTTCTGCGATCTGACCTGAAGGCTCTTCCATCATCAGTAACGTGACAAAACCAAGCACAGCCGTTGCTGCTATCACATAGAAAAAGGTGCTGTAGTCCACCAGTGACAAAATTGTGAGGTAACAGACAGCACCGACGTTGCCATAAGCACCAGTCATACCGGCAATCTGCCCAGTCATTCGACGCTTAATTAAAGGTACTGTCGCAAACACTGCCCCTTCACCCGCCTGAACGAAAAACGAGCACCCCATCGCGGCAGCCACGGCTAACCATACCGGCCAGGTACCGTTCACTTGCCCCATCAGGAAGTAACCTGCAGCTAATCCGGCGGTCAGAATCAATAATGTCGGCTTACGGCCAAACCTATCAGAAATCCAGCCGCCACCGGGACGCGACATCAGGTTCATAAAGGCATAAGCCGATGCAACCATCCCAGCCATTACTGGGGTTAGCTCGAAGGTGTCAGAAAAGAACAGTGGCAACATAGATACCACAGCCAGTTCAGAGCCAAAAGTGGCAAAGTAGAGCACATTCAAAACAGCAACCTGCTTGAATTTATACTGGTGGATTTCGGCTACCGGCTCTTTGAAAATTCTCTTATTAACCTTCCACGCCTGACTCACTTCATAAATATACATTACCGCAAGTACCAGGTAGATTCCTGTTACCATGGTGGCATTGAGCATCGATACACCGCTTGGTGACAACTTCCAAGCCAGTAGTGCCAATGCGCCATACATTGGCAGTTTCATCAACAATAGCAGATAAAAATCGCCTATTGAGGTAACTTCCATAGCCCCTAGGTTCTTTGGCTTAAAGTAGGTTGATCCCTTGGGTGTATCAGTCACATTGGCATAGAAGAAATATGAAAAGATCAAACTCATAGCACCGGTGATCGCCATGGCATAACGCCAGCCGTCCTCACCTCCAAACATCACGGCGACAGTAGGCAATGTAAAAGCCGCGGCAGCTGAACCAAAGTTACCCCAGCCACCGTAAATACCCTCAGCCGTTCCCAGTTCGTTGTGCGGGAACCATTCCGATACCAAACGAATGCCGACCACAAAGCCTGCGCCAATAAGGCCTAGGGCAAAACGAGCTATCGCCGCCTGGACAAAGCTATCTGCAAAAGCAAAGACAAAACACGGAATAGAACAAATCGCCAGCAAGGCTGAATAGACAATCCGAGGGCCATATTTATCGGTCAGCATTCCAATAATGACCCGAGCAGGGATCGTAAAAGCGACATTCAAGATCAGCAGAGTCTTAATCTCAGCGCTTGTTAGACCGAGAGACTCTTTTACTGACTGTAGCAATGGTGCGAAATTAAACCACACCATAAAAGTGATAAAAAAAGCCATCCAGCTTAGGTGGAGTATTTTCATTTTTCCAGAAAATGAAAATAGGTTAAATTTTGTCTCACTCATATTTTTTCCCTGTGATATTGATAAAGTTATCTACCTAAATACAGCTAGCGCGCTTCCTTACGCTGCTATCTGTACCTGCCCATCGGCCACTCGGATCGGATAAACCGGCACCTTCACCTCCGGCTCTTCAATGCACTGGCCTGAGGTCAGCTTGTAGTGATGCTTATACAATGGCGATGCCACGACCAGCTCACCGTTGATATCTCCTATCAGGCCACGTGATAGGACATTGGCCTTCCCCATAGGGTCGTAGTTGCCAATGGCAAAAAACGTATCCGTTAATTTGTCCCAGAACAGGGCTACTTGCTGGCCATTGACCAAGGCGCATACGCCGGTATCTGGGGTGAGCTTTTCTTTATCAATAATGGTTATCCACCTAGCCATCATTACTCCTTATTGGGCTTGTAATAATTGAAAACTAAGCGCTACAGCCTGCACGTTCATACCGCTGTGGCACCTGAATACTATTCCGTAAGCTGGCTCGATTAACTGGCTTGTTTCAGCTTTTTTCGCTCTGGCTCTGTGGCCGGACGGATCTGTTCGCGCTCTTCGACAAACTGCACCGCATCATCTGCCAGCTCTGAGTTAATGAAATGCTTGAACCGGACCAACTGAGCCGGGTCTTCAATGGTGGCTTTCCACTCGCACTGATAATTAGCAAGTGTGCGTGCCATTTCTTGTTCAAGCTCGGCGGCAATACCTAGCTTATCTTCAACCACCACTTGCTTAAGGTAATCCAGCCCGCCTTCCAAATTTTCCAACCAGACAGAAGTGCGTTGCAGGCGATCTGCTGTGCGGATATAGAACATCAGGAAACGATCGATATATTGATAGAGGGTTGCTTTATCCAGATCGGTGGCCAGCAAATCGGCATGACGCGGGCGCATGCCGCCGTTACCGCAGACATACAGGCTCCAGCCACCTTCAGTAGCGATAACACCGACATCTTTGCTCTGGGCCTCAGCACATTCACGGGTACAGCCGGAAACGGCAAACTTGAGTTTATGCGGTGAGCGCAGACCCTTGTAGCGATGCTCGATATCAATCGCCAGCCCAACACTGTCATTAACACCGTAGCGGCACCAGGTACTACCGACACATGACTTCACCGTACGTACCGCCTTACCGTAGGCATGACCGGTTTCAAAGCCGGCATTGATCAGTTTTTCCCAAATAGCAGGTAATTCATGCAGCTGTGCACCAAACAGATCCACTCGCTGGCCGCCAGTGATCTTAGTGTAAAGATTAAACTCTTTGGCCACTTGGCCAAGTGCGATAAGTTTGTCAGGCGTGATCTCACCTCCGGGAACCCGAGGGACCACAGAATAGGTACCATCTTTTTGCATGTTGCCGAGGAAAATGTCATTGGTATCCTGCAAGCCTTTGTGAGGCTCTTGCAAAATGTAGTCATTCCAGTAGGACGCTAGGATGGAGCCCACTGTCGGACGACAAATATCGCAACCATGTCCCCTACCGTATTTGGCCAGTAACTGATCAAACGTCTTGATCCCGGTTGTGCGGATAATATCGCTAAGCTCCTGTCGGGTATAAGCAAAGTGCTCGCAGAGATCGCGGCACACTTCCAACCCCATATTTTCAAGCTCACCATTGACCAGCTGGGTAGCCAGCGCTGCACAGCCGCCGCAGCCCGTCGCCGCTTTGGTAATCGTTTTGATCTCGCCAAGAGTGGTAGCACCGTCCTGAACGGCCCGACAAATCTGCCCTTTAGTCACATCCAGGCATGAGCAGATCACCGCCGCTTCCGGTAATGCATCTACACCCAAAGAGACAGCACCGCCCTCTACTGGCGGCACCAGCATATTTTCAGCCGCGGCGGGTAACTCAATACCGTTGAGGTAGATCTGCAACCAACTGTCATAATCGGCTGCGTCACCAACCATCACCGCCCCCAAGAGCTTCTTGCCACACTCACTGACCACCAGCTTCTTGTAAACTTGCTCTGCCTCGTTCGAGAAACAATAGCTTTTCGCTCCCGGCGTCTTGCCATGCGCATCGCCAATACTGGCAACATCCACACCGAGCAACTTGAGCTTGGTGCTCATATCTGCCCCCGTGAAAGCCTTGTTTTCTTCGCCAAATAGATGATCGACTGCCGCTTTCGCCATCAGATATCCGGGAGCGAGCAATCCAAAGGTCCGCCCGCCCCACAAGGCACACTCACCAATGGCATAAATATCCGGATCGGACGTCTGGCAGTTATCATTAATCATGATCCCGCCTTTTTCTCCTAACACCAGATCACAGCTGCGTGCCAATTCATCCTGAGGACGGATCCCGGCAGAAAATAGAATCATGTCGGTTTCCAAAAAGCTACCATCCGCAAAATTCATTCGGTAGCGACAAGTTTGTCCCGCGACAATTTCTTGCGTGTTCATACCGGTATGAACCTTCACTCCCAGCGCTTCAATCTTACTCCGCAATACTGCTCCGCCGGCACCATCAACCTGAACAGCCATCAAGCGTGGAGAAAACTCAACTACATGTGTCTCCAGCCCTTGTTGTTTCAATGCATTTGCCGCTTCTAGCCCCAACAGGCCGCCACCAACAACAACACCGATTTTGCTTTTTTCGGCCGAGGCTGTGATCGCTTCCAAATCTTCAATGGTACGGTAGACCAAACAATGAGGAAGCGTATTCCCCGGGATCGGCGGCACAAAAGGATACGAGCCTGTTGCAAGAATTAACGTGTCATAGGCTTCAATCCGGCCCTGTTGGGTGCTGACTTTTTTAGCCTCTCGATCAATAGCGACAACTCTATCGTTGGTAAAATGCTGCACCCCATGCTGATCATAATATTCTCTCGAGGTCAGCATTAACTCATCGGCGGTTTTCCCGCTAAAGTAGCTGCTTAGCTGTACGCGGTCATACGCCAAACGCGACTCTTCACTAAAAGTGGTCACCTGGACATCGACTATTTTTTCTTGCTCGATCAGTTGATCGATAAAGTGGTGTCCGACCATTCCGTTACCGACCACAATAACTCTTTTCATAACTTCCTCCGTTAAGCGCGTAATTCTTGTGCCATCCTTGGCATCTCTTCGCGCTCTCTTTGATACTGATGCTTTTGAGGCTGAAGACTGCCTGCCAGGGCAACGACCTCACCAACCACAATCAGCGTCGGGCTTTGTAATTGTTCTTGCATTGCGACATCTGGCAGAGTGGCTAACGAAGCGGTAAATTCCCTTTGATGAGGTTGACAGCCGTTTTCAATCAGCGCCGCTGGGGTGTGGGGATCTAAACCGTGCGTGATAAGCTGGCGTGAGATTTCGCTTAAGTTGCTCAGCCCCATATAAAACACCAAGGTGTGATCCAGTTTGGCCAGCTGCGCCCAATTCAAATCAAGCTGACCATGTTGCAGGTGACCGGTGACGAAAGTGCAGCCGGTTGAAAGTCCGCGGTGAGTTAAAGGGATGCCGGCATAAGTCGTACAACCAGAAGCCGCTGTGATCCCCGGGATCACTTCGGCATCAATCCCCTGCTGGCGCAATACCAGTAGCTCTTCACTGCCGCGACCGAAAACAAAAGGGTCTCCGCCTTTAATGCGACAAATATTTACCCCCTGAAGGGCCTTATCAACCATGTACTGGTTAAGTTGATCCTGAGGCACACAATGATTATTGCGAGTTTTACCCACATAGATTTTCTTAGTCGCAGCCGGAAACAGCGCCTTGATTTCATCGCTCACCAAACGGTCAAATAAAATCAGATCAGCATTTTCGATACACTTTACGGCCCTCAATGTCAGCAGGTCAGGATCGCCAGGCCCGGCCCCTACCAAAGACACAAACCCCATCCCTGTTGTCTTCTTTTTGTCTACTTGAGTAATCATCTCAATGGTCATAGCAACCACTCCATTTACTTCCTTTGCATTAACTAAAGCGAAGATGATGCCAACCCTTCGAGATCCACCACAAATCGCCAAAACCCACCACTAAAGAGGTATTTTTTAGATGCAAACGCCAAATAGACACATAAAAACAGGGGAATTATCGACAAAAATCACCTCCCCCTGCTCTGCGCCAGTGCAGTTTGTTAACAAAACGCACAGTTAAAGTGCGAAAGCCACTCTGACAACAGAACAACCTTCTCCAAAGGCGCACAAACAAATTCAAGTTATTGATTTAAAAAAGCAAAAAAAGTTTGGCTCAGTTTGTGCTTGGCGTTTATACAAAGATTGAACAAAAGCTGAAACGGTCTTTATAGGCCTTCTATGAGATTGGTTAGGAGAAAACATGCTGCTTGGACGAGAAGATCAAAAGCCCATTCGCATTGCGGATAAAAAAGTCGTGGAATGGAAGTACACCACTTGTGGTTATTGCTCAACAGGGTGCTCCATTGAAGTGGGGATCGATGAAGAAGGAAAAGCTGTCGCCAGTCGCGGGGTCGCAGGTGCAGATGTGAACCGGGGAAAGCTGTGTATTAAAGGCATTTTTGAGCATGAGCTCTTCGAGGCAGCAGGGCGAGGCGATCAGCCTGTACTACGTGACCGCTTCCATCATGACTTCAAGGACACTTCCTGGGATCATGCGCTTGATACCATGGCCGATAAAATCAAAGCCATTCAGGAACAACATGGCCGAGATGCCTTTGCGGTGGTATCGACAGGCCAGCTATTAACAGAAGAGTTCTATACCTTAGGTAAATTGGTCAGGGGCTGCATCGGCACCAACAACTACTGCGGTAACACCACGCTCTGCATGGCCTCGGCCGTTTCCGGCTATAAACGCTCGTTCGGCTCTGATGGCCCACCAGGCTGTTATGACGATTTTTCCCATACCGGCTGCCTTATCGCCTGGGGCTCAAACCTGCCGGAACAACACCCGGTCATTTACTGGCGCCTTAAAGAAGCACGAGAGAAACGCCACTTCCCGCTGATTGTGGTGGATCCCCGTGTCACTATGCTGGCCCAGTTTGCCGACATCCACCTGCCAATTACGCCCGGCACGGATGTAGTACTGCAAAATGCCCTAATGCACGTGATCCTTGAAGAAGGCCTAGAAGATCGCGCCTATATCGAACAACATACCAACGACTTCGACCAGCTGGCAGCCTGTGTCAAAGACTATGACCCAACCACAGCGGCCAAGATCTGCGGCATTAACGAAGATACCATTCGCCATGTTGCCCGTGTTTTTGCCAAGGCCGATTCAGCCATGAGTATCTGGACCATGGGGATAAACCAGAGCACCCACGGCAGCGATGGCGTCACCGGTTGTAACAGCCTAGCGCTGCTGACCGGAAACATCGGTAAGCCCGGCGGCACCAGCCTGTCCATTACCGGCCAGTGCAATGCTATGGGCACCCGTGAATGGTCGTCCTGCTCGGGCCTGCCCGGCTACCGTTATCTGGAAAAAGAACAGGACAGGCAGGAGATTGCAGACTTCTGGGGTATTGACCCCTCGTTCTTCCCAACAAAAAGAGGGATGGCACAAACGGATATTTTCCCGGCCATTGAAAGCGGTCAAATCAAGGGATTATGGCTGGTTGCAACCAACCCGATGACCTCAATGCCCAATACGTCTCGCATCCGCAAGACACTGGAGAAACTTGATTTTTTAGTGGTACAGGATGCCTACCAAGATGTCGAAACTACCCAATATGCCCACCTTTACCTGCCAGCCGCCGTCTGGGCTGAGAAAGAAGGCTGCTTTACCAACACCGAGCGCCGGGTAAACCGTGTTACCAATGTGCTGCCGCCAAAAGGGAACAGCAAGCCGGATTTCTGGATTTTTAATCAACTTGCCAAGCGCTTCCCTAACGGCAACAAGATCCATTTCCCGGACAACACCGAAGGCGCTTTTGAAGAGATGAAGCAGTTGTCCAAAGGCACGGAACGCACGCTGGATATCTCCGGTATGAGCTATGCCAAAATCGAGCAGGCCAAAGGCATTCAGTGGCCTTGCCGCGAGGGTGAAGACGGTATGCAGGGCGATGCGCGGCTCTATACCGACGGATTTTTTCAAACTCCGAACGGTAAAGCCAACCTGATCCCCCTACCCTTTGTCGATAACAACGAACGGCCTTGCAGCGAATACCCTTTCTGGCTCAACAGCGGCCGGGTGGTCGAGCATTTTCATACCCGCACCCGTACCGGCAAGTTAGGTAACTTAAACAAATACAGCCCGACGCCAT
The DNA here is from genome assembly GCF_026191635.1 of Photobacterium obscurum. GTDB lineage: Bacteria > Pseudomonadota > Gammaproteobacteria > Enterobacterales > Vibrionaceae > Photobacterium > Photobacterium obscurum. Next base: position 309,707 of record NZ_JAKRRW010000001.1, read on the forward strand.
ACATGGAAATGAATCCGGATGCGGCAGCCAAGCTTGGTATCCAACACCAAAGCTATGTCAGGTTGCTCTCCCGCCGAGGCGACGCGGTGGTAATGGTGCAGCTCACCCAGCGGGTGGCTCCTAACGCGGTGTTTATCCCTTTCCACTTTCACGACTGTGTTAACCGCTTGTCACTTGGCCTGTTGGATCCGCATTCACGTCAACCTGCATTTAAGCAAAGTGCTGTTCGTATTGTGCCTGTCGATCAGACGTTAGCCGCCAAGCTCAATAAACAACGCCGTGATTTTTGATTTTAGGCATAGCCAATTACATCCAGTTTTAACTTTGTAGGGAGACAGTCATGTTAAAAGTAGCCAAGAAGCTCAGGGACAGATTAGACAAGATCGGTGCCCCGGAAAAACCGGAAGTCGCCCCTGGTGTCGCCATCTTCGATGTGCGGGACGAAGAACAGGATTACGCCCGTCTGCAAGATAAAGAGGCCAAAGAGACCAACCGCTACGGCCAGAGGATCGATTTGATTGAACTGAGCGACGATACCTTACCCAAGTATCGCCCCATGATGATCAATGAAAATCCGAAAGTGGGAACAAACCCCAACCGAAACAAACAACACGGGTTTCATTTTACCGCAGATAACTGTATTGGCTGTCACGCCTGTGAAGCCGCCTGTAGTGAAAAAAATGACAATCCCGCCCATATCAGTTTTCGTAATGTCGGTTATGTTGAAAGCGGCAGTTATCCCGACTACCGCCGGATAAATATTTCAATGGCCTGCAACCATTGCGACGATCCTGTTTGTCTCAAAGGTTGTCCGACCCGAGCCTATACCAAGCATGCGGAATACGGTGCCGTACTGCAGGATCCTGAAACCTGCTTTGGCTGTGGCTACTGCACCTGGGTTTGCCCCTATAATGCGCCGCAGCTAGACCCAATTCAGGGGCGAGTATCGAAATGCAATATGTGTGTCGATCGCCTTGAAGAAGGCCTGAAACCAGCGTGTGTCTCTGCCTGCTTGGGCAATGCGCTCAACTTTGGCGTAATCGAAAATACCCCGGAGAACCGAGAGCAGTGCAAAACGGAGATCCCTGGCTTTCCATCACCGGAAATCACCCACCCGAATATCCGTTTCCAGCAAACCAACAGCACCCAGAATGAGATGACGCGAACCGATTCCATGCCGCTCAAATACCACAAACAGGAAGACGGTACATTCCGCTCTGTGGTTGATGAAAAAGCCGGTAAAGAGACAGCATGGAACATCAAGCGTTTAAGCTCTCGGGAAAACCCTCTGGTTTTCTTTACCTTGCTAACCCAGGGAGCAATGGGCGCCTTTGCCTTGCTGTTTTTTGCCAAAGCCTTTGCCGTATCCAGCTTAGCTAGCCTGTTCAATACAGGGACGGAGCTGGCACTGTTGGCGCTACTTCTTGCCATGCAAGCTGGCGGACTCTTACTTTCAACTATGCACTTGGGGAAACCATGGCGTTTCTATCGCGGCTTTAATAACTTGCGCTTTTCACCCGTCAGCCGCGAGGCCTTCGGTGTGGCCCTGTTCTTTACCTTTATGGCCTCTTACAGTGCCTGCACGGCATTAAACTTATTGGTTGACCTAAAAGTTATTAATTGGCTTGGCCAGATTTTTGGCTCTCTTGCAGTGTTCAGCGCGGCATGCGGCCTGTACTTTATGTACCGCAGCTACCGGATCAAGGCCCGTCCTTTCTGGGATCACTGGCAAACAGCCTGCTCTTTTGCTGGTTCAGCACTCACCATTGGCCCAATGGTGTTAGCACTAGTGAGCATACTTGGCAACAACGACTTATATCCGATGCTTAACCTGCTTACGCCGATCGTTATCCTTGGGTTGCTGGTAGAAGGTGCCGGTTTATGGTTCCACGCTCGCCATATGAACCAGGAACAAGGTGAAGGGGCTGCCTCGCACTATGTGCAATGTACAACGTTCGGGAAAACCTACTTAACCCGTAATGGCTTACTGACTGCAAACATCCTCGGCCTGCTACTGCTAAATACATGGTCACCGTCAGGCTATACTGCTCTGCTTTGGTTATTGCCGATGATGTCTGTTGTTGCCACAGCGCTAGTTAGTCGCGCTCTGTTCTATATTCTGGTGATCCCCACCACGATGCCAGGTGCGTTTTTCTGGAAGAACAAAGGCTTTGAGCAGCACGCTAAAGATGTCGGCCTGGCCGATATGCCGCAGACCGGTGTTGTGGCTGACTCTCATTAACCAGCTCAGTAACAAATAGAAATAGCCATGCCACCAGCATCGTTGCAGAAGCATGGCTTTTTATTACCCTAAAGCAATTAACATCTATACCCAAGTAACCTCAAGATGCTGATAATTATTGATTTACCACCTTTGAATGCACAAATTATTACAATTCAAAACACGTAAGCACTCTGCAAGCATATATTTGCCACAGCGTTAATTGCCTGTTCAGCCACCCCAGTATTTAATATACAAAACATGAAACTCTGCCAAGCCAAAAAAATTCCTTTAGAGAATATTAAATGACAAAAGATCTGAACCTACTCCGTTTATTAATCGTACTCAATGAAGAGCGACAAACAATTCTAGCCGCCAAGCGGATGAACCTAAGCCAACCAACAATCAGCGTCATGCTAAAAAAACTTCGCGATCAGTTTAACGACCCGTTATTTGTCCGCGACAGGAATCAACTTGAACCGACGGTTAAATGCCGACAGTTATTACAACAAGTTCCCGTGCTTCTTGAGCAACTTGATGCACTATATGTTGACAAAGACAACTGGGACATCAGCAAGGTTAATGGTGAGATTAATCTTCTATTTTCGCCACCGCTGATGAGCGTCCTGGCTGCACCTATTGTCAGCAAGCTGACTGAACTTGCTCCTAATGTCACCGTACAATGCTACCAGTGGGGATATAATGCGATCGCAGATCTTGAAGCCAAAAAAGCCAGTTGGGGGATCGGTTACCTGCCGATAGAAACCAATAAGAACATCATTCAAAAAGATATTGGTTCAGATCAAATGATCCTTATCATGCGAAAAGGGCATCCGCTATCATCAAATATACTAGAGGAAATTCTTCAGTACCCATTGTGCATTAACATCGTTCCGGGTGTTAGTGAACCATCTCGAACTGAAATGCTCATTAAGAAATATAATCTGAATAAGCATGTCAATGTCCGAACCAGTGATATTAGCATGATGCTACACCTGCTAAACGAGAGTAATTACATTGGTGTTGTATCCAAACATAATTACCCGTTCCTAAATCAACACTACCGATTTGAATATATGCCTGAATTAATAAAAGCAGATACGGCATCTCGTCCTTTGGCATTATTTACCCATCAAAGAAATCGTAACGAACCACTGACTAAGTGGTTACATGATGAAGCCAAGAAAATTATGTCATCAATGCCAGAACCGGCGTATTAAATGACGTAATAGACGCTATTCAACACCTTTCCTCCTTGCTGCGATAGTCTAATCCCAAGGAGGAACCCACCATGCTTAAACCTACATTCAGCAAAATTTCCTTAGCCGTCTTACTCGCTTCTTGCAGCCTTGCGCAGGCTAATTTTGCCCACGCCAATACACAACAAAATCAAATTGCGATTGAAACCAATCAAGCACTCGCCAATGAGACCTATACCCTTGGGGTAAATGCGTATTTATGGGGCTCGACTCTGGTGCGAATGGAGCAAATTTCCCGCCAGTATACTGATTTGTCACAGACTCAAGCCGATACTAGCTACCGCGGCCCGCTTAACCAATTCGGCCATGCCCGCCGCCTCAGCTCTCCGGCAGATACGGACATGCCGACCGCCAACCGCGATACGCTCTATTCCAGTGCCATCCTCGACTTGAGCCAGGAACCACTTGTACTTTCCGTTCCTGATGTTACTGACCGGTATTTTGTCATCAACATGTTCGACATGTGGCATAACCTGTTCCAGTACGTCGGTACCCGCGAAACCGGCAGCCTTGCCAAGCAGTTCCTGATTGTCCCTCCGGGCTGGAAGGACGACGGTACGACACCGCGCAACCTCAACATCATCGAATCACCGACCTCGAAAGTCTGGTTATGGGGCCGTACCCAGGTCTTTGGTGAGCAAGACTATGCTGCAGCCAATACGATTCAGGATAAGTACACCCTGACACCACTGAGCGTATACAGCGGCCAAGCCAAGAAACCAGTTAAGTTCAAGTCGCTGCCGCCAAGACCAGGCAAAACGGACGATCCGCTACGCTTCTTTGTCGAGCTTGGCGAGTACCTCAAAGCCAACCCTCTTCCAGAACGCCAACAAGCACTTGCTGGCCAGTTCGCAAAAATTGGACTAACGACCGACCAAGGTTTCGATCGCTCGGCCGTTACGACTGCAATGAAGAAAACACTGATCAAAGCCATCGAAGACGGCCAGAAAATTGTCAGTGCCCAGGCGGCTAATCCAGGTAACCTGGAAATGAAAGACGGCTGGGTCTACACCTTTGCACTCGACAGCTTTGGTGATGACAATGCAATGCGTTCACTGATTGCCCACCCCTATCTGGGCGGTCAGGGCCCCAAAGAAGCCATCTATCCAATGGCAGCAACCGATGCCAAAGGCGTACCGCTAAACGGCCAAAATGACTACACCATGAAGTTCGACGGTGAACCGCCAGTGGGCTCGTTCTGGTCGGTCACCGTTTATGACGCCAAGTCCAAGCTATTGGTCGATAACGAAATCGACCGCTACAACATCAACGATCTAACCGACATCAACAAGAACAAAGACGGTTCGTTCGAGATCCATTTCTCAAGCGACAAGCCAAAAGGCAGCGAGGCTCAAAACTGGCTACCGACACCGGATGGACCTTTCTATGTCCTCGCTCGACTCTATATCCCATCAAAAGAAGTACTGGATATGAGCTGGACCGTTCCGGGTCTGAAAAAAACCAACTAAAAACAGCCCTTTGCTAGTCACTACAACTAAGGAACACTTATGACCTCTAAAATGACCAAGTCATTATTGGCGCTAGCCGTGTCATCTGCAGCCACTTTCAACGTCATGGCAGCCCCAGAGCAACCGAACATTGTGATGATCATGCTCGACGATGTTGCGCCGATGGACATCTCGGCCTACCACCGTGGTTTGGGCGCCGTCGAAACACCGAACATCGACCGTATTGCCGAACGCGGCATGATGATTTCCGATTACTATGCCCAAGGCAGTTCTACTGCCGGTCGCTCCGCCTTCATCACTGGCCAATATCCAATACGAACCGGTTTGACTTCGGTAGGCCAGCCGGGTTCTATCCGTGGTTTACAGCAGGAAGATCCAACCCTAGCGACCATGCTAAAAGCCAAGGGCTACGATACCGTCCATGTCGGTAAGAGCCACTTAGGTGACCGCAACAGCATGTTGCCGACAGTCAACGGCTTCGATGAATTTATCGGCTTTCTGTATCACTTAAATGTGATGGAAATGCCTGAGCAGCCGGAATACCCGAAAGATCCGAATTTCATCGGTCTTCCGCGTAATGTGATCCACACTATCGCCACAGACACATTTGATAAAACCGAAGACCCGCGTTTTGGCGTGGTCGGCAAACAGAAGATCACCGACAAAGGTCCATTGGGGGCCAAGCGGATGATGACCATAGACCAGGAGTTCAATAACTTTGCCATCGACTGGATAGACCGCCAGCAAAAAGCGACTCCGGATAAACCGTTCTTTATGTGGTACAACCCAGCGCGGATGCACCAGAAAACCCATGTTCAAGATGCTTACCTGGGCTCTAGCCAGACCACGTTCTACTACGATGCGGTTAAAGAGGTGGATGATCAAATCGGTCGACTGTTAGACAAACTGGAAGCAACTGGCGAGATGGACAACACCATCGTGATGTTCACCTCTGATAACGGGGTAAACCTGGATCACTGGCCAGATAGCGGCGCGGCGTCATTCCGTGGCCAGAAGGGCACCACCTATGACGGCGGCTTCCGGGTACCGATGCTGGTGAGCTGGCCTGCGAAGATCCCACAGGGCGAGTACACCGACGGCCTGATGAGTGCTGAAGACTGGGTCCCGACTCTGATGGCCGCAGCAGGTGATACAACCATTAAAGAGCGATTGCTCAAAGGCACCAAGCTCAACGGTAAAGAATACAAAGTACATCTGGATGGTTACAACCAGCTGGATATGTTGACTAAAGGCGCACCGAGTAACCGTCATGACTTCTTCTACTACAACGAAAATAGCTTAAATGCTTTCCGAGTTGATGAGTGGAAAGTGCATTTGAAAACCAAGACCGAATGGGCGGCACCGGCTGAAGAGTCGCCTCTGGGTATTCTGATGAACATCAAGGCGGATCCTTATGAGCGTTCTATCGATACTCGTGGCTGGTTTCTGTGGATGAAGGAAAAGACGTGGGTGCTTCCTAAGTTGCAGAAACACATGATTCAACACCAGAAATCACTGAAGGCCTTCCCTCCTCGTCAAACAAACGGTGGCATCGGCATGGCCGATAAAACGGTGGTTGCCAAGTAACTTAGTCGCTCATTGTGGTGGAAAAGGTGCAGTCATTTCTGCACCTTTTCATCTGCAAGGCTGATATTGCTAACAGAGAAATAAACAGAAAACTAAAAATCGATAACATATATCGATTTAATAATGTAATTGCTCAATCAAACAACTACCTAACATTATTTAACACCTTTATGTAGAGAGTATCTAAAACACGTTCAATTATTACTTCTCATAAAACCAAACTCTAAACATAGAAATCAAACCTCACATATTTATATTATATGAGACTAGGCGCTTCCAATGAAAAATATATCAAAACCATTAATAACCTTACCTATATTAATTTCACTTTCTCCCTATGCCTTCGCTGAAGATAATATTCAAGATATGTCTGACCCACTCTCAGTTTATACCCAGGCGGGTCTTGGCTATACCGACAAAGGGCTGAACGTTAAAATTGGCCGCTCATATGACACAGGTATTGAAAACACGGCAGGGATGAATGTTTTTGAGCTCAAGGGAATTGGTGGAGAGTCGCTGGGCTGGAATGGTAGTTCACGAGAAAATAACAATGATAGTCCGAGCTTGATTCGCTTTCGTAATTTCCAGGCCAACATAAAAAATGGCCAAGCAAAGCAAATTGATATCAATTATGACCTAAACAATGAAATGGGAACGGCATCCTACAGCTTCATACAAGCACTTCCCCAAATTGGCCCATTCAACTTCTTCCCTCTCGCAGGGGTTGGGGCTTCATTTGGCAACAATGTCGTCGGTGATGACGGCGAAACTATCAGCGGTTATTCCATCCCAGGGACTTTCATTGTCGCCGGTACTTACGCAAAACTCGCTTTGACCGAAAAGATCTGGCTGAACTACAATCCAATGTGGAAGAAGACACTATCAGGTTCAGACACTTATAAAGATCATGGCTTTGAAGATAATAATAATGTGTTAGCGCATGAGTTCGCGGCCTCTTATCAGATCAACCCTCGATTCAACGTCCGATATTTTGCCAACTGGAGCGAAAATACTAACTTCAGCGATGGCAGTCATCGTATTGAGTTTAACTACCAGTTTTAAATTCTCCTTTGAATTAAGTTAGGAGAGTTTAGTTAAATAAAAACCTGCATTATTAAAATGCAGGTTTTTACCAAATAACTCGTTAATAATCTGACGAGCAAACTCAGTTAATTATTAAAATGACACATTCACCATAACACCAAAAAACTGATTACTATTATCAAACTCCCCAGTCATAAACTTTCCGTCTATTTCAGGCTTTCCATAATCCACATAACTGTAATAACCATTCACCGTTATCCGTTGACTCCAGTGATAAGTCGCACCGATACTATAGCGATACTGCTCATCCACTGGTAAGTCAGCCGACTGTAACTGCAGATCATCAAGCGGAGAACTGGCATAGCCAACACCACCTTCCAGACGCCAGGCTGGCGTCACTTGGTATCGAGCACCGACCGCCGCGGTCCAAACATCATCAAAGCCACGCTGGATCTGACCTATTTCATTGTCATTAATATCGATCCGGGTTGAATCGTTTTCACTCCACTCTTCAAACCCAAGGCTCCAGACTAGGCTCAAAGGTTGGTTTAGCTGATGTAATCCAGACAATTCAAGCTGGGCCGGATTGACAATGTTGAGTCCAACCTCCCCCTTAAAGCCAGCCGAACTATTCACCATTCCCGTTAAATCATGCTTCATCCGAGAGCGGTAGCTCAGTCCTAAGCGATGGCTATCATTCAGTTGATACATCAAGCCCAAATTAAAACCTAACGCTATCGAGTCTGTCTCAATGTCTATATTCTCTCGTGCTAAAGATTGTTCAAAAGACGCGTAGTCCATCTGAATTCCCGCACCGACAGACAACTTGTCATTAACCTGGAAGGAAATGGCAGGATTCAACTGCATCACACTAAATTGCAAGTTATTGAGCTCAATCTGACCGGCATAAGTCGTACCATAATCAAGCGTACTACCACCTGTCGCGACTAAGCTTAAACCGACATGAAGCTGGTCTGAAATAGGCTCGACAAAGTACATTGAACCGTAAGGCTGAAAGCCACCCGCGTTACCGCTGCTCAATACATCAGAACGATCGTCATGGTAGCGAATATTCAGATCCATACCGGCCATATTCACCGACAATGAACGCTTGTCGAGGTAACTCATACCAGCAGGATTTGAATAGGCAACAGAGGCATTTTCAGCGACAGCTGCCCCACCCGCCCCTGCGGTACTCACGCTCATTTGGCTCATTTCAGGCACCAACGTACCTGCAGCCTGCACGCCAAAACTCCCCAGTACCAAGGAACTAAGCATGGTTAACTGTATATTTCGTTTCATTTCATACCTACTCAAAAGAAGAAGGAGAGTTATCTCCCCTCCTTGTAACGCAACATTACTGCTTAATTACCTGCGGGAGCGGATATTCATTATCTAAAACTGCCAGAGTAGGCTCATATAGACGCATATGAAGATAGAAATCGTCTTGTGGTGCCGGTAACCAATTACATGAAGTATCTGTTGGACGCGAATACTGAATACAAATAGATAAGGTGCCATCGTTGTTATAAGTCAGCTCATCATTACGGTTGGTAGAAATCGAATAGCGATCGATTTCATTCGGCACCATGAACAGATCATTCGCGTCATACATAGTCAGTGACCAGAATGCCTCGGCCGGCGCATCAGCAGGCATGGTCATACGGTAGTTATTCCGACCTGATAATTGTTGACCCTCAGAGTCGGTATAACGGTTCGGGTACAGTGCGCGCTCCGGGACGTTCAGGCCAGCAGCACGCAGGTTAATACTGGCACGGCTCAGGTAGTCGTTACCGTAACGGCCACCTTCAAACATCATTGACCAACCATTGTTTAGGGTACCAATACTGCGCCCCGCATAATGAATGATTTCCTGGGATGACTTGATCGCACGAAGAAGCCCTTTTTTCTGAGCTTCGGTCAGATCATTGGGATTAAACGGCTTATCTGTGCCGATATTGATGTATTTAAACTGATCAACAATAGCTGCATCTTCCGGTAATGGGTTTTCGCGGATTTCTTTATCGATCAGGCTAAACCATTCCAAGCCTTCCGGCCTTGCCATTGGTGGAATGCCACCTTTTGCCTGACCTAGCTCAACCACACCGTGCGGCTTGCCATATTCAGACAGCGGGTAATTAATAAAGCCATCATGTACTTTCAGTGCCGCAGGCAGATCTTTTTTGCCAGCAACACCGGTACGCTGGATATACCAAACTTTTGGTGTACGAGACTCAATCACTCCGTCGATTCCGGCAGGAGTCTCCCCCTTCCAGCCTTTTTTCACTAGCAAAAACTTACTGCCTTCTTTACCGGCATTTTGTTGAATCAAATCATTGACTGAATCTGAATAAGCATCAAGTAACTGAACGATAAAATAACGATCATCAGTTCGAGGGATCTCAATGACCATAGGGCCAGACAGGTTAAGGTCAATATGCGATTGAGAATACAGGGTATCGTTGTTAACCGTTGGTACAATTTTATGTTGAGGACCGGACAATATCCGCGTTTTGCCCATCTCATTTATCGGTGCCATCGCATTATTCATCGGTTCATCCACCGATGTCGATGTTTGTCTTACCTGAGCAACAGTTAAAGGTCCAGTGCCATAAATAAACGCCTGCATACCAAGGTTATATGCTAACTCTTCTTCGGCGTTCATTACGTTACTTGCCATGGCAGGAGCCATCGTCGAACCCACCATTGCAACAATGGCGGTAGAGAATAATGTTTTTTTCATAAACAAGCCTAGTTAGTAGAACGATTGATTCAACCAATCCAGCTTACCAAATATATAAACATTAAATTTTAATAACCACTATTAGAAATTCAAATTGACCAAGCCAGAATACAAAACCAGAATTTAACCGTTAAAAAACAACACATTAAGAAACAAGCAAAGAGTAAGCCTGGGTATTATTATACAGCGACAAATTATGAGGATTGTTATTGTTTCAATCGATTGTTATTTTCCTCGTAAATATTGAATCAACTGATGAGGTCATATGACATCGGCATCTCTTCCATTTAGTCTTTTTATTAAAGCTGAGAGCGCAAAGTGTAACTTGGACTGTTATTACTGCTATTACCTGCAAAGGGAAGGGAAGCAACATTCCAGCATGTCGGAACAGACTCTGGAACTAATAATTAAAAACCATATCCAGTCACAGCCGGAGAAATCCGAGCAGGTTGATTTCATCTGGCACGGCGGCGAACCAATGCTGCGTGGCCTGGAGTTCTATCAAAAGGCCGTCAAGCTCCAGCAAAAACATAGGGAAAATCGTCGTATCCTCAACACCATCCAGACCAATGGTACCCTCATCAACCAACGCTGGGCTTCATTTTTTAAACAGCACCAGTTTATGGTCGGCATCAGCATCGACGGGCCGAACCTGCTGAACGACATCGCCCGGATCGACAAGCAAGGCAACTCCTCCTTTGAGCGTACTATGCGCGGCCTTCAGCATCTCAGGGATCAGCAGGTTGAGTTCAACACCCTGACGGTGATCAACAACAAAACATACAGGCACGGCAAGGCCATCTATCAGTTCCTGAAGGAACATGGCAGCGGCTACATGCAGTTCCAACCCTGTATCGACCACGAACTCGACCGACGCTCAGGCTATGACTGGAGCCTGACTGGCCAGCAGTGGGGGCAGTTTCTCTGCGAAACGTTCGATGAATGGTGCAAGGAGGATATTGGCAAGATATATGTCCAGTTCTTTGAAAACTGCCTGATGGTGTTGATTGGATACCCGAGCCAGATGTGCCATCACAGCCCGACTTGTGGACAGCAGCTCATGGCCGAGTCCAACGGCGATATATATAGCTGTGATCACTTTGGTTTTGACAATTACAAGCTGGGCAATGCCAACAATAGCCGCCTGAACAAGCTGGTGAGCTCGCCACAGCAACTCAAGTTTGGCCAAGACAAATGGGACGCCTTGAGCCAAAAATGTCAGTCCTGTGATTTCCTGCAGCTCTGCTACGGCGGCTGCCCTAAAAACAGACTGGCCAGCACCTCCGACGGGGAACCGGTGAACGTGCTCTGCCAAGGCTATGATATCTTCTTCCGCTATGCCCTGCCGAGGCTGCTCAAAATGACCGATGCCATGCGCCAGGGCCATTCCCCGGCCCATTATCAGCTCTTATAGCAGCAGACCGTATATTCAAATAGAAAAAGCCCTGGGCAGTCGTTGCCCAGGGCTTTTTTCAATGCTTCTCTACTTCTCTAACCGTCGGTTAGAAACTCAGATCCGCCAGCGTTTCTCCCAGCCATTCGGACCGTTCCCAGCGCACGCGGATCATAGTTATGGCTCTAGGGTGCAGTCCATTTAAAGTCATTATCTATTTCTGGGTCGCTTTATTTCTGCAAGACTTTTAAACAGTTTTATATTCAGCGTAAAGTTTATTACTTTTTCAAATTTACCTTATTAAGATAGTTCAATCAGATTATATTGTTCATGATTAATGGCATCGTTATAATTATAAGCGCACAGAGTGTTATGTATCACTCTTTAAATTTCATTCTTTTACTTTAAAGCGAATAGGTTGATGGATCATCAAAACCTAGATGCTTAACTGTAAATAATGATGCCGACAGCTAATGTTTATAAGCTCTCCAGCTTATTTCGCTGCAACTTATTAAGTTGCAGCTTTTTTTCTAAAGACAAAACACCTCAAATGCCAGAGCATTACCATAGCTCTATTTATCGCCCTTTCTACAATTACAGCCCGAACAAGCGCAAGTAGATATTCCCCATTCGACGAACTTATATATGAATATCATCAATAGCTAACATAGCAACGATAAATCAACCAAAAGAGAAAGTTAGGACTATATTAATAAACAAGGGCTTGCCGCCGAGCACAGCCAAGATTAATCGGTATTTTTTGGAGTAAACAAGGAGCTGTGCATGTTTCAGCAATACGTTCACCAAAGCACCCAGAAAGTTCATGAAATACTGCAACTGGCAGTGAACGAACTGCTTAACCTGCATTTGTATACGCTGACCTCCGACTTTATTCTGCTGGGTTTGTTACTTCAGGATAAATCTGAAGCCCTGGATATTCTGTCGTCCTTGCTGCCTGATCACGCCGCCAAACGCAAAGCGATGATGGATTTAATCTATCAGCAGCATCCACCCCAGCAAAACATCAACATCGAAAAGGTCACAACGGCTCCAGATGCCGATAAAACCCTTGAACTTGCCAGCCAGGAAGCCAACCGTATCGGTGATACGTATATCAGTACCGACATTTTACTGGTCGCACTATTTGACGATTTGTCCGGCCCTGCAGCCAAGATCCTGAAAACAACCGGATTAACCCAAAACAAAGTGCGCGCGGAATTACTGAAGAAGCGTGAAGGCAATATTATTACCACCGCCGATGCTGAAAGCCGGGTTAACGTCCTAAAGGAGTTTACGGTAGACCTGACCGAGCAAGCGTTAAAAGGGGAGCTTGATCCGGTGATCGGACGCGAAGAGGAAATGCGGCGGGTAATCCAGACTCTCTCCCGGCGCAAAAAGAACAACCCGGTGCTGATGGGTGAAGCCGGTGTCGGAAAAACCGTGATCGTAGAAGGTATCGCCCAGCGGATGGCCGAAGCGGACGTACCGGAAACCTTGCTCAATAAGCGCATATTATCTCTGGATATGGCACAGATAGTCGCGGGATCCAATATGCGCGGGGAGTTTGAACAACGATTGATCAGCGTGCGAGATGCGATCATCGAGGCCGAAGGGCGCATTATTCTTTTCATTGATGAACTGCACACGGTGGTGGGGAGTGGAGCAACACCTGGCGGGTTAGATGCCCCCTCACTGCTCAAGACAGCACTGGCAAAAGGCAGCCTGCAAGTCATTGGAGCCGACACTACCGATGAATACCGCAAGTATGTCGAATCAGACAAGGCGCTGGAGCGCCGCTTCCAGCCCATATTGGTCAAAGAACCCACGGTCGAAGAAACGGTACAAATCTTAGAAGGCATATCCCCAAAGTACGAAAAACATCATCAAATCAGCTACGACAGCGAGGCGTTGCAAGCTGCCGCGCGCTTGTCGGAACGCTATATCGCTGATAGAAACTTGCCGGACAAAGCTGTTGACCTGCTTGATGAAGCCGGCGCCCAGAAACGCCTGCAGTTTATCGCCATGCCGACCAAACTGCGTAAACTGGAAAAACAGCGTCAACGCCTACTGAGTAAAAAGCAGGCCGCTTTTGATCAACAGGATTATGAAACCGCGGCCTCTCATCAAATGGAACTGAGTAAGATTCTGGAAGAGCTCGATGCAGAGCGGCAGGCATGGCAGCAAACCATCGCCAACACCACAAAGGTCGTCACCGCCGAAGATATTGCCGAAGTCGTCGCAAAGTGGACAAGCATTCCCGTGGCAAGAATGGTTGAATCAGAAGCCGATAAACTTGGCCACATGGAAACGAATTTGCATAAACGTATTGCCGGTCAGGATGATGCCATTCGAGCCGTCTCCCATGCAATTCGACGCAACCGTGCCGGCATTTCCGAATCGAAACGCCCTATCGGCTCCTTTCTGTTCCTAGGGCCAACCGGCTCGGGAAAAACCGCTTTGGCAAAAGCACTAACCGAGTTTTTGCTCGATGACGAGACACGGATAATCCAACTGGATATGTCGGAATATATGGAACGCCACGAAGTGTCAAAAATGATTGGCGCGCCTCCCGGTTATATTGGCTATGGCGAAGGCGGACAGTTGACGGAAAAAGTTCGTCGGGCGCCCTACTCGGTTGTCCTGCTTGATGAAATTGAAAAAGCCCATCCGGATGTGTTCAATATGTTATTGCAGATCCTTGAAGATGGACACCTGACGGATGCCCAGGGCAGAAAAGTCTCGTTCCGCAATACGGTGATCATCGGCACTTCTAATCTGGGAGTCGAAACTTTGGGGCCCGAGCGAAAACAAATCGGATTCATGTACTCGGTCACTCCCAGCTATGAAGAAGCCAAGCGCAATGTACTGCAAGAGGTCAAACGCTTCTTCAAGCCAGAGTTTTTAAACCGCCTTGACGACATCATCGTGTTTCACTTTCTTGAACGCAATCATGTCCTGTTAATCGCCCACATGATGATAGCCGAGCTGAAAACACGCCTTGAGGAGAAAGAAATCACCCTCATCGTCGATGAAGCAGTGATCGACAAATTGGCAACTGATGGATTTGATATTAATTTTGGAGCCCGTCCCTTACGCCGCGAGATAGAAAAACAACTGGAAAACCCGCTAGCGTCGTATCTCATCAACCAGGGCGGCAAAACCCAATGCGTCGTTGATGTCACGCTGGAAAGCCAAGAGATCTGTTTTCATGTTAACGGCGAGACAGTGATTAAAGGTCTGGATGTTCAGTAGACTCGACTTTATGACCATCATCCATGTAAGAATTTATATCACATAGTGTCTTTCGCTACGGTACCGAAGATAAGACCAACAAAGAATGATTAAGCAAAGTACTTCCACATCACCAAACAAGCGCCTCAAAACTCTCAACAAATCCGCAACGAGATTACCACAACTTACAAGCTGTAAAAGGCGTGAAGCGAGTAACGAACTAGGTTAGCTATATAAAGAAAGGAAACAGACTTCTAAAGCAAATTAAGGTAAGCTATATCGAATTACGATTTGAACGACAAAACTATTGATTGCATTGCAATGCAATGCTTAATAGTTGAAAATAACTGTAATCTAGCAATAAGTGGCAGCCATTTTGCTCAAAGCATAGGAAATGATTTTGAAAAATAGTGCATTAATAGGGTTTACAGGTTTTGTTGGCAGTACCTTGTTAAAACAAACCAGTTTTGAACATTTGTATCGTTCAACAAATATCGATGAAATTCGAAATAACATTTTTGATACAGTTGTTTGCGCGGGAGCACCCGCTCAAAAATGGTTAGCTAATAAAGACCCCAAAAATGATAAAGCTATTTTGGATAACTTGATAGACCAGTTATCTACTATTAAGTGTAAGAAATTCATTCTTATTAGTACTGTTGATGTTTTTAGTACCCCAAATGAAGTAGATGAAAACTCACCTATTATTGAAAATGGTTTACACGCTTACGGATTACATCGAAGACAATTGGAAAAATTTGTAATAAAAAATTTTGATGACTACCTAATTATAAGACTACCAGGGCTTGTTGGCCCAGGGTTAAAGAAAAACGTTATTTTTGATTTTTTAAATAACAATAATATTGATGCAATTGAAAGTCGTGGAATTTTCCAGTTTTACCCTATGGTTAATTTATGGTCAGATATACAAATTGCCATCAAAGCTAATCTAAAAATAGTCCATCTTACATCTGAGCCTATCGTAGTTAGTGATATTGCAGAAGAAGGATTTGGGCTTTCATTCAAAAATGAAATTCATAAAACCACAGCAAAATATAACATGAAAACCTGTTATTCTAAACTGTATTCCGGAATAAAAGGATATCAATACAGTAAGAAAGAAACACTTATTGCTATACGTGCTTACGCTCAATCTGAAGCTAAAAAGGTAGTAGGATGAACATTTCAATTTCCAATATCGCTTGGGATAAAAGAAACGACGATGAAGTTTCTTCAATTTTAAAAAAATACGATCTAAAGCATATTGATATTGCTCCTACAAAATATTTTCCAAGTCCAAGCATGTCAACGGATTCTGATATCTTTTCCGTCAAAGAATATTGGGACAAACAAGGAATCAGTATAATTGGTATGCAATCTCTCTTATTCGGCACTCAAGGATTAAATGTTTTTTCTGATGCTGAGAATCAAGATAAGATGCTATCTCATTTATCTTCTATTTGTCACATCGGTAAATTATTAGACGCTAAAAAATTAGTTTTCGGTTCACCTAGGAATAGAGACAGATCTCTCCTAAATGATGATGAAACACGAATAATTGCAATCGATTTTTTTAATCGACTAGGTGATATAGCAGAAGAAAATAACGTCATTATTTGTTTAGAGCCAAACCCAACCTGCTATAATTCAAACTTTATGGTTGATAGTTTAGAAACTGCATCAGTTGTTAAATCAATAAATCACTCTCATATCAAAATGCAGTTAGATGTAGGAGCTATGTACATAAACAATGAAGATCCTAATATTATCATCCCTGATGTATGCAATCTTGTCGGTCATATCCATATTAGTGAACCCCAACTATCAGCAATAAATGCACATAATGAATATCATCATAAAGTTGCACCATTATTGTCTCAATTTTTACCAGAAAAAGATATCACAATAGAAATGCTTACATCTAGTGAAACTCAGTCATCTCATGAAATTAATAATAGCATTGAGTTTGTTATTCAAACATATAAAGAAATGGTCGCATGATGAAGTGGTTAATATTAATTGTTGGTGTGCTATCGAATGCATCAGCAAGCGCTTTAATTAAGGTAGCCATGACACCACCAAGGAAGCTTCAATCTTTTTCTGACCCGATGTCTCTTCTACAAAATTGGCCTCTTTGGTTGGGCCTGTTTCTTTATGGAACGGCTTTTGTTTTATATGCACTAGCATTAACACGCCTACCTTTAAATGTCGCACATCCAATTTTAACAAGTGGCTCAATCGCAATAGTTGCGTTATTTTCATCGTTCTTTTTTGGTGAACAATTATCAATTATCAATATGATGGGAATCGTTCTTATTATAGCTGGTGTTTTTGCATTAACTTTAAACTAGTGTTACTGAAAGACAAAATGAATATAGATATTGCTATTATTGGTGGTGGTTTTTTTGGATTATATATCGCAGAGTATTTCTCACGTATAGGAAAAAAAGTACTTATCATAGAAAAAGAGCAAGATGCCATGCAAAGAGCATCATATATTAATCAAGCAAGAGTTCACAATGGTTATCATTATCCACGTAGTATATTAACAGCATTAAGATCTCGAATGTCTTTCCCCCGCTTTGTCGACGAATTTAAAGAATGTATTGACGACGAGTTTGACAAATATTACATGATAGCAAACAGATTAGGGAAAGTAACACCAAATCAATTTCATAAGTTTTGTGAACGTATCGGTGCACCTTGTGATCCAGCTCCAGATCATATCAAAAAGCTTACGAACCCAAGAATGATAGACGGGATTTTTTCAACTAAAGAGTACGCTTTCGATTCAACTATTCTAAAACAGACTATGCTCGACCGCCTACAGAATGCAGGAGGGAAGATTCTATTTAATCATCAAGTTCATAAAATAAATTACGATGAATCAAAAAGAAACTTAAACTTAACAGTCTCATGCAATGATAACTACATAACAATTTCAGCGAAACAGGTTTTTAACTGTACTTATTCAATGTTGAACTCTGTCCTATCAGAGTCAAAATTAGAACTAATTCCACTACGTCATGAAATGACTGAGATGTGTATTGTTGATGTACCATCTGAATTAAAAAATGTTGGTATTACAGTTATGTGTGGCCCTTTTTTTTCCACTATGCCATTCCCTTCAAAAAATGCACATTCTTTTAGTCATGTCAGATATACACCTCACTACGAATGGAATGATAGAGACGGAGCGCGATATATTGATGCTCATAAGCATTTCAATGAAGCAGACAGACGTTCAGCATGGAAGAAAATGAAGTATGACGCACAACGTTATATTCCAATATTAAACGAGCTTCAATATCAAGAGTCCATATGGGAAGTAAAAACTATTTTACCTCGAAGTGACTCTGATGACTCTCGTCCTATTTTATTTAGAGAAAATTATCTATACCCTGGATTTCATTGTGTCATGGGAGGTAAAATTGACAATGTTTATGATGCAATTGAAACTATTAATAAGCTAGGATTGAATAAATGATTAAACAAGATACATTTGTTTCTGTTGTCTTGGTTAGTGAGAATCAGGCAGAAAAACTAACAGATTACATTTCTAGGTTAGAGCCTTATTTAAAGGGTCTTTACTCTGATTATGAAATTGTTGTTATTGATCAAAACTCCTCAGATAATACTGAAGAGCTACTCGATTCAACCCTATCTAATTATCAATCTATTCGTTATATAAAATTAGCACAAACTGTTTCTTCTGATGTAGCCCTAGCTGCTGGTATTGAAAACTCTATTGGTGATTTTGTTATCAACATTAATCTTGAGTTAGATCCAGTTTCACTTATTGATAGGTTTATCTCTGATGGTAAAGCTGGAAATGATATTATCATTGGAGTTTCAGAATCGACTACCTCCACGACCTATAAATTTATAAGGAATATATCAGACAAACTCATTCATTCAATTGGTTACACTCTACCAGCTAACTCAACGGGCTCTTTCTGTTTAAGCAGAAGAGCGGTAAATGCAATTACAGAGTCAGGTAGATTTTATTGTAAATTACACATGAGGATTGCAAATATAGGTTACAATATTAAACCAATATCCTATGATTTAACCAGTAGATGTGAAAATAAAAGAATCATAAATGGTGTTAAGGAAACAATTCACCATATGATTTTTAACTCAACGAAACCATTACGTTGGATGAGTATGCTTGGTGTTTTTGGCAGTTTTATGGCTTTCGTTTTTGCGTGTTATAGCCTTATTGTAAATATAATTAATGACAATGTAACTGCTGGATGGACAACTACAATCTTATTTATGTCATTTTTGTTTGCGATCTTATTTACGATGCTTGCCTTTTTTGGTGAATATTTATCTCGACTTCTTAATGATCGAAGTGAGCATAAAGAATATAACGTAGTCTTTGAGAAAAACAGCTCTGTTATGTTAGAAAACAATCGCCACAACGTTATTTTTTCATCTCTCATTGATGATAAAAACTTAACCAAAACGAGAAGAGACAAGTAATGAAAAAGCCTACACATTATCATATTCCACATTATGAAGAGCGATTTTCATCTGAAAAAAAGTTCGATTACTGCGTTGCCATATTTGTGATTAATGAAGGAAATAAACTTCATAAACAGCTTGATAGAATGAAAGCTATCAATATTAATGCTGACATCATTATATCTGATGGAGATAGTAGTGATGGTTCAACTGATATAGATTTATTAAAAAGTAAAGGGGTTAATTCTCTTCTTGTAAAAAAAGAAGTTGGAAAGCTTGGCTCACAAATGAGAATTGCATTTTCATGGGCTTTAGAGCGTGGATATAAAGGAATTGTTGTCATCGATGGAAATAATAAAGATAGTGTAGAAAATATAAATGATTTCATAATTAAACTTGAAGATGGTTATGACCATATACAGGGTTCTAGATTTATTCCTGGTGGAAAAGCTGTAAACACACCATTATCTCGCCTTATTGGTTTAAAAACACTTCATGTACCATTAATTAGGTTCGCTGCTGGCTTTAATTACACAGACACAACTAACGGTTTTAGAGCATATAGCTCTAAGTTACTTACTGATAATAAAATGGCAATATTTAGAGATGTATTTACTGGATATGAATTACATTATTATTTAGCCATTAATGCCGCTAAATTAGGTTTTAATTGCATTGAAATCCCTGTAACACGAGTCTATCCAAAAGGTAAGATCCCCACTAAGATTAGTCCTATTAGAGGTAACCTTAATGTAATTAAGACTTTACTATTCACCTGTATTGGCGGCTTTAATGTTAAATAAATCAATAACAACCACATTATTAGTGTTGTTTTTTATTTCATCATTTCCTTTAGTCCAAAGATCACCTTGGATTGATGAAAGTATGCTATTAAGTAATATTATTTATATTACTGATTTTTGGGATTACCTATCCCCTCTACCTTTATATATGCAAGCACAGCCTGTTATAGTTTCTTGGTTTCATGAATCAATAGCCTATTTCACGGGTATGAACTTCACACACCTTAGAATTATAACCTTACTAGTTTCAATATTATCACTCTTTCCTTTTTACTTTCACTTCAAGGAAAAAAGCGAAATATCAAATATCATATTTTTGCTACTCTTAGGTGCTATAGTAACTAAGTATGGCTATTATTCAACAGAATTAAAACAATATGCATTTGAGTTTATTTCCACTCTTCTAGCTATTTATGCCATTATATCGTTCTTTAAATCTAAAAGTTTAAATCGTTCATGCCTGCTTTTAGCTATTGCAACACCATTAGGCATATCTAATATTATTCCTATAACAATTATATTTTCATATATTGTCCTTACTTCCGCCTTAAATAAAGACATAAAGAAATCAGATATTTTTGTATCAATATTTTTTATCCTTTGGGTTTTTGTTAATTATATTCTCATAAGCCACATTACAGACTCTCAAATAAATAACAATTCAGTTTATCAAAGTAAAGGTCTTATTGATGATTTAAGTGTATTATTTTCATCTTTTATTGGTATTTATGGTCAGTATTTTTATTATATCTCTGTATTTTGTACATTCTATGGTTTAATCGGATATAAAAACAAAGATACCAACTTTCACCTTTCCGTGATATTCACATTTACAATATGTATCGTTACAATTTTAAAAGTTATAGGCTTATTCCCAGTAATATATCCTCGACACTTATATTGGTTATTGCCATTTAGCCTAATTATTAACACTTATAGTATATCAAATATTCTTAGAAACAAATTCAGCTTATTCTCAATTGTTACATTTGTCATGTTACTAACTCTCTTCATACAAAACACACAAAAAATAATGAAGAATGGCTTAGAGCACACAAGTAATAAAAAATTAATTAGTTTTATTAAAGACAACAACATATCTAACAATAACTTTATACTATACCCTCATTCTAGTAGTGTTATTTATTATTACTCAAGCTTTGATAATGAAATTAGAGACATTGACTTCAAGGGTGTATATCTACAAAAGTCAGAAATGGACAAACTAGACATTAAAGATGGTATTAATAAATCGTTGTCATATTACGAACCTAACAAATCAAACTACTATGTAATATCACACTTAAATGTAAACGCAAAACATGGACTAGCTAATAAGAGAAGTAAAATGATCTTGAAAGCATTTAAAGACCATAATATAAATTATAAGTTGGCATTCAGAAGTATTAACGTTGCTGTGTACAAATTAGATCACCTTTAAACTTTAATTTAAACAAAGGAAAGGTAGTAACATTTAGTCATGCAGCCTAATTTATACTTTAAAAGTAAATTTAGGCTGCATAATCTAGATTCTTTTTTATTGCCAACTCACTTATAATTTATCCAGCATTTCTTTGCGGACTCTTCGATACGTTATGCCGGCCGATGCCATATTAAAACCAATCCATCCCCAATTTAGCAGCATCATCAGGCCAATACTTGCCGTAACGGGTGGGAAGCACAGTGAAGCAACGATACTGAGCATTGCTAGCTGATATAAGCGGAACTGGATCTTAATTTGTTGCCGGCTGATCAAACTGTAGTGATCAGGCAGCAGCATCATTGCGTTAGGTTTACTCATCGCAATGGGTTGGAGATGCAAGCTAATCAGAAAAGGAACAATTTTGAGCAGCATTCCCTGAATCACCCCCAGGATAAACCCCATCCCTATAAGCAGTGCAATAAAGACCTCTACTTTTCCCTGCCAGTGAATTGGTATCAGTGGCAGCGCAATCATCAGCAGACAACCACAAATCAGACATGAATACGCCCATTGCCAATAGCTGACAACGGTATCTGGCAGTTTGCGCTTGCGCTGTCGTAGACGGTGCAACCCTACCGCGGCATACAAGATGGCGACACCGGCAATCAAAGCGCTGCTGTAATAGAGGCTAAACTGGAACAGCGTTGCAACGGCAATGGAGACAAGGCCAGCGACCAACACCAAAGGCAGAGCAATTCGCCAGTGCCGGGGGAATTCAGGGGTGACATGAAACATCGGAATGACCTGAAAGCTCACTGCCATGATCAGCAATAATACCCAGCCGAAGATCCCGGTACTCGCGTGGAAGTGAGTCAGGTTTTTACCAGTGATCGGATAATAACCCCAAAGATACCCTACCAGCAGTAACAACCCTGCCAACAACACCAAAGCAAGCGCCAAGCCTGCTAGAAGAATGGGCACTCTGGTCTGCTGGCCACCCGCTTTCCGAAATAGCACTCCCAACAACGAAATAATGAAATATCCCAGACTCAGCGCCAATAAAACGAAGCTAGCAGCAAAAGTTGGCCACCCAAAAAAGCCCACACTCAAGGCTAGGGTTCCGAGTATGAGGCCCGCTTGCATCAAGACTAAGGGTACAGGGGGTATCGAGATTGGCGCACCACATAACACCGGCATGATTTGAAACAGCGAACCAATCATGATCATCGCCATCATGCCTATCGCCACAAGGTGGGTGATCGCCAGGGAGGCGGGCAGCCAACGCCCCAGCCAGATGTATTCCCCCTGCCAAATCAGCAAACCAGCGGCGATTACAGCAAAAAACGGCGCGGTCAGGTAAAAGCGAAGCGGGACATCCAAACGTGGGATAGTCTCGAAATTCAGCCCTGTCAGTCTCATTTCGATGCCTCGTTTAATTGTTTAAGCGCGACTTGATCACCTTGGTGCCAAATCCAAATATGGTGCTTCCCTTCACTTTCTTTGCTATGGCGATAATCAAACTGCTGCTGGGTAAGGATGGCAAACAACGGCACGGGTTCACGCCGATGCTTAACATGCAGCAACTGGCCTGACTGCAAGGTGGAGAGTGTCTGGCAGATCTTATGCATTGGTTGAGGCGGTTCAAGATCACTGACATCAAGAATGATTATAGAATCCATAAGATCTGCTTCCTTAATTAGGATGCGGAGGCGTTTGGCTTGGCTTCCATCTGAGCAACAATATCCTGACCATTTGCCAGATGCGCATCCGACATCGGGTAAAGGATTTGCTCTTCTTTCATATTATGTTGTTGAATCAGCAGCATGGTACTTTCCACAATCCCCATTGCGCGCTCGGTGGCCTGCTCGCTAATCGCCTGCTGCATCTGTTCAAATAAAGAGCGAACTTGGGCATGTTCCTGGCGCATCACCATCGTTGGGCCCGAGGTCATACCCGTTTGCGCTTCAAACTCAGGAAATAGGATCTCTTCTTCCAGATCAAAATGATGTAAGGTTTCGGCTTCAAACTGGCCCCATGCGGTGCGAAATTCAGTCCAGTTTCCTTCTGCCAACGGCCCTTCTGCCTCAACTAACAGATGATCACAGCTTCTGTGATGTTGAGTCATATAATCATTGATGTTAGCCATATGCGCCTCGCGTGTAGTGGTATAGAACTACAAAAAGTAGTGTTTTATAGTACGAGTGATCCTATACCATAAAAGATGCATATAAAAGACACCTTTCAAAAATAGAAGCTGTATCTTGATCAATATCAGTATTGACCAGGAACTTGAAAAACTCTTATAAGCCAAGTCAATTGTCATGAATGACGTGTCTGATTGCTTTTCAGGCTAAAACTGAAAGGGATGCAGAAGTATACTCAAAAGCTACAAGCTTGGTTTGATAACAACAAATCGAATGAAGTTAGCTACTAACGAAAAGTCATGGTCAGTAAATATTCCCCCCCTCATAATAGTTCATTGAAGTGCTAACACAAAAAGGACTACAAGAATATTTCACCAAGTAGTCCTCATCATTATTACTGTTTAAACAGTCAAGCAATACCTACAAATTAAGACACGCGGAAACGGCTCATCATCGACTGTAGATTGGCGGCCAGCTGACTCAATTCAATACTTGCCTGAGCGGTTTGATTAGCCCCTGTCGCAACTTCGGTTGAAGACTGGTGAATACTCTCGATATTACGGCCTAACTCTTCGGTAACGGAGTCCTGCTCGCTGCATGCACTCGCAATTTGCAGACTCATATCGGCAATTTGCGCCACGGTCTGTTCAATACTCTGAATTGTTTCACCTGTATTCTGGCTCTGCGTAACACATTGCTCGATCATGCTACAACTCTCTGTCGTTGCCTCTTTGGCTTCGCTGGCACTTTTCTGCAGCTTATCGATAATCGAAACAATTTCACCGGTAGAGTCTTGGGTACGACCCGCCAAAGTACGGACTTCATCAGCTACAACGGCAAAACCACGACCTTGCTCACCGGCGCGCGCAGCCTCAATCGCAGCATTAAGTGCCAGCAGGTTGGTTTGCTCGGCAATATCGCGGATGACATCGACAACCATACTGATATTCGTAGACTCTTTTTCCAGCAGCTCGACCAGTACACCTGCATTTTCAATCTCCTGAGATACACGCAAAATCGATTCAATGCTTTGTTGTACATCCTTACTGCCTAACTTGGCTTCATCGTTCGCCGATGTTGCTGAAACAGAGGCAACTTCTGTATTGTTGGCAACATCTGCCACAGTGGCCTTCATCTGATCCATCGCAGTAACCACCATTGTGATCTCATCTTGCTGTTGCTTCATCCCTTGCGATGATTGTTCAGAAACAGCACTCACTTCTTCAACGGCCGTACTCAGCTGGGTAACTGCTGCAACAATTTCCTCAACAAGTGCCCGCAGGTTATCCTGCATCTTGACACTGGAATCAGCCAGCATCCCCAACTCATCATTACCTATTTCGTCACGTTTCAGAAAATGGGTTAAATTACCTGCTGCAATTTCACCTGACAGCATCATTACTTGGTTCAGCGGCAGACAAATCTGGCGAGTAAGGAACAGATTCATTATCACCATAAAGACCACCAGAGCGATGATGCAAGAGAGCGTGATGGTACTTACGCGATCAGTACTCGCCAGCATCTCGGTACGGTTATTAGTCACAAAGCCAAGATTAAGTTCTCGCAAGCCATCCAGTGCAATCATCAGCTCATTAAACTGGCCGTATGTGTTAACAAGTAACCTTTCCGCTTTATCAACATCGCCATTGGTAGCAGCTGACTCGAAGCTATCAATAACATCAACATAGCATTCCCAAGCATCGCTAATCCGCATAAAGACCTGGCGCTCATGATCAGATGCCACAGTTGCCCCATAATCTTCCAGCATTTTTTCAATACGATGATTGCCCTGCTGAGCCCGTTGGAGCGTATTGCGCATTGCTACGATATCGTTGCGATGTGTCAAAGTGAAAAACTGGGTGGTCCGATTACTCGTAATTTCATATTTCAACTCTTCAACCGACAATACGCTAGGCAGCGTTGAATCAGTAAAATTTAATACCCCCTCTCGAACCAACTTCAGTTCGCTCATTAAAAATACGCCAAATGCGATAATAATCGCAGCGATAGCAGCAAAAACAACCGCAATTTTCTTTCCAATCGATAAGTTTTTATATGTCATTGTTAAACAATTAACCTTTTGTATTTTTGTGTTTTTATTACATTTTGTGTGACAAGCACTTCAGTACTAATAAGGATATACTGAAAGTTAAAACGATAATTCAGGCACTTTAAAATTAACTATGTTATGTATAATACAAATGTAACCTATGGCAGATTGATAACAGACATAGGTTCATAAACAACCTAAAGGATGTAAACAGAGTCAAAAAGTTACTGGCTATTAATTATATATAATAAAATTTGCGGCATTATAAATATGTAGCCACCCATTAACAATGGCATCTATTATAAAAATAAACATTAATAATTCATGTCACGCTTAATAAATATTAATGAAAAATATCCTAAAATAACTTCAATATATTTTGGTATATTAAATAATCATTCTAAATTACAGCAAAAATAGTAAACGATGTAACACGAGGTGTTCTGGTTGTTACCTTACACTTGTTCACCCTCAATTATCATAAAAGATAAAACGAACAAGCCACAGTATTTCTACGTGCCTTTCGGGTGGGGCGGAGCGCTCTGAATATTTAGGGATTCTCAAATCACATTTGATTACGCCCCAAACGACGAAAGCCCAGCATAAATGCTGGGCTTTCTGAATATGGCGGAGAGATAGGGATTTGAACCCTAGATACGCTACAAACGTATGCCGGTTTTCAAGACCGGTGCTTTCAACCACTCAGCCATCTCTCCAAATTTTGTCATCTTAAAAGATGATGGCGGTGAGGGAGGGATTCGAACCCTCGATACGTTGCCGTATACACACTTTCCAGGCGTGCTCCTTCAGCCACTCGGACACCTCACCACATTGTTGTTTGACGCTGTGCGTCTCAACGGCGGCTAATGTAATGGCTTAGCGCATTAGGGTCAAGTGCTTTTCTCAAAAACATTCACGACTGCTGACGAATAGATCAAATCGTTCCATTCTTAGTCCAATCGCTTGTTTTTATTCACTGCTACACTTCTAACAATGCGCACCTTCTGGCTCATTGCTCCTTATGTTCCATACTAAAGGTCATCTATGAAAATATGGCAGTCGTTCCTATTGTTTCTTCTGTTGGTGCTGTCAGCCTGGACTTCAACAGCCTATGAAGAGACAGATCCACGCCTGCAGCAACTAGAGAAAAAAATTGAAGCTCTCCAGCAGCAGAGCAAAACACCAGAAATTATCAAAACACTTGATACCCTTTCGCAGGCAAAAAGCCAGCTAGAAAAAACCACGGAATTTAACCGGCAAACCCAGCAATACCGAGATCTTATTACCAATTTTAATGAGCAAACTGAAGAACTTGCCACTCAGATAGCGGCCTTTTCGACTACCGAATTCCCAGATTTTAATGACTGGGATCAAGATGAGCTGACAGTGAAGATCGCCGAGCAAGACAACAAGCTAGACCAGCTCGAGCAGATCCGCAGTAATGACAAAAACGATTTGCAGGCCATCGAACAAGGTATTGATGAGTTTTCATACCTCTCCGAGCAATTGCGGGACAAAATAAAAAAAACGGAAAGCCAGTTAAAACATGAGCAGGAGCAACCCGAGAACGAGGATGCCCTACTCACCCTGGAGATTGCCCATCAGTTCTATGTCAGCCAGCTATATACCCTTGAGGCGAAGCAGCTTAGCGCAGGTAACCGGCGCACGCTGGCGAAACAGCGTATTCACCTCAGTAACCTGGAAATCGAAGCTCGCCAGGCCTACCGCAACAACCTCCAGCGAAGACTCACCCGGGTATTGCGCACCGATAACGCACAGGCAACTAAAGATAGTGGAGAAATTCAGCAAGACGTTGAGGGCCAGCCCAAGGCGTTAACCCGCCTGCTTAAAGCAAACAAACGCTATACCACGGCCTTGGCTAACCTCTCAAGCAAAACCGAGCAGGTACAGCAACAGCAACAAACAGCTTCTGAGCACACCGACATTGTTAACAAGACAGCGGATGACCTGGAAACCATGGCTGAGTGGCTAAAACTCAGCCCAGCCTTTAGCGAAAACCTCAACACCCGGATGAACCGGCTACCGGCCAATCCCCCTATCGAAGCGTTAGACAGGGATATTGCCCAAAACCAGATACAAAAATACGAGTATCAACAACAATACGATTCGCTGGACGAACAGGCGCAACAACCACGAACTCAAGCTCTAACGCCAGAACAGCAACAAAAAGAGCAAACGCTAATTGAAACAAACCTCATTCTGCTCGATAAACTGATCGACCATTCAGACACTCTGATTTACCAGCAAGCAACACTGAAAGTCGCTTATGAAAATCTCAATACCAACCTGAACGATCTCAGAAGCCAAGCCAAGAAACGACTTTTCTGGGCGCCGAATACCAATCGCCTGAGCCTGAGCCTAATCATCAATACATGGGAAAAACTAAAATGGTTTTTCTCTCCCTTTCAATGGTTCAACCTGATAAAGGTTCCCACCGTTGTTGATAATATTAAGCTCATTTTTTCCATAGGCTTAATTGGCTTTATCATCATCACACTGAACTGGGTGAGAAAGCATTGGAAAAAATACCTAGATACCACCAGCCAGATGATTGGCAAGGTGACTCAAGATAAATTTCGCTTTAGTTTTTTCAATATCCTTGCTTCCTTCATCCTTGCTTGGCCTTTTCCTTTTATCGTCGGCCTTATCGGACTATTGCTGAGTGCCGCCTGGCAATATCCTTTCATCCACCATTTGGGCCAAGCACTGGCCGTTCCTATGGCGTTGGCCGTGTTTTGTTTCATGCGCGAACTCGTCCGCGCCAATGGCTTGTTTATTAGCCATTTTGGGTGGGACTCTCAGCTGGTTCATAGCTCGTTCGCGCACTACCGGCAACTACTGTGGATCTACTTACCGATGATGGTCATTCAGGATTTTGCCTCTCTCTACAGTGATATTGATGTCAGTGCCACCTTGGGTAGACTCGCCTTCATTATCAGCAATCTGGCCGTCAGCTATTTCCTCTGGCGGTTATACCATGAAAAAATTCCCATGACCTATGGTGAGCTCCCCGAGGGAAAGGCGCATATTGGCCACCACCTGTTTTGGTGGACCTTGATTATCATCCCCCAGCTCCTCAACTACACGGCACTTCAAGGCTACCTTACTTCATCACAGACGGTGATGAACAAGCTGGAGGTATCAGCAGTACTTGGGGTGATCACCCTACTCGTTTACTACCTGATCAAGCGCCTGATGTTGCTCCAGAAAAGGCGTCTGGCCTTTGACCGAGCCAAAGCGAAGCGACAGGAGATCCTCGCCCAACGGCTGGCTGAGCTGGAAGAAGAAAAAGAAGACAGCTTCAGCAGCAGTGAAATGCAGATTGAAGTAGAAGAACCGGTCGTAGACTTAGATAAGATCAGTGCCCAGTCACTGCGTTTGCTTCGTTCTCTACTGCTACTGATTTATCTGGCTCTGTTATCCATTGTCTGGTCAGATTTTTACCAAGCCATCACTTTCCTGGAAGATGTCACCTTATGGGATGTAACCAGCACCATCGATGGAATTGACGAACTCAGCTCAATCTCCCTGAAGAGTGTCCTGCTGGCTATTCTGGCTTTCTGGCTAACTGCGATTATTGCCCGAGATATGCCTGGTGCAATGGAACTGCTGATCCTGCAACATCTCGACTTGTCGCCCGGAACAGGGTATGCCATCACCTCGCTCACTCGGTATGTGGCTATTTTTATGGGAATTGTGATTGGCTCGGGATTAATCGGCTTCGACTGGTCAAAAATGCAATGGCTGGTTGCCGCTCTCGGGGTTGGATTGGGTTTTGGTATGCAGGAAATCTTTGCCAACTTCATTTCCGGATTGATCATTTTATTTGAAAAGCCAATCAGAATTGGCGATACCGTGACGATCCGTCAGTTGACAGGCGTAGTGGCAGTCATTAAAACTCGGGCGACGACAATTGTTGACTGGGACCGAAAGGAAGTTATTGTACCCAACAAGGCATTTGTGACCGAGCAGTTTATAAACTGGTCGCTATCCGATCCGATTACCCGGGTAACGATTTCTATCAGCGTTAAATACCTTGCTGACAGTGAACTGGTAACCCAATTGCTATTTGAGGCCGCCGAGGAATGCGATCTTGTGTTGGACAATCCTGCTCCAGAAGTGTTTTTCCTGACTCTTACC
The DNA here is from genome assembly GCF_026191635.1 of Photobacterium obscurum. Lineage (GTDB taxonomy): Bacteria > Pseudomonadota > Gammaproteobacteria > Enterobacterales > Vibrionaceae > Photobacterium > Photobacterium obscurum. The sequence continues at coordinate 339,705 of NZ_JAKRRW010000001.1, forward strand.
GCCGACAGTCAGAACTTCGAGGTGCGGGCCTATGCGGCAGAAACCGGCCATCGGCTTAGCTTGACCCACGATTTACATACGCGGATCAAAAACAAGTTTATCCAGCATAATATAACCATTGCCCATCCGCAGCTGGAAATCACCATCAAGGACAAGCAAGCCCACCCCTTGTGCCAGTGACATCAATGGTTATGATCGAGAATTGCCTGGGGGATCTCCGAAAGCGACAGGCTGCGCTCAACTGCCCCACGCCTGACAGCTTCTTTAGGCATACCATAGACCACACAGCTGGCTTCATCCTGCGCCAAAGTCATCGCACCGGCCTGCCGCATCTCCAACATGCCTTTTACTCCGTCATCTCCCATTCCGGTCATGATGATCCCCAACGCATTTTCACTTGCTGATTGCGCTACCGAGCGAAATAGCACATCAACGGAAGGACGGTGACGACTCACTAAAGGGCCATCGATGACCTCCACATGATACTGTGCTCCGCTACGCTTGAGCAGCATGTGTTTGCCACCTGGAGCAATCAGGGCCTGGCCGGGAAGCACTCGCATTTTATGTTTCGCTTCCTTAACACTAATATCGCACAAGCTATCTAGCCGCTGTGAAAAGGCGGCGGTAAACTTCTCCGGCATATGCTGAACCACGACAATTCCCGGCGAAAGACGCGGCAAGGCCTTTAACACCACTTCCAATGCCTGAGTCCCGCCCGTGGACGTACCGATTGCAACAATTTGCTCAGTGGTTTTCAGGCGGGAGACCTTTCCTGCGGCTAACACTGTATCAGCACTCAATTTGGGTTTAACTTTCAGGTTTGATGCCTTTATCGGCTGAAGAGGTCTAAGATTCGCCTTGCTGGCCGCTTTAACAGCATTGATCAATACTTTTGCTGAATCATGAAGGAAGCCCTTCAACCCCACCTTGGGCTTGGTAATGATCTCAACCGCACCGGCTGAAATTGCCTGCATGGTGGTTTCTGCACCTTTTTCCGTCAAGGTCGAACAGATCACCACGGGAGTCGGCCGTTCAGCCATGATTTTTTTAAGAAAAGAGATCCCATCCATCCGAGGCATCTCAATATCGAGGACAATTACATCAGGCCACTGCATCCGCATTCGAGTCATCGCAAATAGGGGATCAGCGACGGCACCACAAACTTCTATTTCGCTGTCGGTCTTCAATACAGAAGAAACTACCTGACGAACAACAGCAGAATCATCAACTACCATTACCTTGATTGTTTTTCTTTTCATATGACCTACCTACAATCGCTTTTCAGGAAGCAGGCTCCGAAATACCTTTCGTCCATGATGCTTGCCAACTAAAAATCTGTATTCGTTCAATGAATGTTATTTACGTCATTCCTTTGATAGATACTGGGTTTAATCAGACGCAGCTGATCACTAATACCGGTAATCGTCTCCGAATGACCCACCAATAAATATCCCCCGGGTTTAAGCTGGGACAAAACTCGCAAAACTACATCCCGCTTAGTTTCGGCCGAAAAATAGATAAGAACATTGCGTAATAAAATTAAATCAAACAGGCCCAAATTTGGCAGTGGGCCATTAAGGTTGATCTGCTTGAAATGAACATGCTGACGAAGCTGGTTGTTGATTAAAAATGTCCCTTGGTGGGAACGAACCCCTCTCAGGCAATATTGCTTCAAGTAGCGAACAGGAACTTCGTTCTGTCTCGATATTGAATATTGCCCGCGACAAGCATTGGCCAATACGTTCGAGTTAATATCTGAGCCGAGTACAGTCCAGTCACCGTCTCCACCAAAGCTATCTGCCAATAGCATAGCCAGACTGTACGGCTCCTCACCCGTAGAGCACACTGCACTCCAGCAGCGCAACGGCTCTTGCGATGATCGCCCATCCAATAAATGCGTTTTGATAAACCGAAAATGTTTCGGCTCCCTGAAGAAGTGAGTTTCATTGGTGGTCAGCTGATCGACCACTACCTGCAACTCCCCCGCCGGTGCATTTTCCATCAGTAGCCGATAGTATTCAGCAAAGCTATTCAGAGAATAGTGCCTGAGCCGGCAGGCTAACCTCGTCACCACCAAATTTTTTTTGTGGTCACCCAGTGTGATGCCAGCCAGGTCATAAATTAACTGCTGAAACTGGGCAAACTCCCTGTTGGAAATAGCATCCTTAGCCAATAATCCGCCAGGCTTGTTCAGAGCTACACTATTACACTCCATGGCGTTCCCCCATTCTGCGCCACACCCTAGCCTTTCTTAATAATCACCTTGTAGCCATGAGCTGACTACAAGGCGTTCCACTGCTTAAAAAAGACTTTAAAAACAAACATTAAAAAGCTTCAAAGTCCTCCTCTATCAGCTCTTGATGCTTGTTTTCCTGCTTTCTTGCTGGTTTCTTGGCCATCAACACTTGCGGAGGCTGTGGGTGATTTCCGGCAACATGCAATACATGAGAGCCAGGCATTTCAGCTTGCTGCTCGTCGATTTTGAAGAAGCTCATCAGCTGCTGTAACTGTTCAGCCTGAGCACTCATTTCCTCAGCCGTCGAAGCCAACTCTTCCGAAGAAGAGGCATTCTGCTGGGTCACCTGATCCATTTGCCCCATTGCCACACTGATCTGGGTAACACCACTTGCCTGCTCATCCGACGTCGCCGCAATCTCCTGCACCAGCTCTGCGGTTTTGGTGATGCTAGGAACAATTTCATCCAGCAACCGTCCGGCTTGCTCGGCCACCTGAACACTACTTCCGGCCTGATTGCTGATCTCCTGCGCAGCAACCTGACTACGTTCGGCAAGCTTGCGCACCTCCGCAGCCACCACGGCAAACCCTTTGCCATGCTCACCGGCCCTTGCGGCTTCTATCGCGGCATTCAAGGCCAATAAATTGGTTTGATAGGCAATGTCTTCAATGATGCTGATTTTTTCAGCAATCTCTTTCATCGCGGTGACCGTTTCACCAACAGCACGCCCCCCTTCCATCGCCTGGGTCGATGCCTTGGTCGCGCGATCATCCGTGATTTTGGCATTTTCAGCATTCTGCTGTACCGACGCGGCAATCTGTTCCTGAGACGCACTGGTTTCCTCTACGCTGGCCGCCTGCTCACTGGCAGCCTGACTCAGCGACTGCGCCGTCGCACTGATTTCTTCAGAGGCGCTGGCAAGGCCGTTGGCATTGCTGTTTACATCACCGACAATCTGACGCAGCCTGTTGCTCATATGTCCCATTCGCTGTAACAGCTGGCCGGTTTCATCTTTGCTGTTCGTTTCGATCCGGCTATTCAGATCCCCGTTGGCCATTGACTCAGCCACCTGCAGTGCCGTGGCCAGAGGACGGGTGATCGTCGAAGCAACAACCATAGCCACCAGCACAATCAACACAATGGTAACCGCAATAACCAGACCGACCATCATAAGCAGACTATTAATCGGCTCATTGACCTCGGCTTCATCAATCTCGGCTAATAAAGCCCAGTGCGTATCCCCAACATTTACTCGGGTGTAAGCAGATAAAACCCTATTACCGTTATAGTCTTTAACCCGGTCAATCCCAGTCTCACCAGCTAGTGCGGCATTACTGGCCTGGGTATCGACACCATTTCGCTCAACCGTCCCGGCAAAAGATGCCATGACCGAGCGCCCTTCCCTGTCAAGAAACGAGTCGGACCGCATCCGCTTATCCATCCCGACCAGATAAGTTTCACCGGTTTCCCCCATACCGGCACGTTGCTGCATGATCGTATTAATAGCTTCCAACGGCAACTGAATCGCTACCACCAGCTTGATCTCGCCATTCACAATCAGAGGCTGTGCGATAAACGCAGCCGGTTCACCATTACTTGGGGCGTAGGGGGCAAAATCGACCACACCATACTGCCGGCTCTGAAGCACCTGGCGAACCAATTGACCTAGGTTAGAGTCCGCATATTTACCATCTAGCATATTGCTCTGATAGTCCGCTTCATGGCTGACGCTATAAAAGACTTCTCCCTTCGGATGGATCAGGAAGAGATCATAGTAACCATACATCTGACTGTAGTTAGCCAGAAAATCGGTCGCTTCACCGGCCACTTTGCTGGTAAAGGCTTCTTCCAGGTCAATAGTTGAGATCAGTGCCCAGCTCAGTCCATGGATTTTCAGCGGAGAAGCCGATACCAGCATGAGCCTTCCACTGTTATCGGCATAGATATCACCAACCGACTTGCCGGCCAGCGCCTGTTCCATAAACGGCTCACTCACCGGCATACCAATCTGTTGCTTGGTACCGTCACTCTTTACAAGGTTACTCCGTAGGGCGACACTACCATCTTGCTTGCCGGCCAAATACGTTTCCACCGTCTCCCCGAGGTTGTCCTCTCGCTGCATAATGGCATCGATACCCTCCGTCGGTATCTGCAAGATGAGCACACCTGCTAACGCGTCATCCTTGATTACAGGAGCACCAATAAAGGCCGACTGTTGGTTGTTTGACGGGGCATAGGGAGCAAAATCTTCAATTGCGACCGCGGATTGTGCCTTGCTGAAAAGGTGACCGATACCACTGTCTCGCAGCGTACCTGTTTTAATGTTCTGACCGAGGTCCGATTCCTGGGCAACCGAGTAGACGACCTCGCCATCAACATTCACCAGGAACAGATCATAGAAGCCATAATGCTCTTTGTAGCGAGTCAACCATGCTCCATACTGGCTATTTACGGCCTGCCAGTCCTCGCCACCTACTTGCATACCTTCAATTCGATAGGCGGCATCAAACCCCGACAGGGCCTCTGATACTGTGTCATTTTCCGCAAGAATGGTAATGTCATGCTCTAACATCTGAAAATACCCTTCGATCTGGGCACGCTTGCTCTCTTTTGCTGCATAGAGCTTATTCAGTGTATTAGTACGCAGGTTATCAATAGTATCGACAAGGACCCCAACATCGCCCTGGCGCTCCGCAAAGTAATTTTCTATCTGAGACTTTTTCACTTCACGCATTGCGATCAACTGATCATTGGATTCAATCGTCAACGCATCTGCAGCCGCTTTAACGGCAATAAATACAACAATCGCTAATGGAATAAGACTGACCAGCAAAAACAGGCCGATCAACTTGGGTCTCATCCTGATGTCACTAAAACGGAGCATAACGCCTCCCTGGAATATTCCGGTTATTAGTAATTTATTTTTGCAACGACTCTAGAGATGAAAGTTCATCGACCGACAGCACGTGGCTAACATTTAGCAAAACAATGAATTCATCATTCACTTTTCCCATCCCCTGGATAAAGTCTGTGCGGAGCTTGGCACCGAAGCTGGGAGCCGGTTCGATATCGGTCAACAAAATATCAAGCACTTCACTCACGGCATCAACGACAACGCCAATTTCAAGCCTTTCTTCTTCACTTTCCACTTCAATAATCACAATACAGCTGCGCTTGGTCACCGGGGTAGTTGGCCAGCCAAAACGTATCGCCAAATCAATAATGGGGACCACATTGCCCCGAACATTTATCACCCCGCGGACAAAATCAGGAACCATAGGCACCTTTGTCAGCTGTCCATACTCAATGATCTCCTTGATCGGGTGGATATTGATGGCAAACAGCTCATCACGCAGTAAAAATGTCAAAAACTGCTGCTGTTCCGATGATCCATCCACCTCTTTACCCTCCTGAGTTCTGGACGATGCCAGGCTTACGCTTTGCGTCATAACACACCCCCTTCCAAAATGCTGCCTCTGTTAGCTTAGGCTCGTCAGCGATACTTCCTGCTATCGCGACTCCGCTCCCTATGGCACCGTTTCCTCATTTCCCATATACCAAGATGAGCGCTGCTCTTCTGCTTCACGGATCAAGGCTGGCACATCGAGGATCATCGCCACCTCACCACTGCCAAGGATTGTTGATCCACTGATCCCACTTAGCTGCGAGAATATCTTGCTCAGCGGCTTGATCACGGTTTGCAGCTCACCTTGCAGCTGATCAACCACAAACCCTGCTTTTTGCTCTCCACTCTGTACTACAACAATATTTCGCTGTTTGACTTCGATATAGCTTTCTTGAAATTGCTTTTGCAGGTTAATAAAAGGCAGGATTTCCCCCCGTAGGTTGACATAATTGCCATTTTTACTGAGCTGCTCGCTGTATTCGATACACTCCACAACAGCATCCAGGGGAATAACATAGGTGGCTTTCCCAACCCCAACCGCAAAACCATCAATAATTGAAAGCGTTAGGGGTAAGCGCAAACGCAGCAGTGAGCCTTCCCCTTTTTGACTTTCCACTTCAATGCTGCCTTGTAGTGCTTCAATATTGCGCTTAACCACATCCATGCCTACGCCTCTGCCCGAGAGATCGCTCACTGACGTTTTGGTGGTTAAGCCAGCTTCCAAAATCAGCCTCAATACCTCTTTCTCGCTCAATTGCTGTTCGGCTTTGATTAGTCCATTCTCAATGGCTTTGGCCCTTACTTTTACCGGATCAATACCACCACCATCATCACCGACCTCGATCACAATGCTGCCTGAATCGTAATACGCCCGTAGTGTGATTGTGCCGGCCGGCTCCTTGCCTTTTTCCAGCCTCTCCTCTTTCGCTTCAATACCGTGATCAATCGCGTTCCGTACCAAGTGCATCAGGGGATCGTTAATTTTTTCCACTACGCCCTTATCGAGTTCGGTTTCCCCTCCCTCGATTTTCAATCGAATCTCTTTATCCAAGTCGCGACTGATCTCACGTACCACACGATGGAAGCGTTTAAAGGTGTCATCTATCGGGATCATTCTCAGGTGCAGCGACAACCCTCTGATCTCCTCCACCAGCAAGGAAACAACGGCACTCGACTCCACCAGTTCGGGGTTACCACTCCGCCGAGCCAGCAAGCTGGTATTCGCACCGGCAATCACCAGCTCGCCAACCAGATTAATCAGTTGATCCAGCTTTTGGGCATCAACCCGCAAGCTGCGGTTTTCCTGACGTTTCAGCTCCTTCGCCTTGGCCGGTTTACTGTTCGGAATAGCAGCAACAGGAGGGAGTGGCTGTTCCTCATTAGCTCCGATATTCCTCGCCGATTCCGGCTCAGTAGCTGGCATTACCGGCACAGTGGTCTGTTTTGCCATACCCTGCGCATCCGTGATCCGAGCCAGTTCATCTTGCGTCAGGGTACCGCACCACAACAGAGCCGAGCCAAGATCGACAGCTTCATCCTCAAGGTCATTCATTAACTGTACGTATTGCTGAAGCTTTCCATGGGGGGGAATTAAGTGTATCTGGCACTCGTCGGCAACAAACTCAAAGACTGACATGATAGTCGAATGATCTGCATCACTATCGAACTGAAGCTCCAGGCCGAGGTAACAGGACTCGGGATCCATTTCACTACTGTCGGGCAAGGTGTGAAGCAAGGAGACAAGTTCAACAACCTCCCCCAAAGAAGTCAGATAACGGAGAAAAGAGAGGGGATCCATACCATTTCGTAACACATCCTTACCAAAGCGTATCGAAAGGTGCCAGTAAGCATTGTCAACACCTGGGCCAGCCGATGTCTGGGCAAGCTCCTGGGAACCTTCGACATACGGCGTTACCGTATTTTCGGCAGAGGCTGCCCCAGCCTGATTCAACGGGCTCGTTGTCCCAGCTAACCGCACTAATAAGCCCTGCCCGCGTTGTTCCAGCTCCTGGGATCGTTCCGCCCTATCATTGCCTAGCTGTTCAATCAAGCTTTCAATATGATCTCGACAATCTAACAAGGTGGAAATCAGTCCATCATCACACAGTCGTTCACTGGCTCTGACCTGCTCCAGCACATTTTCCACGGTATGAGTAAAAGCGACGATGCCATCAAAGCCGAATAATCCGGCCGATCCCTTAATGGTATGAGCTGCCCGAAATACCAGATTAATCATCTCACTATTGTCTGGCGCAGCTTTTAGCTGGTTTAATGCCGATTCCATCTCCTGAAGCAAATCCAGGCTCTCGTCGACAAACATCGCCTGGGCATGTTCCATCTCTTCCATTTCCCCTCCTTGATACCAATCGGGCAACTATCCCAATTGGTATTAACCGGCAATGAAAAGCGGCTCACTATACGAGTTGCAAGTTAAGCTGCCTTTCGAGTCGCAACAAAGTAATCGCTTCCATGGCGGCCGTACTGGCACCGACAATAACAAACGCCCTGCCAGCCTTTGTCGCCTCTTGATGGCACAGCCATAACAGCTGCAAGCCTGCCGTATCCATTTCACTCACTTCTGTCAGATCAAGCGAGAGTAGTTGAGCGTCATGCAAGTAAGCCAGCAAACGAGGCTTTAACTCTGCAACACTATAAATAGACATTTCGCCGCTCAGGCTCAGCCTGCACTCAGGTCCTACCTGTTCCTGTGCAATGGTGATATCCATCCGTTGTCCTCACCTCAAGGTAAAATCAGTTTGGCCACCGCATCGAGCAACTGAGGAGGCTGAAACGGCTTCACAACCCATGCTTTAGCTCCCGCAGCTCTGCCTTCTTGTTTCTTATTATCCTGCGACTCAGTGGTCAGAATAATGATTGGCGTAAATTTATAACGAGGCATCTTCTTCACCTCTTTCACGAAGGAAATGCCATCCATTCTTGGCATATTGACGTCGGTAATGATCAAATTGAGTTTCTGACCGTCCAATTTATCAAGGCCATCAATACCATCTTTCGCTTCAATCACCTGATATCCGGCGCCCTTAAGGGCAATACCTACGACCTGGCGGATCGGAGCCGAGTCATCCAAGATCAAAATTGTTTTTGCCATAACACTCTCCGAGGTTTAAAAGAAAGTTATCTCGGTATCATGTGAGGAAGCATCGGCCGCCTCGTTTTTTTCATGATTAAGATGCTGTTCCTGAGCCACATAATCCTGCTTCATCTCATTGAGCCAGTTGGTGACATCAAGCCGGTGTGCTTCGTCATCATTATGCTGCGCTGACTCATAGCCAATGATCTCTGCCTGCAGCTTGTCCAGGTTCGTTTCTACTTGGGTCATAATTTGGCTGGCGCGATCCTGAAACTGCAAGGAGACGATGATGCCGGAGATTTCCTGCTGGATATCCCGGTTTTTATCCTGTAGCAGCGAGGTGGAATCACTCAGTTCGGAAGCCAACCGATTAAAGTTAGCCAGGATAGATTCAATATTGGTTACGGAAGCCGCTTCGGCCTTGGCATCTTGGTGTGCGCTCTGCTCTGCGATATTCACTGTATCGGCCATTGCCTGGTTGATCATCGAGACCTTGTCACGGATATGTTTGCCGGTTTCCCCGGATAGCTGCGACAATTTACGTACTTCACCAGCCACCACAGCAAACCCCCGCCCCTGATCACCGGCCCTCGCCGCCTCTATTGCTGCATTCAACGCCAGTAAGTTGGTCTGCTCAGCAATATTGGCGACATCTATAGCCATTTTGTCGAGCTCTTCGGTGTAACTGGCTAAGTGCCGAACCTGAGTCAACATCTTTTCTTTGGTCTCCATCGTAGAACGAAGCAGAGTAATGACTTGATTCAGGTTCTCTTCACTGTCGCTAAGCACTGCAATCACCCCATGCTGGCCGTTATCTTGCCCTGTCACATGCCGTGACTCTGTCACCGCCTGATCCAGTTCAGAAATAATCTCCGAAAAACGCTGCGATAAAGCCGTGATCTCGGTTTCAGTCTGTAGCCTTACTGTACATAGCTGCCGTTGCCATATCGGCAATACCTGCAGACAAAGCTCAACCAAGCGTGTCAATTGCTCTTGCATATGCTGCTGTTTACACTGGAATTCATCTTTTTGCTGCTCGCAGGCTTGCACCACAGCAGCCTCATGCCCGGATTGCAAAAATCGGGCTGCAAGATAGCCTGCAACAATCAAAACACCGCTAACAAAATAAGCGACTTGGCTTGCACGGTCTAAAAGCAGCAGCCCAACAGCTGCAACACACGTCAATCCGATCGGTACCCAAAAAAAACGGCTTTTTTCCATAAAGCCCCACTTCCCTGATAAAGAATGAATGCCCCTAAAGGGCTAATGAAGTATAGGCAGATGTAATTTGTGAAATTTCAATAATTTCTGAAATGAATAAGATATAGCTAAAAAATTTGACAAGCTTCAAACTATGCAATTATTCGAATATGATTTTTTTAATGTCATATATAGCAGAGTAAAATCTTATCACGCTTAATATTCAACCAGTCTCATATGATTTTATATGCCCTTCAATCTTTCTCTCTTTAATCACCAAACAACCTCAAGCGACAATATTCAGTGAGATATCAGCATGTCCGGTTCAAGAAAAAACAATAGGAACCACGAATCCTTTTCAACGACAGTTGACGAAAATGTGCCTACTGTCCTTACAGCCGCAAATAGCAAAAAGGCTCCCAACCGATTGGGAGCCTTTCAAATACTGGCAGTATTGACGGGGGGACTTAAGCCTGCTGGTAATAGCCCGGCACACGGAACATACGGCGGCATAAATCCAGAAACTGACCGTAAACTACCCCCAACATACCTGAAACAAAAGCATTACTGGTGACTGCTGTGATGATTTGATCTACATCGGCGCCCACAACCCATAAGATTGCTGCATATACCGGGGATTGAAACAACACATAGGCGACCATATCAGACAGCCCTTTCATCCAGCTGGTTGGCGACAGGCGGTGGCCTTGACGAATAACATAATCACGGAATACACCATATGGCCAGGCAATCGCAATATTAACTGGTATCGACAAGGTTCGCGATGCTAAAGACTGCTCAAATGTCATTCCCGACACGAACACCTCAATCAACATGCCGGTAATAAAACTGAAAATCACCATTGCAAAGGTGTCAGCCGCCGCATTTCGCACATTGAATTGACCTTTAACAGACATACCGCAAACCTCCAAAACCAGAAAATAAGGCCAGAAAAAAGAATATATTTAGATACTTTCACTGGCTAAATCACATATAGCCAGTTGATTTGCGTATTAGAACAGGTTTTAACCAAAATAAGACACCAAAGTTTAAATTAAATTGTAAATTTATAACTGGTTTTAGCGGTTAAACTGGAAGAATAAACTATCTAGGCGGCAGTGACGTGCCTCATGCTGGATTTACACTCAAGAACGCAGTGAAAAACACAAGTAAAACGGCAAGGATAGCGCTTATATCGGCCATTTAGCTTTAGGTAATAACCGAATTTGAATTAACAGGTAACAAAGAGGCGATTTTTATGCATAAAAGCCACTACAGCAGCCATGTGAAGCAAACACAATATACATATGTAAACAACTGAAATAAAACAATTAAACATACAAACAACCCATCAAAGAAAGCTCTAAACTATCACCGTAAAACTGGCAATTAAAACCACTTTTCCATCCACTTTAAAAGATATCTTCAATAAATTTATTGCTTATAGGCATAATCAAGAACATCAATGATAAAAGTCTACATAACTGGCTATTTTCACCCTCCATAAAATTGCTACAATAATTTAACCTATTGATTTTTAGCCACACAACACAACATTTCCAACACCAAAAAAACATACAAAAATGAAACATAATTACAGATTATCAATATTAATGAAGTCGAATCATCGCTCCCCTGATACGTATCTAGCCCAACGGTTTCCTTTGGGTATACGAAATGCCTAGCAATAACCCAAAAAGCCCCGGCAAATGGCCGAGGCTTTGAGCGGATTCCTGTCAGGAATTAGTGCTGGGTGTTACTTTTCAATGACAGTCAGATCCACCGGTGCAACACGATGAGAACCTGGAACATAAGCGCCATCAGTTAGGGTGTACTTCACAAAGGAGGCAGCCTGCACCGCCAGCTCAGTGGCTGCGCCATCGACCGAGCTATAGTCCGCATTTCCTTCCGTTTCCGAGCTCGTTAACGTGCCCGCTCCAATGTTATGGGTTCCGGTTAAAAAGCGCGTATATGAACGCTCTGTACTGTTAAGCGTATTCTTTAAACCATACGTTTCCTCCAGTGGTGTTGCCCCTGCCAGCGGAAACTCAGTAGTATTGAGAGAGAAATATGGCTTAAGTGAAGAACCGTTAAAGCAACCCAGCTCTTGAGTGGCAACTGAACCAGCCTCCATGCTAGCCGAGTTACAGACTTCATACGCTGTCTGGCCATCCAGCTCTACTTTAATTGGAACCGTTTGATCGCCTGTCGTCAGATAACTTCCCGGGATATCTTGTAATCCCGGCTGCTCAGAGATACTGCCGGTCACTGAAAATGACAAGATCGGCGTGTCTTGCAACGCATCGGCGTAGTTAAGCGGGTCAACCGTATCGACAACCGCCTGCATCAGATATTGGAACTCACTAAGGAACTCCGGCGATAATTGATCTGACTGCTGTTTATAGGCTTGCGGATTTTGCTCAGCGTATTCGCGGACCGCGGTCAAGTCTTGCTCAATACCCAGCTCCTTGGCCATCCGCAAGCGATACTCTGGCATCGCCTTGATAGCCGGCGGCACTTCACTATGGCCCAGCCATACCGAATTCATCAAAATCCCACCTATACCTCCACCGGGATTGGCAAGAATACTGCCGTTCAAGGCTTGGTCGCTACCTGCCACAATACCACTGAACGAAGCCCCGGCAATTGAGCCCATTGAATGGCCCATCACATAGACATTATCGGCGTCCAAAGGCTCAACCTGCTCTTGGCCTTCACTATCGACATAAGTCAGATCACCAACAGAAGCACGTAGGTTGATCAGGTCAGCAATACTCTGGCGCAGGTTGTCCCGCGATGTTAGCAATGCGTCGGCTTTCAGGAAGTTCTTAACATCAGCTTGCTCGTGCCCCGGGAACAAGCCTCGCAACGACTGGCTGACGTTGATGTCATAGCTTTCATCACCATCGATATCGACTGCCCGCGTGTTGTGAAGTGGGTGATCAATAGCAATCACTGCATAACCTTGGTTGGCCAGTTCAGCCTGAACAAAGTTATCCAGCAGTAGCATACCGCCATTGCCAAACTCTTTAGCGGCGGTGATCCCGTGCGAGAAGATAACCACCGGCCAACCGGCTTCCGGCATCGGATTTCGCTCACGATTCGGTAATACCACCTGAACCGCCAGTTCCTGCTCGCCTTGCGAAACTGGGGCCGGTTTCAGGCCTTCAGTAACATCCCATACACTATACAGCGATGGGCACTTTTCACTTGTGTAGCGGTAGCTCTCAAAGTAGCTTTCGTGTTCTGCAACCTTGATCCCATCAATCCCAAACCAGAACTCCGCTTCATCCTGGCTAGACAAGTCAGCCTGACAGTTGCTGGCGGTAATTTTATTCGAATCCGCGAGGTAATAAGGCAGCGTGATCGTGGCCTGTAATTTCCTCACACACTCGACAACGAAGCCGTCTCCGCGGTCAGTAACGCAGAAATTAGGGTCAATATCAGGGACACCAATGACGCCGCCAATGATCTTGCCAACAATCGTATCTAGCATTTCTGGCGGCAGTACGGCACCGGCCAGGTGGTTATCCGGTGACTCGGCAGATTGAAAACCAGCAGGTTGATGTCCACGCTTAGGCAGTAGATTTTTTAGCACTGCACCAATTTTCTGGGTCTTGAAACCGGCAATATACAGCACACTGTCAGGAGTAATGGACTCGTCATTAAGTTCGGTAAACAAGCCATCGACTTTTTCTTTATAGCTCGCTAGACGAGGGGTGCCTTGCGGCTCGTTTAGCAAAGACTCAAACGCAGGAGAGCGCTTGACCACCTCGCCTGCTGTCGACTTCAACCCCTTGGTAACCGCGAGTACATAGGCCGTGTTCCCAGCCAAAGGCTTTAGGGGAAGGATCTGTAGATGATTAAACTCAGTGACCCTTACGGTAAAGTCCTTGTCATAGCGAAGTTCAGAATAGCCCGGAAAAGGAAGCTGACGCTTGGCAAAAATTCGGATGCTTTCAGCAAAAGTATCGGTATCTAGCTGGCTGCCATCACCAGACATTGGAATAGTAAACGGTGCCGTCGTTGACCAGCCGCTGAGATCTTCCAACGAGCACTTGGTTCCATTAACGATGTTCTCTGGAAGCTCGTTGTCACTATCACTTTCGCCACAACCGTAAACCGTCAGCTTGGTATTTTCCGAGCCGTCCTCACCAATAAAATACAGATCATTGGGCATCGGAATATTTCTGTCATTGGCTATTTCTTTGGTATTTTCCAGGCCAAATGAAAACTGAAGATTCGCAGGCTGTAATTGCTTGCCATTGCCGTCACTGTCGTCATCCGATGAACCGCAGGCCACAAGGGCAGAAGCTGACAGCGCGATCAGCACTGCGTTCGATATTGTTTTTAGTTTCATAGCTATCTCTCTGTTCATACTCTGCTCTCAGGCAGAGCAAAGCATTACTTGAAGGTATAGGAGTACTGAATGGCGTAAATCATCGCGGTACAGTTGGTGGTTTTGAAGAACTTGCCTTCCTCTTCAATCACATCACCAGTTTCGCCTTCGAGGTAGGTCAAACCGAAATCGATATTATGCCGGTCGCGACGGTAGGACATACCAGCCGAATACCAAATCCGATCGGAGTCAGGAATACTGGCCGTGACATGTTTATCCGTTGGCGTTTCGTCAAAGGCAACACCGGAACGAATCGTCCAGTTGCCATTAATTTGGTAAGTGGCGCCGAGGGAGTAGCGGTTAGAATCTTTCCAACCCTCTTCCTTTTGCAGGCAGACTTTATCGTTTTCGCCTTTCGAGCTGCATTCGTTACCTTTCGAGGTGGCAAGAATTTCTTGGAATGAACTCCAGCCTGTACGCATCCAACTGTAGTGAACAGCAAACTGATCGGTCAGCTGATGATAACCTGATACCTCGAGGATCGATGGCAGATTAAGAGTCAGCTCACCATCGACGCCTTCGACGTAGTCCAATATATTATCTTCGGTATTGAGCTGAACCCCATTAAATTCCCCCTCCATATCGATATCAGAGGCTCCCGTATAGGCAATCCCCCAGCGGTGGTTGTCATTCAGCTTATATAGCGCACCCACTTTATAGCCAAAGCCAATACCGTTACCTTCAAGGTTGGCAAATACATCCGTTTCGCCACCTGTGACCATTTTGGCAATGCCAGAATGGCGATTGAGTTCAGCCTGCGCCAACAGCAAACTTGCACTCGCTCCAACAACGAACTGCTCGTTCAGCTCATAGGCCAGGCTGGTGTTGAGGTTAATCACGGTAACCGAGGTGTCACCGGCAATTGTTCCGAATTCCTCGTTCACCTCGTCACTGAATTCCGACGCAAGGCCAAAGTCAGCGTAGGAGCCAAAACCAATAGTGACCTTGTCATTAAGCGGATGACTTAAATAAAAGTTGGGAACAAAAGCTGGTGGCGCAGCTTCATCTTCAATCGCATCGACAAATTGGCCATTGCTGAACTCCATCTGAATATCGGGATCGATGTAAGCAAGGCCTGTCGTTATATTGGTTTCTTTTAACAAACTAAGCGAAGCGGGGTTTCGAGCCAGGGCCGCCGCATTATCAGCTATTGCGGCCTCACCAGAAAAGGCCCTCCCCAGCCCTGATGCTGAGTGCTCGACAATCTGAAATCCAGCTGCAGAAGCATTTCCACAGCCTCCACTTAGCACACCGGCTATTGCCACTGCTACGGCTAACTTATGCTTTTTCATTAAGACACCAACCCTAATCAACTGCTTCATTATTTCAGCTTGCCTTTTTGGCGATCTCCAATCGCTATGGCAAACCCGATTTGGCGCCAAATTTACAGAACGGCAACCCATATATCAACATACATGTTTGTAAATTGTTAAGTGGACAATTCCAACTACCATGGTTAACCCACTGTTTTAAAAGGAAAACACAACCATACCAATTGCAACTTTAAATCTTTTACTCTACTCCAAGGTAATGTTTTACAACAATTAAACGTACAAGGAACGGTAAAATACAAGTGCTTTAAATCTATAAATGAAAGAGAAAAACGGGCAGGCACAGAGCAGAAAAAATTTTGAAATCATCCGGTGATATTTACTGTCAAAGTCCGTAAATAGCTCAAGCAATCGCCAAATAGAGAACGGCCTATCGCCAATAGAGTGTGACTGAGCAGCTAGAAACATTTTCCAGTTGTACTAGGTAAGCGTACAGGGGGGGACTTTCAGGGAGCAGTGGAATGCACAGATATTGCTAACTTCTGTATGTCAGATACGAAAAAACCCGTCGAAATCGACGGGTTCTCTCTAAATTCGATGGCGGTGAGGGAGGGATTCGAACCCTCGATACGTTGCCGTATACACACTTTCCAGGCGTGCTCCTTCAGCCACTCGGACACCTCACCATCTGTTGTCTAGCACCGGCTTAGCCTGCGCATCAACGGAGCGTTACTATAGTGACCAAGACGCTTCTGGTCAATAAAAATCACCAAAACAGCAATCAAACGTTCAATATTACAGCGATATAGCTACTTAACTCGATAAAACACCTAGCTAAGCTGTGCAGAAGGATCCAGACTGATACAATAGCCGCATAGCTACTATTCTATCGATTCCTGTTAACGATTACGTTGCAACAGCCGTGTTGATATTAGCAAAACCCAATTACTGAACTGAGATTGAACTATGTCTTCACAATTGAGTGAGTTACTACAAAACCCGCAACTGGCCGATCAGTTATTATCTGAAGCGCAAACACGCGGCTTTGTTACTGCAATGGCCGCAGCCCCGCACCTGCTTGACCCTTCTGAGTGGCTGGCCTTCCTTTGGGGCGGTGACGAAACATCACCATTTGCAAGCCACGAAGAACTTGAGACTTATGCCAACGAAATCGTGAACATGTGGAACGAAACCCGCGAAGCATTGTTAACAGGCCAATGGCAGTGGCCTGAAGGCTGCGAGCTGGATGACAAAGAACTGGTGTCCGAACCTACCCGCCAACTCGCTGAAGGCGTTCTTCAAGGCTGGCAACTCGCTCGTGACGACTGGGAGACGATTATGCCAGAGGAAAGTGAAGACAATGCGCTACTTGGTGGCGTACTACTTTGCTTCAGCCTGCTTTATGATCCAGAAAATGCAATCGACGCCCTATCGCAAGAAGGCGCTGATGGTCTGGCCCAATTCGAAGAAATCTTTAGCTCAGTACCAACGATGCTGTGTGGCCTGACACTTCGCGCCAACGCCTTGGTACAAGACCAGTAACGCCTAGCCAAAGGCTGTGAAAGCAGTATATTTCACAGCCTTTGCTTTATTTACCCAAGTGACTTCAAGATAGGTTCCCTTAAGGCGAACCTAATGGGGTATATCGCTCTTGCTTGCAATAATGAATACTATCAGGCTCTGGCCAATTGACGTCGCTGGTAGATATAAATCATCGCAAACGCCGGTAGGTTCATCAGTAAACCATAAAGCAATGGTGTCAACGCCAATTCAGGACGTTGCATCTGGACGACAGCAACAAAGATTGCGGTCCCCGCATTCTGCACCCCCACCTCAATTGCCAGCGTCTTGACTAAGGCTGGATCTCCGCGCACGATTTTTGCGACCAAAACACCCAGCCACATACCGCTCAGGCACAAGCTTATCGCAGCAACTGACGCCACAGAAAATAGCTGATGGAACACGCCGGTATTTGCGGCTACGGTTACCATTACAGTCAGAAACAATGCCCCCAGCGCAGAGCGCCCAGCTAACCGGGAAAATCGTTCAAACCTCTCCCCTACAATCCAGTGCTTTACAGCCATCCCAATCAAGACTGGAAGAAGTGTGACGACAGCCAACTGTATAATTGCCGTTTGTAACGGGAAGATAAGCTGCGCGTCAGGAACCACCAGCGAGAGCATCAACGGCAGGCTAAAAGGAATGATCAAACTGCTTACAGCAGTCATGGTGATCGAAAGCGCCGAGTCACCGCCACACATATGGGATATCGCATTGGAAGAGGCCCCTCCGGGTGCAAGGGCCAGCAACCATAAGCCAATAGCTACGGGCTCAGGCAAGGCAAATAGCCATGTCATCAAAAAAGCAAGCAACGGGAGCCCAAGCAGCTGGGCACTCAGGCCAAGCAACACCCTCCCCGGAAATTGCGCCACCCGTTTAAAGTCCGCAACCGTCAGGGTAATCCCCACACAAAACATCATCCATGCGAGTGCAGCAGGTAAAGCCACCGTCAACATTGTCTGGCTCATTGTTCTAATCCAAATGAGTATAAAACCAAAGCAAATAAAAATGGCGACCTGCTGGTCGCCACTCACAATTCATCAACCTATCGACAAAATAGATTAAGCGTTACCTTTAACCTTCAGCTGCAGTGATGCCGCAAAATCAAGCATACGGTTCAAGGGGATCAAAGATTTCTCGCGTAGTGACTCGTCAACAAAAATTTCATGTTGTTCGCCACCTTCACGGAGAGCCTGCTCAATCGCTTTCAGACCATTCATTGCCATCCACGGACAGTGGGCGCAGCTACGGCAAGTTGCACCGGCACCGGCGGTCGGTGCTTCGATAAGCTCTTTCTCTGGCACCATCTGCTGCATCTTGAAGAAGATGCCTTTATCAGTTGCTACGATCAACTGCTTGTTCGGCAAGGTTTTTGCGGCTTTGATCAACTGGCTGGTCGAGCCAACAGCATCAGCTAAGGCGACAACACTTGCCGGGGATTCAGGGTGGACCAGAATAGCGGCATCCGGGTAGATATTCTTCATGTCCCGTAGTGCCTTGGCTGAAAACTCATCGTGGACAACACACTCGCCCTGCCACAACAGCATCTCTGCCCCCGTCTGTTTCTGGATATAAGAGCCAAGATGACGGTCAGGTCCCCAGATAATGTCTTTACCTTCACTATCTAGGTGCTCAACAATTTCCAGCGCAATACTGGATGTCACCACCCAATCGGCACGCGCTTTTACCGCTGCAGACGTATTGGCATACACGACGACGGTATGATCGGGGTGAGCATCACAAAATTCAGAAAACTTGTCTGCAGGACAGCCAAGATCCAGAGAGCACTCCGCTTCCAGCGTCGGCATTAGCACGCGCTTTTCGGGAGTCAGGATTTTTGCCGACTCGCCCATAAAGCGCACGCCACAAATCACTAAGGTTTTGGCGGGATGCTGGTTACCGAACTTGGCCATTTCCAAAGAATCACCGACAAAACCACCAGTCTCTTCCGCCAGTGCCTGGATTTCAGGATCGGTGTAGTAGTGAGCAACCAATACCGCGTCTTTTTCCTTTAACAGGGCGTGGATTTGCTCTTTGTATGCTTGTTGCTCTTCAGCAGTCAGTGGCATCGGTTTTGGTGGAAACGGGTATACCATTTCAGAGGGATCAAATGTTAGGCTCATCGTTCAGTTGCTCTATCAGCTCGTCCTTACTAATCCGGGCATTATACACCGCAAACGTTCAAATATACACGGATCAAAAAAGGCCGGAAATTCCGGCCTTTTCAATTACTGGCAAACCTTTAACCATCAACTATTTAAGCTGCTTGAGTTTTTTCTCTGCCTGACGCGAACTGGTTGACTCTGGGTAAGCCGAAATCACTTCTTGGTAAAATTTCTTGGCTTCGTCATTTTTCTTGCTACGCTCGGCAATGATACCGAGTTTCAACAAGGCATCAGCTCGCTTGTTCGAGTCTGTGACGCTGGCAACAGCCTTGAACTGCTCGGCGGCTTCCGTCAATTGATTCTGGGTAAAGAACAATTGGCCAAGCCAGTAATGGGCATTTGCCTTGTAGGCTGATTCTGGATAGGTCTTTAAGAACCCGGTGAAAGCGGTAATGGCTCCCGCGTAATCTTTCTCTTTTAGGATAAGATTAACGGCAGACTCATAGGCTTCGTTCTCGCTGACATTACTGGTATAGGTTTCGGTCGAGGACTTATCGGCAGCGGGCGCTTCGGCCTGCTTTGCCTGTGGCTGACGACTAAGTGCATCAACCTCGCGGTACAATTCACGCTGACGCTCAAGCATCTGACCGAGGTCATAGCTGTTGCGCTCAACGATTCCGCGGAGTTCATCCATTTCAGATGCCAGCATATCCAACTGACGCTGCATATCCAGCTGCACCTGATTTCGAGCCTCAATCATACGCTCCAATCGCTCAAGGCTATCGCCCTTCGCACTGCCACCGTTCAATTCGGTGACAGGAGCAGGTGCGGCGACCACCTGGGTCGCCGCACCAACCAGCAACATCAATGCGAGGCTTCGCATCTTGCTACTGCTCATAATGTTTACCTATTAATTAGTAAACTAGAACCGAACGACGGTTCTTAGCGTAATCAGCTTCAGTGTGGCCAAGAACCAGAGGCTTTTCCTCACCGTAGCTAACAATAGAAATCTGGCTTGCAGATACGCCTAGTGCCTGAAGGTACTTAGCAACTGCGTTTGCACGGCGCTCGCCTAGTGCGATGTTGTACTCAGGCGTACCACGCTCATCCGCGTGACCTTCAACAATTACGTTAACCGTCGTGTTATCACGCAGGTACTCAGCGTGTGCTGTTAGCATGTCCTGGTAATCCGGTTGGATTTCAGCGTTGTCAAACTTGAAGTAAATTGTTTGCTCTTGACGTAGCTCCTGGCTACGTAGCTCCTGCTCAGACAGTGCAGCAGAACCTGATTCTACTGGTGTTGCAACTGTAGTTTGCTCGGTAGTTGTACCTGTACCAGTAGTAGTTTCAGACGCCGCTGAGCTATCAGTGCTTTCTGTTGAGCTACATGCCGCAAGAGTGATCATTGGCAGCGCAATTGCCAGCCCCTTTAAAACTTTGTTCAGTTGCATTATTTTTTTCCTTTTATATCGCTAAATACGGTGAACGTTATAAGAACGGTCCCCAAGATGGAGCCCGTACCCGCCCGTTCGTCGCAGGTAATCGTGCCTTAAAGCGCCCGTCAATCGACACTAACGACAGCTCATTTGACTTGTTATTGACTGAGCTGTAAATCACCATACCGCCATTGGGTGCGATGCTTGGCGATTCATCCAAAAATGTCTTCGTTAAAATTTGAAGAGCTCCGGTTTTCAGATCTTGTTTGGCAATGTTATACCCAGAATCGGATCTGTGTACCATTACCAGGAACCGTCCATCTGGCGTCAATTGACCACCCAGGTTCTGACTTCCTTGCCAAGTCAGGCGATCAGTCGAACCGTCAGCTAAATTTACTCGATATATCTGAGGTTTACCACCTCTGTCTGAAGTAAAGATCATAGACTGACCATCTGGATCCCAAAAAGCCTCGGTATTGTTAGCTCTACCACGGGTAATTTGAGTCATTTTCTTGGTTTGAAGATCCTTCACATAGATCTGCAAACTGCCGCTTTTCGACAAAACCATGGCCAGCTTTTTGCCGTCAGGCGAAAAGCGCGGCGAACCATTGTGGCGTGGGAACGAGGCGATCATTTCACGGCTACCTTTGTAGATATCCATGATGAAAATCTGCGCCTGCTGGTTCTCGAAACTCACATAAGCCAGCTTGCTGCCGTCTGGCGACCAAGATGGCGACATCAATGGCTGTTGAGATTTCAATACCAATCGCTCGTTGTAACCATCGTAATCGGCAACGCGCAGCTGGTACGGATACTTAGCTTTATCATCGATAACCACATACGCAATACGAGTTAAAAAGGCTCCCTTTTCACCCGTTAGTTTTTCATAAACCACATCAGAAATTCGGTGTGCATACTGACGTAACCGACTTTCTTTTACCGTGGCGCGGTTATTTACCAAAAGATGATCTTTGGTCAGTACCAGCTCGCCGTTTTCCAATCCTCGGCTCTCACCGCTGGTGAGTTGACCACGAACCACATCGACCAGTTGGTAGTTGATCACATAGTTGCCATCAGCGTTCAGGCTTACCTTACCGGTCACCAGCGCATCCACTCCCAACGATGTCCAGGCGTTGTAGTCCACCTGATCTTCGCTATAAGGCGTTTGCGGCATCTTGCTTGTCGTCAGCGGGCTGAATTTACCACTACGTCGCAAGTCGGAGGCAATCACGGCTGAAAGGTCCGTCGGCATTTTGCCTTCGCCTTCCCACTGAAACGGCACCACACCAATAGGGCGAGCCGAATCAATACCTTCAGTGATCACCAACTCCAATTCAGCTCGTGCGATTTGACTAAAACTCAGAAGAGCAAGACACAAGCCCATTATCCAACGTTTCATAACAACTCCTTCATCATTGCGGGCTTACTATTAATCGAATATTGCGAAGCTTTTCGACCACAGCCGGGTCTTCCGGCATCGGGAACTGGCTCACTTTAACTACCGCAGCTTTCGCTGCTCGGCAAAGCGCGCCGTCTCCCCCATCATTCGACGCATCCAGTACGAGGCCATTGGCAGATAAGCGCATACGTATCAGACACTCTTTGCCAATGAACCCCTGATCCACCAGCAAGTTCTGCTGGATCATCTGAGTATAGATGGCACCATAACGCTGGGTTTCGTCAGCAATAAACTGGCCACGGGCACCGCCACGCTGCTCAGTTTCAGCTTCCAGACCCGCAAACATATCATTCAGCGCCGCTTCTTGCTGGCGTTGTAATTCACGGGCTTCGGCGGCTTTTCTTTCCGCTTCTTTACGGGCGGCTTCTGCCTTACGCGCTTCTTCCTCAGCTTTCTTCTTCGCGGCTATTTTGGCCTTACGCTCTTCCTCTGCTTTACGCGCTGCCGCCTCTGCCTGACGTTTGGCTTCTTCAGCCTTGCGCTTGGCTTCTTCGGCTTCACGTTTTTGAGCTAGTTGTTTTTTACGCTCAAGCTCAGCCTGACGCGCCGCTTCCTGCTTAGCTTTGCGCTCTGCTTCCGCTTTTGCTGCTTTTTCACGAGAGATCCGTGCCGCTTCATCCGCACGACGTTTCTCTTCTTCGGCTTTACGCTTTGCCGCGGCAACTTTCTTTTGTTCCGCCGCGACCCGCTTGCGTTCGACTTCAGCCGCACGGGCTTCTTTTTCGGCTTTGAGCTTATCGGCCTTTAACTGGCGCAGCCTATTCTCTTCCGCCTGACGCTGCTGTTCGAGTGCCTCGGCTTGCTGCTCAAGTCGCTTCAGCCGATCTTGCTCGGCCTTCTTGGCGGCATCACGCTGCTGTCGGATCTGTTTAGCTTGTTGGTTTACCAATGCGGGATCGACCACAACCGCTTTGATCATATTGCCTTGCGGTTTAGGCTTATTCATCGAGAAATCCGTTCCCCATAACAGTGCCGCTACCAGTAAACCATGAAGAAGTAACGAAATGATGATGGCAGCACTGTAATTGTTTTTTTTCATCCTGCTAGCCTGCCTACTGCTCTAAAGGTTCTGTCATAAGACCAACAGACCCCACTCCGGCCTGATTCAAGGCATCCAGCGTTTCGATAATATAAGCGTATGGCGCTCGGCCGTCGCCCCCCACCAATACTGTCGATTTAGGGTTAAGCTGCAGCTCTGCCCTTACGCGGGTCAATAAATCGTTCAGACGAAGGCCGCGAGTCATCTCACCATTGTCTACGCTCAGGCCAAGCCTGCCGTCTTGGTCTACTTCAACAATGATTGGTGCATTGCTGTTCTCATCACCGACCAGTTCAGCCGCTGTCTTGGCTGTCTGGGTTGACGGTAACTCAACATCCACCCCCTGGGTGACAAAGGGCGCAGTCACCATAAAGATGATCAACAGCACCAGCATTACATCGATATAGGGAACGACGTTGATCTCCGCGGTCATCTTGCGCTTTTTCGGTTGATAAGCCATGGCTTATTACTCCTGTGAAGCGGCAAATGCCTGACGGTGTAGAATGCTTGAGAACTCTTCCATAAAGGTTGCGTAAGTATGTTCCAGCTTAGAGACTTGGTTCGTTAGCTTGTTGTAGAACATCACGGCAGGAATCGCGGCAAACAGACCCATCGCCGTAGCGACCAGTGCTTCGGCAATACCCGGCGCAACCATCGCTAGCGTTGCCTGCTTAACGGCGCCCAAGGCAATAAAGGCATGCATGATACCCCAAACGGTACCGAACAGGCCGATATACGGGCTGATCGAACCAACGGTAGCAAGAAACGGCAGGTTAGTTTCCATATCATCGACTTCACGGGAAAGTGCTACGCGCATCGCTCGTCCCGTACCTTCCATCACCGCTTCTGGTACCTTGCCATTGCTACGGTGCAGGCGGGCAAACTCTTTGAAACCGGCATGGAAAATTTGCTCCGAACCTGTCAGATTATCTTTCCTAGCCTGTACTTCCTGATAAAGCTGGGACAAATCAATGCCTGACCAGAAACGGTCTTCGAAACGCTCAGCCTTGGCTGCCGCATTCGAAAGAACCTGGGAGCGCTTGATGATCATCGCCCAGGAAATGACAGACATACCCAGTAGAATTAGCATCACGATCTTTACCAGCAGGCTAGCCTGCAAAAAAAGATCTAAAATCGATAGTTCAGCAGTCACTTAGATATCTCCGACTTAATATTTTCTGGGATCTGAATAGGTTTCATGGTTTCAGGGTGAATACAGGCTACCTGAACAGTAGCTTTACACAAGGCTTGGCCGGCATTGTTAACTAAAACCTGACAAAATTCGATAGAGGCTCTGCGAATATTTTTCGGCCACGTTTTGACGACAAGCTGCTCATCGAGTCTGGCACCACGGTGGAAATCAATATCCATATGGCGAACCACAAAACTCACATGATCGGCAAACAATGCCTGTAAACTGACACCGCGGCTACGGAAGAGTTCCGTCCTAGCCCGCTCAAAAAATTTCAAGTAGTTGGCATGGTATACAATCCCACCAACATCCGTATCTTCGTAATATATCGTGATTGGCCATTCAAAGGCATTTTCTTCGGTCATCAATCATCCACACAATCACACTAGGCAGCACAAACCGCTGACCTGTCTTTCTTCTAGGGGCTTACTATACCGAAGTTGATAGGCATTATGAAATATCACATTTACTAACTCTCACAAAACCGTTGAATTTTTGACAGGCTTGTCATTTCGCGCCCCAAAAAAGTGAATAAACATTGCAATTGTATTCATGCTTATACCTAAAACTAATACCAAACTGAACAATAAAAAAACAGCCCACTACCGACAGGTAATAGGCTGTTTCAATATCATTTCGTGCCAGTTGCTATTTCAGCGATTGCTGTTAATAGAACAAGCGTAGCCACATAATATAAGACAGTATCGGCAATGCAAAATACGGGGTGAAAAACACCTGCCAGTACCAACGGTGCGGCACAAAACCAACACCGAAGATCATTGCTGTACATGTTGCCCATATTAGGGCTGGCGAGATTACAGGTCCAAATCCGCCAATCGCCTGAGCGAAGAGTGTGGGCTCCCAAACCACCAGTCCTGCAGCTGCCATTGACATGATAAGCGCAGCCATACGGAGCAAACCAAAGTCTACCAACTGGTGAACACGCTTCACCCAGAGATCGAGATTACTCACCGCTCTCTTTATCCATATTTTCTGTCGCTTCTAGCCACAGTGCGTTGATGATACCGAATGAGCAAGCTAGTAGCACACCCAGGATCCAAGCGAAATACCACATAGTTTGTCTCCTTAGTACAGTGAGTTCTTGTTGTCTTCGATATATTGGTTATCAAGACGGCCAAACATCTTGTAGTAACACCAAGAGGTGTACGCCAGGATAATTGGAACCATCACTGCGGCTACGCCTGTCATGATATTCAGAGTCAGCTCAGATGACGTCGCATCCCACATTGTCAGGCTATGGCTTGGAACCAAGCTTGAAGGCATGATGAACGGGAATAGCGCGAAACCAGCCGTCAGGATAACACCAGCCATCGTCAGGCTAGATGTGATGAACGCCAATGCACCACTGTTAGCGCGAGAAGCCAGTACCGTAAGCAGCGGCATAAACACAGCCAGCGCCGGAGCAATCCACAGTAGTGGGTACGCGTCAAAGTTAGCAAACAGTGCACCAGACTGGCGCATTACTTCTTTCGCCAGCGGGTTAGAAGGTGCGTCAGTGATAATTTCAGACGTAATCACGTAACCTTCGATGCTTTGAGCCCAAAAACCGGCAATCGCAAAGCACACCGCGGTACCGATAGAAGTAAGCATTGCCACACGACGCGCACGCTCGCGGATTGCATCAGAGGTTTTCATCTGCAGGTAAGCCGCACCCTGAGTTGTGATCATCAGAATGCTCACAATACCGCACAGAAGTGCGAACGGATTAAGCAGGCCGAAGAACGATCCTTTGTAAGTCGGGATCAATAGCTCACTGAGCTCGAACGGAACGCCCTGTAGCAGGTTGCCGAACGCCACACCGAAGATCACGGGTGGTACGAAACTACCAACAAAGATCGCCTTATCCCATGCTTCGCGCCATTTTGGATTTTCGATTTTCGAACGGTAGTCGAAACCGATCGGACGCAGCCACAATGCAGCCAGGGTGATAATCATAGCGAAGTAGAAGCCAGAAAACGCCGTTGCGTAAACTAATGGCCACGCCGCAAACAGTGCACCACCTGCCGTGATCAACCAAACTTGGTTACCGTCCCAGTGAGGAGCGATAGAGTTAATCATTACTCGACGTTCAGTGTCTGTCTTACCAATGATTTTTGACAGTACACCCACGCCCATATCGAAACCATCTGTGACTGCGAAACCGATGCAAAGCACACCGATCAGCACCCACCAGATGAATCGCAATACTTCATATTCAAACATTGCTTAGCTCTCCCTGATTATGCTTCAACCTGACGCGTTACCACGTTTTGTGGCGCATCGGTCGTTTCAAAGTGGTAGCGGCCAGTTTTCAGGCTACTAGGACCCAGACGAGCAAACTTGATCATCAGGTACATTTCAGCAATCAGGAACACTGTGTAAAGTGCGATAATTGCCAGCATTGAAGTAATAATGTCAGATGCAGCCAGGTTAGACGCTGCCATTGATACAGGCAGAATTTCACCTACAGCCCATGGTTGACGGCCATACTCGGCAACAAACCAACCCGCTTCAACAGCAATCCAAGGTAGTGGAATACCGTATAGCGCGGCTTTAAGAACCCACGGCTTCTCGGTGATCTTATGTCGGCAAGACTGAATGAATGCCGCACCGATAATACCCAGCATCAGGAAGCCACAGGCAACCATGATTCGGAAGCTCCAGAATAGCGGCCAGACGGTAGGAATAGAATCGTCAGCAGCCTTGGCAATATCCGCTTCAGTTGCATCAACCACATTGTCGGCATAAGGCTTAACCAGCAGGCCGTAACCCAAGTCATGCTTCACTTCGTCGAAAGCAGCAATGTTTTCAGGCGTTTTTTCACCCGCACGCAGCTTTTCAAGTAAGCCATAAGCAACCATACCGTTGCGGATACGCACTTCGTGCTCAGCCTTCAGATCACGCAGACCTGTTACTTCTGTATCGAAAGAACGTGTCGCGATAATACCCATCACATAAGGGATCTTGATCGCGTAGTCGGTTTCCATGGTTTCCTGATTTGGAATACCGAAAGCCGTAAATGCTGCAGGCGCTTCTTCTGTATGCCATTCAGCTTCAATTGCAGCCAGCTTAGTCTTCTGTACGTCACCTAGCTCATAGCCAGATTCGTCACCCAGAACAATAACAGACAGGATAGACGCCATACCGAATGCCGCAGCGATTGCAAAAGAGCGACGCGCGAACGGAATGTCACGACCTTTAAGCAAGTAATATGAACTGATACCCAGTACGAACATTGCACCGGTTACATAACCAGAAGCCACTGTGTGAACAAACTTCACCTGCGCGACAGGGTTAAGCACTACTTCAGCAAAGCTAACCATCTCCATACGCATAGTTTCAAAGTTGAACTCTGCACCCACCGGGTTTTGCATCCAGCCGTTTGCCACCAAAATCCACAACGCCGAGAAGTTAGAGCCAAGAGCAACCAACCAAGTGACAGTAAGGTGCTGACGCTTAGACAGGCGATCCCAGCCAAAAAAGAACAGGCCGACAAGGGTAGATTCAAGGAAGAAGGCAATCAGGGCTTCAATGGCCAGTGGCGCACCGAAGATATCACCTACATAGTGAGAGTAATATGCCCAGTTTGTACCAAACTGGAACTCCATGGTAAGACCCGTGGAGACACCAAGGGCAAAGTTAATCGCAAAAAGCTTACCCCAGAACTTGGTCATGTCCTTGTAGATTTGCTTTCCGGTCATTACATAAACGGACTCCATGATGGCAAGCAGGAACGCCATACCCAGAGTCAATGGGACGAACAAAAAGTGATACATCGCAGTTAATGCGAACTGTAACCGCGATAGTTCGACGATATCAGTGAACATTGAGAACTCCTTTTTTCGCCAGGCTGACTGGCGACAGTACTACACAGTGTACCGATGGTTGGGCTTAGCAAAATGTAGCCGACAAAACCGCTTATTAGGTCACCTTCCTGGCTGCCATTATTTTAATAATCAATGGCTTCCCTTCTATGTTGCGATTGTGTTCCAAACTGGTTAATTTGTTGTTAAGCTACAGCTAATAAAGTCATTGCTAATATTACTGATATTCCTCGCACGGCTCAATCTATTTATCGCACAATTTGCTTTGATAAATATCAATAAACACTGCTCAATTTTTATACACCTCGACATTGATTGATTTGGATCAACCTTGGTTGAAATACGTCATTTCCATCTTTAAAAAGAAAAAAACACGTTCTTTCATAACCGAGAAGCACGATTAATACCTCTTCACATTCTGTTTTAAATTGCCATATCATCTGCTTTTTTAAGTTAGAAAAAGCAGGGCTGTTTATTGGCATTGCATGACCACAAGCCGCATAAATAGCCATATTATGCGGATAATGCAGACTATTTTTATTGTCAGCACTATTTCATGCATTAGAAAAAGTAATCCCAAATAAAAATTTATATCGCTTTTGCCATAAAGAAAAACACCTATAATCAGCACCAGAAACAGATTAAGCCGCCCAGACAGTAAAAGTCGTCTTTTTGGCGGGTTGTATGCTGTTTCCCCAACCACCTGTTTTAAGATTGAGGAAGTAGTTATGGCTCGTATTTTTGAAAAAGTTATTGCTCTGTACCAACCAAGCTTCGCTGAGTTGTACAAAAACAATCTCTAATTAATGCTCAAAAACACCCCACTGATCGACGTGAAGTAACGTTGAAGATGAAACCGGGAGGGTAAATACTTTCTGTTTTGTCAACGTTATGTAAACGGTACAGGAAAATATTGAACGATTAGTGTGCTCTGGGAATAGCAAAATAAAAAACGAGGCCTTGGGCCTCGTTTTTTGTTACATCGTAGATACGTCTTTATTCCGGTTTATTATTACGACTCAGGAATATCCAAACCAAAGTGCAGATAGGCACGATGAGTCGCAATACGCCCTCTAGGAGTACGCTGCAAGAAGCCCTGCTGGATCAAATACGGTTCCAGCACGTCCTCAATAGTATCTTTCTCTTCACCGATTGCCGCAGCAAGGTTATCAAGCCCTACCGGGCCACCCATGAACTTATCAATAATTGCCATCAGCAACTTACGGTCCATGTAATCAAAGCCGCTGCTGTCTACGTCAAGCATGTCCAGTGCCTTTGCCGCCACATCAGGACAGATATGACCATTGCCCTTCACCTCGGCATAGTCGCGTACTCGGCGGAGCAGACGATTGGCGATACGCGGTGTACCACGAGCACGCATGGCGACTTCCATCGCCCCCTCTTCTTCCATTGACAGGCCTAGACAATTCGAACTTCGCTTGACGATATCTTTCAGATCGCCGACCTTGTAATACTCAAGGCGTTGTGTGATCCCGAAACGATCGCGCAGTGGTGAGGTCAGTGATCCGGCACGTGTCGTTGCGCCGATCAGGGTAAACGGCGGGAGGTCAATTTTAATCGAACGAGCTGCCGGCCCTTCACCGATCATAATGTCCAGCTGGTAGTCTTCCATTGCCGGATACAGGACTTCCTCCACCTGAGGGCTTAAACGGTGGATTTCATCGATAAACAGCACATCGTTTTCTTCAAGGTTAGTCAGCAATGCCGCCAGATCACCGGCTTTCTCCAGTACCGGCCCAGAGGTCGTACGAATACTTACCCCCATTTCATTGGCCACAATATTTGCCAACGTGGTTTTACCCAACCCTGGAGGGCCGAAAATCAACAAATGATCCAAGGCTTCATCACGCAACTTAGCCGCTTTAATAAAGATCTCCATCTGATCACGGACGTGATCCTGTCCCTGGTAGTCTTCCAGCAGCTTAGGCCGGATAGCGCGATCAATGATGTCGTCTTCACGGGATACAGGGAAATCATTGGATACCAGGCGATCTGCTTCAATCATCGAAATTACACCTTAAACCATTGAGCGCAGAGCATCGCGGATCATCGCTTCGCTGGTCATATCCGGCTGGGCCACCTGAGAAACCACTTTTGATGCCTGCTGAGGCTTATATCCCAGTGCAATCAGGGCACTAACAGCCTCATCTTCGGCACGGGCTGCTGAAGGAGCTTCAACCGCCGCATTTGATGCCGCGGTATCGGAAGCCGGTGTAAACAAGTCTCCCTCACCCCAGCCTTTAAGGCGATCTTTCATCTCAACCACGAGGCGCTCGGCCGTTTTCTTGCCAACACCCGGGATTTTAACCAGGGTCGTAATATCTTCGTTTTCGACACTCAGGACAAACTGACTGGCTGTCATTGCCGACAGGATTGCCAACCCCAGCTTAGGGCCAACACCATTGGCCTTGATCACTTCACGAAACAGTTCACGCTCGCTTTTCTTATTGAAGCCATACAACAGCTGGGCATCTTCACGAACGATAAAGTGGGTAGAGATCACCGCTTCCTGACCGACTTCCGGTAGTTCATAGAAACAACTCATCGGCATCTGCACTTCATAGCCAATACCACCCACTTCAAGTAATACTTCAGGCGGTTGTTTTTCTAAAATGGTTCCACGTAGTCGGCCAATCACAGCAACATCTCTTTATTGATTCACAAAATAGGCTTTAGGATAGTAAAGAGCTGGATATATATCCAGCTCTTTTTTAGCTTATCTTGGCGGCCTACCCGTATTAGCTCGCCCTGGCTGAAACCACAGCATTGAGGCTGTCAGCCAAAGCTTTGAGGGTTTCAACCTGCTCGGCCAGTTGCGCCCCCTGAGTAGCAACAGAATCTGAAACCCGATTAGTTTCCACTACGCCGTTGGCCACTTCACTGCTGGCGGTATTGAGCTCTTTCAGGGCATGAACCTGGTGGCTCATGATATCCGCCAGTTGATTCACATCCCCCGAAATACTGCCAACCTGCTCGATAATACTCGATAGCTCCATCGCACTAGCCTCTATCACCGTCTGCCCCTGCTGCACTTCCTGGCGACTTCTTTCCAGCAAGGCGCGGATCTCGACTGCCGAGCTATTACTTTTCGCCGACAACTCACGCACTTGATCGGCGACGACTGCAAACCCTCTTCCCTGCTCACCGGCGCGGGCAGCTTCAATGGCCGCATTCAATGCCAGCAGGTTCGTCTGCTCAGCCACCGAGGTGATCAACCCTGCTACTGACATAATCTCAGCATTACTACTAAGAATGCGGGCTATCGCATCGGTGGAGGCATTCAGCGAAGCCGAACTTTTTTCAGCCTGGCTCCGGATCACTTCGCTGCGGTTTTTAAGCTCGGTAACAAAGCGATCAGACTCGTCAATGCCCGATGTCATTTGCACCAGCTGCTGGCTCATCTCTTCTGCAGCACTGGCCTGTGACTCACAATTGAGGTTGAGGTGGTTAACCTGCTGATGCAAGTCACCCGATTGCAGTTCAAGCTGATCGGCGACCTGTGCCAGCTGACTGGCATTTTCGGTTGCCTGCCCCAAGACCGCAGCAAGCTGTTGCTCTCCCTGTTGGGCTTGGTCTGCAATTTGCTGACTTGACCGTTGCGCCAGCTCGGAGGCTTGAATAGCAGCTTGTCGCTGCTTCACGGTATACGCCTGGGCAATACCAATAACCACCAACGGCATGATGATCCCAGACCACGTTTCCACCACAACCGCCGAATCGTCCAATACCAGCACAGGGAACTCAAAACCAGAAAGGTGCTGATTTACCATCCATGCAGAGGCAAGCACCACAAAAACACTCCAAACCGACGCCATCACTGGTTTGCCTGCTAGGAAAAAAGCGATAATCAACAGAGGCATCCAGAAAGACTGGGTCGACACCACAATTCCGCCACTGTGATAAATGATATTCATTGCATGAGCAACCATACCGAAAAAACCAATATTCAAAGCCAAATCCGGTGCTCGCATAAAACGTAGAACGGTCCCAGCCATCAATTCGCAACCGACCAGCAGCAGTGATGTCATCACTAACAGGCTATGGTCATGACTAGACCATTTTATGAGGCTATATAGTCCGACAAAGAAAGACAGTAAGGTAAAAAAGAGGAGTGTATCAACATGGCGGGCTTGCTCTCCCTGCCAGCGATGTGATGAAGGCAAAAACAGAGTTCGCCAAATTGCCAATGGGGTCATTCTCAATATCCTTATCAACAGTTTTGTTAGTTATATGACCTCCGACCAATATATTCTATGACTCAATATATTAACAAAAGAAAAAAGCAGCCAATGGCTGCTTTTATGATCGAGCTATCACTATGCAACATTGTGAGTGTTAGTTATAAGCTACTGTTATACTAAACATTATCGATAGCGTCCCCGTCGAGCACCTCGTGCTTGACCGGCCATGGCGATCAATGTCTTGTGAGTATGAGCATGACAAATGGCTACCGCTAAAGCATCCGCGGCGTCCGCCTGCGGCTTGCCGGGCAGCTTCAATACCGAGCACACCATATGCTGTACCTGAGCTTTATCTGCCCCGCCACTGCCAACTACCGCCTGCTTAATTAAACGGGCGGCATACTCGCTCACCGGCAAGTCGGCATTTACCGCAGCAACTATCGCGCTGCCACGGGCCTGGCCTAGCTTCAAGGCAGAGCTGGCATTTTTGCCCATGAAAACTTCTTCGATGGCAAATGCATCAGGCTGAAATTGGGTGATAACTTCTGAGACTCCGGCATAAATTTGCTTAAGCCGGCCGGGGATATCATCGACAGAGGTACGGATACAGCCACTGCCGAGATATTCAAGGTTTCGCCCTACCTGCCGAATAACACCATAACCGGTGATCCGCGAGCCGGGGTCAATCCCTAAGATGACTGACATTCAGTCACGCTCCTTTGCAAGGAAGCTGCGCGAGCCTAGCTCTTACGAACTTATAGCTGAGCCGCAACCTCATCAGAGATGTCACCGTTATGGTAAACTTCCTGAACGTCATCCAGATCTTCTAGCGCATCAATAAGACGCAGCAACTTAGGTGCGGTAGCAGCATCTAGGTCAGCCTTCGTCGAAGGAACCAAGGTCACTTCAGCATTCGCAGCTTCAAAGCCTGCAGCATCCAACGCATCTTTTACTGCACCGAAGTCAGCCGGTGTCGTATAAACGTCGATCGAGCCATCATCGTTGGTCTCGACGTCATCAGCACCACCTTCCAGGGCCGCTTCCATCACTTCATCTTCATCAAGACCCGGCGCGTAAGAAATTACACCCTTCTTGTCGAACAGGTAGTTTACACTGCCGTCTGTACCTAGGTTACCACCGGCCTTGCTAAAGGCATGACGTACGCCAGAAACGGTACGGTTACGGTTGTCAGTCATACACTCAACCATAACAGCCGTCCCTGCCGGGCCGTAGCCTTCGTAGATAACGGTTTCGACGCCTTCATCGCCTTCACCACCAGCACCGCGGCTTACTGCGCGGTTAATGGTGTCGCGCGTCATGTTGTTAGACAGCGCTTTATCGACAGCCGCACGCAGACGCGGATTGTTTTCAGGTTCTGCGCCACCTTCTTTTGCCGCAACGACAATTTCACGGATCAGCTTGGTGAAAATCTTTCCGCGCTTGGCATCCTGTGCCGCTTTACGGTGTTTAATGTTGGCGAATTTACTATGACCTGCCATAACATGCTCCGTATTAGTAGCCTAAATGGCTTTTAGTTTCACAAAATAAATCTGGCCGGCCCTTACCGACAAAAGTGGCAAGGACCGGCCAGTAAACGAATCAATTATGCTTGGTTCGCTTCTTCTTTCTTCGCAACTGATACTGTCACTGCCAGCTCTTCCAGTGCAGCAGGGTTAGCTACACTTGGTGCGTCTGTCAGCAAGCACGATGCTGCTGTTGTTTTAGGGAATGCAATTACGTCACGAATATTGTCTGTACCACAAAGTAGCATCACTAGACGGTCAAGACCGAATGCCAGACCAGCGTGTGGCGGCGTACCGTACTTCAATGCTTCAAGTAGGAAACCGAACTTCGCTTTCTGCTCGTCTTCTTCAATACCCAGAAGACTGAATACTGCAGACTGCATTTCTGCACTGTGGATACGAACAGAACCACCACCCACTTCATAGCCATTGATAACCATGTCGTAGGCATTCGAGTTCACTGCCGCAGGGTTTGCTGCTAGCTCTTCAGGTGATACACCCAGTGGAGACGTGAACGGGTGGTGCATCGCGTGCAGGTTGCCTTCGTCGTCTTCTTCGAACATCGGGAAGTCAATCACCCATAACGGTGCCCATGCTTTCTTGTCTGTTAGCTCTAGGTCTTCGCCCAGCTTCAGACGAAGTGCACCCATCGCTTCTTCAACGATACGCTTCTTATCTGCACCAAATAGGATGATATCGCCAGACTGAGCTTCAGTACGGTCTAGAAGACCTGCAACCACATCTTCGTTCAGGAACTTAGCCACTGGAGACTGAATACCGTCGAAGCCCGCTTCGCGATCATTCACTTTCATCCATGCCAGGCCTTTCGCACCGTAGATACCAACAAACTTGCCATACTCGTCAATTTGCTTACGAGACAGAGAAGCACCACCAGGTACGCGGATCACAGCCACACGACCTTTCTCGTCGTTCGCCGGGCCAGAGAACACTTTGAAGTCAACATCTTTAACAAGATCAGCAACGTCAACCAGCTCAAGCGGGTTACGTAGGTCTGGCTTGTCAGAGCCGAAGCGACGCATTGCTTCAGAGAATTGCATGATTGGGAAAGTGCCCAAATCAACATTTAGCAGCTCTTTCCACATTTCAGTGATCATACGCTCAGTCACGCCACGAACTTGCTCTGCAGACATGAATGAAGTTTCGATATCGATCTGGGTGAATTCAGGCTGACGGTCAGCACGTAAGTCTTCATCACGGAAACATTTGACGATCTGGTAGTAACGGTCAAAACCAGACATCATCAGCAACTGCTTAAATAGCTGCGGTGATTGTGGAAGCGCGTAGAAGCTGCCTTTATGAACACGGCTTGGTACCAAGTAATCACGCGCACCTTCTGGTGTCGCTTTGGTTAATACCGGTGTTTCGATATCTAGGAACGCATTGTCATCAAGGAAACGGCGAACAAAGCTTGATGCTTTAGCACGCAGCTTGATGCGATCACTCATTTCAGGGCGACGTAGGTCTAGGTAGCGGAACTTCAGACGTTGCTCTTCGGTGTTAGTTTGGTTGAAGTCAAGCGGTAGCACGTCAGAACGGTTGATGATTTCTAGGCCTGTCGCCAGAATTTCAACTTCACCGGTTGCCATGTCTTTGTTTACTTGGCTTTCTGGACGAGCTCGCACTTCACCTGTCAGACGAATACAGAATTCATTGCGCAGTTGGTTCGCCACTTCGAATACATCTTTCATATCCGGATCAACGACTACCTGAACAATACCTTCACGATCTCGCATATCAACGAAGATTAGACCGCCTAAATCACGGCGACGGTTTACCCAGCCGCATAACTCTACTGTTTGCCCTGCTAGGGACTTGTTCAGGTGACCACAATATTGGGTGCGCATAAGAAATTCCCGATCTGTTTACTTAATCCTGTGAGCGATTTCAGCAAGCTTATGGTATTGCTCGCACAGGTTGACTCATCCCGACCGCAAATCGCTCAAAATTCATCCAAAACTGATGATTAGGTGTGGCCGAGAGACAAAAATAACGAGGTATTATAAAGCAAAAACGTTAATGTAGGAAAAGTCGAAGCCTGAAATCAAGCAAAAATCCCCTATTCTTTTGACTAATACCAACCAAACTATTCACAATAAAGCATTAACGCATTCTTGGATTCATTGAGCTCCGCTTAATTTTCAATCAAACAGATGGTTTAGATCATGCCGACACCTCCTGCCCGTCCATTACGTCTTGGCCTCGCCATGTGGTCACATAACCATTGGCAACAAAGCCTGTATGGTACCGGCTGCAAAACAGGAGAGCGGCTCGCCCGCTATGCAGAAGTGTTTGATACCGTCGAAGGCAATACAACCTTCTATGCAACGCCTGCTATCACCACCGTCAAGAAGTGGCACGGCGCGACACCGGATGATTTCCGCTTCACATTTAAGCTTCCATCTGCGATCACCCACCAGAACCAGTTGATGCATTGTGATCAGCTGCTAGCCGATTTTTTTACCGTGATGAGCCCGCTTGAGCAAAAGACCGGATTATGGAAAATTCAGCTACCGGCGCATTTCGGCCCCGACGCACTACCAGCACTTGAGAAGTTCCTTCGTAAACTGCCGCCCCACCTTACCTGCGGGGTTGAAGTTCGCCACCCGGCTTTCTTTGCCAAGGGAGATGAGGAAAAAGCACTGAACCGCTTACTGGTCGACAACCAGGCCAATCGCATCATCATGGACAGCCGGCCGGTATTCGCCGCTCCGCCAATCATCGAGGCGGTAATTGATGCCCACCAGAAAAAACCACACGTACCGGTTCATGCCATTGCCACTGCCGACAATCCGATGATCCGCTTTATTGGCCATCCAGACGACCTCAGCAACGATGCTTTCTTTGCTAATTGGCTCAAACGTCTGCCAGCCTGGCTGGCAGAAGGTAAGCAGCCTTACTTGTTCATCCATACACCGGATAACAACCACGCGCCCGAATTGGCAACTCGGCTTTATCAGCTGTTGCAGCAACAAGCTGAAAATGCGATTCGGCTGCCTGACATTAAACTGCCCCCCGCTCCGGAAGCTAGCCCGCAGTTTCAACTGCTTTAACTCACCCCGTGGTGCCAGCCCGGACAAAATAACTAATGGCAAATCGCTAAAGACAAATGGCCGTATTTTCTCTACAATACGCGACCTTTCAGGCGGTGATGGATCACCTTAGGTAGAAGAAAGCTGATTAAGCTCCCACACGGAAAAAACAGCTGATACCCCTTTATCAGGATCCCAGTTCTTTTTTATTTAAGAGGTTCGTGAGAATGGCAGGCCACGACAATATTTTTGCTGCGCCGATTGAAAAGCTTGGTGACTTTACGTTTGATGAACGTGTTGCTGAAGTTTTTCCAGATATGATTCAACGCTCTGTTCCGGGCTATAGCAACATCATTTCTGCAATTGGCATGTTAGCTGAGCGCTTTGCCAAACCACACTCAAAGATCTACGATCTGGGTTGCTCTCTGGGTGCGGCTACCCTATCGATGCGCCGCCATATCAACCAGGAAGGCTGCGAGATCATTGCAATTGATAACTCGGCGGCAATGGTCGAGCGATGCCGCCTGCATATCGATGCCTACCGTTCAGATACGCCGGTTTCGGTGGTTGAGGCTGATATTCGCGATGTTGAGATTAAAGATGCTTCAGTGGTAGTACTGAACTTTACGCTTCAGTTCCTGGCACCCGACGACCGCCGTACCCTGCTAGAAAGTATCTATGCCGGCCTGCGCCCTGGCGGTATTTTGATCCTTTCTGAAAAATACATTTTTGACGATGAGCGTTCCCATGAACTGCTGATCGACCTTCACCATGATTTCAAGCGTGCCAATGGCTACAGCGAGCTGGAAATCAGCCAAAAGCGCAGCGCAATTGAAAACGTGATGCGACCTGACAGTATTGAGACCCATAAGCAGCGCTTTGCCGATATCGGTTTTAGCAGCTCTGAAGTCTGGTTCCAATGCTTCAACTTCGGCTCAATGTTCGCCATAAAATAAGGTCTTTTGTTCCACTATGTTTAGTTTTTCTGAGTTTTATCAACTCATTGCCCAACACGAAACCCTACGTCCATGGCTTAATACCCTACCTAAGCAGTTAAGCGACTGGGAGGCTGCAGAGCATGGCGATATGGGCCGCTGGATGCGCGCACTCAAAAAGTTTCCGACCTATACGCCGGATATTATTGACCTAAAAAATGAAGTCAGTGTCCGCAACGAAGATGGCGTTGCCACAGGTGAGCAAAAGCGCCTTGAAAGCCTGTTACGCCTGCTGCACCCATGGCGTAAAGGGCCATATAACATGCACGGTATCCATATTAATACTGAGTGGCGTTCGGACTGGAAATGGGATCGCCTGTTACCGCATATCTCACCATTAAAAGGCCGCTCAGTATTAGATGTCGGCTGTGGTAACGGCTACCACATGTGGCGCATGCTGGGTGAAGGTGCAGAGCTTACGGTGGGAATCGACCCCTCTAACTTGTTCCTGATCCAGTTTGAGGCAATTCGCCGCCTGATGGGCCAAGATAATCGCGCCTTTTTGCTGCCATTGGGCATTGAGCAGCTTCCGGAGCTGAAGGCATTCGACACCGTATTTAGCATGGGTGTGCTGTATCACCGTCGCTCGCCTCTGGATCACATTATTCAGCTTAAAAACCAGCTACGCAAAGATGGTGAAGTGATTCTGGAAACTTTGGTGATTGACGGCGATGAAAATGACGTTTTAGTCCCGACCGGGCGCTACGCTCAAATGCACAATGTCTATTTCTTCCCTTCTGCAAAAGCGCTGAAAGTCTGGATGGAAAAATGCGGTTTTGTGGATGTGCGCATTGTTGATGAGTGTGTCACGACGACTGACGAGCAACGCTCGACCGACTGGATGACCAACAATTCACTACCTGAATACCTGAACCAGGAAGACCCGACAAAAACTATCGAAGGCTACCCTGCCCCTAAACGTGCCATCCTGATAGCCAGAAATCCTGACTAACCGCTGACAAGGGATGCTATGCGCATCCCTTTTTGTACGCTAAACTAGCGCAGTCTATAGAAAAATAAGAAGTACCCTGGGAGTCATAATGCTTCGCCGCTGTGTACCACTACTTACTTTTGTGGCCCTTTCCGGCTGCACACTCACACAATCCGATAATCACGAAAAGACGGTGAATGCCATCAATACGATGGAAGACCGCGTTAATTTCCAACTAGCCACCATGATTCAGCAAATTGATGAACAAAATGAATATATTGCGAATCTAGAAAAAGAACTCTCATCTATTTCAGAAGATCTGGCAAAAAACACACCAAATACCCATCCGGAACCAGAGTTAATGTCTGAGAAAGATGTGGCTCAGGCTCCAATTATCGAGCCTAAAATTGACACGACAGTTGCTCATGGCAAAGTAATTTTGGGTGAAGAAGAATGGGTTTGGCTAGACTCAATACAGTCGTTCTTCAAAGCAAGGATCGACACTGGTGCCACAACGTCATCGCTTAATGCTGTTGATATTCAGATGTTCGAACGTGACGGCAAAGAGTGGGCTCGCTTTAATCTGAACCACACTTCTGACGAAAACGCTGAAAAAGCCGACATTATTGAGGCGCCTGTCGTCCGCTGGGTGAAGGTGCGCCAATCCACATCAGACGTGGCTGAACGTCGTCCTGTGATTGAAGCTTGGGTCAAACTCGGGCAATTACATGAAAAAGCACAATTTACACTTGCCGATCGTAGCCAAATGACCTATCCAGTACTTTTAGGTCGCGAATTTTTCAAGGACATTGCATTGGTCGATGTCGGTAAACAATTTGTTCAGGGAATGAATGAACAAGAAATACAAAAAATTAATAATTAAGTGATGAGGATGTCATGACGTCAAGAATCCCGTTTTATTTTTTAATAACCTTGCTCGTCATAGCAGGGACCGCGCTAAGCATGTATCGCCATGATGTTTATGGCGTACCATGGACTCCTGGTGAAGAACGTGCGCTTTGGGAGCTAGAAGCGCGTATTGAATTCGATGCTATCGGCGACCCGGTGAAGGTCTCTATGGCTGCACCAGAAACCCAGAAAGGGTTTACGCTGATTGATGAGAGCACGTCATCACCTGGCTATGGTGTGGCACTGATTGATACCGATAAAGGCCGCCGTGCCGAGTGGTCAATCCGTGAAGCTACCGGTAAGCAAATCCTCTACTACAAAACTCAGATGCTGGTTGACGACCAGGCCAGTTATACCACTGAGCCTCCGAAAGGCGCAACGGTCTCTGTCAGCCTAGACAACCCGCAGCAGACGGCTGCCACTGCACTGCTATCCCAGGCCCGTAATTTGTCTTCTGACAATATCACGCTAACCCGCGAGCTCATTAAGCAGTTTAACGACAAAACGAGCCAGAATGCTTCGCTACTGCTTAACAACCTTAGCCGCGAACAAGCCATCATTAATTTGCTGTCGCTAGAAGGCATTCATGCTCGCATCGTCGGTGGATTATTCCTGGAAGATGGCCGCCGCCGTCAGAGCATTAATCCAATGGTCGAAGTCTGGGACGGTGAACAATGGCAGCTGTTTGATATCAAAACCGGCCAAGAAGGCAGACCTGATGATGTCTTGGTCTGGAACCAGCAAGGCCATTCGATGCTGGATGTCATCGGTGGTCGTAATTCCAACATCAGTTTCTCCATTATCGCCCAGGACATTACGCCACAGCAGGCGACTCGCGAGAAGGTACAGGCCGAGGATCTGCTGAACTTCTCTATCCACAGCCTGCCAGTTGAAGAACAAGCCATGTTCAAGACCATCATGCTGGTGCCTATTGGTGCCCTTGTCGTGGTCTTCCTTCGTATCATTGTTGGCCTGAAAACCTCAGGAACATTCATGCCCGTGCTGATTGCGGTGGCCTTTGTGCAAACCCAGTTAGTCACCGGTATTCTAGGCTTCTTGCTGATTGTTGGCACCGGTCTGGTTATCCGAAGTTACCTGTCGCGGCTCAACCTGCTGCTTGTTGCCCGGATATCCGCCGTGATCATCACCGTGATCATGATTATTTCGGTCTTTACCGTAGTAGCATTCAAGATCGGCTTAGTTGAAGGCTTGTCAATCACCTTCTTCCCGATGATCATCTTGTCATGGACTATCGAACGAATGTCTATCCTATGGGAAGAAGAAGGCGCTAAAGAAGTGCTTATCCAGGGTGGTGGTTCACTATTGACGGCGGTGTTGGTCTATCTGGCGATGACCAACGGCCTGGTCCGTCATCTGACCTTCAACTTCATTGGTATCCAGCTAGTGATCCTGGCGCTGATCCTAATGCTGGGTAACTACACAGGTTATCGTCTGAGTGAGCTTCGTCGCTTTAAACCACTTACGGAGGACTAAACGATGTCACTGTTTTCACAGTTTACTTCTCCGTTTAAGCTGCGTGAGCGCGGCATCATGGGCATGAATCAGCGCAACCATAGCTATATTGGCCGATATAACGATCGTAGCCTTTACCCGCTGGTTGATGACAAGCTAAAAACCAAGCGTATCGCTCAGCAAGCCGGGGCCACGGTACCCGAGCTGATCGGCGTCATTGATAGCCAGGTATACGTTAAGCGAATTCACGAGATGGTGAAAGACTGGCCCGGTTTTGTGATCAAACCGGCTCAGGGGTCGGGAGGCAAAGGTATCCTGGTAGTGGTCAAGCACAAAGATGGAGTGTATATCAAGCCGTCGGGTGCAGAGATGAACAAACAGGATGTCGAGCGTCACATCACCAATACCCTTGCCGGACTGTTCTCCCTGGGGGGAAAAAATGACGTCGCAATGGTGGAAAACCTGATCCAGTTTGATGATGTTTTCGATGGCTTCAGCTACGAGGGCGTGCCCGATGTCCGTGTTATCGTCTTCAAGGGCTATCCGGTGATGGCGATGATGCGTTGCTCGACAGCTGCCTCTGACGGTAAAGCCAACCTTCACCAGGGGGCTGTGGGCGTCGGGATAGATATTGCAACCGGTAAAGCCATTCGCGCAGTACAATTTGACCAACCGGTTGAACGCCACCCTGACACCGGCAGGCTGCTTAGCGAGCTTGCCGTGCCGAACTGGCACCGCCTGCTGACGCTTGCTTCAAGTGCCTGGGAAATGGCAGGGCTTGGCTATATGGGGACTGATATGGTCCTGGATCGAGAAAAAGGCCCAATGGTACTTGAGCTTAATGCCCGCCCAGGCTTAGCGATACAGACAGCCAACGGAGCTGGGCTCTTGCCCCGTTTGCATCATATCGAGAACCTTGGCACCCCTAACACACTACCGACTCCAGCAGAGCGGGTGGCTTATGCTGCCAAACAATTTGGCGTAAAGTCTTCGTTCTAGCTCCAGTACAGTAAAAAGCCCTGACAGCAGTGTCAGGGCTTTTTTATGCATGCTATAAATAGTGATACCAAACTGAATAATTGTCTGGCCTCATCACCTGAATGGAATCAAAATGACTGTGCACTCCCCTCACCCGCTATTTGAACAACACACCGATCGCACCCATAGCAACAGCATTAAATGGAACAAATACCAAGGCAGGGATATTCTGCCGATGTGGGTAGCTGACAGTGACTTCAAAGTACCTGATGTCATCACTGAAGCCCTGCACCAGCATGTTGATCACGGTATCTTTGGTTATGGCCATCCGCCGCCAAGATTGGCTGAACTGCTGGTTGAACGGATGCAGCAGCGTTATGACTGGAACATTGAACCTGACTGGATAGTCTATTTACCCGGCCTTGTTTGCGGGCTCAATTTGGCCGTCCGAGCCCTCACCGACGAAAATCAGGCCGTTCTCAGCCCCAAGCCCATCTATCCGCCTTTCACCTCGTCTGTCAAACTAGCCAACCGGACACTCAAGATTGCCCCCGTTTCACTGCAAGACAACCGCTGGCTGATAGATCTCGAACAAGCCGAAATCTCCCCCGAAACCAAGCTACTGCTGTTCTGTAATCCCCTTAATCCGGGAGGTACGGTCTATCGTCATGACGAGCTAACCGCCTTGCTCGCCTTTGCCGAGAAGCATGACTTATATATCTGTTCCGATGAAATTCACTGTGATTTAATTCTGGATAAAAACGCACGTCACATTCCGTTTGCCAGCCTGAACAACAGTGCCGCACAACGCTCTGTTACCCTTATCGCTCCCAGCAAAACCTTCAACATCGCAGGTCTTGGGGCTTCTATGGCGATCATTCCTAACCCGGTATTACGCCGTCGGTTTATCAAGAGCAAAGCTGGAATCGTACCTGATGTTAACGTGCTGGCCTATACTGCCGCCCAGGCAGCCTATGAGAGCGGGCAGCCTTGGCTCGACCAGCAATTGGCCTTTCTCCGCCAGCAAAGAGATAAGCTGGAGTCAGAAGTCAATGCCATGCCGTTCCTCAAGCTCCACCATATCGAAGCAACCTACTTAGCCTGGATTGACGCATCAGCACTTCCCGTGGCGAGTCCGTATAAATTCTTTGAGCAAGCCGGTGTCGGACTCTCTCCCGGTGCAGACTTTGGTAACGCCCGCTTTGTCCGATTAAATTTTGCCTGTTGCAGCAAGACACTGAATGAAGCACTACGAAGAATGCGCCTGGCTATTAAAAACCTCATATAACTTCGCAAAAAATTGCTAAAGTTCTAGCAGTTAGATCCGATAAAGAGGTACCAATAGCCAGAGCCTCTTTTCCAGATGCAAATGCAGATCCATACCTTAGACAAAGCGCGACTGATTAATGAAGTGCAGCTAGGTGATCACCTCAACCACGCGGTTGAAGGCGGACGCCGGGCTGACTTTGCATTAATGCTCGCGATGCTGTCTCCGGATCACCTGGAAACCATTCCGGTCGACGCCCTGCCAAAGCCAGGCAAAACCGAAGCGGAGCTCCGAGCGTATTTCGAGCTACAAGAACCACAGCCCCTGACCACTACCGAACAGTGCTACGAAAATGGTGCTGCACAGGCCGAAGTTTTTCATGATAGTGGCCTTGCTGATGTTCGCCTGCTCCATGGGCTACAGCCAACGGCACTTACCTTCCCGCCACAAGGTACCAAAGGCATGCCCGAGGATCTTTACCACAACCTTTCCGGTCATGAACGCCGTATGCTACCGCCGAAGGAAGATGCAACCATTCAAGCCTCCCCGCAGGATTTATACCTGTCACTAGTCCATGCAAAGCGCTTTGCCGAGATGTATCAAACCGCCTAATTAATTCA
Source organism: Photobacterium obscurum (assembly GCF_026191635.1). Classification (GTDB taxonomy): domain Bacteria; phylum Pseudomonadota; class Gammaproteobacteria; order Enterobacterales; family Vibrionaceae; genus Photobacterium; species Photobacterium obscurum. Next base: position 383,871 of record NZ_JAKRRW010000001.1, read on the forward strand.
ATTTGATATACAGAGTTAACTTCTCACCGATTACAGTATTCGATATTTCGTGACAACCATCATAGCTTTGTTATTTGTCAGCAGCACACTGCTCACAATTCACTAACATTTAGTGACGATTTGAAGCAAATTGGGCGCTTTTTCACAGTTAATCCAAGCCCAAGGCTTCACTATTAAAATATCTATTTCGTTTACTTGATGATCGATTTATCGGCTAGGTGCGTACCTTTGAGATTAAATGAATTTGGCAATAAATAACGCGACAACCTAACAAGACCAAATAACGATACTTTTACTTTCAAAGAATCCAGAAACGACTATCAGGCAGCGCACCATCCGCTACAAACGGGGGAAGAACGAGTCATGAATATCGCGCACTCTGTCATTGTAATAACTGCCGCTGGCAGCCCAATGGGCAAAGCGATTTCACTCCACTTCGCATCGCTAGGGGCCAAGCTGGCTCTTGTTGATATCGAAGCTGACCGCTTGCAGCAAACACAACAGGCCTGCCTGGCAGCGGGCGGGGACTCTCACCCCTTCTTGCTTGAAAACCAAGATGAAGCATCCATTGCCAGTTTGATCAATCAGGTCCACCAGTGCTTTGGAACAATTGATGTACTCATCAACTATTGGCTCGGCTCTGATCTGCCCACCTTGTTTAGCCCAGCTTCCGTCGATCAGTTCTGCCGCTCCATGTCAGAAGGTGCAACCCCCTTCTTTATTTTTGGCAAACAGGCAGCCAATTACATGCGGGAACATCATTGCGAAGGCGTCATTGTCAACTTGGCAGCGAATCTGATTAACACTCACCAGCCGATCAACAGCGGCTCAAAGGCTATGATCTCGGGGCTGACCCAAAGTTGGGCCAAAGAGCTAGCCGAGTTTAACATTCGGGTCGGAGGCGTCGTACCGTTAAGCTTTGAGCATGAAAGCGGTTCCCCGCAGAACAAATTACTCAGTCAGCCCCTTCAATATGAAATTGTCAGAAGTGCCGAGTATATCGTTGCCAATGACTATTTTAATGGCCGCATGATAGAGGCGGAGGTGGGGTAAGTGCAGGGGGGAGTTCTTGGATTCTAGGTTCTAGAAACCAAACATGAAAAAGCCCGCCAAGATGGCGGGCTTAAAAGTGCGCTAGCTATAACAAGTAATTATGCTTCAGCTTTTTCTTTTTTCGCTTTAGCTGGCTTTTCAGCAGCTACTGAGTTTTTCTCAGACTTCTTGATAACCGTTGTACCTTCGAAAGTCTCACCTTCAACGTAAGCTTTACCGTAGTAAGCCGCTGTCAGTACTTCTTTCAGCTCGCTGATTAGTGGGTAGCGAGGGTTCGCACCAGTACACTGGTCATCGAACGCTTCTACTGATAGCTCGTCTAGTTTCGCTAGGAAGTCAGACTCAGGAACACCTGCTGCCTGGATTGACAGTGGGATATCTAGGTCGCCCTTCAGCTCGTCTAGCCATGTTAGTAGACGCTCAATCTTCTGAGCAGTACGGTCACCAGCTTGGCTTAGGCCTAGGTGGTCAGCAACTTCAGCGTAACGACGACGTGCCTGAGGACGGTCGTACTGAGAGAATGCAGTCTGCTTAGTTGGGTTATCGTTAGCGTTGTAACGTACAACGTTAGAGATTAGTAGTGCGTTCGCCAGACCGTGTGGTAGGTGGAACTCAGCACCAATCTTGTGAGCCATTGAGTGACACACACCCAGGAAGGCATTCGCAAACGCGATACCCGCGATAGTTGCAGCGTTGTGTACTTTCTCACGAGCGATTGGGTCGTTAGCACCATTCGCATAGCTTGAAGGTAGGTATTCTTTAAGCATCTTAAGTGCCTGAAGAGCCTGACCGTCAGAGTATTCGTTAGCAAGAACAGAAACGTAAGCTTCTAGTGCGTGAGTTACTGCATCGTAACCACCGAATGCTGTTAGCGACTTAGGCATGTTCATAACCAGGTTCGCATCAACGATAGCCATTTGTGGTGTTAGCTCGTAGTCAGCTAGTGGGTACTTAGCACCAGTCTTGTCGTCGGTAACAACCGCGAAAGGAGTAACTTCAGAACCTGTACCAGATGTAGTAGTGATACATACCAGCTCAGCTTTCTGACCCATTTTAGGGAACTTGTAGATACGCTTACGGATGTCCATAAAGCGCATTGCCAGTTCTTCAAATGCTGTTTCTGGGTGCTCGTACATTACCCACATGATCTTCGCGGCATCCATTGGAGAACCACCACCAAGAGCAAGAATTACGTCAGGCTGGAAGCTCTTCATCGCTTCAGCACCTTTCTCAACAACAGATAGCGTTGGATCCGCTTCTACGTCGAAGAAAGTTTGAACTTCGATACCTTGAGCTTTAAGTAGTTTAACTACGTCATCAGCGTAACCGTTGTTGAATAGGAAACGGTCAGTAACTAGGAATGCACGCTTCTTACCTTCTAGGTCGCTCATTGCGATTGGAAGGCTACCACGACGGAAGTAGATAGATTTAGGTAGTTTGTGCCACAACATATTCTCAGCTCGCTTCGCTACTGTCTTCTTGTTGATAAGGTGCTTAGGACCTACGTTCTCAGAGATAGAGTTACCACCCCATGAACCACAACCAAGAGTTAGAGAAGGTGCTACGTTGAAGTTGTAAAGGTCACCGATACCACCGTGAGTAGTCGGGATGTTTACAAGAATACGTGCAGTTTTCAGCTTGTCACCGAAGTACTTGATACGGTCCTGGTTTACGTCTTGGTTTGTGTACAGGCCAGATGTGTGACCGATACCGCCAATCTCTACCATTGTTACCGCTTGCTCTACTGCGTTCTCGAAAGAAGACGCGCGGAACATACCCAGTGTTGGAGACAGTTTCTCGTGAGCAAACTCATCTTCGTACTTAACCTCAACACCTTCACCGATAAGGATCTTGGTATCAGCAGGTACTTTAACGCCAGCCATTTCAGCAATCTTAGTTGCTGGCTGACCAACGATATCTGCGTTTAGGTTACCGTTGATAAGCAGTACTTTACGTACTTTCTCAGCTTCAGACTTAGTTAGTACATAACCGTTGTGAGAGGCAAAACGCTCTTTCACTTCGTCATACACTTCGTCCATTACGATAACTGCCTGCTCAGAAGCACACACTACACCGTTATCGAATGTTTTAGACATAAGTACAGATGCTACCGCACGCTTAACGTCAGCTGTTTCATCGATAACAACAGGAACGTTACCCGCACCAACACCGATAGCTGGTTTACCTGAAGAGTAAGCCGCTTTAACCATACCCGGACCACCAGTCGCAAGGATAAGGTTGATGTCATCGTGCTTCATTAGGGCATTTGAAAGCTCAACAGAAGGCTGGTCAATCCAACCGATGATGTCTTTTGGTGCACCAGCAGCGATTGCAGCATCAAGAACTAGCTTAGCAGCGTCGTTAGTTGAGTTTTTAGCACGTGGGTGCGGCGAGAAGATGATCGCGTTACGTGTTTTAAGAGAAATAAGAGATTTGAAGATTGCAGTAGATGTTGGGTTCGTAGTTGGTACGATGCCGCAAATAATACCTACTGGCTCTGCGATAGTCATGGTACCGAACTCTTCGTTCTCTTCCAAAATACCGCAAGTTTGTTCGTCTTTGTATTTGTTGTAGATAAATTCTGAAGCGAAGTGGTTTTTAATAACCTTATCTTCAACAATACCCATACCAGATTCAGCTACAGCTTGTTGAGCTAGAGGGATACGCGCATTGTTCGCAGCTAGAGAAGCAGCACGGAAGATTTTGTCAACTTGCTCCTGAGAGAAAGTCGCAAACTCTTTCTGAGCAGCTTTGACGCGAGCAATCATTGCATCTAGTTCAGCCATATTTGTTACAGGCATAGTTAACTCCTAACTTAATATTGAAAACTTTTTAGTAAGGATACGTCTTAAATCCTTTCGGTTACCGGTATAAAGCACACCCTCTCTTTACATCCCGACAACACACACACTTAGTAAATTGCTTTCAAAACTGATTATATTATTTCACACCCTGAAAAAAATTGATTTAGATCACTTGTAACCCTATAGGAGTACTTTTTGTCAAAATCAGATCTCTCTCATGTAAAATCAAAGATTTAATCGTGCATTCTGCGAGCAGCACGCTTGCACTTTAAGCGAGATCGAGTTTCATAAGCATTTTCTGGCAACGAATATTACGTAACAAACCTACATTTTTGATCATATTTGGCGTGAACTGTGACTGTTATCACAAGAAAAATCAGTTCTGTTGCATAGTTTGTGGCACAGCAATTACCCAATAAGCGTAATACAAAGCCCTGTGGCTTTACAGTGCAATAACATACAATTCACCGATAATTATTAATAACAGTAGATATAACAATTTATCATTGGTTAAACGCTTTTCTTTAGCTTAAAGTAGCGCCGAATAACAGGCAGTTACATTAATAAATGCTTCACTGTACATATAACGAAAGTTTCACCAGGCGTCTATAACTGACAACTCACCAGAAACATTTTCGTTATACCTAGTACCTGTGGCTACCTGTTTATGAGGAGGAAGTTAGCTTCTTGTTTTTCACGTTTGTTAGATGACCCCGCAATGCAAACACTTGAACTTGCCATTTTCTTACAATTTTTTGTCGGCCTGATCGCTGCCGTCAACCCTGTCGGTATCATGCCAATCTTTGTTTCCCTCACCGGCCATATGAATGCCGAGGAAAGGAACAAGACAGCCTATACTGCGAATATTGCTGTCGCCGTTATTTTGACCGTCTCGCTATTGGCCGGACAATTCCTGCTGGATATATTCAGTATTTCGCTTGATTCATTCCGCGTCGCAGGTGGTTTGCTGCTGCTGACGATCGCCTTCTCGATGATGAGCGGTAAGCTGGGTGAAGATAAACAGAACAAGCAGGAAAAATCCGAATCGATCAGCCGCGAACAAATTGGTGTTGTTCCGCTAGCAATGCCACTAATGGCTGGCCCAGGTGCGATCAGCTCGACCATTGTCTACGGCTCCCGCTATCCGGGAATGGCCAGCACTCTGGGAATTGCAGCTACGATCCTTGCATTTGCCTTTTGCTGTTGGATGTTATTCCGAGCAGCGCCAATCATCGTGCGCTTTCTTGGCCAGACCGGCATCAACGTCATTACCCGTATTATGGGCCTGATCCTGGCAGCCTTAGGCATCGAGTTTATTGCCAATGGCCTTCGCGCATTGTTTCCCGGCCTGGCCTAATCCTCCAATAATCCACTGAAATAGTTCGACATAACCATAAAAGTACCTCTTCACGTCAATATGAAGAGGTACTGACTAGCTTCCACTGGCATCCCCTCCTATTGTTCATTATCCTTCAGGTTATTCGTCAACCTTGTAATTCAGGAATTTATGGTTACGCTCAATACACGGCAAAAACTGTATCAGGTGATATTTGGCACTCAGACCAAAGCAGGACAGTATTTTGATATCGTCTTGATTATCACCATCTTATGCTCAGAGCTGGTACTGATTCTGTCATCGGTAAGAGATGTTGAAACCCAATACTCCAACCTGCTGTTTGTCATGGAGTGGGTATTTACTATCCTGTTCACCATCGAGTACATACTGCGACTCTATTGCTCGCCCAAGCCTTGGGCCTATGCACGCAGCTTTTATGGTGTTATCGACCTTATCGCCATATTGCCTAGCTTTATTGCCTTTTTATTCCCCGGCTCAAATTACCTGCTAATTGTCCGCCTGATCCGGGTCATGCGTATTTTCCGGGTGCTGAAACTCACACGCTTCCTTAAAGATTCCAATATCCTGCTCCGCTCGCTGCTAATGGCACAACGCAAGATTCTTGTTTTCTTCAGTACGGTAGCAATCCTCGTCACTGTATTGGGCTCTCTGCTGTTTGTCATCGAAGGACCAGGAAACGGCTTTACCAGTATTCCGAAAAGTATCTACTGGGCAATTGTTACTATCACTACGGTCGGATATGGCGACATCATACCTCAAACAGATCTTGGCAAGGCGCTGGCGGCATTTACGATGCTGTTGGGCTACTCTATTCTTGCGGTGCCCACAGGGATTATTACCGCTGAAATAAGTCAGGAAATGAAGATACAGCGTGAGCTGTTGCGCTGCATCAACTGCGCCACAGGCGGTCATGAGACCGATGCCAATTTTTGTAGGCATTGCGGTGCGGAATTGCCAGAAAAGGTTTGATTCAGAACAGAATCAGAAGCTAACTACAAATTTATCGCAGAAAAAAAGCGGCACAAATAATTGTGCCGCTTTACCTAGCCAACTGGCGCTATTGCCAGTCATATTTTTATTGTGTTTTTTCTGATGACAGGAAACTTACCGCTCGATCAGGGAAGTCAGTAAAGACTCCATCGACATTGGCTGTGTTATAGAAAATATCTAGCATGTCGCTAAAATCATTGGCGTAAGCTGGAATGCGGCCAGTATCTGCGCGGAAAGTGTAAGGGTGTACTTGCATGCCTTGCTGGTGAGCCGCTTTCACCAAGCCTGTTAGCTTGATATTCCCTTTGGTTGACTTATCAGACACCACCATTGGTTTCCACGGGCCAACACCATCGGCGTATTGCGCGACTTTTTCCATCCCACCTTTGGCAAACATCCAATCATAGCTATATGGCTGAGCCTGTCCCTTACTGTCGTAAACCATGGTTTCGTTCCAGTCGGTGTATGCCAATAGCTGAACCAACTTCACATCCATCCCCATCGCGGGCATTAGTTCGTCATGAATACGCTTTAGCTCATTGAAATCGAAAGTCTGAAGATAGACGTTGCTTGCTTTTTCGGTATAACCGTACTCCTTGAGTACTTTCAGCACGGCTTTACTAATGTCCTTGCCTTCATGGCGGTGGAACCAAGGCGCTTTAATTTCAGGATAAATACCGATGTCATAACCCAGTGACTTGTTCAAGCCCTGGATCATTTCAATTTCCTCTTCGAAAGTCGGCACTTTAAAATCAGACTGCCACATTGGATAGCGCTCAGGGAAACCCTGAACTTGCTTGCCATCCTTAATGTTAAAGCCTTCCGTTACGCTAAGTTGCTTGATTTCAGCCAAAGTAAAATCAATGGCGTAATAACGACCATCCTTGCGAGCACGATCCGGGAACACCTGTGCCACATTGGTTACGCGATCAAGGTAGTGATCATGAAGTACCACTAACTTGTCGTCTTTGGTCATCACCACATCCTGCTCAATGTAATCCGGCTTCATGGCATAAGCCATCGCCTTGGCCGGCAGCGTATGTTCTGGCAAATAGCCAGAGGCGCCGCGATGCGCGACCACAATTTTATCGGAGTCAGGGGCAGGTTCAGCGAAGGTTGGAGATGCAAGCAAGGTGCTGCCAATTGCAGCGGCAAGCCATATTTTTTTCATTATTATCATCCTTAACAATGTGTGCTTTTCAATGGGGGGGGAACAAAGCACACCTGAGTTATACGTCGAGAAGCATAATAATGGTTATTGAACACTCTATTTAGATCTTTTGCTCTAATCGTGATCGCAAACGCTCGAATTTGAACATTTTCATTTCGAGTGGTGACATAAATTCCACTTTCAACATTCATACGAAACATACCTTCCCATATAAGCTCATCAAGTAAGCCTAATGACAGATAGCCTGATCCGGGCAACAGGCCTTAAGCAGCCAAAGCCTGGTTTGTAATATAAAAAAACCACCAAACGGAGGAAAAAACACCATTGTATTCGTAGATTTAATACTCTAAAATCGCAATCGCTTAATAATACACCGTACAACAAGTGTTTTTTCAAGGATGAGTCTCTTGTTGCTGCTATAAAGAGTCTACGCATGAACTATAAAAAAAATATTCTGGCTATCCTTGTCGGCACATCACTCATCCTATCTGGTTGCGGCGGCGGTGGTAGTGGGAGCTCAGAAAGCTCTCATACTCCAACAGCTAAACCCGGCAAACTTCAGCGCCACGCCCTTGAAGCCGAAGATATCAGCACAACCTACTATGAGAAAGACCATGACTGGCAGAGAGTCAACCCCAAGCTTGATCACCGTATAGGAACAACCGAGTTCACTATCATCGACAGCGAACCGCAAGGCATGGCATCGATTAACCCGGCAAGTGGCGAAATCACCGTATTCAAGCCTGGTACACTAACAGTCAGAGTCACAGACACCAGCACGGTATATGAAAATTCTGAGGCCACGTTTACCGTCATGGTCGACAAAGGAATCAACCACTCTCTTGAGGCCCAAAATAAAGAAATCGCGATTGAAACCAGCGATAAAGCTTTTATCACCGCCCGTAATAACAAAGGCAAGGCCACTTATACCGTTTCCGACGACAGCCGCCACCTATTAGAAATTGACCATAAAACAGGTCAACTCACCCCTCTCGCTGTCGGTACTGCTACTGTTATCATTACCGATGAAGGTAACGATAAATTTGCACCCGCAACAACGGAAGCGAAAGTGACCATCAAGGCGATCAATGCGTCAACATTAAGCTTTGCCCCGCTGTCTACCTCCTACTCACCGGGCCTTCTGCTGGAGCCATGGCGTGTCAGCGGGGACGAAGGCGCCGAGTACCGCTATAACATTTATTCCAACTCCGCCCCTGATGTACTGAGCATCGATGAAAACACCGGCCAGATGACGGTCAAAAAAGTGGGTAAAACCGTGATCGAAGTAACGGCAACCTACAATGATCACTACGATCGCGCATCGCAGACAGCTTACTTTGATGTCACTATCACCAAAGGTCAACGCATGGCCATTGAGGTTGAAAGCCAGACTTTCCCTTATGTGCCAGGTAAAATCATCCAGCCTAACGTCAGTCACCTGATTGGCAAGCCCCGATTTGAATTAGTCAACGAAGGGGATGTCGTCACCATCGACAAGACATCAGGCTACCCTAAAATCATCGGTGTCGGCTCTGTCTCTATCAATGCCATCGACGACAGCAACCCGAACTACTATCCTTCAAATTACCGCTTTAGCCTTATAGTAGAGAAAGGTGAGCATCCTGGCCTGAAAGCGAAGACGGTCATCCAGCGCACCTACAGCAAGGATCTCACCATTACTCCCCATATCACAGGGCAGTACGGCGATCTGTCGATCACCAGTACCTCGGCAAATGTTGCGATTTCAGACGACGAGAAAAGCGTTACCGTAATCAAAGCGGGGACAACGAACCTGAGTGTTACAGACTCTGGCGGCCAGCACTACCATCAGTCTTCGGCAGCCGCTGTGGTACTGGAGATTGCCCGTGCCATCCATCCGGACATGACAGTGAGCGGACTAACTACCGACTACAGCGACAACTGCTTTGCTATCGATAACTATATTGACGGAGCAGAAGGAGAAATTACCGTATCATCCAACAGTAATCCGGATGTAGCCGAGTTCAACCAGGAAAAACGCTGTATCAAACCGCTAAAACCTGGCTCGACCGACTTCACTCTCTATAGCCAGCAGAGCGACAACTACTTGGCTTCCGAAGTCAAGACCCTACCAGTGATCATTAACCAGGCCGGCACGACGCTGAAAACATCAGGGGATGTCTGGGGAACATTTGGTAGCGGCTCAATCAAGCTGCCTACCATCACTGGCAGCCACGGAGAGCTGACATATGAAATTGCTGAAAATGCCAACACAGATGTTGTCAGGCTCAGCGCCGACAGTGGGCCTATGCAGACTCTCAATGCCGGTACCACCCGTATCAAGGTGACCGACAGCGGCAACGAGCAATATCAAGCGGCAACCGCCTACTTCAACGTAACAGTCAAGCCTGCACTCAACACGCTCAATGTTTCCTACCCTAAGGATGAAGTCTTCGAACCAGGCAAGCGCCTCACTCCGGCCTTCACCGATCTGACCGATGACATGACAACAACTTTCGAGCTCACGACCAGTACGGGCGAGCCAGTCAAGCTGATCAATACCACAACTGGTGAGCTTGAAATCCAGTCTGCCGGTGAATACAGCCTGAAAGTAACCGCCGTATCGCGCAACTACCGGCAGGCAGAGCTGACTATCAAAGGTACAATCGCTAAAGCGCCACATCCGGGCATTGAGACTAAGCCTATCGAGATTGAATATTCTCCGTTGAAAACTTATCAGCTGGAGCTCGGCACGCCTGCAATCGGTCAGCGGGTATTTTCAGTGTCCGCTCAAGACAATGATCTGCTCATTGTCGATCCCAACAGCGGTAAGCTGACACTGCTTGGTTTTACTGAAAATAAAGCTCAATCAAAGGCAATAGTCCGAATCAGCGAAGAGGACGGCAATCAGAATTACGAACCGCTGCCCGCTGCGGCAGTACAGAACGTAATCATCAAGGCGCCGGGAGAAAACGTTTCGCACAAGGACATCACGATCGACCAAACCGGCAGCATTTTTGACAGCCGCCTGAACAGCACTGCTGACGATTATCGTTTCCGAAGCCTAAAAGAGACGAAAATCAACTTCGTCGGAACCAGAGTTGGAGCGGCTACCGACAAGCAATTAAACGAGTTGGGTGCCGGGGTCAACTTGATTATCGCGATGATCCCCGAAGGGGAAGAAGACACATACCATAACCGCAAACAGGTCATGCTCTATGTGCAGCGTTTTGACGGCTGTCCGGATAAATACAATCGAACTACGGTATCAAATGGTACAGCCGAGCCTGTCGCTATGGGCGATTACACCAGTTGTGGCGGCGAAGATACCAACCGTTTTCTGACCTTCACTGTTGTCAATGACCAATACCTCACACCCGGCAACTGGCAGGCTGTCACCCCGTTCGTGGTGTACCGCCAATCAGAGAGGCCATTCAAACCGACAGCCAAAGGCGGCTGCTACGAGGGAAGCAGAATGAATGGTAAAATTTACGATGACTGCTCAGAAGATGGCTTGGAAGAAACATCAATCATCAATGAATGGAACCGGGTTGATGTGAGAATCAGCAAATAAAACCTGAATCCAGCATATTAAAAAGCCAGTCAGATAGCTGACTGGCTTTTTTTTTGCTAATACCAAACTGAATAATGATCTGGTCTATCCGTGAGATTGAAAAGACTCAGATAATTGTTCAGTTTGGTAATACTGTTTCGCAAATCATGAAACAAATTGAGCATCCGCACATAAAAAAACCGGAGCCTAGGCTCCGGTTCTAAATAGCGGTTTTAAACTGCTGTTTAGTTGATTACTTACGGCGCCAAGTGGTTCCCTGAGGACCATCTTCAAGGATAATATCCATCGCCAGCAGCTTGTCACGAGCCGCATCGGCTGCCGCCCAATCTTTTGCAGCACGCGCATCCAAGCGCTGCTGGATCAGGGCCTCGATTTCAGCAACATCATCGCTCTCGCCGGCACCACCTTGCAGGAAGGCTTCAGGCTCTTGAGATAGCAGGCCAAGGATATCTGCCAGTTCACGCATGCGCGCACCAAGTGCAGAGGCCGCAGCAACATCGTCTGTTTTCAGTCGGTTGATTTCACGAGCCATGTCAAACAGCACAGAATAAGCTTCCGGCGTGTTGAAATCGTCATCCATCGCTTCTTTAAAGCGAGCAACAAATTCTTCGCCGCCTTCTGCCGCAACTTGGACATCAAGACCACGTAGTGATGTATATAGACGCTCAAGTGCAGAACGCGCCTGCTTCAGATTATCTTCGCTATAGTTCAGCTGACTGCGGTAGTGGCCAGACATTAGGAAGTAACGCACCGTTTCAGCATCGTAGTAGCCAAGTACGTCACGGATCGTGAAGAAGTTACCCAGTGATTTGGACATCTTCTCGCGATCAACCATCACCATGCCGCTGTGCATCCAGGTATTTACATACTGGGAACCCGTCGCGCAGCATGACTGAGCAATTTCATTTTCATGGTGCGGGAACTGTAGATCGGAACCACCGCCGTGAATATCGAAGTGATCACCCAGGATCGCCGAGTTCATCGCTGAACATTCGATGTGCCAGCCCGGACGACCTGCACCCCATGGTGATTCCCATGTCGGCTCACCAGGCTTAGACATTTTCCACAGCACAAAGTCCAGCGGGCTACGTTTAGCCGTCTCGATATCAACACGCGCACCGGCCTGCAGTTGTTCTAGGTCTTGCTTCGACAACTTACCGTATTCATCGAATTTACTAACTTCGAACATCACATCACCGTTATCGGCAACATATGCAAAACCACGTTCAATCAAGCGCTCACACATTGCAATGATTTCGGCAATGAAGTCTGTTGCACGTGGCTCGATATCAGGACGCTTCATACCCAGCGCATCAAAGTCCGCATGCATCTCGCCGATCAGACGCTCTGTCAGCGAGTCACAGCTTTCGCCGTTCTCAGCTGCACGCTTAATGATCTTATCGTCGATATCTGTGATGTTGCGAACAAATGTCAGATCGTAACCCGAATAACGCAGATAGCGAGAAACCACATCGAACGACACGAAGGTACGGCCATGGCCGATGTGACATAAATCGTAAATGGTAACCCCACAGACGTACATGCCTACTTTGCCAGGCTGGATGGGTGTAAATTCCTCTTTCTGTCTAGTGAGCGAGTTATAGATCTTTAACATGTCTCGTAGTTACTCATTTTATGGGGTTACTTAAGAGGAGTAATTACACCTCTTATGACAAATGAAGGCAAGAAAAAATGCGCTTAGACCACGGTTTCCGGCTGTTAAAACAGTGAAAACTACATTGAATGATGAGCCCCCTAACCTGCCAGATCCGTGAATTTCCGGGGTAGTACCAAATCTGTATCGTTCACCTATAGTTATACCAGACCGAATTTTTGTGGATTTGGCATCGGAACAGGTTAAATAATAGCCTTATTTCATCTTCCGCGGATAATGATGAGAGATCATGTTGACGCCTTTCCTTAGTCATATAAAATTCAGTATTTAAAGCAAAATACATCCATTAAAGGACAAGCTCATGGTAACGCTTCACACTACTTTTGGTGACATCAAAATTCAGCTAAACACAGAAAAAGCGCCTGAAACGTGTGCAAACTTCCTGCAGTACTGCCGTGACGATTTCTACAACGGCACACTATTCCACCGTGTAATCGATGGTTTCATGATCCAGGGTGGTGGTATGGCTTCTGGTATGGAAGAGAAAGAAACCCGTGCGCCAATCAAAAATGAAGCGAACAACGGCCTAAGCAACAAAGTGGGCACACTTGCAATGGCTCGTACAATGGAACCGCATTCTGCAAGTTCTCAGTTCTTCATCAATGTTAACGACAACAAATTCCTGGATTTCAAATCAGAGACACCTGATGGCTGGGGCTACTGCGTATTTGCAGAAGTGGTTGAAGGTATGGACGTTGTAAACAAAATCAAAGCTGTTTCTACTGGCAACTGGGGTTACGTTCACCAAGACGTACCTGTTGAAGAAGTTGTTATCAACAGCGTAACTATCGAAGAGTAATTCATACTCTCAGGGTGGTCTGACGGCCGCCCTCCCTTCCTTATGACAATACTGTTTATTTCTGATCTACACCTGAGTGCCGAACGAACTGACATCACCGATTGTTTTCTGACTTTTATGAAAGAAGAAACCAAGGGGATTGATGCGTTATATGTTCTGGGTGACCTATTTGAAATGTGGATTGGTGACGATGATGACTCTCCGTTCCACCAGCAAATCAAATCGGCCTTTAAACAACTGACGGATTCAGGCACTCCCTGCTATTTCATTCACGGTAACCGTGACTTTTTGGTTGGCAACCGCTTTAGTAAAGAAACCGGTGTTCAGCTATTACCGGAACACACTGTGGTTGATATTTACGGCACGCCAACACTTATCCTTCATGGTGATACCCTGTGTACCTTAGACGAAGCCTATCAGCGCTACCGAAAAAAAGTACACAATAAGTTTATTCAATGGCTTTTCTTCCGCCTGTCGTTAGCTTACCGCCAGAAAATCGGCAACAAGCTTCGCAGTAACAGCAGCGCAACCAACCAGGTGAAGCAGCAGGATGTGATGGACGTCACCCCTGATGAGGTGGTAAAAGTCATGTCGCAATATCAGGTGAAGGCGATGATCCACGGTCATACTCACCGCCCTGATGTGCACAGCCTCACTGTCGACAATCAGCCCGCGCGGCGAACGGTACTCGGTGATTGGTACGATCATGGGTCGGTATTGGTCTGCACGCCGGAGGGCTGTCGGCTGGAAACGAGAGAGTTTGCTCGCTAGCCAGGTAAATACAAGAAAGGTACGCCATGGCGTACCTTTTCTTTTTCATAGCTTACTTGTTAGGAGAGCACTTCGGCAGGCTGCGGCTCGACCCGCTCACTTGCCCAAGAGCGATACATGGTCAGCGAAGTATACAGCACCACTCCAATTACCAGCCAAGCCAATAACTGCAGATCCAACGACTTCACCAGATAAGCCGCAATAACAACTCCGATAGGGCCGGTGATTGCAACAATCAATGCTGCACGGCTATTGATACGGTTCAAGCGAATGAAGCTGCCTGCAGAGAAAAAACTCAAGAATGCACAAGAACACATCATGATCGGGAAAGCCGCCAGCGGATGCATCCCCAGTAGGTACACCATAGTCATACAAGGCGCATAAAGGCCAATACCGACGGTCATCAAAGCACCAAACAGGAAATTCCCGACAATGGCCACCCCCAGCTTCCAGCCACTTAAGCCCAGAGCCAAGCCGCCGAGCGGAAACAGCTCCAATTGACCGGCCAGCATTAAACTGGCAACAACCAACAGTGCAACGCACATCACCAGTCGAATCAGCTGACGATCCCAGCCCGAAACAAGCCGGGCCCCCACCGTCGCCCCCAGGCAGGCTGCCAGCACCATACTCACCAGGGTGGTAGCATCGACATCCACGGCAGTTAAGAAAATCAATGACTGCGCCACCGTTGCCATCACCGCCTGACAATTCAACGTTCCCGGAAGCAGTTTGTCGTCGACCAACTTAAATTGTTTATACCCTGCAGTCTTTATTGCAAAGCTACCTACCCCGAGGGTATCGCAAAAATTGGCAAAGCCACCAATAAAGCCGATAGGAATAATTTTAGTTTGCGCTTCCTGCGTACGGTTTTTACGCCATGCGTTCAATAACATGGCAATAAAAACGCCTCCACCTACAAGCAATCCAGCTTGTATGACTGTAAACACCGTCATTTACTGCACAAATATTTCATAAAAGGAGGCTATTATGTATTAACTAAGTGGATGATTCTATGTTCTTGGTCATTGTCTTAATTTGCTATCAGCGTCACTATGTGAAACCATCAGTATTTGTAATACTTCATGTGTGTGACGACTTGGATTCAAGCTCAGGCACAACTAACGGCTATCTCCAATGCAGAGATAGCGTATAGAACATAAAATCAATAACTTGTAACTTATTTCATGCACTCATATCTTGCTCGACAACCTGTTTTAAACAGAGAAAAAGCAACCGTTGGATACGAATTGCTATTTCGTGATGGACCAAGTAACTGCTTTCCGGATATTGGTGATGAACAAGCAACGAACCGTCTATTAGCTGATAATTTTTTCACTTCTGGTGCCACACAAGTCACCGCTGGCAAAAGGGCTTTCGTCAACTTTCCCTATAGCAGCCTGATTCAGCGGACCCCGCTGATGTTTCCCAGAAAAAGCTTCATTATTGAGATACTGGAAACCTGCGATCCCAGCGACGAACTGCTTGAGGCTGTGATTGAGTTAAATCAGAAGGGTTACACCCTGGCCCTGGATGATTTTATTCCCAGCGCCGTATGGAATCGTTTCCTGCCCTATATCCACATTATAAAATTTGATATTCGCACGACGCCGATTTCCAAAGCCAGCTTTTTCATTCGGCACCATAAAGACAAAGCCAATAAGCTCCTTTTTCTTGCCGAAAAAGTTGAAAGCCAGGAAGAATTCATCGCAGCCTATGATGCAGGATTTGACCTGTTCCAAGGTTTTTTCTTTAGCCTGCCCGAAATGATGCAGCGTAAGACCCTGACCCCCTGTGGCCTGACGACACTACGTCTATATCAGGAGATCAGCCAGGAGAATGTTAACTTTGATAAAGTCGAAACGATCATCGCAAATGATGTTTCTTTGTCTTACAAGTTGCTTCGCCATGTCAACAACATGACATCAAGCCGGGCCAAACCAATCTCTTCTTTCAAACAGGCACTAGTCTATCTCGGTGAAGAACAACTACGGCGGTTTATTACCTTTGTCGCTACATCACATGCCACCGAAAAAAAGCCACGGGCGCTGTACAGCCTTTCGTTACAACGCGCTCATTTCTGTGAGCAGCTGAGTGCTTTAGTAACGCCGCCAGTTGTCGGCAACCAAGCATTCCTCACTGGTTTATTTTCACTCCTGGGCTCATTGCTTGACCAACCGATTGAAGATTTAATCAACGTGCTGCCGCTGAGTGACGAAATTCAGCAGGCACTGGTACATCAAACGGGTACCCTTGGCAGCCTGCTCAAGTTGAGCATGGCCTATGACAAGGCGCAGTGGCAAGACGTCAGCCAAATCAGCCAGCAATTGGGCATCAAAGAATCAAACGTTGCAGATCTTTATCTAGAGTCTTTAAAATGGGCCTCTTATTTTGATAAAACAGCGACAGAGTAACTCATGCCTACCCCGACTCAATTATGCCCCTGCGGAAGCCAAAAAGAGCTGGCAAACTGCTGCCAGCCGATTCACCAAGTGCCAACTCGAGCCCAGCACCCAGAACAATTGATGCGCGCCCGATACAGCGCTCATGTGCTGGGTCTTGTTGACTTCGTTGTGGCGACCTATCACCCGAGCTGCGAGGCAGAACAGTACCGCGAAGCCATTGCCGACTCTGTCCATTCCCAGTGGCTCGGACTTGAGGTGATCAGCAGCGAAATTGCTGACAACGGCGAGGGATTTGTCGAGTTCAAAGCCTATTACCAAGATGGCGAAGAGGAGTTTTGCCTCCACGAGCGTTCACGCTTCTTGCGCGAGCCCGCGGGCAACGAAATGCAGTGGTATTATATTGATGGTGAGTACCCCCATCAGCCAAATGAAGTGCCAGAAGCTACGGTTTCAGTCTCCACCGTTCCAGCCGTCAGTGACAAAGTAGGAAGAAACGATCCCTGTCCTTGCGGAAGCGGCAAAAAATATAAAAAGTGCTGCGGTTAATAACCGTCTTTTATGAGGCCCGAACTATCGGGCTTCCCTTCCTCTGCGCCCACTCTCCCAGCTCTCAAGTTGTTTCATTTTCTTAACCAGCTCTTGGGAACAGCATCACACCCTGCCCAATAATACGGACAGTGTGAACAAAAAACACTCAACTCGCTGCATTCATTGTCGATAAATTAACCACAAACCTTTTTATGCAACGAGACAATGACATGATCAATCCAAACAACAATCTGCCGTTGACCGCTCATAAACAGCTAAAAAAAGTCACTCAGGCATCATTGATTGCTGAACGAAAGCAAAAAGTCGACGCCAAAAGCGAAGAGAAAAAAGATCCGCCAGAAGAGCAATCCAAAAAACGGCCACCCAAAGGCCTCCTTGATATTTATGTCTAGTTCCTTGCCACATAAATTTCGATGAGTTCAGCGGATAAGAATATGATAACAAAATGTTACCCCTGAGTTTTCCCGCCCCAGAAAACTCAGGGGCACGTGCTTGGTTTGCCACCAGTCCCGAGCAATTTGCCTATATTTCGTTTACCGCATTTTCATAAATGAATATTTCGTTAAAAATCCTGTTGCAAAATTAAATCAGCTTGGTTAGTGTGAATAGCAAGCAACGAGTTAATAACGATTTAGACAGAGTAAATAATTATGCGTATCAAAATGGTAAACCTACATCACCATCATCATCCTGACTAGTCTTTCGGGAGGATACGCCTCACTCTGGAAGACGGATAAAAAACTCTTCCAGTGGTCAATAGTAATTACAGAATTTAGACCCTCGGAAGAATTAACTTCCGAGGGTTTTTTCGTTTTCAGGCTATAAAAATCGAATACAGGGAATATCACGATGCAGACACAACGACTACGAATTGCGATTCAAAAGAAAGGACGTCTGAGCAAAGAATGCCAGGACCTATTCAAACGATGCGGCATTAAGTTCAATCTAATGGGTGAGCGTCTGGTCGTGCACTCGGAAAATATGCCTATCGACCTGTTACTGGTACGCGATGATGATATTCCGGGGCTGATCATGGATGGTGTTGTCGATTTAGGCGTGATTGGTGAAAACGAACTGGAGGAGGTCAGCCTTGAGCGTGCCGCACTTGGTGAGCCATCTGAATATACTAAACTCCGCCGCCTTGACTTTGGTGGATGTCGCCTGTCGATTGCCATCGATAAAGACGAACAATACAACGGACCACAAGATCTTCAGGGCAAGCGTATCGCAACAACCTATCCGCAACTGGTTAAACGCTACATGGATGAGCAAGGTGTGCAGTTCAGCCCGTGTATGTTAAACGGCTCAGTAGAGGTCGCTCCCCGTGCTGGCCTTGCCGATGCTATTTGTGATCTCGTTTCGACCGGTGCCACCCTTGAAGCAAACGGCCTAAAAGAAGTCGAGGTCATTCTTCGCTCGAAGGCCGTACTCATCCAGCGTACGGGTGAATTCAGCGAAGACAAACAGGCTCTGATTGAGCGTATCCTGACTCGTATGCAGGGCGTCATCCAGGCCAAAGAATCAAAGTACATCATGCTTCACGCTCCAACAGAGTGCCTAGAGAAAATCACAGCTCTGCTCCCAGGTGCTGAAGACCCGACAGTACTGCCGCTGGCTGCCGACAAAAGCCGTGTTGCCGTTCACCTCGTTAGCTCGGAAAACCTATTTTGGGAAACCATGGAACAACTCAAAGAGCTGGGTGCAAGCTCAATCCTTGTCCTGCCAATTGAAAAGATGATGGAGTAAGGCGATGAAAACGGTTGTGTGGCAGTCCTTAAGCGAAAATCAGCAGGAATCCCTGCTTCAGCGCCCGGCAATTACCGAAGGTGCCAATATTACGGCGATAGTCTCCGAGGTGATCGCTAATGTCCGTCAGAACGGCGATGATGCGCTCCTGGAGCTGACCGAGAAGTTCGACAAAGTACGTCCTGACACCATCAAAGTTAGCCAGGACGACGTGGAAGCTGCATCAAGCCGCCTAAGTAACAAGATGAAGCAGGCATTGCAGCAAGCTTATGACAATATTGCGACCTTCCACAAAGCGCAAAAGCAAGAAACACTACGAGTTGAAACCCAGCCAGGCGTCATTTGCGAACAAGTGACGCGACCAATTAACTCTGTCGGCCTTTATATCCCAGGCGGAAGTGCCCCACTGCCATCAACGGTACTGATGCTCGGTGTACCGGCACAAATCGCAGGCTGCCGCCAGGTGGTGTTATGTTCACCACCGCCGATTGCCGATGAAATCCTGTATGTTGCCCAGTTATGCGGAATCAATGAAATCTATAATGTCGGTGGAGCCCAGGCCGTTGCAGCCATGGCCTATGGCACGGAATCCGTTCTAAAAGTCGATAAAATATTCGGCCCTGGCAATGCCTTTGTCACCGAGGCCAAACGTCAGGTCAGCAACGACTTTCGCGGTTCGGCCATCGACATGCCGGCAGGCCCGTCGGAAGTACTGGTTATCGCCGATAGCACCGCCGATCCCGACTTTATTGCCGCCGATCTGTTAAGCCAGGCTGAGCACGGGCCGGACTCTCAAGTTGTTCTGCTTACGCCTGAGCCAAGCCTTGCCGATCGCGTGGCCGATGCTATCCAGAAACAACTGGCAGAACTGCCACGTGCCGATATTGCCCGTCAGGCCCTGGGCTCCAGTTTGCTGGTTGTCGCCGATACCCTTACCCAGTGCGTTTCGATCTCCAACCACTATGGTCCCGAGCACCTGATAGTACAGACAAGAAACCCGCGTGAGCTGGTATCACAGCTAGATAACGCCGGTTCAATCTTCTTAGGTAACTGGTCTCCGGAATCCGTCGGAGATTATGCGTCCGGCACCAACCACGTACTGCCGACTTACGGCTATACTCGAACGTATTCCAGCTTGGGACTGGCTGACTTTACCAAACGTATGACGGTCCAGGAACTGAGCGCTACAGGCTTACAGCAACTGGCCCCGACGGTTGTTACTATGGCCGAAGCTGAAGGACTTGATGCTCACAAACGTGCCGTCACAATCCGGATGGAAAAGCTTCAAGCCCAACAAACCGATCCGGCTGCGACAAAGGAGGTCTAGATCATGGCAATAACCAAACTAGCGCGTAAGAAAGTTCGAGAAATGACCCCCTACCAGTCAGCTCGCCGTCTCGGTGGCAGTGGTGATATCTGGCTTAATGCCAATGAATCCCCATTTGCCAATGAATACAATATCAAATGTGACCGCCTCAATCGCTACAGTACCTGCCAGCCACAAGAGCTGATTCAAGCCTATGCTGACTATGCCGGGGTATCGGCGGAACAAGTGCTGACGTCTCGCGGCGCCGATGAGGGGATCGAGTTATTGATCCGTGCTTTTTGCGAACCGAAGCAAGACAGTATCCTTTACTGTCCGCCGACTTACGGTATGTATGCCATCAGCGCAGAAACCTTTGACGTTGACACCAAAACGGTACCGCTGACTGCTGACTGGCAGTTGGATTTACCGGCCATTCGAGACAACCTCGATTCCGTGAAGCTGGTTTTTGTCTGTAGCCCGAACAACCCGACCGGTAACCTGATTAAGCGCCGAGATTTAGAAGCGTTGCTGGATATGACAGCCGGTAAGGCTTTGGTGGTGGTTGACGAAGCCTATATCGATTTCTGCCCTGAGGCATCAACCGTTGATCTGCTCAGCCAGTATCCGAACCTGGTCATTCTACGTACGCTGTCTAAGGCTTTTGCTCTGGCTGGGCTTCGCTGCGGTTTCACCCTCGCAAATCAAGAAATCATTAAACTGTTGCTCAAAGTTATCGCTCCCTACCCGGTGCCAGTACCGGTTACCGATATTGCCGTTCAGGCCCTTTCCCCGGCGGGGCTAGCCAAAACCAAATTTCAGGTACTTGATCTCAGCGCCAACCGTGCCTACCTACAAGCCGGGTTGAGCATGCTGGAGGGAGTAACGGTATTTGATGGTTACGGCAACTACCTGCTGGTGAAATTTCCGGATGCCGAAGGCCTATTTAATACACTATGGGATCACGGCATCATTCTTCGCCGCTCCCCGGTCGAGAACTGCATCCGGATTAGTGTCGGCAACCGCGATGAATGCGAAAAAACACTGGCCTTCATCCGCGAGCAACTGAACCAGAATTAACTGATAAAGGAAGAGTACTGTGAGCAAGGAAAAGATTTTATTTATCGATCGTGACGGCACCCTAATTGTTGAGCCTCCTATTGATTTTCAGGTCGATCGCTTAGACAAACTTAAACTCGAACCTTTTGTGATCCCAGCGCTATTACAACTGCAAGAGGCTGGCTATAAGCTGGTTATGATCACCAACCAAGATGGCCTCGGCACCGACAGCTACCCACAAGCTGACTTTGACGCACCGCACAATATGATGATGGAGATCTTCGAATCACAGGGGGTGAAATTTGACGATGTCCTCATTTGTCCACACTTTGATGACGAAGACTGCACCTGCCGTAAACCTAAACTTGGCCTTGTTAAAGGCTACCTTCAGCAGGGACGGGTTGATTTCAAAACCTCAGCAGTGATCGGTGACCGCCCAACGGATCTGCAGTTAGCTGAAAATATGGCTATTCGAGGTATTCGGTACAACCCGCAGCCTGTTGATGAAAAAAGCATGAACTGGAAGCAGATCGTTAAAGATCTGACAACCAGGCCGAGGATCGCCGAAGTGGTTCGTACCACCAAGGAAACCGACATCCGAGTAAAGGTAAACCTTGATGAATCCGGCAGCAATAAAATTGAAACCGGGCTGGGTTTTTTTGATCACATGCTGGATCAAATCGCCACTCACGGCGGCTTCCGTATGGAGCTCACCGTCAAGGGAGATTTGCACATTGATGACCACCATAGTATTGAAGATACCGCCCTGGCACTTGGCCAAGCACTGAAGGAAGCCCTAGGGGACAAGCGTGGGATTGGCCGCTTTGGCTTTAGCCTGCCAATGGATGAGTGCCTGGCGCAGTGTGCGCTGGATCTATCCGGTCGCCCTTACCTGAAATTCGATGCGAAGTTCGGTCGTGAGCAAGTCGGCGATCTATCAACAGAAATGATATCGCACTTCTTCCGTTCACTAACCGACACCCTGGCCTGTACCCTGCATCTTTCTTCGAGCGGCGATAACGATCACCACATTGTCGAGAGCCTGTTCAAGGCCTTTGGTCGTACACTTCGCCAGGCCATTCAGGTCGAAGGCACCGAATTACCGAGCAGTAAGGGAGTCCTGTAATGGCCAGCGAGAACCAGAAGGTCGTCATTATTGATACGGGCTGCGCCAACGTATCTTCCGTACGCTTTGCAATCGAGCGCCTGGGTTATACCGTCACAGTCAGCAAAGAACCCAACATTGTACTGGCTGCCGACAAGCTATTTTTACCCGGTGTCGGCACCGCTAGCGAGGCGATGAAAAACCTCCGGGAGCGCAACTTGGTCGAACTCGTCAAGCAGGTTGACAAACCGCTGCTGGGAATTTGCCTCGGGATGCAACTACTGGGTGAGTTGTCAGAAGAGCAAGGTCAAAGCGGCACAGAACTGGTGCCTTGCCTTGGCCTGTGCAATGCACCAATCAAAAAGCTGGAGACTGGATCGCTGCCATTGCCGCATATGGGCTGGAATACCGTTACACCCGCCGAGGGACACCCTCTATTTAAAGGGATCCCCGCAGGTAGCTACTTCTATTTCGTTCACAGCTATGCCATGCCCGTATCGGAGCAAGCAGCTGCTCAAGGCGGCTACACCATCGCCAGCTGTGAATATGGCCAGCCATTTACGGCGGCGGTACAAAGCAGAAATTATTATGGGGTGCAATTTCACCCGGAGCGTTCCAGCAAAGCCGGCGCGCAGCTGATCAAAAACTTTTTAGAAATGTGACTGATAAATTCAGTGAGTTAAAACACATCAAAAGGACTTAGGATGATTATTCCCGCTCTCGATTTAATTAATGGTCAGGTTGTCCGCCTCTTTCAGGGGGATTACGGCCAAGTCACAGAATACAAAGTAGACCCAGCAGAACAGTTCAAACTGTATAACCAAGCAGGTGCTGACTGGCTGCACTTGGTTGATCTCACTGGCGCCAAAGACACCTCTGCACGCCAGCTGGATCTCATCAGTCAGCTGCTCGCCAGTACACCGGCCAATATCCAGATCGGCGGCGGCGTCCGCAGCGAAAAGGATGTCGCCGATCTGTTAGCCGCCGGTGCCCAGCGCGTCGTGATTGGCTCAACAGCGGTAAAACAGCCAGAATTGGTAAAAAGCTGGATGGAAAAATACGGTCCGGAGCACATTGTGCTAGCACTCGATGTCAATATTGATGAAGGCGGTAACCGTAAGGTGGCGATCTCTGGCTGGCAGGAAGATTCCGGCGTCAGTATTGAAGACCTGTTAGATGACTTTCTCACTGTTGGCTTAAAGCACGTACTCTGTACAGACATTTCACGCGATGGCACGTTGGCAGGCTCTAACGTCGAGTTGTATGTCGATCTTTGTGCCCAGTATCCGCAAGTCCAGTTCCAGTCTTCAGGGGGAATTGGAGGCCTGAAGGATATCGAAGCCCTCAAGGGCAGCGGTGTCGCGGGTGTGATAGTCGGCCGTGCGCTACTTGACGGTAAGTTTACCGCGGAACAAGCCTTCCAATGCTGGAACAGCTAACAAGCAAGGAGTAATGACTATGCTAGCAAGACGAATCGTTCCTTGCTTAGATGTGCGGGACGGGCAAGTGGTAAAAGGCGTGCAGTTCCGCAATCACGAAATCATTGGGGATATCGTGCCACTGGCCAAACGCTATGCCGAGGAAGGTGCCGATGAATTGGTTTTCTACGATATCACCGCCTCAAGCGATGGCCGTGTTGTCGATAAAAGCTGGGTTGCCCGTGTGGCCGAAGTGATTGATATCCCATTCTGTGTAGCCGGTGGCATAAAGTCAGCCGATGATGCCAGCAAGATCCTGCAGTTTGGGGCCGACAAGGTCTCTATCAACTCTCCGGCTCTTGCCAACCCTGCCCTGATCACCGAGCTGGCCGATAAATTTGGCGTACAGTGTATCGTCGTCGGTATCGACTCCTATTTCGATGCCGACACCGGCAAATACCAGGTTTATCAGTTTACCGGTGACGAAGCTCGTACCAAGGCGACGCAGTGGGAAACCCGTGACTGGGTGCAAGAAGTACAGAAACGAGGGGCCGGTGAAATCGTTCTAAATATGATGAACCAGGATGGCGTTCGCAATGGTTACGATCTTAAGCAGCTAAACATGGTGCGCGAGGTCTGCCATGTTCCTCTTATTGCTTCTGGTGGGGCCGGTGAAATGGTCCACTTCGCCGATGCTTTCAACAAAGCAGATGTAGACGGTGCTCTAGCCGCCTCCGTCTTCCACAAGCAAATTATCAATATCGGTGAACTTAAGCAGTATTTGAAACAACAGGATGTGGAGATCCGACTATGAGCCTAGTAACAAGTATTAATTGGGAAAAAGTAGACGGATTGGTGCCGGCGATTGTTCAGGACAACACCAGCGGCCAGGTACTGATGCTAGGCTACATGAATGATGAAGCCCTCAACAAAACGCTGGAAACCAAGCAAGTCACCTTCTGGTCACGCACCAAAAACCGACTGTGGACCAAAGGGGAAACGTCTGGCAACGTTCTGCAGCTAAAAAGCATCAAACTAGACTGCGATCAAGATACGCTGCTTGTGAAGGTTAATCCTATCGGCCCAACCTGCCATTTGGGTACCACGACCTGTTTTGACTGTGACGCCGCAAGCGAAGGTCAGGATGAGCAACCTGCTTTGGTGTTTCTTCATCAACTTGAGCAGATCCTGGCTGCTCGTAAAGATGCCGATCCAGAATCCTCCTATACAGCCAGCCTCTACGCACGCGGGACTAAACGTATTTCGCAGAAAGTGGGCGAAGAAGGCGTTGAAGTCGCGCTTGCGGCAACGTCGGGTGACAAGGCGGAGCTAGTCTGTGAATCTGCAGATTTAATCTATCACTTAATCGTATTACTCCAGGATCAGGGCTTATCCCTATCCGAAGTCACCGCCAAGCTACAAGAACGTCATAAATAAACCAGTAGAAACCAAAAAGCCTGAGTGAATCCACTCAGGCTTTTTATTATCCGTCGAGTTAGTGCGTTTATTAACGTCCTAATGCTTCTTTATAGTGCTTGCGGCAAACAGAAACATAACGATCATTACCACCAATTTCCACCTGATCACCATCCGCTATTGCTCGGCCGGTTGCATCTTGACGGATCACCATATTTGCCTTGCGACCACAGTGACAAATCGTTTTTAACTCAACTAATTTGTCAGCCCATGAAAGCAGGTATTTGCTACCTTCAAACAGCTCGCCACGAAAATCACTGCGCAGTCCGTAGCACAATACAGGAATATGCAATTTATCCACGACTTCAGTTAATTGATATACTTGTTCTTTGGTTAAGAATTGGCACTCGTCAATCAACACACAATCAATTTTATCGGTTGCACACATGTCCTGAAGCTTGCGATAAAGATCATCTTTCGCATTAAATAGCTCAGCGTCTTCTTGTAGACCAATACGTGAGCTCACCTTTCCCTTGCCATATCGATCATCAATCGCAGCGGTAAAAATTACCGGCGTCATACCACGTTCCCGATAGTTAAAAGATGACTGTAGTAAAGTCGTCGACTTACCCGCATTCATAGCCGAGTAATAGAAATACATCTGGGCCATAAGGCTCCCCGTCAAAGCGCAAAAAAACTGCCGAAATGCTACAGAAAATGTGTAGCAATTGAAAGTGTATATACCCGGTAAAGAGAGACCAAAGGCACAATAAAAAAGCCTGCAATTAGATTGCAGGCTTTGCTCTCAAAAAGTGAGTTTACGGGCAATTAACTTTTCATTTTCGCTGCCACTGTTGCAGGGCGACGTGCCAGCCAAAGCAACAGAATACAGACCAAAATAAAGGTGATTAGCGCGGCCATGAAAGCAACAGCTACCGAGCTTGTCAGACCGAGTACCAAGAAGCCAATTGTCGATACAAAAGCAACAGCTACCGCATATGGAAGCTGAGTCGATACGTGATCAATATGGTGACAACGTGCCCCCGTCGAAGACAGAATTGTCGTATCAGAAATCGGTGAGCAATGATCACCAAATACAGAACCGGCCAGTACCGCGCCCAGCATTGGTAGCATCAGAGCAATATCTGTCGCGGCGGCCAGGTCGCCCGCGATTGGCAGCATAATACCGAACGTGCCCCAAGAGGTACCAGTTGAGAACGCCATCAGGCCTGCAAGCAAGAACAGGATTGCAGGTAGCAGCATCGAGTTAATATTACCCTGTACTAGAGTAGACAAGTACTTACCTGTTGCCATATCGCTGATCACGCTACCGATGCTCCAGGCAAACAGCAGGATTAGAATCGCACCAAACATAGACTTGGCACCAATCCACAATGTCTGCGCGATATCAGCCATAGGAAGACGCTGGCGCATTACAGGGATCATCGCTGCTAGCAAGCCAACAAGGCCACCATAAACCAGTGACATGCCAACATCAGTATTCTCGAACGCACCCAGAATATTGAAAGCAATGCCTTCCGCAGAAAGAGCCTGGTAACCCGTGAACAGCATAAAAAAGAAGGTAGAGAAGATCAGAGCAACAATCGGCATCACTAGATCTGCAACGCGGCCGTTCTCACTTTCTTCAATTTCCAGCTCATCATTCAGATCTTTCGCTAAGCTGTCATCATCGCCTTCATCGAAGCCGCGACCATGACTTGCCTGCATTTCATGCTTCTTCATCGCGCCAATATCCAATTGGAACCAGGCCACAACAAATACCATTAATAGCGCAAATACCGCATAGAAGTTCATTGGCGCTAGCTGAAGGAAGGCACTAAGCGCTGAATATTCAGTCACGCCATGCGAAACCAAAATACCACCAATTAAAGTGATAATGTAGGCTCCCCAACTTGAAGCGGGCATCAATACACACATTGGCGCGGCGGTTGAATCTAGAATATAGGCCAGCTTGGCACGAGATACATAAAAACGGTCAGTTACCGGACGTGAAATTGAACCAACAGCCAGACTATTAAAATAGTCATCAACGAAGATAAATACGCCTAAAAAAGCCGCCAGCAACTTTGCGCCGCGTTTGCTTTTGATTTTTGTTTGTGCCCACTCAGCAAAAGCACGGGTACCGCCAGAAAGTGTCAATAGTGCCGTTGTCATTCCCAATAATATAAGGAAAGCAACAATACTCATGTTCCAACTATTGATGGCACCATCGTCAATAAACAATCCCTTAACGGTAGTACCCACATAATTCGCGGTCGCACCAAGAGAAAAGTCTGTTAGCAGCAATGAGCCAAGAAGAACACCGACGCCTAATGAAACTAACACGCGACGTGTCAGAATAGCTAAACCTAATGCCACTAGCGGGGGCAAAAGTGAAATGGATGAATGGGAAAAATCTACAATATTCATGATCTCTATTACAACCGATCCTGGTTGGAGATCTACTGCTGAACACGAACTCTAATCGTGAAGGAAGAGTATTAGGAAAGGTTGAACCCTTTTCCGACCCCACAGTAGCGCTCCATAGTTAATGTAATTATATACTATGGCAGTGTTGACCCTATTCGGTGACAACCCCAGCAAGAAGGAATGATAGGCCTTACTTACTTCGGCATTGGCTCCTTTCACAG
This sequence comes from Photobacterium obscurum, assembly GCF_026191635.1. Lineage (GTDB taxonomy): Bacteria > Pseudomonadota > Gammaproteobacteria > Enterobacterales > Vibrionaceae > Photobacterium > Photobacterium obscurum. Next base: position 411,693 of record NZ_JAKRRW010000001.1, read on the forward strand.
ACCATCAAAGGAATCACCCTCCAGTCGCTACTAATAGACAATGCGCCTCTACCCTTAGTCAAGGAATGGCTAATTCTACGGGATAGGATTTCATTTGCAACAAGTTACGATGAAATAATTAACAGAAATAGTGAATAATCTTGCTCAACTGTCGAAAAAGTAAACAAAATATTCGGTACATTATGCGTAGCCATATGAAATAGCAGGCATTAATTTAATCCGTATAGTGATATTGTATCCTGATTAATTTTACGTAATGCAGGGATTACAATTTATTACAAACGAGAATTTTCGAACCTAATTAGAAAAAATTTAATTACAGCAGGGATATTTTATTTGGCATCAGGCTATTAAAAGTATTATTATTGCAATTATTGATTTTTGACTGCTATTATTATTTAAATAGTTTTAGGCCAACAGGAAATTAAAAATGTCTGATGCAATGAAAGCGCTGTTAAACCTTCGTAGCCTTCGCGCTCTTTCTCGTGAATATACTCTTGAACAACTTCAGGAAGCTCTAGAAAAACTACAAACTGTTGTTACTGAGCGTGAAGAATCTGAAGCTGAAGAGCGTGCAAAAGAAACAGAGCGTAACGAAAAGCTGGCTCAATACCGTGAAATGCTACTAGCTGACGGCATCGACCCAGAAGAATTACTAGCAAGCCTGAACAAAGCGCCAAAAGCTAAGCGTGCAGCACGTCCAGCAAAATATAAATTTATCGATGAAAACGGCGAAGAAAAAACATGGACTGGCCAAGGTCGTACTCCAAGCGCACTGAAAAAAGCGCTTGATGAAGGCAAGTCTCTTGACGATTTCGAGATTTAATTATTGCTGAATATAAGCTGAATAGAGCCTGGTTTAATTACCGGGCTTTTTTATATCTGATATCCAATCATCATAAGCCTAGTCAAATCCCCCTCTAACCATTCATATACGAATAGGTAAAAACAAAGCTGGAAACCCACACTACCTATAAAGAGGTATAGCCATAACCTCTCAACTCACGCAGTTATTACAACTATCAATTTATTCCTCTAACGAATATAACCACAAAATAAAATAAATAATATCAATGACTTACAATTACCCGTATGTTATAGCTTATAGGAAAAATAAACCGATAGGTTTGTATTTATAATTTCAATGAAGTTCTCGACTGCAAAAAAAACCAGACAATAAAGTCTGGCTTTTTATTTTAAAAATCATTATCGAATTCTGTCTGCAAGATGGCTAACAGCAAGTGCAAAATAATGCGATCGATTCCACTTCAACAGGGCCTGATAATTCCCATATATCAAGTATGCTCGTCCATGATTATCATCTGGTTGTATAAGCCAGGCTTGTATGTCCACGTTAGGTAATGATTGCCCATTCAACTTTCTGACACCTAGCTTCTGCCATTCAGCCAAAGATCGGCCTTTTTCCTTTTCCACACCAAATAGACTGTCATTTACATTGGAGGGTAATTTTACTTGCCTGCCCCAAGTATATTCATCATCCCACCCCGACTTGCTTAAGTAATTAGCCGCAGAGGCGAATACATCAGCCTCAGTTTTCCAGATATCTTTCCGGCCATCATTATTGCCATCAACAGCAAAAGTTAAAAACGAAGTCGGCATAAATTGCGGCTGTCCCATTGCCCCGGCCCATGAACCTTTCATATCTTTGGGAGCAATGTGACCTTCATCCAAAATTTCCAAAGCTGCCATTACCTGCTTACGGAAAAATGCCTCACGACGTCCTTCGTAAGCCAGTGTCGATAGCGCTTCAATGACATTGTAATTTCCCATCAGACGACCAAAATTACTTTCAACGCCCCACAGTGCAACAATAAACCTTGGCTGAACACCAAACTGCTTTCCGATTTTATCCAGGGCAGTTTTATGCTCCCTATATAACTGGTTCGCTTGTTTTACTTTCCAATCCGGGACAGCTTTAGGTATATATTCATCCAGTGTCAGTTTTTTTTCTGGCTGATTTTTGTCAGCCTTAACTGCACGCTCTGTAAATTTAATACCTTCAAACGCAGAGTTGATGATCGACTCTGAAATTCCTTTTTCACGGGCTTCGACTTTTAGCCCGAGTACATACTCGTCAAAACCTTCATCAGCAGCAAAAGCCGTTGACGAAATCCCTAAACCTAAGGCCACGAGGGCCGATATCAATCGCTTACGCATAGTTACCCTTTACGAATTCTTTTCGGCTTTGTCTGCCTTGTACTTTTCAAGCAAATTCGTCACTGGCGGTGGAACCTGTAAGTAGTAACCCGCAGTTCCTAATGCCTCTTTTACCTTCTCAACATCAGCCAGTGCCAATTTACGTCCGTTATCCAACCTCAACACCATTACAAACTGAGGAGTGCCAAATGTCGCCATTAAACTCTCAGGTACCTCTGAAAAGTCGTCTTTATTGTTGATATATAAATATGTATTTTCTTTTTTAGGGCTTTTGTAAATTGCACAAAACATCAAAAATAGCCTGTAAGTTAAAGCTTTCACCTAATTCAGACCGCAATATTGCGAAATCATTCCCTGCAACAACCACCATGAGGCTATGCAGATGAGACGGCTGTCTGAATTTCCAACGCTAAAGCAAGGATAGCTTGCTGTGATAGTGTTTGGAATATAACATGCAAGTACCTATGTGATAACGTACCCGAACGACTAATTAAACTACAGTCAGTCAATATATATGACAAAATCAGCAGAACTAAAAGGGAGCTCATTTACGCTCTCAGCCCTGCATCTCGTTGATGGGGACATTGAAAAGGCTACTGACTTCTTGAAAGAGAAAGTCAATCAGGCGCCTAACTTCTTCGCAGCTGCACCTGTGGTTATCGATATAAGCCAAGCCGGTGATAGCATCGACTTCAATACGCTGAAAGCAGGCGTCCAAAACGCTGGCATGATCCCTGTAGGGATCAGCGGCTGCAAAGATACTCACCGTCAAACTCAGGCAAAACACGCCGGTTTTGCGATCATGAACGCGGCAAGGCAAGTCAAGGCGTCAGAGCCCGTCATGGAGCCGACCAAAATCATTCGTACCCCTGTCCGTTCTGGCCAGCAAATTTATGCCAAAAACTGTGATTTGGTCATCATGAACCATGTAAGTGCAGGGGCCGAAATTATTGCTGATGGCTGTATCCATATTTACGGTACGATGCGTGGCCGGGCAATCGCCGGTGCCAGTGGCCAGTCCCAAGCCAGAATTTTTTGTCAAAATTTACAATCTGAACTAATTTCCATTGCAGGTAACTACTGGCTAAGTGATAAAATTCAGGATGAATTCTGGGGTAAAGGTGTCGTTATCTCACTTGCTGAAAATAATTTAAACATAGAGCATCTGGCTTTATAACGTTTGATAAGGAATTTATAGATGGCACGTATTATCGTTGTTACCTCGGGGAAAGGTGGCGTTGGTAAAACAACATCCAGTGCAGCTATTGCATCTGGACTCGCCTTAAGCGGTAAAAAGACCGCTGTCATTGATTTTGATATTGGCCTGCGTAACCTTGACCTAATCATGGGTTGCGAGCGTCGTGTAGTATATGACTTTGTTAATGTTATCAATGGAGAAGCAAATCTTAATCAAGCCATGATTAAGGATAAGCGCGTTGATAACCTGTACGTCTTACCTGCATCACAGACGCGGGACAAAGATGCGCTAAGTCGTGAGGGAGTTGAGCGCGTACTAAATGACCTCGATGGTATGGGTTTCGAGTTCATCATTTGTGACTCGCCGGCAGGTATTGAAACAGGTGCCTTAATGGCACTGTATTTTGCCGATGAAGCAATTGTAACCACTAACCCAGAAGTTTCGTCTGTACGAGACTCTGACCGCATTCTAGGTATTCTTGACTCTAAGTCCCGCCGTGCTGAAAATGCCGAGGAGCCAGTCAAGACACATCTTCTTCTTACTCGTTACAACCCGGCTCGCGTTACTCTAGGTGAGATGTTGAGCGTTGTTGATGTCGAAGAGATTCTGCATATTCCATTGTTGGGCGTTATCCCAGAAAGCCAAGCGGTGCTTAACGCTTCAAATAAGGGCGAGCCAGTAATTTTCGATAAAGAATCTGATGCGGGTATTGCCTACGAAGATACGGTTGGCCGTTTATTAGGCGAGGAGCGCCCATTCCGTTTTCTAGAGGAAGAGAAAAAAGGCTTCCTAAAACGTCTATTTGGAGGCTAATTCACTATGGCATTGCTTGAGTTCTTCCGCCCCAAAAAACCGACGACAGCGAGTGTGGCGAAAGAAAGGCTGCAAATCATCGTTGCCGAGAGGCGTACTGCCAATCAAGGTACGCCAAGCTACCTGCCTCAACTTAAGCAGGATATTCTGGAAGTGATCCGCAAATATGTGGAAATAAGCCCAGAACAAGTGACCGTGAACCTCGACCAGAAAGAAGAAGATCTATCTGTTCTAGAGCTCAATGTCACTCTGCCAGACGAAGAAAAATAATTTTTGGCCAGAATAAAAAGGCCCCGGTTGAAAAACCGGGGCTTTTTCTTATTCAGATATAGCTAATTGGCAATAAAGCGACTACCTATCGAGTAACGGCAACACGCGTTCTTCAAATAGCCCCTTTCGCCAGGTCTTTAGCATATCAGGAAGATCATCTGTTGGCCTTTGCTTCTTCCAAGCCCATGAGATCAGCTGGTTAACCTGCTTTTTAGAAGCCAGAAATTCCGGAGCAAGCCCTGTTTCGGCCTCAACTTTGCTGACTTCATCCTTTATGCGTTTCACCAGTTGCTTATAGCCAGCCAGATCAACAAGACGAACAATTTTTTCAGGATACTGCTGAGGCGGCATATTTTCGACATCATAGACCAACTTCAGAAGACGGTTGCCGTGACGCTGAATTTCCATATTGTCGAAGCCTTCTTTGGCCATCACCGCCTTGGACTTGATGTTATAGCGTGCGAGTTTCCACAAGTGCAGCTCTTTCACCACAAAATTCAAGGCCAAATCACGCTTGCGGGCTTCAAGTACCCGCCATTTGGCGACCTTCTGCAAGACGGCAAGCTGCTGAGGCTCTAGCTGCCAGGCATTCTTCATATCAAGGTATGCCTTATCAGGATCTGTCTGTTTGGTACGCTTAAGCATTAATGCAGCACACTCCTGCTCCAATGCTTCCATCCAACCTTTATCTTCTACTTGCACCAGCAACTTCTGATACAAAGGAAGTAGATAGAAAACATCCGCGGCAGCGTAGTCCAGCTGTTTGGCCGTCAAAGGACGAGCCATCCAGTTGGTTCTTGCTTCACCTTTGTCCAACTCGATACCAAGGTAGTCATTAACCAATGTGCCAAAACCAGCCGAGACCCCGTAGCCAAGAAACGACGCCATAACCTGGGTGTCGATCATGGGAACAGGCAAGCATCCTGCGTAGTGCTGGAACACTTCAAGATCCTCACCGCACGCATGCAATACTTTTGTCACGGACTGATCGCGTAGCAGCGCCCAGAGAGGCTCCAAGTCATCAATCTCAAGTGGATCAATAAGTGCCAGGCTGTCTCCATCAAACAACTGGATCAAGCCCAGCTTCGGATAAAGCGTCCGAGTGCGGACAAACTCCGTATCAAGCATAACTGCCGTTTTAGTACGGGCATGCTCACATACGGCTTCTAGGCGATCCGTTGTTGTTACGATTTCAAAATTCACAGCAAACCTTTAATTGTAATCAGTTACCTGATGATAGCTAACCGAAAGAAAGTGCCGGCATAATAGCCGGCACTCGAAATTAGTATATACCCAAGTTACTTGAGAATAATTATATCCTGAATTAACAAGTTATGCTTCTTGTGCCTGCTTGTCAGATTCTTCGCGTAACGCACGGCGCAAAATTTTTCCGACATTGGTCTTTGGCAACTCGTCGCGGAACTCAACCACCTTCGGTACTTTATAACCCGTTAGGTGCTCGCGGCAGTGCATTAACAACTCATCACGAGTCAGGCTTGGATCACGTTTCACTACGCAAATTTTAACGACTTCACCAGAAACTTCATGAGGCAAGCCAATCGCAGCAACTTCCATTACTTTGCTGTTCAACGCAACAACATCTTCAATTTCGTTCGGATAGACATTAAAACCCGAGACCAAAATCATATCTTTTTTACGGTCAACAATATGCAGGAAGCCCTCGTCATCAAAGCGCACAATATCACCGGTAGACAACCAGCCATCTTCAGAAAGCACCTCTTTGGTTGCCTCCGAGCGCTGCCAGTAACCCTGCATAACCTGAGGGCCACGTACCTGTAGCTCACCAGCCTGATCATTACCGACAACATTACCTTCATCATCAACCATCCGTACTTCCGTTGACGGTACTGGCAGGCCAATTGAACCATTATAGTCAACAAGATCATACGGGTATGCTGCCACTAGCGGGGAGCATTCCGTCAAGCCATATCCTTCCAACAGGTAGTTGCTCGTTATCTGTTTCCACTTTTCAGCCACTGCACGCTGGACAGCCATACCACCACCAACAGACAGGCGAAGGTTGCTAAAGTCCAGTTCGTGGAAATCTTCGTTGTTCACAAGTGCATTGAACAAGGTATTTACCCCAGTGATCGCCGTGAACGGGTACCGCTGAAGCTCTTTAACAAACGTCGGAATATCTCGCGGGTTGGTGATCAACAGGTTACGGCCGCCCATTTCGATAAACAGCAGGCAGTTCACAGTCAGTGCAAATACATGGTATAGCGGCAGCGCCGTTACAATAAGCTCACGGCCTTCAGTTAGTACTGGGCCGTATGCACCTTTGGCCTGCATCACGTTAGCCAGCATATTGCGGTGGCTCAGAATCGCGCCTTTCGCGACCCCGGTCGTTCCTCCGGTATACTGAAGGAATGCGGTATCGTCACCTGACATAAACGGCTTAACATACTGCATACGACGGCCCTTACGCAGTGCCGCCCGCATTGATGTTGCATGAGGAAGGTGGTACTTAGGCACCATTTTCTTGATGTATTTCACGACGAAGTTCACTACCGTTCCCTTCGGACGAGAAAGCTGATCACCAAGGCTTGTCAGAACAACATGCTGAACACCGGTGTTCTTGACCACGGTCTCAAGAGTATGTGCAAAGTTAGATACGATAACAATGGCTTTCGCACCAGAATCGTTTAGCTGATGTTCCAACTCGCGAGGGGTATAAAGCGGGTTAACGTTAACCACAATACAGCCTGCACGAAGAATACCGAACAAAGCAATCGGGTATTGCAGTAGGTTCGGCATCATAACGGCTACACGGTCGCCTTTTTTCAGCTTCAGTTCATTTTGCAGATAAGCGGCAAAAGCACGGCTGCGCTCTTCCAACTTACGGAAGGTCATTACCTGTCCCATATTGATAAATGCTGTCTGATCCGCGTATTTCTGTACAGATTGCTCAAACATTTCAACCAGCGACGGATATTGATCCGGGTTGATTTCTGCCGGTACATCTTCCGGATAGCGGTTAAGCCAAACCTTACCCACTTTGCACTCTCCTTATTTTTTTAAGCGTAGACGCCAAAACTTGCTGTAGGGGAATAATAAAAACAACTGTTTATAGCCGCCATTACAGCACAATTAACAAACAATTAACAACTGATTAGACCAGTTATTTGAATTTTTCAATGAACATCCTAATGTGCTCACAGACAGCCTGCGGACTTTCAATGTGGCAATGGTGGCCACCCTCAATCTCGACCTGGGTACTATGCTGCAGCCAACCGCTCCCCGACTCTGGTTGCTTAAGGCTACGAAACCCAGTTCGACCAAGAATCGATAGTACTGGGCATTGGATCTGCGATGTCAACGCCTGCGCCTGCTCTCTTGCCATTCTATAGAGTGAATCACAACGCAGACGATTATCGTGCCGCCAGTACCAACAGCGGCCGTCATGGTATGTCGCTCGCTCTACCAGCGGCTGTAGTTGCTGAGCTGTCAACTGATTCACGCTACAACGTAAATCCAGCGCATCCTGAAAGGAGGCCATGCTTCGAGTCGCTCGTCGTACCGCCCGCTGACGATAGCGCTGCCGACTGTCAATACCGTCACGAAGCCGCTGCACAGCATTGCCGGTCGGCTCAGATAGCGGTGAACCTCCCTCTATCTGTACCAAGCCTGTCACTTTGTCTGGAAATGCTGCTGCATAACAACCAGCTACCAGCGCGCCCAATGAGTGACCGACCAAAATCACATCGCTCATGGGAATTAACGTCATTAGCTGGTTGAGATCATCGATATAATCCACAAAGTGGTAGTAATTGTCCTTGCTGCGCGGTTCAGAGTGGCCATGACCCGGCCAGTCAATCGCAATCAAGTCATATTGATCTGCCAACAGAGGAAACAGTGCGTCAAAGCTAGCGGCATTATCTTGCCAACCATGCAAAAAAACGACTACCGGCTTTTGACCATCCAAATAAGACAAAGGTGCCGATGCTTTTACCACCCCACCTTGATGCTGAAATGAGCACATCCCCGCCAGCTTTATCTCTGCTAGCTGAAAATACGTGCAGTACATTACACTCGACACAGAACTCTCAATCTATTTGGTTACCCGTTGCGTAACCTCACCCCGAGTAAAACCGACACCATAGCTCATAAACGAACAGCGGGTACCAATACAATCTTGATAACGGCTGAAATCATCAATTCTGATTTCCTGCTTAACTTGCCAAAGCTGGCTTCCCGAAACCTTTACAACAGGGAACAAATAATCGAACTCTCCCACGGTACCTTGCTCGCTGCCGTCTATCCTTCCGACAACGGTAAGCAGACGACCAGGCCGATACTCTAAGGGTTCAATAAAACCTGGAACATACCCAACAAAGCGCCCTTGTGGTTTCGCATCAAGCTTAGGCCTGCCATCACTAGTTAACGGCAGGCTGACAATCTCAATTCGGGTTCGTTGCTTTTCATTGTCAATCGCAGCAATGATGCCGCCAATCCGAACTTCCTGCCCCTGAACCTGCTCTGGATCATCGGCAATTAGCATATAGTCGGTGATTGGGGTCTCAGATTGGGTATATAAGCTTTCCGGCACGCTGGCGCAGCCTACCATAAAGACCATTATCAGCCCAAGAAATAGCTTCCTAACCATCAGATACTCCTAGACAATTGCTCAATATCCGCCCAACTTTCCTGTTAGGGTATATTCAGACATAAACATCAACACCGACCAGAGAAGACAACTCATCCTTACGATTTTGGTACATTACCCCCATATAAGAGTCCATCGCCTGACGGTTTCTGCCCTCTGGCTGATCATATTGGATCTTGGCATGGGCATCTTGAATCAACTCGGGATCACGAACAGATTTCGCCACCGCTTTCGCAACAACCGTGGTCTGCGGTGTATCTGGTGCCGTTGCAGGTTTGTTTACCCGAGGCTTTTGTGGCGAGTGTATCGAAGGCGTTAAGCGCTGAATTGAGACCATGATGATATACCTATCGGGGTAAAGAGCAGCTTCTAAGCCCTGTAGCAGGCTGCAGAAGAATCAAGCTCTAACTCTTCCTGGAAACCAGCCCACGTTCTGCTTACCGCTCAACCGTGGGCCTTATAATTTATTCCCGGCCAGGTAGCTTCTTCCAAGTTACCGTATCACGAAGGTATACAGGGCTGGCATGTTCGGCAGCAACCGCTTCGCCTCGAGCCAGAGCAAACTTGGCTAGGTGAGCCATGTCTTGGGAGTCAGGATATAGAACTGTCCCTTTTTCCATTTTGACCTTCAACTGTGCAAGAGGTTCAGCATAACTTTCCCAACCTGTACCGGCTGTTAACCAAATGCCGTTATCTGCGTTGAACTGCTCAATCAGTGCGTCAGGCTGGATAACTAACTCGTTACCGACAACCTGCCAGTCACCATCAACCTGACGCTGATACTGCCCCCAGTATATTTCGCCCATGCGCGCGTCGATCGCCGTCAGAACTTGTTCTGACTGGTGTACTCGGTAAGTCCCCTGAGCCATTGCCGCCAGTGTTGAAATGCCCAACATTGGCAAGTCAGCACCAAATGCCAAGCCTTGAGCGATACCGATGCCGATACGGACACCAGTAAAGCTTCCCGGCCCACGACCGAATGCCAACGCATCCAACTGGTTGAGTTTCAATCCACCTTCCGCCAATACAGTATCAACCATAGGTAGGATCTTAGTAGTGTGTTCACGCGGGGCATACTCGCAACGTGAAATAACATCATCGCCTACGATTAAGGCAACGGAACAGTTTTCGGTCGCAGTATCTACTGCAAGAATTTTGGTGCTCATTCAAGCCTCTGAATGCTAATCGTCACAATGAACAGTACTTTTAGCACCATTCACCGAAGACAAAAACTGCCCAACACCGTTAACATCCCGCGTACGCGGAATGGGTGGCAGGCTTCTTAAAAATACAGCGCCATACGGACGCGTTACCAAACGATTATCGCAAATGACCAGCACGCCCTTATCCTGCTTATCACGAATAAGGCGCCCAACCCCCTGCTTCAGGGTGATCACGGCATCGGGTATCTGAACTTGCGAAAACGGATCCCCGCCACGCAGACGACAGTCCTCAATCCGCGCTTTCAGCAACGGATCATCTGGTGCTGTAAAAGGTAATTTGTCGATGATAACACAGCTAAGGGCCTGTCCTCTAACATCAACGCCTTCCCAGAATGCCCCTGTCGCAACCAGCAGAGCATTACCTCGTTCAAGATATTCAGCCAGCAATTTCTGCTTGGTGGTTTCCCCCTGAACCAGTACCGGCAGATCCAACACTGCGCGGAACCCTTCGGCGAGTTCTCTGACCATCTGGTGCGAGGTACAAAGGAAAAAACAGCGGCCGTTATTTCCTTCAATGACAGGCGTAAGCATTTCCACCAGCCGATCTGCTATCCCAAAGCTATTCGGTTCAGGCAGAAAGCGGGGGACACAGAGCAAAGCCTGCTGCTGATAGTCAAAAGGGCTTTCCAGAGAAAACTGCTGCTTGGGCTGTAACCCTAGCCGATGGCTAAAGTGACTGAAATCATCATCAACGGCCAGTGTTGCAGAGGTAAAAATCCACGCTCCTGGCTGCAGCTGCATCTGCTCATGGAATTTTTCAGCTACAGACAATGGGGTAATGTTGAGGCTGAAATGACGCGGCGTGCATTCATACCAATAGGAATAGCCAGTAATCGATGTATCACACAATCTTGCCAAGCGCCCTTTCAGCAGGGTAGCCCGCTCGAAAGCCGTATCAAGCAACTGACTTCGCCCCAGCGCCAACTTAAGCACCTCGTGGGTTAAATCAAGGGCATCATTCAGCCGAGTGAGCTCGCGCTGAATAGCCGGGCTCTTTACTGCATCACGCCAATTTCCGCGAAAGCCAGGCTCGCCGAGTACAATACGCAGATCCGACGCAGCCTGTGTCAGGCGATCCGCCGTCTTTTGCAACTGGCGCATATCTTTCGCTTCGGTGCGATAGCCAATCTCGACGTCTTTTGCCAATTCCTGTATCTGACGACTCGACAGGCTCTGACCAAAATACTGACTGGCAATATCCGGCATCTGATGGGCTTCATCAAAAATAAACACTTCAGCTTCTGGGATCAGTTCACCGAAGCCTGTCTCCTTAATCGCCAGATCAGCCAGAAACAAATGGTGGTTAACCACGACCACATCGGCTTCCATGGCTTTACGGCGCGCCTTAACCACAAAGCAATCCTCATAGGACGGGCACTCGCGCCCCAGGCAATTATCATTGCTTGAGGTGATCATCGGGATCACCGGACTATCTTCTGCGATCGTTTCGCACTCACCAAGATCACCAGACTTAGTGGTCGAAGACCAACTGCGAATTTTCACCAGTTGGCTGAGCAAAGTAGGATCAACATGGGTACCGTGGCTTTCGGTGATCTGTCGGCTCAAGCGGTCAAGGCAAAGGTAATTAGCCCGGCCTTTGAGTAGTGATACTCGCCCGGCAAAACCCAACGCATCCGCCATTAACGGCAGATCACGGTGGAAGAGCTGCTCTTGAAGGTTCTTTGAGCCAGTACTGATAATGGTTTTTTTACCACTGACCAAGGCAGGTACCAGGTAGGCAAATGTCTTACCGGTACCTGTACCTGCTTCAACCACCAGTTGAGTTTGTTCACGGATGGCGTCATCAACCGCTTGCGCCATATCGATCTGCGGCTGGCGAGCCTGGAAACCGGGTATGGCTTTATCGAGTGCACCACCTGAGGCGAAAAACTTGGCTATCATTCAGAAACTTTTATTGGTTATTTATACAGTAAAAGACTGACCATTATGCCAAGTTTGCCTGCCTGCGACTATGGTTATTTACCGGTTCTCCGCTCGCAATAGCAACCGTTAAGGGGCGGTAACAATTTCTGCTTTCGTCGAACCGACAATCGTCATCAACTCTTGCTGCTCTGTTTCCGCCACACCATGCTTATCCAGCACACTTTTAAACAATACCACCATTTGCTGCCAATCTTTCTCAGTAATATTCAAGTGGGAATGAGCATCTTTCATGGTCCGCCCATGGTACTTACATGGGCCTCCGGTGACCTGACATACCATCGCCGTGACATGGTATTTAAGGTAGGCTGACGGTACCACTTTCCTCGCCGCATCAATCGCAGGATTAGCATTAAGGGTATCATCAACCACAATCACATCAATGAAATCACTGACGACAACCGAAATTGGCTGTAGCCCTCCCAGCCGGCTGTACAGCGACTTGGTATCCCGCTCATGACTGTCAGCATAGGCAAACCCAGTACCGGATACCAACATGATAAAAAAGAGAGCCATAGATAAAAACTTCAACCTTTGTGACAACATATCTCTCACCTCGAAGCACAGATTATTGATTAGATTTCTATACGTATTGCAACTATCACCAGTACTGATCCGTATTTTTGTTTTGACCCTGAAATAAATACGCGGTAATAAATAGGAGAAATTGGAATTAATAGTGTAGTTCAAGGAAGACCATGGAAAAGAAAACCCTGCTAACCGATTGCCCCGATGCCATCGGCCTGATTTCGAAAATCACCAACATTTGCTATAAGCACCAGCTAAATATCGTGCATAACAATGAGTTTGTTGATAATACCAATAGCCAATTTTTTATGCGCACCGAGTTAGAGGGCTACTTCAACGATGAGACCTTCTTGGCCGATCTTGATCATGCCCTTCCTTCCGGCAGTCACCGTAACCTCGTCAGTTCTGACCGTAAACGGATTATTATTATGGTCACCAAGGAAGCTCACTGCCTCGGGGATATTCTGGTCAAGGCCTTTGATGGCACGCTAGATATCGAGATTGCCGCAGTTGTCGGCAACTACGATCACCTGGCCCCACTGGTCGAAAAGTTTGATATTCCGTTCCACCACATTTGCCATGAGGGGCTAAGCCGCGAAGAACACGAAGCTAAAATGCTTGCTGCCGTGCAACAATACAGCCCTGATTACGTGGTATTAGCCAAATACATGCGGATCCTGACGCCTGATTTTGTTGCTCAGTTCCCGCACACAATCATCAATATCCACCACAGCTTCCTGCCGGCCTTTATCGGTGCCAAACCGTATCAGCAGGCCTTTGAGCGCGGTGTAAAGATCATCGGTGCCACTGCCCACTTTGTTACCAACGATTTAGATGAGGGCCCGATTATCACCCAGAATGTGATCCCTGTAGACCACAACTTCAGTGCTGCCGATATGGCTCGCTCCGGCCGTGATGTCGAAAAATCCGTGCTGAGCAAGGCGCTGGGCCTAGTGGTCGATGATAAGGTCTTTGTTCATGGTAACAGGACGGTGATTTTGTAGAACGGTTCTATGGTTCTAAATACATAAGGCCATATCCACAATAAAATAAAGCGCGGTATCTTCTACGACCGCGCTTTTCCCTGGACCTAGGGCCACAGGGCAGCTCTATCCGCTTCTATTCTTCGCTCTCTATCACATCCTTCAGCGAGCACGGATGTAGCTTGATGCACACCCCTGCTTTTTTGAATGCATAGGTCGGGTTTGGCAGGCGCTCTTTCTCACCCGATGGTGAGCTGGCTTTTACCTTGATGCCTTTATCTGCCAGGTTATCCCAAGGTAGTTGAGGAAAAGCCTCATCCAAAACCGCTTTCAGATCTTCGGTATTATTCGCCTGGGCAGGAATAACAAACTCAATGTGTTCCCATCCTTGTTGCGGGTAAGCCTTGCTGCCCGGATAAGGCAATTCCAATGCTTCTATCGTCCAGCTGCCGAGCCGTAACGGCTGCTCAAAGCCAATAACAATGATCGGGCGGCCATTGATCTCATTATTCGACCACTCCACGCCATAATCCAGCCAGGCCTTATGTAATGCTTCAGCCATTTCACGGTCATTTACCCGCAGCGCAATATGATCAGCCTGATAACTCGACAACGAAACGTTCAACTCTGTCGCCAGTGCTTCAATTCGTTGTAAGAATGCGGGCAGTTGTGCCAGCATTTGCTCGGGATGAAGGCCGGCATCAGTCAGCTTCTGCATGTTTTTTCTCCAGTTATTTAGGCTAAGGGAAACGAACGCATAATTATCCATAGTTTTAAGACGATAGAAACCCCATCTAAAGGCGACGACAAGCCTTGTTGCTGCTTGATTTGTGCATAATTTTCACGTTCTATCCATAACGAAAAAAAAATCGCACACAATGCTCATTTCGGGTTGCCAAAACACCTAACTTTGTGGGTATTATTAAGGCAATGCAATGTACGTATTCAAGATATCACCTCTTAATCAAGAGCGTGTCCCGTCAAAAATACTCACGTGATTCTTATCAGCATTAATTGTTCATAAATTAATGCCGCCAACTTTCGTGACTATTTTTGACGGTTTTTGCTTATAGCAACTCTTGAATACCGTAACCTTTTTGCCTCGCTAGTACACCTTCACTATTAGCGTAACAAATGATTTAAAGGATAAGCGTGTGAACATTCAAGCACTAATTAACGATAAAGTATCTCAGGCGTTAGAAGCCGCTGGCGCACCGGCAGGCAGTCCTGCAGCCGTTCGCCAGTCAGCGAAAGCGCAGTTTGGTGACTACCAGGCTAACGGTGTAATGGGCGTTGCTAAAAAACTAGGCACCAACCCTCGCGAATTCGCACAGAAAGTTATCGAGGTGCTGGATCTTGACGGTATCGCAGAAAAAGTAGAGATCGCAGGCCCTGGTTTCATCAACATCTTCCTTTGCAAAACTTGGCTAGCCGAGCGTGCTGAAGCGGCATTGACTGACGAACGCCTTGGTGTAACAAAAGAAGAACAAAAAACCATCGTTGTTGACTACTCTGCACCAAACGTTGCAAAAGAAATGCACGTTGGTCACCTGCGCTCAACCATCATTGGTGACGCCGTTGTTCGTACCCTTGAGCATCTAGGCCACAAAGTGGTTCGTGCCAACCATATCGGCGACTGGGGTACTCAGTTCGGTATGCTTATCGCTAACCTTGAGCGTGTTCAACAAGAGTCTGGCGAAGTTTCAATGGAACTATCAGATCTTGAAGCGTTCTATCGCGAATCTAAGAAGCTGTACGACGAAGACGAAGAATTCGCAAAACGTGCACGTAACTACGTAGTTAAGCTACAGAGTGGCGACGAGTACTGTGCAGAAATGTGGAAGAAGCTTGTTGACGTTACAATGGTTCAGAACCAGCGTAACTACGACCGCCTAAACGTATCACTAACCCGTGATAATGTAATGGGTGAGTCAATGTACAACGATATGCTGCCAGGTATTGTTGCAGACCTGAAAGAAAAAGGCCTGGCGGTTGAAGATGATGGCGCGCAGGTTGTATTCCTTGATGAATACAAGAACAAAGATGGCGAGCCTATGGGTGTTATCATCCAGAAGCGCGATGGCGGCTTCCTATACACAACCACCGATATTGCTTGTGCTAAATACCGTTACGAGCAGCTAGGCGCTGACCGTGTGCTTTACTTCATCGATTCACGTCAGCACCAGCACCTAATGCAGGCATGGACTATCGTTCGCAAAGCTGGCTATGTTCCTGAAGAAGTAACGCTAGAGCACCACGCATTCGGCATGATGCTAGGCAAAGATGGCCGTCCATTCAAGACCCGTGCTGGCGGTACCGTTCGCCTTGCTGACCTGCTAGATGAAGCTGAAGAGCGCGCGGCGAAGCTAATCGAAGATAAAAACCCTGAGCTTGCTGCAGCAGAGAAAGAAAACATCGCGAAAACAGTAGCGATGGCGGCGGTTAAGTACGCGGATCTTTCTAAGCACCGTACTACCGACTACATCTTTGACTGGGACAACATGCTGGCATTCGAGGGTAACACTGCACCATACATGCAGTATGCGTACACTCGTGTTGCTTCTATCTTCAAGCGTGCTGGCGTTGAGCAAGCCGACCTGACTCACCCTGTTGTGATCAACGAAGAAAAAGAACAGGCGCTACTATCTAGTCTGCTTCAGTTCGAAGAAGCGGTACAGACTGTTGCTCGCGAAGGTCACCCACACGTAATGTGTAGCTACCTATTTGAGCTGGCAGGTAAGTTCTCTAGCTTCTACGAAGCATGCCCGATTCTTAACGCAGAAGAAGAAGTTAAGCAGAGCCGTCTGAAGCTTGCACTTCTAACTGCGAAGACAATCAAACAGGGCTTGGATCTTCTAGGTATCGAGACGCTTGAACGCATGTAATACTTTGCTATTTCATTATAAGAAATAACGAATTTCAGACTAAAAATTCAAAGCCTTCTAAGGTATCCTTAGAAGGCTTTTTTATACCTATAAAAATACCGAACTATCACGGCGTTAAGCAATAATTCAAATACAATTCACGCCGTAGTCAATTGGCTTACGTATTTGCGACAAGAATGGAATTCAAGTTATGAGCAAAGACAGCTTTGTGGAATCGACGGAAACGTTGAAAAAAACGGTTCCCCTGATGATCAAACACAAAGTCCCCACAACACCGACCAACTATGCACTCTGGTATACCTATGCCACTCAGCAGGACCCGCAACTCAACCTCGCTATTGACCAGGGAATAGAAGCTCTAGGTGGCCTCTGTACCCCGACTCTGTGTGAGAGCCTGTACCAGGAGCATTTGGCCAGTGAAACCGACAAGGATATGATCCAACTCAAGCAGAGCTTGACGGCGATGATGCAAGAGCTATCACATACCATGTCAGATACCCTTTCTAATGCTGAAACCTTCCAGGGAGCGCTCAGTAAGACTTTCAACAAACTCGAAACCGGTGAGCGAGAGGGAATATCGTTAGAGGAGACGATGACGTTAGTCCGTGATTTAATCCGGGAGTCCCGTCAGATCCAACAGGCAACAGGTACCTTTAAAGGACAGCTCAACAATGCACAGCAAGAAATCACGGCATTACGTGAAGCATTGAATGAAAGCCAGAAAGAAGCCAATGAAGACGCACTTACTCAGCTGCTAAACCGACGAGCCTTTGAGCGTGACATTGAAAGCTACGAGAAAAACAAGGTTCCATTTAGCTTGATAATGCTCGATATCGACAAATTCAAAGACTTTAACGACAATTATGGCCACTTACTCGGTGATCAGGTATTAAAAGTTGTTGCCCGCCGACTTATCGCATGCTGCCAAGATTATGCCCAACCTTATCGTTTTGGTGGTGAGGAGTTTGTTGTTATGTTGCCGCAAAAATCCATGCCTTCAGCTCGTCAGCTGGCAGAAACCGTACGCCGAGCCGTCGAAAAAATTTCGGTATTAGACAAAAAATCTGGCCAGCGTATTAATTCTATCACCGCTTCGTTTGGCGTCGCCTCCAGGCAGGAAAACGAGAGCTGCAGCCAAGTGCTTGAGCGTGCTGATAGTTTCTTGAATAAAGCCAAGCATCTTGGTCGAAACCGAGTGCTTCCGGTCAACTAAATTCCCCAGCCTACAGCGACATTAAAATACGAAGCGCAGATAAGCGCTTGAACGAATAAAAGCCACCGTTTCACGATACGAAACGGTGGCTCTAGCATATGGGGTTTGGTAGCACGCTACTGACCAAATCGTTGGCCGCCACCATGCAACCAGTCAAGCTCTTCCTGTGTCGATAAACGCCCATGAACCGCATTCCGATGCGGAAAACGCCCAAAGCGTTTTACCACATCATGATGACTAACAGCGTATTGATAGAAGCCTTCAAAAATCACCGCATGGGCAGGCGAGACTGACTGGCGTAAACGGTCAAAGCGAAATACGCACTCTTCTTGATCTTCGACGGTTTCTGAATGCTCAAGCGGCAAGTAAAAAAACACTCTCTCAATCGGGCTTAACTGTTCATCCTGATTATTGGCAAGACCGCGCTTACAGATAGCAAGTGCCAACGAATCATAGCGGAAAGCGGCACTCAGTCCTCGATAAATATTACGGGTAAACTGATCCAGCAGCACAATCAATGCAAGTGAGCCCTGTGGCTCCTCTGCCCAGTGGCTAAGCTCTCCCCGCCCGGCTTGGCTAACCAAGGACTGAAAACGCTCGGCGATTAGCTTATCCGTGCTCTCACCACCCTGAAACCATAATGCATTCCTGTCGGTGACCGTTACTTCTTCACCCAACTCCCCAAACCAAAAATCCAAAACTTCCTGATATTCCGCTACCATATACACCTCCCCCAACCGGTACTGCAAACTCAAAGAGCACGCTATTACTGCAATTGTTCACTGAATTTGTCTTAACTCGATGAACAATGCTGGCCTTTATATCTGTTGGTATTACCATGACGGTATTGAACAAAAACTGTTTATCCCACAGTGATATTGCCAGCATACCGCAGCCTAAACTGATAACGATGAACAATGTTCCAGCATGTGAGCCGCACAATACATTTAAGGAATACGACAATGCATTTTACACTCCATCCGAGATTAGCAGCAGATACGACCATTTTAGGTGACTTACCACTCTGCCGCGTATTGCTGTCAAAAGAGGCATTAGGGCCGTGGCTGATCCTGGTGCCACGAAAAGATAACCTAACCGAAATTCATCACCTGCCCCAGGACGAACAATTTCAGCTGATGCGAGAATCAAGTGCGGTTGCTGCACTCCTGGAAACAGACTACCAGGCAGACAAAATCAATGTCGGCGCCCTTGGTAACCTGGTTCCGCAACTACATATTCACCACATCGCCCGCTTTCAATCAGATATTGCCTGGCCTGGGCCAGTTTGGGGCAAAACCGACGGTACCCAGCGCGAAGACGCTGTCCAACAAGCCCTTGCAGAAGAGCTTCGTGCCGAGCTTGCCACTATTGATGGTTTTATACCAAGTTAAATAACGGTTCTACTTATCCAGATAGGTATTACCCCGCTAAGTTAATCGCTACAAAAAAGGCAGCCATTTGGCTGCCTTTGCTTCGTATTGCTTTATCCTATCAGCGTATCACAGTGACTGACAACTCATCGGCCTGTAGCCAGCGGTACCAGACCTCTTGTGCGCTCTGACAGCAAGACTCACTGTCACAACCCACCAGCTCTTTGCCCACAGTACCTTTGCGAATCCAGATATCCAGCATCGCATCGACACCATCCTCGCTCATGCCAAAGTGGTTCGCCAGACTTTTCCGGCTGACACGTCGCTGCTGTTCAATATACTGTTTTAGCTGCTGAAGGATCATACTAGAGCCAACTCTTCCTGTTGCTTCTGCCCCTGGCGTTTGAATGCCACGTATAGGCCAACGTTAATCAGCACAAAGAAGGCTATCCACGCCATGCTTGTTACGGGGTGATCGGTAAAGTGCGCCGCCTGATAGAAAATCGTCGCAAACGTATATGCCAACAGCATCGTCCACGCAGCAATAAATACCGAGAACTTCTGGCCAAACTCACGAACGTAGGCACCCATCGCAGCTGCACAAGGCGTATATAGCAAGATGAAGATCAAGTAAGCCATCGCAGCAGCAGAGCTAACAAAATGCGCCTGAATATTGCCAAACACAGAAGTGTCTACTTCCTGATCTTCGGCAACAGCCTCAAGATCTGTCAGCTCACCCACTTCAAGACCCAGGGGATCCGAGTAGCTCAGGTCGGCAAGGTTGGCAGGGATCGACTCTACCGCTTCCTGCAGACTTGCCAGTAGATCGTACTCAGCATCTTCTCCCTCAGAAGGGGCATACAGGCTATTCAAAGTACCAACTACCGCCTCTTTAGCGAAAATACCCGTAATAATACCCACTGTTGCAGGCCAGTTGTCTTCCTTAACACCAATCGGTGACAGTACCGGAGTAACAACCTGTGCCGCTTTTGACAGAACAGACTTATGAGTATCTTCATTACCGAATGTACCGTCAGTACCCAATGAATTGAAGAAGCTTAGAATCGCGACTACCACAACGATTGTTTTACCGGCACCGAGAACAAATCGCTTCAGCTTCTGCCAGGTTTTGATACCCACATTACGCATCGTCGGGAATTCGTAATCAGGCATCTCCATAATGAAGCTATCGCTCTTGCCCGGATATAGCGTGTTTCGTAGGATAAGTCCGGTCATAACGGCTGCCGCAATACCCAGAAGGTAAAGCGCAAATACAACGTTCTGGCCGCTCTGCGGGAAAAAGGCTGCAGCAAACAACGCATAAACTGGAAGACGAGCACCACATGACATAAACGGCGCCATTGCTGCTGCCAGTTTACGCTCGCGTTCTTGCTCAAGGGTACGCGTGGCCATAATAGCAGGCACGTTACAGCCGAAGCCAAGCACCAATGGTACAAACGCCTTGCCCGGCAGGCCAACCTTCTGCATTACTTTATCCAGAACAAACGCAGCACGCGCCATATAGCCGGAGCTTTCAAGTACGGCAAGGAACAAGTACAGGCAAGCGATAACAGGGATAAAGGTCGCAACCGTTTGGATACCGCCACCAATACCATCGGCAATAACCGTGACTAGCCAAACCGGTAAGTGATCATCAAGCAGATAGTGACCACCATCGACCAAAATTGCACCGACACCAATATCAAAGAAGTCGATAAATGCACTACCGATATTAATCGAGAACATAAACATCAGGTACATCACAACGAAAAAGAATGGAATACCAAATGCGCGGTGTAATAGCACTGAGTCAATTTTATCGCTGATACTGCGGCTTAGCTTACCTTCTTGACGGCGGACATTCTGGCAGAGCTTATGTAGGTAGGTATAACGGACATCTGCTACCTGAATATCAGGGTCAACGTCCACTAGTAACTTGTTACGAACATTGCAGGCTTGGCTTTTATCCGAATCTGACAGGCCGTTAATCACCAGTGTATCGTTTTCCAATACCCGAATTGCCTGCGAACGAGCTTTGAGCTGCTCATCAGAGAACAAGCCTTGTAACTCGGTAACTGCTGCCTCAAAACGCTCACCGTAGTTCAGCGCCAGCTCACCAACAGCAACGCCTTGCGCCAACATTTTGTGCAGCTTGGCTTTAAACTCGGTAACTTGCTTAAGGTTGTTTGCCGAAAGACACATCACCGGGCAGCCCAGTGCCTTTTCAAGTGCTTTCACATCCAGCACCTGGCGCTGACGTGCCAGTACATCCATTTTGTTCAGGACAACAACCATCGGACGGCCAAGTTCGCGCAGCTGCAACGTCATATACAGGCTACGCTCCAGGCAGGAAGCGTCAACCACGTTAATGATGACATCTGCAGGCATCGTCAAAATAGCACGGGAGGCGATGGCCTCATCAAGGCTGTTGGCGTCGTTCGCACTGTCAAGGTTATAGATCCCAGGCAAATCCGTTAACGCAAAATCGTCACCAGCGCACTGATAGTTACCGGTTTTCTTTTCTACAGTAACACCTGCCCAGTTACCGACTTGCTGTTTCGCTCCGGTCAGGCCATTAAAGAGTGTGGTTTTACCACTGTTAGGGTTGCCGACTGTAAGGATGTTGTATTGCATTAGCGTACCTCCACGTTGATGTTGGCTGCTATTTGCTTACGCATTGCAATGTCGACACCACGCACACGAACCTGAAGCGGATCACCTAGTGGTGCCAATCGAACAACGGTGACCTGAGTCTCTGGTAATAATCCCATGACCATTAACTTTTTGCGGGTTGCAGAAGGAAGTTCGGACATATCTGTCACGACTCCATTTTCGCCGCACGACAACTCTGACAGTTTCATTTTAAACCGACACCTTAATAAGAATAATTAGCATTTATACTAGCAATATTACAGATTGAAACAATATTCGTATTGTTTTAAATCAAAAAAACCACTCCAACTGTAGGCTTATTAAGCAAATTTGCCCCCAAACGACTTCAATCAGATTGATTTAAAAAGGGAGCTATATGTTCAGCTCAAGAAAAATCATGCCTGGAGTTGTTGAACCTTTTTAACGTGATTTGACACGAAAATAGGCTTTCGCAACTACTTCCAAGCAAAGAACGCCTGTTTTTAACGTAGAGCCACGATGCCTTCAAATCAGTACCCAGCCTACATGGCCTGACATACCAGCCCAGCTGAAACAAGCATCTTGACGTCATCTGGAGGTATGCGTTGCGGAATACATATTCGGTGCAGTATGGAAAAACAACTTTGACGTTTTTGACAAGTCCGTCAAACCGTATATAAATTCATACCTTTCAAGCAGTTAGTCAAGTTGGCGTATATCTATAACTTGCTGGCGCAGATCTAATAACAGAAACAAAGCCAAAACGTTATATTGCTTCCAGCAAGAGGCCACTGGCCCAGTGATATTCCAAAGGCAATATGGCGACCGTCATATTGCCGGCAGCAAGCGAAGGTGCCATTGGCACCCGTGATATGGCCTAATAAGCCATATCACGCTTTTTTTGTTACCCTTCTTTCGCGACAGACCTTTTTTGCCAAAGTAGTAAAACCTCTCCCTATGGCCGATAAGACCAACACAGTACTTATACCAATTAGCATAAAATTCGAAACTCGTATTTATACTGATTGGTATTAGGCAAGTTTGGGATTATAGGGAACAACTGGAGTCTGCGTGTGCAGAACCAAAGATTAGAGTGAGGGCTGAGCCTGATATTTAGCCGCATACTGAGATGGGGTAATGCCAAAGTGCGCTTTAAAGCGTGTACTAAAATAAGACGGCTCATTAAAGCCACACGAGAGTGCGACATCGGAAATACGATCACCCTGCTTGAGCATCAGTTTCGCCTGCTCAAAACGGAACTGAACAACATAGTCTTTAAACAACATCCCAAACTCTTGCTTAAATTTACGCTGTAAGCTTCGCTCGGACATATATAGCGCTTTTGCTGCTGCAGCCGTACCAAAGTCAGCATGGTGAAAATGGTCTTCGACCAAAACCATAACATTCTTGCGCCACAAGGAAAGGGGCTCCGACGTAGATAAAACAGTTTCGCCGTTAGCTTCGAACGATGAAAACGGAGGCTGTTCGCCATTCAATAAAAATGAAAGACGCGCAAGCAATGTATCAGGCGCAATGGGCTTACTTAAAATCAAATCAATCTCAGCTTCACTAACAAGGGCATCGATGTCGAAATTGTCCTCAACCATTAAAACAAAGCGCATCCAACGCAAAGACGGATCATCATGAAGTCGCTCCCGAACTTGCCGTCCCTGCAGCCCCGGTAAGTCGATGTCACACAACATCAAATCAGGCCGGTTTTGTTTGGCAAGAAGCACAGCTTCATAACCGTCCTTTGCAACTGCGATAGAAAACTCCTGCTGCAGCAAGAGTTTTAGACATGAAACAAATTCAGAATCGGTTGAAGCAACAATCACCGACGGTAGGCTACTTCGTGGCTCGCCAGTTTTTTCGCTGTGCTTGGTTGTGGCCTCGACTTCGCGATAAAGCGGTAAGGTCAGAATAAATTCACTCCCTACCCCCTGATAGCTAATCACCGATATATCACCATCATATCGCTCAACCAGTTCTTTAACCGTACTCAAGCCAAGGCCGAACCCCATCTCCAGATTAAAGTTCGCATCTTCCTTAAAATAACCATCAAAGATATTTTTCCGAATATCCTCCGACATCCCCTTCCCGGTATCACTGACCGAGATCACTAGTTTCTGGCCTCGGTGCTTAACGCCCACCGTAATACAACCACTCCTAGCCGTATACTTAAGTGCATTCGACAGTAGGTTTCCAATCATGATTTCAAGGTGATAGGGAGCCATTTTCACACTCAGCCCGCAGGTGTCATCTTCAAGACATAAGATGATCTCTTTGCGCTCCGCTTCCATCTGCCAACTCTGGCATGATGCCTGAATAATTGGGCTGACAAGTTGCTCACAAAGCTTATCTGGCTCAACAAAAGCCAATGCATCCCGGTTTAGCAGTTGCTCGGCCAGGTGCAAAGAACGCTCTACATTTCTCACAACCAAATCAAGCTGTTCTTTCTCTTCTCTTTGGCTGGTTTCAAGCATTTTTTTTACAGGGCCAAGAATAAGCACCAGCGGAGTACGCAGCTCATGAGAAAGCTGTGCCATAAAATTCTGACGTACTTGCAATATACGCTGCATCTGCTTGTTGCTGGCATATAGTTGTTTTTTCTGTAACTCGATTTTGGCTGTTTTCCTAAACACCGCCTGCTTCAGGTGAAGGTTTTGTTGGTTTTCTCCCCGAGCTCGCCAGGTCACGATAACAAAAATCAACACGGCCACTGCAATCACAATTGCGCTCAGCAGCCAGTAAGATAAATACCACGGCCTGAGTACACGAAACGGATAAGCAGTTGTCTGCTGAGAGCGGGCTGAGTTCAATAAATCCAGTCGCAACTCCAGCTTATAATCTCCAGGCCCTAAAGTATCAATAAATAATTGGGTTCCATTAAGGCGACGCCACTCACTTTCATCCGCCCCCAACAAACGATACTGCATCTTTCTTTGTCCGGTAAATGGCAGCACGCCAACCCCAAAGCTGATAGATGCCCCAAACGGTATAGTCAGTAACTGCTCGCTGGCTCCTGCTAGTTGCCTCAACTGATGATCAACTCTGACTTCACTAATAACTATCGTGGAAAAATGCATATCAGAGTTGAGCAGCTTACTTGGCGTGACTTCCAATATACCTTCGCGCCCGCCAAATAGCAGGGTTCCTGAATTTAACGTCTCGCAGGCCTGTGAGTAGAACTCTTTTTCTACGACTCCAACAGGAGGAGAAAAATGCTGTTTCAGCTCCGCCGGAAAATTATAGTAAGACAGCCCTTTACTGGAGCCGACCCAAACGCCACTGCTGTCGCCAGCTACGCAATACGGGGTGGCATGATCTCCCATGAGCTTGATAAATCGCAGCTGCAACGGGTCTAAATTCGGCGCAAGTTGCAGGCTATGGTTATTCACAATCCATAGCTGGGTCATGCGGTCTTCATAAAGATCAAGTACCCCACCTTGATTGGCAGTCTGCTCAACCATATGTAACAGCCCGGCCTCATACTGGTATAAGGCATAATCCGTTCCCACCCAGACATTATTCTCGCTGTCTTCATATAATGCTGTAACGGCTTCCTCACCACTGGGATCTTGCAGCCAGTGACTGCCGAAAGAAATAAGCTCTTCCGAATCAGGCCAATAGCGATAAAGCCGTGACGGCATACCAATCCAGACAGAATTGTAACGGTCTACCATCAAGCTAATGATAGGCTTATCTTGGAACAAGGCCGGTATCGCAACCGGAGACCAATCATTGTGTAGTCGGGAATAAACCTTCAAGCCAGACTCCGTAGCAAGCCATAGCAAACCATCACGATAAGCAAGATGGTTAACGACGCCGAGAGAAGGAGTATGACTGACAATATCTAGGTTTTCGGCTAACTCAATCGTCCCCTTATCTGTAGCCAGCCATATACTGCCACCATTCAGCTGGATGACATCATTGATCTGGCTGGCCTGAATTGTGCCTTGGTCCAAGCCATAACGAAGCCGCTTGAACAATGCCGTCGTCGTCGGAAAATAATTAACCCCATTATTCGTGGCTATCCACAGTGCCCCCTCTTCATCACGGAGCAACCCCTTAATACGATCACCATCAATCGAAAAAACATCATTGCGAAGCGCACGGAAGTGCTTTAGTTCAAAAGATTGCAAGTCGATAAGGTTGAGCCCTTGCTTTGTTCCAACCCAAAGCCCCATATCAGTTTCCGTAATACTTGAAACAAACTGGTGACTAATCTGCGCACTGTGAAGAGAGTGAAATGGACGCACATCGCGTGACAGGTATAACCCATTTAGAGTACCAAACCATAACTGCTGGTTACTGTCTTCAAATACCGCCGTGACCCTTTGTTCAGGGTACACCCGGGGCTCGAGCAGCTGGCGCCCTCGGAACTCGTAAGCACCTAGCTCACCAGCGATAAAAATAGATTCTCCTGCCGTAAAAAGCCCCGTCAGGGTAAAGGGTTCCGGAAAGGCAAAAAACTCTGGTTGCAGCTTATAATCCTGTACAGCATAAAGGCCGTGACGATTTGCAAACCAAGCTTCTTGTCCTAATTGAACCACAAACTGGAACGGCTCCTGGCTTATATTGAGCGGAATAAGCTGCGTCGTGGCGGGAGAGTAGGCGAATGCCTGACCATCCTTCACTAGCCATACAGTCTGGCCTACCATCACGGCATCCGTCACACCGGAAATCTTGTCTCCAGCACCATCAACAGCATTGTTAAGTCGCTGCCCATCATAAAAAATAAGCTCACCGTGAACGTCAACAAACCAAAGCCCACTGTTGACGTTACTAATAATTTTTTCTGCTGCAACAAGGCTCCCCTGCTC
Organism: Photobacterium obscurum; assembly: GCF_026191635.1. Lineage (GTDB taxonomy): Bacteria > Pseudomonadota > Gammaproteobacteria > Enterobacterales > Vibrionaceae > Photobacterium > Photobacterium obscurum. The sequence continues at coordinate 438,376 of NZ_JAKRRW010000001.1, forward strand.
CTGGTGGGGCAAGGGATAAAACACATAGTTAGCGCCTGCAACGGCAGTGGCAATACCACCGTTAAACAGCGCCAACAGACCAAAAAACAGAAAGAGGGCTTTAATCATATTGACCAGGAACTATTTACAGCATATCCCTGTACGGATTTTAATACGTTCAGCTCATCATTATGCAATATGCAACTATCGAATATAAGTGTGATTTTATAAAATGTGGATTAGTCCATAAAAAAAGCGCACCTTAGTGCGCTTTTTCATTAACCCGGCATCACTGCCAGTAGTTTCTGTCTCTCATCGCTAGCAAGTTGAGTAAAACGTCCTCGCTGTTTCGATGATATTGGCTCGGCCTGAGGCAAGGGAACCTTCATGGCATTCACCGCACGGTTCTTTTTGATCAGCTCATAATGAAGGTGTGGCCCGGTCGAGCGGCCCGTATTGCCACTTAATGCAATACGTTGCCCCATGGTGACCTTATCCCCTACCTTCACCAGCAACCGGTGCAAGTGCAGGTAACGAGTCATATATTCACGACCGTGCTTAATAACCACATAGTTACCGGCAAGTGGGTGCTTTCTGGCTTTAACAACGACGCCATCACCCGCAGCAAGAACCGGTGTACCGATTGGTGTGGCAAAATCAGTGCCATTATGAGGCGATATACGTCCGGTAACGGGGTGCTTACGTCTCGGGTTAAATGACGAACTAATACGGTAACGCTTGGCCAATGGAATTCGGCGTAGGGCACGATTTAAACTCTTGCCACCTTCATCATAAAACTGCCCATCTTCATGGCGCATCACAAAGACTTCACGATGACCACTCAAGTAATACAGGGCTTTCACATCACCACGAGTCACCGCTTTGCCATCAATAAACTCGCGCTCAACGGATACCGCGAATCGGTCCCCTTTACGAGCTTCGCGTCCAAAATCAAAACGCCACTGCAACGCCTGAACCAAAGTCTGGATCTGGCTCGGCGTCAGTCCCGCAGAGCGTGCTGACTGATAAAAACTGCCTGAGATCCGACCGGTTAGCATCACCGGCTTGATCACGCCGTTTTCTTCAAGTTTTTTGTACTGGTAACCTTGCTCAGTCAGGGTATAGCTATCCATCACTTTGGCATTGCGCCTAATAGTGAACTCTTTGACTCGCCCTTCTTCAGTCACCGACCACTCGATCATCTGACCGACACCGAGTTTCTGAATCGACTTGTTTACCTTGATTAGGCGATACATGTCATTCAGCGGCAATGCATACTGCGAGAAGATCACTCCCAATGTCTCGCCAGAAGCGACCTTGTGAGTGTGGGCAACATCGACCACTTCTTCCAGTTGTTGCTCCAACTCATCTTTCGGCACCTGAAATTCAGGATCCTCAGGATCAAGCACCGCACCCAACGGCTCACTATTTTGCTCTGACAACACATCAAGATCACCAATAGGGATCTCGACATCAACACGCTCGCTGCTCTGAAAGGTGGATGCCTGCTTAATCGGAGTAGATGGCTGCCACATCATGGCAGCCACGACAAGCAATGAAGTTGAGGCTAAAGCAATCCGGTGCTGGCGAGGCAGTTGTTTTATTGTTAAGGCCGCAACCTTGAGTATTTTCATTATTATTTAAGACAGTTGGTAAAACTTTGCCCCAATTCATGTAAAAATCGGACATAACCGCCCTTATCCTCGGCAATCTCCGTCGCCATCGGATCAAGGGTTCCAATATTGACCTCTGTACCACTAACCACGCTCTTCACAACTGCCGGAGAAAATTGAGGCTCGCTGAATACGCATTGTGCCTGCTTTTCTTGTAGGGCCCGACGAATAGTGACTAAGGTCTTCGCGCCCGGACGACGATCTGGATCTACCGTAAAGTGCCCGAGGTTATTCAATCCGAACTGTTCCTCAAAATAGCCGTAACCATCATGAAAAACATAGTAGCCGCGCTCGGCTAGTGGTGTGAGGTCCTTGTTCAGATCCTTGATGGCTTTTTCCACTCCAGAGACGAACTGCAAAAGGTTATCTTCATATCTATTTTTATGCAATGGATCGAGCTGAATAAGCCTCTCAGAAATCACATTTGCGGCTTGAATCGCCTGCTTTGGACCAAGCCAGAGATGCGGGTCAATCCCATCGTGGCTATGGTTGTGATCACTGTGATTGATCTCAACACCGTCCTCGTAATGGCGGAAAGCAATAGAATGCTGTTCAGTTAGAGCTAAACTGTTCTTACTTTCGGCTAGCACCTTGGTCAGAAACATTTCCAGCTCAGGGCCAACCCAAATAACTAAATCCGCATCTCGCAGTTTTTTTACATCTGACGGACGAAGTGCATAATCATGCGGCGATGATCCTACTGGCAACAGTGTTTCACTTTCGGCAGCTCCTGCTGTTAGCTCCTGTACGATCAGGTTAAGCGGCTTTACCGTTGTCACCACCTTAAACTCACTGGCAGAAAGGCAGGATGAAAATAATAGTGCAACAAAAGAGCTGCAAAGGAAGAAGCGGCGCATAATGATTTCCGGAATAATTATTAATTACAAACGAGAATTGAGATGTTATATTATAACATCTCACTTTGGCAAATACCTTGAAGCACTCTTTTATGACAACCTTAGTTGAATTACAGACTGTTACCGTAACTTTTTCGGAACGACACGTGCTGGATCAAGTGTCACTCAAGCTTGAGCGGGGACAAATCACGACGTTGATTGGTCCAAATGGCGCAGGCAAATCGACACTTGTGAAAGTTATTACCGGTCTACGCAAGCCAACAACAGGAAAGGTTATTCGCCAGAAAGGACTCAGGATCGGCTATGTACCGCAGAAACTACAACTAAACTCATCACTGCCACTGAGTGTCGATCGCTTCATGCGGCTAGCTGGGCGCTATTCCAATGCCGACAGAGTTGAAGCACTTAAAATGGTAAACGGTGCCCACCTCCATCACAGCAATATGCACTCACTATCTGGCGGAGAGATGCAGCGTGTGCTGCTTGCTCGAGCCCTGCTCCAGCACCCTGATCTACTGGTGCTTGACGAGCCTGTCCAAGGCGTTGACGTCAACGGCCAACTCGAACTGTACAGCTTGATCCAGTCACTCCGCGATAAGCTCAACTGTGCTATTTTGATGGTGTCGCACGATTTACATCTGGTAATGGCAAAAACAGATAACGTGATCTGCCTGCATCATCATGTGTGCTGCTCCGGCGCGCCAGAAGCAATCACCAGCCATCCGTCCTATGTTGCCTTGTTTGGTAGCCAGCAAAGTGAACAGTTAGCACTATATCACCACCACCATAACCACGAACACGATCTTGCAGGTAGCCCGATCGGCCCCTGCCAGCACCACCAAGAGCAACAAGAGAGTCACAATGCTTGAGTTTATTCTGCCTGCCCTGATTGCAGGCATCGGCATCGCTGTATTAGCCGGGCCTTTAGGCTCTTTTGTCGTCTGGCGAAAAATGGCCTATTTCGGCGATACACTTTCCCATGCCTCATTGCTAGGTATTGCCCTGGGCTTTCTATTTAATATCAACCTTAATTTGGCCCTAGTGATATGTTGTTTGGCACTGGCCGTGATTTTGGTTAGCCTGCAAAAACAAAAATATGTCGCGACCGATACCCTACTGGGTATTCTCGCCCACAGCGCCTTGTCCCTTGGCTTGGTCGCGGTAAGCTTCCTCGACCATGTCCGTATCGACCTGATGGCCTACCTGTTCGGCGATCTCCTCGCGGTAACAACCATCGATCTGCTGTGGATCTACGGTGGTGGAATCATTGTGATGGGCTTGCTGATCGCCTTGTGGCGCCCGCTGCTATCAATGACGATCAACGAAGAGCTCGCCCAGGTTGAAGGGGTGAATGTCGATTTAATGCGATTACTGCTGATGCTGATGGTCGGCCTAGTGATTGCGGTGGCAATGAAGTTTGTCGGCGCCCTGATTATCACGTCGCTGCTGATCATTCCGGCAGCAACGGCCCGACGCTTTGCCCCAAGCCCAGAAGTAATGGCTGGGCTGGCTTCGCTGATCGGCTCGGTGGCCGTGGTTCTCGGCTTAGCCATGTCATGGCATTATGATACCCCTGCAGGCCCTTCTGTCGTGGTGGCCGCTGCCGCCATGTTTATGCTCAGCCAGTTCAAGCGCACAGAGGCCTAAGGCCAATTTATCCAAAAGATATGATCTATAAATAGGTTGCCATGTCTTACGAAGCCAGCTGGAATTTCCCGCTGGCTTTTTGTTTGAATGGGTTATATTAATCACCAAAACAAACTACGATGTTTATCATTACAGACACGCTTAATCTGCAGAGTGATCTCAGGTTTCTTCGCATCCGGCATGTAGTCCAGCAAACACTGAAAGTAAGCTTGATCTTTCTCTGACAACATAAAGTTATCAATATACAGGCGATGACAAGCATAGGTCATCAGGTTGGCAGCTAGCGCATCTTCCGTACCGGAAACATGCTCGAGAATACAATCTTCATATCCAACCTTGTCTTCTTTGGCCACCTGCTGGAAGCTGACTATCAGAATAATGATACCAACTACACCTACCGCCTTACGCTTCATTTTCGCCTCATTAATACCAATCAGCCTCGGTGTTTTATGTATTCTAGAACGAAAAAACCCGCCATTGGCGGGTTTTCATTATAATTCAGCGAGCTTAATTACCAGCCCGTAACTTCGCGTAGTGCCTTACCGATATCAGCCAGACTCTTCACGGTTTTAACACCTGCAGATTCCAGTGCCAGGAATTTATCTTCAGCGGTACCTTTACCACCAGAGATAATCGCACCTGCATGGCCCATACGCTTGCCCGGAGGAGCGGTAACACCCGCGATGTAGGAAACGACAGGCTTAGTGACATGCTCTTTAATGTAGGCCGCCGCTTCTTCTTCTGCGGTGCCACCAATTTCACCAATCATGACGATAGCTTCAGTCGCAGGATCTTTCTCGAACATCTCCAGGACATCGATAAAGTTTGCGCCAGGAATTGGGTCGCCACCGATACCAACACAGGTTGACTGACCGAAACCTTCATCCGTCGTCTGCTTAACCGCTTCATAGGTCAGCGTTCCTGAACGCGAAACAATACCTACCTTACCGGCTTTGTGAATATGGCCAGGCATAATACCGATCTTACACTCATCAGGAGTAATTACCCCTGGGCAGTTAGGGCCAATCATACGTACGCCAGCTTCATCAAGGCGAACCTTAACATCCAACATATCAAGCGTTGGGATACCTTCGGTGATAGTCACAATCAACTCAATACCCGCATCGATCGCTTCAAGAATCGCATCTTTACAGAAAGGAGCCGGAACATAGATAACTGTTGCCGTCGCACCTGTTGCTTCAACTGCTTCACGTACCGTATTGAATACCGGCAGGCCAAGATGTGTTGTACCGCCTTTGCCCGGTGATACGCCACCGACCATTTGTGTTCCGTACTCAATGGCTTGCTCAGAGTGGAAAGTCCCCTGCCCACCAGTGAAGCCCTGACAAATGACTTTGGTATCTTTATTAATTAAAACTGACATTACTTACCCTCCGCTGCAGCAACTACTTTTTCCGCTGCTTCAGTAAGGGAAGTCGCAGCAATAATATTCAGACCACTTTCAGCAAGCTTTTCAGCACCTAGCTTGGCATTGTTGCCTTCAAGGCGAACAACCACCGGTACTTCAACACCGACTTCAGCAATAGCACCAATGATGCCTTCAGCAATGAGATCACAACGAACGATACCACCGAAGATATTGACCAGAACAGCTTTGACGTTGCTGTCAGAAAGAATAATCTTGAATGCTTCGGTTACACGCTCTTTCGTCGCACCACCGCCCACATCAAGGAAGTTAGCAGGCTGGCCACCGTGTAGGTTAACGATATCCATCGTCCCCATCGCCAGGCCAGCACCATTAACCATACAACCGATATTACCGTCTAGTGCCACGTAGTTCAGCTCCCACTGCGCGGCATGTGCTTCACGCTCATCTTCCTGGGAAGGATCGTGCATCTCACGTAGCTTAGGCTGGCGGTACATGGCGTTCGAATCAATGTTAATTTTTCCATCAAGGCAAAGTAGGTTGTCATCGCCAGTGATCACTAGAGGATTGATTTCAAGCAGCGCCAGATCATAGTCAGCAAACATGTTGCCAAGACCCAGGAAGATTTTAGTGAACTGCTTAATTTGATCGCCTTTTAGGCCAAGCTTGAATGCCAACTCACGACCTTGGTACGGCTGAGGGCCGACCAGCGGATCAATAGCAGCTTTATGGATAAGTTCCGGCGTTTCTTCCGCTACTTTCTCGATTTCAACACCACCTTCAGTCGATGCCATGAAAACAATACGACGGGTACCACGGTCAACGACAGCGCCCAGGTACAGTTCGTTCGCAATGTTAGAGGCTTCTTCAACCAAAATTTTCGTTACTGGCTGGCCATTGGCATCTGTCTGGTAGGTGACCAGATTTTTGCCAAGCCACTTCTGAGCGAATTCTTTAATGCCTTCTTTGGTATCATGTAGTTCCACACCGCCCGCTTTACCACGGCCGCCAGCGTGAACCTGACATTTAACAACCCACTTATCACCACTAATTTTTCCAGCAGCTTCAGCCGCCTCTTGTGGTGTATCACAAGCATAACCTTCTGGAACTGGCAGACCGTATTCAGCAAATAGCTGTTTTGCCTGGTATTCGTGCAGATTCATGATGTTCTATCCGTTTTCATATCCCTTTGGGACTTGTTATATCCATCTGAAATACTCTCGGGTATTTCTTCGTCAATGATACCTGAAACCAGAATCAAGCCGGACGTCGAGCCTGCCCGGCTTGGCTTTAGGTATTAAACGTCTAGTAGCAGACGTGTTGGGTCTTCTAGAAGTTCTTTAATTGTTACCAGATAACCGACAGACTCACGGCCGTCCACCAAACGGTGATCGTACGACAGAGCCAGGTACATCATCGGCAAGACTTCAACCTTACCATCCACAGCCATCGGGCGGTCCTGGATCTTATGCATACCCAGAATAGCCGCTTGTGGCGGGTTGATAATCGGTGTCGACATCAGCGAGCCGAATACGCCACCGTTGGTGATAGTAAAGTTACCGCCTGTTAGCTCATCAACCGTCAGCTTGCCGTCACGGCCTTTGATTGCCAGTTCACGAATGCCTTTCTCGATTTCAGCCAGGCTCAACTTGTCGCAGTCACGTAGTACTGGGGTCACCAAGCCTCGCGGCGTCGATACTGCAATGCTCACATCGAAGAAGTTGTGGTAAACGATATCGTCACCGTCAATCGACGCATTCACTTCTGGATAGCGTTTCAGTGCTTCAACCACCGCTTTAACGTAGAAAGACATAAAGCCCAGGCGAATACCATGGCGCTCTTCGAAAATGTCCTTGTACTGCTTACGCAGATCCATGATTGGCTTCATGTTGACTTCGTTGAACGTTGTCAGCATTGCCGTGCTGTTTTTGGCTTCCAGCAGGCGCTCTGCCACACGCTTGCGCAGACGTGTCATTGGCACACGTTTTTCACTACGATGAGCAAGAGGGGCTTCAATCTTCGCTTCAACAGCAGGTGCAACTGGAGCAGGCGCAGGCTTGCCTTCTTTGACGAACGCTTCAACGTCTTCGCGAGTGATACGGCCACCGACTCCGGTCCCTTTCACATCTGACGCTTTAATGCTGTGCTCGCCCAAAAGGCGGCGCACTGCCGGGCTAAGTGCTTCAGTCGTCTCTTCACCCAGCGCAGCGGTACTGCGTTTATTCGGTGAAGCCTCGGCTTCAGCAGGTACATCTGCAGTCGGTTCACCGGCAACGGCACCCGCTTTAATCTTACCAATCAACTGCTTAGTTAAAACAGTCGTACCTTCTTCTTCAACGATGGCTTCTAGAACGCCATCTTCCGGTGCAGGAACTTCCAGCACCACTTTGTCTGTTTCGATATCAACCAGAACTTCATCACGTGTAACTGTATCACCCGGCTGTTTGTGCCAAGTAGCCACTGTTGCATCAGCAACTGATTCAGGTAAATCGGGAACCAGAATTTCGATTGTCATATCGGCTTTGTCCTTTTTGTTCCAGTTCTTATTAATCTATTGTTAGCGCTGTTTCGATTAGCGCTTTCTGTTGTTTCAAGTGAACCGACATGTAACCTACAGCCGGTGAAGCAGATGCTGGACGACCCGCATAGTTCAGCTCAGCGCCTTTCGGCAGGGCAGAACGGAAGTTATGCTGGCTGGAATACCAAGCGCCTTGGTTTTGCGGCTCTTCTTGGCACCAAATGAAATCAGCAACATGCTGATAATCGGCCAAAGCAGCTTCAACATCTTCTTTAGGGAATGGATATAGCTGTTCGATACGAACAATAGCAACATCAGTCTGCTCGTTTTTGCGGCGCTGCTCGAGAAGATCGTAGTAAACCTTACCTGAACAGAACACCACGCGCTTGACTTGGCTCGGGTCCAAATCATCGATTTCAGGGATCGCTGGCTGGAAATTGCCGCTTGCCAGCTCATCCATCGTCGATACACACAGTGGATGGCGCAATAGAGACTTAGGTGACATCACAATCAACGGACGGCGCATCGGGCGAAGCACCTGACGGCGGATCATGTGATAAACCTGAGCCGGTGTCGATGGAATGATGACCTGCATATTCTGCTCGGCACAAAGTTGCAAGTAGCGCTCCAGGCGGGCTGATGAGTGTTCAGGCCCCTGCCCTTCATAACCATGTGGAAGCAGCATGGTCAGGCCACACATCCGGCCCCACTTCTGCTCACCAGAGCTGATGAACTGGTCGATCACGACCTGGGCACCGTTGGCAAAGTCACCAAACTGTGCTTCCCAAATCGTCAGACCACCGGGCTCAGCCGTCGCGTAGCCATATTCAAAAGCCAGCACCGCTTCTTCTGACAGCACCGAGTCAAAGACCTGGAAGGTGCCTTGCTTGTCATGAATATTGGCCAGCGGGATATAGGTACTCGCATCATTTTGGTTATGCAAAACCGCGTGACGATGGAAGAATGTACCGCGGCCGGAATCCTGCCCGGTAATACGGATGCGGTTGCCCTCATCCACCAAGGTCGCGTAGGCAAGCGTTTCGGCCATCCCCCAGTCAACAGGCTTATCACCCACAATCATTGACTGACGGTCGTTGTAAAGCTTCTGAACCCGACTTTGCAGCTTATGGCTTTCCGGGAACTGGCAAACACGCTGAGCAAGATCATTAAGGCGAGAAGCATCAATCGTATTCGGCCACTCAACGGTCCAGTCATGCCCCAGATACGGTGCCCAATCGACAGAGTGCAGCTTCATAGGACGCCATTCTTTCACCACGCACTCACCACGATCCAGCGCATCACGGTACTCGTTGATCAGCGACGTTGCCGTCTCCAAGTCAACGGTCTGGTTATCAGTCAGGGCATCGGCATAAATTTTACGCGGAGTCGGATGCTTTTTGATCTTCTGGTACATCAACGGCTGGGTTGCATTCGGCTCATCGGCCTCATTGTGACCGTGACGACGGTAACACACCAGATCAATAACCACATCGCGTTTGAAGGTATTACGGAAGTCCAGCGCGATACGCGTAACAAACGCAACCGCTTCTGGATCATCGGCGTTAACATGGAAAATTGGCGACTGAACCATTTTCGCGATATCGGTACAGTACTGAGTAGAGCGGGTATCATTCGGGTTTGACGTAGTGAAACCAATCTGGTTGTTGACCACAATACGTATCGTACCGCCCACACGGTAACCGCGCGACTGTGACATATTGAAGGTTTCAGCAACCACACCCTGACCAGCAATTGCGGAGTCACCATGGATGGTGATCGGGAGTACCTGAGATCCATCTTTGTCGCCAAGGCGATCCTGACGGGCACGGACTGAGCCCACAACCACTGGGTTGACGATTTCCAGGTGTGATGGGTTGAATGCCAATGCTAAATGCACATCACCCCCAGGCGTTGCAAAGTCAGCCGAGAAGCCCTGGTGATATTTCACATCACCGGTACCCCAGCTTTCACCATGCTTGCCGGCGAACTCGTCAAATAGGTCCTGTGGTTTCTTGCCCAGTACGTTGACCAGCATATTCAGGCGGCCGCGGTGTGCCATACCAATGACAACCTCGCGAGCGCCGTTAGTGCCGGCATAACGGATCAATTCTTTGACCATCGGGATAAGCGCGTCACCACCTTCCAAAGAAAAACGCTTGGCGCCTGGGAACTTAGCCCCAAGATAGCGCTCCAAACCTTCGGCAGCGGTTAGCTCATCAAGGAAAGTTAGCTTTTCTTCTTTGGAAAACGCACCCTGACCAACCACCGATTCCAACCGCTGCTGAATCCAGCGTTTTTCTTCGGTATCAGTAATGTGCATATATTCAGCACCAATTGAACCACAATAGGTTTTCTTTAGTGCGTCATAGATTTCAGACAACTTCATGGTTTCTTTGCCAATAGCAAACGAACCCACGTTAAAGCTCTCGTTAAAATCATCCGCAGTTAGATTATGGTACTCAGGATCAAGATCAGGCACTCGTTCCTGCTGCCATAATTCTAACGGGTCTAAGTTCGCATGCTGATGACCACGGAAACGGTATGCATTGATAATCTGCAATACCTTAACCTGTTTTGCATCAACATCTGGATCGCTGACGGTAGCACTTAGATAGGTTGTTTCTTTAGCCAAACGTCGGAAATAATCACGAACTCGCGAGTGCGGCTGCTCAACAGCTGTTTCACTCACAACAGGCAAATCACTAAATACATGACGCCATTCTTCGTCAACTAATTCTGGGTCGCTAAGATACAACTCGTAGAGGTCTTCTACATAAGTTGCATTGGCGCCAGCCAGGTGTGAAGACTCAAGCCAAGCCTTCATAACGCCGTTCTGCATTGTTTTCCCTTAACCACTAGTTATCGCCATTTGCGCCGGTCTCATCATGGCCGGGCTTTAAGGCTGGCTTCAGATAGCGAAACAGGAAGCCAGCATATCGATAATTCGACTTAATTATACCGCGCGTTTTAGCAACATTGATTTAATGTGGCCAATCGCTTTTGTTGGATTTAATCCCTTAGGACAAACATTTACACAGTTCATGATGCCATGGCAACGAAAAACACTAAAAGCGTCGTCAAGATCGGATAATCGTTCATCTGTTGCAGTATCACGACTATCAATTAGCCAACGGTACGCAGCAAGCAAACCAGCAGGTCCGATAAATTTATCCGGGTTCCACCAGAACGACGGACAAGAGGTTGAACAGCAGGCACACATAATACACTCGTACAGACCATCCAAATGGGCACGGTCTTCCGGTGACTGCAGGTTCTCTCTTGCAGGCGGCAGAGCATCATCATCAATCAGGAACGGTTTCACTTTGGCGTAGTTAGTATAGAACTGATCCATATCGATGATCAGGTCACGAATAACCGGCAGACCGGGTAACGGTCGGATCACTATGGTCTTTTCGCCCATTAATGCTGACAGCGGAGTAATGCATGCCAGGCCATTTGTCCCATTCATATTGATACCGTCTGAGCCACATACACCTTCACGGCATGAGCGACGGAACGCCAGGGTCGGGTCTTGCTCTTTCAGCAAAATTAACGCATCGAGCACCATCATGTCAGAACCTTCAGGTACTTCCAGGGTATAGCCCTTCATATGCGGTGCGTTATCTACATCAGGATTGTAGCGGTAAATCGAGAAATTCAGTTTCATCTTTCATCCCTCCCCTTAGTAAGTACGTGCTTTAGGCGGGAACGCCTCACGATGAACTGGTGACATATTTACATCACGCTTCGACATTTCTTCTGTCTCAGGGTTGTAAATTGAGTGACATAGCCAGTTTTCATCATCACGCTCAGGGAAGTCGAAACGCGCATGAGCGCCACGGCTTTCAGTACGGAAGTTGGCAGCAACAGCTGTCGCGTATGCCGTTTCCATCAAGTTATCGAGTTCCAAACATTCGATGCGCTGCGTATTAAATTCAGTTGAAGTATCGTCCAGACGCGCTTCTTTCAAACGCTCACGGATAACTTTCAACTCTTCCAGCCCTGTTGCCATCGCTTCACCTTCACGGAATACCGAGAAGTTATTCTGCATACACGACTGAAGATCCTTGCGGATTTGAACCGGGTCTTCGCCTTTCTGAGTATTGTTCCAGCGATTCACACGCTCAAGCGAAGCTTCAATGTCAGAGTCTGTTGCCGGGCGTGCCTCTGCCTGTGCCGCCAGTGTCTCACCAAGGTGCAGGCCAGTTGCACGACCAAATACCACGAGGTCGAGCAGCGAGTTACCACCGAGGCGGTTTGCACCGTGTACCGATACCGAGGCAATTTCACCGCAGGCAAACAAACCTTGGACTTCAACATCCTGGCCTGCACTGTCTTGTTTCAGTGCTTGCCCCGAGACCTGAGTCGGAACACCACCCATCATGTAGTGACAAGTCGGAATGACCGGGATTGGTTCTTTAACCGGGTCAATATGGGCGAACGTACGAGATAGCTCACAGATACCCGGCAGACGGGACTCCAGTACATCTTTGCCAAGGTGATCCAGTTTTAGTTTGATATGAGGTCCCCAAGGGCCATCACAGCCACGTCCCTCACGAATTTCTACCATCATCGAACGGGCAACCACGTCACGACCGGCAAGATCTTTGGCGTTAGGTGCATAGCGCTCCATGAAGCGCTCACCATCTTTGTTCAGCAGGTAGCCACCTTCACCACGGCACCCTTCGGTTACCAGAACCCCAGCGCCGGCAATTCCCGTCGGGTGGAACTGCCACATTTCGATATCCTGCATCGGTACACCAGCACGAAGTGCCATACCAACACCATCACCGGTGTTGATGTGGGCATTCGTCGTAGAAGCATAGATACGCCCTGCACCGCCGGTAGCCAGAATCGTTGCCTTCGACTTGAAGTAGCAGATCTCACCCGTTTCCATACAAAGGGCGGTACAGCCAAGGATGGCGCCATCTTGGTTTTTCACCAAATCCAGTGCATACCACTCAGAGAAGATCGTCGTTTTATGTTTAATATTTTGCTGGTACAGAGTATGCAAAAGCGCATGGCCGGTACGGTCAGCGGCCGCTGCGGTACGAGCCGCCTGCTCGCCACCAAACTCTTTGGACTGGCCACCAAATGGGCGCTGATAAATTGAACCGTTATCAAAACGAGAAAACGGCAGCCCCATTTTTTCTAGTTCAATAACTGACTTAGGCCCGTTCTGACACATATATTCAATGGCATTCTGATCACCAATGTAGTCAGAACCTTTGACAGTATCGTACATATGCCACTGCCAGTTATCCGGGTGTGAATTACCCAGTGCTACGGTAATCCCGCCCTGCGCCGACACAGTATGTGAACGAGTAGGGAATACTTTAGATAGCAAAGCACATTTAAGACCTTGCTCAGAAATTTGTAGTGCGGCGCGCATACCTGCACCACCAGCACCGATTACTACGGCATCAAACTCACGAACTGCAATGCTCACTTACGCACCCCACACAATGAAGAAACCTGAAAACAGGTAGACAAAAAGTACAGCCACAACACCAAACTGGATACCTGCTCGTAATGCGGCAGGTTTAATGTAGTCGGTTAGCACTTGCCATAGGCCAATCCAGGCATGGATCAAAATTGATAGCAGTGCCAGCATAGTGAACACCTTGGTGCTTAACTTACCGAAGAAAGCCGTCCAAGTTTCATAGCTCAGTTCAGGGCCAAAGGTGAGAAATCCGACCATATAAATGGTGTAAAGTGTTAAAATGATTGCAGTTGCGCGAATCAGAATGAAATCGTGTATACCATTACGGCCGATTGTCGATACGTTATTTACCATACTAGGCCTCCAGCGAAGACAGCTAGAACCGCTACGATAGCAAAGCTCACTTTGGTGCTCACAATGCCGGATTCCATTTCTTCAAAATATCCCATATCCATCATTAGATGACGCACGCCCAGCACAATGTGATAGAACAATGCAGTCAGTACACCCCACAAAACAAATTTCACGAAGAAGCTGTCAACAATGCTGGCAGCACTTGCGAAACCTTCAGGGGAAGAAAGGGAAAGGCCTAATAACCAAAGTAGGATTGCAACAGAAACAAACGTTATCACGCCGGAAACGCGATGTAGGATTGACGCAATCGCCGTCAGCGGAAAGCGAATCGTCTGTAGGTCGAGGTTGACAGGTCTTGGCTTATTTACTTTCACGGTGTTTGCCCACTCAGCTCCATTGAAGCATTTTATTTTTATAGAACTCTCCGATTCGCTTAAGCCAGACGAACAAGCGTAACATCCTCGTAACCTTTGGTTGCAATTATGTTTTAACGGGGACCTAAAACAAAATCGAACCTAAGTGACTAATATTGTTGATAACTTAAGCATTTGTTTCTGGCGGTCGCAGAACCAGAGACCTGCGGCGAGTATACGCCTCGTAACAATCAAATACAAACCCAGTTACATGACCTCTAACACGGTTTGAGAATTTTGCACGCTTTTACCCAAAGTTATTAACAAGCGCACACAAAGAGGCACAAAAATTGACAAATGACGCGCCGAACGGTACAACAAATGCACATCCGCTTTGGATTAGGATTATAAAAAAGCAAAGGAGATTGTTATGGCAGACATGAAAGCTACTCTTCACATCGAAGGGGAAGCACCAGTCGAACTGCCGATTATCGGGGGCTCGCAAGGGCCAGATGTAATTGATGTGCGCAAGCTTGGCGCTAACGGTTACTTTACATTCGACCCTGGTTTTCTAGCCACAGCATCATGTGAATCTCAAATTACTTACATTGATGGCGATAAAGGTATCCTGCTTCACCGTGGTTACCCTATCGACCAATTAGCAAATAATGCTGATTATTTGGAAGTTTGTTACATTCTTCTGTACGGCGAAGTCCCAACCCGTGAGCAGTACGAAACATTCCGTACCACTGTTACTCGCCACACTATGGTCCATGAACAGATTGCTAGCTTCTTCCATGGCTTCCGCCGTGACGCTCACCCTATGGCTGTAATGTGTGGTGTCGTTGGTGCACTAGCGGCGTTCTATCATGATTCTCTGGATATCAATAATGATACCCACCGTGAGATCACGGCATTCCGTTTATTGTCAAAAATGCCGACGCTGGCAGCAATGTGTTACAAATATTCAATTGGCCAGCCTTTCATCTTCCCTCGCAATGATCTGGATTATGCAGAGAACTTCCTGCATATGATGTTTGCAACGCCTTGTGAAGAATATGAAGTTAGCCCTGTCGTGGCACGCGCGATGGATAAGATCTTTACGCTGCACGCTGACCACGAACAAAATGCATCAACGTCGACCGTTCGTCTAGCAGGCTCTTCTGGTGCCAATCCATTTGCCTGTATCGCCGCTGGTATCGCTTCACTTTGGGGCCCGGCACACGGTGGTGCCAACGAAGCATGCTTAAAGATGCTGGAAGAAATCGGCAGTGTCGAAAAAATCCCAGAGTTTGTAGCACGTGCCAAAGACAAAGATGACCCATTCCGTCTAATGGGCTTTGGTCACCGTGTTTACAAAAACTATGACCCACGTGCAACCGTGATGCGTGAAGCATGTCATGAAGTGCTTGAAGAGCTTAATATTCAGGATCCACTGCTTGATGTAGCAATGGAGCTTGAGCGTATTGCCCTTTCTGACGAGTACTTCATCGATAAGAAACTGTACCCTAATGTTGATTTCTACTCAGGCATCATCCTGAAGGCAATTGGTATTCCAGTTTCAATGTTCACGGTGATCTTTGCCATGTCACGGACTATCGGCTGGATTGCTCACTGGAACGAAATGCACAATGATCCAGGCAACCGTATTGGCCGTCCTCGCCAGCTGTATACCGGTTACACACAACGTGAGTTCAGCCCGATCCACGAGCGTGAATAATAGGATCTAGGCAGAAAGTAAAAAGGTTGAGCAGAAATGCTCAACCTTTTGTTTTATTAATGGAAATAATACCTATTCCATTTATTATCTAACCACAGAGCAGATAATTTGTGGGTTTGGCATAAAACTATACTGGATTGTCGATATCAATGAAGGAGACATCCAAACCATGTTCGTCGACTAACCACTCGCCCAGAGATTTGATCCCGTAACGCTCGGTGGCATGGTGGCCTGCGCTGAAATAGTGGATCCCAAGCTCTCGAGCAGTATGAACGGTGCGTTCAGAGATCTCGCCGGAAATAAACGCATCCAGGCCTTTCTGAGCAGCCAGCTCAATAAAATCCTGGCCGCCACCCGTACACCAGCCAATAGTTTTAATTTCTGCCGGCGCATTGTCGCCGATATGCAGCGGCTCGCGATGAAGGGCGATTGACAGGCGTGATGCCAAATCCTCACCCGTTAACGGTTGTTCAAACTGACCATATACCGAGACCGATTGAGGATTACCTTCTTCCATCCCCCCCAGCACTTCTATTTCAAGTAGTTCAGCCAACCTGGCATTATTACCGAGCTCAGGGTGAACATCCAATGGCAAGTGGTAGGCATAAAGGTTGATACCGTTTTCGATCAGGGCCTTGATACGGCGAAATTTCATGCCTCGAATTTCCGCAGGCTCACCTTTCCAAAAGAAGCCATGGTGAACCAGAATCGCATCAGCCTGCTCTTCAATTGCACGCTCAATCAATGCCTGGCATGCCGTGACACCAGTGATGACTCTTTTTACTTCTGATTTACCTTCAACCTGCAGGCCGTTTGGGCAGTAGTCTTTAATCAGGTGCGGACTCAGCAGCTGATTTAGCACAGCTTCTAGTTTTAAGTTATTCATTAGCGCTCCTTTTTACCAACCGGCACAGTAAACGCTCTTTGGCGAAAGGCTAAGCCCGGTCGGTTTTACAGATAACACTATTCTATACCAACTGCCTATGGCAAACGGAACAATAATCTTATACCAAGCTGAATAACTATCTGGCCTATCAGAGAGATTGATAAAGCTCAGAGACACGGTACTGGCTAGCGCAAGCTCAATATAATTGCTGTGCACCACGCTCCGACTCTTCCAGCCAGACTGGCTTAGTGCTAGTTTTTAACCAATAGCGGTGCAAATAGCTGTAAAGTCGCGAGCGGGTAGAGTTGGGAGTAAAGACCATAACGGGGAAAGTACTTACGCCGACAAGTACCACAAAAGTGCGGCGCAGATAAATGTACCACTGGGGATAAGGGGTATACATGTCGCCTCCTCAAACTGCCTGGAAAAACGGGTCTTATCTCCCAACAATGTATGAAATGCCATTAGGCTAAACTACCTAATTTTGCCCGTTTCTTAGGCTTAATCATTATAAATACTAGGGTTTTATAGCTACATGTCACTCATTTACAACCAAACAACAGCAAATGAACATGCACGCAACACGGCGGGTGCGGTTTTGCATCTTCCTCCCCTACTCACCGGCCACCCTTTTATCGCCGACCAGTGCTGGCTTGATGCTTTCCGCGCTGGTGCCAAACTACCTGAAAACCTTAACTATCAGGGCGGGAAGCGCCTGGGCTTTTATTATCAATGGCTCTGGCAGCAACTGATCCTCAACCACCCCGATTACGAATTGCTCGGCGAAGAGCTCCAGCTAACGGTCGACAAAAAAACGCTTGGTGCCATCGACTTTCTGGTCAAAAACCTACAAACCGAGCAAATAGAACACTGGGAAGTCGCTATCAAGTTTTATCTCGCCTATGAGCATAGCTGGCCAGGCCCTAATGCAAGAGATAACCTAGATAAAAAGGCGAAACGAATGCTCACCCATCAGCTCATGCTATCGAGCCATCCCGCCTATAAAGCAACCCTAGAGCAACAATATGGCCGGCCCGATGTCAGACGGCTAATCATGCAGGGGCGTCTATTCTATCCGGCACATGCTGGTGATTCTGGTTCAGATATTGAACTAAACCCCGATGCGGCCAAAGGACTGTGGTGCTACTCGCAACAGGCACAAACCCTGGATCTACGTCGTATCGCCAAGCCGGAGTGGATTGCCCCTCCCAGTTTTGAATCGCTGAAACAAGAACCGCCATTGACAGCAGTTACCAACCCGACGATGGCCGTCGCACCGGATAACCAGATCTGGTTTGTGATGCCAGAAAAATGGCCCCACGAAAAGTAATTCCTAGAGGTTACCATTCAGGTGATTGCGTCAATAAATCAAATACTTCTACAAGTCGGTATCAATCACAGGCATAAAAAAACGCCCGGCAAAGCGGGCGTTTCACGACAGTATATCCTGTCAGCCTGAATTATAGGCCAGCGTCGGCAAATACCTTGCTCACGATTTCCTGTGCTTCTTTCTCAATCAGAGCAAGGTGCTCCTTGCCCTTGAAGCTTTCACAGTAAATCTTGTAAATATCTTCGGTACCAGACGGACGCGCAGCAAACCAGCCGTTTTCAGTCGTCACTTTAAGACCACCGATCGCAGCACCGTTTCCAGGCGCATGAGTCAAGCGGGCAGTAATGGCATCGCCAGCCAACGTTTCAGCGGCAACCATTTCAGGAGACAGCTTGCTCAAAATGGCTTTCTGCTCACCGTTAGCAACAGCCTGCAGACGGTTATACTCTGAAGCGCCGTGCTTAGCAGCCAGCTCTTCATAGTACTGCTGTGGATTCTTACCTGTGACAGCGGTAATCTCAGCAGCCAACAGACATAGCAGGATTCCGTCTTTGTCGGTAGACCATGGCGTACCGTCCATGCGCAGGAATGATGCCCCCGCACTTTCTTCGCCGCCAAAGCCTAGCTTGCCAGAATACAAACCGTCAACGAACCACTTGAAGCCAACAGGCACTTCACATAATTCGCGGCCTAGATCCGCCACAACACGGTCGATCAGAGCACTGGATACCAGCGTCTTACCGACGGCAACATTCTGGCTCCAATCTGGACGATGACGGTACAAGTAATCAATACATACAGCCAGGAAGTGGTTCGGGTTCATCAGACCAGCAGGCGTTACGATACCGTGACGATCGTAATCTGGGTCATTACCGAATGCCAAGTCATAGTTGTCTTTATGTGCCAGCAGGCCAGCCATCGCGTAAGGTGACGAACAGTCCATGCGAACCACGCCGTCTTTATCTAGCGACATAAAACGGAACGACGGATCAATTGACTCGTCAACCAGTGTCAGGTCAAGTCCATAATGGTTAGCGATTTGGCGCCAGTATTCAATGCCGGAGCCACCTAATGGATCGACACCAATTTTTAGGTTCGCTTTCTGGATCGCTGCCATATCGATAACATTAACCAAGTCATCAACATATGGAGCAACCAGCTCTTGCTCAACGACCAACTCGCTCGCAAACGCCTGCTCAATCGATACTCGCTTAACGTCAACCATGCCATTGGCGATGATTTCGTTGGCGCGCTTTTCGATAGCCGTCGTCAACTCACCTTCGGCCGGACCACCATGTACAGGGTTGTACTTGATGCCGCCATCCTGAGGTGGGTTATGGGAAGGTGTGATCACAATGCCATCGGCCTTATCGGCATTGGCTTTGTTGTGACATAGAATAGCGTGGGAAACCCCCGGAGTCGGAGTATAACCACGGCCTTCCTGAATCACCACTTTAACATTGTTAGCCACCAGCACTTCGAGCGTTGAAGTAAAAGCTGGCTCAGACAATGCGTGTGTGTCTTTACCGAGGAATAGTGGGCCAGTTACACCGTTTGCAGCACGGACTTCCGCAACTGCCTGGGCAATCGCCCAAATATGGTGCTGGTTGAATGTTCCCTTATCAGCCGTACCACGGTGACCAGAAGTACCAAAGGCTACTTGCTGCTGTGGTTCTGAAGCACTCGGCTCGATCAGGAAATAATTTGCCACTAACGCTGGGATGTTATGCATATCTTCTTGCTGGGCACGCTGCCCAGCACGAGGATGGATCGCCATTAACTTATCCTTGTAAAAATGAGGCGTAAAGCCAGTTAAATTTCACCGCAAACTTTATCGATGATATCTGCACCGAAGTTCATTTTGCCCATCAACTGCTCAACCATCTGTCGTTTACGATCAGTATTGGTATTCGTGATTACCCAGAAAGGAGTCTCTGGGATAGCTTTCGGCTTCGTCGTTTTACCACTTGCCAACAGTGTCTCTTCACTTTCCGCAAAATAGACGCGTGTACGACCTTTGATTGCCGCGGCTTCTGTGAAGCCTTCCGGATCGATACGATAAAGCGAGGACAGGACCATCATGAATCGGCCGATCGCTTTTTCCTGAACGGCAAATTCATCAGAAATAAGCAAAGATCGCATTTCTTTCACGCGATCGATTGTTGCCACGTTACCCGCATCTTTACTAACCACGATACCTTTCGGACGAACCGGCATAACAACTTCTTGCTGTTGTACCTCATCTGGCATCATAAGCAGGCGGCGCAAAATATCAGATGCGCTTTCACCAATATGCTGGGTTTGACTAGCAATATAACGATATAGCTCTTCGTCTACCTCAATACTCTTCATCGTAGTGTTCATTATCGTTCCGTTTGAAAATCACCGTGAGATTATAACGTGATCCGAGGTTATACTCTACGGTAAAGCGTTATCAACAAGAGAAAATAGTCAGTGAATCTTCATTATCAAGTAGACGGCCAAGGCGAAGCGATCATTTTGATCCATGGTCTTTTTGGCAGCGCCGACAATCTGGGGTTGCTCGCCAGATCCTTGAAAGATAAATACAAAGTGATCAGTCTGGATCTTCGAAACCATGGTCGTTCACCGCATTCAGACACGTTTACCTATCGCGATATGGCTGCCGATGTCCTCAAGGTCATTGACCAATGTGACATCGAGCGCTTCTCTCTGATCGGTCATTCTATGGGCGGAAAAGTCGCCATGGCAATGACCGAATTGGCCGCCGACAGATTCAACCACCTAGTCGTACTGGATATGGCACCGGTTCATTACCATGTTCACCGCCACCAGAATGTCTTTGCCGGTTTGCAGGAAGTCGCCAGACACACCGTTGGCAAACGCAGCGAAGCAGAGTTCTTTCTGGCTCAGCATATTGTTGAGCCGGGCGTGCGGCAGTTTTTACTCAAGTCATTTGCGAAAACAGACAACGGCTACAATTGGCGCTTCAATGTTGACGGCCTGATCGCCAATTACAATACCATCATGGGCTGGCAGGAAGTGTCCCCATTCAGCGGCAATACCCTCTTCATCAAGGGACAGGAATCAGAGTATATTCTGCCGGAACACCGAGAAGCCATTGCCAAGCAGTTCCCTCGCGCCAAAGCACATATGGTGGCAAATACCGGGCACTGGCTGCACGCGGAGAAGCCAGAGACGGTAAACCGTATTATTCTGAACTTCTTACAGTCAGCGTAAGGCCTGTTTATCTTTTAGCGTCACAGCAAGAAAAGCGATGAAAAATCAACAGGCGCGATACCGTTAACAGGCGCCTATTGTCTGTGTTATAGTGCGCGCCTAGCTCGGCTACGACTGCTGTAAGGAGACAGGAATGTTTTATGAGCACATGGAGCTGCTTGAATCAATTGGGCTGGACTTACTGTTTGCCGCGATTTTTTTCTTTATTGGCATGGCCATCAAAGATGTTCTTAAGCAGGGTAATGTGCCACCATTTGGTCGTAAAATTGTCTGGCTTGTCTTATTCCTTGGCTGCGCAGGCTTTATCACAAAAGGTCTGATCCAGCTCAGTTGGGAAGGTGCCGGCATAGGCTAAGATTTCATACAAGCAGCTAGCCGAAACAGTCATAACTCCCTGTGCCTGATAACGCGCAGAGAGAAACAAAGTTGACGTCAGGTATGCTCATGTAACGAGCAGCTGATGTTCAGTGGTTCTATTTCGACTTTCGAAACAGTATTTACTGAAGCTCAGGGCCCATGTCCTGAACAGATTTATGTATATCGTTATCATCACTGATAGCGGTCAACAACTAATATACGGGTAATCTCTACTATGGCGAGTGTAGGACTCTTCTTTGGTAGCGACACAGGTAACACAGAAGCTGTCGCTAAAATGATCCAGAAACAACTAGGCAAAAATCTGGTTGAAGTAAAAGATATCGCTAAAAGCAGCAAAGAAGATATCGACAATTTCGATCTGCTACTACTAGGTATCCCTACCTGGTACTACGGTGAAGCACAATGTGACTGGGATGACTTCTTCCCGGAATTAGAAAACATCGACTTTTCTACCAAGCTTGTTGCTATCTTCGGCTGTGGCGACCAAGAAGATTACGCTGAGTACTTCTGTGATGCGATGGGCACAGTACGTGAGATCGTTGAAGGCCGCGGCGCAACTATCGTTGGTCACTTCTCTACCGAAGGCTTCGAGTTTGAAGCATCAAAAGCCCTAGTTGATGACAACCACTTTGTTGGCCTATGCATCGACGAAGACCGCCAGCCAGAATTGACTGAAGAGCGTGTCGAAAATTGGGTTAAGCAAATCTACGAAGAAATGTGCCTGGCTGAACTGGCAGACTAATTTCTTCCGCTATGAAAAACGCGCCACTGGGCGCGTTTTTTAATCGCAACAAACAGTAAAGCTCCAGCCTGCGTACAATGACTCACAACTCCCCCCTTCTATTTCCAACCTGAATCCCCCAAACAAAACACCATTAAAATCAATATGGTTGCATATTAAATCGTTATCCGTTTCAAGCAACTTTTGTATTGCGAATTATTAGCATTTGCACCCCATCGATGTAACGTCTTTCAAAGCGACACAATTTGGTTGCCTTCTAAAAACTGTGGCAGTGTCTAGCGCAAAATATAGCGTTATCGCCGCTTCCCCTACTAAACAACATGCATAGGCAATCATAAAGTGACCTCACTTTGTTTCATCTGGCGTTACTGGCACAAGGTGCACAAGCTACATTTTTCTAACAAACCTGTAAACTAAAGAAAAGTTACATATCAGCTAGATTCATCGCTTTTTAAGGTTTATTGTTATCTTGTCGTCACTTATAATAAATAGATATGAGAAAGACTACCGCATCATGTTGTTGCGGCTAGCCAATAGGAAACTCGGATGTCAGATAATAATCACGCACTTAAACAAGCAGGCTTAAAAGTTACGCTTCCGCGTCTTAAGATTCTGGAAGTATTACAACAGCCTGACTGTCAACACATTAGTGCTGAAGACTTGTATAAGAAACTAATCGATATTGGTGAAGAGATTGGCCTGGCAACGGTTTACCGCGTTCTAAACCAATTTGATGATGCCGGCATTGTTACCCGTCACCACTTTGAAGGTGGCAAGTCAGTCTTTGAGCTTGCAACTCAGCACCACCATGATCATCTAGTTTGTCTTGATTGCGGTAAAGTTATCGAGTTTTCGGATGAGGTGATTGAACAGCGTCAAAAAGAGATCGCCGCCAGTTTCAATGTCCGCCTGACAAACCACAGTCTATACCTATATGGTCACTGCATGGAAGGTAACTGCAGCGAAGACTCAAGTTTGCACGATCGCAAATAATATAACGATAAGCCTTCACAGAATTAACGACTTAGTCGCTCAACACTAAGTAAAAAAAACCAGCCAATTGGCTGGTTTTTTTACATCTATGGCTTGCCAACACTGAGTTGGCTAAGGACATTTAGTCGCCAATTTTGGCCCAAGTATCACGTAGGCCAACCGTACGGTTGAACACTAGGCTTTCAGCCGATGAATCTTTGCTGTCAGCACAGAAGTAACCGGTACGTTCAAACTGAAATGCTTTTTCCGCTTCTGCCATTTTTAGCGCCGGCTCAACAAAACCGTTCTTCACTGTCAGTGACTCAGGGTTGATCGTCGAAACGAAATCATCTGCCGCTGCTGGGTTAGGAACAGTAAACAGGCGATCGTATAGGCGGAATTCAGCTGGCAAACCTGCTTCTGCAGATACCCAGTGGATTACGCCCTTCACCTTACGACCGTCAGCAGGGTTCTTGCCAAGGGTGTCAGCATCATACGTACAGAAGATAGTAGTAATGTTGCCATCTTCATCTTTTTCGATGCGCTCAGCCTTGATCACGTAAGCTCCGCGTAAACGGACTTCTTTGCCTAACACCAGACGCTTGTACTTCTTGTTTGCTTCTTCGCGGAAGTCTTCACGCTCGATGTAAACTTCACGGCTAAACGGTACTTGGCGCTCACCCATTTCAGGGTCATTCGGGTGATTAGCAACAGTCAGCACTTCGGTATCACCAAAGTTTTCAATAACCACTTTCACCGGGTCTAAAACTGCCATCGCACGAGGGGCGTTGGTGTTTAGATCATCACGAATACAAGATTCAAGTGAGCCCATTTCAATCGTGTTATCTTGCTTAGTTACACCGATACGCTTACAGAATTCACGGATTGACGCTGACGTAAAGCCACGACGACGCAAACCAGAAATTGTCGGCATACGTGGATCATCCCAGCCCGATACTAGGTTATCTGTCACAAGCTGGTTCAGTTTACGCTTCGACATCACCGTGTATTCAAGATTCAGACGACTAAACTCGTACTGGTGAGGCTGGCAGTCAATGGTGATATTTTCCAATACCCAATCGTACAGACGACGATTGTCTTGGAATTCCAGCGTACAAATAGAGTGGGTAATGCCTTCCAACGCATCCGAGATACAGTGCGTGAAGTCATACATTGGGTAGATACACCACTTGTCACCCGTCTGGTGGTGATCAGCAAAGCGCACACGGTAGATAACCGGATCGCGCATTACCATAAATGGTGATGCCATATCGATCTTGGCGCGTAGGCACATCTTGCCTTCTTCAACCTCACCGTTCTTCATTTTCTCGAACAGTTCAAGGTTTTCTTCGACGCTGCGGTCACGGTACGGGCTTGGCTTGCCAGCCTCCACCAAGGTGCCGCGGTATTCTCGCATTTGCTCAGGACTTAGCTCATCAACGTATGCTAAGCCTTTATTAATTAATTCAATAGCAAACCCGTATAGCTTGTCAAAGTAGTTAGATGAGTAACAAATCTCACCGCTCCACTCGAAGCCCAACCAGTTAACATCGTTCTTAATAGACTCAACGTACTCGATGTCTTCTTTCTCAGGGTTGGTATCGTCGAAACGTAAGTTACATTGACCCTGATAGTCCTGAGCAATACCGAAGTTCAAACAAATAGATTTCGCATGACCGATGTGCAGGTAACCATTCGGCTCCGGCGGGAATCGGGTATGTACGCTTGTATGTTTGCCACTTGCTAAATCCGCATCAATGATCTGGCGGATAAAGTTAGTTGGACGAGCTTCAGATTCACTCATCAATTTGACCTCGTGTGCTTACAGGATTTTGGAACTCTCTATGATCCATAAATATGGGGCACGACTCAACAAATAGTATGCATTGTTTGTCGATATGTATAAAAAAACCCCGCTATTGCGGGGCAATATAATCTTATAGCCCCAAAATCAGGAGGCCAATAACAACATTCCACTCAGGAATCCACAACGGACGAAGGATTACCTGAACTGAAACTACCTGAGCAGCTTCTGAATATACTTCGGGGAAAGCATATTCAAAAACCGGCGAGAGCAAACTCCCGCCAGGTATCGTTATAGTGTCACGACGCGACTGTAGCGCTGGCCATCAGCACTCACGGCTCTTACAGAAACCACACCAGAAACAACTGGCTGGGCACTATCGTCATATGTCGACCAGTTCTCACCGTTATCCGTCGAATACTGAAGTTCAAGCCCCGGCATACTGATATTCATCTGCAGCTTGCCATTGGCCACCCTCGCCCCGGGTACAGGTACACGGTATCGAATACCGGCCGCATCCAACTTAACGAGTTCACGCTGGCCAAGCACATTAGCAAAGCGCTCCCACTCAGCCTGGATAGCTTGCTGGTTTACACGCTGGGTCTGCTGCGAATACTCGACACCCGGTTGATAATCCAATTCCCACTCAGCTTTGTGCCATGCACGCTCGGCAGCCGCCAGCACACGGGGGAAGACCATATACTCATACTGCTCGTCGGTACGTACAGTTTCGCTCCAAAGCTGGGCAGACAAACCATGGAAGCCGTTAAACTCGGCAGTGCCTTTGCTTGCAAAGCCATTACCATCACGGTCTAGCGAGGTTTCAGCATTCTGCGGCAAGTTTTCCGGTGCAAAACCAAACATCTTGCGGGTGTCGGTCGCACGGGTGGCCCAATAGTATCCGCGCTCTTGCGGATCCACTTCATACGGCATGTCCATGTAGACGTAGTCTGGATTAGAAACAATCAGATCAAAACCTTTCGCCGCCCAGTCATAGGCTGACGCACCACCGCCCCAGTACAGCACATCCCAGAAGTTCACACGTACGTTGTCAGTTGCAAACGCACTGGCATCTTCCGAGTACTTCAAACCGTCCTGCCATGCCTGAAAGTTAGCAATACCATGCTCATTGACAAGCTTGCTGACCTTCTCGGCAAAATAGCTTGGCAGGTGTTCATAGTCCGCCACAACGCCTTCAGAGATCGCCTGCTGACAGATTGGGGATTTGGCAAATGGCTTATCTTGCTGCGACAAGTCCAGATCGCCTTTCCATTCGACCTTATCGGTGGCATTGATGTCCTGAAAGCCTGCTCCCAGCTTGATGTTTTTCGCCTCATCGCCACCAAAGTGCCAAGTGTTCAGCGGCATCCCCGCCGCCTTGTGCATGGCTGCCATTTCGGTGATCACTTTGTCTACAAAGTTGAGGGATGAATCCATACACGGATTGATAAAGCTTCGTTTGTCATAGAACTGCACCGTAGTCACATTCGAGGTATCCTGCGGATCCATCAGACGATACTGGTTCGCTGCGGCCAGATCACCCGTTTCAGCCAGACGCTTATAACGCGCTTCCATCGCAACAACCGCCGCCCTGGAATGTGCTGGCATATCAATTTCCGGGATCACTTCAATGCCGCGCGCTTTAGCGTAGTTCAGGATATCGAGGTAATCTTGTTTGCTATAGAAACCCGAGCCGAAGTTGTCTGACTCAGGTCCTGAGCCCAACTGCGGCAGCAGACATTGGGTTTCGGACTCGTCGTGACAACGCTTGCCACCGATCTCTGTCAGTTCAGGCAGGCCAGGAATTTCCAGGCGCCAGCCTTCATCATCCGTCAGGTGAAAGTGGAACTTGTTCATCTTGTACGCCGCCATCTGATCTAGCGTACTTAAAATGGCCTCTTTCGAGTGGAAGTTCCGGCCGACATCAACCATCACCCCGCGGTAGTCAAAGCGGGGAGCATCAACCACTTTCAAGGTTGGAATACGCTGTTCGGCCCCCGAGCCAATCAGTGACACCAGTGACTGGAGGCCATAGAAGGCGCCGTGGTAGTCATAACCAACCACGGTGGTTTCACCATTGCGCACATCAAGTACATAAGCACCTGATACTTTGTTGCTTTTGCTAAAACGCTGCGGGTCAAGGATCAGCTTAACCGGGTACTGGCCCTGAATATTAATTCCCAGTGTTGCCATGCGCGTCGTTGCTGAATCAAGCATTGCCGTTGGGATCGCCTTGTTATCAATACTGATACCGTTCGCCAGTGACACTGAGTCACCTGTCAGTGTAGTGCTTTGCGGCGTAGGTACGATTGTTCCAGCCAATTCTTCTTTGGCAATCAGCTCGACATCGCTGTTCTTTTCAAAGCGAGACTGGGCCGTTGCCAGCACATTATTATCGGCTGGGGTACGCTTCCAGTTCTGCCCGGCAATGGGTGTCAGATAAGCCGACGGGTCTTCAGCATCGGTGCTAACGATCGTTTTAGGCTGAGCCTCCCCGGCAACCACATAGGCGCGAGGCATATAATCATTTTCAAACAGGGTCCAATATTCACCAATGTACGGAATGACAACCGTTTCGCCTTCAGCAAAACCGTCGAACTTTTCAGTCGGCTCAAGCGTGTGCAGATCCCCTGTTACGTGAGTCACTTTAAACTGATCGTTCTGAACATCGAGGATCATACGGATGCTATGAAAGTAAATCTTCCAGTCATTACTGGTGACTGCCGGGCCATCATTAACCAGTGTCAGGTTAATCAAATCACAGGATGCCCACTCCGCCTCAAGTTGCTGACACTTCAGCCCTTCATTGGCTCCATGGTTAGTAACCACCTCATAATTAAGATCAAGATTCGCAGCAAGGTTATCGACGACCTCCTGCTCCCCCATCGTCACCTGGTTTGACGTACAGCCTGTGGCAGCTAGAGCTACCAGCGAGGCTAGCAGTGTTAGCTTGAATTTCATGAAACGCATTCCTTGTCTCCCAAAACCCTATATCAAGGGTGAAAATACAAACAAAATATTAATCTGAACCGCTAGCAAGTAATTGAGCTAACTCAAACAGCTGACGCAACAGCCCCGTATCAGGTGAAATTTTAGCACCAGAAAAAATGACAGTTCGGGTTGGAGTGTTTGCCCTTGGGCTTTGCATGTCGACCGCTAACCGATGCAGATGATTATCCAGTCAAATCCGGGAAGGTAACCGGCCTCACTTGGAGGCCGGTTGTATTGCAATAACTTAACGGTTAAGTCATTAAGGCAATTTTACAGAAGATAGGTCTTCTGAAGCTGGGATTTTTTTCATTTCGCCAGCAACGATTTCAGCTAGTGGGCCTAGGATAACCTGCAGGTTGTTTGAACCAAGCTTAACCACACCCATTGCACCTAGCGCTTTCAGTGTCTTCTCATCAGCCAGGCTGCTGTCTTTCAGAGTCAGACGTAGACGCGTGATACATGCATCGATGTTTTCAAGGTTACCGTGACCGCCAAGCGCCTTCAGGTACTGCTTCGCCAGCTCACCCGTTTCCGCAGAACCTGACACAGCTGAACCTTCATCTGCTTCGTCGTCTTCGCGACCAGGCGTTTTCAGGTTGAACTTAACGATAACCGTACGGAAGATCGCGTAGTAAAGGCCGAAGAATACCAGACCCTGTACAATCAGCATGTACCAATTAACAGCTAGTGGGTTACGAGTAGACAGAACCATATCGACCAGACCCGCAGAGAAACCGAAACCCGCAATCCACTGCATTGACGCTGCAATGTATACCGATAGGCCAGCAAGTGCTGCATGTACTACGTATAACGCAGGCGCCAGGAACATGAATGCAAATTCTAGTGGCTCTGTCACACCAGTGAAGAATGATGCGAAACCTGCAGCGATCATGATAGATGCTACTTTTTCTTTGTTCTTCGCTTTAGCGGTGTGGTACATCGCAAGTGCTGCACCAGGTAGACCGAACATCATGATAGGGAAGAAACCAGCCTGGTACATACCTGTAACACCTACAGTCGCTGTACCTTCAGCAATTGATTTCGCGCCGCCAAGGAAGTTAGGAATATCGTTAATGCCCGCAACATCAAACCAGAATACAGAGTTCAGTGCGTGGTGAAGACCAACAGGGATAAGTAGACGGTTAAAGAACGCGTAAATACCAGCACCTAGCTCACCCAAGCCCTGGATTCCTTCACCAAAGTTCACAAGACCACCGTAAACGGCAGGCCAGATGTACATCAGTACGAAAGCAATAAAGATACCTGCGAAAGAAGTCAGGATAGGAACCAAACGCTTGCCCGAGAAGAATGCCAAGGCTTTGTGAAGCTCTACAGCAGAAAAACGATTGTAGATTTCGGCAGATACGATACCAACCAGGATACCTACAAATTGGTTATTGATTTTCGCGAAAGCTGCTGGAACAGCACTTGGGTCAATACCTTGAATTTGTGCAACAGCACCCGGAGAAAGCAGCGTTGTAACAACTAAGAAACCAACAAAACCAGAAAGTGCTGCTGCACCGTCTTTGTCTTTAGACATACCATACGCAACACCAATTGCGAACAGCACTGACATATTGTCAATAATAGCGGCACCAGCTTTAATCAAAAAGGCTGCCAGTGCGCTGTTTGCACCCCAACCATTCGGATCAATCCAGTAACCAATACCCATGAGAATTGCTGCGGCAGGCAGTGTGGCGACGGGCACCATCAATGCTTTACCTACTTTTTGAAAATATCCAAGAATATTCACCCTTAGTTCCCCCTATGGTTTTTCTTAGATGCAGTGCAGATAACTTATTTTAGCTATCCGATTAAGTTACCTGCAGTTTAAGAAATTAATTTCGCCCCGCAAATTAAAACCTCATCAATTGTGATCTTTATCACCTGATTAGCTAACAATAGAGCGATTTTGCTAGCTCGATCATAAAACTTATTTTATTATCCAAAACAAAGGCAATATGCCGCTAAGATTTTACTGTATTTACTACTTGGAATGAGGTGTCACCGTGAGACTAATCCCGCTGAACGAAGCTAAAGATGTAGGTTTGTGGTCTGCTCGCTATATTGCTGATCGTATTAACAAATTCCAGCCAACAGCAGACCGTCCTTTTGTATTAGGTTTACCAACAGGTGGCACTCCACTGGCAACATACAAACGCTTGATCGAGCTTTATGAAGCTGGAGAAGTAAGTTTCAAGCATGTTGTTACCTTCAACATGGATGAATACATCGGTATCCCTGCGGATCACCCTGAATCATACCGCAGTTTTATGTACAATAACTTCTTCAAATTCATTGATATTCAAGAAGAAAACATCAATTTGCTGAATGGCAACACCGATGACCACGAAGCGGAATGCCAACGTTACGAAGAAAAAATTAAGTCTTACGGCAAAATTAACCTGTTCATGGGGGGGGTTGGCAACGACGGTCACATCGCCTTTAATGAACCGGCATCATCGCTGTCTTCGCGTACTCGCATCAAAACACTGACTGAAGACACACGTATTGCCAACTCGCGTTTCTTTGAAGGTGATATGAATCAAGTACCAAAATACGCCCTGACCATTGGTGTTGGTACGCTGCTGGACTCTCATGAAATCATGATCCTCGTAACAGGCCACAACAAAGCCCTTGCTCTTGAAGCGGCGGTTGAAGGCTCAGTCAACCACCTATGGACCGTATCAGCTCTTCAGCTACATCCGAAGTCACTTATTGTTTGTGACGAACCATCGACTCAAGAGCTGAAAGTTAAGACGGTTAAGTACTTCCAGGAACTGGAAGCTGAAAACATTAAAAACCTTTAACAGAAGGACTTGTTCATGTACGCGCTTACCAATTGCCGCATTTTTACCGGTAGCGATGTGCTGAATAACCACGCCGTCATCATTGACGGCGTGAACATTCACGCTGTTTGCCCTGCTGCCGAATTGCCACAAACCATTAAAACCCTTGACTTGGATGGTGCTGACCTGACCCCAGGTTTCATTGACCTACAGCTCAACGGCTGTGGTGGTGTGATGCTCAATGATGAAATCAATGCCGATACCATTCATACCATGCACCGCGCTAACCTAAAATCGGGTTGTACAAGCTTCCTACCGACCCTGATCACCTCGTCTGACGAAGATATGAACGCTGCCATTGCCGCAGCTCGCGAATATCATGATAAATATCAGAATCACTCCCTCGGTCTGCACCTTGAAGGCCCTTACCTAAACGTGATGAAAAAAGGGATCCACTCTGTTGACCATATCCGCCGTTCTGATGATTCAATGATCAAAACGATCTGTGACAATGCAGATATTGTCACGAAAGTCACACTGGCCCCGGAACTAAACTCACACGAGCATATCGAGCAACTTGCCGAAGCCGGTATTGTTGTCTCTGCCGGGCACACCAACGCCACTTATGTCGAAGCGCGCAAAGGCTTTGAGGCGGGCATCAGTTTTGCCACTCACCTGTTCAATGCGATGACCCCGATTGCCGGCCGTGAGCCTGGAATGGTGGGGGCGATCTACGATACGCCTGAGGTTTATACCGGGATTATTGCTGACGGTTTCCACGTCGATTACGCCAATATTCGTATCGCACACCGCCTGAAAGGCGAAAAACTTGTTTTGGTTACCGATGCAACTGCACCTGCAGGAGCAGACATTGATCACTTTATTTTTGTCGGTAAGAAAGTATATTACCGTGATGGTAAGTGTGTTGATGAGAACGGCACACTTGGTGGTTCGGCATTGACGATGATTGAAGCAGTTCAAAACAGTGTCGAACATGCAGGTATCGCCCTGGACGAAGCGATTCGTATGGCTACCCTTTATCCTGCGCGCGCCATTGGCGTGGATAAGAAACTGGGAGCCATCAAAAAAGGCATGGTTGCTAACCTGGCTATTTTTGATCGTGAATACAATGTCCGGGCGACTGTTGTTAACGGTGAATACGAGCAGAACTAAATATGACAGGCGGACAAATTGGTAATGTAGATCTGGTTAAGCAGCTTAACAGTGCAGCTGTTTACAGACTCATAGACTTGCAAGGCCCTATTTCACGTATACAGGTTGCAGACGTAAGTCAGCTTGCTCCTGCAAGCGTTACTAAAATCACCCGCCAATTGCTTGAGCGCGGCCTAATTAAAGAGGTCGCGCAACAGGCTTCTACCGGTGGTCGACGTGCCATTTCGCTGACTACGGAGTCAGCTCCTTTTCATTCAATTGCCATCCGTCTTGGACGTAACTACATTGAATTGACCCTTTTCGACCTGAGCGGCAAGCATATTGCCAGCGCAGCACATCAGTTTAACTACACAAGCCAGCAAGAGCTGACCGATGGCCTGCTTGGCCATATCCGCCAGTTCATCGCTGAAAACCAAAACGTCATGCGCGAGTTGGTCGCATTCGGGATTACCCTACCGGGCTTGATTGACCCTGAAAACGGTATCATCGAATACATGCCGCATATTGAGGTTGATAATTTCCCACTGTCAGAAATCATTAGCGAAAAATTCGGCGTTTCCTGTTTTGTCGGCAACGATATCCGTGGCCTGGCCCTTGCAGAACACTATTTCGGAGCCAGCCAAGACTGCAGAGACTCTATTCTCGTCAGTGTCCATCATGGTACCGGTGCCGGGATCATTGTTAATGGTCAGGTATTCCTCGGCTTTAACCGTAACGTTGGCGAGATTGGCCATATCCAAATCGATCCACTCGGTGATAAGTGCCAGTGCGGCAACTTTGGCTGCCTGGAGACCGTCGCTGCCGATCCAGCTATCATCAAGCATGTTCAGGCGCTGCTTGACCAAGGTTACCCTAGCAGCTTGCTAGAGCTGGAAGAAGTCACCATGCCAGCCATCTGTGAAGCCGCTAACAAAGGGGACGAACTCGCGAGCCAGGCACTAATCAAGGTCGGTAACCAGCTAGGCAAAGCGCTGGCGATGACGATTAATTTATTTAATCCGCAAAAAATAGTCGTTGCTGGTGACATTACCCAAGCGAAGGACGTCGTCTTCCCGGCAATTCGTCGCTGTGTTGAAACCCAGTCATTGTCGACCTTCCATAAAGATCTTCCCATTGTTGAGTCGGAGCTATATAACCAGCCAACAATTGGTGCATTTTCAATGATTAAGCGCGCAATGCTTAACGGCGTATTACTGCAGCGTTTACTTGAAGACTAACTTAAGTATCGAATAAACAAATTTAATCACCGCTATAACTGATTAATTCATAAGACTTAAAAGGGGGCATGTACCAGACAGGTACATGCCCCTTGTGTTATATTGCGCGCAAAATTATACCGATCCCAACCACTATCTAACCATTCAGATAATTAGTGGATTAGGTATTAAGAATCCACTCCAAACGGCTACTCTATTGAGTATTTATAGAAAAGGATCGTTGGCCTCAGCATGGAACTCATTTTTATCATAGCCGCCTTTCTGGCCGGTTTTATCGCCTTGAGCTGTAAGCTACCACCATTGGTCGGCTTTCTCGTCGCAGGATTTGCCCTCAATACCGCAGGCTATCAGTCAACGGAAACCCTAACGGTTCTGGCCGATCTAGGTGTCACCCTGCTGCTTTTCTCGATTGGCCTCAAACTGGATGTTAAAACACTCCTCACCAAGGAGATCTGGGGCGGGGCAACTCTGCACAACTTGTTATCAACCGGCCTGTTTACTCTCGCCCTACTCGCCCTGAAGCAGCTTGGGCTCGGGATGCTCAGTGACCTTGATATCATGCAACTGGCGCTGCTTGCTTTTGCCCTCTCTTTTTCCAGTACCGTTTTTGCCATCAAAGCCCTGCAGGAAAAAGGCGAGCTCAATGCAACCTACGGTACGCTGGCGATCGGTATACTGGTGATGCAGGATATCTTTGCGGTGATCTTCCTGACCGTATCGACCGGCAAGATCCCCGAGATCACCGCGCTGGCATTATTCGCACTACCACTACTGCGCCCGTCGCTGTTTAAGATCCTCGACAAAGCCGGCCACGGCGAAATGCTGGTCCTGTATGGTATCTTCCTCGCACTGGTTGCCGGAGCCGGGCTGTTTGAAACTGTCGGAATGAAGGCTGATCTGGGCGCGCTTATTCTGGGAATGATGCTTGCCGCCCACCCTAAAGCCTCTGAGCTTTCCAAAGCTCTGTTTAACCTAAAAGAACTTCTGCTGGTCTGTTTTTTCCTTAACATTGGCCTCTCTGAAGAACCGACCCTCAATGGCTTCCTAATGGCAATCTTGCTCCTGCTCTTACTGCCGGTGAAAGGGATTCTGTACTACGTCATCTTCAACCTCTTCCGCTACCGGGTCCGTACCTCTTTGCTAGGTACCCTGACCTTGTTCAACTACAGTGAGTTTGGTCTGATTGTGGGTGGCCTTGCCTACAATATGGGCTTGCTGCCTGGTAACTTCCTGGTTGCGATTGCAATTGCCGTGTCTATCTCTTTTCTTATCGCAGCACCGCTGAACAATATCGGCCATCGCCTGTACAAGGACGCTTCCAAATGGCTGAAAGAGTTTGAACCGGAAAAACTTAATGCCAGTGACCAGTTAATCGACCTCGGTGATAAAAAAATCATGATCCTGGGCATGGGACGAATCGGCTCTGGCGCATACGATGAACTGGTTGATCGCTATGGCGAACAGGTTATCGGAATTGAAACCCGTGAAGATTCGGTACAAGGCCACCGAGCAGAAGGGCGTAATGTTATCCACGGTGATGCAACGGATCCCGACTTCTGGGCCCGTGTTATATCGCGCCATAGCACCGAACTCATTTTGTTGGCAATGCCGCACAGCCAGGCCAACACCTTTGCCCTTGAACAGATCCGTGAGCGCCACTATCAAGGCAAAATTGCAGCAATTGCAAAATACACCGATGATGAAGAGCTGCTAAATGAGCTCGGTGTCGATGCGGCCTTTAATATCTACAATGAAGCCGGAAGTGGTTTTGCCCGCCATGTTTGTGAACACCTAACCCCGTCAATCAAACCCAAATAGTCTCCTCTCTTCATCATTCTTCGATAACGGCAGCTAAGGCTGCCGTTTGTTTTTTTGTTTAAAAAAGTACCCAACATTAGATTTAATTCAGATAAACCCACTTTTATTAAATAATATTCACCGCCAAGCCTTTTCTTCAATTGAATGAGGATTTTTGGTTGCATTTAATTACTGAATACGCAATTTTAACAATTAAGAGCGGGATGACGAATAAATGAGCAGAAGATCTAGTTATCTAGGCACTAGATACCCATAGCTCGGTTTAGCCCCTAAATATTACAGATAGTAAAAAGTTGTTGGAGTGGAAGTATGTGTTCAGTATTCGGTATTTTAGACATCAAAAGTGATGCAGCGGCATTGCGTGAAACAGCGCTGGAAATGTCTAAAAAAATGCGTCATCGTGGTCCTGACTGGTCAGGTATCTATTCGTCAGACAAAGCTATTTTGGTGCACGAGCGCCTGGCTATTGTCGATCTAAACAGCGGTGAGCAACCTCTTTACAACGAGGACAAGACACATGCATTGGCAGTTAACGGTGAAATCTACAACCACAAAGAGCTAGAAGCTGAATTCGCACCTGACTACCCTTTTCAGACTCAATCTGACTGCGAAATCATTCTGGCACTTTACAAAGAAAAAGGCCCAGAGCTACTTGATTACCTAAACGGTATTTTTGGTTTCATCCTGTATGATGCCGAGGAAGATGCCTACCTGATCGGCCGTGACCATATCGGTATCATTCCGCTCTACCATGGCCATGACGAACACGGTAACTACTATGTCGCTTCAGAAATGAAGTCTTTGGTACCTGTTTGTAAAACTATCAGCGAGTTCCCTCCTGGCCACTTCCTATGGAGCAAGAAAGGCGAGCCTGTGCGTTACTACAAGCGTGACTGGATGGAGTTTGACTCGGTCGCCGAGGCAAAAACCGATAAAGTTGCCCTTAGCAACGCATTAGAAGGTGCCGTAAAACGTCAGCTAATGACCGATGTGCCATACGGTGTTCTACTATCTGGCGGCCTGGATTCCTCGGTTATTTCGGCTATTACCAAAAAGTTTGCAGCCCGCCGTATCGAGGATGACGAGCAATCTGAAGCCTGGTGGCCAACACTGCACTCATTTGCCATCGGCCTTGAAGGTGCCCCCGATCTAAAAGCAGCCAAAGTCGTCGCTGACAGCATCGGTACGGTTCACCACGAACTAACCTACACCGTACAGGAAGGCCTAGATGCCATCCGTGATGTGATTTACCACATCGAAACCTACGACGTCACCACCATTCGTGCTTCAACGCCAATGTACCTGATGTCACGTAAAATCCGTGCGATGGGAATCAAAATGGTTCTGTCTGGCGAAGGTGCTGATGAGGTATTTGGTGGTTATCTATACTTCCACAAGGCACCAAACGCCAAAGAATTCCATGAAGAAACCGTTCGTAAGCTACTGGCTCTGAACATGTTCGACTGTGCGCGTGCCAACAAGTCAATGGCCGCCTGGGGGATTGAGGCTCGCGTTCCGTTCCTGGATAAAGAGTTCCTGGAAGTGGCAATGCGCTTAAACCCTGAAGACAAAATGTGTGGCAACGGCAAAATGGAAAAACATATCGTTCGCGAATGTTTCGGTCACTACCTGCCAGAATCGGTTGCATGGCGTCAGAAAGAACAATTCTCTGATGGCGTTGGTTACAGCTGGATTGACTCGCTAAGAGACGTTGCGGAAGCAAAAGTTACTGAACAGCAGCTTGAAACCGCGAAGTTCCGTTTCCCGTACAACACGCCGACAACCAAAGAAGGCTATATGTACCGCGAGATCTTCGAAGAGCTGTTCCCATTGGCTGATGCAGCCAAATGTGTACCGGGCGGCCCGTCTATCGCCTGCTCAAGCGCCAAAGCCATTGAATGGGACGAAAGCTTCAAGAACAGCGCCGATCCATCAGGCCGTGCAGTTGCTGCCGTTCACAACGAAGCCTATGAGCAAAAAGCCTAACAGCGAAATTAACCACAGAGTGTAAATACCAAGCGAGAGCCATTAGCTCTCGCTTTTTTATATGTTCCGAAATAATCAGGCCCCTATTACCAACGCAACCTGACTTACCCTTCGATTAGCTTTCTCGCCCCCTGAGCATCACCATACAAGGAGAAGCTGGGAGGGAGTCAATCCCCCGAAAACAAAAAACCGCCTTTCGGCGGTTTTCTCTAATACAGGTTCACTTAATCGTTATTTTCAACACCAGTTCATTCAAAAGCTCTTTCGATACTGCTACTGGGCGAACTGACAAAGAAAATGAAGATTAACGCTCCCAGTATGCTTCTTCCAGGCTATCTTCACGCTCTGGCAGACCACGGGACAAACGTGGCGAGTGCTGTGCCAGCACCTCATAGCTCACGCGGTTTGAATACAGACAAACCTGAGAGAATGAGGAATAGGTCAAGAAGTTATGCTGATGCTTACTCGACTTAGGCACATTCTCTTTGTGGTAGCGGTTAGCCGACATATCGTGTAGCAATGCAGACAGTGCACCATCACCCGCACCATTCGTATTCTTGATTCGCTCTGGTCCACCCATGTACGGAGCAATATGAGAGTATACCTTCAGCGGATTCTCACAGTCGCTTTTCAGCATTGGACGGCTGAACTCGTAGCGGTTGAACTCTGGGATCTCGCCAGGTAGCAGCGGCAGACTCGTTTCGCGTTTCGCTTCGTCTTCGGTATAGCCCGCCGTATACAGACCAACTGGTCCGGCAGTACAAAGTACCAGGTCTACCCACTCCAGTGTTTTCTCTGAAGCAACAAGCGGATCAGCTTCGCCGGTCAGGGCTTCGGCTTCATCTTCATTCATCGCAACAACAGTAACGTGATCACGCAGGAAGTCACGCCACCACTGAGGATCATCCTCAATCACGAACTTGGTACCCAGGGTCAGAACAACTGGCACATCATGCTTTTTAGCATATTCAATTGCACGCATTGTTGCTTCAGGCATCGGGTCACCTTCTTTGCAACGCACAAGATATGCCGTCAAAACAAGCGCTGAGGCGTTCTTGAACACTGCCTCAGGAATGCTGCTCGGATCCAGCTGGTTCATACGGCCTTCGTTGATAGCGAAAGTACGCTCGCCCTCTTTCGAGATCAGTGCAAAGCAACGACCAATAGGACCGTGTACCGGCTGAAGGTGATTCATATCCATACGGCTAGAGGTATTGCAAAGATAACGGTATGCATAGCTACCAATCTCGATATCTTTACTCATGACACCAAGCAGTACAGATTTATCATCTGCAAGTACTGAATAGTTGTGCAGGGTGTTACCGATGGTACCACCAGCAAACTCATGGCTGATCAGATCATTTTCTTTCAGCTCTTGGTAAAGCGCTTCGGCTTTCTCGTCAGTAATCACCAACGAGTGGCCTTTACTTAGCTCATAGCGTTCCAGGAATTCATCATCGACACACGCTTCGATATCAACCAGAGTCTGGTCAATACCCACAACATGGGTACGTGTTAGACGCTTTTCTTGTTT
This sequence comes from Photobacterium obscurum, assembly GCF_026191635.1. Lineage (GTDB taxonomy): Bacteria > Pseudomonadota > Gammaproteobacteria > Enterobacterales > Vibrionaceae > Photobacterium > Photobacterium obscurum. Next base: position 477,146 of record NZ_JAKRRW010000001.1, read on the forward strand.
AGCTTGACTCAGAAGGGGATCGCGCGCATGTACAGGAAAGTAATGCTTAGATTTTCGTTGGCCTGGAAATTTCATGTCAATGAGCTGTCTGTTGAGAAATTTTTGCGAATTCTATCACAGAATATAGAACATAAAAGAAAAAGCTCTCACACTTTTTGAGAGCTTCAACTTTTTTTTGAGGAAAGTTCTGATTACAGTCTTTACAGCTTTTACCAACCCTGGCTATGTTGGCTAACCAACTCGGCCATCATTTTGATATGGGTAGGGTTATCATTGAGACACGGGATCAAATTAAACTCTTGACCGCCAGCTTCAATAAATGTTTCCTTGCACTGCTCAGCAATTTCTTCCAGTGTTTCGAGGCAGTCAACAGAGAAAGCCGGACACATAACATCCAGGCGCTTCACCCCTTTCTTGGCCAATTCCGCAATTGTCTGCTCCGTGTAGGGCTTCAACCACTCTTCACGCCCGAAGATCGACTGGTAACTCATACTCATTTGTTCGCGAGGCATATCTAGCTTCTCGGCCAACAAAGCCGTTGTACCATTACAGTGCTGCGGGTACGGATCACCATTATCGGCGTAACGCTTGGGAATACCATGATAAGAACACAATAGGTAATCCGGTTTACCGTGTGTTTCCCAGAAATCAGTCACTGACTCAGCCAAAGCGCCAATATATTCCGGGTGATCAAAATACTGGTTAATAAAACGCAACTCCGGAATATCAGCCTGCTTTTTCAGTACCTTCGCGACTTTATCGAAAACCGCAGCGGTCGTCGTTCGGGAATATTGCGGGTAGAGCGGCAGCACCAAAACTTTATTGCAGCCCTGCTGTTTCAGGCGGTCCAAGCCAGAGAAAATACTTGGGTTGCCATAGGTCATTCCAAGCTCGACCGGCAATTTCAGTGTTTCAGCCAACTGCTGTTGCTGGCGGCGGGAATACACCATCAGCGGGGAGCCGTCCTCCATCCATACAGACTGATAGAGCTTAGCCACCTTGGGAGAGCGAATCGGTAAAATAATGCCATGCAAAATTGGGCACCACAGCCAGCGAGTCATATCGACTACCCGCTTGTCATGCAAGAACTCAGATAAAAAACGTTTGACTGCGGCTGGCGAGGCTTCATCCGGAGTACCAAGGTTTACCAGTAATACGCCATACTTATTGTTTTTTTCGCTCATACTTTCCTTCGCGTTTTTTGTAATGCGCCGACCTGTCAACTTTATCAGCTTTCAAAAAACATGCCTATAAAAAACGGGTTAGCCCGAAAGCTAACCCGTCATCATGTTTTTGCCGTATCTTTCAGCGATTAAGCCAGTGCTTTTTCCAGCTCTGCGCTCACTGCTGCAACAGGCTGAGTACCGTCAAACTTCAGGTACTTCGTGTTACCAGCTTCAGCTTCTTTACCATAGTAAGCAATCAGTGGAGCTGTTTGCTCATGGTAAACGCCTAGACGTGCACGTACGGTTTCTTCTTTGTCGTCATCACGAACAACTAGGTCTTCACCTGTTACGTCATCTTTACCTTCAACCTTTGGTGGGTTGTAAATATTGTGGTAAGTACGACCAGAAGCCAGGTGAGCACGACGGCCCGCCATACGTTCAACGATAACATCGTCAGCAACGTCGAATTCGATAACATAATCAACGGCAACACCAATTTCTTTCAGACCGTCAGCCTGAGGAATTGTGCGTGGGAAGCCATCTAGTAGGAAGCCTTTTGCACAATCTTCTTCAGCAATACGCTCTTTAACCAGGCCAAGGATGATATCGTCAGACACCAATTGACCAGCGTCAATAACTGATTTCGCTTGCTTACCTAGCTCAGTACCCGCTTTGATAGCAGCACGTAGCATGTCACCAGTTGAAATTTGTGGAATACCAAATTTCTCCATGATGAATTGTGCCTGAGTACCTTTACCTGCACCTGGAGCGCCCAGAAGGATGATGCGCATCTTGATCCCCTATTGAATAAAATGGAGTTTTGCAAAGAAGGTGAAAATACACTGATTAGCCCGCAGCCGCAAGCCCGGTACTCAACCGGGCTTAGATTACATGCTTTATCAGAATACTATTTGAAGCTGGGATAAGAATCGATTAGACCTTAGTCGTTTCTCATCCCGGCATTTTATGCCAGCAGCTTATTGACCGCAGCCAGGAACTGAGAAGGATCTTCCATCGAGCCTCGTTCAGCCAGCATTGCCTGACCTAGCAGCATCTCAACCCAGCGACCGAATGCTTCTTCATCAGCTTCGTCAGCCATCTTGTTAACAAGCGCATGTTCCGGGTTAAGTTCAAGAATATACTTCACTTCCGGCGCATCATGACCAGCAGCAGCCAGCAGTTTGGCCATTTGCGTCCCCATCTCGTTCTCGTCAGTCACGACTACGGCAGGGGTGTCTTGCAGCTTGAATGTAGTACGGACATCTTTGACGCGATCACCCAGATAGGTCTTTGTACGCTCAACCACCGACTTGAAAGCTTCTTCTGTTTCTTTGTGCTTCTCTTTCTCTTCTTCGTTTTCAAACTTAGACAGATCCAGATCCGCTTTCGTGATCGCCTGGAATTGCTTGCCGTCGAATTCCGACAGGTGACCCATCAACCATTCATCAATACGATCATGCATAAGGATCACTTCCAGGCCTTTGGCACGGAACTGCTCCAGGTGCGGGCTGTTCTTCGCGGCAACAAAGCTGTCTGCGGTCAGGAAGTAAATTTTATCCTGGCCTTCTTTCATTCGTTCGACATAGTCAGCCAGCGAGACTGATTGCTCAGCTGTATCGTTGTGCGTCGAGCTAAAGCGCAGAAGGTTAGCAACCTTTTCGCGGTTGGCAAAATCTTCCGCCGGGCCTTCTTTCAGTACCTGACCGAACTCGTTCCACAGCGTCTGGTATTTCTCAGCATCATTTTTCGCCATGCGGTCCATCATCGTCAAAGCACGCTTGGTACACGCTTTGCGAAGTGCCTGAGTCACCTTGTTATCCTGCAAAATTTCGCGGGATACATTCAGAGGCAGATCATTTGAATCGATCAGGCCGCGCATGAAACGCAGGTACGACGGCATAAACTGCTGGGCATCATCCATAATGAAAACACGCTGTACGTACAGCTTCAGGCCATGCTTGCTATCGCGATTATTAAGATCCCATGGTGCTTTCGACGGGATGTAAAGCAGGCTGGTGTAGTCCTGAGTACCTTCAACACGGTTATGGCTCCATGCCAACGGCTCAGCGAAATCATGAGAGACGTGGTTGTAGAACTCTTTATACTCCTCGTCAGTGATCTCTGACTTGTTTCGCGTCCAAAGTGCCTGGGCCTTGTTGATCTGCTCCCACTTAGAACCAGTTTCCTTTCCTTCCTCATCACGTACCGCTGTCAGGATATGAACAGGGATACCAATATGATCCGAATACTTACCGATGATATCGCGCAGGCGGTGCTCATTGAGGAACTCTTTCTCGTCTTCACGCAGGTGCAAGATAATTTCGGTGCCACGACTTGGCTTCTCAATATCTTCTACCGAGTAGTCACCTTCACCGCTCGAGTGCCAACAAACAGCCTGGTCTGCAGGGACGCCAGCTGCACGCGTGTTGACGGTAACAGAATCGGCCACAATGAATGCGGAATAGAAGCCGACACCAAACTGACCAATTAACTGAGAATCTTTCGACTGATCTTCGTTCAGCTTGGCAAAGAAATCTTTCGTGCCAGATTTCGCAATCGTACCCAGATGCTCAATCACATCATCACGGGTCATACCAATACCATTATCATGAATGGTCAGGGTACCCGCCGCTTCGTTGAATGACAGCTTTACGCCTAGCTCTGCATCATTCTCATATAAATCAGGCTGCGACAGCGCGCGGAAGCGTAACTTATCAGCAGCATCCGAGGCATTAGAAATCAACTCACGTAAAAAAATCTCTTTGTTAGAATACAGTGAGTGGATCATCAGATGTAAAAGTTGCTTTACTTCCGATTGAAAGCCACGTGTTTCCTTATTTTTATGGGTGTTTTGCTCGCTCATTTCAACTCCGTAACTCGTCGTATTACGTAATCCATAACAATTCAGTATATAGATATGGTCAAACCCCGTGTTTTCAACCTAAAATACGGCTTTTATATGCTTTAGATATTTTCAGCCTGTTCTTTTTATAATTTTATATTCAGATAGGATTCAGGGAATTTATGATATACAGACAGCTCAACTGTACCCTTGGTGCTAAAAATGAATAAAACATCAAATAAGTATTTGATAGGTCAAAGATTCCTTTTTGACCCCTATGACAATAGCCTAATCGACCAATTAGAAAGCGATGAGCTAACCCGCCTTGGCAGCAATGAAAGCCGAGCATTGAGCCTACTTATCGAAGAGCCAGGGGCTATCATCACTCGTACCCGCCTACATGATTATGTATGGCGCGAGCAAGGCTTTGAAGTAGATGATTCCAGCCTTACCCAAGCGATCTCAACGCTGCGTAAAGCTTTAAAGGATTCAACCAAATCACCAGAGTTTATCAAAACGGTACCCAAGCGCGGCTATCAAATGATTGCTGACGTAGATGAGTTTGCTGACAGTCCAACCGTTAGTGAAGAGCCTAAAAGCAGCCAGGATACTGATATCCTGGCGCCTGAGCCAAACAGCCCAGAACAAGGGTTGTCACAACAGAGCCTTGGCAAGATATCAAGCTCAGCCGCTCAACTTGAGACGAAAAACAAAGCGACTGGAAATCGTTCCAAGTCCAATATGACACTTTTTAGCGGGTTGGCGATCCTTTTAGCATGTTTGTTACCCATACTGGTCAGCATGACCTTTCCACCCAAATCAGCGGCTTTTGAACCATTACTGACCGTAGGCGGTGTGCAGGTGCTGACCCCAAAAAACCACCCTGCTATCGTGCAATGGAAACCGATGATTTCGAGCTGTGTAGAAACCTACCTTGAATATCACCAAGGCGATGCCCGTCCAATGGAAGTGATTACAACAGGCGGTCAAAGCAGCCAGTTATGGCTCAATTACATTCACGAAACCTCGATGCCGGGTGAAAACGTCACTCTACGTTTGCTTACTAGCCAAGAGGACAATAGCAAGCTATGTCAGTAAAAAACAATCACGCGAATATGCCTACATTCATCAGAAAATATTGGGCATTTATCGTGTTGGCAATATCCGTCATTTTCAGCACTTGGCTCTATTTTTCCAGCGACTACAAGCAAGAGCAGTTGCTGATGTCACGTGAATGGCAATCAACCTCTGTCAGCCGTATTGAGCCAATGCAGCTTGATCAGAGTCAGTTAGGGATGTTGCGCCGAGTAGAACAAAGCAGCCATGTGGTATATCTGCCGAATAAAACCTATTCCAGAATCACCTTGCTAAAACTGTTCAGTGATAACGAACAACCCCTAACACTACATATTTCTGAATCCGGCAAATGGGATATTAGTGGAGGCTATCTGCTGACAGAGCCGCTGGAATTCAAAGATATTACTTCGGGGCGAAATGAAGACTTTCAAAAACGTCACCTAACAATTGTTAAACAGGTGTTCCGCATGGATGCCCAGCAGAGTCGTCGTATTGACGTTATTAATGAGAAGTCACTGCTGCTCACCAGCCTGACCTACGGCTCGAATATTCTTTACTCGTTGTAGAGCGACAATTTGTTTAACAGCCTGCTTGAGATAAACCGCACTTTTAGGAGTGTGGTTTATTTTTTGAGGACGAGAAGAACCTGATTTCTAGGACAAGCTGAAAAGCGGTTCTAAATTTTAAGCTTCAACAAAGCAAACTTTCACAAGCCAAATTAACAAAGAATGCTCCTCCCTCTTTTCAAGGGGTGGGAAAAAAGCTGGCTTTCCTAGGAACAAGGCTCTAGCTCCCTGCTCTTAACAAAAAAAGGGGGGAAGCGTACCGCTTCCCCCAAAACAATGAACATTCCTATATATTCAAATAATTAGAAGTACACTCGCATACCGATAGTGAATGCACTGTCATCATTACCAGCCACTTCGTCATCGAAGCTCATGTCGGCATATTCAGCGTAAGAAACTACGCTGTCATTTAGCCAGTAATCGGCACCAATAGTGTACTGATTAAGCTTGTCATCTTGTGTGTCATAATCTACGTAGTCATACACACCGTACAGACCGAAACCTGATGGCAGATCGTAGCGAGCCATCGCACCGATACCGGTTTGCTCGTCACCAGCGAAGTCATAGTCAGAGTACATTGCAGCCAAAGATAGGCTCTGGATGTTATATGTTGCGTTCAATGTCCACGATGTATCATCATCGCCACCGTATGTGACATCTTGCTTGGTACGCTCTGAGTAGGTGTAAGTACCCGATAGACCTAAACCAAAGTCAGATTCCCAAGCCACACCCACAGCATATGCCTGATCAATTCCTAGCTCGCCGTTATCTGGGTTTGAAGCACCCGTTTGATCGATGCCTTCGTCACCAGTGTGGTATTGCGCCATCATGGTAAGGCCGTATGCCGCCATGTCGTACTTGTACTGAATACCGTTAGTCAGACGATCCGTTGCCGACCAGTCGTTCTTGATGTTAGCTGTACCACCGTATTCCCAAGTGATATCGTACTGGCCAGCAATGCTATCCTGTACTGCCGACATACGGCCCATACGGAACTCACCGAAGTCACCGCCGATAGCTACAGAACCGAACTTCAGGAAGCTGTCATCGTCATTGCCGTCACCGTCTTCAGGGATGATATTCAACTCTGTTAGAACATCACCATTGATGTACACATTGTTGTCTAGGAAGTAGGTGATGCCTAGGCCAAGCTCAGTACCTTCACCTGTAAACGTACTGTCTGCCCCCATGAAACCGTTATCAGTGGTTTCGTAACGAGCACGTAGGTTACCGTATGCGTTAACTGAAAGATCGTCTGATTTATAAACTTCTGCTGCCATCGCCGATGCGCTGGCAATTACTGAGCCGATTACGACTGCTACTACTGTCTTTTTCATGTCCACTCCTAATTACCTGAACACTCTCTTCATGAGAGATGTGTCAGGTGCTGGTATTTGTATTTTTTATCCCTTGCCCTGGTTATCTGACTACCTACCTTTACCCGCTATCATTAACGAAAAAGGGTTTATCGATAACGTCCCTGGCATTTCAACTCTATCCGAGATGGCAATATTAAATACCGAATAACAATGAGTTATGAAGAAAAACAGCCTTAAATATTATTTATATAGTTATTGTTAGAAAATAACCTGATATGAAAACTAAATGTATCTGCAAATTACTAAAACACCTAAAAACCAATACGTAAGCCACTGAATTAAAATGTTTAATAAATTAAAGGCAAAAAAATACCAACTTTCAGATAAAACTGTCAGTTGGTATTTTAATGAACTCAATTTATATCGGATCAGCTCGATAGGTTTAGTAGAGCTTATGGCGTCCAGCAATTGAATGGGATAATGTCGTCCCGTCAACCAGCTCCAACTCTCCCCCAACAGGTACACCGTGGGCAATACGAGTCGCAGGTACATCATATTCACTACAAAGCTCGGCAATATAATGAGCCGTTGCTTCTCCCTCGACAGTAGGGTTCGTTGCCAAGATAAGCTCGGCAATCTGCTCGTTTTGCAGCCGAAACTCCAACACGTCAAGGCCGATATCCGACGGACCAATCCCATCAAGCGGTGATAGGTGCCCCATCAAGACAAAATAACGCCCAGAAAACTGTCCCGTAGACTCTACTGCCACAATATCTGCCGGGCTTTCGACCACACAGATCTGGCCGTTTTCCTGACGACGAGGATTGGCGCAGATTGCGCAAATTTCCTCTTCCGTAAATGTACGGCAGCTCTCGCAATGACCGATTTCCGTCATCGCTTTGCTCAGGGCGTCTGCCAGTTGCAGGCCTCCCTGTCGATTACGCTGCAACAAATTGAAGGCCATACGCTGTGCCGACTTGGGGCCAACCCCAGGCAGACAACGTAAGGCCTCCATTAGTTGTTCCAGCAATAGACTGGTACGCATTGATTAGAATGGCATCTTGAAGCCAGCTGGTAGGTTCATACCACCTGTTACACCGGCCATTTTTTCTTTCTGAGCTTCTTCGATACGACGTGCTGCATCATTGAACGCCGCCGCGATCAAATCTTCCAGCATGTCTTTGTCGTCTTCCATCAAGCTATCATCAAGCTCTACACGACGAACACTGTGGCTACCAGTCAGAGTCACTTTAACCAGGCCAGCACCAGATTCACCGGTTACTTCCATGTTTGCGATCTCTTCTTGCATCTGTTGCATGCGCTCTTGCATCTGCTGCGCCTGCTTCATCATGTTCGCCATACCGCCTTTACCAAACATATACTCTCTCTCTATTGGTCTGGTTAATCTATAAGGGTCTCACGCTTTCTTCATCCAGCGCAGCAGCAAACCGCTGGCAGATAAAGTTCACGTTGGGATCACTCAACAAACTATGTTTTGCCTGATCCAGTTTTTGCTGATAAATCGCCTCTCGCCATTCTAATGGTGATCGGCCTTTATCATTAAATTCAATCATCAGCTCTATCTGTGTTTCAAATAATTCAGACAAAGCCTGTGCCAGCTGTTCGCGGGCTTTTGGCGTATCTAGATGCTTCTGCGACTGGCGTAAAAACAAAGTCACCTTGTCGTCATCGCGTTCCAGCGCTGAATTAAGAGCCAGCTGCTGAACCATACGCCCTACATTTAGCTTAGTTACTAAATCTGACCAACTATCCTGATTTGCCGCTTCTTTGACAAGTAATTTCGCCATCTCTGGCGTTTTTTCATGCTCCAAAGCCCGCTTTAACGTACCCGGCGCAACTTCCTGCTTCGCATCTTCTGCCTTAGGTTGAGCCATCGGCTTCCACTGATATTCTTCATCTCTCGGCTTGGTTGCCTGTGAAGCAGTGATTCCCGGCGCTGGCATCGCTGATACTCCATGATCTGAAGCAGACTGACCGGTATGCTTGGTGGCAATTCGGTCTAGTACATTGGTTGCGACTTTTTTAGCTGGCGCCGATTCAATCTTTTTTGCTGAGGATGATCCCTCACTGCCGCGCTTATTCTGACTTCGCAGCTTGTTTCTGGCAGCCAACAAGCCGGACGCTGCCGACGCAGGTTGCGACGGTGCGGCTGGTTGAGCAGCTGGCATCTGCTGTTGCTGCACTGGAGCCGGCGTGTCATAGCCTGCCGGTACCTGCTGGGGCATTTCAGACGGTGTCATCGGCATCGAGGGTGCAGCAGGCTGCTGGTAATGTGGCTGAGAATAGTTCCCTTGCTGCGGTTGCGCCTGCGGCATTGACTGCGAAGCCGGTTGTTGTTGCTGTACAGGAGCAACTTGCTGAGGCGGAACCGAGGCCTGCTGTTGTCCATTGCTCATCTGAGCTTTCAGCGCCTGCACGCGTTGCATGCCTTGTTGGCCTTGCTGCCCTTGCTGCCCTTGCAACGAGCGGCTTTGAGCGGCAGGCTCTGTTGCCGGTATTGCAACAGCCTGTGGTGTGATCCCCTGTCCCGAAAGCGGACGGAATGCCAGCATTCTCAGTAATACCATTTCAAGGCCAGTACGACCATCCGGCGCAAAGGCCAGGTCCTGCCGACCTTGCAGGGCAATTTGATAGCACAGCTGAACTTCCTGCGGAACCATTTCTTTGCTCAGTGCGATCACGCGTTCGGCATCGGGTGCGGTCTCGTCTAATGAGGCCGACAACGCCTGATACATAGCAACCCGGTGCAACTGAGCTGCAAGTTCCCGTAGCAAACTATCCCACTCAACGCCCACACCGGCCAGCTCTTCTAGGCATGCCATTGCAGACTGGGCTTCGCCCTGCGCCATCGCTTCCAGCAGATAAAGTGCTTGTTCGGTATTCAGTGTGCCAAGCATCGCTGAGACAGTATCGGCAACAACCTGGCCATTACCCAAAGCAATAGCCTGATCGGCCAAACTAAGCGCATCACGCATACTGCCTTCTGCCGCTCTCGCCAATAAGCTCAATGCCCTTGGCTCGTGTTCGACCTGCTCCTGGGTCAATACGTTCTCAAGCTGAGACTGAATTTGCGTGTTATCTAGGTGCTTCAGGTGAAACTGCAGGCAGCGCGACAGAATAGTCACCGGCAGCTTTTGCGGATCCGTGGTTGCCAGAATAAATTTGACGTATTCCGGTGGCTCTTCCAGCGTTTTAAGCAGGGCATTAAAGCTATGACGAGACAGCATGTGTACTTCGTCAATCAGGTAGACCTTAAAACGGCCACGGGCAGGCTTATACTGAACGTTATCAAGCAACTCACGGGTATCTTCAACTTTGGTCCGCGACGCCGCATCGATCTCCAGCAAATCAACAAAACGCCCTTCATCAATTTCTCGGCAAGTCTCACACTGTCCGCATGGCGTTGCCGTGACCCCCTGCTCACAATTTAGCCCTTTGGCAAAGATACGGGCAATGGTGGTTTTGCCCACCCCTCGGGTGCCACTAAACAGATAGGCGTGATGAAGACGGTTATGGGCAAGCGCATTGGCCAGTGCCGTTAATACATGGGACTGTCCAACAACATCGTCGAATTGATGCGGTCGCCATTTCCGAGCCAGAACCTGATAACTCATGTTTACAAACCTTACAGAATCAAGAGCTCAATGCTAGCACAGGGAGGAAATTTGAGCGAGAGGGCGCCACCATGAGCGCCCAATCATTAGCCAGATAGAACTAGCTAAGAGAATTAGTGACCGTCGAAGTCACAAATGCTGTAAACATTCAGGCCGATAGCTTCCAGACGGTCAGCACCGCCAAGCTCAGGCAGATTGATCACAAATGCCGCATCTTCAACAACACCACCAAGGCGGCGAACCAACTTAGTCGTTGCTTCAATCGTCCCGCCGGTTGCCAGCAAATCGTCAACCAGAAGAACGTTATCGCCTTCGGCGATCGCATCGGTATGGATCTCTAGCGTATCCTGACCGTATTCAAGCTCATAGTCTTCGCCAATCACTTCACGCGGCAGTTTGCCCGGCTTGCGCACTGGCACAAAACCAACACCCAGCTCTAGGGCTAGCGGCGCACCGAACAGAAAGCCACGAGCTTCGGTACCAATCACCTTGGTAATGCCTTTGTCACGATATTGCTCTAGCAGAACCTGCATGGTTGCACGATAGGCTGATGGGTCTTCCATCAGGCTGGTTACATCGCGAAATAAAATGCCAGGCTTTGGGTAGTCCGGGATAGATTTAATACTGCTCTTGATCAAAGCTAGTTTTTCTTGAGTCATAATCGTTTTCCGTGCACCAGTTTACGCAAGTGCTGTAGAGCTAATCAAAAAAGCCTGCTTACAAACGCTGTCAGCAGGCCATAAATTCCAATAGCAAATAGTATTGATTTTCACCGACTGGAGCAACTAATACCACGGGATCTTTGTCATGAATCAAAAGATCCCATCACCAGAAAAACCAGGAAAGGCCTTATACCAAACTAAATAATTATCTGGCCTATCAGCGAGATTGTTCAGTTTGGTATTACAACAACTACTTACTCGACGGTAAGTTTGAGGTAGTCGATACCGAGGGTAATTCAATGACTGGCAGGCGGTTAAACCAAAACAATAAAATGCTTGCAATCACAATCAACATAACTTTGTGCCAAAGCAGCGGTACTAAGTAGATAGAGAGCAGAAAACTGAGGACAATAGTGCAGTTTGCTCGGCGCTTTACGGTCGATGAGACCCCGCCATGTTGGTGCCAGTTTTGTAAAATAGGACCAAAGTGAGGGTGATGATGAAGCCAGCGGCTGATGCGAGGAGAACCCCGCATAAAACAGGCACTGGCTAATAACAAGAAAGGGGTCGTCGGTAGCAAAGGTAAAAATATACCTATGACGCCGAGGGTGACACATAGCCAACCACAACCTAACAGTAGGACTCGCTTAATGAAGATGTTACTCTCCCCCTTTCATTGAACTAGGGATAACATACCACTAATAGTTGGAACATCAACTAGTGCGCGATGATCCCCAACCAAGTTAAACTTGCCGGTAGTGTTGGTAATGCAAGTGCTATCAGAAAACCAACAAAATACTTAACGTTGTACGGGTCTTTAAAACCGTGCTCCATGGTATGCTTCCTTTATAGGGCGTGTAAACGACTGACTGTTTGAAGCTTCATTGGCTCCAAATCATGATACCAAGCTGAGCAATTATCTGTTCCAATCAGAGCGATGCTAGCCGCTTGAGAGCAACCCAAAGTGATGAAGATATAGTCGTTCTACATCAAAGCAATTTGGGGTAGGTATCGAGCGGCTAGCACGCTCCCGAAGGGCGAGTTGTAAAAGCACAGCTACTGTGTTGCTTGATTTTGATGGATATGAACACACCTGCAATCAAGCGCCTTGTATCTGAGCCTTTTCAATCTCGCTGATAGGCCAGATAATTACTCAGTTTGGTATTACACCCACTATATAGGATTAAGAATGCGACAAAAACCGATGGAAATTATGGGTATTAAGCCTATTACTCTATAAAGGTTTGATTCAAATCACAATCAAACAACGAAACCGTTTTAGACTAAAATTATCACCAATAAAGATAATATAGAGATATGACAACGTCAGAGATTACTTACCAGCAACTAAAGACGCATTTAGAGCAAGAGCACGGCCAGCTAGCCAAAGAGCTTAAGCACGAAATGTTGCTCAATACCCTTGTTCCTTCAGCAACGGCAATAGAACAGGCCGATCTCAATGAGCTGATCATGATGGCAAAATCTTCATTTATTCCAAACTTGTTTGATTTAGCGATGAGAGTGGAAAAAGTGGATGCCGCCGTTTGCTCAATTAAGCTGGGTATGTATGGCCTGTGCGTTGACTGCGACGAAGAAATTGAGCTTAACGAACTGCAGGCAGATCCGGCACAGCCGCGCTGTCATTCTTGCCGTGAACACAGCCGTTATCATCATGACTGATTATTTCATCTAACGCGGGACAAATCTCTGTAGATTACTCATTGCCCCGCATTAACTCCGGATTGGTGATACCGGATGATCGCCGATCATTGCGCGTCTTGAGCTTTTGTCCACTGATGAAACGCTGCTTTTTCTTCCGCATTCGCCTTGCTATACCAAAGCTTAAGTTGTGCTAAGGCATCACCGGTTATTTTCACTTCGCCCTGCTGGGTAACTTCAACAGCCGCCTGTTTCAGATCAACGGCATAGCCTTGCTCAAACGTAATGCCCTGCTGGCGGTTATAGTCTGCGACTAAGGCTTCCATATCGCTAAATGCGGCAAAGCCCTTCCCCTGAAGTTCAACATACTCAAGTTTACGAGAAGCCCCACTGGCCAATTCAAGCATCCATTCAGGGTTGCGTTCAAAGTACGCCTTGGCCTGAGTCAATGTCGATAGACGTGGCAATACAATGGTGGCATCTTCACTGGGTACATCAAGCTCAAACAAGTATGGGCGGGTGGTATACATTTTCGTCTTTGAACCACTTTTCAGCTCACCCTCATAGCGCACAACCACCTGGTGTTTACCTTCAGCCAAATCCAGGCTTTCGGTTGGTGACCAAAATGACGACTCGACTTTCTTACCATCGACAACAAGCAGCTTGATATTCTCGCCAGTCGACAGAACCGCAGCCTGAAGGCTCAACGGCATTGCAAGCAAACCTGCAATCACTAACTTGTTCATTCTCTTCCCTATTCAATAATAAATCCAAAGTCTAAAATAACAAAAAGCCGCCCAAAAGGCGGCTTTTTCAAGAAGAATTCTTAGATTAAGTCAATCTTAGAATAGTACTTCCATACCAACTAGGTAACCTACATCTAGGTCAGTTGCATCGCTATCAGCCCAACCTAGCTCACCGTATACTTTCACGTTGCTGTGTAGCTTGTGAGTAACGTTAGCGTAAACGTTGTCAACAGTGTTGTCATCGTCGTCAGCACGGTTGTAACCTAGAGCAAATGTGTTTTTACCCATGGTGTAAGAACCAGCAAGTTCGATTAGGTCAACATCAGTAAGAGTCGCGCCAGCAACTTTCTGCTCAACGTTACCGTAAGATGCAGCGAATGCGAATGCACCCATTACGTACTCACCTTCAAGGTTGAAACCATCAATTTCAACTTTGTTAGCTACAGTTGATGCGCTCTCAGCTGTGTAGTAGTAACCACGTACGTCGAAATCAGCAAAACGAGCACCTAGGCGCGCATCTGTGATTGTACCGTTCGTGTTTAGGAAATCTGAAGCTGGCTCAGCACCTTCAGCATCTAGGTCGTGAGAAACACCGAAGTAGAACTGACCGTTATCGAATACGTACTTGATAGTTTCAGAACCTTCAGTACCCGCTAGGAAGTCTAGCTGCTCGAAGCCTAGCTCGTAGTCTTTACCGATACCTGCATCATCAGAGATAAGTAGCTGACGACCGAAAGTTAGCGTACCGAAATCAGCGCTGCCAAGACCAACCCATAGTTCGTCGTTTGTTACTTCACTTTTTTCGAACGCAAAACCAATACCACCAACAGCGTTTAGCTGGCTAGTAACTGCGATAGTTGTATTTAGCTGTAGGTCACCATCATCTAGGTGAATACCTGCATCGTCGTTTGACTTGTCACTTTGGATTGGCTGTAGGTATTGAACTTCAGCTGCTGCTGAAAGGTCAACAATTACGCCGTCTGCATCATATAGGTTGATACCTGCTTGTGCAGAACCTGCTGCTAGAACTGATAGTGCTAGAAGAGTCTTTTTCATGATATCCACTGCCTTTTCTTATTTAGATTGGAAATCCTATTCCGGAATTCCTTTTCTTTATAACCCCTCCGACTGTTATCCCTTTAAAACATAAAGAAAGATAAAAATCGCAGGTAAGTAATTTATGGACTCATCCTGACAGAATATTTATCTGCATGTCAAATTAGCTAAAAGAGAGCTCAAAAAACCTCAAACAAATTACCTTTCAACAACTTAGGTAAACAGCAGAACAAATAACCACCACAAAAAACATCGCAAATGACATTCATTCTCAAAAAGCCACTACCAACAAACCAACACAAAAAACTAAAAAAAAAGCAAAAAAACACAAGTACCAGCATAAAACACTATTACCCATGGGGTTGCGTGGTTAATCCCTTGTTTATAAACAACTCATTATACCTCTGGTGCAAGGTTCAATTTAGTTTCGTGACCAACATCTCATTTTTTTTAATTAATTCATCAGAACACGCTACCGCTCACATTTAGATGTTCGTGCTATAATGCCCAGCCTTGTCCTTACGAAGTTTCAGATATGTTACACAGTCAGATAAAAAGTGATATCAAACAATGCTATGAGAACTTGGGAAACCAACTAGATAACTTCATTCCCAGACGAGCACAGAACTATCTTGTAGCAGAGATCGCCAAAACTCTGGCTGGTGAATACCACCCAAAACACCGTATGCTGGTCGCAGAAGCAGGTACCGGGA
Source organism: Photobacterium obscurum (assembly GCF_026191635.1). Classification (GTDB taxonomy): domain Bacteria; phylum Pseudomonadota; class Gammaproteobacteria; order Enterobacterales; family Vibrionaceae; genus Photobacterium; species Photobacterium obscurum. Next base: position 492,587 of record NZ_JAKRRW010000001.1, read on the forward strand.
TCGGCAAATCACTTTCCTATCTACTCGGCGGGATCCCGTTCGCGTTGTTCAATAACAAAAAAATCCTAATATCGACTGCGACCGTAGCGCTGCAAGAACAGCTGATCAACAAGGACCTACCGCTGTTCAACCGAATTTTCCCTAAAGAGTTCAGCTTTATCTTAGCCAAAGGCCGGCAACGATACTGCTGTACCCATAAACTGGAAGCTTGCTGTATTACCGATACAGATCAACAGGTTGCACTTTGGGAAGAAAAACCTAAAAAGTCCGATTTAGATCTTTTGAAGCGAATGCTTAAAGCCAGCGAAGCCCAAAAATGGGACGGAGACCGTGACAGCTGGCCAACATCGATACCTGATCGTGTCTGGCAACAAATCGTGGCAGACAAGCACAGCTGCCATGCCGGATTGCCTAAACACCGTAGCTGTCCATTCGCCAAGGCACGTGAACACCTTGAAAAAGCCGACGTGATTATTGCCAATCATGCATTGCTAATGGCCGACATCGAGCTTGGTGGTGGAATTATCCTGCCGGAGCCCGAGCAAACCATCTACATTATTGATGAGGCACACCACCTTCCTCAGGTTGCACGGGATTTCTCATCCGCTGCAGCAAGCCTGAAAGGCGCGGCCAACTGGCTGGAAAAACTCAATCAATCCGTCAGTAAACTGGCAGAACTGGCTGACTACAAAAAAGCCGGCCGTTTTCAGACCACGCTCAGCGAAACCATTACCCACCTGATACCGTCACTGCGCCAAATCGCAGCCAGTGTCGACCCTGCACAGTTTAGCCAGGATGGTATATACCGCTTTGAGCATGGTGAACTCCCCGACTGGTTGGTTGAGGAAGCTAAAGGCTGCAAAGAAGCCAGCAAAAAGGCTCTACAGTCACTCGGTAAGATTCATGATTTGATTTCAGAGCGAATTAAAGAAAACGAAATCATTCCACGGCTGGGTGAGCAGGCCCTTGCCGAGTCCGGTTTCTATTTACAGCGACTAGAAAATCTCGAAAAAGTCTGGACATTAATGGCCCAGCCAAACAACGACAAAGGCGCCCCGCTTGCCCGGTGGATAGAAAAAAATCCTGACCGAGAAGGCGACTATATTGTTGAAGTATCTCCACTGGAAGTTGGCTACCGGTTGGATCAACTGCTCTGGAGTCGTTCTGCCGGCTCGATTTTAGTTTCGGCGACTCTACGAGCACTGAACCAATTTGACTATTTCTGCCGTCAGGCCGGTATCTTTGAGAAAGACAGTACACGCTTTTTGGCGCTGGCCTCACCGTTTGATTATCAGAATAATGCCCGGTTGGTTATTCCGGCAATGCCGCTTGAACCTCAAGCCGATAAGTTCACCGATCTGCTGATTGACACACTACCCGAATATCTGGAGGGCGAAAAATCCAGCCTCGTGTTGTTCTCTTCCTACTGGCAGATGAATAAGGTTGCCGATGAAATACGCCCGCTAGCAAAGAAAAACAAGTGGGAACTGCTGGTTCAAGGTGATGAATCTAGAAATATCACTCTAAAAAAACATAAAGAGAACTGTCAAAAAGGTAAAACGAGCATCCTTTTTGGTACAGGAAGCTTCTCTGAAGGTCTTGATCTACCTGGTGACTTACTCACCAACCTGATCATCACCAAAATTCCGTTTGCCGTTCCGACATCTCCAGTAGAAGAAGCACATGCCGAATATATCGAAAGCCGTGGCGGTAATCCCTTCCTTCAGATATCCGTCCCGGAGGCCAGTAAAAAACTGATCCAATCCGCTGGGCGATTACTGCGTAAAGAGCAAGATTCTGGTAGAGTCGTGCTGCTTGACCGTCGGGTGATCAGCCGCCGTTACGGTAAAGCACTACTTGACTCACTGCCACCTTTTAAACGTGTCATTGAATACCCTTAATTAAGAAAAACGATTAATGATAGAAATGATTGAACCAAGTATGTTGATCGTACTTGGTCTTGTTGCTTTTGCTGCTGGATTTATTGATGCCGTTGCCGGTGGCGGAGGGATGCTTACCGTCCCTACCCTGCTGTCTATCGGTCTACCGCCACATATTGCCCTGGGTACCAACAAATTAGCAGCTACATTTGCTTCTTCGACGGCAGCTTGGACTTATTATCGTAAGCAGCTGTTTTCTCCATCGTTCTGGCGCGCTTCATTTATCGCAACCTTAATTGGTGCCATTACCGGAACCCTTGTTGTAGATCTGATCAGTACTGATTGGCTGGAAAAAGTATTGCCGCTAATCATATTGGCTGTCGCGATATACACCGTCTGGCATCCCCACCCTAAAGGCAACTCACATAAACTGCCCAAGCCTTGCCGTCGGCTGACACGTAAACAGTGGTTACAGGGGACGTCATTAGGATTTTACGATGGGCTGGCCGGGCCGGGCACCGGCGCTTTCTGGACGGTTTCAAATATGGCGCTTTATCGACTCGATATCCTGATGGCATCGGGGCTTTCCAAAGCAATGAATTTTACCAGTAATCTGACATCGCTGATCACTTTTGCCGTTCTCGGCCACATCAACTTTGCCTTAGGCTTAACGATGGGCGTATGCTTAATGCTCGGCGCTTTTATTGGTGCCCATTCCGCGATTCGCTTTGGTGCCAAATTTATCCGTCCAGTCTTTGTTACTGTCGTCATTGTGCTTGCCGTCAAACTCGCGTGGCAAGCCTGGTTCTGATCTGAGATAAACCGATACCGGATTTGATAACGATGCCCGATCTCAAACGTTTAGAAAATATCCTTGACCAACTGGCCACCGATGCAGCCCAAACAGACCGCAAGCGCGGCGAGGCTGCTCGGCCACTGTTCGACGAGCAGCTTTTCTTCTGCCGCAGTAAATTACTTACCCCCTGCGTGGCAGAAATACGCGGTGAAATCAGCGCACTCAGAAACGAACGCAAAGCCGGAAAACTTCAGGCATCGCGAACCCAACACATCTGCGAGAAAATCATCGCGCAAATACAGGCCATTCAACGCGAGCTAGCTACCCAGCAAATCCGTAAGAATGAGCCCAAGCGAAAGCAGGGCTGGAAGCGGCCAATTCATGAGATGTATCAAGATTTGGCTCAGCATCAAGACTGGGAAAGACGTCTGGCAGCCATGCAACGCGATAAGGAAATGATGATCAATCGCTGTACAACATTAGTCGAACAGCAAAATCTGCAAAAAGAAGTATTGGCACTCGAAGGAAGATTGTCTCGCTGCCGTACTGCACTGGCCAAAATTGAAAAAGAGATCAGCCTTCGAGAGCGAAAAGGATAACGGATGCTGCCACTGGTTTATCACCCAATTTATTCTCAGTTGGATTTACCGGCGGATCACCGCTACCCCATTTCCAAGTACCGACGATTGTATCAACACCTCACAGAGGTTTTAAAGATAGAGCAGCAAGCCGATGCCTTGTTCTATCAACCAGAAGCGATAACCGCTGCAGACTTAAAAAGCCTCCACCAGCCTGATTATATTGACGCGCTGTTTAGTAATACCCTGCCCGCAGCAAAAATGCGTCGTATTGGTTTTCCGTGGAGCCAACAACTTATAGACCGTACGCTGACATCCGCAGCAGGTACCCGCCTGGCCGTAGACCTTGCCTACGAGCATGGGATCGGACTCCATCTTAGTGGGGGATACCACCATGCGCATCACGATTTTGGCAGTGGCTTCTGTTTAGTCAACGACCTTGCTTTCGCAGCCAGACATGCCCTTACCCTTGACGGTATCGACAAAGTGATGATCATTGACTGTGATGTTCACCAGGGTGACGGTACAGCAACCCTGCTGAGCGACGATGACGACATCATTACCTTCTCGGTTCATTGCGATAAGAATTTTCCGGCCCGTAAGCCCGATTCCGATATTGATCTGGCACTGCCTAAACAGACGACGACAGAAGATTACCTAACGGCATTTGAAGCGATCCTTAATCTGGCCCTGGCTCAACACCAACCCGACTTCATTCTCTATGATGCCGGTGTCGATATTCACCAAAACGACGAACTGGGTTATTTTAATGTATGCAAAGACGGTATCTTTAAACGTGATCACTTAGTGCTCAATCACTGCCAGCAGGCTGAAATACCTGTTGCTGCAGTTGTCGGGGGCGGATACCGAAAAGATCACCAGCAACTGGTCGAACTGCATACCCAACTGTTCCATGCGGCTATCGCGGTTTATCCCCCCCAGCAATGTAAGACACGAGCTCAATGACACATAGCTTACCAAGTTCTAATTTGTGCTAAGCTCGTGAGAACAGGCAGTATTGTGGCTAACCCACCGTAAATCCACTCAATCATTAAAGAGCACTATGACAGATAAAAAGACACCAACGCCATTAGATGAAGCTCCAGAAGATATTAAGCTTGCTGTTGATCTGATTTACCTGCTGGAAAGCAATGAAATTTCACCCGAGATTGCTCTTTCAGCCCTAGAGATCGTCACTCAGGATCTCAAAGCGAAGCTCAATAAATCATAATATCTTTCCCTGATATTAAACCAGACACTTACCAGCAGTTTGATTATTCAAACTGCTGGATATATTTATAAATGGCAATTCATTTTAATAACCAACCTCATTGCTATTGTGAATTTTACCATTGCCCAAGCCGTCAATAAAATGACGACAAATATAGCTTAAGCGCCAGACAAATATCACTTTTGCCCCTCTATAAAAAATATTCAATATAATTTATCGATACGATTTATCTTGTATATAAATATAATTAGAATACACGTTGCTTAAATAATAATTAGATCGTTAACTGCTTTTACTTATATTCATTGTTAATTCCATCATCAAGGAGTGCCTCATGAAGAGGGATTTTAAAATTGCTGCAATTGCTGTAGCCATTACACTTTCAGGTTGTGCATCTGATTCTGATTCAACAGCAAGCCTTCCACTGGAGACCAACCAGTCACAAGCCGCTGTTCAAATCGATAGCTTTGTACAGTCTCTCGAGAATGCTGAAAAAACACTTGCAGCAACAAAAAGCACAGAACTGGATTGGTTTGCATCAATTCAAATGCGCGATGCTAAAAAAGCACTGGCAGAAGCTAAAGAATATTACGCGGAATTTGAACTAGACCCATCACAAGCCAATAGCAGCAGTGGATTCTTTAGTTCAAAAACGAACCTGCAAGCAGCCGAAGAGAGCATTGCGGCATTTAATACCCATGTAACTAAAGCAGAAACCATTCGTGCTGAAGCATTAACAATATTAGAAGATGCCTTCAGTTACCGTGACCAACTAGAAACTATCAATGCCGCTAAATATTATCCAAAAACAGCCAAGCAGCTAGAACAAAAACTCAAAAGACTCGTTGATAATATTGCCAGTGACAACGCAGATAAAGCAGTGAGTGCACAGCCAGAATTAGTTCGTAAACAACGAGCTCTGGAAGTCAGAACGGTTACCCGCATCTATCTGTCTGACGCTCAAAAAGAACTTAAGCGTCTAAAAACCGCCCGTATTGGTATGCACGCACCTGAAACTCTTGCTCAGGCCGCAGCAGCCGTCACTGCTGCGGAAGCCTTTATTACAGCAGAGCCACGAGCTACACAGCAAATCATCAATAAAGCCGATGAAGCAATGTTCTCGCTGAACCACGCCCAGCAAATCGCTATCGTGGTGAAAAAACTAAAAGCAATGCCAGAGAAAGATTACGAGCGCCACGTTCTGAGCTACGAAAAAATCTTGCTAAATATCTCGCTGGCACTGGGCGCAGAAGACATGCGTGATCAGGCGATCAGCAAGCAAGGTAAAAACCTCGTAAAGCATATCAAAGACAACCTGCAGGGTGAGCAAGAGACATTGATTGCCCAACAGAAAGTTCAGAGTGAACTGGCTGATGAGAAAATGCGTGTTACGATCCTTGAGCAAAAAATCGCCCAGCTATCAGCCCAACTTCTTGCAGCCGAACAGGCACCTTCAGTCGCTCCTTTGAAGGAAGTTGTACCAGTAAAACCTGTCTCCCCTGTTAAAAGTGCAGCAGTGACTCAAGAAAAAGCGCCTGTGGTATCAGAACCAGCAGCGCAGCCGGTCGAAGTCAACAGCGAAGTACAAGCAGTCCCAACGGAAAGTGAACAAAGCTAACCCGTTCTCTTCGGCAGCTTGCTAGCCTCAGCTAAAGCGTCTCTCTTCCACTAAGAGAGACGCTTTATCAAGCACAGTCCTTATTTGCACAGACTCCCCTAGCAGATCACTATGCTCTCTGCATTTCAGCCTTTCTCATTTTCTACTGCAAGTTGCATTATTGAAACAATCTCACGCTACATTACCACTTAAAATTATTGTTCATATTCAATAATGAAGCACTTGACCTTCCCCCAAGGGAAAGGTTTAAAGTTTCGCATAACCTCAGTAGAGTAGTAATCGTGGTAATGACATACCGAAGTCGCACAGACAATCTGTTCGCTATAATTCTGGTTCTGATGATCAGCCTGATCACCAGACCGGTTTTTGGTATGTCTGCTCATCACCAGGCAAATATGGTTGCGGCCCCGGTGTCCTACCATCACGTAATGCCTCCCGCAACAACGACGAACACAGACTGTCATCATCCGAAGCAGCAACTATCTTCGCCTCAAAGCGAATGCTGCTCAGAGGCAGACATGTCACAATGTTCTGACTGCGATTCCGCGCACTGCCAATCTTACAGTAACTATTTGCCTATCGGGACAGGGACTATTACCGATCTCCCGAACGACCGCCTAATCCCTATATTAACTTCCGCCCAAACGGTTTCCCGAACGGAAACTCTGTTCCGCCCACCAATACACTAAATACATCCAATAAATTAAAAACGCCGTTTTATAGCAAGGAGGGTCAGGCTATCCATAGCCACTCTCTACCTGTAATGCAGCCTCTTATTCTGACTCTTTGTAGTGGATGTATTTATGCAAAAAAGCATACTAGCCCGTGTGCTGGGTTTCGCGCTGGTTACTGCCGTGGCACAACCAGCAGCCGCAACCCCAGAGCTAAACAGCCTGATCAACTGGGCTATCGAGCACGATGCAGGAAGACAACAAATTCAATACCAGGCCAACTCTATGGTCGATATGAGCGTGGCCTCCGGTCAATGGATGGATCCCAAGCTCAAGGTTGGTGTTGGCGGCCTACCGGTTGATAGCTTTTCTTTCAACGATGATCCCATGACCAAGATATCTGTTGGCCTGATGCAGCAGTTCGGACGTGGCGATACCCTGGAGCTGAAACAAAAGCAAAATAACCAGAAAGCGAGCAGCCAGCGCGAGAAGCTTGGGGTACGCGAACTGGATATAAAAAGTGCTATCACAAATCTATGGATAGAACTCACCTACCAGCAGCAGGCCCACCAACTCCTGGTTAAGAACCAGACCCTGTATAGGGAGTTGGAGCATTACCTTGGCACCAACTACGGTGTGGGGGCCAACCAGGCACAGGATATTATCCAAGCTCAGCTGCAAATCAGTAGGATGGACGAAAAGCTCCAGGCTAATGAACAAATGCAGCAACGTTTACGCGCCCAGCTATCAGAATGGCTAGGCAGCCGGGCGGCCTCGGTGACAGCCGGTAAATATCCACAATGGTCTGCACTTTCTGCTTACCTGTCAGCTGCACAAGACGATAACTACCAAGCTCTGGCCTCCCATCCATCAATTCGAGTTGTTGATGAGCAGATCAAAAGCAGCCAGACCGGAATCGATATTGCCCAAGAGTCCTATCAACCTCAGTTTAGTGTGGAAGTCATGTATGACTACCGCCAGGCAAACGGGATGAACGGTCAACCGGCATCAGATCTGGTCAGTGCATTCCTAACGATGGATCTCCCCCTATTCACCGACAAGCGTCAGGACAAAACACTATCCTCGGCGCAGCATCAACTAGGGGCTGAAAAGTCGCAGCGAGATCTGATGCTCAGGCAGATGAATGCCAAGGTGAATGCCCTGCTAATAGACCGAAGCAATACTCAACAACGCCTGACAAGGTACAACGACTCTCTGTTGCGTCGCGCCAGCGAGAAAACTCAAGCAATCGAGCGGGGCTATCAGAACAATACCAGCCAGCTGGATGAATACATCCGAGCCGCCAGCGAAGAGCTCACGATCGAACTGGAGCAGCTACGTCTTACTGCTGATTTGCAGCTGGTTAACAGCAACCTTGCCTACATGCTGAACAAATTTTAGGGAATATTATGAAACAATCACTAACTGTTACCATATTGGCTCTGGCCGTTGGCGGCGCTTTGGGTTACTTCGCGGCAATACAGACCGGTTCACAAGACAGCCAAGCGACAAGCTCCGGCAGCAACGAGCCCCTTTACTGGGTTGCACCGATGGATCCGAACTACAAACGAGACAAGCCTGGCAAATCCCCGATGGGCATGGACTTAATTCCTGTATATGAAGAAGACTTGGCTGGCGGAGATCAGGACCAGGCCGGCACAATATCGGTGTCACCTGCGGTTGAAAATAGCCTCGGAGTCAAAACAGCAAAAGTTAGCCAACAGCAACTCATGCCAGAAATTGATACCGTTGGCTATGTCACCTTTGACGAAAGCCGCCTGTGGCAAATCAATAGCCGGGTCAGTGGCTGGATTCAGAAACTGAATGTCAGTGCTATTGGTGAAAAAGTCAAAAAGGACGAGGTACTGTTTGAAATTTACTCGCCAGATTTGGTCAGAGCCCAGGAAGAGCTGCTCAATGCCAAGCGTATCGGCAAGGCCGTTCTGGTCAAGGGCGCCAAAGAACGACTGGCTTCTCTGGGCGTTGACCGGAGTCAAACCAATGAAGTCCTACGCCGTGGCAAAGCCAAGCAAAACATCGCTATCAAGGCACCAGCTGATGGTATTATTGCCAGCCTGAACGTCCGAAACGGAGCTTTCCTGTCACCACAGCAGACAGTGATCAGTGGCGGTTCGCTAGACAATATCTGGGTAGATGCAGAGATCTTTGAGCGTCAGGCACACTGGATCAAACAAGGCACCAATGCCGATATGAGAATTGATGCCCTGCCAGGGAAATCGTGGCAAGGTACAGTGGATTATGTCTACCCGATCCTCGATCCCAAAACCCGCACGCTTCGGGTACGGCTAAAATTTGCCAACCCGAATGGCGCCCTAAAGCCTAACATGTTCGCTAATTTAACTATGATACCGCGCAGCAATGAAGCTGTTCTTGCCGTACCAGATCAGGCAGTGATCCGAGCCGGTAATATGACTCGCGTAGTATTGGCACTTGGTGACGGCAAGTTCCGTTCAACGCGAGTTGAAACAGGGCGCGTCGCTGGTGGCATGGTGGAAATCACCCAAGGGCTGTCAGCACAAGATACCGTAGTGACTTCGGCTCACTTCATGTTGGACTCCGAGTCCAGCCAGAGTGCCGATCTGAGTCGAATTGCAGGCCCCCAGACAACAACACCCGCAAACACAGCCATCGCAACCGGTACGGTGCGTGGCATCATGCTTGATCACAACATGCTGACAATCGAGCATGCCCCAGTTGAGGCATGGGGCTGGCCAACCATGACTATGAACTTCACGGTGAGTGACGACAGTGATCTATCCCAGCTTGTCGGCGGTCAGGCGATCCGCTTTCTGATTGAAAAAACCAACGACAACCAGTACACCATCAGTGAAGTAACTGCTGATGGACAAGCCAGCCCGTCAGCCCAGGTCAATAGCGTACCGGCAACAGGAGTGATCCGTGGGATCATGACTGACCACAACATGCTGACCATTGAACACGCCCCGGTTGATGCCTGGGGCTGGCCGGCGATGACCATGAATTTTACGGTCAGTGACGACAGCGATTTAACGCAATTTAACAATGGCCAGTCAATTCGCTTTACTCTCGAGAAAAGTAGCGATAGCCAGTATAGCGTTAGCCAAATTAAATCGGCACAGACTTCTGATACCAAGGAAGGTGCACAATGATCGGAGCAATTATCCGCTGGTCGATTAAAAACCGTTTCCTGGTTTTGATCGCTACCGTCTTCCTGGTCGCCGCTGGCCTGTATAGCGTCAAGAAAACCCCGATTGATGCCATTCCGGATCTATCGGATGTACAGGTGATCATCAAAACCAGCTACCCGGGACAGGCTCCTCAGGTAGTGGAAGATCAGGTCACCTATCCGCTGACTACTGCGATGCTGGCAGTACCAGGAGCGGAAACCGTCCGTGGCTACTCTTTCTTTGGTGATTCCTATGTCTACATTATCTTCAATGACGATACCGACATGTACTGGGCCCGCTCGCGGGTACTGGAATACCTGAGCCAGGTCGCCCCGAACCTTCCTCCTAGCGCCAAGCCGACGCTGGGTCCAGATGCCACGGGTGTAGGCTGGGTTTACAGCTACGTTCTGACAGACAAAACCGGCCAGCATGATCTGAGCGAGCTGCGCAGCCTGCAGGACTGGTTCCTGAAGTATGAGTTGCAGACTGTCGATGGTGTCTCGGAAATCGCTACAGTCGGCGGTATGGTCAAGCAATATCAAGTACAGATCGATCCGGCCAAGCTACGTGCCTATAACCTGACATTGCAGCAGATCAATATGGCCATCCAGGCTGGTAACCAGGAAGCTGGCGCCTCGGTAGTAGAAGTTGCCGAAGCCGAGCATATGGTTCGCGCAACGGGTTATGTCTCTGATGTTGACGACCTGAAGAACCTGCCGCTTAAGGTGACAGAAAAAGGTACCCCGCTACTACTGGGTGATATCGCAGACATCAACCTCGGCCCGCAGATGCGCCGTGGTATTTCGGAATTTAACGGCGAGGGAGAAGCCGTCGGCGGGGTGATCGTGATGCGATTTGGCGAGAATGCCCGCGATGTTATTGAGAACGTCAAAACCAAGCTGGCCGAACTCCAACGCAGCCTGCCTGAAGGCGTGGAGATAGTCCCGACCTATGATCGCTCCGGCCTGATCGACCGTGCCGTAGAAAACCTGTATGAAAAGCTGCTGGAAGAATTCATTGTGGTCGCCGTGGTGTGCGCCCTGTTCCTGTTCCACTTCCGCTCTTCACTGGTCGTGATGATCAGCCTGCCAATCGGCATTCTCAGCGCGTTCATCGTCATGCACTGGCAAGGGATCAATGCCAACATCATGTCACTGGGCGGCATCGCCATTGCCATCGGTGCTATGGTCGACGGTGCCATCGTAATGATCGAAAACGTCCACAAGCATATTGAGCGAACACCGCTGACTGACAAAAACCGCTGGCAGGTGATCGGAGAAGCAGCTGAAGAAGTCGGCACACCGCTGTTCTTCTCGCTGATCATCATCACCCTGAGCTTCGTCCCGGTATTTGCCCTTGAAGGACAGGAAGGCAAAATGTTCTCGCCGCTGGCCTTTACCAAGACTTACGCCATGGCGGCCTCTGCCGGGCTGGCGATCACCCTGGTACCGGTGCTGATGGGCTACTTTATCCGTGGCAAGGTACTGCCTGAGCATAAAAACCCGGTTAACCGCATCGTGGTTGGCCTGTACCGCCCGCTCCTTAACCTGAGCATGCGGTTCCCGAAAACTATCATAGTGATCGCCATCGCCTTAATGGCTTCTGCCTATTACCCGATGCAAAAAATGGGCAGTGAGTTCATTCCGCCGCTGGATGAAGGCGATCTGATGTATATGCCAACCACCTACCCGGGAATTTCAATTGGTAAAGCTCGTGAGTTGCTGCAACAGACTGATAAATTGATCAAAACGATCCCTGAAGTGAAAACGGTTTGGGGCAAGATTGGACGCGCTGAAACAGCAACCGATCCGGCTCCCCTGACGATGATTGAAACCTTTATTCAGCTTAAACCGCAGGAAGAATGGCGTGAAGGCGTGACCAGCGCAAGCCTGCACCGTGAACTGGACCAGCTTATTCAGTTCCCAGGCCTGACCAATGCGTGGGTAATGCCGATCAAGACCCGTATCGATATGCTGGCAACGGGGATCAAGACCCCTATCGGGATCAAGATTGCCGGACCTGAACTCAAGCAGATCGAAGGGATCGGTGCCCAGCTGGAAACTATCCTCAATGACGTTGAAGGCACCGCCTCTGTATATGCCGAACGTGTTGCCGGCGGCCGCTATATCACTATGGATATCAAGCGCCGTGAAGCAGCGCGCTACGGACTAAGTATCAAAGATATCCAGCAGGTGATCAGCACCGCGATTGGCGGAATGAATGTCGGGGAGTCGATCGAAGGGCTGGAACGCTACCCAATCAATGTCCGCTACCCGCAAAGCTACCGTGACTCGCTGGTCAAGCTGCAAAATCTGCCACTGGTCACCCCTAACGGTGCCCGGATAGCCCTGGCTGATGTCGCCGATGTCCGCTTCGAAGACGGCCCTCCGATGATCAAAACCGAAAACGCCCGTCCTAACGGCTGGGTGTTCATCGATATCGATGGCCGCGATCTGGGCTCCTATGTCCGCGATGCACAGCAGAAAGTGGCACAAGAGCTATCTCTGCCAGCCGGATACTCGCTGGTCTGGTCAGGACAATACGAGTATATGGAACGAGCGAAAGCACGGCTGAGCGTCGTGGTACCTGCCACTATCGCCATCATCATGATGCTGCTGTACATGAGCTTCCGTCGGTTTGGTGAGGTCTTGATGATTATGGGCACCCTACCGCTGGCCATGGTCGGTGGTCTGTGGCTAATGGAAATATTAGGCTACAACTTCTCGATTGCCGTCGGGGTCGGCTTCATTGCCCTGGCAGGGGTCGCTGTCGAGATCGGTGTGATCATGCTGGTGTACCTCAACCAGGCCTGGCACTACAAACAGTTCGATGCCGAGCAACAGCAAACTGCGCTGACCCAGGCCGATCTGGCAGAGGCAATCAAAGAAGGCGCGGGGATGCGTGTACGTCCGGTAATGATGACAGTGGCAACAGTGATCATCGGCCTGATCCCAATCATGTATGGTTCAGGTACCGGTTCGGAAGTCATGCAGCGTATCGCGGCACCGATGATCGGCGGTATGGCCTCGGCCCTGCTATTAACGCTGGTCGTGTTACCTGCAGTCTTCAAACTATGGAAAGAAGTCAGCCATAAGCTAAATAAATAAAACATAACTGGGCGGTGCATACGCTAAGGTGCACCGCCACTGGAGCGCATCATCGCAAGCTATTGCATGAATATAATCAAAACAAAGGGATACAATATGAAGAAATATCAAATTCTACCTATGGGATTACTGCTTGCTTCTACAGCTGTATTTGCCGCAGGCCAACACGCGGGGATGGATCACAGCGAGATGGACCACAGCAAAATGGTCTCCAGCACAATAGATCACAGCAACATGCAACATCATGGCCAAATGGCCTCGGCAGTAGGCATGCCGGCACCGGTAGAACAGGCCACAAAGACTTTCGAGGTTAGCCTTACCGACGATATGAAAATGCACTTTTCACCGGCACTAAATATCAAACAGGGTGAAATAGTCCGCTTTGTGATCTCCAACAATGGCAAAATGCCCCATGAGTTTTCGGTCGGCAGCCTTGATGAGCAAGACAAGCACCGAGCCATGATGCGCTCAATGCCCGATATGGTACATTCCGACGGCAGTACGATTACCCTGCAGGCAGGCGAAAATGCCGAGCTGGGCTGGCACTTTATGGGGACAAGCTTCGTCGAGTTCTCATGCAATATTCCCGGCCATGCCGAGGCCGGCATGAAGATGAATACGATCCTGCGCTAGGACTTTGCACACTAAAAACCAACAGCACATCAACCAGACGATATATAACTAAGGGGCACAATTTGTGCCCCTGTCACTACCATCTTCGTTTCTGACTTTCTTCCTGCAATTATGACTTAATGTCGAGATCATACCGATCATTTTATCCTGCCAAGATTATCTCGTAATAAATTTACCTTGATATTCAAACTATATAATGAAATTATAGTTTGAATATCAAACTATAATAACTTCAAACTATTAACACGGGACATTGCAGTGCATTCACAAACTCTCAGCCAGTGGCAACATTCGCATAATTTTGTATCAACCAATCCCAAGGGAGAAAAGCGCACTCTATGGGTATTGTGGCTAACCGTCATCACTATGGTTGCGGAAATCACTGCCGGTAGTCTTTATGGCTCAATGGCACTACTTGCCGATGGGTGGCATATGGGAACCCATGCTGCGGCCTTCATGATCACTATTTATGCTTACCGTTATGCCCGCAAGCATACCGACAACAAAGCCTTCTCATTCGGTACCGGCAAAGTGAGCGTCCTTGGCGGTTTCACCAGTGCTATCGCTCTCGGATTAGTCGCCCTGTTGATGATGGTCGAATCGGTACAGCGACTGTTCTCGCCCGAAGCTATTCAGTTCAATGAGGCGATTATGGTTGCCATCATTGGCCTTAGCGTCAATGTCATCAGTGTGTTCCTGCTGAAAGATGACCACCACCATGATCATCATGGTCACGACCATACACACCACCACGGTCATGATCACCACCATCATGATCACAATTTAAAAGCGGCTTATTTTCATGTGCTTGCCGATGCTTTAACCTCATTGCTGGCCATCGTCGCACTACTATTCGGTAAGTACTACGGCCTGAACTGGCTTGATGCCATTATGGGGATCGTGGGAGCCGTGATTATTTCCCGCTGGGCATGGGGATTGATGAAACAAACCAGCCCAATTTTACTGGATGGTAATATTGATACCGCTTACCAGCAAAAGATCATCGACACCCTAGAAACAGGCACGGATGACCGAGTCAGTGATATTCATATCTGGAAAGTCAGCGCCAATCACTATGCAGCAATGATTTCTCTGGTTACCCATACACCGAAACCTGCACAGGATTACAAGCAATTACTGACAAATTTCGATAAACTCAGTCACCTGACCATTGAAGTGAACAGGTGTCAGGAATTGCACTGACAACGGATATTTAATGAAAGAGATTGAACAGTTAAACCATACCATTATCGAATTTTACGAAAAGCTATCATCCTGGGAGCAATCTGTCGTGCGTGGCAAAGGCTTTACCCTGCCCCAGGTTCATATCGTTGAAATTCTCGGAGTACACGGCGCCATGCGAATGAAAGAGCTGGCAGACAAGATTGGCGTCACTACCGGTACTCTAACTGTTCAGGTCGACAAAATGGTTCAGGCCGAGCTGATCCAGCGCCGCCCACATGAATCAGACCGCCGCTCGATTCTCGTTGAGCTAACGGAAAAAGGGATTGAGATGTATCAGGAGCACGACAACCTGCACCTTTCCCTGACCCAGGATATCACTGCCGGGCTAGACGAAGCTGAACGTCGGAACCTGCTCAGTTACCTTGTAAAAATGAATCAGGAATTCTGATCAAAAAAGCGCAGGCAAAACCTGCGCTTTATTCTTATTGACTCACAGTATTACGCCGCACTGACTGCCAACTCTCCCTTCTGGCGACGCTTGACCACCAGCAAGATAGCGGCACATATCATACCTGCAGCAGAAACAGCCAAACCAATCCCAAAGATCATCTGATAGGCAGCCACTTTCTCAAAGCTATCAATAATCCAACCGTTTAGCGCGTAAGCCCAAAAGACTGATGCATAAGCCGCAAATGAACCGACACTCATCGCCGCGCCGCTGCATTGCTCGGGCACGCCCGCTTCAGCAATAGGTGCAAGGATGATCCCCTTGGCCAGAAAGATTGAAAACGAGAATGCCATTAGCAATACCATATTCATAACCAGCATATCAGGGGTTTTAGGCAGTAAAATAGTACCTAGCAGGCACAACCCGGTCAACCCAAGGGCGAACAGCATCATCTTAATTGACGATTTAAACACAAAGTCAGACAGTGAGCCGGCAACCAGGCCAGCCACAACGCCCATTGCACCAGTATTAATAATACCGAACAGTGCCGCCTGAGAGGTTGTTAAGCCAAACACCGCCTGCAGGTAAGGGACGGTATAGATCAAGGTTATATAGGTCCAGTACACGGTAAGAGAGGTCAATGCCGCCAGCCATACCGTTGGCATCTTCAGTACGTGAATCAAACCTTGCAGCGCTGCCTTATTCTTGTTTTCACCCTCTTTCACTTCCAGTTTGTTTTCCGGCACAAATTTCCATACGCAGAAAATCATTGGAATAATCAATAAGGTGTAGAATAAAATTGCCCCTTTGAAGATAAGAATTGAGCCGCTCACCAGCGCCATCACACCGACAATCAAAGCATTCATGCTCATTTCTGTTGCACGGCGGAGCGATTCCAGCAGACCAAACGCCATCCCCTTGTTGTTCTCACCCGACATCAGGTTGACGCCATTGACCACCGCTGGCCAGAAAATCGCATCAGTAAGGCCCCAGATCCCGGCAATCACTGCCAATATCGCAAATTCCGGCTGGAACAGAATGATATACATCATGCTAACCAAGCGTACCACCAGGCTGGTCATCAAAATCGATTTCACTGAAAAGCGGTTATTCACCCAGCCTGCCGGAATGTAGAAAAACATCGCCGAGCCAATCAGAGTAAACAGAATACCCATCTGGGTATTATCAATACTCAAAACATCGAGCAACAGGTTATAGAAGGTACCCTTAAAGGCTTCAAAAGCCGAATAAATGATCTGTCCGGACATCACTACAGACAAGAAACCATAAAACTTCTTATTGGAATCGAAGCCAATTTTCCCTATCAATTTGTTCATAAAAGACCTTTGTTGTTTTTTATTGTTTTGGTGCTGGTATTAACGTTGCTTATATTTAGAAGGAAAACGGTGGGCAATATCGGTAAAGACGCCGTCGACCCCCCAATTGAACAGTTGATTCGCACGGGCCAAATCATTCACTGTATACACATTGATCTTGTAACCGGCAGCCTTGAACTGCTTAATCATGGCCTGGGTCAGGTTCTTGTCTTCCGGGTGGATATATTCGGCTTCACAGGCCTGCAATATAGACTCCCAGTCATCCCACAAATTGGCGCTTTCAAAAAGGCAAGCAACCGCCGTTTGCGGACGACGTCGTTTAAACTCGGCAAGCGCCAGATGATTGAAACTAGAAACAATCAATTCACGACCAGCATCCAATTTCTCCAGGGTGGAAATCACCGTCGTCAATAATTTATCTGTCATCTCCCACCCGGCAGTACATGACTTGATCTCAACGTTGATATTCAGCTCATGCTGATTAACTAACTCTATTAACTGCTCAAAAGTCGGAATAGGTTCGCCAATAAAGTCATCATGGAACCAACTGCCAGCATCAATACTGGCGAGGTCGGCATGTGTTAGTTCGTACAAGCTTCCACTGCGGTCTGTACATCGATCCAGCGTATCGTCATGGGAAACCACGACAGTTCCATCTGCCAGAATATCTACATCACACTCGATCCATTTAATCCCATACTCCTTACACTTAGAAAATGCAGCCAGAGTATTTTCTGGTGCAAGTGTCGAGATGCCACGGTGAGCGAATACATTTTTCATGAGGGTACCTGTTTGTTTTCGAACGAACATTAAACGCTCGGAAATATACATGCAGTTATACGTAAAGTATGTGACAGAACAGTGATATGGCTATCAGATAGTGTGATACTGACAGCATAAATGCTAATTAATAGCGACTTTGTAGAATTAACGCACAGATAAAAACATAACAAAATCAATGATATATACACACATGCATAAGTGGCATCAATGTATATCTGAAGACAGGTGCTGATTTCTCAACCAGTAAAAACTTGATTCCACTCATATAAGATTTACAATCCTGAACCAAGACTTAATGAATATTCTTTCAATACGCCCAAAGTAACCTTGCACTTTCTACGGCTGATGTTTGGATGATTACAGTCAGACTTAAACATTTGGTTTAAGTTTAACGGATTACACTTCGCTGGTTACAACCCAGCATCTTTGGATTTATCAGCATGAGCAACAAAACGTACGGCGAATACAACCCAGTTTTCACCCCATCATTCCTGCATCCCAAGTATTGGTTAACCTGGCTAGCAATACCGTTGGCAATCCTGCTGGCACTGTTGCCACACCGTGTCAGGGTGTCTATAGCAAGTCGTCTTGCTAAGTACTTTATTTCCAAAAACAATGGTGCCAGACGACGCGCGCTGATCAATATCAAGATGTGCTTTCCTGAGTTGACAGAAGAACAACAGATGGGATTGCTGGAGCGCTCTTACGCAACAGCAGGAACTGTAATGCTTGGTTTTGCCCAGCCGCTCGTCAAAGGACGAAAGTTCGTCATCAACAGCCATGACATAACCGGCGAGCATTACCTGCACGAGCTACAAAAGCAGAACAAGAATATCATCATGTTGGTACCGCATAACTGGGCAATTGACTTTAGTGCTCTGTATTTTGCGGCCAAGGACATGCCGATGGTCGCCATGATCCGCCCGCAGAAGAACCCGATCGTCGACTGGCTAATGAACGTGCAAAGAAAACAGTTTGGTGGCCGGATCTACCAACGAAGCCAGGGGATCAAGCCCTACCTCAAATCTATCAAGGAAGGTTATCTCGCATATTACCTACCTGATGAAGATCACGGCGTACGTCAAAGTGTCTATGCTCCATTCTTTGGTCACGAAAAAGCCACAGTGAAAGGTGTCGGTAAACTAGCAAAACTATCCAATGCCGCTGTGCTTCCTGTTTTTCCATCCTTTGACATGGAAACAGGCCGATATAAAATTAACATACAAGCACCACTGACCGACTTTCCATCCGGTGATGAATACAATGATGCTTGTTTTATGAATCAAGTGCTTGAAGAAATGATCAGAGAGCAGCCGGAGCAGTATATGTGGATCATGCGCATTCTGCGTACCCGCGCCGATGGCAGCAAACGCTACTAATAGAGAATCTCGCTAAAATAGTCGCCCAAAAATCACGAAGCCTCTTGTGAGCAACCACTAGAGGCTTTTGTTTGTATTCAAGTAGCGGTAGCCGAATCAAAAGCCGGACCGGCAGTCCAAATAGGATCACTCGACCACATTCACCCGCATGCCGTCTTCTACCTGCTGAACAGCCTCAAGTAACTGCTCAACATTCACTTCACTCGGTACATTGACCATCAATTCTGCAAAGAACAGTGTCTGGCCCAGATCGGGGACTCCTACCCGGTGGTTTTCAATATTGACAATATCGACACCGATATCATCAAGGATATTAGTAATATCATTCACGATCCCCGGACGATCACTAGACTCGACTTTCAGTGTCAAAGGCTTAAGTTTATCTAATGGGATCGGCAGAGGAACATCAATAATACGAGGGTTTAAATCGGTCAGTTTGCTAAACGCCAACTTGAGCTGGGCTGCCGTTTCATTCGGAATATCCACTTTGATAATGCCAACAATTTGGTTATCTAAACGGTGAATTTTACTGATCAGCCATTTACCTCCCAGCTCGTGGGTTTTTGCCGCAAGCTGATTGATCAATTGAGGATGATCCTGACCCGCAATGGTTATTGTCAACTGAGTGTTCATAAGCCGTCCCCTCTGTAAATACATCATGTATTAACGCATTGTAACCAGACGAAAAAAAGCAGGTCACCTATTCAGACTAGCAAGCAACACGCATTTCTGCAGTGACTCAGTTCATACAAACCATGCATAAAACCTGACTAAAAGCATGGTTAAAAGGAATATTACTGGCTATGTAGCCAACGATTTCAGAATACGCATTTGGATATATCAATAAAAATGCCAGTCAATATTCACTGACTGGCATTATTTCTATGGCATTAGATGCTTATTATCGGCTTAATTCGCTGTGCGGTATTTTTCCAAAATACGCCCCAGTGCCTGTGAAGTATCAGATAGCTCATGTACGCTAGCCACTGACTGCTCAGTTGCAGAGCGGATCACATTCGACTGGTTACGGATATCATGAAGCTCAGAGGCAATATCATTGGCAACGGACGTCTGCTGCTCTGCAGCAGTCGCGATCTGGGCACTCATATCCATTACCATCTTGGATGACTCGGCAATGTAATTTACGTCTGTACCAATTTCGGTGATCATTTCACGGCTCTGGTAGGCCTGCTCTAAAGTCTCAGCCGTGATCTGCGAAATGCCATTGGTTTCAGCCTGCAGCTTGTCAATCATAGCCTGAATTTCAACCGTCGCCTGCTGAGTGCGTCCAGCCAGGGTACGTACCTCATCGGCAACTACCGCAAAGCCTCGGCCTTGCTCGCCAGCTCGTGCCGCCTCTATTGCTGCATTCAACGCCAATAGATTGGTCTGCTCGGAAATCGCATTAATGGTCGTGATCACATCGTTGATTTCCGTCGCTTTCTCGTTCAGGCTATTTACCGTTGCCGATGCCGCATCCGACTGCTCAGATAACTTGGTGACCACCACAATGGCATTCTGCACCTTCTCGTTGCTCTGCTGCAACTTGGCAGAATCAGCATCAAACTGATCGGTTGTCTGCACCGCAATACTGGCAATGTCCTTGGCTGAAGCTGTCATCTCTTCCATTGCCGTCGCGACAGAGTCTACCGATGCATACTGCTGGCTGATCTGCTGCTCGGCATTCTGGGCTTCCTGACCGAAAGTGGAAGCTGTTGTATGCAATGTAGCCGAACTGGTTTTAACCGTTTCAACCAGTTCACTGATAGTATCCATCGTACGATCCAGCTCATGGCCGATAATACCGAACTCATCACGGCCAACATGGAAGCCAAGACGTGACGTCAAATCACCATCGGCAATACGACGTGTTGCCTGGTGCATCACCCATAGGGCTCCACCCAGGAAGGTCGCTAACCAATAACAAATCAGCGCCATCGGTGCCAAGGTCAACAAAGAATACATAAAATGATAAAAGGCCTGCTGCTTGGCATCTTTTTCCACTTTGCCTGCTGGTTGAGTCAGCAGTGCATACCCTTGCCCACCCTGCATAGGCATCGATACCGTAAGCACATCATTCTGACGTGATGACTCTACTGAATAAGAAACTAACTGAATATTCTTTTTGTCCAGTACCTGTCGCTGAATGTCACCGCTCAGCCCTGCAGCAGCAACCGTACTGACCGTTGCCTCTAACTGTGCCTCAGCCCGCTGCATACTCGTCGCTTCAATACGATCCAGTGCCGAGTAATAATGACTACCCGATACACCCGTAACAATAGCGGCAATGGCGATAAACAATACCCATAATTTGTCGTTGATCGACATTTTAATAAACAGGCGATCTACGGTTCTGAACTCAACTTCTCTCATCGTGCTTCCATGTAATAAGCCGAAAACCCCATGGTAACAGTTGCGAATAATTGTTGTGATATGTAACCGGTATTTTAACAAAGACAAAAATGACATTTTCAATAAATATTGACGTCGGTCACACGAATGCAGTCCGATATAGGGAGGAAGAATAATAGGAACAATGACCTATTTCCGACAAGAACATAAAAAACAATGCACATACTGGCATATGATTTCCATGTCGAGCCTATGCGAAATAGCGCGGTATAGCACCACTGCTATGCATTCAATTGCAACCTTTGCCGTGAAGAAGTAAGTAACGTCTTGAAGGTCGTCAATGGTACAGGCTTAGACAAATAATAACCTTGGGCATAATGGCAACCAAACTCCGTCACTAGCTCTAACTGCTCAAGGGTCTCGACACCTTCAGCAACTGTTTGTAGTTCAAAAATACGAGCTAGTTCGACAATGATATCTGCCATTGGTCTTTTCTCTAAATTCGAACGGTTTAGCAAACTGATAAATGACCGATCAATTTTTAGCGTGTCGACCGGATAGCTGTTTAGCTGGTTAAATGCCGTATACCCGGTACCAAAATCGTCTAGCGCAACCGTCACTCCAATGGCTTTAAGCCGACGTAAAACGTCAATACTCTGCTGGTCATTATCAATCAGGGAAGTTTCTGTCACTTCCATCTCGATTAAGTTGGGCTCTATTTGATAACAATCAATCAACTGCTTGACTGATTCGGGGAACACGTCATTGTGTAGTTCCAGGGCGGAAAAGTTAATATAGATCCGGATACCGTCTCCATACTCCGCCTGAAGTTCGGAGAGACTTTTCAGGGCGCTGTTGATCACCCAAAGATCTATCTGCTTAATCAATCCACTGGACTCGGCGACAGGAATAAATTTTTCGGGGCCAACTTCATTTAGCAAAGGGTGATCGCATCGCAATAAGACTTCAGCCCCAACAATCTTGCGAGATACCGTTTCAAAAACCGGCATAAACACCAGATAGAAACTTCCCTCACTCTGAATCGATTGCCTAAGCGCATTTTCAATACTCATCCTTTCTTCAAGCTGGCGGGCAATCGACTGCGAGAAAAAAGTAAACTTCCCTTTCCCTTCCTGCTTCGAGCAATACATGGCGGCATCAGCATTATGGATTAACGTTGTACTATCTAGCCCGTCACTCGGTGCCATCGCTATACCGATACTGGCGTTGACGTCATGAGTAATACCATTAACTTCAAAGCCATCTTCGAAGATTTGTAATAAGCGGCAAGCAATATTTCTAACCGCTCCAATATGTGGGATATCATTTAAAATAATTGCGAACTCATCACCTGCCAGCCTGGCAACCTGCTTATTTCGTAACTGATAAATTGAGTCTGTTTTGCGGACGAGTGATTGTATACATAGACTAAATTCGCAAAGCACTTTGTCTCCCATATCATGCCCGTGTGTATCATTGACTTGCTTGAAATTATCCAAATCAATATACAACAGCGCTAATTGATGATTCTTTTCGGTACATTGCGCTAGGCATTGTTCAAGAGAAAAAAGGAAACTTCGGCGGTTAGCGAGCCCCGTCAATGAGTCATAAGAAGCAAGACGATGTACATCCGAAATTAACTCAACATAAGCATTATTAAGTATCGCAATTTCATCATTGCTGGGTAACGCTTCTAAGCGATCCGATCTCAGCTTACGTGCTATTTCTACTTTATTGGTTAACTTTAAAACAGGTTTGATCACTTGATAATCAATCAATATCCGAATAAATAGATAACTCAAGAGTGTTAATATAACTGTGATGAAAGCGGCGACAGGGTATAACTCCAGAACAGCTTGGCTAATGGCACTCCATGGAAGGCTCAGCGTTGCCGTATAAAGATCTGTTTGTGATACGGCCTGAATCTGGCGCTCACTGCCCGTATTGTTAGCTTGCAATCTATTTATGGCGACACCTTGCTCACCAACAGGCTCTATCAGCAGTTGGTAATCCATACCGAGCTCATTCCGCAGCCTGCCTATTAATTCCCGCTCCTCATAAATTTCTAGAGTAATCGTGGCATACAACAACCTCTCAGGCTCCACCTTGCGCAAGTCATCGAGCATCAATAATTGATGTGAAAAAGGCTGAATAGCACCAAGTAATAAACTATTGCCCTCACCTCGCTTGATAAAAGGCCTTGATTGAGAAGGGGTAATGGTTGATTTATTGACCCACCATTGCATATCGGCAGGAATGTGCTCAGCCTCCTGCTCAACAAAAGGATCGGTACCACTTGCTGAAACCAGCAGTTTACCTTGGGCGTCCAAAATTTGGATGGCATGAAGTGATGGCAGCACAGTGCTGGCTTTTACTCGAGCACGTTCTATCAGATCCTGAAGTGCTAGGTTTTGTACAACACTATGATTTCGGTTTACAAAGTCGATAAGCTCCTGGCTGTTAAGAATCTGATCCAAATTACTCTGAAGCAGGTGCTGGCGATGTAATAGATCATTATTGAAACCATGAAGTTCAATATCCAATCTTCGCTGAAGGTAATCTCCAGCGAGATCCTCGGCGGCTTCTAATGCAAGCCAAGCCGCAAGACTAAAAAAAAGCGTAATAATGGGTAGAAGAATCCAATCAATTCGCTGTGATAACTTCATTAACTATCACCCGTTAGTCCAGTTTCAGAGCTGACACCATTTTTCGGCGCAGGCTAAATCCAGATTTCGTTAGCGTCTGGAAAGTATGGCTACGTACCATGACCTCTTTCGGAGGATATAGCTCTGTATCATTCTGAATTTCAGCGGGTAGCTGCTGGTACGCTGCAGGAATTGGTGTCGAAATCCATGTCAGTTCGGCATTTTTTGCGGCTATATCCGGCCGGGCAATAAAATCAAGAAAAGCGAGTGTGGCCGGCTTCGGCTCTCGGCCTAATGGCATGGCGAAGCAGTCAACCCATATCATAGTCCCCTCTTGAGGAACGACATATTCCCAGTCTTTCTGACCTGTTTGGTTGATAATCTCTTCAAGGTCAGCCGAATACGCCATTGTCATGCTCATTCGGCTATTTGGGCCATGGTCGATGGCATATGACATTCCGTATTCATACGCCAGCACATACTCTTGTTGCTGCTGCATCAGGCGAAAAGCTTGCTTCAGTTCTTGCGGCTCCGAACTGTTTGGTAATTGCTTATTTGCCAGCAAAGCTATCGCCGGCAAATCTTCAACGGCCCGGTGTAAAACTAAACGCTTGCGATGTTCGCTTGGAGGGGAAAAAAATTGCTTCCATGATGAGATAGGAACATCACTTATCGAACCGCGCACCGCTATACCAATCGTCCCCCAGCTATATGGAAAACCATAGTCGCCACAACTTTTCCGCCATCGCTCAGCATTATTGTCGATGTTTTTTAGAGGAAGACTAGATAAAGGCCGCAATAACTTTTCTTGGCTAAACAAATCAAGGCTTACCGCATCAATCATCACAAGATCAAACTGGTTACCGCGACCACTAGTAATAATTGAGTTACGGTAAGTATCATCATCAAAATAAACTTGATATACCGTGTGCCCTGTTTCTTCCGTAAAGGTATCAATTACCTCTTCCGCCAAGTAGGCCTCCCAATTATATATGGTGATTTCGTCTGCCGTTGCAGTATTTAATACTGCAAGGATTGAAAACCCAGCCACCAATATATAATTACGCATACCTTCATCCTTAAGGTTATTGTCAGTCCGTGAATTAAGAGGCTACCTTTGATAGCAATATCGATTAATAACTTCAGTATAGACTTAGTATGCAATTAGGCTAAGAGCAATTAGGTTATAAGCGATTAAGGTCGTAATGTGGCTGGAACAACAGGAAATGTGCATTGGCCGAAATGTAGACCACGATTTGGAGTAGTGGCGAGATAAACCGCGACTACTCGCAATGGAATTGACGCCCTACGCGACGTAGCCATGTAAGAAACACTTCACGGCATAAGTAACATGCTGCTTCATTTCCTGCTCGGGTGGAGTGTCTATACCGACCAAAGCTTCATGGAAATAATCTCCCTTCAGCGCGCCAAGTAACTGCGAGCATGCTGCTTTGGGATCTTCAATTTTCAGCTTTCCCTGCTCAACCTGGCTTTGCAGGTAATCAACCAGCAAGTGGTGCATATGCTGAGGGCCTCGCGATAAGAAATATTCAGCTAGCTCTTTGTCATGACGTGATTCGGTAACGATAATACGGTACATATTAAGCAGTTCCGGACTGCATAATGCTTTGAGATATTCGTAGCCAAACTGGTTTAGTTTCTCCTCCAGCGAAATTTCGCTGGTGGAATCAAACTGAAAAGCTGCTTCCATCTCTTCAGTACAGTGGGTGATCACCTCAACGAGGATGCCTTTCTTGTCACCAAAATAACGATAGAGCGTCTGCTTAGAGCCTCCACATTGTTCAATAATTTGATCCAGGCTGGTTTCCGAGTAGCCTTGCTCGAAAAACAATTTGGTGGCTGTTTCAATGATCTTTTTCTGTTTTTTCAGGGTTGATGGACGCATTTCTATACCTCATTTCAGACCTTCATTAGACCAGCTCATGCCACGCTATGCAATTTTCAGTTCGGCTTATCTATCGTTTTATAAAACAAGATGTTACACCTCACTTTCCTCTTTCGGGTGATGGAAATCATGTTTTAGTTTTAAAAACAGCTTGAATTATTAGTATCAGATCACTTATCGTACCGTCCAGTACAGTACGATGACTTGTGGGAAGATACGATATGAATACCAAATTAAAAGCAGGCATTATCTGCTTAACTCTCGCGGTTTCAGGGTGTGCAATCTATGGAACCTTTGCAGCCAAAGCCGGCCAGGTTAAAACAGACAATGCCTACACCCACAGCGAAATCACCCAGATCAGTGCCGAAGCCTCGGGCCGGGTAACCAAAGTATTCGTCTCTGACAACCAACTGGTCGAAGCCGGACAGTTACTGGCTACCATTGATGACCGCGACTACATTGCCCGTCGCGATCAGGCTCAAGGTGCCCTGGCGATGGCATTGGCCGCGATAGATAACAACTCGGCTCGGATTGAGTTGCAGCAAGTCAAGATCCAGGAAGTGATGGCCTACCTCAATGTCGCGAAGGCCGAAAACGATCTTCAGCAAAGAGAGCTCAAGCGCTATTCCAAGTT
Source organism: Photobacterium obscurum (assembly GCF_026191635.1). Lineage (GTDB taxonomy): Bacteria > Pseudomonadota > Gammaproteobacteria > Enterobacterales > Vibrionaceae > Photobacterium > Photobacterium obscurum. The sequence continues at coordinate 518,937 of NZ_JAKRRW010000001.1, forward strand.
GGTGCGTACCGGTGCCGTCAGCAAAACGAAATTTGATCTGCAAAAAAACAAAGCGATCAATGCAAAGGCTAATCTAGAGGCAGTCAGGCTCCAGCTGGCAGCAGCCCGGAAGCAGCTGAAAACACTGCAAACCGAACGAGCACAACTGCAAGCCCAGCAACAGCAAGCCAAAGCCGGTTTGGAGTTGAGCCAGCTGGCTCTGGAAGATACCAGAATCATTGCCCCGATCCGTGGTGTGGTGGGTAACCGCTCGCTGCAGGAAGGAAAATTCATCAAGGCCGGTTCGGGCATTCTGGCTATCGTACCAGTCGACAATATTTGGCTCGAAGCCAACTACAAGGAGACCCAGCTAACGCATATCCTGCCGGGGCAGCAGGTTGAAATAAAACTGGATATGTTTCCCGATGCAGCGTTTACCGGAACCGTTAACACCATCGCCCCGTCAACGGGCACCCAGTTCAGCCTGCTCCCTCCCGATAATTCGACAGGTAACTTTGTCAAGGTGGTGCAGCGTGTGCCGGTCAAGATCGAGCTGGACATTCCGGAAGAGCTGAAAGGGAAAATCGTACCTGGCCTTTCCGCCGAAGTCATTGTCCATACTGACAGCAAGTTAGCCACCCATCACACAGGTATTTAACCATGACACGGCGTACTGAACTCATCTTGCTTGTATCGCTGGCAATGGTCCCCTTCGGTATCACGTCGGCGATCTACAATGCCAGCTCAGCCGAGATGGCCGGCAGCCTAGGGCTCTCGGCTGACGAGGCATCATGGCTGAACATCCTCTATATTTTCGCCCAGCTAGCTATGCTACCCCTAGCCTCCTGGCTAAGTTATCGCATAGGGGCGGTTCGCCTGCTGATCTCAGGGGCTGTCATCGGCCTTGCCAGCACCCTGATCAGCAGTTTCACAATTACAGAAGCTGCCCACTTTCTGGCTTGGTTCGGCCATGGCCTAACGGCCAGCATGATGCTGGTAGCCGCTCAGGTACTAGTGCTAAGAAACTTGAGTGCCAGGGACATCGCTTATGCCGAAGGCTGCATGCTGCTCATGACTACACTTTTACCTTTTGGAGTGTATCCATGGATTTTGGCCGAGTTGGCCGAAAGCAGCCTTTGGCAATTTTCTTTTGCCGTTCAGATCATATTTTACCTGGTTCTGCTGGCCTGGTTCTGGCTGCGCCCCATCCCTTATGAAGACGAAAAGCAGATGGTTAAGTTCAACCTGATCCAGGCAGGCCTAATAACAGCAGCCATCGCAGGCGTGGTATTTATTCTAATGCGTGGACAGTTTTATAACTGGTTCGACAGCCCGGTCATTATCGAAGCCTGCTTGATTACCGGCGGCCTGCTTATGTACACAGTAGCCGCAATGCAAAAGCAGTGGGGGCAAGGTGAATACTTACGAAGTGATGTACTTGGCTCAAGAAAAAATATCGTCTCTATGTACAACGGCGCACTGGCTGGCTTTGCGGTACTAGGTACATCAATGTTGATCAGCAGCTACCTGGCTGGTGTGCTGAAGTACAGCCACAGTGAACTGGGTTGGATCCAGATTCCAGCTTTCGGCTCCATGCTGCTGGGCCTGGCTGTCAGTATCTGGATCTGTAACCATCCTCGTTTGAAACCGGATGCCGTGATCCCCATTGGCGTACTAATGATCCTGATTTCCAGCGCATTTTTATCTGGCAGCAATACCTACAGCGGACAAAGTGATATGTGGCCGGCACTGATATTGCGCGGATTCGGGGTTGGTGTTCTCAATGTCACGGTGACAATTTATATTCTGTCCAGTTTTGATAAGAAGCATCTGCCCCAGGGGATCAGCTGGTTCTATCTGTTCCGAACCTTTGGCGGACTGGCCGGAGTTGCCCTGTTCTCCCGACTGATGAGCCTGGAGGCCTCAAGTGTCATTAATGTACTGGGCGAAAATGTGAACGCCACCAGCACAACCTTTATCCACTACCAAAATACCCTGGCTCAGTTGTTACAAAATGGAATGCTAGAGCCGACTCCGGCCCGAGTGGCCACGTTGCTAGGCAAGCAGTTACAAACTCAGACCAGTGCCATCGTCGGGATCAACAACTTCCAGTGGTTCATTATCGCTATCGGCGTCCTGGCACCGATATTGATCATTGGCAAGAAGTGGGCGGGTAGAGCAAACTCGAAGGAGTAATTAATTGTATGAATGTCATCATCCTCCTCGCTTTCCAAAAGAAAGCGCCTGTCACGCAATGCGTTGGAAGGTCACTCAAGAGCACTTTTAGGTAACAAGTATCCCCTCAGGCCAGCCTTTGGGGATATTTCTAGCAAGAAAAAGAAACTCGAGTCCATTGAGCTATCTCTCAGGGTGATGGATAAGCAATCATTTGCTCATCCACGTTTTCAGGTGATGAAGTATTCGGCAGACAGGCGTTTCAATTGTCCCGACTGTGACGTAGATCTCTCCCTTCAACGTATTTGGATTTCATTTTCACTCATAATACGGCTCACCGTTACAAGTTGTACCATTTGCAGCACTCAGGGAAAAAACAATGAAAGAAATTGCATTCCGTTGGATAGATAAGCATCTGATAAATGTAACCATCAGAGAGAATTTTTTAATTCTCTTCTTTGCTCCGCTTCTAGCCATCATTATTGTCAGTGCGACCTTGATAGATGCTGCAAACGATCAGCAAAACCAGTTAATTAAGCAAGAGATGGAAACCGTTGCCAGCCTCATTGCACAGTCAAACTTAAGCCAGAATGAGGTTAGCCGTATTCTGGCCGATAGCAGTATTCAAATTGGTAGCGGTGGCATCCATACCACCCAGGTTGCAAACGCTAGCTATAGCCTAACGACCGCTGAGCAACCTAGTCTGCTTTCTGCACTCACGCTCAGCCACTCGGCCATCGCTGTGGCCGCATGCCTGTTTATCATTATGTGCCTGTACTACATCATGACCTTTATGGGCGGTGCTCTATATAACATCTATGATGCTGTTACCCGTCTGGCCGATGGTGATCTTACCTACCGAATTAACCATGCCCCAGCACGCAATGACTTTAACCTGATCGCTCGCACCGTGGATCGCGTTTCCGAACGAGAACATCAGCTGGTAAAAGCCACGCAGGAAGCGATTGCGTTAATCCAGCAAATCAGTTCGGAACTTCGCCAACGCAGTAATGAAAATGAAGGCCTCACTCACCAACAGCAAGAGCGCATTGACTCGCTGGCCAGTGCCACCGAGCAAATGGCAAGCTCTGTTCGTGAAGTTGCCAGCCACGCCCAAGATACCTCTAGCCAGACGAGCGACGCGACTCAAGTAACCAGCCAAGGTCAGGCACAGGTAAACAACACCCTCGAAGCAATTAATCTGCTAGGCACAGAAATCAATTCCGCCGCCGAGGCTGTCGCAGAGTTAGACAGCAATGCTGCACAAATTGATGACGTGGTTACCACCATTAATGCCATCTCGGAGCAAACCAATCTGCTGGCACTCAACGCTGCAATCGAAGCCGCACGCGCTGGTGAACAAGGCCGAGGCTTTGCGGTTGTTGCTGACGAGGTTCGCACCCTGGCAGGCCGTACCCAGAATGCGACGGTTGAGATCCAGAAAATGATTGAGGCACTGCAGAGCAACAGCCAGGGCCTGATGACTGTCATGCACCAGACAGTCAGCAATGCTGAATCCAGTGCCCAGATGATGAACTCAGTCAGTGAGGACATTGGTCAAATAGCAGAAAAGAACCAGTATATTGCAGGTCGCAGTATCGAAATTGCCGCGGCGGCAGAAGAGCAAGGAGCGGTTGCCGACAGTATTGCTTCTGACGTCGAGCAGGTTCGCGAACAATCCCGCAAAGTTGCTGACATGGTGACGCAGTCAGCTAATGAGATCCAGCGCCTCAACCAGCAGGCCGATGTATTGGAAAGCCTGATGCAAGGGCTAAAAGTCTAGACCTAAGCTACCTCGAAACTCTTATTGATCTCCTTCCCCCTCGGTCAGTAAGAGTTTCTCTTTATGGACTTGGTAATGTGTGATGATGAGATATGCTTACCAACTCAAAGGGAAATCGAGATAAACACGGACAAAAGTATCGTTGTCCCAAGGCAAAATAGGCTGATAACCGGCCGAACCTTTCGCCATATTATCGTAAGGATCCAGGTTATATTCCGTATGCACAATATCAACAACAAACCGACTCCCGCTCACCCAGCGGCTGCTATTGTACACAACAGCTAGTTCATACTGATTCTCCAACCAATCATCACCGTCATGCCACTGCTGTGCGGAAAGGCTTAAATCAACGTCATTGCTTAAACCGGTACGAATATAGGCTGCAAGAGAAGCCGCCGATGTTTCATTGCACAATTCGCTGCGACTATAGCCGCGTGTTTTGGGGACATCATCATCGATTTCCAAAGAATAGTAACCCGCAGAGGCTTTGGCTCCTATCACGTATGACGTGTGGGTAAAGCTGAGATCTAAGCCCGGCATAAACGTCTGTTGCTGCTCGACAGAGCTCACTGTATTACGTCTGTCATCGATACCAATGAACCAGTTCACGACGAGTTGTTGGGTAAATCTTGAAAGTAAACCCTGGGCTAAAAAATCAGATTGGAACCAAATGGGAATATGGTCAGGATCCAGCTCGTCGTTATCGTTGTCGAAATAGGTATTAACACGCCCTGCCAACAATATCTTGGAGTCGGTAGTGTGAGAAATAAAAAAACCGACGCCGACGCCAAAGGTATGAGAGTCAGCCTGCTCGACAATAAAATCATGGCCACCGACCGTCATGCGCCAGTCTGCAGCAACGACAAGCGTTGAAAAAACAAGGGGGGAACAATATAAACAAGGAAGCAGCAACGTCTTGAAGTTACAGCGATTCATAGCCCAAACCTTTTTGTTATTTTCTCTAACAAAGCTAGGCTACGAAAGTATCTTAGGCAAATAAATTCAAACAGTTGGAAGTGAACCAAGCGGCATGAGGTATCACGCAGCTTGGTTCTGATGTCAGATTAAATACCCGCGCGCTTCAACAAACCGTTCATCAACGATGAGCTTGCTTTCACTTGCTTGGACTTATTCTTCAATTCACGAGCCAATGAAGTATCGTGCATTTCATTAGCGATATAAATCATTGACTGATACATATCACGCGGTGTTTTAATACGTGCCGTATCGTTTAGCGGACTAATGATTTTGACAACATCACCGCCAGTTTTGTTGTGCTTGTTGGCATACTCCAGGACAGAATCTAGCAGTTTGTCCAAATCAACCATAAATTCAGAGTTTTCTACGCCCTGCTTCTGCATTTCCTTCAGGTTTTTCTTTCTAACCTGATTGATGATAAATGTCGGTGTGTTGAGTTTCTTATAGCCGTAAATACCAGCAAGAATCAGTACGGCAACACCACCTGCTACGTACCCCCAGATTGAACCTGAAGATTCAGCCACCGGCTGAGCCACTTCAGCAACCTTTGCAACAGACACTGGTACATCAGACATATTTGTAACCTTTAACTTGAATAAATCGGAACATCAGAGACATTATGCATTAACCTCTCAAAGGACTATGCGTTTTATCAATATTTAAGTCAAATAGAGTGACGGAGGTCAAAAGTTTGACAAGATCCCCCACGCGTAGTGACAACAATCTTCCTCCCACTTCGCCCTATGCGCAGTCTAACTGCCCTTTTTTGCATCGCTGTAGTTACCGTAGGAATAGCAGATAGAGTAAGTACCAACTTCCATTCACCTGGCAACAGGTCGACTTGAAGTCTCGCTCAGCCTCCAGCTCGCGGCATTGATTAACATACTCTACCGATGGTCATTCATTGGATTTAACGGCTCCACTTCCATAATACGCCCCTATTTATTGCTACCTCTATCAAGCTCGGTATTTATTCTCGAACAAATTTCTTCTAACTTAATGTTGACCCGTCTACAGGTCTAGGGTTGAAAATCTAGTCTCAGTTATAGAAGAGAGCAACCTATGCTTACTGTCACTCAACTGGCGAAAAACTATCATATATCACGAACTACTATCCTCTATTACGAGCGTGCAGGGTTACTTCTACCTACCTGTAGGTCCGAGAATGGTTACCGGTGGTACGGCGATAAAGAAATTAAGCGACTGGAAACAATCCTTGCTTATCGTTCTTTTGGGGTGTCGATTACAAACATAGAACCTCTTCTCGACCGTCATGATGATATGGCACAAGAGCACATTTTGCGTGATCAATTTAACTCTCTCGAACAAGAGATACAAAAATTGCGTCAGCAGCAAAAAGCTATTGTCATGCTGTTAGAACAACCAGCATTACTGGAGCAAAACATGGTAACTAAAGCACGTTGGGTCGAAATTATGAAAGCCGCGGGTCTTAATGAACAAGATATGAAAAATTGGCACAGACAATTCGAAAAAATGGAGCCAGATGCTCATCAAGAATTCCTGGAATCGCTAAGCATCGATGCAGAGGAGATAAAAAAAATCCGCAGCTGGTCAAAAGCATAGGCTCAATTAGATCGCCAGGCTAGCGTAAAAAGCCACCTGAATAGCAGGTGGCTTTAAATCGTTCTTTTACAAAAGGCATCAGATACTAATTTGTCCAACTAAACCATTCGTTTCTTGGCTTAATATAAGTTTTCTGAGTTCAGTGCTAAATTCAAAAAATATTTTGAGTATCCGTTGTCATAGCCCAAACACTAACAGTCATATTAGGACTACTATTTACTAAGGTCATATCCGAACGGGTCGCAATAATATCCATCGTAGAATCACAACTATCATATTGACTTCGCAGGGTTGATTCGCTGGTATTAAATGCGGCGTCTAATTCTAGCGACAGACTCCCTCCCTCAACGACATTGTCTCTCCAATCATCTGTGGGCGAGTAACTCATGTTGAAAGATTGATTCCCTTTTGTACAATACAGTGATGGATAAACAAAGGTATATATGTGATTGCTCTGCTCTGACCAAGTATAATTCATTGCGCTGCCATCATACGTTGATGTTATATCAAAAGCTTGAGGGACAAAATCAAATGAGCTCTGAGCGATAACATCATCACCTCGATACCAAGTAATCTCGTAGTTATTTCCATATTCAGACACATTGAATGTATAGTAACTACTTCCAGACATTTCTGGCAGGACTTCAACGCCATCAACTAAAATAACAAAACGGTCCTCCCCTGTGAGATATACATCTCGCTCAGAGTTACGCTCATAAGTTAATTTACCGACAATAGTCGTCGCATTTTGTGGCGAACCCATTCCCGTTATGGTCGAGTTGGAATAAATAAAAGAACTACGTAACTGTGAAGGTTGATAGTCTGAACTATTAGAAGAGTATGGGTCTTGTAAGCTATTACCCGCTGAAGTAGTTCCTGAGTCACTACCACCACCGCCACAAGCAGCAAGCCCAAGAATACCAAATAAACAAAACATATTCCTATACATCATAATCCACCTCTGCAACAACTTTGATGAATTATAAACGTGTTCATTATTTAGAGGGCTATATATTTATAATTATTCGGCTCACTTCACAATAGATATATTTATGATTTTATTACAAAACTAAAATGACACATTCATCAGTGATTTATTCCTTATTTCCCCCTCTAATAGCCGGTAAAACAAATCCATTTTTATTGGATATATAAAAAGCAGGCTAATAATATGTCTTACCTGCTTTTAACCACATCTTGAAGTCAGCAATTAATTTGCAATCACTAGCATTTCAAAATCATTGATAGTCAACGCATGTTCGCGGGAGAAGTCACCGAGATGAGCGGCAAAAATCTCAATCTGCGTGAAACCGAGAGTTTTAAGCAACCAGCTAATTTCAACAGGCATATACCAACGCTCGTTCGTCTGTAGCACCTTCTCTTTTCCGTTATCGTCAACTGCTGTTACTTCGGCTGTTTCACGAAATGTCATAAGATTGAATTTCAGCTTATCACAACTCGCATTACCCTCTTCTTTCTGTTCCTTCATAAACTCTTGGACAGAATTAAAAATGGGGAAAAGCCCATTAAGCGTCGTAAAGATCAGCTTACCACCTTCGGCCAGCGCATCTCTCGCATTCTGCAGGATCTCAAAGTTCATTTCGTCTGTTTCCATCAGCGGAAAGCCGCCTTCACACAACATAATGATGAGATCAAACTCCTTCTCAAACGGTAAGTTACGTGCATCGGCAACCCTGAAGTCAATATCTAACTGTTCGGCAGAGGCTTTCTCTTTAGCGCGAGCAATTTGAGACTCGGAGAGATCTACTCCTCTCACATTGCTGTAACCGCGTTTGGTCAGCTCAATGGCATGACGGCCAGTACCACAACCGATATCGAGGATCCGTCGCTGCTTGTTGTGCGCTAACTCTTGCTCAAGAAAGTCACACTCGCCTAAAGTCCCTTGAGTAAAGCATTCTTTATCATACTGCTTGCCGTAGTTTTCAAATAGTTCTTCGTACCACTGCTTTTGTTGCATGTTCATAAGAATTTTTTGTCCAACCTGAATTGATTTTTAATTTGGTTAACCTCTGATTAATTAAAGCAGTTTTCGTGACAATCATTAACCATACTCCATAAAGGGATCATGCTTATTACTTTCACATGAGCTCACATGAACGCAGCTTGTTGTTTATCATAATTATGATATATGCCATCTGCGATGAAAGTTGGAGATGAGTTCTCATTACGAGTGTAAGTGATGAAAAGTCTTATGAATTAGCCACCATAGCACAACATATGCATAGCAGTTTATGGTTAATCAGGAAGGGAATCGTACAGACATCCAGGGTGGTTGATACAACCCTGAATAATCTTTTAGTGATTAGCTAGTTTTGAGGAAAAGAGGTCACAAGCAAGGATGTCTGGTTGGCAAAGATACCAAACAAGTAATAGTTATCTGCAATATTTAGTGTAACCAATGCACCATAGTAACTGCCATTTTCTGCAGAGTTCGCACATGACACAGCAGAAGCACGTTCAATATTATAATATGCTCCTTGACGCTTTATATTACCTGAAATTGAACAGCCGCCGTTAAGAACAAACGATCCATCTTCGTTAATTTCCCAGGTACTTCCATCATCTGGATTTGTATGTGTACCTACAATTTGCTCTAAAGGCAAAGAATCTTCAGTCCTATCCATGGAATAAACAAAATTTTCATTTTCTGATTGTGCGGTAATCGTAACTGAGTCAGAGGTAAAATTCGCTGTTGCGACAAAGTTCTCATCTCTAAAAATGTTATCGTTTTCAGAATAAGTCAGACCTTGAGTTATCATTTGTGTATCAGTGGTAGTAACACTATTATCTACAACATAAAAATCACCGTTATCAAGGTCTGCAAGAAGCACATTATTATTAGCCCGAGTTGAATCGACTAGCATAAAGCTGAGCCCTTCATCATTATATATTCCATTCCCAATAAATGATTCTCTGGAACTGCTTGAACTGATAAAGTCAACAGAACTACTGGAACTAGAAGATCCATTATCCTCACTGCCACAGCCAGAGGTTAAAAGCACTAACAAAATGCTACCAACAATACTAAACCTTTTCATTTTAACTCCTAAAATTTTAAACTAACTAAAATTACAAAATCGAACTGGTATTATTTGATGTGAAAAAATGAGTTTAAAAGTGATAATTCAAGCCGACGGAAAGGATATGAATATCTGTCGCCACATTGGCACTAATGCCATTATAAGTTCCAAGATCTAGCTCTGGTCTTAAGTAATCCCAACTTACACGCACAGCAGCAGAGTTATTCAACGCATATTCAGCGCCAAGTGAGAACATTTGCGAAGTCACACTATCATCAGTAGTGTAATCTCCCCAATAACCTGTATTAATGATTGTCTCGGCTGAAAACTGTGCAATACCCCATTTTCCAAAAACTTGAAAATTTCTAGCTATTGGGTAACTTACTTTGGGCGCTGCCGCGACATACATCATCCTGCCAACAGACACAGAATCCACACTGATGGCGTCAATTCCACCTGCCGTCAGTTCAACCGCAAAGAATGGATTAAATTGGTAGCCAGCGTACAAGCTACCCGCAAGGCTGCTTTTATCGATATCGACTTCAATATCCATAGCCGTTTGACCATAGCCAGAAGCATTCAATTCAGTCCCTCTGAATTGTCCTTGACCTACCGAAAAACCAATATACGTTTGTGCAAAAGAAGTTGTTGGCAACAAAGCTGCAGCCAAGACCAGAGCCTTCACCCTCATGAGTTTACCTTTTTGTATAATTTAAAATATGTAAATCAAATTATGTTTGATTAAGGTGCCTAATTTTACAGGCAGCAAATATCACCAACTACATGAAACAAGACAATAAATAACAAAAATCGGACACATCCGCATAAGCTTACAAATAAAGCACGCACTTAAATATGCATATTGACACTTAGGTAAGAAGGAAACTTTAATAAAAGTTTAGAGGGAAACCTATAAAGCAAAATTATGCGCAAGATGTTTCATGTATAGATAGAAACATCTTGCGTATAGATTTCATCGACAGTTTCATTGACTTTAATGAATTATCCATTATTCTAAAAAATTGCTCACAACAATAAAACAAAGCAAATGCTCAGAAAAGCCACAGAATTACCTCTAACAAATTCTATTATATTATTGCCATTCTTAGGCTACTATGAGGAGTCAGGTTTTAATCAATATGATTTATTGAAGGGTTATGGCCTTAATCCACAACTTATTCGTCCCGACAATTACATTCCTTCTTTTTATTTATGTAATATTATTAATGATGTATCTGTAAAAACAAGAATTGACAATATCGGGATAACCGCTTCGAAACTACAAGGATATCCCAGCATCCATCCTACCGTTGCAGCTAACATTCCAAAAGCAGAAAGTTTTTTTGATTTGTTTTTATTTCTATCAAAAAATCAAACGCTACAAGGGTCTCATTTCAAATTGTGGCTCACTTATAATAACGATATCTGCTATATATGCCATAAAGGACAAATCCCTTATCATGCGCTTGGCCCTGAACAAACAGAATATTTTCGAACACTTACACTACTTAATGTACTTAAAAGCTTTCTTGGGCATGATTGGAAACCTGAAGCATTGTATTTTGTCTCGCCATTAGCACCTCCGCATGGCATCACCCAAATGACAAGCTCCCTAAAAGTTTACACGAACCAGAGTTATGGCTGCATACCGGTTAACATTAAGCTTGATGATATTGCCGAGAAAATAGCGCTCAGCCAACTAAGCGCTGCGACTGATCCAACGTCATTTGAAAGGCTTATCATGGCGACGGAAACGTTTATTGAGCATAGGGATCTAAGCTTACCATTCTTGTCTGAAGTCTTTGGTTGCTCGCAAAGAAGTTTACAAAGGATCTTAAAAAGCCAAGGTTCCAGCTTCCAAACTATCACCAAGCAACTTAAATTCAAAAGAGCGAAAAGCTATCTTGAACAAGATATGAGTATCGAGCATATTGCAACAAAACTCGGCTATAGCGATCCTTCAAACTTCACCAGAGCATTCAAAAAACATACGGGGCACGCCCCATCATTCTTTCACCAACATTTTGACAGGTAAGTCTCATAAAATAACAACATAGCCATCATTTACGCTTTTCATTAGGATAATAAACCACAACATGCACATGAGTCCGAGTGTATATCCTGTGCGTAACCATCATAAATTGGCGTAAAATGACAGAGACATAAATTGCTCCCACCTATAAATTACTCAATACAGACACTAAGCATACTTTCAATCTTGTGTAACCTCCAAGTCTGCAGGCTGAGTACAGAATATGTATATTAAAAACATAAATAACTTCAATTCTGATTTAATTCATACTCCGTTCATTGGTATTGCGGCTAAATTGGTAAACTTCAATTCAGGTTGGCATCAACACTCTAAACATCAGTTACTGCTTGCAAAAAACGGATGGATTGTCATTGAAATCAGTCAGTGCCGTTACTTTATACCGCAAGGTTGTGCGATTTGGATTCCAGCACAGACCAAGCACAAGACATCGACTCAAAATGAAGTCGAACTCCGCTCTCTTTTTTTAAAAGAAGGTTTATCACTTCCAGATAAAGTGATAGTCATTACTGTTACACCATTACTTCGAGAAATCATTGATACAATGGCCCATTGGCCATGGGATAAGCCATATAAAGAACAGTTTTCGTTAATGGCCGTCTTCAAGGAAGAATTAAACACGGCATTGCAGCACTCAATAAAACTAATGCTACCGCAAGATAGAAGAATCGAGCCGCTAATGGAAATGATTAATAAGAACTTACTACCCCCTAAACTAACTGAAATTGAAAATACTATAGGTGCGAGCAGTAAAACCATTGGCAGAATCTTCCTGCGAGAAACAGGCTTAAATTACCAATCATGGCGACAACAATGGCGCTTAATGAAAGCAATGGAACTGCTCGCAGCAAAGCATTCTGTCAGCACTGTGGCTCAGATGCTGGAATTTTCTAGTAGTAGTGCTTTTATTGCATTCTTCGTAAAGTATACAAATCAAACGCCAGGGCGATTTCTCGCCTCTCTTTGAAAAAAGAGCAAACCAGCCATCTTACACAACGTATAAATTCAAAAATAGTCTAACGAGCCAACTCACTATTACAGCGAATTGAATAAATGTATTTAGTTCAGTATAGAGGGATGCTAAACATTTTTACCAGACACCTCTTGATTTTGTATTCATATTTATCATCCCTACTCTACTTACACAATGTCATCCACATTTTAATTTCAGTGAATAACGATTTTTCCAACAGAGAAAAGTAAGTCGGTCAATAATTACAACATGACGTGTACCATCTTTATTGAGTCTGTTTTTCTACCTTTTCTGTGCAAGGCGTATGAGTATTTGATACGTCAGGTTGCATTTTTACAATAAAACCTGATGATAATTGTGAATTTGAACATTACGCTAAGTTGCCATGAAAACAGAAGATCTCGCCTTATTTACCATAGTGGTAAAATACGGAAGCCAGAGTGCGGCGGCCAAAGCCTTGGGTATTCAGGAGTCCAAAGTCAGTCGCCATATCACCCAACTGGAGCAGCAGTTGGGCACTAGCTTGATCAGGCGCAATACCCGGCCTCTCTCGCTAACCGATGCCGGTATAGAGTTAATGGAAAGAAGCCAGAAGATCCTGGCCGAAGTCGAAGCTTTGCTGCTCAGTGTCGGTCAAATGCAGGGCCAGCCGGAAGGGATAGTCACCGTCGCGGCACCGCTGGATTTCATCGATATGTTCTGGAGCGAGGCTCTGACGAAGCTTCTACAGCGCTATCCTGCCTTGCAGGTAAAGTTTATCTCCTACCAAAGCCGGCAAAACCCAATGGATATGCAAGCTGATCTGGTCATTTATACCAGCAATGAAAACCCGCCGGACAGCTCGATGGTTGGACGTCCGCTGTTAACCCTTGAGCGGGGATTTGTCGCCAGTCCGGATTTTATCGCCAGACATCCCGAACTGACTCACCCGAAACAACTGGAAGATTACCCATGCCTGCTGTCGGCAAAAGGCGCCCATCCGGCCAATATATGGCTATGGAGCGAAAACAATAAATCTCACCGCCTTGAGGTCAAAGGACCGCTTGAATCTGAAACGCTTCAGCTCTGCATCTCAACCGCCGTACACGGCTTGGGTGTCATCTGGGTACCCCCGCATCTGTGCGGAGAGCATCTTAAAGAAGGCCGGTTGAAATTAATGTTTAACGGCCAATATGCCACCCGTTTCACCACCTGGGGACTTTACCCCGGCCGCCACTTCCTACCGCACAGAGTACGTGTGGTACTCAATTTTTTTCAGGAGGAGTTTGCACAGCTTCAACAACGGCAATTTTACGAATAAATCACCGTCTGACCGCCACCTTGCATTTTTTAGAAGATCGGATTCTAAACAAAGAGGTATATACCGAAGTAGCGACACATATATGCTTTGCCCCAACATTTTTCGTTTTTGGCTTCGAACCAATTGCACAATTTGTAAGGGTGAACATGAGCGAGCAAGACAAGCAGATAGTCGACGAGAAGCGTCGCCAATTATTAAAAATCGGCGCAGGAACCATTGCCGGAGTCAGCGCCGTTGCAGGAGCGGGAACCTGGGTCAAACACCGAGTAGACGGGGTTGTACAAGACGAGTTTCCGGTGGAAGTGTCGCCGGATTATCGTTCTATGGATCAACGTGATGTTCTTCTCACCTTTGGCATGAGCCCCAAATTAGCCAAGCAGTACCCGGAGCGCAACCTGACCTTTGGCGAAGAGACGGCCGGCCCAATTCAGCCGGGAGAAAAGCCGTTCAACTTCCAAAATCACATGATTAATTTTGCCACCGCGCATGAACGGGCCGATAACGACCGAGTAGGTTACACCCAGTTAGATTACTCGCTGGAGCAAGCATGCTGGTACGGCATGAATAATCTGGCTCCCTTGCAGTCAACCGGCGTGCCTAACAGTGGCACATTGAGCTGGGATCAGTCCGACCTCCATCACGAAAAATACCCTTTCAAAGATTCCGTTGAAATGATCAGTGCGATTAAAACAGCAGCCAAGACATTCGGTGCTGTCAGAGTCGGGGTATGTCGACGTGACAAGCGCTGGGACTATGATCCTTTATACGATGTGACCCAAGAAAAGACCCTAACCTGGGAAGAAGATTTTCCGTTCGAGCCTAAAAGCGTGATCGTGATGCTTACGGACATGGACTATGAGCCTATGGCAACAGCACCGATGATCCCAGCCTCTGCGACCGCGGCTATGGGATATACCAATAACACGATTCAGGCCGGTGCTATGGCCAAGTTCCTCAGAGGATTAGGTTACCAGGCCGTCGGCTCGGGCAATGACATGGGCAACTCAGTTGCTTACGCCATTGCTGCCGGTCTGGGGGAAGGTGCCCGTAACGGTACCCTGATTGCGCCAACCCTGGGGCCGCGGGTACGTATCTCCAAAGTTTATACCGACCTTGAGCTGGACGATGTCACTTACGACAAACCGCGTAATTTCGGCATTATGGAGTTTTGTGAGCACTGTAAGCGGTGCGCAGAATCCTGCCCGTCCCAGGCAATCAGTATGGATGACAAGCCATCTATGGGGCCGACCTATCCCGGTTGCGACGATCCTAAATACAACTGGCAAGGCTTGTCGGGCATGCGCAAGTTCTATACCGATTCAAAAAAATGTTTCAAATTCTGGTCTGAGAACGGCGGTGACTGCGGCGTCTGTATTACTGCATGTCCATGGAACAAACCTGACTTTTGGCACCACAGATTGATTGATGCTTCCAACGCCGTCACCAGCGGTGTGGTGCATACCATGATGAAACAGGCAGATATTCTGTTCGGCTACGGCAACGTCAATGACGAGCAAGCCGTGATTAAGTTCTGGCGCAGCGGTATTGACGGCGATTTCACCTAAAGGGAGAGACTCATGATTGGATTAATGTGGTACTTGATGGGGATGGCAACCACCGCTGCCCTGTGGGGATATTTGCACTTGCGACGTACTTATCCGCTAGGGCTGATGGCCAACTTAGGCCTGCTGGGCACATTCGGTCTTGGCTGGA
This sequence comes from Photobacterium obscurum, assembly GCF_026191635.1. Classification (GTDB taxonomy): domain Bacteria; phylum Pseudomonadota; class Gammaproteobacteria; order Enterobacterales; family Vibrionaceae; genus Photobacterium; species Photobacterium obscurum. Next base: position 534,513 of record NZ_JAKRRW010000001.1, read on the forward strand.
TCTGTGTCGGCTGGTCCTGGGCTTCCTTTGCCGAAGGAGAGCCTCAATCCGGCGCGATGGGATTACTCTGTTTTGGTCTACCGGCCCTAATCCTGGCCGTGCTTACCTGGCGAAACTTCATCCAGCCCTGCGCTAAATCGTAATCGTCGTCATATCAATCCGGCGGCCTCGGCATAGCAGCCAGAGGTCGCCGATCTATTTTGGAGAAGTCTATGTCTCAGGGACTTTCACAGTCACGCCGACGTTCTCGCGCAAAACAGAAAAGCCTCCCTTGGTTGCGTATTGCCAGCTGGGCCTCACTGGCCGCTGCCTTTGTTATTGGCCTACTCTGGCAGCAGCCTGACTACCAGCAGCGATTAGAGCAAGCCTACCCCGGCTTTGCAATAACCCGTATAGATACAGCCCAGGGCGAGCAATATCAATTGAGACAGGGAGAAGTAACCCGTCATATCAGCCTTGGACAGGCTCAAGGCTACGGCGGTCCGATGCTGCTGGCGGTTGAAGCCAATGAAAAAGGACGTATTACAGCCACCGAACTGCTCGATCACAAAGAAACACCGGCTTATATCAAGCGCTTCGATCAAGGGCGCTTCTACCGCCAGTTCAACCACCAGCTGCTAAACCAGGATTTCCTGCTGGGCCGGGATATTGACGGCCTGAGCGGCGCCACCCTTTCCTCGCGCGGAATGACAACCGCTATTCGGGAGGCTGCTCACAACGCGGCAAGCCACTACTCGTTGCCGCCTCACTGGCAACAGACTGAATTTAGTGCCGGCCATAAAGAGCTGCTGGCTGTACTGCTGTTTGCCGCCGCATTGCTCAATAAACAAGTACCGCGGCAATGGCAAAAGCGCTACGGTCAAATCCTGGCAACCAGCTCGGTAGTCTTGATTGGTTATTACCTCAACTCGGCGCTGTCGATTACCATGATCGGCTCCTTGCTGCTCGGCTATATTCCATCACCGCAACAACACTTGCTATGGTACATCATGCTGGCTGGCTCTCTGGGCTCTATCCTGTTTTTGGGCCGGAATGTCTACTGCACCCAGCTCTGCCCGTTCCACCAAATCCAACGTTGGCTGCACAAGCTAAGCAGACTAAACATGGCGTTTTATCCCTGGCTGAAAAAGCGCCTGAAGCTGTGGACCAATACCCTGCTCTGGCTGTCGCTGATGCTGATCTTTCTATCACGCACGCCAGCCATCGGCTCTTATGAGCCATTCTCGATGCTATTCTCGCTCGATGGGATTGGTATTCAGTGGTACATACTGCCGCTGAGCATCTTTGGTGCCTTTATCGTCAGCGATTTCTGGTGCCGGACACTCTGCCCGCTGGGCCGTTTCTTAAATTACAGTGTGGAAATGCGGGCAAAGACCCTCAAGCAGCTTCGTAAAGGGCAAAGCAAGAACCTGGACATAGCCATTAAGGATATCACCCATGAGCACTAGTACGCAGACTCATTCCGAGCCGGTAAAACAACGGCAGACAAAATCCGCCAAGCGAGGTTCGAGAAAAGAGCAGCCGGCCAAGGCTGAATGCATGATCAGCGGATTACTGTTTTTTCTGACCGTGGGCACTATTATCGGGTTTTACATCCAGCAGCTTTTACCCAAGCTATAAAAAGCCCAATAATCAGTCCACAGCGAGTCAAGACATAATATCTTGGCCCGCTGCGGACGCGCCAAATATAACCAAAGCCCTTACTTTGAAGAGAGCACGGCATTCTGTCAGTATCCCCCTGCCGACAAACCGCCTGATAGTCAGCAATTCACGCTCACAGCAACGCCAAGCCTTAGTCTCAATGTAGTACTTAAGGTATTTGGAGAGATAGTCAGGCGTTAATAGTGACAGGTGACGAAGGAACATTGTACAAGCTGGGAAATGTAGATGTAGAAGGAGTCTGTAATGACTGCGCGAAAGCCAGCAGCTTAATCACCTGCTCTTTTGCCGTGCGGGGATAACCAGAGATCTGTTGTCATAGCAGCCTCAAGTAATACACATAAAGTGGATCACCTAGACTATGATTTGAGTGATTTCGCAGGTAAGAGATTGATTTGATTTGGCAAACGTGTTGCTTGCACCGCTTTATAAATTGATAGTCACCACTATACTAAAACCCAATATATTCTTATTTTACAGAAGTTTATGAATGGTATTCTCTTAGTATACTCTAGTTAAGACATACTAAACTAATGACGAAATCGATTACGAAACGTCCTATAACTGCATGGTTTAAGTTCATCTAGCCCGTTAGCAAGTCGCTCTTTATTCAACTCTGAAAGCCTCTCAAGAAATTCATTATATGCTTTAGTAAACCTAATAACGGCATGTGTTCTTGTATAATCACGGACTACATTATTGACCAAATCATCCAGCTCCTGGGGCAATCTCACTGTCCTATTACCTTTTTCTGAATGACCTGAAAGTAACGATTTCTTCTCCCAGCCACTCTCAATATAAAGCTTCATCCATCGTGATAATGCACGCCAAGATGGTGGTTTTCCATCATCAATTTCAGTCGACCGCATCTCTATGTATGGGGCTAACCATTTTTCAGTGTAAGCAGGCAGTCCAGCCTCGATTACACCAGTGACATATTGATAACGTCTCTCCATCTCATGATGAGCAAGATCATCACTCTTCTTTTTCGTTATAGTTTGTCTTCTGGTAACCGGTTGCTCAAACAAACATGGAGGCAGCTCATCAATGCTAGTTGCTTTCAATTTACCATGCTGTAGGAAAGACTCGAGTTGCTTTTTAGGGAATGTAAACTTACCACCACTTTCAACATCCTTCAGCACTACCTCTTGGTTGGTTAAGTGGCTCACTTGAAAAAATGACTTTGTATTACCCCGAAAGTTCTTCACAAGGACAAGTTTAGGATCTCGAAAATTCACACGACCTCCATTGTTCAACTAAGGTATAAGTTAAATGAACAATCCGCATATAGAAATCAGTATGTTCATTTAGGGTGGTAAACCGTAAAAATCAACACTATGCTCATTAAGTCTAGAGCCTATTTGAGCATTTTCTATGTCGAAAGTTGGCTATGCCCGCGTATCAACCGAAGATCAATCACTGTCTATTCAAATCGATAAGCTTAATGAGGCTGGTTGTATCAAAGTTTTCAGTGACAAGGCCAGTGCGTCCTCAACACATCGCCTAGGGTTTCAACAGTTGTTGGATTTTCTCCGTGCTGACGATACCCTTGTCATAACACGTATTGACCGGATAGCCCGCTCCGTACTTGATCTTCAACAACTCATTCAGCACTTAAAACAAAACAGCATCTCTCTACACGCATTAGAACAACCAATATCAACTGACACAGCATCAGGAAAAGCCTTCCTCGACATGCTGGCCGTATTTGCCGAGTTTGAACTTAGTATCCGAAGAGAGCGACAACTTGAAGGAATTGCAAATGCAAAGAAGCAAGGAAAGTACAAAGGAAGAAAACCGTTATCAGAGGATTTAAAACAAAAGGTAATCACTTTGTACAATAAATGCCACAACAAGTCAGCAGTTGCTACTCAGTTAGGAATTTCAAGGAATAGTGTGTACAAAATACTTAAGCAGTAGTGCTTTTTCTTCAAAAGACTTCGCCCAAAACCATAAAAATCATAAGTTTAAAAGGATATATCACTGTTTTTCCTCCAAAGTTGTGATATAAGCTGTGAAATGATGTTGCCAACCAATGCCAACAGACAAAAAGATGTGCTCGGTTAATAAAGTATGAAAATAGAAAAATTTAAAACAAGAACGCGAATGATTGTCTACGCTTTTGAAAAAGCGTTAG
>NZ_JAKRRW010000010.1 GCF_026191635.1 Photobacterium obscurum
CCCTATAAAGGTCGTAATAAAGTAGTTTTTGGCTGTTGGCGCAAGCACTTTAAATTTGAATAGTATCCAAACAATAAAGATGTAGGGCAGCATTATTTCTTTCATGACTTAACTCCTCTTAACCACTCTTGAATACGTTGCCAATCCGTAACAATCGACAACACTGCTATGACCCACAGTGGTTTATAAGCCAGCCCCAAAATACATAACCAAAAAATGAGTTTGGCTTGTGGAAGATCTTGCTCTTTGGCTACATGTTTTGGGATTGAGTGTATGTGCCACAGTTTACTCACTACCCAAGATGCAACGATGAGAGTTACTACAACGATGACCCACATAAAAGCAATAGATTCCAATAATCCATATATTGAGGGTAATTGGTCATAAGTTAACGTTGTGGAGTGAATTTTCATTTATTGTCCACCTAAAAATAACAGTTTGAAAAACAGTTCGATTTGGTGGGCATGATATTATTCAATATATTGACGATAAATGTGCTGCTGTTTATTTTTGCAATAAACCACGTTTATAAATGAGATTTGAGTACAGCACATCGAATTAATTCTGCCCAACTAATCTCTAAGGTAATAATGATGCTTCGAGTTAAAGTTGTTTTTTTGCGCTGAAAAGGAATGGGGTATTAAGCTCTTCTGGGGTGATCTAGATACTGCATATTTTGTAAAAATTTCCGCATAAAGCAATTGGACTTCACCGTTAGGGGATGAACGAAAATGTCTAAAATCTTTCAGAGTCAGCATTTAACTTAGAGGTGCCGATTGTCACTCTGTGATACTAGAAGTTATCCGAAGGGTAGATTTCGCAAGGAAAACCTGACACGCATTTGTCCAACTTCGTGCCACCCTCACCTACTAATGCTTGAAGGAAAAAGGCGAGACTTGCCCCATTAATAGTAATCATAAGATTAACGATCAGACCTACAGCCAAATTGATAAATAAAGCTCCGAGAGCTTTGATAGATTATGTGAAAAGACGCTGTTTGTAATTCATATGTGGTACAATAAAAATGCCTATTGAATTTAAGGGATTAGAATGCAATTCGAGCTATCTGACATCAAATTATGTATTTTTGATCTAGACGGTACTCTCGTGAACAGTAACGAGGCAGAAATCCCGTTCTTCTTCACTTCTCTATCGCAGCTGCTTAACGAGAAATTAGACAGTGATATTTCAAATTATCCTCACCGAACATTCAGCTCTGTGCTAAATAATACAGTACCGCTCTCAAAACGAGAGGAGGTGTTTCATCAACTCGATGACATCATGATGAGTTTTGTACAAAAGCAAACTTGGTCTTCTCTTTCAAAAGGAACAGGACTGCTCAACCTGGTCCTGAATTCAAGCATGGAGTACTACATTGTTACGGGGAATTTCAAAACACCTTCTCTTGAAAAAGCTTCAAGAGCAGGTATCGCTCTGCCTTTAGAACATGTCTATTCGACTGGACTTGGAGATGACTCCAAGGCCCAAGTCATTGAAAAGTTGATTGCTCAGAACCAGTGTTTGCCTCATCAAGTCCTGAGTATTGGGGATAGTAGTTACGATGAAGCTATCGCTAAACAATTAGGTTTGCACTTTATTTGGGCTTAATGCTCTAAGTCAACAAACTTTTAAAGTCACCCCCCAGTGCGATATAAAGCCTATCAACAATCTTCTTATACTCGCTTTCGTCTTTCGACATATAGTGAATAAGCTCTTGTGTCAGTAAATAACAATCTTGATTATTACGGAACTTCCATGTGTTTTTTGTGAATTGAAGAAAATCGCCGACTGCTTTCATACTACCAGCGGCTAAAGAGAAGTCTGAAAAATCAAACGAAAAATGACCGAATAGCTTTTTAGCATTATTCCCTCCCTTCATTGCTAATACCCCGGCGATGTCTTTATAAGCATTGTCAAGATTGTTACTGAGCTTTATTTGATCTTCGATGTTGTTAGAAAACCGCAAATCATTGAAGTTATGTAAGACCTCTTCCCTATACCAAGTTACTTTTTCTCTCGCATCTAATGCGCGAACAATGAGCTGCTCTGAGCTTGTCGCACCATCTGCAAGTAGGATATGCAAGGCGCTCGGTATGTCTAGGTGATACTGCTTACCAGTAAGCTTAAGCTGTTGCATTTCATCTTTGGGGTCTTTATTTAGCTCTTTCCGGTAGGTATCCATAAAAGAATAGGCGGTGCTATGGTTAGTCTGTGCTCGGGATGCACAAGGTGTGAAGACTAATTTTAAATCTTCCGAAAGTAATAGATTGTACTTGTTCCTTGCTAGAGCAATAAAATGTACGAGATGTTCCTTACTTACTCCTTGCTTGTTAAAGTTGTGGCGAATAAGTTCGGTAAGATCACTGTCGGCAAGCATCAAGCCGACCATATAACTGATACTGTCATCGTTCAATGACTCTTGAATTTCAGAACTATATCGTGACGCAGATGTATTCGATAACAAGGTATCTGAGAAAATCTCTACCGTGTTGTTAAGCATGTCGTAGTAACCAGGTGGAAAACTGTCTCGAGATGCTTTACCCAATGTGGGGAAGTGATTGAGCCAATCATACTTGAGTTGATCACTAATTCTATTTCGTTGGAGTATTCGCTCATGACCAGATGGGTAGGAGTAACGTTCAATAAGATCCACAGGTAAACCGAGTGAGGCGAGTTTGTCGATAACTTCTATCGTTCCGTTGGTTATTTCCTTTGGCCCTAGAACTGAGACCGCCACTTTGTCACAGAAAATAACTTGGCTTAGAAAGTTGAGTAGGTCAACGACATTTTTCGTGCTTTCTGGTTTATTGCTGATGGCTTTACCAATAGAGTGAAAACTCGTTATATCTCTATAGTGTTTCATACCTACCCCTATAATAACCATGATAAATTCATGGTAATCTGGTTGGTTAAAAAATACTTATGTTTATCGAAGATATGTAACCTAGTTCACTATAAGTGTTGATGAATAGGAATCATCTAAAGCATCAGATCCTGGGGGTATCATAAATCACGATAGCACTTGCCTCATCATGACCATAAATCTTCACGTTAGTCGGGGCCAAAGAGAAATACTATTAATAGTGTGATGATTGGCCCCTTCATAATTGATAGCTGAACATATCAAATAAGAATAAAGAGCGTGAAGGCGAGGCTCCTCCCCTCGCCTTCAGTATGTCTTATATGTTAATACTTGGTGGGATTTTACTCGGCAATAGATAGTTATATTCCTGGCGAGTTTTGTTGCGTATATTAATTGTTTGCTCAATGTCTGCTAACGAGGCCTTGAACTGACTGAGCGGCCCATTTTCTTTTGTAACCCTGGGATCCTCGAACCAGTCCAAATAAGGGAAGTTGTTACTGCGATATTCTCCCAGATGGCGGTAATAAACACCGCCAAGAATTTCCAGCAATGAGAGCTGCTCCAGAGACTGAGTTAACGGTGGCAAAGTCTGCAACCAGGCCTCCTCTGTTTGAACATCAACTGGATTTTCTGCCCAGAAGGCACCGGTAACGGCAGGTGCGAAGCTCATCAAATCACGTTGGGGGAAATTAACAGCGGCGTGCTGAGCACTTGAAGTGAAAATCACCATAGTCAGCACATCCGCGAGCTGCTCACGAGTTGTGATTGGTTTGAAGCCTTTGATGGCGCCTTCTGTCATTAGCGACGTGGTCCATGCCGCTAATTCATAGTCTTCAGTGACATCTGTATCATTTGTGTAGTAAATGTTGATATAGGCTTGGGTCCAGTTTTTGATTGCTTCCCAGATCAAAATCGCATCATCGCGATATGGATAATCAGGCAGGTAATCCATATTGTCGACATTGCGCGCGGCTAAATCATTGGGCAACATGTACTGGTAGAAATCGAGCTGAAGTCGGTCCGTTCCTGCGGCTTTTTGAGTGGCTTCAATTTTCCCGCCAAAGATATTATCAATTGGGCCGCCCGCGGCGATAAGAGAGTTAGCTGCGCTGTTATTAATAAACAGCGTACCTTCAAAGTGCGGAAGCAATAAGATGTTAACAGGGTGAGACTCTGCCAGACAGCGATTGGTTGCAATAGTAAACGCTTCGATAATCAGATGGGTACGGCCAAGGTGGACGAATAATTCATGATAATTCCCATCGGCTACTTGCACCATAGTCATGGCTGCTTGCCACTGCCTGTACTCTGGGGTGTCATCATTCTGCTTAACCGCATAAGTGATAACGGCACTACTCGGATCCTGACCATTTTGAATCGCGACCGGCGTAATATCCTTTCCATCTTTGGGGATAGCGAACAGTGCGATTGGCGCAAAAACTTTCTTTTCAGGCCCTTGGGAATTATCAGCCAGCATCTGCAGTTCATGATAGTCCACAATATAGATCCGCTTTTCAGCCAACGCCTCAGCTAGGGAGTCATTTGGTCCCATTACTTTTTGGTAGCCTGCCTCGCTAACAGGAAAGTTATCGGCCAGACGAGAAACTCCTCTGATCAACATAGGATTTTGCCCGGCGACACGGTATCGCGCAAAACAGTCGTTCTGTTGAAATACCTCTGCGACAGCTGGTAGCGGCAGCTTTTTAAACAGCGCCTTGTAAGCATCCAGTCCGGCCCCTTCACGATATTCTTTAACTTCCTCTCGAACCAATTTCAGATACATCTCGATCAGCGAGTTCAGCATTGCTGTTGTATTGGTGATCAAAGCTAGCTGCTGACCAGGCTTCAGGCTATCGAGTGCATCCGATACTTCAGCCACCCCCTCTTTGATATCTACCAGTTCAGCTGCGTCCTTAACGTTGGCAACAAGGTTTTCCACAATCGGCACTAGAACTTTCAGAACGGTGATCCCCCACGTCAAAGTCGGATAGGCTTCTCGAGGAACCTCTTTTACAAGTGGAACCGGGGCGACATTTGGATTATTCGTGTCCCAGATATAGCTTTTCTGCGTATTAGCCAGCTGTTTTTGGCGTTTATCTTGTTCGCGCTTGCTGTCATTTTGGGGAAGAGATGGTTTTAGGTGTGGAAATAAATTAAACATGAAGAATCCTTTCTAGCGGTACTCGTGTGAATACCTGTTGTATAAAAAGAAGAAGGTACGGTCATGCTGGTAATAAAAAAGAGAGACTCTTTCTCTTCATCGTACTTCAACGAATACAGCCTTAGCCCTTTCTGGGCAATTACTCGATGAGGTATGATAAAAAAAGATAGTCCAATTCCATGAACACACACCAACAAATGCAATAAATTGCATATCGTGTGCACTTAATCAATAAATAGCTGCAACAAGATGTCTAGCTTGCTAGGTATTACTTGAATTTCATCAACGAAAGTGCGGTATACAAACTTTGTAATGATGGGATAAGTGGGTAGTTACATTATCATCAATATAAAGGCCAGAAATCTTATGGGCCTTTACGCTAAAATATTTTATAGCAAACCCGCTATTGCATCTTCGAATATGTCTGTGAAAGGAATATCATCCTCCATATTTATTAATTCCGGGTAGCCAACAACATGCTGATAGGCTGCCTGCACAAGGTATTCAAATAACAGCGGATTGATATTACCTTCTAGTGGAAACGTTTCAGCCTTAATTTACTACATAAGGATTATTTCATCTTCAGTAAACCACTCTTAATCAATTACTCGATTGTCCACATATGATGATTTTTAGAGTAAACAACAAATATGAGGCTTTTCTCTGCTCTACTGCAAATTACATGAAATAGCGCCTTGTTCTACTCATGACGAGACTATAAATAACTTCGTGTAATTACCTATTATTAATAGCCAATAATAGCTAAGGATTAGGCACACCAATAAGTTACTAGAATTAAGCAACTCCCCGATATTCGGTGGTTCAATTCACCATTCAATGATAATCACTTATTAATCTAGCTTCGTTTTCTTTTCCTCCTCCATATTGACCTGTTTGTAGTAGTCTTTCCGAAACTGCTCAAGCGCAATTGCTATTTCCGAACCTTCAACTCCCATATGAAGTAATGCCGCATGGGCAAGCTCTGCGCTGGCCTCGAGAGTCTCTGACACTGTATAGTGTGCACCAAGCGCTCTAAGATCGTGACATTTTGCAAGGTCATGCCCTCTAGCAAAGATAGGAATATCTGGAACGGCAGAATGAAGCGAGGATACAATTTGCTCGGTCACGCCTGGGTCATTAATTGAAATGATTACAAAGGGGGCATCCGTAGCCCCAGCGGCTCTTAGTACTTGGAGGCTTTGTACGTCTCCGAAATACACCGGCTTGCCTTTTGAACGTTCGCGCTCCACAAGAGATTCATCTTTATCGATCGCTAGATAAGGTACTTTCATCAGCTCCATAATATAACCGATTCTATGACCCATTCTTCCGAAACCCGCAATAATAATAGGCTTGATATATTGCTCGTGTTTATCAATATCAACATTTTGCATTGTTGTGATACTTCTAGGCGAAGCCAAAAATACCCGATAAGCTAATTTATCAAGCACCGGGGTTATGAGCATACTCAACAAGACAACAATTAGAAGATGTTGGAATAACGTCTCTTCCAAAACTCCCATGCTTTTCGCTACTGCAAACAATACTAATGCGAATTCACCACTTTGCGCTAGGAGTAAGGCCACCGAAATCGATGCTTTTTTCTTTATTCCGAACAAGCGTGACAAAGGCCAGAGAATAAAAAACTTGATAGTCATTAGCGCAACTGTAAAACTTAAAAGCACCATAGGGTGGTCTAAAAATTGATCAATATTTAAGGACATACCCATTGACATAAAAAACAGTCCAAGCAACAAGCCACGAAAAGGCTGAATCTCTGCGATAATTTGATGACGGTAATATGAGTCAGCAATCAATAAGCCAGCAACAAATGCCCCCATGGCCATCGATAATCCAATACGCTCCATTGCATATGCCGATCCCAATACCAAAAGTAAAGCGGATGCGGTAAATATCTCGGGTGAACCAAACCGGGAAAGCATTTTAAGCAAGGGAGTCAAAATATATCTGGCAAGAACAATAATGAACAAAAGAATGATGAACGCCTCAGCCAATGCTAGGAGAATGTCTTCTACTATTGTTAACTCCGGCTCGGCCATAAATGAAACAAAAACCAAAAGTGGGACAACCGCCAGATCTTGTAACAGTAATATGGCAACAGAGGGCCTTCCATATTCTGATGAGATCATCTTCCTTTCCGTTAATAATTGAAGTACAAAGGCCGTTGAGGAAAGGGCTAGCGCCAATCCTATTAAAAGTGAAGCTTCCCACGAAGAATTAAGTATTTCATGAGCTATTACAGTTATTAAAGCACCTGTTATTAGAACCTGAAGAGTCCCAAGCCCTAATACTAGCCTCCTTATATTCCAAAGACTGGATGGCTTAATTTCTATTCCGATAATAAACAATAGGAGAATCACACCAAACTCAGCGAGTTGAGCAATCTCGTCGTAATCCTGAATATAGCCTAGCCCTGACGGCCCTACGATTGCCCCTGCAACCAAAAAACCTGGTATTGCACCAAAACCTAAGCATTGAAACACAGGGACAGTAATGACTGCCGCAGATAACAGAATGATAATATCAGTCAAATATCCAGTATTCACAGGCAGGTTCTCATCTATTACTAACAGTATTTATTGTCTGAAAAGATGTGAAGCTATCTAAGCTTTGAAATGTAAGTTGTCGTATCTCAAGCTCCACCACAAACACCCTACAAATGCATTATATACCCAGAGGCCATTTCTTATCCTACACTCGCATCAACTAGTAAAGATATAGAGCTAAGAGAGTTCTTTGTCTACGCAGAGAAGCAGTGATGTGGCGGAATAACTCAACACAAAAAAGCTTTCTTAGTTATGAGGACAATCTGACGCAGATCTCATTAAAGAGCCGGGGCTAATGACGGCCTCAAATAGACTCTGAACTGAAGATCAGGCAAACATCACTGATGCGATTTGCCACTGAGTGATTACTTTATGATTCTGCATCGGTTCCACTGCGTGTTTCTTTAGCAACCATCGCGCATCTGAGATCCTATTACACAATCCCACATCATAGATCATTAACTGTTTTTTTATGCTTTGTTGTCGCTAAAATTACCAAGTCCACCTTCAAAGCGCATCTTGAAGACAAACCAGACACCAAGAAGAATATATGTTCCATACTGACAAGAACAAACCAATGCATTTGTCATAAGACTGGCCGTTTTTAAATTAACTAGGACACATCATGAAAAAACGTTTGAGCGTTCTTTTAGCCCTCGCGTTCCCCCTGACACTGGCAGGCTGTTACAACGAGACTCGTAATCTGCCCGATCAACAGCCAGATTACGCCTACGAACTGGACACCTGGCAGGAAAACTCCGAGGTTTATGAATTCACCCCCAAAGCAACCCCGAACCTAGCCTGCGTTATGCTCATGCTAGATAATGGCAAAGATATGGGGTTGTCCTGCATCCCTAAAGGCCCTCAAGGTAAAGCAATCAAGCTGCTGCCACCTGACTTTGCCTATGAGCTGGACACATGGTTAGAGAACTCCGAACTCTACGAATTTACCCCGCGCTCAAACACGACCTATTCGTGCATCATGTATATGCTTGATGCTGGAAACGCAATGGGACTGCGCTGTAATCCCAAGACTGACCAAGCACCACCAGCTCTACCTGCGGAATAACCGCAATACCGCAACAGCCGACAAATAACGTAGATGAAAGCTGTAACAACTCTACTGAAAACTGACATAAATTAAAGGCCCATAAAACTATGGGCCTTTATTCTAAAACGCTTTATAACAAACCGGCTATTGCATCTTCGAATATGTCTGTTAAAGGAATATCATCCTCCATATTCATTAATTCCGGGTAGCCAACAACATGCTGATAGGCTGCCTGCACAAGGTATTCAAATAACAGCGGATTAAAATGACCTTCTAGCGGTGGAGTTTCAGCCTTAATTTGCTTATATTTTTTACCTTTCGTTTCCGCGATCATTCCGCTAATTAAAGCGCGTTGAAATGGAGACGGTAAAACGGGTGGTAGTTCATATGAATATAAAGACTTAAGTTTTTTTAATGACTGCGTATTCCAGGCATAAGTTACAATGTCTAGCGAGTTGGCAATACGAGTACATTGTTCACCAAGACACTCATCAAAGTAATCAGCAAAGTCAGCATTACCGGCAGAAGGACCGGCAAACGGAATCGTCGAGATATCAATGTGTTCAGAGAGTTTGACTCCCTGAATATCCTTCAACCACAAAGCCATCGTGGAAGACAATGCGCCGCCTTTACTGTGACCGGTAACACAAATTTCTGCTTTACCCTCTGAACCTACCTTTTCATTCAAGAACTGCAGAATAGTTTTACCTTCACCGGGGATACCAGATTTTGGCTTCAATTTCTGTAAGGTTTCTAGTCCGTAGCTGGTACTTTTGGATATTTTGAGCTTACGACCTTCAACTGATGCGTAAGACCACGTCTTCATTTTTCTAACCATGAAATCATTAAACAGCCAGTCTGAAATTGATACCGGATTGGTACCGCGAATGGCTATCACGTATTCCCCCTCAGATCCCTTCTTTTGTACGACATACATCATCGCATCATTGAAGATTGTGTAAGGCATGGTATAAACCGCAGGCCCCCAGACGACTTCCCAGTCATCCTCCTGAAAAGGCTTCCACTTTTTCAAAGCTTCGTTCATTTTTTTTAGAATGAGCTCAGCATTTTCTTGTGCCGTACCTGTGTGAGTGATGCCGTAATAACTCATATAGCTGAATGCCAACATGAGTTGTTCTTTTGTATAAGACATAATTCCACCTTTGAATCACATTGGATAAAAATGATGAATAATTATTGCGAGATAAATTAATTTATTTGTGAGTTGTGTATAAAATTCATGCAATTGATAATCTGATAAATTCAGATTAGTCATTAGGATAAATCAATTCAAACAATCACATGTAATCAATATTAGACTTGTTTTTAGGTTTAAAAAACATAGTGTTATTTTTGTGACCTATAGTGATTTAATTATTGAAAATACTGCAACTAGATAGACCATATTCCTATTTGTTGTCCAAAACAGAGGGAAACAACACAGTAATTGGAAGATACTAATAAATAAAGGCCATAAATATCGCATCACATTTACAATACAGAACCTTAAGAAATGATGATCACCATAGAGGTGGTCTTAACTTATTATACCTCTCGTATGTACTCTCTAACTACAGAGCACTTCCACACTTTGGCTTTTCAGGGCGTCGATATCTTGTTTAGGCACAGTATTATCAGTGAGCAATATAGAAATCTCACTCGTTTTGCCAATTAAAGACGGGTAAATCTGCCCAAATTTGCTTGAGTCGGTCAACACGTTATTACGGCGATTTTTTCCAATAATAGTCTCGGATATTTCTGCACGCATCATATCGCGGCTGGTAAATCCCGTATCTTGGTGGTAACCATCAATACCCAGAAAAGCTGTGCTGAAATGGATATTTTGAATGCAAAGTTTTGTTAGCGGACCAACCAGGCTTTCCCCCTGATGTTGGTACACCCCGCCAAGTAAGATGATATTGGCCGAAGAGTTACGAATAAGCATAGACAGCTTCAGCTTATCACCTTCAGAGGCCACCGCAGCAGGTGACAGTTTCTGGTTAAGCAGTACACGCTCAATATTTGGCTAGTCTGGATTTTACCGACTGAATTATACACCGTCGTTGGACCTAAACGGTCGGAACCTGATGACGGGCTGGCTCCTTCGGCAAGTGGCGTCGTCACCTTGCAGTCATCTGGCGTAGCCATCGTCGAAGCACCAAATGGCACATTAGCAGAAATACTCGTTGTACCTGCATAGTAACCGCCACCAACTAGGCCGCGACCATGACGAGTATTGACAAACTGCGCCAGCTCATCGATATACGCTTGGTACGCTTCTGCCAGCAAACTATCCACAGCGTCATCATCGTTACCATATTTCGGTACGAAGTTAATGAGACGCTGGCGAAGCTGTTCATTCTCACTACCGGCAAAATCCTCTTCCAACGCTTTTGCCAACTCTGACTGACTGATTTAAGCATCATCAAATACCAGATGCTTAATCGCCGCCAGACTGTTACCTAAGTTCGCGATCCCCACCTGTAGGCCAGATACCCAATCGTATTTCGCACCACCTTCTTTGACTGTTTTGCCCATCCTGCGGTGCAACCGGCAGTTGAACAGTTTGATAAACACATTTGGCAACAAGCTTTCATTTGAAAGCTAATTTAGCCCTTCATCGACTAGGAGCCATACTTTAGAAAAGATATGGCTCCTCTTTAGCTCCGCCATATATTTCAAATAAGAATAACCTCGATAATGAGACCTTTAGGGTAGAACAGTAGACCCCCTCCCTTGCTAGATTACCACTCGTGACATGATACGCCTCCTACCCCATCACGCATATCTATGCCTTAAACATCTCCATATTTTCCATGAGTGTTAACCAACTTAAGTTGACTCATCAAAACGCTGGTTTGGTGGTGTCCTTTGAGCCTTAGAGAAAGAACCCTAACCTTTTGTCCCTGCTGACGAAGGTCAGCAAAATAAAAACTATCAGCAAACTTTCAAAAAAAATGACAGAGCAGCGCAAAAATGCTAAATAGTACGTACGGTTAAAAACAATACTCCAGAATATCCATATTCTAAAAACATAATGCCAACAAGTGCATATAGATGGGTAATTCAAAATTGCTAGTTTAACCGTTACCAAACACACATCTGGATACAACTTAATGAAATTAATACTGAAATTGATTGCCGGTATCGTTGCCGGTATTTTACTTGGTTTTTTTGCCCCGGATGAAATCATCCGCATACTACTGACAGTTAAATTGCTCGGTGGCCAGCTGATCGGATTTACCATTCCTCTAATCATTCTTTTCTATATCACCAGCGGTATTGCCAGCTTGCCAAAGAATTCAGGTAACCTGCTGGGTAAAACAGTCGCGCTTTCGTACGGCTCTACCGTTATTGCCGGCAGCCTGGCCTTTATCGTTGCCAGTTCGGTGATAGCCGGCATTCCTAGCCCGGATCAAACCACAGCCGATGCAGGTGCTAAACTAACCAGCTTTATCAGTTTGGAAATCCCGCCGATGTTCGGGGTAATGACTGCACTAGCGACAGCCTTCTTATTTGGGCTGGGGATCAGTGTTACTAACAGTGTCCGACTAAAAGAAATTGCCGATGACGGCCGCAGTATCATTGATCTGCTGTTATCAAAAGTAATTATTCCACTACTTCCGTTCTATATTTCTGGCATCTTTGCCGAAATGGCAGCGGAAGGCACGGTATTTACAACCTTAAAAACCTTTGGTGTCGTTCTGGCACTGGCTGTATTTATGCACTGGGTATGGATCACTATCCAATACACAATTACAGGCTTGGCCTTGGGTATGTCTCCGGTGAAACTGATCAAGAACATGCTACCTGCGTATTTCACGGCCATTGGCACCATGTCCTCTGCAGCCACTATCCCCGTCACTTTGCGCCAGACCAAAGGCAACGGTGTTGATGAGTCCATTGCTAACTTCACCATCCCACTGTGTGCAACCATTCATCTGTCAGGTTCCACAATTACCCTAGTGACCTGCTCTACAGCTGTAATGGCACTAAGCCAGCATATTGCCCTGCCATCCTTACTTGAGATGCTGCCTTTTATCATGATGTTGGGCATAACTATGATTGCAGCACCTGGTGCTCCGGGCGGCGGCGTAATGGCAGCTCTGGGACTAATGGCTTCTATGCTTGGCTTCGGTGAAGCCGAGCTGGCTCTGATGATTGCCCTGTATATGGCGCAAGATAGCTTTGGTACCGCATGTAATATCACAGGTGACGGTGCTATCTCACTTTGGGTAAACAAATTTGCCCAAAAGCAGCCTGAATCCGCCAGCTCACCACAGCAAGCGGGTTAATAACCCAAGAAAAAAAGCCACCTTGATAAGGTGGCTTTTTTTACCAAAATTCAGCTAGTTAAATTGAGCCACCACCTGTTCCTAAAACGTTCGTTCTTAGCCCACCTTATTAAGCTGATACTGCTCAGCCTCACTGCGAAGGCTGCTGTACTTTGTGATCAGCTCATTTTTGCCCTTTGTTTCATCACCAAAAAAGAAGGCATCGCTTGAACGCAATAGTTCAAAGTGACTGTTAATCAAACCCAAAACCAAATCAGCTTTCTTTAAAGTATAAGGGCTGCAAGATTGGCCGTGTAAGTCATCAAGCAAGTCGAGTACATTTGAACGAAAGCTTTCAACCAGATATAACTCACGCAAAGAATCCTCACGGGTCAATGCTAACCGCCAACGTTGGTTGATACCCTGCTGCCGAGAAATGACACTTACATCGGCACCAATTTCTATAAGCTGCTGTAGTTTTTCCTGATAGGCCTCCAGTGCACACTGTTTTTCTAGCTTGTAGAGCTCAAACAGCGCTTCTGGACTTAGATTTAACGGATTTTTCAGCAAAAAATCAAAAAAGAAACGGGTTTCAAACCGCTCTATACCATGAAATAACGGCGTACTTCTTCCATTGCTATTAAAGTGTTTTTTAGGATCAAACTGATACATATAACCAAAATCGAACAGCCTTATCTCGTCTTGGTGATTTAGTAAAATATTTCCTGGGCAGAAGTCCCATTCAAACAGTCCCCTCAATTCAAGGTTTACTATGCTCGAGAAAATCTGTTGGAAAACGTTCCGATTCAAGATGGCCAACGGATTACCTTCAACCCATGGCGACAGAATAATACCGTCTCTGAATGAGGCAAATTGAGTATCGACGATATGCTTAAAGCTCCCTGGATAGCCGCGCTTCAGCTCGACCAGATCTCGCCTGCGCTGAACTTCGTTTAAAAATGATGTTTGCCCATCTATATTTTTGACCAAGCAATCCTTTCTTTTTCGCTTCAATGTCCAGTGCTGGCCATCAATTTTCAGGTGATAAACCACTGCGGTTAGCCCAGAATTGAATACCTCCACAACATAACTTGATTCAGCTGTCGTATTTTTAAGCTGCTGCAGCGTTAGCGGCATACCTTGTAAGGTCCCTATTTCGATATTTTGTCCACTTTCGACAAACGCCTGCTGTGCCTGTTGACGCTGCTGTTCCAGGTTCATCCTTGTTTCTCCTTAACATTGCAAAACCACAACGAGCGGAGAATATATAAAGGTCTGTGCCTTACATACTGTGATAAGCGTAATAAATTTCATTTCTAGCACGAAATGATCGTATTGTTGAATGACACGACCACAATAATCTATGACATTGGATATTCAACGAAACACTCAAAATACTTAGAGAACGTTCAATCCCACTCCCCCGCCCTAGACACAACAAGCCACCAAATGATTAGACAACTAACCTTTTTTAGCCTTAAAAACATTCATTTTTATGCATGAATGTGCAGCTTTATTCGGCAAAAACCAGATAAATTTGGTTTTTATTATTACTTTTGTTATCTTCCCTCCGAATTTTTTATTAAGTGCACTAACGTATTTCACTTTAATTGATGACCAATAAACGGTTCAACGCCATTTGAAATACTTAGTGTACTAAGCGATTAAGGAACAAAATGTCACAAGTTAGGGACAAGTACAGTATCGACAATACTGACTATACAGTTGGCCAGGACAACATCCAGAAGTGGGGATTTGACGTTCATAACCCTGTTTTTGGCATCAGTGCCGGACTGATGATATTGTTCATCGTTGCACTCCTTGCAACCGATGCCTCGACAGCCAAATCAGTGCTAGACGGTATCAAATGGCAGATCATTAATAACTTCGATGGTTTGATCATGTGGTCTGGCAATATCTTTTTGATTTTCAGTTTAGTTTTAGTTGCCTCCCCATTTGGTAAGATCCGCATCGGTGGTTCAGACGCAAAACCAGAGCACTCCAATGCTTCTTGGTTTGCAATGCTGTTTGCGGCCGGAATGGGTATTGGCCTAATGTTCTGGGGGGTCGCAGAGCCTGTGGCTTACTACACAGGTTGGTATGAAACCCCGTTGGGTGTCGAAGCATATACCTCTGAGGCCGCTAAGATCGCCTTAGGAGCAACCATGTTCCACTGGGGCCTTCATCCGTGGGCAATGTATGCAATTGTCGCGCTGTCACTCGCTTTTTTTGCCTTTAACAAAGGCCTTCCGCTTTCAATGCGCTCCATTTTTTACCCAATTCTTGGAGACCGCACCTGGGGCTGGTTTGGTCACGTCATTGATATTTTATCGGTTATCGCAACGCTGTTTGGCCTTGCGACCTCACTTGGCCTTGGCGCGCAGCAGGCTGCAAGCGGTATTAGTCATGTGTTTGATATCGATGCAGGTATTGGCTTGCAAATTGGTGTAATTATTTTCGTTACCAGCTTGGCAGTGATCTCTGTTGTTCGCGGTATCGATGGCGGGGTGAAACTCCTCAGTAATGCTAACCTGCTCGTTGCCTTTGCACTGCTTGTATTCGTAACATTGGCTGGATTTGCGATAGCAATGAGTACGCTGCCAACAACGCTTATGGGCTACATTGAGAACATTATCCCACTGAGTAACCCTCATGGCCGTGAAGACGAAACTTGGATGCATGGCTGGACAGTATTTTACTGGGCCTGGTGGATTTCTTGGTCACCATGTGTGGGTATGTTTATTGCGCGTGTATCCAAGGGCCGTACGGTACGTGAGTTCATCATTGCAGTGATCTTCATCCCGACGTTAATTACACTCGTTTGGATGTCTGTATTTGGTGGTATTGCCATTGACCAGGTTGCTAATAAAGTGGGTGAGCTCGGCGCAAACGGCTTAACAGACATCACTCTTGCGATGTTCAATGTTTATGAGGCGTTACCATTAAGCACACTGCTTTCGGTGATCTCGATCATCCTTATCATGGTGTTCTTTATTACCTCTTCAGACTCCGCTTCACTGGTTATCGACAGTATTACTGCGGGCGGTAAAGTCGATGCTCCCGTTCCTCAGCGTATTTTCTGGGCAACCGTTGAAGGGGCAGTTGCTGCTGTTCTGCTTTGGGTTGGTGGTACAGAGGCAATGCAAGCGCTTCAAGCCGGTACAATTTCGACAGCCTTACCATTTACCATCATCTTATTAACGATGTGTGTAAGCTTGCTGATGGGCATGCGAACCGAAATGGCTCACTACAAGTTAGCCTATCGCTAATAGTAAGATTCCATAACATAAAAAATACCGCTCGCTTAACCGCGAGCGGTTCTGTTCCTGCCCAACCGATTGATAAAATTGCCTCTTAGAAGCTAGACATCATTCTGCCCTACTATTCACTTCATCTCTATCAGCACACGATTGTAAGAGAAATATCCCTTTAACTCTGATAGATCCCATATTGCTTGTAGTTCAGGTAATACGACTAAGAGCAATTTTGTACAAACGATTCCAACAACACTTCGTTATACTCACAGGAAGTACGACAAATTATGGAAAACAGGCGATGGAGAATGTGAGTTATAAAAAAGACAACCCGAAAAACTCACCAGCGAAGGCAAGAAAACCAGTTTTAGTTGAACAGGCAACATATAGTATTGCCGACGAGTTAGGCGGTATTGATTTACTGAATGCTAACTACCACCGGCAAAACTTTTCTCGTCATAGCCACGAAGGCTATACCGTTGGAGTAATCGAAAATGGAGCCCAACAGTTTTATCGTACAGGTGGTAATCATGTCGCCCCACAAGGCAGCATCATCCTAGTTAATGCTGATGAAGTTCACAACGGCCACTCTGCGACTGAAGGCGGATGGTCTTATAAAGCGATGTACCCCCTTCCAGAACAATTTGAAACGATTAGCCAAGAGTTAACTTCAGGCTTATCGGGCAATGGGGCGCCATACTTTCCGTCCCCAGTTGTTTATGACCCGGAGCTTGCTAACCAGTTACGTCTTGTGTTTGAAACACTGGATAATTCGACTAATCGCCTATTAAGGGAAACACTACTTTACAGTGTTCTCACTAAACTCATGTGCAAACATGGGAAGAAACAAACCTCTCCCCAAGCTATTTCAAAAGCCCAGCGCCAATTAAAACTAGTTAAAGAGTTTCTTGATGACTTTCCAAGCGCCGATATCTCGCTACAGGACCTTGCAACACTAGCGTCATTCAGTCCTTATCATCTAGTTCGTGCCTTTCAAAAAGAATACGGGTTTCCACCACACGCCTATCAGATTCAAGCTCGCCTGCGCCTAGCGAAAAAATTATTTCGGCAAGGGCACACTGTTTCAGACGCAGCTCAAGAAGCAGGCTTTCACGATCAGAGCCACCTCCACCGACATTTCAAAAAAGCAATGGGCATTACTCCCGGTCAGTTTTCCAAGCAAATCATACGTAGCTAGCTCCACTCATACCTGTATCGACTGCGACTATTCAGCAATAATATACAAGTTTGTATCGTGGTTAATTCTTAAAGTGAAAGGCATCACTGAAAATAACGAAAAGACACACCATGCAAACATCCACTTCAAACGAATGCAGCAACAGAACCTCGCAAGTTGATAAATGGGCGAATAATCAGCAATCAAAAACCAAACGTTCTTTATTCAGTCAAGGAGCGTTAGCTGTAACACCACTTTGCATTGCGGTGATCCCATGGGGGCTGCTGGCGGGATCTTTCGCTATTGATATTGGACTTGACCCACTCCAAAGCCAAGCACTCTCAGCAATTGTGTTCGCGGGCTCGGCACAACTGGTTGCGACTGGACTCCTAAAGGTTGGTGCCGGTTTGGCGACGATATTACTGACTACGCTATTCATAACCTCTCGTCACTTACTGTACAGCATTACAATGCGCGATAAGATCAGTCCGCTGCCATTACGTTGGCGGATTGGTTTAGGTTTTCTCCTAACCGATGAACTCTTTGCTATATGCGGCCACCAATCATCTGAACGGTTCAATCGCTGGTACGCTTTGGGAGCGGGATTATGGTTTTATATCTGCTGGAATTTAGCCACCTTTGCAGGCATTGTTGCCGGTAAATTTATTCCAAACCTAGACACCCTTGGACTCGATTTTGCCATTGCAGCGACCTTTATTGCGATCGTGATTCCAACGGTAAAAAGTGCTTCAGTATTAATTTCCGTTATCATTGCCATGGTGCTTTCTGTTGTATTGCAAGCCTACAACATTGAGGGGGGACTAATGCTTGCGAGCTTTGCTGCTATGGCCGCGGGATATAGTTATGACAAGTACTTCACTAGCAATGACAATCAAGCGCCCAAAGGAGGTAACGCATGATATGGCTTACTATTTTGGCGATGACCTTGCTTGTTTTCTTCAGTCGCTATTTGTTTCTGGAACCCAAACTCCCATTACGACTCAATGCCCAAACACAAAAGCTTCTGAGCTATTCAAGCCCCGCGATCCTCACGGCTATTTGGGCGCCTATCGTCTTTCTGGCAAATGGTCATCTCACCCTCACATGGCAAAACCCTTACCTTATTGCCGCGTTAGTGGCTGCAATCGTCGCCAGGAAGCGAGAAAATGTTTTGTTGACTGCCGTTATTAGCATGGCCGTATTTTTCTTGCTTTCATCATTCTAACTGACTTGAGCGGCCATGCTTTATCATCTTAAAGTGTGGCCTTTCTCTTATTCTTATTATCACTTCACTCACGACAAAAACATACATAAGACACATATTGCACAAATACGTATTCATGGTATATATGAACGGCGTTCATTAATGGTGACAACAAAAAGACAAACAAGGATCCTGTCATGAGACTTTTCACCCGCTGCTCTCTTCTTGCCACACTAATTGCCAGCTCACTTTCGCCGGCATTTGCAGCTAATTCTCAAGTAACAACCGATCAACTCAGTGAGAAGCCTCTGTGGTTGCGAAATAGCGCGCTGTCACCAGATGGCAAACAGCTTGCTTTTACCTATCAAAGCCGTATTTACCTTGCCTCAAGCAAAGGCGGAAACGCACGAGCAATTACCAACGGCGAATTTTACCCACACTCGCTGGTTTGGTCTCCGGACAACACAACTTTGGCGTTTGCAGCCAACCCTTACGGCAATGATGATGTATTCACTGTTTCACTAAAATCGGGGAAAATGGCTCGCCTGACCTACCACTCAGCTGCCGACATTCCGACGGCCTTTGCTGACAATGGTAAAACGGTACTATTCAATACCACCCGCCTGACTGCCGATAATCAGGATTTTTACAGTCTGCCTGACGGTGCCTTCGGCACTGAAGGCAACCAATTATATAGTATTAATCTAAATACCAAAGCAGCACATTCCCTGCTGCCTATTCCGGCAAAGAACGCAGTCTGGAACGCCACTCATACACAGCTACTCTACAATTCACCGCATAAAGACCAGCAGTTCAGGAAACACCAGAGCTCGTATGCCGTTCCGACTATTTGGCTATTTAATGCAAAAACAGGCAAACACCAGCAATTGACAGAGAATAAAGTTGCTGCGCAAAAGCCTCAATGGAACAGCGACTATACCGGCTTTTATTACCTCAGCGAGAAAAGTGGTAATTTCAATGTTTGGTTCTATAACCTAAGTACCAAACAAGAAACACAGATCACCTCATTAGCTGACCACCCAGTTCGCCACCTATCGGTTGCCAGCAATGGTGACTTAGCGTTCTCTTACAATGGCGAGCTTTATCGTTTAACAGAAGATCAAGCAACACCTAACAAGCTTGATATCAAAATTAACAGTTACGGCGTCAAACCGAGCCAGTTCTTCCACAGCGATATTGCAACAGATTTTGTGCCATCGGCTTTTGATGCCGACGAGTTGCTATTTAGTTCCTATGGCGACATCTATGCGATGAATACCCGCAGCAAAAAAGTGAAAAGGCTGACGCATACTGCAACTGAAGAAAAACAAATGACCTTCACTCCTGATGGTTATGGTGCGGCGTACTCTGCCATGCGAGAAGGACGCTGGGGCTTGTACATTGCCAGCTCGACCAACGCCGAGGAAATGCTGTCCAATGCGGCTGTTATCAATGAACAGCCTTTCCTAGTATTGCCAGGTCACCATGTATCACAACCTGTCTATTCCCCTGATGGCCTAAAACTGGCCTTTGTTATTGATGGCCGCGCACTTCACGTCATTGATCTGGACAGCTTCAACGCCAATCCTCCTGAGTCATCATGGCTCGATAAAGTCCCTTCATTGCTTTCAACAGATGACCGTGCCAATGCGAACACAGACACAATCGCACGGCCAAACACCAGCAAAGAACTCATTGCCGCCGATATGGTCAGTGAATCAAACCGATTAGAGTTTGTGTGGTCACCCGACTCTACCCAACTGGCCGTTCATCTTTCTCCGCGGCCATATGTAGAACAAATATATGTTGTTGATGCCGAAGGCAATAAACCGGCAGTCAATGTATCGCAAAACGGTTTCTACAACGGCAAGCCAAAATGGAGCCAGGACAACCGCATTCTTACTTGGACAACCTCAAAATATGGCCTGAAAACAGCTGACGGTGAGGACTGGGGTGAAACTGTCACCGGTATTTTTACCAACAGTACCGCGATGAATGACTTCAAGCTTGACGCAGAACTGCCAGAAGAAGTGGCAAGCTATCCATTTTCGGCCAGAAATATTGAGTATCGAGAAGCTTTCCACCTGCCTTTCTCCACAACAGTATTAGAAACCCACTTGCTCGGCGATAACTTGCTGGTCATCGATCTCGTTGCCTCCCCGGATGGTGAAGAAACCACTCGTGGTTTTATCTATAACCTTAGAACCGAGGAGTCCCACCCCGTCTTTGCCGACCAACCTTTGGCAACCGCCATCCATGTCACGGCAGACCAAAACTATGTCTACCTGCTATTAGAAGGCGAAGTCGTAGAAATTGATACAGCAACAGGCGACTTTTCCAGTCTTCCTATCGAGCTACCAATCGATTACCAGGAAGAACCAAGAAGGCTGGCAGCCTACCAACAGTTCGTTAGGCAAACCCAAGAGCTCTATTATCGCTCTGACATGGGCAATATCGATTGGAATTTTTATAGCAAAAACTACCAACGATTCCTTCCGCACATTAATAACAACCGGGATTATGTCAACCTGCTCAAAGAACTTAGCGGTGAACTGAATGCATCCCATACCGGCGCCTATGCCGAGCCAGCGCAAACCATGCAAGAAGATGCAACAGCGGAGCTCGGGCTGATTTTCGAGCAGAACATTGCACATCCTCTACCCTATGCCGACCATGGCAAAAATAAACCGCAAGGCTTGGTCATAAAGGGGATCTTGCCTGGCGGCCCGGCTGACAATGAAAGCTACGTGTTGCAGCCCGGCGATCACCTTGTTGCTATCAACAATGTCCCGGTAAAAACTTTAGCCGAGATGGCAGTTGTTCTGAATAACAAAGCTGCTGAGCCGGTTGAACTGACGTTGCAACGCAACAACGGGAATACCTGGCAACAGCGCATGACACCTATTGACAGTTACGATGCTTACTCACTGATTCTTAAACGCTGGGAAATAGCCCGCAGGCAATATGTAACTCGGAAAACTGATGGCAAGGTGGGTTATGTGTATTTGCCTGACATGAGCAATACCACCTTCGAACACCTTCGTTCTGAGGCTCTGGGACGACTGAGAAATGCCGAGGCACTGATCATCGATGTTCGTTTCAATGGTGGCGGCTTTTTGGCTGATACCCTCATTGAGTTCCTTACCGCCCGCAAGGTAGCGGATATTGTGCCTCATGTTGGTAAACCGGCATCAGATGCAAGCCGTCGAAGCTGGTTGAAACCTTCCGTCGTGATAGCTAACTCCGCATCGTATTCGGAAGCTTCGGCCTTTAGCCAGTACTACCAGGACCTCAACGTCGGCCCGATCGTGGGAGAGCCGGTACCAGGAACCGGTACCACAGTAATGGGGATTGAGTCTGAGGTTTATAAGAACGTCGGCTATATGTTCCCCTACCAGCCATTACGCACCATTGATGGCAAACTCTATGAAAACCTTGAACTGCAACCTGATGTGACCGTGTTTAATGGCCCTGCAGATGTTGCTACAGGGCAAGATCGCCAACTTGATGCAGCTATTGAAGAGGCACTAAAAAAAATATAGAGAGAAGTCTCTCAAATAGAGACTAACAAACAGGACACAGCAAGCCCGTTGTGTCCTGCTTTAATAACTAAGCTCAAACACTACTGAACCGCTATCCACTTCAATGGCTTGATTATCAATAACCTCGCCGCCCGCCTCGACCGAAATGCTAAAATCATCGGTGGCGTTAAATTTCAAGCCTGCGCCGAATTCCGTCGGATCTACACGATTCTTATCCTGGTAGACACTGTTTTTGTCGATCATCGCATTATCAACAGGCCTGTTACCTCCTCCGATAAACTCAAGGGGTTGTTCGGACGAGGCTTGATCAATAAATACTTCACCCAGCTGGCGATCATCTGCCAGCGATGCAAAAGAATACAACAAGGCCGTAATCACTAACACAAGACGCATTTTATCCCCTTTCTCTTACGTGTTCTAAGCTATTTTACTACCCGCACAACCAGGAAAACAACCAAACATATGCCACTGGAGCAATACAGAACTGAATTTACATTACATCTTTTACCGCTTCTTTTTCATTAACAGCAGCTGTGGCACAAGTGAAATACAGTTGAGTATCCTAGACGCTATTCCTTCTGTTAGAATACCTATCTATGCTCCTCTGTTATTGTTTTTGCCTTAACAGTGCGTTTTTTATTATTACCTGAGATTCCCAATGCCATTCTCCAAACTTGGATTAAGCGATTCAATTCTAAAATCTGTAGCCGAGCAGGGCTATAAAACACCCACCCCTATTCAAGAGAAGGCAATCCCTGTCATATTGACAGGTAAGAACCTTATCGCTGCCGCGCAAACCGGCACAGGTAAAACGGCGAGCTTTGTATTACCGATATTAGAAATGCTGCGTGAAGGCCAAACCCAGCGCAAGAAGCGTATTCGCGCCCTGATCCTTGCGCCGACTCGTGAACTAGCAGTACAGGTTGAAGACAACATCGCCAAATACAGCAAGCATCTAAACCTGACCTCGCTAGCGATGTATGGTGGTGTTGACGCCAAGCAACAGAAACAGCGCTTGATTGAAGGTGTTGATATTCTAGTTGCGACCCCTGGTCGACTGTTGGACATGTACACTCAGCGCGCCGTACATTTTGACGAGCTTGAAATCTTGGTATTGGATGAGGCCGATAGGATGCTCGACATGGGCTTTATCGAAGACATCAATAAGATTATTGAGCGCCTACCTGCAGACCGACAAAATTTACTGTTCTCGGCGACGCTGTCCAAGCAAGTTCGCGTGTTAGCTAAAACAGCTATCGATAACCCGGTTGAAATCTCGGTTTCTCCCGACACTACAACGACACCGCAGATTGACCAATGGTTGATCACCGTCGATAAAGACAAGAAATCAGCACTACTGAGCCATTTAATCAAAGAAAATCAATGGGATCAGGCACTGATTTTCATCGAAACCAAACATGGTGCGGCGAAATTAGTCAGTCAGCTAGAAAAGCGCGGAATTAAAGCCGAAGCCATTCACAGTGGTAGAAGCCAGGAAGTTCGGGCGCAGCTTCTGGCTGACTTTAAATCGGGCAAACTTCAGCTGTTAGTGGCCACAGGCGTTGCGGCGCGTGGCATCGATATTGAAGATCTAACACGAGTCATCAACTATGACTTGCCTTACCCGCCAGAAGATTATGTTCACCGTATTGGCCGTACCGGTCGTGCCGGCGCGTCTGGCGAGGCAATTTCGTTCGTGTCTAAAGATGACTTCAAAAATCTTTGCATGATCGAAAGCCGTCTAGGACACCTAATTACCCGAAAAGAAATTGAAGGTTTTGCGCCAAGAAAAGAAGTGCCAATTTCGATTTTGAATTACGTTCCAAAGAACAAGCGCAACGGTGAGCGTCAAAACTCAAAAAACAAACCAGCTAAAGCTAAATAAGTAACCTTTTAGGAGCGTTAAAAAAGCGAGTGCCATCTTCACAGCACTCGCTTTTCAAATACAACGCCTTAAAACTAAAACTGTTATTTTTTCTCTTTCCACGCTTCATGATCGATATCTAGATCAGGAAAGTCGTTTGGATTGAACACGGGGTGTTCTGCCCCGTCTTTCAGTTGTTGCTTATAGTCTTTCAATATACGAACCAAAGTCGGGAAAAGCATTAGCAGTGCCAGCAAGTTAACAATCGCCAGTATCCCCATCATTGGATCCGAGAAGAAAAAGACTGAAGTTGCTCCCGGTGCAACAGCGCCAAGGAACACGATCCCGATGACTGCTATCCGAAGAACATGGACGGTTAGCTTATTGTGTGACATGAATGTCAGGGCGTTCTCACCCAGATAGTAGTTGTAGATAATAGAACTAATCGAGAAGAGTAAAATAGCAATCGTCAGAAAATACTGAGACCAATTTCCCACATGTGAAACCAACGACTGTTGCGTCAGAACCACGCCATCAATGTCTTCGGCACCGGGAACATAGACGTCGCCGAGCAGGATAACGAATGCAGTACAGCTACAAATAAGAATGGTATCGATAAACACAGATAAAGACTGCGTAATACCCTGACTAACCGGGTGAGTAACCTCCGCTGTTGCGGCGACATTTGGAGCAGAACCCAACCCGGCCTCGTTTGAGAATAACCCCCGACGCAAACCTTGTGCCATTGCCGTCCCCATACCGCCACCGACCGCTTCTTCCCAACCAAATGCGTTAGAAATAATGGTTCCGATCACCGCAGGGATCTCTGTAATATTAAGCAGAATAATAAGAATCGCCATCGCCACATAACCGACAGCCATAATGGGAACGATAACATCGGCTGTTTTGGCAATACGTTTAATACCACCGTAAATAATAATACCGGTACCGATAGCTAGTAGCGCCCCTGTCCACATGCGGTCAATACCCATGCTATCCTGAGCTGCCCCTGCAACCGTATTGCCTTGAAAGGCATTAAAACCAATAGCAAAAGAAGCTATCAAACAAACAGCATAAAGATAGGCCAACCACTTATAGTCATCTCCCAACCCATGGATAATCGTACGAGCCGGCCCCCCGCGAAACTCACCGTTCTCTTTACGCTTATACAACTGAGCAAGTGAACATTCCACCAAGCTTGTTGCCATCCCGACCAGTGCTATTGCCCACATCCAGAATACAGCTCCTGGACCGCCAAGCGTAATAGCAACCGCTACACCTGCAATGTTACCGCCACCGACACGACCACCAACGGATAATAGCAACGCTTCGCGCCCCGAAATTGCATTCTTATCCGCGGTTTGGTTTTTGTTCAATAAGACATGGAACATACGCCCAAAAAAGGTAAATTGGACAAAACCGGTAACGAGGGTAAAGAAAAGGCCCAAAATAACTAAAAACGGTATCAGTGCCCACCCCCAAGTGAGATCACCAATTACTCCAAAGAAACTTTCTAACAATTCCATCTCTACTCCTAATCAGTTTATTCTTTAAACCATAATGCGAATAAAGACACGACTCTGAGCGTATACGCTCCAGTCGTACTGGACTGAATGCGTTTCAGATCTGTTTGCTAACAAATCCTGAGTTAATAATTGAGAGAAGTATAGTCGCTTACAACATCTTTAGGTCTGATATAGGAGAAAGCGAGTACTACAAATGCAACACTCGCTTTATATATTCAAGCTACTTCAAGATGACGGATTCATTCTCACTGAAGCGAACATCTTGAGATAGTTTGGGGATATTCATTCGAAATGTAGGTGATTAATGATACTAAGAAAAAGAGCACTGGCTGTCTCAATCACTGTATCTGGGAAGTCATAGTCTGGATTATGTAGTTGCGGATGTTCATCGCCGCTCCCAATGCAGAATAAAGCGCCTGGCCATTTATTGAGAAACTCAGCAACATCCTCTGACCAGCGCATTGGCTCATCAAGCTCTACAACGGATAATCCTAATTGTTGTGCTTGCTGACTGACTATCTCACATTGCTTCGGAGCGTTAACAACAGTATTGAACGATTCTTGCCATCTAACACTGCTGGTTAAGCCCTCGTCAACAGAAATAGATGAAACAGCGTCACACAAGTCTTGTTTCATTGTATTGAGCACCGAACTTTTATCGCTTCTCAAGGTTGCCAATATTTTTGCTGCTCCTGGCGCGGTACCGAACGCCTCTTCGCCCAACGAGGCATGGACAACCGTCACCAAGGTGAAAGCGGTAGCGTATCTTTTCGGCATCCCTTGCAGATGCCGGATAATGTCGAGCATCGCGGTGGTAGGGTTTATACCATTCTCCGGCCTGGCAGCATGAGATGTTTTTCCTTCCAACTCAATCGTGACTCCTGTCGATGCGCAAGCAAACGTCTCGGGTTTAACGATAACGGCATGTCGCGGATAGCCAGGAAGATTATGATAGGCAAACACATTATCGACAGGCTGCGCTGCAAGCCAACGATCAAGCAACATGCTTGCGGCCCCTGTACCTGTTTCTTCTGCAGGCTGGAACAACAAAATTACCTTGCCGGATTCTGGTGGGCATAAAGAGAGTTTATAAGCCACCTCCATCAAACTGGCGGTATGTCCATCATGGCCACAAGCATGCATAATCCCGTGATGCTGAGAGCAATAGGAAAGCTCACTCTTTTCTGTGATTGGCAGTGCATCAAAATCAGCTCGAAGCAGTGTTATCTCTCCGGGGTGGCCACTATCTATCGTGCACACTACCCCGTTACCACCGAGACCAACTCTTGGATGAAACCCAAAAGCTTGTAATTGCTTACTGATCAGGCTCGCGGTATTTCTCTCACATAATGACAGTTCTGGATACTGATGAAGATGGTGACGAAATTGGATGGCATCAAATTCTGTTCTAGGCGTAAATACTTTGTTCATGATTTTAAAATAAAATAATAATGAACAAGTAGGTTAACGCTCTTCGGCTAATAAATTTGTGATTCTACACTCAACTTAATAAAGCGGCTTTAATAATCACAATTACACTAACCTCTTAAATTATAAACAACGCCACTAGCAACAAATTGTCAACCCTACAACACCCGACATCTTAATTTCCATTTTTAGCAAAAATAAAACCCTCCCCAGAGTACAACATATATTAAATTCAAAAAAACCAATTCACACTCAACACACTTAAATAATGAATAATATTTCACATGCTTTATTTGCGACATCATCGACATAATTCCAATTCATAAAGTAATATTTTTATCCCCACAAGGGATTATCTCCACTGGCCAATCTTACATATCAGAGGTTGTATTATGCTGTTAGCAAAAGAGATGAAGAAAACAATGCAATTTCCAACTGCCTTTACAATTTTATTTATAATAATGTTGTTAGCTATTGGTTTAACTTGGATTGTTCCAGCAGGTTCATACTCAAAGCTCTCATACAACTCAAGTGAAAATACCTTGCAAGTTGCCAGCCCTTTTGGTGATATAACAACGGTTGCCGCCACTCAAGACGAATTAGCAAAACTTGATATTAATATCGGTATAGAGCAATTTGTTAATGGTACAATTAGAAAGCCCATTGCAATACCTGATACCTACCAGCAACTAAAACAATCACCTAAAGGACTCTCTGACATCGCAGTGAGCATGGTCGAAGGGACTATAGAAGGTGCAGACATTATTGTTTTTATCTTGATTTTAGGTGGCATGATTGGTGTTATCAATAAAACCGGGGCATTTAACGCAGGGCTTGTTAGCCTATCTGAAAAAACCAAGGGTCGTGAATTCTTATTTGTTGCTTTAGTTTGTATTGTTATGGCATTAGGAGGAACAACATGTGGTTTGGAGGAAGAAGCCGTCGCTTTTTACCCTATCCTGGTTCCTATTTTCCTTGCGCTTGGTTTTGACTCTATTGTTTGCGTTGGTGCAATATTTCTCGCGGCATCAATCGGTACAGCATTCTCAACCATTAATCCATTCTCCGTCGTCATTGCCTCTAATGCTGCAGGTATTTCATTTACTGAGGGCTTAGGTGTAAGAACATTTGGATTAGTCGTTGGAACAATTACTGTCATCGGCTATTTGTACTGGTACTGTAAAAAAATCAAGGCTGATCCTTCTTTCTCTTATACCTATTCAGATAGAGAATCATTTAGAAGTCGTTTTTTAAAAGGAAAAGATTTAAACGAGAAAGTTCCATTTACCTTGCGCCGTAAAATAATCCTATTTTTATTTGCGATTGCGTTCCCGATGATGGTTTGGGGGGTTTCAATGGGTGGATGGTGGTTCCCTCAGATGGCGGCATCCTTCCTTACAATTGCAATTATCATTATATTTATCTCGGGACTTAAAGAAAAAGAAGCCGTTGAAGCGTTTACCCAGGGTGCATCTGAATTAGTTGCAGTGTCATTAATTATCGGCATGGCTCGTGGTGTTAATATCGTGCTTGAACAGGGTATGATTTCAGATACCATTCTCGCTTATGCATCTGATCTGGTTTCAGGCATGCATGGCAGTGTGTTTGCCGTTTCTCAAATGTTTGTCTTCTTTCTTCTTGGCCTCGTCGTGCCTTCATCATCAGGCTTAGCTGTACTATCGATGCCGATCATGGCTCCGTTAGCCGATACGGTAAACATTCCTCGGGATATTGTTGTATCTGCTTATAACTGGGGACAGTATGCCATGCTATTTTTAGCACCTACTGGCCTCGTCTTAGTCACACTGCAGATGCTTGATATTCAGTTCAACAAGTGGGTGAAGTTTGTCCTACCAATCGTTATCTTCTTGCTAGGTTTTGGTTCATTATTATTAGTTGCTCAGGTAATGATGCTCTGAGTATCCATAGTATTTTATAAACATAATGCAAAACGGCCACGTTATTTTTTAATAACGTGGCCTGTCCTTTATCTGACTGAAGCTTAAATATCCCGCTTTCGCGGAATGAAAGCTAACTCATCATTAGTTTTGCGAATGCTCCATCAGCTTCACGGCATTGCCTAACACATGCAAGCAAGTCAAACGCCCTACACCTCCGGGGACTGGCGTGATAGCCGCTGCAGATAAGATCCCATCATGGTGCCTGATATCCCCCACCAGCTTGCCATCAACACGGTTGATCCCCACATCAATGATCAACTGACCTTCAATAAACTGGGAATTATCCAGAATACCATGGGCACCGGTTGCGACTACGATGACATCAAATTTGTTCCAATCTACAGCAGCAAGATCGGAACGGCTGTTAAAGCTAGCAACTGTGCTTTGGCGATTGATTAATTCAATAGCTAAAGGTTTACCCACAATATTGCTTCGGCCTACTACGGCTACTTTCAGCCCCGCAAAATTATGCTCACCGCAATGAGCAGAAATGATATCGATTGTTGCCTGTACGGTACAAGGAAGAACAAGGTTCTGTCCCAGAACCAACTGTCCTAGCGTTTCAGAGCCAAACCCATCAACATCAACCGTCGCAGGAAGATCTGGTGCAACCAACCCATTAGGCAATGGCAGCTGGAATAAAATAGGATGGTCAGCATTTTCGGCAAGAAGATCCAGATCCGCTTGAACGGTTGTCGCTTCAGCAAGCGTGATATGCTGACATTCAAGGCCAAGTTCATCAAAAAGGCGAATTTTATTACGGACATAGACTTTACTAGCAGGATCATCACCGACAGTAACGATAGTCAAGCGAACTGAGGTGCTTAGAGTCGTGATTTTATCTTTCAGCTCAGCCAGTTTTGTTTCAAAGATGGTGTTAATTACTGATTTCATTGTTTCTTTGCGGTTGTGACTTATTATTAATTTATAACTGACTGTTTTTTAAGTCGCAATGCGTTAGAGCAATAAAATATTCATCTCAGTCTAAATCGAACCCCAAACCCGACACTGCCGAGTTTGGGGTTAATGAAATACACTTTATTTATCATTCGTAACACTTGCAGCTAGCGCAATGTCTTCTTTCTGGCCAGCAAAGAGCTTGCCTATCGCACCTTCAATGCCAAGTACTGCAAATATCACAGCAAAGAAAGCGATAATGCCGCCCCAAAGGCCAGTGAAAGCTACCTGAGAACCAAATATCCAACCGATAACCGCCATAGCAAGAAACTTCGAACCGACGAGAATAATGTATGATGAAACCCCGCGCTTCACTTTAGGTAACGTTTTCTGGTTAAGACAAATATCTGCCATTACTTTTTCTAGTGATATCGCGACTTTTAAGATCACGGAAAGAACAATAGACGCGCCAATTGCCACTTCCAGACTTGAAATAGAGACCCAATCCCATAGCCCGTTAAGCGTCACCATGACTGCCAATGTAATAATGCTGCATAGAGTTATCTCTTTGAGTTTATTCATGTTCAGACCTTATCTTGTTTACGTCTATTAGAAGAGGTTTTATCTCCCTCTCATCTCTGGTACGAACAATAACAACCCGACTAATGATTAATTTATCATTTTGCGCCAGGTCACTATCTTCATCATGATCCCATCGAGTTCGGTAGCCACAATTCACTGAAAACTTAATTACTACACACTCCGATTAAACGTGTAGAATCTTTCTCCCTGCAAACAAAGATATTGTACGTAACATCTGTTGAGTGAGTTATGCCGTCAGAGAAAGCAACTGGAAAACGAGCCGGACCGAAGCCGGCAACAAAGATTGAAGACGTCTACGAATATGCGATTTGGTGGCTAAATCAGCGAGGCTATTCGGAGATGAAGCTGAAGGACAAACTAACTCGCAAGACCGACAACACTGAATGGATTTCGCTTGTTATTAATCGATTACTTGAGCAAGGCTACTTATCTGATCGAAGGTATGCAGAAACTTTCGTCCAGTCGCGATGCCAATCATACGGACCAAAGCTTCTGGCACAAAAGCTTTCATTACAGGGTGTTGCCCAAGCTGATATCGAGCAAGCACTTAGCCTTATAAATGATTCTGATACCGATGTCTTAATTAGTCGCGTCATTGCTAAGTACTCAGGAAAAAAAAGCATCAGAGATATTTCCATGCGACTGCGCGGCGAAGGAGTCGATGAAAGCAGAATTCGATTGGTGATGAGTCACTCTGTCGATACTGAGCATGAATCTCAACTTGCCGTGCGTTTAATCAACAAGCACGCCAAAAAGATGGGCCGCAGCGGATTGCTTCAGAAGTTGCGTAGCGAAGGGATCAGTCAGGACACGATTGAACACGTACTTAGTGACGAAAAAGAAGAGGATGTTATTGAAGATGATCAGCAAAAAGCCTTGGCGCTCTTAAACAGAAAATATAAGCATAGCCTGGCTGATTTTGCGGAAAAAAAGAAAGCCACGGCTTTCTTGGTACGAAAAGGCTTCAGCTTTGCCGAGGCAAATTACGCCATTGAGCATCATCTCGAGTAACCGCCCCAAGCGAACTTACAGCAACAGAATAAAAAACAAAACCCAACGAGCGTTCGTTGGGTTTTGGTGTTGTCCAATTATCGGCCGTACGTCTCGACAATGTATTGCTCAAACTTGCTACACATACCGGCATCTGAGTCATGATTGCTGGCAATCTGGTTAGCCCCATCAACAATGTTAATGTTGGCATTTAGCGGCGCAACCTCCGCTCGTGGCCTGGATTGTAACGCTGAGATTTTTGCCTTCTCAATTTCCCAGGCCTGATCAGCAGACAGGTTACACTCATCCGCCAGATATTTAGCATTAAAGCCTTCACCAGTAAGATTAACAATTGTGGTGTTGTGGTTAACGCTGTTGCCACCGTTCCAGTAATGCTCTGCAAGCAAAGGACCAATTTGAGGGTTGTCGGTCAGATAACCAAACTTCTCAGTAAAATAAGCCCTTGTTTGGTATACCGCCATATTCGCCAGCAAATACCCTTGATAAGCACATGCTGATTCATCTGATAGCAAATGTGGGATGGCCATCAGCGGACGCGGGCTGCACTCTAAGCCAAGTATTTCCTTCTCCGAGGCTCGAGCAAGCTCTGTGACTGATTCGGCACTTAGCTCATCATCATCCATCAGGTACAGTGCGCGCTCAAAGTAAGGTACGACTAAAATGCTTCTTTCAACATAGGATCTGAATGGTTGTTTACTGTCGATCATCGATTTAATGACAGCATCTGGCACCACATTGCCATCCGCATCAAAAGCATACTGCTTCAACCAATCGGCATCACCTAGCAGGCTGTCACAAAACATCGATTGAGTCTCGGCATACGCCATCGAGGTCGGCGCAAACTCTTGAGAAAAACACGGCGCGTTCATTTTTACATTAGAGAAATGGGCGGCATGCCCCCCTTCGTGGAATAGAGTATTGATACCATCATAACCACTGCCCACTTGATCCGGCTTGGCATTGCTGGTGAAGTTAACCTTGGCTGGAATCCATGTGCCTTGATCGTAAAACGAAGGTACCGGGCCATGGCAGAAACCGTTTTGGTACTTACCTTTACGGTCGAGAAGATCCAAGGTTAGTTCTGCGCGAGAATAATCAATGTTTAAACGACCAAATGACTCGACCCATCGGCGCAACGACTGAGAAAACGGAACGTAAGGGTCTAAGTCTCGCATTGCATCACCAGCAAACGAGAAAATAAAGTTATGACCGACTAGAGACTGCACACCTTTCGATGCTGCCAGGTTGCTTAAGCTGTTTTGGTTACTGTCTCGGGTCCTTGATTCAAAATCATCCAAAATAGTAAACAGTTCAGCGGTTGTCATCTGCTCGGTTTTAGCAATAGAGTAATCAAAAAAATTATTAAAACCTAATGATTTTGCGAACTTGTTACGTAGCTTAACCAATTCTAAGAAGCCGTTTTCCAGTAGCCACTGCTCTAAATCCAACAGCGCCTGATGCGATGACCGACGCACATTTTCGTTTGCGCTGGTACGAATGTTAGCGCCAAGTACTGGTAATGATCCTTCAGCTTCATTACCATCTTCGTCCACATACTTCATGATGTAGTTCTGTTTCTTCTCAAACAGCGCCGATTCGAACTTAACCAGCTCCGTTTTAAGCGATTGCGCGACTTCAGATTCTAAGGCATGAGCTTGAAAAGTGGCGAGCCACCCCTTTAACCCAATCAGAGTTTGAGTTTTCTCCTCAGAGTCAGGCATTAACTCAGCTTGCTCAATCTGCTTTTTAAGTGTCGTAATTTGAGAAGAAGCGCTTAAAAATGTGATCCATTCCGTTTCGGCTTTTGTCGACCCATCATGATCATCACTGATTCCCATATAGGTTTCCCAAAAGAAATCCTCTTTTGCCCTATGAATAGTTAAGAAGCGATGGTTCAGTGCATTAAGGTAGGCGGTAGCTGTCATCTTCGTCCCTAGAAATATAAGCTATTGATTAAAATGCATTATATGTTTGCCTCATGATAAAGCAATAGCATGACTTTTATAATAAGACTAGGCTATCCTTATCAAAGGATTATTCTTTTAAAAATGAAGCTATTAGGAGGGCCACCATTGATAAATCGTCGCTTTCTCACAGCAATCAACAAGCTTCCACTTAAGCGCCAACTCCTATTTTTTTCGATAGTTCTTATCCAGTTCAACGGCTCTGCCTACGGCAGCGAAACAACCGCTCAAACCATGAACTGGAGCCAGATGTCTATGGGCCTTTTAGGCGGGTTGGCACTATTCCTGTTTGGTATGGACCAAATGTCAGATGCACTCAAATCGGCTCTCGGCGACAAGATGAAGGTCTTGCTAGCTAACCTGACCCGCAATCGCTTCTCGGGAGCCTTAACAGGCGCCTTCGTTACCGCTGTTGTCCAATCATCTTCAATCACCACCGTTCTGGTCGTGGGATTCGTATCAGCAGGGATGATGACCATGAGCCAATCGATTGGGATGATCATGGGAGCCAATGTCGGTACGACCATTACCGCCCAGATTGTCGCATTCCAAATCGAAGAAGCGGCACTTGGGATGGTAGCCATTGGTTTCCTGATGTTATTTGCCAGTTCTCAGGAACGCATTAAGCATTACGGCGGCATGCTGATGGGACTGGGGTTGATTTTTTACGGTATGGGCCTGATAGGTGACGCAATGTATCCCCTGCGCAGTTATGAGCCTTTTCTAAATATGATGAACCGTATGGATCAGCCTTTACTCGCCATTCTATTCGGGGCGATTTTCACTGCAATAGTACAGTCTTCTTCAGCAACAACAGCAATTGTTATCACCATGGCAGGGCAAGGACTCATCAGTTTAGAGGCTGGCATTGTGCTCGCCTTTGGTGCCAATATAGGCACCTGTATCACCGCGCAACTGGCCGCAATCGGTAAGTCGAGAGATGCGCTGCGAGCAGCCTGCATACACCTTTTTTTTAATCTTGGAGGTGTGCTTATTTGGCTGCCATTCACCTCGATACTCGCATACTGGGTTGTCAATATTTCACCTACCCACCCTGAGCTCGAAGGTACGGCACGGCTGGCGGCAGAAGTCCCACGTCAAATTGCCAACGCGCATAGCCTGTTCAACATCATTAATACTTTGGTCTTTATCGGATTCACTAACTACCTGGCAAAGCTTGTGGAATGGCTAGTGCCACTCAAAGAAGTAGAAGAAAAGCTCATTATTCGCCCTCAGTACCTCGATGACACACTCATCGAAACCCCTGCCCTTGCACTACAGAGAGTGCGGCTAGAAAATGCGCGGATGGGCGAAATCGTCTATCAGATGTTAACGGAGTTCCGCAAAGGTACGCTGAGTCAGAGCCGAAGCAAACTAGAAAGCGTCCGGGAAATGGACGACCAAGTTGACGTGCTTGAAGGTGATATTTTGCGATACCTGGGAACTCTGAGGCAGCAAAGCCTCACTGAACAAGAAAGTGCCAACATTGAGCTTGCCATGATTATCGCTGATGAGTTCGAGAGTATTGGGGATGTAATCGAAACTGACCTGACCAACTTAGCCTATCGTGCTCTAGATGAGAATATTAAACCCACCGATACAGTGAGACATATTCACACCAAACTTGGCAATCAGCTCTTAGACGCGTTGTCAGCAACAATTCGGGCAGTAAAGGAAGAAGATCAGAGTTCGGCCAATGACGTCATAAACATGCAGGTGGAAGTTGACCACCTGATTAAGCAAGCCCTGGATATTCAGAGTCAGGCTTTAGCTAAAGTGGGCTCAAAACAGATTGAGGCTATTCGTATGGAAATGTCGATATTAGAGAGCTTCAAACGAATTTATACCTTTCTCAAGCGCATTGCCAGAAAGGTGGTTCCGCCTGAGGTACGGGAGTAATAACGCAACATAAAAAATAATAGTTCACCAAATCAATAACCATCAGCACAATCAATAACCTGAAGTTCTAATAAATCGCGTACAAAGTGAGATCAAGAACACGGTTTAATGTAAGTGTCCTTTTTATTAGATAACTATGTAAGAAAATGCATTCACTGTATTACTGATACTTAAGTGAAGGTTCAGAGTGAAACGTTGTATTTTAGCCCTTTCGATTGCATCAGCTTTATTGGTTGGCTGTGGTAGTGGTAGTGGTAGTGGTAGTGGTAGTGGTAGTGGTAGTAATCCTGAAACCACTCCCCAAAAAGATATCAAAACAATTTCAAAAATGTCCGCTGTTCAAGCTGACTTCCAGACATTCAAGCAACGCCGCCATCAACTAACACCTTTACAACGTGCTATTAAATCTGCAGAAGCGGAACATTACGATAACGGTGAAAGTGCCTATGTGTATGCCAACACTGAAACGGGTGAGGTAGACTCTGTTATCTTTGAAGGCAAAGATGCTGAAAGTGGTGAAATTACTCCCCTTCCCGATCCGACAATTCTTAATGTTGTGGATTTAAACAGCAAATATTCCGCGATTAATTTTGATAATGTTGCGATTGAGTTAGACGGTAAAAACTACCAAGGTCGATATACCCTGATTCAAGATAAAGAGTCTGGATCGCTTTATCCACTGGTTGAAAACGCTCAACCGATATACAAACAGGTTGTCGCAGAACATGAAGCATGGATCACATCAGCCCGTTTTTCTCATACCACCGACGATTCTCGTATTTATTTTAGGCACGGTGAACCAAGCCAAGACGGTACTCAGGGCCTGAGCCTGCATGTTGCAGAGCTAAATGAAGGCGCCTTTGTTATCTCCAAAATTTTTGATGATTATCACCGCAATAACTGGGTGCTCCCTAACGGTGATGTAATCAGCCGTCCTTGGCACTCAGATACCCTAATTTGGTTAGAAAAAACGTCGGGCAACGAACATACCTTCACGTTTAGTTTTAATGACTTTACGAATCCATTTATTTTTGAAAACAAACTGTACATCGTAAACACAACAAGCGATGAAATGATTGAGTTAAGCCTGAACGATGACGCTCTAGTTCAGACACCAACGGCGTGGGTAACTAATGGCTATCGCACTGACGCCAACAACAATACAGTCCGCCGCAGCAACTATGAAATGCAGGCGAACTGCGCGGTATATAAGTTTGATAAGCAGACTGAAACCATCACCCAACTTCAAGCACCAATAAATAATAATGGCTTTGCACCAGCCGCAGGACAACACTCCCTGTACTGCCTTCACAGCGCCATTGATGATAACGAGGTACTTCCATCTTTCACTCGGTTCGATATCCGTAATGAAGCTATCAACACAGTAGAGGCAACCAGCGGACGAAAACTTGACGCCAATGAACGAATGGTCGTAGTAAGCGATCAGGAAATCATGTTCTATGGATTTCCTCAAGGTCAATTTACAGAGTATTACGTCAACCTGGAGACTAACGTAACCACTGAAAAGGAAACCAACTCTATAAGCGTTATAAAAATGCAGACGATTGCAGAGCAAACAGCTGAGTAATTATCCTTTTCCGAGAATAAGACACAACATAAAAGCGTAGGTTGCGACAGAATACTTCAATTTATTTTGTGGCAACCTACTAATATGTTATTTATATACACACAGAAGGACACACCGCTACAACCTTAGATACTGTATATCAGGCGACAGCTTCCAATCAGACACATCATTCCCCGGCATCATTTGACCATGATCCTCTCCCACTTCTCGCTCGATCAGTAAGTTAAGTTTGCCATTCATCATCGAAATAAGTTCACCGTGTTTCTTATAGTCGAGTGCAAGGTTACGCAGTTCAAGCGGATCATTTTTTATGTCAAATAATTCAACATCATTATGAGCAAACAATTGCTCAAGCGTACGGGGCATATGGTGTTCTAGTGGGGAGAAGTAACGGCTGAACTTATACTGTCCATCAAAAATACTGCGAATAGCCCCGCGTTTTTTCAAATTTGGTCTGAATCCTTGGTTAGCAATTTCTTCAGGCTTTCCACCACCAGCAAAATATTTGTTAATGTTGGAAAAGAAAGCAGCGTCAACATATGCCAGCATGTTGTAGTTGTATAGGGCACCAGGACGAAGAGCGTCTATAGCCGCCGTCTCAGGATTACCGAGCAATGTCGTAATATCTTTTGCCAGGTAGTCCTTTCACTGATGCTGTATAACCCCGGGCAATGCTGATTAAGGTAGTTGCAATATCGACATGCGATGTCACTGATTTACAGCGCTTATTGCCCTCATATGCCGGATGCACAACCGTAAAAGGCACGTTGTTTTGTTCCCGGTAGGCTGTAGCCCCTTTGCCCGACAGCCCATGTGCCCCCGTCAATTCACCATGATCGGCGGTGAAAATGATAATTGTATTATCAGCAATACCAAGATTATCCAACTCATCGAGTATTTCGACAATTCTTCCGTCAACATCCTTAAGGCAGTTCAGGTAATAGTTGTTCAAACGCTGCCAACGCTCGTCAACATTCGGGACAACGCCAACCATTGCCCCTCGCGATAACATATAGTCAAGATGCGCAGTAGGTCGTCCCTTTTCTTGGACTAATTGATGTCTAGATTCCGGTAGCCGGACATCCCATACATTCTTGTATAGGGGACTATTCGGTTCTCGATTCATACGCATCATCGCCCCACCAGAATGCTCCTCCTGACCAGGGAGGTCGGTGTTGTAATACATTACGTCGTGAGGGTTTATCAGGTTGAGGGCCAGAAACCATGGCTTTCTTTGTTGCCGCAGCTCTTCCCCTTTGCCACGCAGCCAACTTCGAGACATAGCTGAAATGACTTCATCATGCAAATAACCCCCTTCGGTATGTGCAATAACATCTCCAATACCAAAGTAATCTGAGAAACCATATTGTTCCATTTCTTCAACGAGAATTTTTTTTGGAAAATGTAGCTCATTGGCAGTTTCAAATTCTTCGGTAAGGTGCCATTTTCCTTTATAAGCGGTGTAATACCCCTCCTTCCGTAACAAGTCGCCAATAGTATCTATTTCAGTCGACATGCTGCCAGACCATGGAAAGTTAGTGTTGTCGAACATGCCATTATTCTGGATATGCTGTCCGGTATAAATAACAGCACGTGACGGGGTGCATACGCATGAAGCGATTTGATGATTCTCGAACACAACACCTCGTTTTGCCAAACGTTCATGCCCCGGTAACTGAAAGCCTGTCGGTAACTCCCCAGAAGTCATATAACGTTCCTGATCTGTAACAATCATGAGGATATTATATGGGCCAACACGGGGCTGCTTAGGCGTACTGTTATTCTCTGTCGATTGAGTTTCAGCATGTGCCGAGTGGGAGCCAACAAAACTCCCACTAACTCCTGCAGCCAAAGCGGTCAAACCTGCATTCTTCAAAAACTCTCGGCGGGATAATTTACTTTTGTTATCATTTTCCATAACTCACCTTACTTTGATACGTGTGTTATTTGCCATAAGACGATCTGTTTTGCAGGTTTCAAGCCCGCAGTTATAATACTTTGCTTGATTGTTATGCATGACAAAAAGCTAGTTTCGATTACAAGTCTTATCAAGTCAGTCAGGCCGACAATGTCCTATCATTAATCATGCACTGGTTTACTCTTTGTTTCGGAGGATATATGACGGCCATAGCAGTCAAAGACAGGATTGAGTCAACCCCTTCTGGACATATCATCAAACTCACGGAGGACGAAAGTAAACTATACCCCGGCAGTGGCTGGAAAATTGCGAGATTCGAGGATGGTCACCTAGAAGAATTGTTTGATCTAACAATCGCTCAGCAGCAGGAAGTCCAAGCAAAAATTGACGCTACCCTAGAATGGGCAAAAAACGCTAAAGGAGAACTCTGGTCGGTGATGTGCAGCTGCGACGAACTCGTAGGGCCAGAACCATTCTCACCCAGCAGTACCGATGATATTGCCCTGCTGCAGTACAGGCTTTCTGAGAATGATACTTTCTTTACCATGGAGTGATCGGAAATCATATCGCTCTTCTTATACTGATATCCCATGCACAGCGGAACCACTCGAATAAAAACGTACCGAATACTTTGGGTTTTCGGTACGTTTATAAGCTTTTACACGCCTCATACCGGCACGGCATGAGAAGATTCTCACTTACATTCCCTTTCATATAGACCATTGCCTGAGCCCATAACAGTGCTTTATTCTGTGAGCAACAATAACGACAACACAAGGCACAGCAATGATCAGCACACACCGCTATCCAATTGGTATTCCAGGTCAAAAGTGGACCGATAACGATAAAGCCGCCTGGCTTGATCAAGTTACAATAAAACGCTCCTATCAGGGTGAAGTCGTCACAAAACTTAAGCCTCTGGATGAACGCTTTGACCTGATTCAGTATGGTGCACTTTCGTACAACACTGAAAAGTACCCTCTCTTTGCGATTAAAACACGCAAGTGGGATAACAATAAACCTACCGTTCTGATCACTGGTGGCGTGCACGGCTACGAAACAAGTGGTGTCCATGGTGCAATCAATTTCGTCGACACTGAAGCCGATAGCTACTGCGATAAATTCAACATTATCGTAGCTCCATGTGTCAGCCCGTGGGGGTACGAGACGATCAACCGTTGGAACCCTAATGCAATCGATCCCAACCGCTCTTTCTACAAAGACAGTCCATCTGAGGAATCTGCAGCATTAATTCAGTTAGTCGACTCATTAAATACCCCAATTCTTGCCCATATCGATTTACATGAAACAACAAACACTGACGAAATCGAATTCAGACCTGCGCTAGCAGCTCGGGACGGCATTGAATATATTGAAGAAATGATCCCTGATGGCTTTTATTTGGTAGGCGATACCGATAACCCTATGGATGATTTTCAGAAAGCGATTATCGAGTCAGTACGAAAAACCACACACATTGCCCCACCAGATAACGAAGGCAAAATCATCGGCGAGCCTATTACCCAACCAGGTGTGATCAACTACCCGACCAAAAAACTAGGTCTTTGCAGCGGCTTAACTGACAGTAAGTACTGCACGACAACTGAGGTCTACCCTGATAGCCCACTTGTTACAGAGTTAGAATGTAATAATGCCCAGGTCA
Source organism: Photobacterium obscurum (assembly GCF_026191635.1). Classification (GTDB taxonomy): domain Bacteria; phylum Pseudomonadota; class Gammaproteobacteria; order Enterobacterales; family Vibrionaceae; genus Photobacterium; species Photobacterium obscurum. The sequence continues at coordinate 40,416 of NZ_JAKRRW010000010.1, forward strand.
CCGCGATTACAGGTGCGCTTGATTACATCAGCAAACACATTTGAGGCACTTTCATTAGCCGCTTGGTTCGAGGATAAAACTGCTATCAAACTATGAGGACTACCCATCTTTGCCAACAATGAAAATTCCACTTGGTTAGAGCTGACTATACTAAGTGGTAATTTTAATTTGTTAGGAGAAACTCATGGCTGCCAAATTATCTAAACAATATCTTAAAGTTAAGCAACGACATCCAGAGCTGTTAAGTGCAGTTGAATCATTAGGCAAGGCGGCTAAGCAGGATGGTCCATTAGATGAAAAAGCCGCGCAACTCATTCAGTTGGCAGCCGCTGCGGCCATACGTTCTGAAGGCGCGGTACACAGCCATACCAAAAGAGCACTTGAAGCAGGTGCGACCGATGAAGAAATTCGCCACACGCTTATTCTTCTGACCAGTACCCTTGGATTTCCTAGTGTAATGGCGGCTCTGAGTTGGGCTGATGAAAAATTGGAAGCCAACAAGCCACCCGAAGCCGGCTCTGAATGGGAAGTTTGAACAAGTGGTGTAATGTAATTCCATAAAAAAACCCGCATCGCAGCGGGTTCTTATCTTTCAATTCTGACAGGAGTATGAAAAGCGCGTCGAGAGTTAGCTATTACAGGGTTCTGCTTCTCTCTCGTTGACCATGCTACAAGCCCAGAAACTTGCATGGTTGCTACTCTTTCCCCTCATCTCAAAAGACCTATTGGCAGAAAGAAACGCTTTTCATTAGTTAGTATAGATCAGCCAGAATAGTCGTCCAGTTATCGAACATAATATTTTTCCTCTGGCGGTACATCAGAAACAAACACCGACCTTTGAGACTGAAATGATAGACTTTTTCTCCGATTTATTCACATCACAAAACTGAGCTATCTATAAGGTATCGGGGGAATTTAAGCTTTAAGGAAAGTTAGTAAAAAATCACAAAAAATATCAAATCAGTTTTGCATTAAGACACAAATTGACCTACAAATCATACAGAGCAACGAATTTAGATTTCGCTAATAACAACCAGACAATTCCCCCTTAGTTCAGTAGGTAGAACAGCGGGTTATGCAATATTAACTCGTATGTCGCTGGTTCGAGTCCAGCAGGGAGACCCAATTTTAATAACGCTTAGGGTGTGCCCCTTAATTATTTGCACCATCGTTATTGAGGAGCACACTCTAGTTAAGCGTTTTATCTATCAATTCATTCCGGCTTCATCAATATCATCCACCGTACACACAAAAAATGTTATCGGTTAGCACTGCATTTCATAAATGGCGATACCCTGAACTTAGAGTTAGTATGAGGCTATACCGAAAAATTCATCCTATGCTTAAACATGCACAATTGCCTCTATTAACGCTAGGAGAACAACATGCTCCACCATTTGGCACTGCTATTTTTAGCGCCGGTGTTTATTGCTCAAGGACACTATGTTCGAAAAATCACCCCAAAATTAGAGGAAGCCGTCGGGCCTCGCCAAGGCCGTGTGGGCCAGGGAAAGCAACTCCGCATTTTATTACTTGGAGATTCAGCGGCTGCTGGAGTCGGTGCCGAGAGTCAATCACAAGCGCTTTCTGGCCAGCTTGTCAGAGCATTATGTGATCATTTTGAACTAGAGTGGCAACTACTGGCACAATCGGGCTTAACCACAAAAGATACCCGCCAGAAACTAGCCCAGCATCCCAAACAGCCCTATGACGTTGTTATTGTTTCACTGGGTGTCAACGATGTTACTCAGCCACTGAGCTCGTTATCATGGATCCAACAGCAAAAGGCGCTGATCAGTCAAATTCGCCAGCACTTTTCCTGCCATCAGATCATACTGACGAAAATCCCACCGATGGAAAAATTCCCAGCCTTGCCTCACCCTTTACGCTGGTATCTAGGTAGCAAAGCCAAAACATTTAACCACCAACTGAGCCGGTGGACAGCCACACAGACGGACTGCGAGTTAGTTGAAATAAACCACCAATTAAGCGCGGATCACATGGCGTCCGACGGATTTCATCCCGGCCCGGCAATCTACCAGTGCTGGGGAAAAACTATCGCTCGCGTAATTCACAGCCGCTGGAGCTAAGGATCTAACGATAAACCCTGCCGTCGCAGGGTTTATCTATTTATCGGGGCAGTTATTAACTTTCCTATGGTACCAATCTGAATAAGTGGTGGCGGATTCGAAAAAATATACCGCTAATTTATTTACAGGTATTACGGGGTAACATTAGTAAAGCTGATAAGCTGTTTTTTCAACCCATTAAACCCTGCTAGCTTCCCAAGCTCTTTACGCGACTCAATATCACCTTGGTAATAATAAGGCTCAATTTTTCCGCTGTAGTTACTCGGCATTGCAAAATATAACTGCGCAGATTTATTATGCCATTGTCTCGCTGTCAGGTAACCAACGAGTGCATGTTCAAACTGATGATAACCATTACCCCAGTGAAACGCCTTGGTTCGTTTTGGCTCAAGCCCTACACCACCGTATTGGTGATCAACCCAGACATCCATAAATTGATTTTGCGTATAATAGAGCTGATTGGTCATTGACCTATCAAATAAATTAACCGTCATTGCGGCTTGGTCCAACTCTGCCCATTGCCATGATGAAATATAATAATTATATTTACCGGCTTTCCATGTTGGCACGCCATCAAGACCTTGCCACTGACTAAACAACGACTGAGAAAGATATGGTTTCGCTTGCTCAGTTGGCATTAAGTAACTGGCACGCTCTAATGTGGTTCGCATCCCTTGTTTAGCCAACGCCTGCCACCCTTGCTGATCAAAATAACGTCCAACTAAATACGTCATCCAGAACGCTTTAATAGTATGCCCGTAATCATTATGCCTCGCATCCGGCATCATAACGGCCTTATGATGAACTGCCCCATAAAAGCGTTGCTCATCTTCAGAATAATACTGCTTAACCATCTGATCGGTTAGCCAATAGAGGTCCTCTCGCCACTTCAGCTGCACCGACTTTGGCATTAACGGCGTTAATAGCAGCAAATATCCGTTAATCTGGTCAAGCTGGGCTACCAGCTCTCGTTGCTTGCTACTCTGCTCATCACCGTCTTTTATCACCCACAACAGGTCATTAGTTGTTGTATTTTTATAATGGTCAAAAATAAATTTCTGTTGATCGATCAATGCCTGTTCAACCACAGGATCTCTGGTGAGATAATAATAAAAAGCCAGACCAACAATTGCATAAGCTTGATCCTGAGTAGTTCTTTGCTGCCATTCTAAGCCTGGTTCCCCATCTTTTGTAAAGGTAACAAAGCCACCATGTTTTTTATCTCGTAAGTGTGTCAATAAATACTCGACACCGGATTTTGCCAGTTTCAGTGCGTCTTCATTTCCGGTTAGATGATAAATCACACCATAGGCATATATCTGACGTGATTTCATACGCGTGTAATCACGGTCAAAATAGGGGCTGATCCACGACTTATCTAACTCCGAACAGGGTTGGTTAACATTTAGAACACTACCATCATCGCAGCGAAATGTCGGGAAGTTACCCATCGGAATGCCTTGCGCGGTTTCCATCATCCAGTATGGTTGAAGTCCTTGTTTCACATGATTCAACCAGTCTTCACCAGATGGCAGCTCTTGTGTCATTGCCGAAGATGCCACCGAACCGGTCGAGCATAACGCCGCGAACAAAAGAGCGATGCAATTACAGCGAGTGCGATTCCCCGAGAAAGAATGTAGGAACGCCATATTAATCCTTAAATCAATATATAAATAAAAGAAATAACTATATATATATGGGGCTGCACATTCTGCCTATTAGTTCACAGCGTGATATAACGCTCTAACTATTATCAGGTTAGATAATAGTTCAGCTAATCCTTAACTATATTAAGAGTAATATTTATTGATGCATCAGTAAATAAAATTGCACAATCATTATGCAATCACAAAAATTATACCCACATCAAATTACATAGACTCAAGTTATGTGTTAGTATTCACATCCTTCGTGATAAATATGCATAATATTTATAATATGTTGAGAGAACGGTAGCATCAGGGAAGTTGAATTAATGAAGTATCAGCGTGGGTTTACGTTAATCGAATTAGTTGTTGTTATTGTTCTGCTGGGCATAATTTCGGTTACTGCTGCCCCTCGATTTCTAAATATTCAAGATGATGCTAGAGACTCAGCCTATTTGAGCCTTAAAGGCTCATTCCAGTCAGCAGTCACCCTGTTCCATAGCAAATGGATGATTGATGGTGAACGAACTACTGACGGTCTGGAAGGCGGTGATTGGGGATATACGATTTATAACCTTCATTTCAATAAATACGGCTACCCCAGAATTAGCGAAGAGATTCAAAAGTGTGACGTGATTTTTAGTAAATTACTGCCCGATTCCAGTTTAACGTTTAGCGATGACGAAATAGAAATATCAGGTTCGGGAAATGGTAATATGTGCACTTACACATTTAAAAACTCGTCGTACAAACTAAGATATATCGAAGAGAGCGGAGAAATCACACTAATAAAAGACTCTTCTCTTAGTTAGATTTTAATCTTCATTGATACTATTTTCATTGCACCTAAACGGACTCCCTGCACCGCCACTTACAGGTGGTTTAATGTGGGAAGAGCTTCGCTTCCAATCTGAAAATCTACGAATGTCGTGTACATACTTAATTTCTTTGTCTGTAACCCCACAAGCATGAATTTCACTGTCATTCATCCCCCTGTCAATATAATCGAGGATTTCATCTAGTCGTCGATAGTGCATTCCGATACCAAACTCATCAGTGATCCCCCTCATCATATCCGGAGATGGTACCTGCCGGCGAATTTTAAGAGGAAGCTCAAGGTACTCTGCTAACTGCCATATCTGGGATTTGTATAAGCCCCGCATAGGCTGAATTGGTAAATCATCGATCCCTCCTTTCACAAACCACCCGACGAGAAACTCTGAGCAGTTACCCGCTCCTAATACCAGGCCATTTAAATCTGTTGCAGCTTTTTCAATAACCTCTCGGCGGTAGATATGCCGCGCTATAAAGCTCTTTTCAAGATGGACAGTAAGCAGCTTATATATCATGCGATTAAGAAGGTTCCGCTGGACATGTTCGCAGCCAGCTTTAAGTGATGATATAAACGGGGTTTCTCGGAAAATCAGCAAATACATACGCAATAGAAAGCGATTCAAAGATGGAGCCATTGTGCTTAATCGCATAATCAACGGGGTGTATATCCCTTTTTCCTCCATTACCGGAGAGATATCCTGCACCTTGAGATCAACACCCAGCCAGTCTGCCATCTTACGAGCATTAACTTCAGATTCTTTTTCACTATCACGATCTTTCAGAAAGTACGCTTTAACCCGTTCAGGCCCAATGCTACGGGCGATGAGCGTCACTAACACCGCAGAATCAATTCCCCCACTAAGCCCTAGTACCACACAACTTTTATTTTGATCATCTGCCAATTTAGAAATATAGAATTTAATTTCCTCTACGACTTTTCGGGCATCAATATCTAGCATCAGGACAACTCCTAGCATTACGATTAGCTAGTTTCGCCGTTGGGGCATATCTTACTCATAATAGACGATAATATGCCCAAGCAATGACACGCATTTAAGGGCCACGTAGAACAGACATTAGTCTATGGCACTTTTTAGAGTATTCTCTCAGTTTTTCGTACTGCCCTCATTTACGATATGCAATAGATAACACATACATTGGGAGTGTACGATCATGTATCAGGACTATTTTGTTCATGCTATCCAAGATAAGAAAAAAATCCGATTAACTTATATTTCTAAAGAAGACGGTAAAGAGTTGACGAAAGTCTGTGCGCCAATGGATTTCGGTCCCAGGCGATTAGCGCATAATCAATCTGACAGGTATCACCTTTGGGACTACAACAGTGACCAACGACACCATATTTTATCGCTGCTCCCTGAACGTGTAGTTGCGATGGAAGTTTTAAATGACGAGTTTTCACCAGACGAGTTTATTACCTGGCCAACTAACTGGTTCGTCAAAAGAGACTGGGGTGTTTACAGTTAAGCACCTCTGGTAATTGGCTATCTCCGAGTAGCTTCAGTCGCTACGCAGGCACTGAGGTCACTAGGGTAATATAAAAGACTAACCAAGTAATCAAGTTCACCGTATCGCTCGATATTCGTGGCTAGATTGACGAGATATGCTTGCGTCCTATAGTTAAATGGAGCCAACAGACAGTCACAAGGAGGATGTATGACCTCTAACACTTCATTTTCCAAGCTGGAAAAAAATTATGCTCCTGATTTTAGAAACAAAATCAACATGGCCAGAAGCACTAACGACGTTTACGATGTCTTCTGCTACACCGTTGCTTCAATGTTCAATGAAATTACTGAGAGTAAAAAATTTAGGGAATCAGACATAGATTTCTATCCGGAAAGAGAGTGCCACTATGAGTTAGGTGTCAATCTGAGGCGGGAGCCCCTCATTGTAGAGTGCTTAGATACTTCTGACTTAGGCCGAATCATTGGCGATATGGCACAAACGGCAACAAACAGGCATACCCATTTGCTGAAACACCCGGAGAAAACCAACTCCAAAATAATGCGTCATTAATTCTCTCTATTCTAAGGCCATGAGTTCAATCCACAATTCATGGCCAGAGAAGGGAAATTGATCAGTATGCTGCTTCCGCCCCCTAACAAATCCTCTATGCCCGTTACTATTCGTACTGGCATCACCATCGTATTACCCTGGCTGACATTAGGTTCTAACTTCTAGAACATAAAATATCCCCCTACCACAAGTGATAGGGGGATATTGCTATTAAGTCACAAAACTTCGGTTAATTTTACGTTTATTCCTTACTAATTTGCTTCAGGATATAACCAAATATCTCACCCTCGCCTTCCGCAGGTGCCGGATTGCTCCACTCTCCAGACGTATCAATCCAGAAAGACTTCGCAGCGAAATATTCACCGTCTGTTTCAACAAGAGAAACAACTTCAGACGAACCGAGGTATTCGTTATGGGTTAGTGACAAAACTAACTGGCCATCGGTAATTTCCCAATTAAAGCCAAAATCCCCGTCCTCAGCATCTACGAAAGCACCCGTTCTATCTGGACTGAATCGTATCTGCTCGTCTTCCTCATAAATCGGATTACCGTCATTGTCGTAGCCGTTGAATACAGTGATTGACCATAACGACGTCTTATCATTCTTACCAACCAACATATCTTCGGTAAACTTCAGCACTCGGTCATCAGTTTTAACAAGGCATTGCTCAACCGCGTCATAGTAATCCGAGATACGGTTAAATGAAGAAGGTTGATCGTTCTCTTCACTCCAAGAGCTATCCCCCTCTTTACACCCCATTATCGCTTCATCGTCATACTCACGGAACACAAAGCTCCAAACTTCACGAATCAGCTCGTTATCTTCCTGATAAACATCATAAGTCACGAAGCTGCTTTGATCATCGGAGTACAGCAGGTTAGCCAACAACATATATTCATCTTGATTGCCACTATCCCAGATGAGTTTCAGATAACCTTCATCCGTCCGAGCCCAGGTACGGGTGGCACTTTCCAGTTTTTCACCGGCGCGATAGTAGGTAACGGAGTTATCGGCGTTGAACTGATAGGCCCGCGTATCACCAGCCCCACGAATACGAACAAACATGGTCTTGGCAATTTCCGCAGCATCCTCTTCGGTTACAACGTAATGACCACCGCATGACTGAATCGCATTGGTGAAGTCTTCCTCTGTCGCATTTGGAATATCAACTTTACAGCTACGAACGGTATAGTCTTCAGGCCGGGCAAACGTAAAACCAGAAGACCAGATATCTGTCAGCGGTTGCTCATCTTCCGTCCACTCACTGTAAAGCTTGAAGCTGATACGCTCATCATCACTACTTACGTAAGCAAAATAATCAAGATCTCCATTGCCATAGTCCACCACCACAACACCATCAGCGTTAATCACCCAGCTAAACTCACCGTCCGGGTAACCATTTCTGAAATACTGCCCGGTACCATCTTCGTTGAACACCCAGTGGCGAAGTTCATTACGGCCGTTCAGACGGTAGATTTCAGAACCTCCGACATCTGCAAGAGTAGCTGGCTCATACTGGCAGGAATTTGCACTAGCCAAGAAATCTTGATAACTAGGGCTATCCAGTGGAATATCATTTTCCTCATCCCAACCCGTGTCGCCTTCTGAACATACAGTGTACTCCTTGACTCCGACCCCCAGCTCTTCAGCACGAGCATTTGCCTGCGCTTGATCAAGGTAGAACTCTCCAAGCCAACTGGTCCAACTATAGGTCTTCATTTCCTGATTAACGTTGAGACTATCCGCTTCGACCATCATGCGCCAATAGGCGTTATACCAATCCCAAGGATCATCGGTAAACGGTACCGAAATAACGATAGTGCCAACGCCGTTATCGTTAACCAACCAGCCCTCTTTAATACCATTATTAGTGAGGGTAATATCCAATAGCTGGTAACTACCGTCTTCACTGCCTGTTATTACCGGATGGTTGGTAATGAAATGCCAGGTTACCGGTTGTCCGTTTTCATCAATACGGAATGATGAGGTTAAGATTTTGCCGTCATAGTCGCTCAACCCCGGCAGCTCTGCCGCTGTTATCTGGGCCAGCTCATAGTTTTGTGCTCGAAGCGCCTCAACCTGGCCCGCTAAGTCAACGACGTTCTGACTTCCCCATTCAGAGAATCGGTGTCCGAGCCACATCCCGTTATCCAAGCGTTGGAAAATCTTATAATCCTGTCCCATATCATCTGCCAATACAGTGAAGTTTTCACGGTCTTGGCCAAAGTAGCTATCATCTATCGCAAACATCGTCCAATTGGATGTCTCGACCACTTCAAACTCACTGACTTCGCGGTCTAGAGTCTGGTACTGACTAAATAGCACCCCATCAGGATTTGTCTCATTAACCAACTTAAGGTGTCGTCCGTCGGTCTCATCAAGCAAATATCGCTTGCCAGACTGAAGCGTTGTTTTTAGGCCATCTTGCCAGTTGACCTGCCGATTAACTTCATACCATTGCGGACCAAGTTCACCTGCTTTGCCCTGTACATAGGTATAATGTGAGTACTCTTCAAAATCAGCACTGTGGGGGTTTGCCCATATCGGACGCTGGTAGGCGAAGGTATAGCCTGGTTCATTGTTAATAGTTAACTGGAAGCTGACGTTTGCTAAACCATCGACATTCCAGTCCCGCTCCTCCTCAAAGTAAGCCAACGTATCGTTGTTGTAGGTGGCTGCTGATTGATATTGGTATTCAGGGAAATACTCCTCGGCATCAAAATCGAAACCGTTCAGCGGATATTGCTTGACGTTTGTGGTGATCGTTTCTGTAGTATCTACTAGCTCACGAGTAACATTAACGTACTGAATAATATCAACACCAGTCAAATCCCTCGCATCTATCTGAGCCACTAAGTCCAGGTCATCGTATTCACGAGGAGCTGGACCATTATCGCCGCCCTCCGGCTCTGCTTCATCTTCATCGACATAACGCCAGTAGGTTTCACCCTGTAGCGTCCGGGTACCGAGATCCAGTGCCTTTCCTTCAAACGTTACCTGTCCATCCTGGTTAAAATCATACTCCCAGTTAGAAATTCGGCTGAAGTCACCGGACTGGTGCAGTAAATCAGTTTCTTGTTCCTCTCCAAAATAACGTCCTGTTGCGGCTATCGAATATGAGATTGATTTAGTGGTTCGAATATCCCCGTTATTTAATGTTTCAATCAATACATTCGTATTGCTTATCAACTCACGCACATCACTGAGCAAATGAACCATCACCGGGCCAGTTGTTTGTGATGAAGAGGTCACATCAGCAACAGCTTTTTCAGCATTATCAGGGAACTGATCGGCCAAGTTGTCACCATAGCCATCCTCATCAGCATCTGCCCATTCATTAGCGTCTGTCGGGAACTTATCGCTATTGTCACCAACATCGTCACCGTCGGTATCTGCCCACTCCGTTTTATCAGCCGGGAATTTATCGGCTAGGTTATCACCATAACCATCTTCGTCTGCATCGACCCACTCTTCAGCATTTTTCGGGAAGTCGTCTTCACTATCTAGGTAAGTGTCATTATCATCATCAGGATCAGCATTGTCGCCGATGTCATCCTCATCGAAATCAAGCCATTCTTCAGCATCATGCGGGAAGGCATCATTCTCATCGAGATACGTATCGTTATCGTCGTCAGTATCAGCATTATCACCAATACCATCGCCATCTAGATCTCGCCATTCCTGATCATTATTGGGAAACGCATCATCCGTATCTGGATGACCATCGTCATCGTCATCATCATCATCTGTTGCTTTTACTACACCGTTTTCGGTGACAATAACGGTCTCCCCGTCTTGTACTTCTTTTATCAACTCCTTGGTGGCATCATAAGCCTGTTGTAGATCTTCGGTATCAAACACTTCTGGGGTCTTAGGCAAGACCTCAGCTTTCACAATTAACGATGCTTTTTTTGCTACCTCGGCCTTATCACTCTCAATAAAGTCACCCAGTACATCATCTTCACTAATGCCAAGCTCTTCAGCGACAGATTGACGTGCTTCATCCTGGGTCATCGTGTTGTCGCTTACCATTTTTATATGAACAAGCGTCGATAATGGTGTGACTTCAGTTTCGCCTGCTGGCGCAGACATCACAAAACCGGTAGTAATAGGCTTATCCGGCGAGTCCTCATCAATGGTTTCGCCAGGTATAGCCTTAACAACCACCGGGAAAGCTTCAGGGGATTCTATTCCGGTAACATCAAGTTCAGCTTTGCCGCCAGCGCCGGTGACCTGCCCCTTCTCATCACCATCCAGTACGAAGTTCTTATTAAGATCAAGCCAAACCAGTGCACCATTGAGGTAACCATCAATGGCTGTCACACTCATGGTCGTTTGGGGTTGAGGGTTTGGCTGCGGGGGATCGACAGTGACATTATCGCTACTGTCATCACCGCAACCAGCTAGCATCAGTAAGGTACCCAGCCCTACTGCGATAGCGAGAGGATGTCGTTTCATCATACTGTTCCTTGTATCTCTTCTCTACGATAAAGGTGCTCCCACAACCTGCCGTCAAATGAGCTAGAGAGCTTGCTGACCAAACCGTTAATTACACAGCTTTATGGGTGGTTATAGAACTAACTTCAGATAGCGGCATCCCCCGTTCGGGGGATAAGTGTTCAACGGAGCAAAAGAGAGTTTCCAATCCATGATCAAGCTCATGAATTCAAAGATATAAGGTAGGATTTGAGTAATAAAAAAGGGACCTATTCAGATCCCTAATCGACATTCTGCCTGCTGGTAGGCTAGCTCATGGTAAGTGGTTAACAGCGAAAAAATGCCAGCTGCTTACGTTGCTGCTCGGCTAAACGCGACAGCTCTTCACTCGCCGTTGCACTTTGGCTGATCCCCACCACATTCTGGTTCACTAGTTCAGACATGTTCACCACATTCTGATTGATACTCTGAGTAACTTGCGACTGTTGCTCCGCGGCAGCGGCCACTTCAGTATTCATATCCCCAATCATATCCATCGCATCGGTAATACCGCCCAGAACTTCATTGGCAAGCCCTGTCAGCTGCTCTGATTCTTGCAGCATCTTAAGAGACTCTTGCATACCGGTATTGGCGTTGGCTGACTGAGCTTGCAGATCTTCAATGATTGTCTGGATTTCACGGGTTGAATCCTGGGTACGTGCGGCTAACATTCTCACTTCATCTGCAACGACGGCGAAACCACGGCCAGATTCACCGGCTCGGGCTGCTTCGATGGCTGCATTCAGTGCCAGTAGGTTGGTTTGTTCCGAAATAGCCTGAATCACTTCAATCACTTTACTCACTTGCTCTGATTGCTCGCGTAGGTGAGTGACAACTTGAGCGGCCTCTGCCATTTTGGCAGATGTATCACGGTTAGCTTGTTCACTCTGAGCAAAAACATTCAATCCTTCATTCACCATTTTATGGCTTTGCTTGGCACAAGTGTCTGCTTCTGAAGCATTTCCACTGACATTCTCCGCAGTGCTAGACAATTCATTAACCGCTGAAGCGACCTGTTCAATCTCGCTCAGCTCACTTTGTGCATTATTCTGTGCAGAAACCATCACTTCAGCCAGTTCTGTTGATGCGGAAGCCACTTCTTCACTAATACGATTAAGCGAGCCAATCGTATCCTGCAGCTTCACCAGAGTCTGATTAAGATCACGGTTGAGCTGGCTAATTTCATTGTTGCCTTGCTCATCCGTGCGTACCGAAAGATCTCCTTGGGCAACTTTGCGCAGCGCATCGCGAACAAGCGTAATCGGATTAACAATAAGCCCAGATAGATACCAGGCAATGATCAGCCCTATCGCCACAATCACGGCCATCACCCCCATCACGCCTTTCATCATCTGACGGTAATCAGCTTCCACTTGGTTGAGTTCAATTTCTACGCTGGCTTCTACCGACTCCGATAACTGGTTAATAGCGCCAATCAACTCACTACCCACCAAGCGGAATCGAGAGGCTAGCTTTTCTTCATCAGCGACCGTACTAACTCCTTTATTTTTTCGAGCTACAAAAGGCTTAAGTTCCTGGTTAATGAAACGCTGATAGTTCACCATCTTTTCACGGATATTTCGTACATCATTCGCCAGATAATTATTTTGATTCAACTGGTCAAGAAGCTGATTGTTTTCCTCAAAACCAGCGTTAACGGCTTGATCTAGATTAGCTAAAACCGTTTGATCGTAAAGGCTGTAAATGGCACTGACTCGGACCTGATAGGAATTTTCCATGACATCTTGGGCAATGCTCTTTTCGGACAAGGAACGAAACGTGACGTCATGTGATGAGGCTCGTTGTTGGCGAGACTCCTTAGTCACCACCAGAAATGCCACCAGCATAATAAGACAGATAAGAATAACGGGAAGTAAAACCTGCTTCCGTACAGAGATGTTATTGAGATTGAACAGCATGAATCAGCCTATAAGCCTTCTATTTTCGAACAAAATTCTAAAGACTCTAGCACGGCTCAACGCTGAAATATTGATTATCATCAACAAGTTAAATGATAATTGATATCAACATGACCACATCAGGATATTATAAATTCAATACTATTTTATTTATCCATAATATCAACAAGTTATATTTCCAGCATTTTTATAATCATAGTTCATAACGTAATGAGAATTGTGAAGTACCACATGATTATCAATCATTAACGATGTTTACGATAACCACAACTTGCGTACCTAACCATCACCCAGCTCACCCTACTCGATGTTCATTCACCCAGCAAACTTAGCTATGTTTTCTATCGAGGTTTTATGGCATTCGTTGTCGACTCAACAACACCATCAAAAAAATCAACGAAATCATCCCTGTTTAACCAGTCAGGCTTTAACCTAAAATCACTCCAATTGGTCAATTGATGCCAGGTATCAGCCCATGGCGGACTCTGCACAACCAGTACACCAATCAATATAAATTGCAGAGTACTAATCACCGGGTTGCGATTGGAACATAGCTTAAGGGCCGAGCCGAACGACATTTTAATTTTTCGGTTTGCCAAATCCACGCTGTACGCTTCATCAAGCAATAAATGCACAATACCGCCGCCAGTCAAAAACAAGCCTGATAACCAACTCGTCATTTCACTGTATCCGAGTAAATAGATCAGAGAGACGCAACCAATACCTGATAAAAAGATAAAAGCCAGAGAATGACAACATCCTCGGTGTACCGTTATTTTTTCCAGCAACGCCTTGAAATTATGCCGTATCGTAAAATAGCAAAACGAAGCGTAAACGATCAGTTCAAGCATCGAGACCATACGATAGATATGCCCGACAAAACTAAACGTAATTAACCCACCGAATAGCCTGAACAAGGTGCTCATCGAGGTGGAGTTATCTGAATCAATATCTGGCAACAACCCACCCATTGTGCCTAGAAACATCAGCCACAAGGCCGTGATCGGAACGATGTGCCCCGCTGATAATAATGCAGTGGCCGCCAAACTACTGGTTAAAGCAGCCGATCCAAGATGCATTTTGAAATTAGCCACAAGTCTTCACACTGAACAAGACCGCCTACTCACAAGCGTAATACTGCTCTAAGACAGCCGTTGTCTCTTTAACTGGATAAATAACCAGTATTATGGATTAATTCTTCATAACTTCAATGAAAATCAATACGTTCGCGCATATGACGGATCAGTTGATGGTTTCTTGAGCAGGATTAACCTCGTGCTGACAAAGTTCTGGATATCACATACTTACTTGAGTGGAAAAAGGCTCACAGCAAAGAAATTACTGCCTATTATTAACAAGACCTTCTACCGTCAGTCCTAACAGTGAGAACATATATGTCTGATCAATTTATCAAATCAAAAGCCGCCATTGCCTGGGGACCCAAGCAGCCACTTTCCATCGAAGAAGTGGATGTCATGCTACCGAAGAAAGGTGAAGTTTTGGTAAAAATCCTCGCATCTGGGGTATGTCATACTGATGCCTTCACATTATCGGGGGAAGACCCTGAAGGGATCTTCCCATGCATCCTCGGTCATGAAGGAGGTGGTATTGTCGAGCAGGTCGGTGAAGGGGTAACCAGCGTTAAGGTGGGTGATCACGTGATCCCGCTCTATACCCCAGAGTGTGGTGAATGCAAATATTGCAAATCAGGTAAAACCAATTTGTGTCAGAAAATCAGGGAGACACAAGGTAAGGGGTTAATGCCAGATGGCACGACTCGATTCTATAAAGACGGTGAGCCCATTTTCCACTACATGGGCTGCTCAACATTCTCTGAATACACTGTGTTACCTGAAATTTCATTGGCTAAAGTGAATCCATCAGCCCCGCTGGAAGAAGTCTGCCTGCTAGGTTGCGGCGTGACTACTGGGATGGGCGCAGTAATGAATACTGCCAAAGTTGAGGAAGGCTCAACAGTTGCCATCTTCGGCATGGGGGGGATTGGCCTGTCTGCCATCATTGGTGCAACGATGGCAAAAGCCTCTCGGATCATTGCAATTGATATCAATGACAGCAAATTCGAACTAGCCCGGAAGCTTGGCGCGACTGATTGTATTAACCCGAACAACTATGACAAGCCTATTCAGGAAGTCATTGTGGAATTAACCGATGGTGGCGTCGATTATTCCTTCGAATGTATCGGTAATGTCAATGTGATGCGCTCAGCCCTCGAGTGCTGCCACAAAGGCTGGGGAGAGTCGGTCATTATCGGCGTCGCTGGTGCCGGTCAAGAAATCTCTACCCGTCCGTTCCAGTTAGTAACTGGTCGCGTATGGCGCGGATCCGCTTTTGGTGGCGTTAAAGGTCGTTCAGAGCTTCCAGAGTATGTTGAGCGCTATTTGAAAGGTGAATTCAAACTTGATGACTTTATCACCCACACGATGGGCTTGAATGATATCAACAAATCATTCGACCTTTTGCACAAAGGTGAAAGTATCCGTACTGTTATCCATTTCGATAAATGAATTAAGACAGTTAACAACGATTAGCCACATCTTCACCAGCAATGACTAGGATGAATCATGATAACAAACCTTTGTGTTAACAAGAGCTTTGGCGGATGGCATAAACAGTACAGTCATTACTCACACGTCTTAGGCTGCAATATGCGGTTTGCCATTTTTCTGCCGCCTCAGGCCTCTGAAACTCACAAGGTTCCGGTACTTTATTGGCTTTCCGGCCTCACCTGTACTGATGAGAACTTCATGCAAAAGGCAGGCGCTCACCGTGTTGCGGCTGAGCTTGGCATTGCTGTCGTAGCACCCGATACCAGCCCTAGAGGTGAAGACGTGGCTAATGATGACGATTATGATTTGGGCCAAGGTGCTGGCTTTTATATCAATGCCACCCAAGAGCCATGGAGCAAGCATTATCGAATGTATGACTATATTCTCGAAGAGTTACCGCACCTCATCGAAGCGTCTTTTCCTGTCTCCGACAAGCGCTCAATTGCCGGGCACTCTATGGGGGGACATGGCGCTCTGACTATCAGTTTACGAAATCCAAATCGTTACCAGTCGGTATCGGCTTTTAGCCCCATCAGCAACCCCATTAACTGCCCATGGGGACAAAAGCCTTTACGACCTACCTCGGTAGCAACCCGAATGACTGGCTGAAATATGACGCCAGCGAGTTAATCAAACAGGCAACCACGTTTGTTCCGGCTATTGTTGACCAAGGCGACGCTGATGAGTTTATGGGTGAGCAACTAAGGCCAGAGGTACTTAGAGCGGCAGTTCAAGAAAGTGGCTATCCGCTGGAGCTACGGCTCCAAGAAGGCTATGACCACAGCTATTACTTTATTGCGAGTTTTATCGAGGAACATATACGTTTTCACGCATCTCATTTGAGTAAGTGATTGAAACGCGACATTACCTGTTGAAATAAGCGATGTCGCGTCAGAGACATTTACTTCATGGAAGCTTGGCGTAAAAATTCCAATTTTTGCTGCTCTTCAGGACTCGGCGTGTAAGGCTCATAGCTTAATGTGTGCAGATCAAAGGGCTCAAGAGAAATCGTGTCATACGGGCTCGTGCCATAGCAGGCTTTCTCGCCGGGAAAACCGGACATTTTTTCGATCACCCAATGTTTGAGCTGGTAATCTCCCTCAGTGCCTGCCAGTACACTCGAATGCACTTTTAGGTTCATCACTTGCTCCCCATCACCAAGCTTTGCTTTGCTGTTAAGTGCCGCTACGGCCCTGCCTTCAAGAGTGAACAGATTCGCCCTCACCCGGTAAATTCCTGCTTGTTTGATGTCCAAGTTAAGTGGGAGCACCATATCCGCCCCTTCAGAAGAGGGGGCTCCCACCGACACAAGATAGGCAGTTGGTACAAAAAAAGTAAAATCAGCAGTTAATACATCGGTGCCCTGTTCAAAATCAGTAGTCGCTTTTACCCTGATTTCCTGCGGCCAGCTCTCTTCAGGCTTAACTGTGATCGACTTGGTATCTGTTTGTTTAGTCGTCAATACCTGCTGGGTCGTTGGCTCGTAGAACTCAAACTTAATATTACTGACCGCCAGCCTTGAATTTAGTGACACTGTGACGGTCTCGGGGTAGAGATAACGATACTTTTCCAAAGATAACGAGGCTGTTTCACTACCATCGAGTACCGGTACGTCAACAGCACTGTAATAGTTAGGTTCAAGATAGCTCAGGTTATTCTCTGTAATTGGTTTTGAATATGGCGGATATTTAATTTCAGCTGCATAGGCCTGCGAAATCACTTCAAGCTGTTGGGCCAATGGCTCCCGTTTAGGCTCATCGACCACTTTCATTCCATCCGGCAGATCTGAATGGTTGATTTCCTTCTCCAGTGGTCTTTCCGGCATCATTTTAGGTTCAACCAGCACAGGTTTCACAGCTTTAACATCAGCCTCTTGAACTTGTTCTGACGGTTCATTCTGTTGGGTTACCAAAACCGTGCTTAGAGCTGCAGTACCCGCGACCACAGCTAATATCACCCGTTTTTTATTATTCATAAGCTTCACTAACTAATCACAACCAAAGAATAAAGGGAGCCAGCTGACTCCCTCGATGCCGTACACCTAGTTAAGCAGTTCAGTGGCCAGCTGGGACATGGTTTGGTTTTCAGAACCATCCACGTAGCGATAGTAATAACCGGTCAACCAGTACTTTTCATCGGTACTATTTACAGTTAACGCCTTACCATTTGTCAGCATCACCTGTGGCTTAGCCGCGGTTACCTGCCCGCTGTAAGCATTGCTAATCAAACCGCCATGACTGTAACCCTCGCCCATCAGTAGCGGATAATGATCAGGCATAAAGTCACTGACCCCATTGGACTGTGGGGCTAACTTACCATCATAAGCAATACTTACCGAACAGCTATTAAAGTCGCCGGCGCGGCTAGCTCCACAGCTTGAATGACTGGCAACAACACCGTCATCGTGCCCAGGCAGAAAGCCCGCGGTCAATTGGAAAAAATCTGAACCATCTCCGGTGAAACGCACCCGGGGAACCCGCCCCTCTGGCATAGGAGAAAGTTGCCTTGCATTGGCTACCTTCAGGTCATTCAATACACCCGTATTCTTGCTGTCGGGAATCTCCCCTAACCACAGCTTGATAGCCGACTTAAGGCCGGCATTAATCCACCCACTGCCTTCTGCGACGTTAATCGCTAAATCACCCAATTCAGAACCACCACCGGCCCCAGCAAAATCAAAAGTGGCAATAATGTTTAAAGGCTGAAGGCCGGAATTTTCAAGCCAGTTGGCCTGATTATCGATCATATATCGAGCAACAAGATCACCGGTTGAATGGGTAACGAAAATACACCCTTTTAAACAAGTCTGCTTTCGTGACAGCTCTTGTAATTTCGGCCAGATGTAATCCGTTGAGATTTTACCTGCTACCCGCTCGTGAGATGGCCAGTCAATACGGTCATCAGCTTTTGCCAACCAGTAATCACGCCAATAGGCCGCACCGTCTGTTTCCACTTCCAAGCTATCGGGTTTAGTTTGAAGTTGGCCTGCCTGAAAGCCATGGATCAAAATAACGGGGTGTTCACCAACTGCTGCATTAGCAGAACAGGAAAGTGTTGCTAATGCCGTAATAATTCCCTTAGTCAATCTCTTCATTGTTATTATTTCCGTTGCAAATGGAATAATGAAGAGTAGAAGCTCTAATGTACCTCATCAAATATGAAATCAATCCAACATAATGATTTCATGATAGGATCACACTATCACTACACAAGGTAAACAAGTATAAAAATCAGAGTATTAAGCTTAAAAGCATAAAGCTTGCGGTTATAATAATACTTAACCGTCAACGGGAGATATTGGCGTATTCAATATTAACTGAAAAAGTCCTAAATCTAACCAGCGCCCAAATTTATACCCTGCTTGGTTAATAGTTCCCGTATGGGTAAAGCCAAGTTTTTGATGCAGTAAAATACTTCCCTTATTTTCAAGATCAATTGCACCGATCATCACATGATAATCTTGCTGTTTTGCCTTCAAGACCAGCCTGCTCATTAGTTCCTTCGCTAGCCCTTTCCCTCTAAATTCATGGTGGATATAAATTGAGTGCTCAATTGTATATTTAAAGGCTGGCTGCTCACGAAAACGGCCATAGCTAGCAAAACCCATTAGTTGACCATTATTGTCAACAACTCCAACTACCGGGTAATGGGCTTTATCCTTTAATTCGAACCATTCAGCCATATTGCCCATAGTACGAGGTTGGTAATCGTATAAGGCCGTTGAATTGAGAATAGCGTCATTGAAAATATCCAGGATCGCGGCGGCATGTAAATCAAAAGTGCAAGTAATGAACTTCATATTCTTGTTATAAATCCTTTTGTTTAGAATCACTCGCCCACTGGATAAAGATGGCGACAGGAAAAGGTGAAATCATCACTCCCCCAAGCCCTAACAGGCTACTAATAACAACCATTCCATTCACTGTCTGCCCCAAATCAGTTGCAAATAAAATAGCAAGCCCCATGAGACCAACAATGTGAAGGAGCTTAAATACCTTCAATAGCGAATTAAGGCTCAGCGACATTACATAAATCCGTTAAATATTATTTCAGTATTATCATTATTGAATGTTAATTCATTTCCTTCTCTGAATACATCATAGAAACCTCCTCGGAGCCGCCTGCTAATACTGAATGCAAGCTGACTCAGCATAGCAATACTTCAGATAAAGATCACATATCATAAATGATTTTTTGCAATGTACTCATTATTCAACAACTCTAATGAGTAATAGCTCTATTAATACTGGGAGAAATCCATGGAACGGGTTCAGTACTGGGTGAAAGAATTACTAGAAGCTGGTCAATCGACTGACGATTTAAATCGTGTTGTCCAAGATATCGGCCGGTATGTTGGCGCAGATCTAAGTCTGTTCTTTCTCGGTGCTCCACCGAAACGCGGCAAGCAATGGGTACTCCACCATGGGATTGATGACAACGATTTTGAGTTTTATCTTCGCCATGCCGATGATGATGTCTATCTCCAGCATTATTTGAGCCACTCACTCACAGGGAAGATGGTCTCTCTGCAAGAAATGTTGCCGCTAAAACGAATAGATGACAGTTGGTTTGTTGAAGAAATGATCCCGCGCCTAGCTATACGCCACTCAATTAGTGGCTTATGCCCTATTGCGCCCGATCAGGCTTTGGCTATCACCTTTCATCGCTATTGCCAGCCATTCTCTCCTAAAAGCAAAGAGGTCATGCAAAAACTGCTTCAGGCCATGATCCCTTGGAGCCAGTTCTTCATCGCGAGAAACACACTCGAGAGTATTTATGGCTCCCCTTCTATAGCCAAAGGCATCATGAAATTACCCGGCAGCCTGACTCAAGCTGAGCACAATATCGTCGCCCTATTAGCTCAGGGCTATGATGGTAGCGAAATCACGGCCATACGCGGGGTATCAAAAGAAACGACCAAGTCGCAAATAAAGAGTATTCTGCACAAAACAGGTTGCCGTCATCAGAATCAGCTACTCCAACAGATATTTTGTGGGGCTTAAACATTTAGCGCCTAAAATCGCTTACAATCAAAGTAGCCTTATGAAAAAGTACCTTGAGGAAGAATCCCCCCCCTATAGCGGTGGCTTTTTAATCGTTCTTTTTGTAACAGCCTGAATGTAAAAGCATGTAGACTCTAACCCCTGTATACTAATCCCACTATAACTCCCGATATACGGATCTTGTGATGGAAGCAGAACAGCTCGAAATATTAAGCTTTATCAGCCAGTTCCCTCCTTTTGATAACTTACCTGAAGAAAAGCAACAGCAAGTCGCACTACAGATTGAAGTGTCCTACTACCGCGCCGGTAATATGATCCTTAACTTCGGTGACGATATCCATGACCTTTACCTGATCCGTAGTGGAACAGTAGAAATATACCGCCGTAAAGGTGAACTCTATAACCGAATTGACGAAGGCTCGCTCTTTGGCCAGATGGGACTGCTGATGAACAACCGGGTTCGTATGCCCGCCAAAGCAATCGAAGATACATTGCTTTACTGCATTCCCGAAGATGTTTTTAACAGCCTGTATGAAGAGTTCGATACTTTTGCCGACTTTGTCGAGGTGGAAGACAGCGCCCGTCTTCGCAGTGTGGTTTCGACCCATACCGACGCTAACGATCTTACTACGTCAAAAGTACGTACCTTGCTCACGCGTGATCCGCTTTTAATTCCCAAAGACGAAACAATTCAAATCGCCGCGCAGACGATGGCGGAAGAAAGTACCTCGTCATTACTGGTCACCGATCCTGAAGCTTCCGACGACGATGAAGACCGTGAACACTTGGTCGGGATTATCACAGATCGCGATCTTTGCACCCGTGTACTCGCGAGTGGTATTGATGTCTCAACCCCACTGTCAGAGGTAATGACGACCGAAGTCATTTCACTGGATCACAATGCCTATGTTTTTGAGGCGATGTTGACCATGCTGCGCTATAACGTGCATCACCTCCCCGTGTTACGCAATAAGCAGCCTATTGGCGTAATCGGCCTCACTGACATTGTTCGCTATGAATCACAAAATAGCCTGTTACTCGTAAGTACCATCTTCCAGCAGCAAACAGTCGATGAATTGCAGGTGCTGTCGGAACAAGTCAAAGACTGCTTTGTCCGTATGGTAAATGAAGATGCCAACGCACATATGGTCGGGAGCGCAATGTCGGTAATTGGGCGGAGCTTCAAGCAACGGTTACTCGAACTCGCGGAAGAAATGTATGGTCCGCCTCCGGTACCTTACTGTTTCCTCGCACTAGGTTCGATGGCTCGTGATGAACAACTTATCGTCACCGATCAGGATAATGCTATCATCCTTGACAATAGCTACGACGAAGCCCGACACGGTGAATACTTCGACAAACTCGCCACCTTTGTTTGTGACGGGCTTGCTGCATGCGGTTACAGTTACTGCACTGGCGACATCATGGCAACAAATCCCGAATGGCGTAAAACACGCCAGGATTGGGAAACCTGTTTTGCCGACTGGATTGACAATCCGAAACCACAGGCACTGCTGAACAGTTCAATCTTCTTTGATTTAGATGGTGTTTGGGGGCGGGAGAAATGGGCTGAGCAACTGAACAGCTTCATTGTACGTCGCGCACGTAAAAATAATCGCTTCTTAGCTTGCCTCGCTCGCAACGCAATCAACCGAACTCCACCGCTTGGCTTTTTCAAAGACTTTGTGATGGAAAAAGATGGCCGCCACAACAACTCAATCAACCTGAAACGCCGCGGAACGGCGCCGCTTGCAGATTTAGTCCGTGTACATGCACTGGCTGTCGGGTCTCGTTCACAAAACTCGTTCGAGCGCCTCGATGACATTATCGAAGCCGGTATTTTACCCAAGGGCCGAGGACAAGACTTGCGCGATGCCATGGAATTTATCTACATGGTGCGTATCCGACATCAAGCGTTGGATATCGAGGCTGGTATTGAAGCTGATAACAGTATCGAACCGGAGAATATGTCTGATTTCGAACGCCGAAACCTCAAGGCCGCATTTCAGATCCTCAGTAATGCACAGAACTTTATCAAGTTTCGCTATCAGGGCAACAGGCGCTAATTATGAAGCAAGACAAAAAAATGCGACCTTTGCTAAACACTCGTAATACGCCAGATTGGCCAACGTTTTTTTCTACCTTGGGTAACAATGCAAAAGACACACGTTTGAAACATTATTACTCCACGGAAATGGTCAGTGGTGATACTCCGCTAAAAGACGTACCGTTCGTTGCTCTCGACTTCGAAACCACGGGGCTTGACTCAAAGACGGATGAAATTATCAGTATCGGGTTGGTTCCGTTCGACATTCATCGTATTCGATGTCGCGAATCTGCACATTGGGTAGTCAACCCACACCGCCCGCTAGAGGAAGAATCCGTTGTTATTCACGGTATCACTGATTCTGATGTCAGTGATGCGCCGGACCTACTGCGGATCCTTGAAAAAGTGCTGGATGCCTTAGCCGGAAAAATTGTCGTTGTTCACTATCAGAAAATTGAACGAGAGTTCATGAATAGTGCTTTGAAGACTCGCCTTAATGAAGGTATCCACTTTCCTGTTGTTGATACCCTAGCCATTGAAGCAGCGATACAACAACACAATTTTGGTGGCTTTTTGAATCGACTACAGGGAAAAAAACCGGGATCAGTCAGGCTTGGTAAAGCACGACGACGTTATGGCTTGCCCGCCTACCAACCTCACCATGCCCTAACCGATGCTTTGGCAACGGCCGAACTGCTACAAGCGCAAATCGCGTATCACTTCGATCCAGATACCCCGATCTCAGAAATCTGGCAATAAGCTCTCTAAGAAAGGCTAACACGCCGATAAAAAAACGCCGCTAGTAGCGGCGTTTTTAGTACTTAACTATTTAGATATTACGTATTATCGAAAACGTTCTGTCGAAAGCCCCATTACTAAGCTCACGCACATAAGTAACAGAATAATAGTAAACGGAAGCCCCGTAGATACCGCACCGGCTTGCAATGCTTCAATAGCTTGCGTACCACCGACATACAGTAGCACCGCCGCAATCGCACCTTCAATCGCCGCCCAGAAAATTCGCTGTGGCATTGGTGAATCCAACTTGCCACCAGCCGTAATATTATCGATTACCAGTGAACCGGAGTCAGAAGATGTAATGAAGAATACCATTACCAGCACGATGGCAATCACCGACAGTGCAGAGCTAAATGGAAGAGCATCAAACATCTCGTACATTGCCAACGGCACAGATGTCAGGCCTTTCTCACCCAACAACCCTACTCCATTGATCACCTGATCAATCGCCTGACCACCAAACACCGACATCCAAAGAATGGTAACGAGGGTCGGAACAATTAGAACAGCCGTCAAAAACTCACGGATCGTACGTCCTTTCGAAACACGCGCGATAAACATACCAACGAATGGGGACCATGAAATCCACCACGCCCAGTAGAATACCGTCCAGCCATGCATCCAGGTTTCATCTTCACGACCATGAGGGTTACTTAGGGGGATAAAATTTTCAACATAACCAGCGACCGTTGTCGGCACGGTTCCCATCGAAACGGAAAAACCAACCAATGCAACGAAAACCAACAGTGCAATGGCAACCAGCATATTGAGGTTACTTAGTAATTTCACACCGCCATCGATACCACGGGCGACCGAAAAGACCGCGAGCAAAGTTACAACGCCAATCACGCCAATCTGCAGTGTAATATCACTTTTGATACCAAGGACATGTTCAATACCGCTCGCCGCCTGCTGCGCGCCTAAGCCCAGTGAGGTCGCAAGACCAAACAGCGTTGCCAGAACAGCAAAAATATCTACAACGTGACCAGGCCAACCCCATACGCGATCACCCAGTAGCGGGTAGAAAATCGAACGAATAGAAAGAGGCAAGCCCTTGTTATAAGCAAAAAAAGCGAGTGAAAGAGCGACTACTCCATAAATTGCCCAAGGGTGGAAACCCCAGTGGTACATAGTAGCGCCCATTGCCACCTTAATCGCTTCAGGGGTATTGGCTTCGACACCTAAAGGCGTTTCATACCAACCGGTATAATACGCAACCGGTTCAGCCACACTCCAGAACATCAGGCCGATACCCATACCCGCGGCGAACAACATCGCCAACCAAGACATGCGTGAATACTCAGGTTCGGCATCCTGACCGCCAATACGAATTTTACCGTATGGCGTAAAAATCAAAGTCAGGCAGAAGACGACGAAAATGTTTCCTGACCAAAGGAAAAGCACATCAAAATTATTAATAATGCTATTTTTGACCCCATTAAGGGCCGTTTTCGCCGTTACAGGATCGCTGACCAGGGCAGCAACCAGAAACAAGGCTATCAAACCAGCACTTACACCGAAAACAGGATTATGGACATCAAAGCCCCACTTTTGGACATTGTCTTGTCCAACCGTGTAATCCGTATTATCTATACTGTATTTATCATGTTTACTCATCTTTGAATCCTACTTGGCACACTTTCAGCCAAGAATATTTAGTCCTATAAATAAAATTTGAGCATGTAGATCAAATCATTTATGTGGTTGAAGTGTCAAGTTTAATTGGAAATCACTAGCTAATGGATAATATTTAATCGATTCTTGTTGGTTAATTAGTTAAATATTAACAATAGCAACAAAATAATATTTCGTGCTCTAACCAATCAACAAACCTTTCGTTCTATCTAGCCGTGATTATGAACGGAACTCTTGAACGGCAGCCGGCTATATCGGTGCCAAACTGATACGTTGTTCACACAACATAAACCATATTAGCGGTTGTCCAGTTTTTCCAGGACTCGCCATATAGCCAATCTACTTCAAGATACAGAATTCAGAAGGTCACTATCCAGCTCCATTCATGGAAAATGTGCAAAGGAGAGGATGTCGTTTTAAATGAATTTGACGCAGAAGTGAATTGGCTGAAGCCACTACAAGAGTTAAGGTATCATCAAGGAAATGTTAATAAAAACCCATAGTTAAGTTCTGATTTTCACAGAACCCACCAGTTCAACCAGAATCTCCATAGTACGCTGAGAGGGGCGATCCCGACCGCCTATGCAAAATTTTATATTTAGCGCCGTCTAGCTGCCTCTAGGGCGCTTAAAAGCCGTGTTTGATAAAGTGCAAAATAAAAGTAAAATCAACCGCTTAATGACTGGTTTTTTGACAACTTTCCCTAGTAAACTAATTCAAAACATAGCAACTAAGTAACAAGTATGATTGTTTCAGATAAGACTTTTATTGAAGAAAACTTTTCAAAACACGATCTCTCCGGTTCTGAATTTAAGCAGTGCAGCTTCTATCGATGTAACTTTGACCGAGCAGATCTAACGGATGCAGAATTCCAGGACTGTAAGTTCATCGAGCACGGTGATATCGAAGGCTGCAGCTTTGAATACACCAAGCTAAAAAACGCCAGTTTCAAAGAATGTGATTTGAGCATGGCGCAATTCGTCGGAGCCCAGTGTTTTGGTATCGAATTCAGAACATGTAACTTGAAAGGTGCAAATTTTAATCTGACCAATTTCTGTAATTACATCACTCAAAATACATTTTTCTGCTCCGTTTATATCACTGGATGCAACCTAGCCTATGCCAACTTTGAAAACCAGCGATTAGAGAAATGTGATTTATTCGAAAATAGATGGAATGGGGCCAACATGTACGGTGCCTCTCTTAAAGGCTCAGATCTAAGTCGCGGTGAGTTTTCCGAAGAGCAATGGGGGCAATTCGATGTTGAGGAGTGCAACTTATGCCATGTCGATCTAACCGGACTTGACCCTAGAAATGTAAAGCTCAAAGGCGTCATGATCTGTGACTGGCAACAAGAGCAACTACTTGAACCTTTCGGCTTGATTGTATCACCAGGTTGATGTGCTAATTCGCGTAGATATATGGGATTTTAGCCCCATATATCTACCAAAGGTCTGAACAATCAAGCCTGACTCGGCGTCGAAATTTCTAATACGATACATTCCTGCTCACAAAGGAACGGTCCGTGAATCTCACCTGGTAAACGGTTGGCGTAATGCCCCTGCTCTAACCATGTCTCGTTCGCCTGATCATATAACCTTCCAGAGACAATAAACACCTCTTCCGGATAAGCATGGCGGCAAGTGCCATAAGGAGAAGTATCAGCCCCAGCTCTAAAACGAGTCAGGCGGGTATAGTCTCCGGTTATATCATCTATGCTAAGCGTCACTTGCTCAATCATTCCATCTGTACCATCAACAGGTTGCCAACGGTTATGGCTCGATTCCGATAAAGCATTCCAGTACTTCACTGCGTGTTTGGTCACTTACTAGCCTCCTTGCTATTTACAATAGAAAACGGGTTTACTACTTAGGGATGTCCCTTAATAAGTTTAAGGCAGAACAGCAAAACACACCTCTGCTCGTATCCTGAAACTTGAAGTCACTTGTATATATTCGGTAACCAGACGCTCTATGGTGACCCTGTAACTGGAGAGGTGCGTCGATTCTTAACCGGCCCAATAGCCGATGAAATTACTGGTCTTACTTTCAGCCCAGACCAAAAGACCATATTTGTGGGTGTTCAGCACCCAGGGGAAGAACTTGCACCTTCGCATTTCCCGGATGGCGGTAATAGTATCCCTCGCTCCTCTGTCATCAAGGTCAACCGTACTGATGGCGGCATCATTGGTACGTAACAAGCGATTAGTTTTGGTGTTAATAACAAATGGCGAGCTGAAAAGCTCGCCATTTTAATTTCTGATGAGCTTTAATCTGCTAGCAATGGGTGCCATTTTTCATGTTCAGCAATATAGTTACTTATAAAGCCGCATACTGGCAGCACCCGGTAACCTTCAGATTGAATTTGACTCAAAACCTTATCCATCAGGATAGATCCTATCCCCTGTCCTCTCATAGAAGAAGGCACTTCAGAGTAAGTCAGGTGCAATACATTGTCTTCCTCACGATAAGTAACTAAAGCATAAACCCCAGGTGAGACTTCCATCCGATACTCATGCTTTTCTCTGTCATGCTCTACGGTATAATCCTTTTCTTCTGCCATTGCTGTTCTCCCCTTTTGTTTGATGCCATCTTCGATCACAGCCCTCTTGCCCGGTTCAACTCTACAGCTAAACGTTTCCAGCAGCTTCTGTAATTTAGGGGTGATTTGGTTAATGCAAAATGGCTTTTGCGGATTGGAATAATAATAGTCTTGAATCTGCACCCTTGAAGGTTCAAAGGCTTGGTAATCAAGAACACGAGTAATCAGTGGTTGTTCAAACTCCTGCTGCAAAGTGGTAAGACATTCTTGTGCCGCTTGCTTTTGTGCTGGTTCAAAAACATAAACAGCCGAGCGATACCTTTCACGTAATGCATGCATAGAGGTACAGCTATGGGTATGCAAATGAATTTCAATGACAGTTTGTAGATCAATGACCTGTTCGTCATATTCAATAACGATTCCTTCGGAGAAACAGTTATCGCCCGCCGAACTCAACCACCCTTGAGAGACACGCGTTACGCCATTCAATGATCGAAAAATAGCCTCGGTACACCAGTGACAGCTACCACCAAGACCGATTCTTTGTAACGCTAACTCTTTCAATCGCCACCTCTTAGTACGGTATTGATGAAAAAAACAAGATAAACCATGAATACCTATCCAAATGTGATATTTAGCCAGCTTTCGGGTACGATGCTCTTCTTCACCGACAATTAAAGATGATTAGATACATGGATAAAGCGCTGTTACTCAAACATATTATAGATGAGCTAAAAAATGTTCATCAGGCTGCCGTGGACGCGGCAACACGCGCCTATGAAACAGCGACCCATGAGGAAAATGCACCGGAGCATAAATACGATACCCTTAGCCTCGAAGCGTCCTACCTGGCGCAGGGACAAGCTCACCGGGTAGCCGAATGCGAAGAAGACCTCGCAAAATATGCCAAACTAGATGCCAGGCCGTTTGCTAATGAAGATCCCATCGCTCTTGGGTGCTTGATTCATCTTGTCGATGAAGACGATACCGATAAATATATCTTTCTTGGCCCTGCGGCAGGTGGCCTGAAGCTCACTTTTGAAGGGAAGGAAATCATCATTGTTACCCCGTCAGCTCCACTCGGAGAAGCCCTGTCTGGCCAACAAGTCGATGATGCGGTTGAAGTTTTTATCGGTGAAGACCGAAAGTTCTTTGATATTGTGGCGTTATTTTAACGCCATAACACACAACGAACCCAATATTATGACTAAAGTTGGACTGATATCGGCTAACTGATGATGACCGGATTAATTGGACCTTAGATACCTCCAAAACACAGGTATTTGATCTCAAGATATTCATCAATCCCCTGTTTCGCTCCTTCGCGCCCTAGCCCCGACTGCTTCACCCCACCGAAGGGCGCGACTTCGGTTGAAATGATGCCTTCGTTGATTCCCACCATGCCGTATTCCAGTGCTTCGGCTACCTTCCATACGCGGCCGATATCTCGGCTATAGAAGTAACAAGCCAGTCCATAGATAGTATCGTTAGCCATCTCGATAAGCTCTTCGTCATTATTGAAGCGAATTATCGGCGCTACCGGGCCAAAAATCTCTTGCTTAACGATATCCATATCTTGCTGTACATTCGTCAATACGGTCGGTGCCATAAATAGTCCGGGCTGAGGCGTATCACCATAGGCTACTGTCGCTCCTTGCTGTATAGCTCTATCAATAAGAGCCTGAATACCGTGTTTTGCTTTTTCCTCAATCACAGGACCGATAACTACGCCATGATCTAAGCCATTACCGATTTTCAGTTGCTTGACGACTGCAACAAACTTATCAACAAATGAGTCATAAACCCCGTCCTGTACATAGAACCGATTGGCACAAACACAAGTTTGCCCGGCATTTCGGAATTTTGATGCAATCGCACCCTGCACCGCTTTGTCAATATCCGCATCATCAAACACAATAAACGGCGCATTACCGCCAAGCTCCATCGATGTACGTTTCACATCATTGGCACATTGAGCAAGCAACAAACGACCAACCTGGGTTGAACCGGTAAAAGACAATTTTCTTATTTGCGGCTGACTGCAGAACACCTCGCCAATCATACTGTTGGACTGATTGACCACCAGTGTCAGCAAGTCGCGAGGGATCCCTGCCTGATAAGCCAGTTCCGCTGTCGCATATGCAGACAGCGGAGTTTGATTAGCAGGCTTGGCAATAAAGCTACACCCTGCCGCCAAGGCTGGTGCGGCCTTGCGGGTGATCATCGCAATGGGAAAATTCCAGGGCGTAATTGCAGCAGCCACACCGACTGGCTGCTTTATCGTCACAAGACGACGATCACCCATAGGTGCCGGTATCGTTTCGCCGTAGGTACGTTTGGCTTCTTCGGCAAACCATTCGATAAATGAAGCGCCGTAAGCCACTTCTCCTTTGGCTTCTACCAGTGGTTTACCCTGCTCAAGCGTCATCAGACGCGCAAGGTCTTGTTGGTTTTCCATCATCAACTGGAACCAACGACGAAGAATGCCGGCGCGTTCTTTGGCTGATCTTTTCTGCCACATTTTTTGTGCCTCATGAGATCGGCCAATTACAGCACCAATCTCATCGCGACTTTGGGTCGCAATGTGACCAAGAATCTCACCCGTCGCCGGATTCTCAACGGCAAGGGTTGTTTCTGATGGCTCGCATAAAAAAGAAATCAGCGAGCGGTTTTTAATTGACTGCATAGTAACTCCATAAGGCTGCTTCAAAACGTTATTGCTTAAAGTATCGTAAAACGCACGCGAGAAAGCATACTCTGCCTGTTCACAGCATCACGGGAATTATTCGCATTCACCATACCAACTAAAATAATACAAACAGGCTGCAACTGCAGCCTGTACTGATTCAATGTGTATAACACCTTCTAACCAAGCAAATAGGAAAAAGGAATACAGCCTCCCGGCAACGCTTTCGGTTCACCTACCTGATGAAAGCCAATAGTTCGGTAAAAGTCTTGAGCATGGGTCGATGAACAGAGTTTCACTATACCTTTTGGTGATTTACCCCGACATTGTGATAAAGCCTCTAGTACGAGTTGCTTACCAATTCCTCTCGCATGGTGATCTGGCGCCACAAACAGACTCACCAGATTCCAATACTCCTTAATCAATACAACTCCCACAATTCGGTCATCAGTTCGATATACCAAATGCACAGTATCGTTAGCATTATTTCGCCACCAATGCATATTGCTTACGCATTGAGAAACAAGCTCGTTAGCTTCATGGTTAGTTACATCAATACAAGTCTTGATTGCTTCCTCTATCAAAACCGTTATTTCGGGAATATCTGTTTCTATTGCCCTTTCTATCACATTGCTTCCCCAGCAAAATTTAATGATTTAGATGCATCTATTCCTAATTGATAACCAGCATTAAGTTTTTTCCAATCGGTAGTAATCCGACCGACAGCAAAACTCTCCGGCGGCGCGATGACGTGCAAAGTGCAATCCTCTGGGGGGCTGTTAACAAATTCAATCGCTCGGTTATAGCTATCTGCACGGCTAATCATGGCTTCAGCCAAAATAGGATGCTCGGACAATAACTTTTTCACTAACCACTTATTTTTAACTTGTGACTTGGTATAGCCAAGCGGTCGTGATAGAACGACAGTAATGTCTCTTGCCCCCATTTCATAAGCCTTCACAACTGGAATAGAATCAGCAACGCCACCATCTGTCATCGGTTCGTCACCAATTTGCGGATATTGGCGATAGGCTATTGGTACCGAGCAAGATGCCTTCAACAACTCATTCAAATTATCAGGTGTTGCTTGTATATATACTGCTTCGCCGGTTTGTACTTTTGTCGTTACCACATACAACGGAATAGGTTGGCTTGCCATTGCCTCGGCATCGATATTAATCTCTCTAATGGTTATGTCCCATAACCAATCAAGATCAAGCCAATGGCCTCCTTTGATGAAGCGTTTGAAGTCGATAAATTCCGGACGGCATGAGTAATCAGTGATGACCTTATAGCTTCTGCCTCGCTGGTTCGCCAACCAGGCCGCCAAGTTAGTTGATCCCGCAGATACACCAATACAAAAATCAAAGGGGCGATAACCACTATCAATGAAACTGTCGAGAACACCTGCCGCAAAAATCCCTCTCATCGCGCCTCCTTCGACAACGAGTGCGGATTTGGGCGCTTCTTGATTGATCTTCTGTACCATACTGAATCCTTTCTGACTGTACAGCCTTCAGTTTAGGGCATAAAACCTAATCCGGTCTGAATATGAACTCAAAAAACAGTCCAATTTTTAAGGCAGCCAAACACAGAAAATAGCGCATCCGAGTGTTATGGCTAAAATCCGCGCTAGCTGCCCAAAATAGCTTGAAGATATGACCATCGCCATTTCGATTGCTACCACGAATTTTGAACCAATAACGATGGTAGGGATAATTTAAGGAAAACACCCTAGCGCTTATAGACAAACTCTGGATCAACACACTCATAAATCTGGCGAATTGAAGTATCGTCAGCAAGCAATTTCAGCGTCAAACGCGCAACTTCGCTTCGGCTAATTAGGCCATGAACCTCTTTACCCTGCGACAATTCACCGCTTTGACTCACAGCCCCATCTTGCAAGCCGCCAGGCCTCAGGATGGTATATTCTAGCAGACTAGTCTGAAGCCATGACTCGGCTAAGCTTTTTTCACGGACAGCTTGACCAAAAGCAGCCTTTGCTCTTTCAGGAAGCGTAGCCCAGGAGTCACCACAGCCTAATGACGTCACCATCAAGAAGCGCTGTAGCTTATGTTCTTCGAGAAGATTTATAAGGTGACGATGTCCAATATAGTCCACTGGCTGACTCGCACGAAAACTCCCCATGGTTGAAATTACCCAAGAGTCTGGTGAAGCTTGGCGCAATACATGTTCGATATCTTCAGGATTTAATCCATCGCCTTTTATGACAGAGACCCCGGCATCAGCTAACTCAGTAGCAGAATCCGGGTCCCTCACCATTGCTGTTACTGGATGCCCCTGCTCACGATAATACTTTGCAATGGCCAACCCTAAACCTCGACTTGCACCAAAAACAACCAATTCCTTCATCAATTCTACTCCTCACGAATAATTGCAAATGATTCTAATTATTATTACCAACAAAGACAAAGGAATATAACTTGTTATTGATTCAGGTTAAGTTAGTGAAATCGTCAAGCCCTCAGGCGATCAACGGCTCTATTTTAAATATTTAACGTGAGCTTCCATCTCTTCGCCAATCTCTTTGCGCATATTCATTAATTTGATCGCCGAATCACGGAGCATCTTATCTTCTTCTGTCTGCGGTACCCACTCAGGCACAGAGGTAGGTTTGCCTTGTTCATCAACAGCAACCATTATCACGATACAATGTGTAGTAAGCCGCCTTTCTAAGGTTTTCGGGTCACTTGCCTGAACATCAATAGCAATATGCATTGAAGATGTACCGGTATAAATAACCTTTGCACTCACCTCAACAAGATTACCAACATGGATTGGGGCGACAAAACGAATACCACCAGCATAGGCAGTAATACAGTATTTCCCACTCCACCCGGCAGAACATGCATAAGCTGCCAGATCTATCCATTTCATCACAGCCCCGCCATGAACCTTGCCACCAAAATTGACATCACCCGGCTCAGCGAGGAACCTTAATGTGACATCACGTTGTCCACCATCCATACAAAACTCCTCAACGACTGCATTTTGGCATTCAATCAACCCCAAAAATGCAACATAATCAATACACCACCACTAATTCAAACTAACAACTTTAAAGCATTTATCAAGCAATATAAGCTGATAGACAACCGATGAATGCACAGGGCAAAAAAAAAGCGCCCTGTGAGCGAGGCGCTTTAACTATTTGAAAGATAGATTATTCAGTATAATGTGAAGGCTCTTCTAACTGTCGCTGAAACTCTTCTATACGTTTGTGTAAGCCGTCTTTCTCGGCGAGTATTTTCCTTTCTCGACAGTAAGGGCATTAATTGTTGTTACCTATGCCTGTTATCAATTTTTACTGAGTTTCATTATGATGCAGTGGCGCTTCGGTAACACCTTTCCTTGTCTACAATTGCCCTAACCGTATACAGAGCTGATAACAGTGATGTACCACTCACAATGAGCACCATCATACCCCCTTCAATCACAATCAGTAGCATACGCGGTTCAGCGACTAACTGATAATGAAGTACAAAATAGGTGGCAATAAATACTCCAAATATTGAAATGCACAGAGCTTCCATCGCCAGACTAAATAACATTTCCGTTTTATACATCCCAATGATAGTGAATACTTTTAAGGTTGATATATTTGCTAATAATTTACTTGTAGTTATTTTAATCGTTCCGGCAATCAAGCACGCAACAAGAATGAACTGACTTATCGAGCACACCTTTTGTAGAGTATTACTTACTGATTCAGACGTACAAAAGTCATAGGTCCGGATAAGCTTCAATGCAACCGCACTGGTACTCACCAAACAAACTAATAATAATGTATAGCGCCACTGAGTAATCAAGCTACCCTTCACTAACTTAAGGTGTAACACTATATTCCCCATGGAAGCGCCTCTGCGACTTTTCTCCGCTTCAATAAGGCTAATGGTACATGTTCAACGACGAAACCATCTTGCAAGTGAATAGTCCGATCGCACTGTGCTGCAAGATCTGCATTATAGGTTGTCATCAATACAGCTGTACTTAACTCTTGCCCCAACCGCTTAATATGCTCTAAGATCCCGATCGCTTCGTCATATTCTTGATATGCCGTTGGCTCATCGGCGATTACCGCAACAGGTTGATTAATGAACGCCCTAGCAACAGTTACCCGCTGCCTGACTTCAGCACTTAGTTGCTCGGGTTTTAAATGAGAAAACCGACTAATTTCGAGCTTATTCAGCATTTCAACAACACGACCGAGCCTCTCCATCTTAGGTACATTATTAAGAATTAGCGGAAACTCAATGTTTTCAAAAACAGTGTAAGCAGAGACCAAATTGAAATCAGGAAAGATAAACCCCATCTTTTCACGGCGAACATCTATAGCAAACTAAGATGTTTTTGTAACCGCGGTACCTCCGATAATAACTCTTCCCTTATAGTTGTTATCTAGCAGGCTACAAATGCTTAATAACGAACTTTTACCAGCTCCCGATGGCCCGCAAAGAGCAACAACCTCACCGCTATCAACATAGCCATCAACACCTTTTAGTGCATCATAACGATAATGTTCCAAACTGTAAGTTTTTTGTATTCGCTGAAATTCAATCATATTTCCTCATTGAGTTCAGGGGGATATTAAATCCCCCTCTCCCCCAAGGCTGTCTCATTGTTTAGTGCCAACTAACGTTATTTTATAATCTAAGACAGCGTGCTTCTTGATTCATTAAAATGGTCACCTGGTTATTTTATTGCTAGGATAACCAGCTGTTTATATAGTCAGAATATATGTAACGAAAAATAAGTGAGTATGAATGCGATAAACGGTAATAAATACGGATAAATGGAACATAGCGCGATAAGTTGCATAGATAAGCTCCAATTGCTCAATCCAAATGTCACATATTGTTATGTTAGTTGATTAGTCTACGAACAGTCGTCGGTAAACTATTATGACTTGGTTTACATTTGCTTAAATAGTCCTTGAGCATTTCGGCTCACCGCAAGCTTTACCTTACCATCACACAAGTAAACAAACATCCGTCCGGCAAAATCACGCTTCACTCGCTCGATCGCATCAACTCTAACTATCGTAGCACGGTGAATTTGCCAGAATAAATCAGGCTCCAGCTGTTTGATTAGTTCCTTTAATGGAGTACGAATGACATATTCATTGTCGTTCGTATATACACTGACATATTTGTCTTCAGCTTTCAGGTAATTCACGTCATCTACTGAGACCAAGCAAATATCATCTCCTTTACTTGCTTTTATCCAGCGTAAATACTGACTGCGAGGAGAAATAACTCTTGCAACTAAACGCTCAATCGCAGTGACAGTAGTAACATCAGTACGATTGTTCTCTGAATGAATAGCCGAAAAGTATGTCTGTACCCGCTCGCAGGTAGTCATCAGGCGCTTTTCATTCAAAGGTTTGAGTAAATAATCAAAAGCGTGTTCCTCAAAAGCTTGAATGGCATATTCATCGTAAGCCGTGATGAAAATAATAACAGGGATCTTATCTATTTTATTAAGCGCCTTCGCAACCGATATTCCATCGAGACCTGGCATGCGAATATCTATAAATGCGATATCAGGCTTATGTTTTTTTATACTGGCTAATACTGTATTGCCATCAGAGTCGCAGGCAACGACATCAAGTTGAGGCCAAACTTCAGCCAACGAACGATTTAAATGGTGACGCAATAAAGGCTCATCGTCGGCAATTACCGCAGTTATTGTTTGCTGGCTAATCATGATAAATACTCTCCGGGAATTAGCTCTATTCTGGTGGTTACTCCACCACTCTCAGGTGCAGAGATAGATAAGTATGCTTTTTCCCCATACAGTGCTTTTAAACGCTGACGTATGTTATCAAGGCTAACGCCGTGTCCATGCTGGAGCGGTGCACCTTCGAAGCCAACACCATTATCCTTTATTTCAACCAACAAACGCTCTTGGTGGCAAGATATAAACACGGCAACCTCTCCACCTTCTTCACGAGGCTCTATACCATGAAAAACGGCATTCTCAACTAACGGTTGTAACATATGAGGGGGAATATCCCATTGCTTATCTACGTCATCATCAATGACTAATCGATAAGTCAGCCTGTCACCCAAACGCATCGATTGAATACCTAAGTACGCATCAAGCAAGTCAATCTCGTCCCCCAACATTATCCATTCGCGACGACTCTTCTTTAGGCTGATCCGAAGTAATTCAGTTAACCTGACTAATAATTGCTTCGCTTTATTGGGGTCTGCGTCGATCAATACTTGCAAGTTCGCAAGGGTATTAAAAAGGAAATGGGGTTCGATTTGGCTTTGCAGTACCTGCAGTTGGCTAACTACCAATGCTTTCTCTTGCTCAGCTTGAGTCAACCTTGCCTGGCGTAACTCACTCTCATATAACAATGCTTTTTCACGATTGTAGAAAAAATAGTAAATCAACGTGGAGAAGAACAATGAGAAACCAACCAGACTAAAAAAGTCGTTCCCACCATCTTGAACCGGATACCAAACCGACCACATCATGGCATGGAGCGTTCCCAGAAAAAGGGTTCCTCCAACAACAAGGAAAAAGTGTAAAGATGAGCGCCATGAAGGCCAGTAATATTGAATAAGCAAGCTGATTGCATTACAAATACCACCATAACCAAACGCAATAATCAGATGACGACTAAATTCCCCGCCCCTTATCATGAAAGTAATCAACGCAATGCCAATACATAAGCAGATACTGATACATATGTCCCGGGCGGTAAGATTAAATCTCAAAATATTCATTCACACCCCACAACTTTCCACCATGCGCTCAACCAACAATATGAAACACAGCGATTATACATACACTGAAAAATATGACTGAGATGATTTCAGCAAAAATGGGGGTGAAAACCCATTTCAAGACTCAACTATTGCAATGAGTTGGCTTACAGCAGCATGGAACTATCG
Organism: Photobacterium obscurum; assembly: GCF_026191635.1. Classification (GTDB taxonomy): domain Bacteria; phylum Pseudomonadota; class Gammaproteobacteria; order Enterobacterales; family Vibrionaceae; genus Photobacterium; species Photobacterium obscurum. The sequence continues at coordinate 77,625 of NZ_JAKRRW010000010.1, forward strand.
CATAAAAATAGGCTGCCTGAATGCGTTAAGATAAGGATTCAGCGGCCAGTGAATACCTTTCCCTTATAAACGGCGCAGTCTTTTAGCTAAAAATAAGACCTCGCACTCAGAACAGCCTAGCAAATTGTATTTTCATTCATCTTTCCATGGTACAAGTTCAACAAAGATATCGCCTATTGCTTGCACAAGCATAAGATTACTCAATTACTGAGTTATTACGTTTCCCTTGTGACAAATCGTATTTAAATTGACTGAATGGCAGATATCGCAGATAAATGGGAATTCACTCGCAATAAGTGCTGTTGGTAGCCTCTATTTCACTTATATCCAAGCCACCTCAAGATTGCTATGATAAAGCTTGCCTGTATTTTTGAGTTAATCTAATTCTCTATGTCAAATTCTAAAACCGTTTTCAGTGAACTAATTCAGTCACGTCGCTCAGTAAGAAAGTATGAACAAAATATTGAGTTTGACCATCAAGTAGTCGGTCGCTCTCTTGAGCTCGCGACACTTTCGCCAAATAGCTCAAATATGCAATTATGGGAGTTTCATCGGATCATCAGTGAAGATAAGCGGGAGCAACTTGCTGAGATCTGCATGGGGCAAAACGCGGCCAAAACGGCCAGCGAACTTGTTGCTTTTGTTGTGACTCCCTATAAATGGAAGTCTCGTGCAGAGATCAACGCAGCGCATATTCGCCAGGCCTTTGATGGACGAGAAGACGCAACGGCAAAGCGAGCTTTAAAGTATTATGAGAAGCTTATTCCCTTCATTTATAACAATGACCGATTCGGTTTTTTTGGTATCGGACGTAAAATTTTTAGTTACTTTCTCGGACAGCGAAAGCCTATGGTTCGTGAAGTAAGCAAGAGCGATATCCGCGTTTGTCTGCACAAAAGTAGCTCCTTGGCCGCAATGACATTCATGACAGCAATGCAAGCTGAAGGCTATGATACGTGTCCGATGGAAGGGTTTGATTCTCAACGGGCCAAAAAACTACTAGGCTTACCTAAACAGGCTGAAATCACCATGATCGTAAGTTGTGGTAAACGCGCTGCAGATGGCATTTATAGTGACAGACACCGAGTCGCTCACCAAGACGTCATTTTTAACCATTAATTGACCACTCAGTCTGAAAACCCATACCTTATCAAGCTAATTTACGGTAAGGTGTGGTGGAATTTAAATTAAGAACAGATGATATGCAGGCAAAGATTGAACAACTCATAGAATTAAAGAAAATCTGGATGGCCAGCCACATTACTGAGGCTGAATTCCCAACGCCACTAAGTAAAAAAGGGCTGGCACTATACCAGTCTAGCCAGCAAAAACAGTCAACTGAACTGATATCATCAACTCCCGATACAGCCCTTAATTCTCTAACGATTTATCCAGTTGACTGCCACCCATTAACGATTCGTTACTCGTTGATTTTGTCCTCAAAATGGCAAAATGAGCAGGAAAAAGAAGCGGTTATTGAGTACCTAACCCAGATTATGTTTGAAGCTGGCTCTCCGGCGCAATTATTTGTAGGCTTCTACAAAGGAAAACCTGTTACTTGTGGCATGATTTTTCAACCAGATAATGATGTTGCTCTTATATCTGATGTGCATGCTCTTCCCCTGGCAAACCAAAAAGAGCTTATTAATGAAATGGAAAGCTTCTTAATTAACAGGGTACATTCCGACAACGTTCAGTTAGCCATCACCCGCGGTTAACCTCTAGGGTGTGCCCTTAATTTAGTTGCAGCTATCGCTACTGCTATTTTCAAGCAGAGCAACTGAAAAATGATGCGACTAGGTAGGCCAAAAAATTATGGACATACCCTAACGTTTCGTCAGAAAGGTCCCCTCTTCTTTTCTGACGATAGTTAGCTTACTCAATTCTCCGCTTTCACTCTTGCTATTTAACCTCAGTTACTTTGTATACCCATTTCTTTGTTATTGATTTTTGACGCGTCTTCTATCCCTTACCATAATGGATGAAAGAGCTACTGAAGGGTTATAAAATGAAAGGAATCATTTTTACTGAGTTTTTAGACATTGTCGAAGACAGCTTTGGCCTTGAAGTTTGCCAAGAAATGCTCGAACTAGCTAATGATGATGGTGTTTATACAGCTGTCGGCAGTTACGACCATAATGATCTGGTCAAACTGATTATTAGTTTAGGAAAAGTCACCGGTATATCAACAGAGACACTTCAGGAAATATATGGTGAGGCCGTTTTCCCCCGCCTCTATCGCACCTTGCCCAAGCTGGATAAATTTCAACAAGATACGTTCAGCTTTATTAAATCTGTAGAAGAGCATATCCATACAGAGGTTAAGAAACTCTATCCTGATGCGACACCACCGCACTTTGATTTTTTATCTGAAACTAAATCCCATATGCTGATGGACTATAAATCGGCTCGCTGTATGTCTCATGTTTGCAAGGGGCTTATCAAAGGCTGCGCCAAGCATTTTCATCAGAACGTCCAAATTACCATGGAACCCATAAATAAAAAGCAGAGTCACGTGCGCTTCAGTATCGATTTAATCATGGAGTAAAAATGGATAAAGATCAGCATATTGCTCTACTGCTTAAAAAGTTGCAGCGTGAAAAATCGGCTCGGCAGGAGGCAGAGAAACTACTTGAAGTTAAAAGCCATGAGCTGTATGACGCGAAGAAACTACTTGAACGCTCTCTAGAAAAGCTAAAAGCGCAAGCAGAGGTTGATTCTGAACTTTTATCATATCAAGCGAAGATTGAAACATTGTTACTTGAATATGGCAGATTATTTCTTAAGCACTCCCCTTCATTTCAAATAATTCAATCGCTTGCGGACAGTTTGGTCGATAACCTTTCCGTTACAGCATGCTGTATTGAGATATTATGTGAACCCGATGTCGGCATCAACACTTGTTATGCTTCTGGACGACGACAGCAATGGCAACGCCCACAGCAGCTAAACCAGGAAAAAGTATATTGGGACGAATCAGATGGTATTTTATGGGTATCACTCGATAGTGAGCATACTGTTCGGGGCTTTTTTGCTACACGTATCAACGCAACTGGTGTCTGGTTTCATACCATTAAAAAACATATGTCACTATTTAGTGAAATGCTTAGATCTTCTATCGGTAGACAACTGAGTTTAGAACAGGCAATAACAGCAAGAAATCGAGCAGAAGCCTCTGAGCAAGCAACACGTGATTTCTTAGCGATGATAAACCATGAATTAAGAACACCGTTAAACGGTGTCTTAGGATCAGCCGAGTTACTGGATGATACTCTTTTAACCCCACATCAAAAAAAGCTGCTTAATACATTGAACCATTCCGGAGAGTTGCTAAGAGCAATTATCAACGACCTCCTGGATTACAGTAAAATCAACGCTGGCATGTTGGAGCTTATAGAAAAGCCTTTCAACTGCCACAATATGGCCGGAATGCTTGAAGATATCTTTCAGTTTAGAGCATCAGAAAAGCAACTTACCTTTAAAATCATCTGTAGCCCTTCAGTTCCAAATTGGCTTATCGGCGATGAAGATAGAATTAAGCAAATCTATGTAAACCTCATTGGCAATGCGATCAAATTCACGGCAAAAGGACATGTTACTGTCCAACTCGACTGGCATGATAATCAGCTATTGTTTAACGTCAATGACTCAGGCTGCGGAATTGCTGAAGATCAACAAAGTAAACTATTCAAACCCTTCACTCAAGTTGATATCTCCAGCAAGCGTACCCATGAAGGTACAGGCCTTGGGCTGGCAATTTGTAAGCAATTGGCAAATCAGATGAAGGGAGAGATACAAGTTACCAGCCGCAAAGGAGATGGGGCGACTTTCACCGTGGCTCTTCCTTTGTCAATCCACCACTCATCAAACACCGACAGTAAGCGCACTCACTTCCAAAACCATCAAATTAATATGCTTAATGTGTTAGTGGTAGAAGATCTTAAAACCAACCAAATGCTTATCAAATTGATGCTTGCCAAAATGGGCTTGAATCCAACAATTGTTGATAATGGTCAACAGGCTATTGAGATTTTAAGCAAACAGTCCTTCGATGTAATATTAATGGACTGCAGAATGCCTGTGATGGATGGGTACAGCGCAACAAAAAAGCTGCGCGAGTCCGGCTACAATAAACCGATTTTAGCTTTAACCGCCGGCACGACATCGGCAGAGCGACAAGACTGTATCAACGCAGGTATGGACGATATTCTCTGCAAGCCATATCAGTCACAAGAGCTGAGGGAAATGCTCGAAAAATGGGGAGCAACTAAATAGCCCCCCACCTCGATATTGAATAGGTTCCACTAACAATATTTATTGCTAACTAGAAACACTCAGCAATGCCGTCGCCAAATAGTCCAGCTGCTGCTCCTGAAGACCTGCAATATTAATGCGGCCATCACCAACGGCATAAATCGCAAATTCATCGCGCAGCCGGCCAACCTGCTCGGGGCTTAAACCTGTAACAGAAAACATCCCTTTATGCTGTTCAATAAAGTCAAAGTCATCGGAACCCTGCGCACGTACTGCTTGAGTTAAACCCGTCCTTAAGCTCAACAGACGACCGTGCATTTCACTTAGCTCTTGCTTCCAGGTTCGAGTGAGCTCCTGATCACTGAGGATCGTTGCAACCAAAGCAGCACCATGATCAGGTGGCATAGTATAGGTAGAACGCGCTAAATTTAGAATACGTCCCTTGGCTTTTTGCGCAACCTTAAGGCTGTCGCTAATCACAATAGCGGCCCCTGTTCGTTCTCGATATAGACCAAAATTCTTCGAGCAAGATGTAGCAATAATCATTTCTTCAGTATTGTCTGCCATGTGTTTCAAGCCCGCAGCATCCTGCTCAAGACCATCACCAAAGCCTTGATAGGCAATATCAACAAAAGGCAGGAAGCCGTTTTTATTGGCAAGCTCTGTAATGGCCATCCAGTCTGCAAAAGATATATCGGCTCCCGTCGGGTTATGACAACAACCATGCAGGAGAACAACATCTTGTGGCCCGGCTTTCGCTAGCTCAGCAAGCATTGCGCTACTGTCTACTTGCTTAGTCGCTGGATCAAAATAGGGATAAAATCTCACTTTCAGCCCTGCCGCTTCCATAACAGGTTTGTGATTGACATAACTCGGGTTTGAAATCCATACCGTAGTATCAGGTTGAGCTAAACGCATCAAATCAGCGAGCATTCGTAGTGCCCCACTTGCTCCCGGGGTTTGAACGGCAGTTGCTCGTGTATGGGCAGAGGTATCAGTCAGAAGTAAATCCATCATCGACTGGTTAAACACTTCATTACCGGCTAGTCCGACATAAGCCTTGGTTGTTTGTGTATCCAACTGCTGCTGTTGCGCCTGCTGAACCGCTCTCATTATTGGTGTTTCACCTTGGCTGTTTCGGTACACCCCAATACCTAAGTCCATCTTATCTGCCCGGGCATCTTCTCGATAAGCAATTGATAGAGACAATATAGGGTCAAGTTGTGCTTCTCTGAGCTGATTAAACATCGGATTAATTCCATTTAGTGGCTATTCTTCATTTCAAACTATCATTTACATCTTTAAAGGTCACGATGAAATCGCCAAAAATATCAACATCCATTTTCCAGCTTACGCGCAAAAACGTGATGTATATCAAGCACAAATATTGATCTTAATTAACATTCATCCAACTTTACTTGCGGCAGTCTGAGCAAGACCTAAATTTATTAATGAGCCCAGTGTTTTTTGTTTGATTAAATCAAACTAATCGAATGGAGGTAACTATGAAAAATAGTGTTGATGTCCGTACCTTGCTAAGTGTATATGAGAAAATTAAAACTCAGGGAAAAGCCACAGAAACAGGCATTCGATTAGAAGATGTTACTTGTACAGAAAATCCTGATGGATACTGTGTCAGCCTTTCTGATAACAACGTCAGCCTAGATATCAATTTCCATAATACTTACCACTTCCATACCGCAAACGAAGATCCCGATACCGTCATTAACCAGACAACCACTGACTTTCACAATAATAATGAAGCGCAAATTCAAGAATTCATCCACAAATTAGCAGAGCTAGATAAAAAGTATTAGACAGTTTTTGTCAGCTCTATTGCCACCTTTGATAAGCTGCAGGCATGGTTTGATGTGTAGACATATACTATATAAAGCACCTGCCTGCACACCCATTCCAAATTGCACTAATCCCTTCATTTATTTGACATCTTCCTGACAAAGCAAAACTGTAAATCAATAACATATAAGCATCACTAACGAATAAAAAATCCAATTCCACATTGTTCAGTTTGCATTCATACAAGCTGTTATATCGTCTAAATCATAAAGTAGTTCCAGTCGATACAATGTGAAATAACTATTTTTCTGCTTAATTCAGAAAGAGGCACAAGATGCACACACAACAACTCAACGCAAAAGAGATAGATATTGTGATTGCAGCATTAGGTGAATGTTATCGCCGCCTGAGCGCTGCCGAAATGACAGCCAAAGAGCTATCTCAAGATGGTTTTGCTTTAATGTTTCAATCAGCATATAAACACCACGCTCAAGAACATTAACAGCCGCAAGAAACAAAAAAGCTCAGACTTTCGCCTGAGCTTTTTAGATTTCAGAGTCTGGCTTAAATATCCCAATCGCGATTTTGCAACACGACGCGGTAGCCATCCAAATCCTCAAATGTTTTACCGACCTCTTCCCAGTATGGATTATTTGATTCAACCACACTGAAACCAGCATCAATCATATTCCGACAGGCACGTTCCCAAACACGGCTGCAATCTATGTAAAACACCAGCAAGTTATCTTCACTAGGCGCACTACCAACGGTAGTTCCCTTCTGGTGAATAAACTCCAAATGGTAACCGTGCTTTTGATGGCCTAACACTGCACCATCAAAACCGTCATGATCGGTGAATTGTTTAAGCATCTCAAAGCCAAGTGCTTTGCTATACATAAGGGTTATTTGATTCAAGTTATCGGTAGGTCTGACAACACGGAGTGTCGCATCTCTAGGTATCATAGCCGTATCATCCTTTGATATGTCTTTATAACGATTGCCGCTGTCTTATTAATATTTCAAGTTCAAACAGCAACAATACAGGCTTCACCCCAATACTCACAGGGTTGAATATACACATACTTTCACAGCAATTTCGCATACCGTCAAGCCATTAGATTAATTAATCCTATTTGACTACCAGCTTTGTTGTGTACTGCACATTTTCAGTTAACATGATATTTTTTTATTACCAAAAGAAGTGGTTTTTCAACCACTTCTTAATCGTCTTTCAATGCTGTATTTCATCAGAACAAAGCAGCAATAAACTGTCAGTACCCATACATAAACAAGGTCATAGGAAGCGGCACTACCTCATTTGCTTAGCAGCTTTCCATTAGAGAAGCATCAATTTCGTGCTACACAGTATACAAGCTCACGTTTCTTAGACTCACCACGTAGTTCACAACGATTCTTATCCCATAGGAAACCTTGTGGTATATGCTTTTTCTCCACGACAAGAAACATATGCGAATCTGCTCGTTTAATGACCTCACTCAACGGCTCCTTTACCTCGACCGCTTTACCGTAAGAATAAAACTGCGCTGAAAAGGGACGTTTTTTTAGATAAACCAACTCGCTCTGCGCAGTTTCTGGCTGTAGTGCCCATTGCTCCATCAATCCCTTTTCGACCTCTTTTCCGGTTAAACCGAACTTAAGCAATAAGGCCACAACAATTATCAGAGCAGGCGTAACTAAACCGAATTTATAAACTTTATCAGATAGTCTGTGCTGACGATTGTAGCCTGCGATAAGTAATGCTACAGCAGGAAGGCCAGGCATCACATAACTTGCAAGAATATTGCCCGCAAACGTGAATAAAATTAATGGCGATAACATCCAGCACCAGAGAAAACCCAAATAACCATTGTCAGATACACCGCTCTCATCGCCTGATTTAAAGCTTCGCCATAGTTGACGCAGCAATATCGGAGTCCAAGGCAAAGCCGCTAGTAGCCAATATACCCAGATAGTACCTCGAATTTCTTTATGTGCCGTACCGTATAGATCACCTTGCCAACCACTAACAACAAAACGCTTAATGTGTTCACCGATAATAAAATAATTAAGAAAACCAGGACTTTTCCACTCAGCCAACAGATACCACGGTAATGACAGAAGCAAAAATAGTGCAATTCCTCCTTTCCACGGTAAACAAGTCGGGATCTTCTTCCAGCGCTTCTCTTGCCCTAGCCACAAAGTTAGGCTGATACCAACTAACACAAGTGTTAACGGTCCCTTGGCCAGCATCCCAATTGCGAGCCCAACGAAAAACAGGTATCCCCACCACCTGGAGCTCTGCTGCCATGAGAGCCAAAAACTCACCATACTCAAGGTGATACCCAACGTCAGCGCCGTATCTGTCATCACCGCGCCGGATATAACAATAAATGCCGCCGATGTAGCAAGGATTGCCGCTGCTAGCCACGCTTCTTCGTTGTTCTTACGTGATTTGGCAACCAACAACCAAGTTAGGCCAATAATAACGACTCCAACCACTAGGTGAGGTAATCGGGCTGCAAACTCATTAACACCAAACTGTTCGAAACCTGCCGCACTTAACCAGGTAAACAGCGGCGGTTTACCCCAAAATGGCACATTGTAGTCAAACATCGGGGTGATCCAATTTCCGGTCTCGTACATGATCCGAGCCATCTCACCATAGCGGGCTTCTGTTGTATCCATCAATGGATAAAGGCCGAGTGTTGCCAAGCGGACTAAAACAGAAACAACAACTAGCCCAATCGCATACTGGGTTAATGTTAGATTTAACGATTTGTTGCTCATGCCTTTGCTTCCTCACTCATCCCTTCAATATCTTGAAACTGTTCGTCCATTACAACAAATAACGGTCTTTGCTTGGCCTCAATAAACAACCGACCAACATATTCCCCCATGAGACCAATTGATAGCAGTTGTACCCCGCCCAATAACAGAACAACCATTATCGTTGACGGATAACCCGCCACCGGCTCCCCCCAGATCAATGTCTTTGCAAACACGACTACAGCCATCGCTAGCGCGGCCACAGAAGTTAGCAGACCAGCCCCGGTCGCTATTCGTAACGGACGGGTACTAAAAGAAGTAATTCCCTCAAGCGCAAGATGCATGAGTTGACTGTAATTCCACTTCGTCTGACCGGACAAGCGAGGATCACGATCAAACATAAGCGTTGTTCGCCGAAAACCGGGCCACGCAAACAAGCCCTTCATAAAACGTGTTCGCTCCGGAAGCCGATTAATTTCGTTTACCACCCTGCGATCGATCAACCTAAAATCACCTACATTTTCCGGAATAGGTATTTCGCATAATCGATTCATCAATTTATAAAACAAAGCAGCTGTTGAACGCTTGAACCAGCCCTCACCATGGCGCTGATTACGTTTCATATCGACAACATCGAAACCATTCTGCCATTGCTCAACCATGGCCGGGATCAACTCAGGGGGGTCTTGCAAATCCGCATCAATCAATATTACCGCTTGCCCACTTGCAGCCTGTAGCCCAGCCGTCATTGCCGCTTCTTTGCCAAAATTTCTACTGAGACGAATTGTTCTGACCTGATGGATCGAACTGGTAAACTGGTTGGCCAAATCACAGCAAGGATCTGTGCTTCCATCATCAACATAAATCAGTTCACACATCCGGTTAAGGCGATCCAGCGCTAGACATAACCGCTGGTGACAAGCCTCTATGACGGCTTCTTCGTTAAACATGGGGACAATAACGGACAGAAACGGTTCGTTTTCCTTACCGCTATGACTCGTGCCTCGGTGGCGGGATAATAAAGTAATGGACGACATTTTGAACCTCAGACCTAACCAAACTTTCTTGGCCTGATTTTATGGTACTCAATGTGATAAAAAGGTCATTGACATTTTTTTCACCTCAATTTGTGCCATCATATTGATGCTGTTTCTATCTATCGGATGATAAAATCACATGAAGTTGCTATTAATCGAAGACCATCAAGACATTGCAGGCGTTATTTTTGATTTCTTTGAAATCAAGGGATACACCTTGGATTACGCCAGCAATGGGCAGCAAGGATACGACTTAGGGTGTAGCAATCATTACGATCTGATCATTCTGGACGTAATGCTGCCCCGAATGGATGGCTTTACTGTTTGCCAAAAACTAAGAGAGCATGGTGTCGACACACCAATTTTAATGTTAACGGCTCGAGACACACGGGAAGATACCCTTGAAGGCTTCGGCCATGGTGCAGATGATTATTTAGTCAAACCCTTTGACCTGGACATTCTCAATGCCAGGATCAAAGCACTTACACGTCGCCGCTCTGGCGATACCGCTACGAACATACTCACTTTTGGTAAACTTGAGCTGGATCTTAGTAGCCACGTGGCAAAACGGAATGAATGTCAGTTTTCCCTGAATCCGACACTGTTTACCATTTTGAAATTGTTAATGGCGCGCGCCCCCAAAACCGTGACGAAGGAAGAACTGATCTCCACTTTATGGGGAGAAGATGAGCCCGAAGGAAACGTACTCAGAAGCCATATTTACCAGCTCAGACACCAGATAGACAAGCCTTTCCAACATGCTTATATCAGAACGGTCCCTAAAGTTGGCTATCAGTTAGTCGCAGAGGAAAGCAAGTGAGTAAAAAAACTAACGTCAAAAGTGCCAAGCAACTCACCTTCACTTATTTTTCGATCGTTGCCTTTGCGATCATTGCCATACATTTTTCTTTGCTGGACGCGACACTAGAAGACTTTGAGCAACTGAATGCCAATAATCGCCTCAACCATGCTAAAGAAGTCGCAAAAGAAGTATTCGACGAAAATGATGTTTTGAATGTTGCCATTCCACCCTTTAGTCATGCCTACATTGGAAAAGAACAATTACCTTCTAGGCTCGACCTTCCAGATAGCTTACCCAGTGATAAGGCTACCGAGCTCAAAAGAGTGGAAGGTGACGACACTGAATACTTTATTATGAAAACGGAAATGGCAATTAAAAACACACCTAAAATTGTCTATTTCCTCTATTTTGATGATATTTATGAATCAAGCGAAGAGCAGATTTTTTTAAACCAAGCCAAGCAGCTCACCATCTCATTTGTGCTCATATTGATTAGTTTAATTGTTGTTTTGCGCATCTCCGACAGGCTTACCAATCCTCTGTCACACTTGGCTGATGAGCTTGAAAATCGCTCACCGAACGATTTGTCTCCCATATCAAGGCCAAAAGGCATCGTTTCCAAAGAGCTTTTGCAGTTGGTCCACAGCTTTAACAAATATTCGTCACGCATCCACCAACTCATAGAGCGAGAGCGTTCCTTTAACCGCTACGCCAGTCACGAGCTTCGCAGCCCGCTTATGGTTATGAAAGGCTCTATTTCATTACTTGGTCAATCCAATGAGCCGGAGTTTGTAGAAAAACAGCGGCAGCGTTTACTGCATGCCAGCAATGAGATGAACGATCTTGTCACAACCTTACTCTCGCTAACTCGTGAAGAAAACACCGCAAACCTCACCTCTCGTACACTCACTACTGAGGAAATGAATACGATCATGTCTGAGCACGCCCACCTGCTCAGGGGCAAACCGGTAGAATGGAACGTACACTTAACTGAAGAAACCATGGTCAAGGTCCCCGAAACAGTACTCAAGATTTTGCTGGGTAACCTAATTAAAAATGCGTATGCCTGTACCGAGGAAGGATATGTAACACTCGATGTAAGCCCTCAATCCATCAAGGTCATAGATAGCGGTATTGGGCTCGGTGCAAAACCGCGAGGCGTCGAAGGCTATGGGCTCGGGCTGTTGATTGCCAATGACATCTGCCGTAAATATGGTTGGAAATTAACCCATTACAACAATGAATCTGGTGGATGTACGGCAGAAATCACTCTGGCGCAGGAAGAAATACCCAGCGATTAGCCAGAGTAAAGTTTGCAAGCATACCGAGTAGGACTCCAGGGATCATTGCAATTAGCGACCATAGCAACAAACCATAACTTCCCGCTAGTTGCATGATCCATTCATTATTAACCCACTCAATCAGTATCCAGTAGCATCCCCAGTTTGGTACAAAACCAATGCTGGCACAAAGTAAAAACCTCCCCCACTGCTTCACAGGCGCACGAGTATCGGTTCCCTCGAACGTAAAACGGCGGTTAAACCACCATGTTGCCGTTGCAGCAATCCAGAATGCACCTGCGCGCGCAGGTATAACAGGCAAAAACAAAGACAGTAATGTCATAGAGGCGACATCAACGATAAAACCTATCCCCCCTACCACACCAAATTTTAATAAACGCTGACTCATTAGCTCTCAGACACACTCAGTTATACCCATTTTAGAGAGAACAGAGGATACGCAGGCCAAGGTAAAAAAAATGTGTAATTGGTATAGTTCCCATGTTTATCGGTAAATTGTAAATCATTAATAATAAAGATTTAATTAGTAAGCACCCAAAAACGATCAACTCTCTATCAGAGTTAAAGTCATTTGCTGCGGAATGATAAAAAAACACTTTTTTTTCACTTCGACGGGTTATAATGCCTGCAAATTTAGATGTTCAATCAACAACATTACGGAAAACCATGAGTAAAGTTTTTACCTTTTTAAAAGGCATGGCAATGGGAGCGGCCGACGTTGTACCCGGCGTTTCCGGTGGTACCATCGCTTTTATCACTGGGATTTATGACACCTTGCTTGAAAGTATTCGTCGCGTAAATCCAAGTTTAATCGGTATTTGGCGCCAACAAGGCTTCAAAGCGGCTTTCGAGCATATCAACGGGACATTTCTGATCTTGCTGTTGTCAGGCATCCTTACCAGTATTTTCACCCTCGCTCGTTTAATTACCTGGATGTTACATACCCATCCGATCCCTTTATGGTCTTTTTTCTTCGGACTGATCATTGTTTCGGTGAACCATATGTTTAAACAAATCGAGTTCTGGAAAGTCTCTCGCTTTGTTTCTGTTGCTGCTGGTGCCTTTTTTGCTTACGGTATTACCGTTTTGCACCCGCTTAACCTAGAGCCAACATCTTTCAATATACTGATTGCAGGCTCTATCGCTATTTGCGCCATGATCTTACCAGGCATTTCAGGAAGCTTTATCCTGCTACTGCTTGGCATGTATGGGCCTATTCTTGCTGCGGCCAAGTCACTGGATATTTTCACTCTTGCCATTTTCGCTTCGGGCTGTGTGATAGGCCTACTGACCTTTTCTCATCTCTTATCATGGGTATTACGCCACTATCGTGATATTGCCCTGACCTTCCTGACAGGGTTAATGATCGGTACACTCAGTAAAATCTGGCCATGGAAAGAAACCCTCACCTGGCGTACAAACTCAAGTGGTGTTCAGGTTCCACTTGTAGAACAGAACTTATCACCATTCAGCTTTGAACAAATTACTGGCCAGCCCGCGCTGCTCGGATATGCCGTTGTTGCAATGCTAATGGGTATCGGCATTGTCTGGGGTCTGGAGAAAATCGCAGATAAATAGCCAATCTATTATCATCTTGCCCTATTTGTTTGGGGGCAAGATGATAACTTCCAACTTCTTTAACCAACCCTCCTCACAAAAAAAACTGTTAGCCAATTGATTAAAAATCAGCAATGGTATTATTAACAGACCCTTTACAACCACAGCTCAAGTATTAATGCCTAACAAAAAAAAATGGTCAGTAATAACCAATTGTGTACTCACACTAGCTCTCGCCTGGGGTGGTTACCAACTCATGGGATTATCTGGCGGGAAAAATGATGAACCGCAAAAGATTATTGACTATTGTCAACTTAGTACTAAAGCTTGTGAACAGAATCACGCGATTGTAACTCTCAGCAATGATGTTATTCACCCTATGCAATCCGCTGAAGTTAGTGTTTCATGGCCTGACATTCCTCAAAATACCGATAGCTTAATACTCTCACTTGAAGGCCACGAGATGATGATGGGGGTTTATAAACTAAAATTAACCCGAACACTAAACGGCCATTTTTCAGGTAATCTAATGCTACCTTTCTGCACCTCCGAAGAGATGACTTGGCAAGGTAGTATTAAACCCGATTCCAATTCAGTTAAGATTGAACCTATTAACGTTTCATTAAGGATGATCAAGTGAAATTTCAGTGGATTGTACTTGCCTTAGCCCTTACGGCCGGCTTAATAACTCGCTATGTTGTTGACTCCCAAGATCCGACAGCAGCGACTCCAAGTTATCCAATTAATATTCTGGAAACCGGTAAGCAAGCCATCGATCTGTATGATCAGGAAGACTCACGTCTACGAGTAATTTACTTTGGCTATACTCATTGCCCAGATGTCTGCCCTACATCACTGGCAGTTCTTTCCGCAGCGCTGCAAGAACTCACACCGGAAAAACTTGCCCAGCTCTGGCCGATTTTTATTACCTTGGATCCGGAACGAGATACCCCAGAAAAAAGCGCCGAGTACGCCCAGTACTTTCACAAAAATATTATTGGAATGACAGGTACAACAGCGCAAACAAAAGGATTAGCCGAGAAATATGGCGTGCTCTATATGCGTACAGAGCTTGAAGGTTCTGCCCTTGAGTATGCCGTCGACCACAGCTCCTATTTTTATTTCCTCAAACCAGACGGTACGCTAGTTGAAAAAGTACAGCATACCTTGAATCCGGCCTTATTAGTTGATGCGATTGATCGCCTATTAGCCAAATCGTCTTGATGCTCGAAACTTAGGTTTTTAAAGCTAACTGAGCCAGTTTCTCGATTATGAGAGAGCTTTTTTAATGATAAATTGGTGGAAGATGAAGCAATTTGAGCAACTTATGCCATACTAATTCTGCCGACTGAAACTTTTAACACTCGGTCTGTAGTGGCAAACAAAGGAGAAGAAAGAAAAATGAACCGTTCATTATCTATCCTTACCGGTATTATTCTGAGTGCGACACTTATTGGGTGTTCAAGCTCAGATGAAGTTGATCAAATGCAGCAGCTCACGAATAAAGTCGATATGCTCTCTGATCAGGTAGGAGCTCTGCAAAGTCAGCAAGACCAAATGGCAGGTGCCGTTAATGATGCACGAGCGGCTTCTGACGCTGCTTACCAAGAAGCTATGCGTGCGAATCAGCGTATTGATAACATCGCTAGTTCGTATAGTAAATAAAAAAAGCAGTGGCGCTTTTAGCGCCACTTCTTTACCACTTATGATCAACCTTCGGTTACCCAGATCTCAGCTAACACCGACTGATTCCAGAAAACTATAACCTTTTCCGCGTACTGTTTTTATATGCTGTTTGGACAACCCACTTTGCACCATCTTTCGCCGAATATTACTGATATGCATATCTAAATTACGATCAAACGGGCTCAGCTCTTTCTTTAACACCTGCTTCTGTAGCTCTGCTTTAGACACAACGACACCATGGTGTTTAATCAAATATTCGAGCAATTCAGTTTCTGTTCCAGTTAAAGGAATCCGTGCTATTTGCTGCGTCAGATCCGATTGGCAATGGTTCGAACTTTGCCGCTGCCGCTCCAAGCCAACCCGGCGCAAGATTACTGTGATTCTGGCTAGCAACTCAGGAACCCGAAAAGGTTTTGCGATATATTGATCAGCTCCTGCCTGCAAACCTTCTAACATTGAAGGCTCATCGCCCAGCGCCGTTAGCATCAAAATCGGTGTAGCAAATCGTTGGCAAATACGACGAGCAACCTGTAAGCCATCAATATTTGGTAGCATGACATCAAGCAATACAAGATCGATAGCATTATTCTGCATATACGCAAGACCGCTTTCACCACAGTGTTCACAATGAACATCGTAGCCTTCTTCGGCCAATACTTCTTTTAACAATTCACATAGCTGAACGTCGTCATCAACAACAAGAATATGAGACACAAACACAACACCAAAATAAAAACAATTCTCATTATTATCAATATTCACACCCAGTTCAATGACAAGAGTCAACATCAATATAAATAACACTGCCCGTTCAAGTGATTGCTTGGAATTTAAACAAAATAAAGTGGAAACTTGCAGAATCAGATGAAGAAAAAAGGCCGTAGATAGCCAAATCATACCTCAATCACATCCCCCCCTAAGCATCCTTACACATAACAGGAATATACCCAAGAAAGTGGTTTTCTTAACTGCATGAATCACGCTTTTTAGCGATAAACCTCTCCTCCAACCACAAACAAAACAATATGAAACTTCAACCTTATGTCATAGAATGTGCCATCTGTACAAAAAACAAGACATCCAGATGGAACTACAGGCCTACTTATCACAATCACAGAATCCGTGGTTTAACCAAGCTATTGAAGAAATAACCTTTGATAATATTGAAAAAAATAAGCTAGTTTTGTTCATCTGGCAAAATCGTCAGTCAATCAATATTGGCCGAGATCAGAACCCGTGGAATATATGCAATACTAGACATGCCCATCAAAATCACGTCAGTATCGTTCGTCGGCAAACACCGGGAGGCGCGATCTATCAGGATCCGGGTCATACAAACTTTTCTCTGATGGGAAGTACAGAACAATTGAGTTTGAGTAATATTGAAGCTATTTTACAAAGACTGCTCACTTCCTTGAAGATAAACGCCAGTATTGCCCAACAAAAAGAAATTGTTGCCAATAATCGGAAAATTTCAAATACAACGAGCATCACTGTCGGTGACAATACACTTATTCATTCCACAATAAGAGTGAACACTAATTTATCTGTTGTTGACGAGTATATGACAAGTAATCATGCAAGGGCATTATCAGACGTAATCGACAACTATTCGAATTTGAGCGAGCTTAACGCTACGATTACACACGCTGTATTACAGCGAGAATTAGTTAATGCCTTTTGTAGAAATTATGGTTGCGAAGTTGATACTCAATATATACAGATTAACCCCCTCCCTCCTCTTCCAGGCTTAGGTGAAAAGCTGCATTTTATTTCAAGCTGGGACTGGAACTATGGCCAGTCGCCTAAATTTTGCCGCCAAATCAAAGGGCGTTTTTCATGGGGGAAAGTAACCCTTACCCTTCAAGTCGTTCAAGGAACCATCATTCATATCCAATGCCATTCAAGTCAACGCTACTGTGCACTATTCAACAACTTCGCCAACAGATTAATTGGTTATCCTTATCAAGCAAAATCCGTCATGCCGGTTATCTGCACGATGATGGTTGACTTCAGCGCCAATCATACTGAACTACTTGAGTTCGCGAATTGGCTCGAAAATGAACTGTCATGACACCATTATTTCAAAAAATTATTGGCCTTTTTTCGATCTTGAACTAAATCAATCTCGCTGAGATTACATGGTTTTTTCATGATTCACGCTATTGACTTTAGTGAATCCAGCATGGCTCTTAGCCTTCCAGCATTTCCCACAGAGTTATTCACAGCTTCTGTGGATAAACAACTTATCCCCAGTTAAACAAAGCAGAATTGAACACCTATTCCCACATTGAAAAACCTTCATTTTTGGCGACTTCACATGAGGCCACCTCAAAAACCAATATAACTGCAACTCAATTTCGCATAATAGACTTACCCACACTTATTTAGCGCAAACATTAACCACCCGCTGCCTTTCCCAACAGAAAACCCACCCTACCAGATAGCTTATCTTTAATTTTACAGTATTAGCATACGCTTTTCTTATATAACCATACCAACAAAAATAAACCCAGCCTATGCAATCGTTTTCTATCAATATAAAAAACCAGTACCACATACCAACTAACTGAATTTAAAGGACAAAAACAACAAATAAAACATTTAAACCACAAACCAACAAAAATACCAATTGACAGCTCTTTTACAATCAATAAAATACGCGCCGTTTGCCTTCAAGTTGGCATTAATTTATTTTTTGACATTGTTTCGAGGTGTATGATGGCTGGCGATAATAACTACAGTCTTGGGCCTGTGCCGCAGTCGGCACGTAAAGGGGTTGTTTCTCTTACAATGGTTATGCTGGGATTAACCTTTTTTTCGGCCAGTATGTGGACAGGAGGAACTCTTGGTACCGGCCTCTCCTATGATGATTTCTTCCTCGCTGTTCTCATTGGTAACTTGATCCTCGGCATTTACACTTCTTTCCTCGGCTACATCGGCGCATCTTCTGGTCTTTCTACCCATCTTCTTGCCCGTTTCTCTTTTGGCTCTAAAGGCTCCTGGCTCCCTTCTCTTCTTCTCGGTGGAACTCAAGTCGGCTGGTTCGGTGTTGGCGTCGCAATGTTTGCCATTCCTGTTCACAAGGCAACCGGGGTTGATACCAACATTCTGATTGCTGTATCCGGCCTGTTGATGACTGCTACCGTGTACTTCGGCATCTCTGCTCTGATGGTTCTATCCGCAATTGCTGTTCCTGCCATAGCCCTGCTTGGTGGATATTCCGTCTTTGAGGCTATTGGTAGCTCAGGAGGTATTGATGGACTTAAAGCTATTTCGCCTGAGAATCCTATTGAGTCCTCGACGGCACTGGCTTTAGTTGTAGGCTCTTTCGTCTCTGCCGGTACGTTAACCGCTGACTTTGTCCGCTTTGGCAAGAAACCTGTAGGGGCCGTTTTTGTTACCATGATTGCCTTCTTCATTGGTAATTCGCTGATGTTTATCTTTGGTGCTGCTGGAGCCGCCGCAACAGGCCAATCAGATATTTCAGAAGTAATGATAGCGCAGGGGCTACTTATTCCAGCCGTCATTGTGCTTGGCTTAAATATCTGGACCACGAATGACAATGCCCTATATGCATCCGGACTTGGCTTCTCAAATGTAACTGGTATCTCAAGCAAATACCTATCTATGGCAAACGGTGTCATAGGTACACTATGTGCGCTATGGCTATACAATAACTTTGTCGGATGGTTAACCTTCTTATCAGCTGCAATTCCACCAATCGGCGGTATTATCATTGCAGATTTCTTGAAAAACCGTCATCGTTACAAAGATTTCTCGAACGCTGAATTCAAAACAGTTAACTGGGCGGCAATCATCGGTGTAGCGGTTGGTGTGGCGTCAGGCCACCTCCTACCTGGTATCGTTCCATTGAACGCAGTACTTGGCGGTGCAATTAGCTACCTTGTTCTTACCCCTCTTCTGAACCGTGAAACCGGCGCTGTAACAGCAAACGCATAAGGATAAATAAGATGCAAACCTCAGATATGCTGATTCAAAATATTACTCTTCGCGGCAAGGAAGGCCTGCATCAAATCCTGATCGAAAACGGTCAGTTCAAAACAATTGCATCAATGGACGAAGCTATGAAGTTTGAGGGGGAGGTCCTCGACGGTGAAGGTGGTATGGCCATTCCACCATTCTGCGAACCCCATGTTCATCTGGATACGACCCAAACTGCGGGTGAGCCTAGCTGGAATATCTCAGGTACGTTATTCGAAGGTATCGAACGCTGGGCAGAACGTAAATCTATGCTTTCCATCGAAGACGTCAAGAGCCGGGCCAAACAAACGCTAAAGTGGCAAATTGCTAACGGTATTCAACATGTTCGAACACATGTCGATGTCTCGGACCCTACCCTTACGGCACTAAAAGCAATGCTTGAAGTAAAGGAGGAGATGAAAGAATGGGTCGATATCCAAATCGTTGCTTTCCCGCAAGAAGGTATCCTTTCATACCCGAATGGCAAAGAATTGCTGGAAGAAGCGGTGACGCTAGGTGCTGATGTTATCGGCGCGATCCCACACTTTGAGTTCACTCGAGAATACGGTGTTGAATCTCTGCATTATATCTTTGAGCTGGCACGAAAATATGACCGCCTAATCGATGTGCACTGTGACGAAATCGATGACGAGCAGTCTCGCTTTGTCGAAACCCTGGCTGCGCTGGCGCACAAATTTGAGATGGGTGACAAAGTAACGGCTAGCCATACAACAGCGATGCACTCTTACAACGGCGCTTATGCATCTCGCCTGTTCCGACTATTAAAAATGTCCGGTATCAATTTTGTCGCTAACCCACTGGTTAATATTCACCTTCAGGGCCGCTTTGACGACTACCCGAAGCGTCGTGGAATCACTCGTGTAAAAGAGATGTTGGCATCAAACATCAATGTCTGCTTTGGCCATGACGATATCTTTGACCCTTGGTATCCACTAGGTACAGCAAATATGATGCAGGTTCTACATATGGGGCTGCATGTTTGCCAGGTGATGGGATACGAGCAAATTAACGGCTCTCTAGATTTAATCAGTCGCAACTCTGCTCATACTCTAAACATTCAGGACCATTATGGTATTGAGGAAGGCAAGCCTGGCAGCCTGCTTATTCTGCCTGCAGATAGTGGCTTTGATGCTGTGCGCCGTCAGGTACCGGTTCGTTACTCAGTTCGCCATGGTAATGTAATTGCCCAGACTCAACCGGCAACAACCCAAATCATGCTAGGCGATACCAGCGAAATGGTCACATTTCGTCGATAACCTTTCTCGTTGGAGATAGACTCAAACAAATAGCAAAGCCACCTTTCGGTGGCTTTTGGGATATTGGTCAATGATATGGCATTAAGCTAATAAGAATTAAAACCTGCGCCGGTAAACACCGAAAACCGAGAGTAAAAGCAACCATCCCAAAGACAGTACCCCGCCACCATCTTGTTCAATCATGTCACAGTTTGTATGTGAAACCCCGCCAGAGTTGGGGTTACAGCCAGCTTTAGATTCTTTGATAAAGTCAGGGCCAATTACTGATTTACTTGGCTCTGTCCCCTTATAAGACTCAACCCAGTCGTAATAGGTTCCCACCCGGGTATAAAAACTCGGTCGACTCAGCGCCCCACACACTGGAATTCCTACTGGGCCGCCACTAACAATGCCGAGCTGTACCCATACTCCTTCATTATTTTGTGCGGTCAGTGGACCGCCACTATCACCTTTGCATGAATCTGGCCCAAAAACATCAGTATCACCCTCCCCATTTGAAATTATCTTCGGAGGCAGTGTACAGATCTTGGTATTATTCGCTGGACTATCAATGATGCCTTTCAACTCACCGCCAGATTCCAACAAACTGAAACACTCAGGCATCGGAACAAAGGCGAGTTTTGCCTCCAGCAAAACATCAGATAGTACCGTACCGGCTGTGTCAATCGCCCCCCAACCTGTTACGACGGTATTTTCGGGCCGCGCTTCTTCCTGCCACTCTGTTCCTAATCTCAAATCGACATCATCACTTATAGATGGGCTCGCCAAAGCGATGGCGTTCAGATTATCAAATGAGCGCTGAACCCTTAACAAGGCAATATCGTTATCAAGTGCCGTATTAACGAGCTCTGTCTCTGTCTTTCCGTCAGCCCGTTGCACCGTTTTATATTCTGCAATCGGGCTATAATCTGGATGAACCACAACATGGGTCACGGTATATAACGAGTTCATATCGTTAACTGTGCTATCCAATGTCCCCGCTAGGATATTTAAATGCCCAGGTTCAAGTACCTGATAGGTTGATAAGTCGGTAGAGTCGCCCATGACGACGCAGTGCGCTGCCGTCAAAACCCAATTTTCATCAATGATTGTTCCACCACACATATGCTTCAAATTATCCGGAGCATATCGAAGCGAAACCATCCAATTTTCTTCAGGTGCCGGCTCGAAGGGCTTACCACCGATCACTCGCGTTGACACATCGGAAGCATAAACCTGGCTTGCTGTTGCCACGAGTAACGCTGCAACAGATAGTTTTTTTATATTCATTATGCACAATTCCTTGCTGTACAGATGTGCCTAATCTACCGACACGGATACCTGTAACGTAATGAATAAGACAGATATTGCGAGTGATCTCATTATCTTAAAAGGAATGATGAAACAAGAAGATATAAGAGAGTTAACTACCTCTAACAGTTAATTCACCGATAAAAAAACCGAACCTATAAACAGGTTCGGTTTTCGTATTATCAAAGAAAGTAAAGCCAATACTAAGCTTACAGTGCCTCGAGCGTAGAACAACTCACTTCTTTAAAATCGATATCAACGAAAAGCCCACCAACATCAGAGGCCAGCTTAGGATAGAAGCCATGATCAGCCGCTGTTTTTACTTCATCTAAGTCAATAGTATATACAGCCAAACCTAACATCTTCACTTCACTAGGTACGCAGCTCGAGCTATCCCCTTCTTTGAAACAGACGCCTTCATCCCCAATATCAATTCTTCCGCAAGTCTCTCCCTCAATGTCAATATTGAGGTTTTCAAGATCTTGTTTAGTACCAACCGGCATCTCATCTGGGGAGATACTCGTATTCGATGTAATGTAATCTAGATCATAATAACCATCATCTACACCATTAATACCTTCTACCTGGGCTCCCGATACAGCAAACACTTTCGTGTTACCTTCTACCAGATCCTTAACGTCATCTTCGTTACAACCTGCAAGTGCAAGAACAGAAAGTAAATATACGGCCTTTTTCATCATCATTCCTTGGTAAAAACTTATAATAGTAATTAAGGCATTTATAATTTTAGCCTTTTATTTACATTAATCCAGAGTTATACCCACAAAGCCAGAATTTTATCACTTATTACTAATAAAAAAGTCATTATAGCCCTTGAAATCTATTTACTAAATAAATTCATAGCTGACTATAATATTTTAAAAACATTAAGTTATATTATCACCATCAACAAAACGTCAACATTATGACTCCTCGCGTCAAATCTATATATAATCGATGGAATGCTCATTTACTATACTGTTTGATACGTCAGAGTGATGATTCAGTGTGATCTCCAGCAGGATTTCTTCCCTTATCTCAAAATGCTGGCATAATATCCCCACAACAAATCTACGGACAATCCCTTATGACTATTGAAAATATCGTTAAGCAGCGTGCTGACGCTAAATGTGAACTTTGTTCATCTGAAGACAACCTAAGCGTATATGAAGTACCTGCTTCTCCAGACACAACTGCTGGCAGCTGTGTAATGGTCTGTGGCACTTGCCGTGGTCAAATTGAAGATGCTGATACAATGGATCAGAATCACTGGCGCTGTCTGAACGATAGCATGTGGAGCCAAGTTCCTGCCGTTCAGGTTATGGCTTACCGTATGCTAAAGCGCCTTTCTGCTGAAACATGGGCACAAGATCTGCTTGATATGCTGTACCTAGAAGAAGACACCATTGAGTGGGCTGAGAAAGGCATCGCAGCAGAAGAACTAGACTCTGTACAAACTCTAGATGTTAACGGTACCCCACTACAGGCTGGTGACAACGTCACTATTATCAAAGATTTGCCTGTAAAAGGTTCTAGCCTAGTCGTTAAACAAGGTACTGCAGTTCGCGGCATCCGACTAACCGATAACCCGCTGCACATCACTGGTAAAGCTGCTGGTACAAATATGGTTATTATCGCGGCTTACTGTAAAAAGATGTAATCTTTTCCGATAACAACGATATAAAAAAGGCGCAAATTTGCGCCTTTTTTATATTTGAAACGCCTCTTGCAACAATTATAACAACCGGGATAGCCCAGTGCTCTGATAATTGTTCAGAGCAATAAACCAATACCTATGCTAATTGACATTCAGTATAACTAGGATGTTCAAAGAGTTCATTTGGAAAGGTTGGAATAAGGCGCCGTATTGTTTTCTCATCCATATAACCCCTGCCAATAAATTCATTAAGATCGAGATCTTTAGCCATTAAGGTAAGATCTATCGCAGTATTTGGTCTGGGTGCAAAACTACACAGACTCTTCATACCCAGACGTTCATAAAACCGTTTATGCTTTTTACTCGAACCACATACTATCGCAGTTCGTCCGAAGCGTTCGTCTATCATATAAATATTACTAAACAAGGCTAATGGCGCCACTGACTCAATGCCACGTACTTCTGGGAGTACCGCAAGACGCCCCATTTCAATAATGGTGTCATACTGTTTCTCCAGCTCAGCAAATTCAGGCTCAAAGCCCCCTTTACAGGGAACATCTATCCAACCAGCAGGGCGGTGCAGTATACTGGCTCTAACTGTCGCTACAGGCTTACCCTTGTCTTTAAGTAGAAATGACAGGTTATTCGGTTTTTCATCATAAGCGTCGGTAAATAATCCCCTGGTGCAAACTGGGTTATATCCTACCGTTGTGTAGGCTTGGTATCGAATATTATACGCAGTGATTTTTTCTTCTACTGTGCGGCAAAGATGATTGGTAAGGCTGTCATATTGCATAGTCATTCCATTGTTCAGACGAATTAACAACTCAGTTAAACTATATACCCCAGCCTATCGCTAAACTTTCCTCAAATTAAGCTAAATAACTTAAGGTCTTATAGTTCATAACCATTTATGCAATGCGGCTCACAAAGAGGCTTCTTTTTCACTGTGAAATCTGTTTTTTTCTGCAAAATAGAGCAACTAAGTTGTTGTTAAATCACCTAACACTCAGCAGTCAAACAAATCGCTTGTAAAAATCAACAGGAACAGCGTCTATGGATATTTCTTTGCCCTCAATACTTTCTGAAATTTTTTCGCAGAGTCAATTCACTCAAGACGATAATACACTGCAAGAGTACGGCTTAGCCCTAAACGGAAGTATCCATATTCCTTCAGCCATGGTTTGGCCAGAAACTGAAGCACAAGTTATTTCGCTAGTGAAAGCGGCTAATGATCATAAGTTCGAAATTCATCCAGTGGCACAGGGAAGAAACTGGGGCTATGGAACTGCCCAAGGGACAAAGCCTCAACAAGTTATTGTCAATCTGAGTCGGCTATCACAGGTCATTGAAATCAATGAAGAGCATGCCTATGTCCGTGTTCAGCCGGGTATAACACAATCACAATTATACCAGGCTCTCGTTGACAGTAACTCCTCATTACAGCTCGATATTACTGCTGCAGGATTACACACTAGTATGGTCGGTAATCTTCTCGAACGAGGGTTTGGTCATACCGACTATTGCGATCGCTTTGGAAATGTTCTTTCCATGCGAGTCCTGCTCCCCACAGGTGAAATCATAACTACGGGGATGGGAATGTTCGAAACAAGCAAGGCTAAGCACCTTTACCCCTATGGTATAGGTCCCGCTCTATCTGGTCTGTTTTCCCAATCAAATCTAGGTATTGTGCTTGAGATAACAATAGCCTTACAGCCTGTCCCCGAATATCAGACAACGGTAATAGTCTTATGCAAAAATGAATCTGATGCGCCCGATATGGTTGCAACTATAGCTAAGTTAAAACTTGACGGCGTAGTAACTAGTGGGGTTCATACCGTCAGCATGGCACGCGCAATGGGAGAACAGGCCATTAAAGCTGCAGGCGCTTGGGTTTTAACAACGTCTTTGTCAGGTCCCAAAAGTATTGTCAAAGCACGCTTCAAATACTTTAAACAAACAATTAAGCACAATATTCCGAGTGCCAAAGTTATTAGGCTTGATGACTTTCGATGGAAAATACTCTGCCGAATAAACCAAATTCTGAAATCCCCTGCATTGGCAGGTTTACAATTAGTGATTGATCTTAAAAAAGGCGTCCCCTCAGACGAAGCAATTAAAACCTTGCTTGATCACCCTGAAGCCACATCCGAAATGAAGACCTCAGAGTTTCCTGCCTATTTCCGCTGGATCTGTGCCGTAAGTAGTTTTTCACAGTCCGATATCAAAGGCATGTTGTCAATTTGTCAGCAGGTTTTTCAAAAGTATGATTACGACGAGCGCTATTCCATGACCAATGTTAGCGAACGTGCGGTCGTAATGATTGCCAATATTCGTTATGGCAAATCTCAAGAGGAAATTGATAAGGCGAAAGCCTTTTATCGGGAGTTAGATCAGGCGCTTCTTTCGGCGGGTTATTGTCCTTATCGCAGTGGCTCTGGAATGTTCAATACAATAGAACCCTTTATTAACGAAAGTAACCTGGAGCTTTTAAGCAACTTAAAGCAAGCTATCGACCCGAACAATATACTATCACCAGATAAGTACTGGCTTACAGGCAATAAAAGCAGCTCTGAAGATACGTCAGAACAAGATAAGAGAATAGAAAGCACTCTGAGCTGAAGATAACCACTAGAGGCATGATGTATTCACCAATATCAAGCCGCCGAAAGCAACCGTGACGCTGTCAAAAAATGTAATGACGAACAGGCTGCTATCTTAAATAGTATTGACGATCTCAAATCATCGCTGGCTAAGATTCAAAATCTAAGCCGACTCTCCGTCCCCCGGTGACGGTTTTCAATTGATACCCAAGTGACCTAAAGGTCGCTTGGGTATCATCAATTATTTATCACCACAATCCGTAAAACCCCACCCAAACACTTGATTAAAAAATACTTTTGTAGCGGGAAGATCCCCGGCGAGGAACTCGACGTAGTTAATTTTTTCATGCTTTTCATACTGTGAACTTTCCATATGCCACCCTGTTCAATATTTCGTCAAATAATAACCATATATTATTTAGCCATAGTCAATAATTAAAACCCAATAGAAGAAAAGTGATACCTTTAACTAGAGTTTTTCCTTTTCTTATTTGCTCATAAACAGAAAACATGGTTAGAATAGCCTACCAATTAATGGCAGCGTTACCTGCTGCCTAATTGAACAGAATTAGAAAGTTAGTCGGGGAGCCCTAGGCTGAGACCACTTCGGTGGGACCCGTTGAACCTGATCCATTTAATAATGGCGTAGGGAACTAGCAACCGTGTCTCCAAGTGCCCTCTTTCCAAGAGCTCTCTTTGACACCTGCTACCCTGCGCGCAACTTAGGGGTAGTTATGGCCATTCCATCAAAAACACCAATCACTCTAACCATTGCCGGCTCAGATAGTGGTGGCGGTGCAGGCATTCAGGCAGATATCAAAGCCATTTCCGCGACTGGTGGCTATGCCTGTTCGGTAATCACAGCGTTAACTGCGCAGAATACCCAAGGTGTATCGGGCATCTTTGCCGTTGACCCAGAATTTGTTGAACAGCAACTTGATGCGGTATTTAGTGACCTTGATGTCAAAGCGGTAAAAATTGGTATGCTCAGCGATACTCGTATTATCCGGGCCGTTTCCTCTAAACTGCGCTACTACCAACCTAAATTTCTTGTCGTTGACCCCGTAATGGTCGCAACCAGTGGTGATCTCCTACTACAGCAAGACGCCATCACCACACTGAAAACCGAACTACTCCCTCTTGCAGATGTAATCACGCCTAACCTGCCAGAAGCTGCCGCGCTGCTTGGTACAAGCATTCCGCAGAGCGAAAAAGACATGGACAGTATGATTGAGGCACTACGTACAATTGGTTCCAAATCTGTCCTGCTGAAAGGCGGTCATCTTGAGCACGATAGCAACAGTACCGATCTTTTGATTCTTGCTAAGAGCGTTGTTCGAATGACTACACCTCGTATCGCAACTCGTAATACCCACGGTACAGGTTGTACATTGTCTGCCGCCACGGCCTCTTTCCTTGCCCAGGGTTTTGATATGGAAGCCGCCGTTCAGAATGCTAAATCATACATTACCAAGGCAATTAGCCAAGCCGACGAGCTCGAGATCGGTTCAGGACACGGTCCAGTCCACCACTTCTTTGCTGGCCACTACCAACCTGAATAAGAGCAATAAATATGCTAAATCCTGCTCACATCAAACCGGTAGCTGCGGTTGATATCTGGTTAAAGAATCTATCTTTGACATATAAAGACGCCAGCGAAGCGTTATTTGTCGATCTGGAGCTCACACTCCCGGCAGGTCAGTGGACTTGTCTGCTAGGTAAAAGTGGTTGCGGCAAAACGACCCTACTCCGCCATCTTGCCGGGCTTATCGAAGAGCAGGTACGCTGGGACGGAAAACTTGTCACCTCCGACAATTGCCCCCTTTCCAACCGCATCGCCTACATGGCTCAACAAGATCTGCTGTTACCTTGGCTTTCTGTTCTTGACAATATTTGTCTCAGCTACCGTTTTGGCAGTCAATCCATCCCCCCGGATACAAACAAAGCCCTCGAATTACTCCATGCCGTTGGCTTGGAAGAATACGTGCACGCCATGCCAGATCAACTCTCCGGAGGGATGCGTCAACGGGTGGCTCTTGCCAGAACACTAATGCAAGATAAGCCGTTGGTATTAATGGACGAACCATTTTCAGCACTAGATGCGGTGACCCGCCACAAGCTTCAGACACTTTCATCAGAGCTGCTGAAAAGCCGTACAGTCCTGTTGATCACTCATGATCCGCAGGAGGCACTGCGTCTGGGACACAATATCTACATCATGTCAGGCAAGCCCGCCAAGCTCATCAACCTTGGCGTACCAAGTACTACGCCACCCAGAATATTTGACGCCGAAATAGCTTGCCACCAGCAAGCTATTATTGAGCAACTGGAGCAAGATTATGGCTGATCTACAAACATCTGAAGGCTTAAAGGCCGATTTAAGATCGCAGCCTCATGCCCAGCAATTGCTTCCGCGACAACCTCAACGAATTTCACAAACGCTGCTACGAGTTCTTATCAGCATCAGTGTGATTTTTGGCCTATGGCAATCTGCGGTCATCATTTTTGAATTGCCACCATTTATTCTACCGGGACCAATCGCCGTCCTTAGTAAGCTCATAGAACGTTATGACGTACTTTGGAGTCACACTGTCGTCACTGGATCAGAGGTTATACTCGGGCTATTGCTAGGGCTGTCTATGGGGCTGTTCTTCGCACTGCAAATGCTCCTGTTTGCCCCGCTAAGACGCTGGCTCTTGCCGATCCTCATTACCAGCCAGGCTATACCGGTATTTGCTATCGCTCCTATCCTGATGCTCTGGCTCGGCTATGGCATGGCATCAAAAATCGTGATGGCGGCACTAATCATTTTCTTCCCTGTAACGACCTGTTGCTATGACGGCCTTCGTCAAACGCCATCAGGCTACCTTGATCTTGCCAAGACAATGGGAGCGACACGCTGGCAGATACTGTGGCGTATTCGCTTGCCTGCGGCCCTTCCCGCTTTGGCTTCAGGGGTAAGAGTTGCCGTTGTTGTCGCTCCAATTGGTGCTGTCATTGGCGAGTGGGTCGGCTCGAGCGAAGGGCTTGGCTACTTAATGTTGCAGGCCAATGCCAGAATGTTTATCGATGAGATGTTCGCCGCACTGTTCATCTTGGCTTTCTTTTCTATCAGCCTTTATTTCCTCGCCGATAGTTTGCTCAAAAAAGCGATCCCCTGGCAAAACAAATGATCCACCATCGAGTTAGAACCGGGCTTTCGGGCTCAGCATTAATTCGTCAACAACCCAAAACACAACAAAGCAATACGTTTAAGAAAAAGATAATAATTCGAAGGAACAAATAATGAAAAAGCAGTTACTACAAAGTTTTGCAGCTTTATCCCTTTCTGTTGCCTCATTCAATGCAGCAGCAGAAAAAGTAACCCTAATGCTAGACTGGTTCGTCAACCCAAACCACGGTCCAATTGTATTAGCCCAGGAGAAAGGCTGGTTTGCTGAGCAAGGGCTTGAGGTGGAGATACAAGAGCCTGCCGACCCAAGTATTCCGGATAAACTGGTAGCCGCTGGAAAAATTGATATGGCTGTCTCATATCAAAGCACACTGATTTCCAGCACTGCGGCAGGCCTACCGGTAGTTCGCTCTGCGACGCTGATTTCTGGCCCGCTAAACTCGCTGATCGTTCTGGATAAATCAGGGATCAAAAGCCTTGCGGATCTGAAAGACAAACAAATCGGTGTGGCAATTGGCGGCAGTGAAGATGCAACCATCGGCACAATGCTGGAGTCAGCCAATGTTAGCATGGACAAGGTGAAGATTATCAATGTCGGCTGGGCGCTGTCTTCGTCCCTAGCCTCAGGCAAAGTCGATGCTATTTGGGGAGGATTAAGAAACTTCGAGTTAAACCAACTGAAACTTGAAGGATACAAAGCAACTGCATTCTTCCCGGAAGAGCATGGTGTTCCTCCCTATGACGAGTTAATTTTTGTTGCTAACAAGCACAAATATAACCCTGAAACGATTGAAAAATTCAACAAGGCCATTGAAAAAGCAACTGTCTACCTGATCAACCATCCAGAAAAAGCATGGCTGGAGTTTGTTTCCTATTCCCCAGATACATTAAATAACACCCTTAACCGTAATGCCTGGAAAGACACCCTTACTCGCTTCGCCCTACGACCAGGGGCTGTTGAGCTGAAGCGATACAACGAATATGCAGAGTTCATGAAGCAACACGACATCATCAAATCTCTGCCTCAGGCGAAAAATTACGTTCTGACATTCTAATTTCTGTTTTATCTGATTTCTCAAAGGAACTTACGTGAATCATCAAGACTTAATCAATGCTTGCCAACAAGACTGGCAAGACTATACCGAACACAATTTCGTCTCCCAACTAGCCAAAGGGCAGCTGGACAAAAACGCGTACCTACACTACCTAAAACAAGATTTTCTGTTTCTAAAGCATTATGCCCGTGCCTACGCGTTAGCCATTTTTAAATCCAGCACACTGGAAGAAATGCGTGAACCCCTGCCCAGCCTGACAGCATTGCTCGATTCGGAAATGACCCACCATATTGAGTACTGCTCGAAGTGGGGACTGACCGAGTCCGATATGGAAGGAGAGCCAGAAGATTTCGGTACCGTATGCTACACCCGCTATGTTCTGGATACAGGAATGGCCGGTGATCGTGTCGATCTCTTCGCGGCGCTTGCTCCTTGTGCGATCGGCTATGCCGTTATCGGTACTCGCCTCATCAGCTGGGCTGAGACACAGCTAGAGAACAACCCCTACCGGAGCTGGATTGAGCTATACAGCGGCGAGGAATACCAATCCGGTGTACAGGAAAGTATTCGACGTCTCGATGAGATGTTGGCAGAAATTCCGCTTAGCAGCCAACGCGGACAGCGCCTGTGTGAAATATTTAAAACAGCCACTCGGATGGAGGTAGCATTCTGGCAGCAAGGCCTGAACGCCTCATAACATATATCAGGCTCCCCTCTGTGGGAGCCCTTTTTATCTATACTGCTTTTTAACGTAGAGCTACTATGCCCTCAAATCAGCACCTTACCTACGAGGCCCAAGCTACCCACCCAGTCATTCTCGCTGAAACGAGCATCTTGAAGTAGTTTGAGTATACACCTAACCTCACTATTGATATTTAGGCCGCGTTTGAGACTTGACCAATCATGATGTTATTGCATACGTTTTAATTTATGCGTTCGTTAATAGTAAGGAAAAGGAATGAAAATCTATGAACTCGGGCCAGCACCAAGCGCCCGACGTGTCAGCATATTTTTGGCCGAAAAAGGGATAGAGGTAGAGCGCCAGCACGTAGATATACGAGGTGGTGAAAACCTTAGCGAGGAATTTAAAGCCAAAAGTCTAAACGGACAGATCCCCGTACTTGAACTCGATGATAGAACCACGATTTGCGAGTCCATCGCCATCTGCCGCTACTTTGATGAACTGTATCCAGAAGAAAGCTCAATGTTTGGTGATACGGCGATTGAAAAGGCACAAATTGAAATGTGGCAACGCTTAGTCGAATTACGTGGATTATTAGTTGCCATGCAAGCTTTTCGCAATATTTCAGGCATTTACCAGGATAGGGAAAACTGTTTGCCTGAGTGGGGACAAGAATCCCGCCAGCGACTAATCGACTTCTTGCCAACCCTGGACAAGCAGCTCGCTGACACGACCTATATTGCAGGTAACAGATTTAGCGTTGCCGATATCACTGCCGTCATTCTATGTGACTTCATGAAAAATCTTGAAATCCATCTTGATGACACCCTACCGAATCTTAACCGATGGTATCAACGTATCAGTGAGCGTCCGTCGGTCAAAGGCTAACGGAGTTAACGATGATCGAGCTATACACAGCAGCAACCCCCAATGGCCATAAAATCTCCATCGCGCTTGAAGAGATGGGCTTGGAATACCAAGTTCACGAACTCGACTTAATGGCAGCAGATCAAAAGCAGCCGGAGTTTATTGCTATTAATCCAAACGGCCGAATTCCTGCGATTATCGACACCGACAATGATAATTTTGCTGTCTTCGAATCTGGCGCAATCTTATTATATTTGGCTGAAAAAACAGGAAAATTTATTCCAACCGATCCAAACAAACGCTCCAAGGCCATTCAGTGGTTGATGTTCCAGATGGGCGGTGTCGGCCCAATGATGGGACAAGCCAATGTATTCTATCGCTATTTCCCCGAGAACATTCCTTCGGCAATTGAACGGTATCAACATGAGGGACGGCGGTTATTTGAGGTCATGGACAACCAGCTAGCGAAACATCCTTATTTAGCCGGTGATGAATACACAATTGCCGATATGGCAGCCTGGCCGTGGGTACGGATACACGACTGGAGCGGCATTGATACCGAAGGGCTGACTCATCTACAGCGTTGGTTAAATGAACTCGCAGAACGCCCTGCCTGCCAGAAAGGGATCGTTACCCCACCACCTTCAGAGCTAAGTGATGAAGAGCAGGCAAAAGAGATCAGAAAAATGGTCACACGTTAGCTATTGTCCTTAAAACAAACAGGCACCGGTACGTAAACCAGTGCCTGTTCCAATTATTTACTATTCTGCGGTTGTTGCAATAAGGTGCTCATTGAAGCCAAGCGCAACAAGAGATTCAAATGCCAGCCAGACTTCATCAGGAATTTCTTGCGGTATCGAATAACCTTGCTCCGGATAAAGCTTAATCCGCTGTAAGTCACCCAACATCACGTTGATAACATCGCAATAGGAGAGTTGCTCGTTCGGATATTCGTCGAAACTTAAAGGCGGCGACGTCACAGTCAACAGCTTGCCCGGCCATTGTTGCATCACCGTGGCATACGTTCGTCTTTCCATAAAAGGCTTCTGAACCAGTATCAAGCGTAGCGGATCCAGTCCTTTATCTTCCAGAAGTGCACGGGTAAATTCTACATTTTCACCGGTATTAGTCGACCGAGGCTCGATCAAAATACATTCTTCTGGCACCCCCATATCAACCGCAATTTGTGCGAACGATTCAGCTTCAGAACAGGCAAATAGCCCTTGTGTTAACTCACCGACGCCACCTGAAAAGACAATATAGGGGGCATAGCCCTCAAGAAACAATTTAGCCGCATGTTCAGCAACACGAACATCATTACTACACAGGACAAATAAGCAATCACTCTTTTCTAAGGCGTTGTTGAGTAAATGATAATCCCAAATTTTCTGTGCCAGAGAATGAACTCGTGTTGCCATATAACAGGTCCTCTTTATTAACGATGCCACCAATCAGGTACAATGTTGCAGCTTTCATCACCGGAAC
The DNA here is from genome assembly GCF_026191635.1 of Photobacterium obscurum. Lineage (GTDB taxonomy): Bacteria > Pseudomonadota > Gammaproteobacteria > Enterobacterales > Vibrionaceae > Photobacterium > Photobacterium obscurum. The sequence continues at coordinate 110,897 of NZ_JAKRRW010000010.1, forward strand.
TTAGCCAGCCCTGCTCACCTTCAATAGTTAATTGAAGCTGCATGCTTCGTTCTGCCATGGCTTCAAGCTCAGCCAGTGTCGCATCATTGATGAACACTACCGAAACATTCTTATATTGAGTGACTTTAGCTTTATTTTGCTGCCACCAAACTGGAGCGGCATGATCACCATAGGCAAAAATGATGACTTTTTGAGAACGATGAGATGCCTTGCGAATACGTTTCTCATCCGGCAAACCTAACTCAACCCAAAGTTCAATTTCATCACTGAGACTTTTTGTCCATAGATCAGGTTCATCGGTATCAGACAACCCCTTGGTAAATTGCAGATCCTCGTCTGCATTTAAGCCCCAGGCAACAAGACGAAGCATTAACCTCTGAATGGTCTCTGAAGGGTGACATGCTAGTGTGTGTGACTTATCAATATAAACATGACGGTCCAGATCAGCTACGTTGAACTGGGCCTTATAAATGGTGGCTTTCTGTGCCATAACAAAATACCTGGGTTTAAGATGCCTGAAGTGTAGTAAGAATAAGACAAGAGTTCAATTTCTATTGGCTTTTCAATGCAATAACCCGTTGGTTAATCGTGGCCATTTCTCTTGCCAGTTGCTGGCATTCTTGTTTGAGTTCAGCTAAAGATAACTGGTCAAATTTTCTCTGGTACTGTTGTTGGGCATTCGCTAGAGCCGTTCGCCACTCTATGACTTCTACGGCCGACAGTTCTTCATCTAACAGCCTCTTACCTTCCAAAATATAGTCCCGAGCAACTTCTGAGTAGCCATCAAAAGCTATTTTAACATCGGTACTAATACTGGATTCTAATCGGTTACAGCCTGTAATAACCGTCTCTGTTAGCTGAAACGTCGTATAGATACCGACCAATTTGTTTCTCATCACATTCCCGTCTTTGCCGGGGTAAGAGGCGTCTGTCACCTCTGAGCCATTGGCCGCGGCTGAGACAAAAATCAACGAGAGAAACAAGTACCAAAGTTTATTCAACACAGTCAGGAAACCTAATAGACACACGATTAATTCAATATACCTAAGCTACCTCAAGGTACTGAACTCACTCTGAATCCTGCACCTTAAGCAAGCTTAAGTATAATACGTGAATACTTTTGGAATGCTCATCGTTTTTCGTGATCAGGCCCCCAAGTTTAAAACAGCGTTTTATTGCACCAAGGCATCCACCCTAAGCTCACGACTGACAATTGATTCCTTTTTCGCCTTTGACAATTTTTTTATTCTATATTCCAACTGCATGGCTTTTCGCTTGTCTCCCACCACCTCTGACCATACCAGAGTTAAAGGTCCTTTCCCTTTTAAGTATTTAGCTCCTTTATTACCGGTTTGGTGTTCTTTGAATCTACGTTCAATATCTGTCGTAACCCCGCAATACAATTGATTCGATGCTGTTCGAATCAAATAGACAGACCATGTCGCACCGTTTGTACTCTTTATTTCTATATTACTCATCCTGGCTCATATCAGGTCATTTTGTCATGCTGTAAAAAAGGCCCAGCTAATGCTGAGCCTGAAGTTTACGCATAGTTTTCGAGTTGCTCTGCTTAAAAATACAAGCAGCGATGGGCGCAACATAATTGAGAGACACCCCTAGTCTGCTTTACGAAGTTAACGAATCAAGAAGCTCTTTTAGTTCTGCGATTTCTTGTTTCATTGCAGCAACCTCATCTTCAAGCTTAGTAATACGTTCCGATGTCGGTGATGAACTACTTGCTACAGGAGCCGCCTGCGAAACCAAAGCCTCCAAGTCAACCTCACCACTAAACAAGTGCATATAACGGCAATCACGCTTGCCTGCTTCTCGCGGTAACTTCACGACATACGGCCCTTTAGGGTGCTCTGCTAACCCATTTAATACCGCTTCCGCTTCTTTGACATCAGCAAAATCACAAAGACGATTAGTTCGCGTACGGATTTCGCCTGGTGTTTGTGGCCCGCGCAGCAGCATGACACAAATGGCCGCCTTCTCTTGCTTGGTAAACTGCAAGGTACTGAACTCGGTGTTGCAGAAACGATGCTGGAACTTTGCAACTCGACTACCAAATCCGGCTGTCACTTCTTGCAGAATACGTTTAGATTTCAACTCTTCGACAGTATCCAATACTGTCGCTTCATCCAGAGACAATACAGGCTCTCGGTTACTCTTTTGATTACATGCCGTTGTTAGCGCATTCAATGTCAATGGGTATTGATCCGGAGTGGTAACTTCTTTTTCAAGCAAACAACCAACCACACGCGCTTCATTCAGCGAAAAGCAAATATCCATGATCTTCCCTCACCCTTATTATTGATACCAATACTGATTCCATTTCTTGCTCTCTCTTGAATATCAAAAAATGAAATCAGCACTGACCTGTAGGGAGATTAGCACGACTTGTCTGAACAACAAGCGCTGACCTATTTGACTGCCGGAAAATCAATCAACTAGCGCTTAATCTTGCGATGTCATACCGATTTATATCCAGCAGCTTCAGGGTTATCGTTTCAGAAAAAATGACTACGCGGATAGGAAGGTGAGAATTTGAACACATAATGTCTCAGCAAAAAGCACCAACAAAGCACCTGCACTTAAGTTTCATCTAACGATTCGAAATCAACATTCCAATACCATTAGGTAAACTCAGCAGCAACGTATCGATTGCGCCCCTGCTCTTTCGCCTTATATAACACCTTATCGACAATTTCATACATATTTTCAGCTGATTCTAGGCCAGTAGGAACCCAAGACACCATTCCCTGGCTAACCGTCACTACGTTTGATGTTGTTGACTTCGCATGAGGAATTTCAAGCCTATGGATACAATTTTTCAACCGCTCACATTCTCTTACGGCCTTTGTCTTATCACAATTACTGATCAACACAACAAACTCCTCGCCACCATACCGTGCAGCGAGTTCACCGGCACGACTAAAGGTTGTTTTTAGCTCAGCAGCAACTGCCTGCAAACACCGATCACCTTCAAGGTGACCATAATAATCATTGAATGCCTTAAAGTGATCAACATCAATCATGATGATTGTTAATGAGAAATTATTACGACCATGCCAAGAAATAAACTCGGTGAGTTTTTGGTCAAGATATCGACGGTTAGCCAACATCGTTAAGCCATCTTCATTGACTTGCTCCGACAGGCGAACATTTGCTTGCTCCAGCTGTACCGTTGTCTCCTTCAGTTGATGTCGCATATGCGCGATACGCTGCATGGCTTTTAGCTTAGAGTCTAATACAATTTTATTGACTGGTTTAACCAAATAGTCGTCGCCGCCCATATCAATTGCCTGAGCTATCATTTCAGGCTCATCATGACCACTCAGAAAAATAATTGGTACCCAATCTGGGTGTTTAATTCGGATTTGTTCAGCAACCTCGGTTCCACTCATATCTGGCATACTGACATCAAGCAGTACCAAGTCAGGATCAAATAGTGGATACTTTTCTATCGCCTCATGCCCTGAGCACACCGCTTCTACGATATGACCTAAACGTTGCAGTCGCATTGCCAACTGCATACGCTCTAAATGAACATCATCGACCAGTAAGATACGCATTGCTTCCATGAAAGCATCCTATTGATATAAAAACATTTGTGCTGTCTTTAATATATAGCACAGCTGAAAGATTAACCTAGCCAGATATGAGCTTAATTTCAAAGTTGGGAAACTATCGTGACTTTGTTAGCAAATTTTTAAACACGACTGGCTTTTTTACAAGAATCATAAGATACACTACTGAGGTTAACCTGAATAAAATCCCTCGAGACCATGATGAGGAGAATTGTTGACTTTTACTCGCAGGGCTTTAGGATTCCCCCCCTTAACTATTCAGCTGTAGGAATTAGCGATGTCTGAGATCGAAAACAAAGAAGAGCAAACTGTTGAAGAAGTGAAATTCACTTTAGAAGATTGTTCACCAGAACTACGTCAGGTTGTTGAATTTGAAGAAGTGCCAGAAGAATTACTGGACATGCTAATCAATGTATACAAGGCATCTGAACCGACTTCTCGTGAAGCATGGGATCAAATGCCAGCAAGCGCTCAAAATGTTCTTGATAACTTTGAGCAGTTTCACGCGCTTATCGCTTTGAGCCAGAGCTACTCAGGTGTTGATTTCCTAGGCGAAATGCAAGAGACACAAAAACCTGCAGAGATGTCTGACGATGAATACACTGAGTACAAAGCAGTAATGCTGGACAAAGTACTTCATAACTGTGTGAAAGACATGTGTAAGCAGCTTAAGAAAGCACGTCGCAACCCACCAATGAAGCGTGAATTCCAAGAGATCTTCAAGAAGTAATCTTGCAGGTTTATAAGGGAGGTAATAGCCTCCCTTTATTTGGTTAAACGGCTCTTACTTTTCAGGGTGTTTCCACATCCGTGAAACTACTTATTCCAATCGTTTTTTTTCATGGTAAACTTACTTTTCGCCATGAATAATTAAGTAATCAACGTCAATTCCTTAGTGAGAATTCAGTTTATTAGCATCTTCCATATCAGTAATGGGTCTATAGCTTCCTCTTTTAGCGAATTTCCACACTATATTGCTAATTACATGGTCTAACTTATAAAAGGAAGGGTTACGCTTTGTTTCACAAACCTGAGGTCTGAATGTCAAGCAACGAACAGATTAAATTTCGAACTGGAGTTTACTTCATTCCTAGCCTCGGCATTATCAAATCTCCTGATTCAACGCAAAAGCTAAACCTTTCAGAGCAGAACATTCTTGCCTATCTGATCACTAATCATCACCGCCCCGTAACAAAAGACGAGCTCTTAAAGGTGGGCTGGCCAGATCGTATTGTAACAGAAGCTTCTTTATTTCAGGTTATACGAGCTCTGCGCGTAAAGCTGCAGGAAAACAGTAAAGGTGATGTCATAGAGACCCTCCCCCGGGTTGGATACCAGATCATCCAATTTGAAAAACGAGAATACCAGCAAAAGCTAGCTCCTTCCGGTAAGCCAAAAACGCAGCCGAACAAATCCTGGTTTTTTCTGGCATTCTTGCTACTTGTCGCAGCCGTTGGCCTGGGCAGTTATCAGTGGTTAAATCAGTATAAAAAACCAGAGCAAATCAATTACCTCACCAAGACAGAAGCACGGGGTAATAATACCCTGACAATCATTGCGACAAACAAACAGGATCTTAATGATCTCATTAGCAAACTTGATCATGCTTTCTTAGAGCACAAAAAAAACTTTAACCCATCAAAAATTCAAAATATAAAGGCTTTCGCATATAAAGGCGAAGGCCTTTATTCTCTTGCATGGTGCCGAGTTGATAATAACCAGGTCTGCCTGCCACACTCTGATTTTTCCTACGCCATTGAATATGATGATTGGGACAATTTCTCACATTTTCTCGCTTCCGAGGTAAAGTCGACACGAGAAGACCCGATCATTCAAACTGAACTAGCCCGGGAACCTACCTCACAAGTTTTTGTCAATTATGTCGACGGTTCTGGCGTGCAGTCCAAAGTTGTCCATCATTACATCTCGTACGATGACTCCGGCAATATAAACTACTCTAATATGTCTTTTATCACTGAAAAAGATACCGAGTATCACCATGCACTATCGATAAGAGCCGCTACTTTATCCATTGTTGATAACCATTCCCCCTTCCTTGCAACAGCCGAACTAAAACCTGAGATGTTCCACTGGGCATACCAGCCAAGTGACATCATTGTTGAAGAAAAATCAACGGCACTGATGACAGAGCAGCGCATGAGGGATAATTTTAAAACCAAGCATATCGTCTATAGCTATCTCCTCTACCAGCAGCCATATCTCGATTTAGTTTTTTACCCGAATACTGGCATTTACTGGGTTCATAACAGCGTAATGACTAGCGAATTGTTTAAGAACAAACACTATACACCGCGCTCCAAGTAGTACTAAACTCAATACTCCATCAATTGAACACTATTTGATATAGGCCATTGCTATAAATAACAAGCAACCTATACAATTAGATGATTACATATTTTACTATCTATTTTCATGAACTTACCTTTTTTAAAACACAGCAGGCGTGCTGTTATAATGCTGACCACACTTGTGTTTTCTGGGTGTGCTGTTTACGCGGGTTTCAATTATGACCAGCTATACGGCATGCCTGAGCCCAAACAGCGGATGCTTCCGGCAACAGCACCGATGGCTCAGCGCTACCTGACGGAAGTTAAGCCAATCATCGAGAATCGCTGTGTTGTCTGCCATGCCTGCTACGATGCTCCATGCCAACTTAAGATGTCATCATCTGAAGGCATTGATCGCGGTGCAAATAAAGAAAAAGTGTACGAAGGAACTCGCCTGCTCGCGGCAAATACCACTCGAATGTTCATTGATGCCCAATCAACGCCTGAGTGGCGTGAGAAAGGTTTCTCGCCTGTTCTCAATGAGCGCGAGCAATCGCCCGAAGCGAACACCCAAGCGGGTGTCATGGCCCGAATGCTGCAGTTAAAACAAGCTCATCCTCTGCCAGCTCAAGCCGTATTAGATGATAGTTGGGACTTTTCTTTAGATCGGGACCAACAATGCCCGACGATTGAAGAAATGGATCGTTTTGAACAAAACTATCCCCAGTGGGGAATGCCTTATGGCCTCCCTCAAATCAGCCAGCATGAAAATGATACACTAATGGAATGGCTAGCTGCAGGCTCTCCAATGACCGGCGTTGAACCGCCATCGGCTGCCACTCTGGCTAAAGTCAATGAATGGGAAACATTTTTGAATGGTAACTCGTTGAAAGAGCAGCTTGTTAACCGTTATATCTATGAACACCTGTTTATGTCGCACCTCTATTTTTCTGACGACAAACAGCCGGTATTCTTTAATTTAGTTCGCTCTAAAACTGCACCAGGTAAGCCGGTGGAGGTCGTAGCGACTCGTCGTCCTTTTGATGATCCCGGTGTTAGCCGCGTTTATTACCGCTTGGTTCAAGTGCGAGAGACAATCGTCGACAAAACACACATGCCTTATGCGCTGAATAAAAAGAAAATGGCGCGCCTTAATGAACTGTTCCTAGAACCTGAGTATACCGTCTCTACATTACCAAGCTATGAGCCATCTTTAGCCGCAAACCCTCTGATGTCGTTCAGCCAACTACCAGTGGATGCCCGGTATCGTTTCATGATCGATAATGCGCAAAATACCATTATGGGCTTCATCAAAGGCCCGGTTTGCCGGGGGCAGCTTGCATTAAACGTCATTAACGACCGTTTCTGGGTGTTCTTTGTCGACCCTGATATGGCAAACACTCCAAGTGTCAGCAGCTTCTATGACTCTCAGGCAGACAACCTTCGTCTACCGGCAGAAAACGAAAGTAACACAATGCCAATTACAAATTGGATTTCATACGCCAAACAACAGGGACGCTTCCTTCGTGCCAAGAATGAGTTACTAAACAAGACATTTGAAAATGGTGAACATCTAACGACAGATTTGATTTGGAACGGGGATAATCACAATGATAATGCAACCCTAACCATCTTCCGCCATTTCGACAGTGCAACGGTTGCTAAAGGCCTCATCGGAGATCAGCCGAAGACGGCATGGGTACTCGATTATTCGCTGCTAGAGCGTATCCACTACTTGTTGGTAGCGGGTTTTGACGTCTATGGTAACTTTGGCCACCAGCTTGTAACTCGCATGTACATGGACTTCCTGCGGATGGAAGGTGAATCCAACTTCTTGTCTTTATTACCGACTGAAGTAAGGCGTGAAGAGCTTGCTAACTGGTATCAGGGAGCAGATCAGCACCTAAGTAAATTCATACTTGGAGATATCAACGCATTTGATCAGCCGACAGGTGTCAAATACAGCACCGATAATCCCAAGCGTGAGCTTCTGAATATGCTACAGAGCCAATTAAGCGAAGTGAGTTCCAATCGCTATGCCCTCTCGAATGCACAGCTATCTCCAGAGAGTATTACAGCATTAAATAAAATTGCGCGACTCAAAGGCCGACAGGCTACCCTGTTCCCTGAGCTGACGTTTATTATGGTTGAACCAACAAACCGGAGCGTGAAGCCCCAGCTTTTCACTCTGGTTAGAAATAGTGCCCATAAGAACATATCAAGCCTGTTCAATGAAGAGTCGAACCGCCTGTTTGATAAGGACGATATGACATTAGTTAAAGGCTTGCTGGGCAGTTACCCTGGAGCTTTTTGGCATATCGACGAATCTCAGCTACCAGAACTTACAGCTCAGCTTCAGCTTATCCAATCAGAACAGGACTATCGCGAATTCCTTGATAAATACGCAGTGCGCAGAACGAGCCCTGACTTCTGGTCTTTCAGCGACAGAATTAGCCAGTTGTATCGAGAAAATTACCCGATAGAGGCTGGCCTGCTAGATTATAACCGTTTGCAGAATCGTTAACGGCGTACCTTCAATTAAACAAAAAGCCTGCGAACGCAGGCTTTTTTCATTCGTATCACGAATCAGTAATAATCCGCATAAAGGGTAATTGGCTCTGGCGGAAACTTTATCGGCTGCCAGCGTTGGTTGAAGGTGTATTTCGCATATAGCTGAAAATGGTTTGGCTCATAAGATTCTGACCGTTGAATATCCAACATCGCCCCTAAATACCATTTCAGTGCAATACGCTTTTCGAGTGCGAGTCGAAGCGAGTATCCGAAACCTCCCCCAGTCTCTTCACTGCCATCAAGGCCAAACGGAGCATCCAGCCGGCTCCATGAGTTTGACACTGAAGCATTGGCCGAGTAGGCCCAGGAGTCTTGAATACGCCCGTAGTAACTTACTGGTAACGAAAGAGATAGATACGACTGAGGACTGTAATATCCGCCGTGCCCCACCGCATACTCACCCAGGTTTTTGTCATAGCTCATATAGAATGCGCTTAAACCCACATTCAGTCGGCGGTCATCTTCGGCAATAAGCTTCCAGTAACTCCCTCCCAACAAGGCTATGCGAGTATTGTTCTCTGTATTTTTTCCCGTCAGAAAATGATATTGAGCGCTCGACCAGAGCCCATAAGGCCCTCCCTGATCCCATGACATCCCCAAACTAGCTCCTGTTTTTACCACCCCGCCCCACTCCTGCTTGCTCGGTGTTGCCGAGGGTTGGACCAAGGTGATTCCAGAATATGACAACGTAGTGCTGGTTTCAGGACGACGGGATATAGCCGCTTTGAATGAGAAACTATCTACGTCAAAACTACGCTCGACCCCGCCGACAAACTCCGAATTTAAGAAACCTAAAGGGGTGGTACCAATATCTGCTCGCCAGTTTTCGGCTTCCCAGCCGACACCAAGCGCAGTTCCTACATGACTATCATTAAACGTCTCATTGCTATCGTAGAAATCTTGCTCGCCTGAGCTGATCTGGACATAATCAACTTTGACTATTAGGTGGCCATCGTAATCAGAAAAGGGAATACGGGCTTCAAATGGCACTTGCAGATCCTGATTCGCACCATCTCTAAAACCGTAGTCCAAACCAATCTTAATATGTCCCTCTTCCCGAGCACGTAAGGTATCGATATCAGACTTTACATTGCGGGTTAACCAGTCGTCATCAGCTTCGCGGTACAGCTTTTCCAGTGATTCGCGTTGTGATGGCGGTGTAGTTTGCAGCTCAGATTGCTTTTCTTGCCTGTCAGCGAGCAGGGCCTGATAAGCCAATGTATCGGCGACCTGCCATTGCTTCTTCTCCATCGCAATGGCCAACGAATCATGCTTATCAATAGCCGTCCCATCTTCTCGTTTTGTCAGTTGAGACAACAATTGAGTCGCCTCCTTGCTTTCACCGGCATCATATAACACAGCGATTAACTGGGTTTGCTGAGAGTATGTCAGTAACGATTGACGTTGAATCAAACGCTGCGTAACCAAAGAAAACGTTTTGCGGTCACCGAGAGTATGACTGGTCTGCGCCAACCTAATAGCAACCTCGTCTTGATTATCTACGGTAGCGTGAAGCAAGGTCTGAAACGTCTGGTGTGCTTGCTGAATGTTCCCAACGGCAAAGTCGGCTTTTTCACTATATAACTCGTAATCAGCTACTATTTGGTAGAACTGTACCTGTTGCTCATTGCTAAACTGTCGCTGTTTAGCCGCTTGACGCCATACCCGAAACTGCTTTTCATCATCGAGCGCCACCAGCAGTTCGCCGTATTTCAATATCAACCTCTCGCTCATAGCAGAAAGGTCAGGCTTACCAATGACTAACTTGGCTCTTTCTCGGTTGCCTAATCTCATCCAGGCCGATGCAAGCCGTAACTGCCCATCAAGGTCATCTGGACGATCATAGCCTTGTAACACGCGAGCCGCCGCCTCAGGATCCTGCTCATTGAGAGCTACGGCCCGACTCACAACATGGTCAAACTTCAATCGCTCTAGGTTGGCGTCCATACTGCTGCTACGCTTAGCTTCGGGTACCGCACTCATAATAGCGATCGCATCTGCCAAGCGTTCTTGATTTGACAGGAAAAGCCCATAGGCAAAGGCCATTTCAGGATCACCGTTGCCTTCAGCCCAGTCCTTCATCAGGCGGTTGGCCGAAGCAACCTTGCCCTGACTCATTAAATGGTCTGCAATCTCTTTTCTCAACCAAGGATCGGTCGGATTGATCCGTATTAGTTCATCAATAACTCTGGTTGCCTGTGAGTTATTTCCTTGTGCCGAAAAGCCCTGAAGCTGTTGCATCAGTAACTCAACTCGCAGCGTATCAATCTCCTGCCGAACAAGAGCTTGTTGTGCTGGGGTAAATGCTTGTGCCTGCTGCAACGCTGCCTGAGGCTTGCCTTGCTGAATGTAGACGTTCAACAGTCCTCGCAATGCGGTGGTCGTCAGTGCGTCCTTCTGTAGCGCCTGCTGATAGCGAGACTGAGCCAATAAAAATTGCTTTTGCTCTAAAGCAACATTTGCCTGCCGATAATAGCTATAAGGCTCATCCGGTAGCGTAGCCTGTGCCTTCACATAGTATGAATTGGCATTAGGCCAGTTCCCTTTTTCAGCCAACTGATCTCCACGCTCTAGATAGCTCCAGTACTGTGCAGTATTAATTAGCGTCTGGTACTTGCTCACGTTATCAGGATCATTGTCATATCGTTCGGCCCGTTTGAAATACTCCAGAGCCTGTTCATATTGACCACGACGCTGATAATACTTTCCCATCGCCTCAAGCAGCGCCGGATCTCTCGGCCGCGTTGTCATCGCATAACGAAGCTGCTTATAGGCTGAAGTCAAACTTTTACGGTTATCTGCATTAATCAATGCGATCCCACGGAGCTTGGCTCGATATGTCGGATCCTTGAGCCATTCTTGCTCTTGCTGCCATCGACTTTGAGCACTGCGGTTGGCCTGCTGAATATCTAAGTCCCGTGGAAAATAGCTAGCAAGTATCGCATGCTGTTGAGCCCATGCAGCGTCAACTGGCATATTGGATAGCGCCCTGAGCCAGGTACTTGCGGCCTGTTTTCCGACTTGCGGATCTAAAGACAATCTTTTGAGTGTTGTTAACACCCATGGATTTCCAGCCTCTTGCTTTCGAAGGTGGCTGGCAAGGCGCAGCTGCAATACCGGTACACCCGGGTAGCGATAGTTGATCTGCTCCAGAGCATTTTTCACCTTCTCCCAATTTTTCTCATCTTCACTGAGCAAAGCAAGGTAATCTAATTGGAGCTGATAAGTGGGCATCCCGTAAGGAAATAAAGCCTCATACTTTGCTATTGCTTCCTCAATACGTCCTAACTTCGCAAGTAGCTGAAGCTGCTGATACTCTGCACGCCTGTCAGTGTGTATTGATAAATATGACTGCAATAACAGGACCGAGCCGTTGTTGGGGTACAAAGAGAAAAGTTGATTCATCGTATGCCTGGCATCCCGAATCCGGCCTTGTCGGGCATTAAGCCGAGCCTGTGCCATCAATCCGACCAAATCTGTTGGGGAGATAGCCTTTAACCGTTCCAGTGCAGCCGTAACAATATCGTCTCTATTCATCAATTCAGCCGTATATAGCTGAGTATGAAGCCAATCTACTGACTCCACTTCTTCCATATTGCTGACAAAACGAAATGTAGCTGGTGATTGTTCATAGACTTGTTCTCGCTGTTTCTCTGTCAGAGCCCAGGCAGAATCTGTAATAAACAAACACGATGCAACTGCAGCCACAATTACGCTACGAAGGACAGATGTTACGGGCATTGGGTATCCCAGGCTGTTTTCAAACTACCGTCACGTTCAAAACGGTACCGATTTTCATACCAGCCCATCCCGAACAGCGCCAGAACATTATCGTAATAGTAATTATCCCTTTGGCTACGCAGGGTACTTTCAACTGCCTGATACTGCTCCTTTGCAAACAGCTCTTCACCTGACGAGATCAATAGCGGCAGCAGAGATGCAGAAAAACCTGCCGATCCATTGCCTTTTACTTTTCCATTGCGCGTATCGACGACCCTTGGAGGGCTGCCACGACGGGCACTCGCCGACACCATCGGCTTCATCGCTCTTACCACTTCAGCCTTGAACGGATCATCATCGGCTAGCATCCCTGCCCAAAGGTAAGTCCGGATTGCATTATAACTTCCCGTCCCCTGAGTCTTCTTATCGCTGGCGTAGCCGGCACTTGAATAAACAACCCAATCAGGGCTATAGCCTTTCGGCATCGAATTGATAATGAGCTGTTCGCTCCCCTTTCTCAGTGGTTGCCAATCTTGATGAGGAAAAGCCGTCAACATTTTTTCGATAAGCTGAATAGGGACATAGCTTGGGTTCAGGCGGTAACGATTATCGCTAAGAATAAAACCTTGCGGTGCGGGCAGCAGAAAACGCTGGCCCTTGTCATCAAGCAACACGGTTTCTTCACGTAGTATTCTGCTCGCCAGCAGATAACCCACGCTTTGATAGTAGAAGTTATTCCATAACCTTCCAGCCTCATACAAGGTATAGGCAATCCACAGATCAGAATCAGCCGCCGGATTTTTATCCAATACGGTAAAACGTCCATGACTATCTTTACCCCATAACCAAGCCGGTAGCCTTGCAGTCAAATCGCCGCTGGCGAGGTGATCCTGTGTCCAATTGAAAACTTGATCAAAGGTTGCTGAGTCATTGGCCAGTAGTGCAAAAAATAAAGCATAGGATTGCCCTTCCGATGTCGTGATCTGTCGTTGATCGGAGCCATCAAGTACCCGCCCACTATCCGTGATATAGGTCGCTTTAAACGTTTCCCATAATGGCCATTCACACTGCTCGCTCCAACTCGGACCGCTAAGCATAATTCCGGCTAACACAATGATTAATTTCTTCATTTATCATCTCCGACAGCTAACCTTTGTGCCGAAAGTCGGCTTAGCACACGCCAAATGAGTATTGTTAGCGAAATCACCAACAATGCAGCGCACAATGCCAGTAATACAGGGTGCTCAGAAAAGTGATACCAAATCAAATCTATCACAGGCAATTTACCAAGGTGATAGGTATCACCGACTTCAAAACTGGTAATCTCAGCCGCTTTAATCGTCACCACCGATCCAAACATATGCGCCGATTTACCGCGCTCATTTAGTGCATCACCAATCAATGAAAAATCATCTGAAGATGACGCGACAAGAGAAATAAGGCTACGTTTTTTGGTAAATGGTGACTCCATTGCCACCATACTCGCAAATGCACCGGCAGCCGTCACATCAACCACACCGGTAACATTAGAATCACCTGGCTGAGACTTTAACCAACTCGCCCAGCCAAGCTTATTGTTGTTTACCGGCAATGCCAATTGACGGGTCATTTCACTGAGAATTAACTTGGCTCCCTCTTTCGAGCCTACATCTTCTGCCTGAGACGATAACGTACCGATAGTTAGAATATCCTTATCTGCCAGCAGCTCAGGTACCCAGCGATCAACCATCGTTACTTTTAGCGCCGGGTATCCGGTCTTAGCACCAATCAACCCCATCGTATCGAGTAACAAAGCAACTTCCGCTACCGAAGGATGTTGTTTGATCACCACCGCTGTTTCTGATAAATCCGCCATCTTAGAAAATGGAAAACCTGATTTTGCAAACGCACGTAAGTTAGGCATTTTGATATAATGCGGAAACCCCGAAAAATCGAGTGTCGAATCTGAGTCCATCACAGCGTAATAACGACTCGGCTGTGCAGACTGGCATATGTCAGTCGATTCCGAAGCAAAACTAAATTCAAACTGCATCGTATTGCTGCTGTCTATCCGAAATGCTGGTATATGGGACGATGAATTAGTACTCAACAATGTATCGTCCAATAGTGGGATACGCAGGCGCTTATCATCCGAGTTTCTGCCCTTTTCCGTCAGATTAAAAGCTTCCACAAATTGCCCGTTTACCGAAAAATTCAATCTCGAACCAGAATTCTCTCGTGGCGGTGAATAGCGGTAGCCCAAATCAAGTGGAATACCACGAGACTGCCAGGCAAATAGATCTGGGGGTAAATTAAACGTCACGTTGATTGGAGAAGAGGTACGCCCTTCAGCCTGCAGTTGATAAGGGCCGTCCACAAGCTCAGCAAAGCTAACCGGCCTATCCGTTCTTACCCAGTTAGGAGCATCATAAGGTTGCCGGGGTTTTAAATCAGTAACACTGTTTATCTGAGCAACGGGCCCAGTAAGCAAACTCTTGCCAAGTACCAAACCGCGAACAGCCATATTTAAATCCTCACTGTCACGGCCAAGTACGAGCAATAATTTAATATACTCATTGGTTGGATGTGTGATCAGCTGCAGCGTCGGGCCCGTCACATCAGGCAAATCACGAATGAAAGCCGGTTTGTTCTGGTTAGTCGCAAACACAATCGCATGCTGTTGTGGCAGTTCATCAATATAGACCGGGAAATTGACGCCACGCCAATTAGCTAAAGCACCGAAATACGATGCCAGAACGCCGGCGGCGGTTAGCTCACCAATATTTTGCTGCCCAGGGAAAACAAAGGGTAGTGTTACATGCGAAAAGTCTCTTTCATCAAAAAATGGCGCTGGCAATAATGCTAGATCGGTTGCCAGAATAGACTTTTGTACCTGCAGTCGGACACGGCCGGCGTTGCTGATCTCAGCCCAGATACTGGGATCATTCGGATCTCGACAAATACTATTAATCGAACCGATAAGCTCGAATCGTAGCTGATTAAAGTTACTGATAAACCTTGGGTCTAACGGCAATGAGGCAGAGACACGTTTCCCTTGGTCGCCATCAGCAATCGCAATGACACCCATCAATTCATCATTCAGATACACTTTCAGGTGAGAAACCGCCGCCAGCAATGCCGGAGACGGTATAAAACTAAAATCTAGCGATGCTTTAGAGATAATCTCATCGAGTCGCGAACCAAAGCTAAGATAGGCACTGCTCTCGCTCCCCTGCATCATAATTGAGCCATTGATACCCAACTGAGAAAACGTAATCTCTTTTCTATCAACAACTGAGAATGCTTGTTGCGTTGGTTGCTGAGCAGTTGCAAGACAAGTGAACAACAAAGCAATGATGAACGTGAGTATTTTTATCGAAAGTTGCTTCATTTAAAAATCCTTCAACTGCACAAATCTTGGCCTTAATGAAAAAACAAATTCAATCGATACTCTAACTGACTGATAAATTAGCTTAATGATGCGAGGGCTATTCTCAATCAGCCTTTCGTACCCTTTAAGGCCAACAAGTAAAACACTTTTAAAACTGTTCATCGGTCGATCAGTTTGATATTGCTGCTGCCACTTAAGCCAGTTATCAGCCCGTGCGAATGTACACTGTACGTAATCAATTTGTTGCTGTGTCGTCTGAGATTCGAGTTGAAGCCCTAGGTAACGTTCGCCTCGATAGGCAACTCGACAGTGAAACACTTTTTTCTCCGATGAGCGCTGAAGTATGACCTCTACTTCTTGGTGCCCATTCAAGATACTGTTGTCTGCCATTTCCACCCGCAGCCCTCCCAGCGAAAAATCCCTCATTGTTGCCGGATATAAATGCCCTGTTTTCAACCGGATCATGATGGGGATATCCACGTCGATCCGGTGGTTTTTTCTGATTTGTTTGGCTTCGGCAGCAACCGCGATTGCTCCGCCCAAGATGAGTAAGTTATAAAACGTCCATAATAAGTTCACGATTGTTGTAGCAATCTCATCTGCAGGCCCCCAGCCGAGACGATATATACCAAAACAAACGCCCAGGACATTCAGCCCCATCAGAATCAAGTAAGGTTTAGAGATATGCCAGTCAAAGTGTGCTTCTTCGATCAGTCCTCCCTTTGCTGTCACATTAAACTTCCCCTTGTTTGGCGCGAACAAAGCAACCGTCGTCGGGCGAGCGATATACCAGGCGAGAACGGTTTCATAGACCTCCCCCCAAAAAGAATGGCGATACTTGCCTTGCATTCTTGAGTTCGTAATACTCGCATGCACCATATGGGGAATCACATAAAGTACAATAGCAATCGCCGGTGCATAAATGATATAAGAATGCAGTAGCAAGAAAGCGAGCGGCGCGACGAGGAAAATAATACGAGGGATCCCAGACAAAAAATGCAACATCGCGTTTAAGTAACAGAGTCTTTGATGCCATTTCAGCCCTTTACCCTTCAGAGGGTTATCCAACCTGAAAATCTGTGCCATCCCCCTCGCCCATCGGATTCGCTGGCCGACATGTGCTGATAGCGTTTCGGTTGCTAGCCCGGCAGACACCGGCTGCCTCAAATAAGCAGATTTATATCCAAGGCGGTGCATTTTTAATGAAGTATGGGCGTCTTCCGTTACAGTTTCGACAGCAATTCCACCAACCGCCTCCAAAGCTGTGCGGCGTAAAATGGCACACGAACCACAGAAAAAGGTCGCATCCCACATGTCATTTCCATCCTGCACCAAGCCATAAAATAGATTACCTTCATTAGGTACGTCTCGGAAATTCGCTAAGTTTCTCTCAAATGGATCCGGTGAGAAAAAATGGTGTGGCGTCTGTATCAATGCCAACTTAGGATCCTTAAGAAAAGCCCCCATTGTGACCTGGAAAAATGCGCGTGTAGGAACATGGTCACAATCAAAAATCGCAACAAATTCACCTTGGGTGTGCTTCAAGGCGTAGTTTAGGTTGCCTGCTTTTGCGTATTCATTGGTTGGCCTTCGAATATAATGCACACCGACTTCTTCAGCATAGGCTTTGAATTCATCGCGCTTGCCATCATCCAAAATATAAATATTCAGTTTATGCCGTGGCCAGTCTACCCCTAGCGCAGAAAGCACTGTTGTCTTAATGACATCCAGATCCTCATTATAGGTAGGGATCATCAGGTCAATGGTCGGCCAGCTGGAGACATCTTTAGGTAACAATACCGGTTTCCGTTGCAATGGCCATATATTCTGAAAGTAGCCCAGAACGAGCACTAACCACGAATAGCTTTCTGCCAGCAATAAAATTATCCCGAGCGTTAGATCAACAGAGTCATCCCAATTGAGCGTCGAGGTATAACGCCACCAGATATAACGGCATGAAGCGGTTAACGAAAGGATGATCAGCAGCATATTAGGCAAACGCCCAGGTATTCGCCTTACCATCATTGCCATCGACCAAAGCAACATGACAAAGATAGCCTGTGCCTGCCAACCAAATGGGACGGTAAAGCATAGCATCGAAAGAAAAACGATCACGGAAGATAAAACAACATTAGACAGACTCAAGCGGGTCGCCTCGTTGTTACTTGATGACTGATTATTTTCAGCTTTTCGTTCTATCCAGCTAACGATTTGTCTTACCAGCAACATTGGCAGTGATACAAACCGTGCAAACACTTTTCGAAGCACGCCTGTACGCATGCTATTTCGAAGATTAACGTGTTCCGCAACTTCCTGCCGAATCATCAACAACCAAAGCGTCTGTATCAAGCAACGTATCGAATCAACAATAGTGGGTTTTAGGAAATTGACATGCGGAAAAAGGCGCAGTGGTAACGTCCATGTACTTACGCCATGAATTGTCGGTCGTAAAAACAAAGAACAGATGCCGAACCAAACAAATAATACTAGTTTGCCCCAAAACGAAACCGGCTTCCCTCCTGAATAGGCAGTAAGCTGATTATTAAAACGCTCGATAATCACAGGTTTAAAAATGAAACCCATGAGCAAACTGAACAAGTCTCTAGTCATTTTCAGCTCGGCTAAGAGTTGCTATGCACCATAACGCCAGAGACTTATACTCCGATGAAGCCTGACTATGAGGAGAGTAACAGCCAACCGTTTGTAAGCTTGCAGTGGCCTCAGCAACGGCTTCATCAAAATGAAGGGGATTCGAAATTAACAGATCCTGCCATTCTTTTTTCATATAAAAAGAAAAGTCGGTGCTAACCTCACTATTTAGATAAAACTTATTGGACAATAAATTCAATTTAGGTAAAGAACGAAGTACTTCCCCCTTGGAGCCAAGAATCGAGTTGCAAGCAGTATCCGGGTTAACCACCATGATCTGCATATCAACAACGGCATGGAGAGTATGCAAGAGTTCACGGAAGCCGGCACTAAACGTAACTGCTGGCAAATGAATAATGATGTAATCATAGTGGGCCCCGAGAGTTGCCAACATCTCAGGAAAAACTCCATCAGAGAGTTTAAATACCGCTCTGTGATCAGCAAAGTATTCTGTTTGAGGACTGTCGTTACATTCCACAGCAGCTTGCGTTAAGGCCAATTCTCCGAAAGGTAGAAAAGGCACTCCAACCGGACTCTTATGGAAAGCTAAAGCCCAGTCTTCGGACTGATTTACGCGAACAGCCCAGCCATCTCGATCAGACATTGCCATTGAAAAATGGACCCGAATAAAATTTCTCAAGTCCAAATCAACAATCACAACTTTTTTATTCAAGCCATGAAAGGCACATGTAAGGTTAGCGGCGACAGACGCAGCTCCGACACCGCCTTTTAAACCAGAGATGGCAATTAATTTCATTTAGTGAAACCTTTGCAAAGGATAAATTATATTTTTTCTTCTGTTTTTACTGGTTCAACCTTGGAAACTGATTGCTGTTTTTTCACTTCGGAAATAAATCCCCAACGATTATGAATTGCCACCACTCTTTCATTATCTGAAAATTCTTCATACTCAAAATCATCCAACTCATAAGAAGTGACAATATGCGAAATATCTAAATTTTTACCCATAAACCTTTATCGAATTTACCAAGCCAACGCATTCCATAAAAAACACCTTAATACGCAACACTACGCACAACTGAGCAGGCATTCCCTTCGTAAACACAATACCCATTAAGTTTTCAGAGAAACCAACAACCAATTTACACAAACTTCTGTTTTATAAGTAAATTATTTAACAGGCAACTAAGGGCCATGCTGAGGCTACCTACTCTCACACAAAGTGTCAAATTATTGACAGAAAACAGCATCAACTGGTGACATTTGTACATAAAAGCATCATAATTCGCTTATCTTAACCAAATCGGGTATCTTTATCTACAATTCTATCAACCATTTTTATGTACAATAACACGAACCGACGACAAGAAAACAAGACAAGCAACAATTAACTTACTGTTTGGAAACACATTGTGATTGGGTTAGCATAAATGCCACTGGCTTAATAGCAAACAAATTAGATAGCCAAACTTTTGAACAACAAAACAAGAAACATTTTGAGATAAATCCAGAGCTGTATGATTAATTTTATTCTTTCTGAAAATCACGATGTGCTAAGTACATTTCTAGCTAACTCACGGAATATACAAATTCCGGCTATGAGCCCTATTAACCACACTACCCTCGTGGTTAATATTTCTATAAATAACTTCAAAAATATGTTTGGATTTTCAGAGGACCGACAATTACATACCTTATATGACTCGATCTATTTTTTAAAAAACCATAAAAATAGTCTTACATCTCTCGAACAGCTATACGGTGATCTACAACGTCTGCCAAAAAGTCCTGGCTCGGCACTATATGTACTTACCAATGAAAGCCTTTTTCTATCTAATAACAATAAACAAATCACAGAGGCTTTTTCAAAATTAAGCGACCAGATACGCCGAGCAGGTATCTCCGTACACTTCTGTGTATTTGGTAAAAATGTCGTTAATAACCTGCTACCTGCGCTAAATAGTCACTGTACGCAAATTGGCAGTACATCGATAATTTCTGCCGCCACGGATGGGCAACTTTGCTTCCAAATCATCTATATGCATACTGGTCAAGGCATAATTACCAACACCAGTTACAACTATGCTCCAGGGGCTACCTCTCCAACCCTACAGAGCAACAACCAAAGTGAGCTTAATAATATCAGCCACGCCGCCGACTATAATGAAGTGCTGACACTTAACACTCTGCTAGACAAAAATGAATCGGCTCCTGCAAATTTTCAGTTTTTTGAAACACTTGATCAACTGCTTCAAGTGGCCTCCACGAAAACAAGTGCATCGATCATCTTGCCTTGCTCTACACATAACGATATTGAGCCAGTCGCTCGCTTTTGCTACCAAGTTCGAAAGATCGCCGGCAATAGATTAAAGCTGATCGTCAGAGAAACAAGCCCTTGTATACGTTATTCAGACGAAGGTTTTTTATTGAGCTCGGGCATTAACCTTATTGTGCCTGCAGAGCTTTCTTTCTCTCGCCTGCTAAGTCAAAAGAAAGCCATACAAAATCAGGTTTATACTCTGTCGTTACCAACACGATACGAAGAGCTCCAAACTTTACGGCCAAGCTATAACATTCATGGGGTTACTGATGTCGAGCCTTTCATCCAGCATGTAAAATCACTGGTTTCACAGCAGATCAACCTCGCTGTAGATTTTGCATTAATTCGACTTGACCTCCTGTCAGGTATGACGGCAAAAGAGTGTTTATCCTTGTGCAACCTAAGACGTGATGGTGATTTGCTAACAGCATGCCATGATGCAATTTATATCTTTTTGAGTGCCGTCAGGGCCAATGATATTAGACCTGCGCTGGATAACATTTTTGAAGTTAAAGTCGCTGATTTATTTAAAGAATCAACGGTATTCACCAATGCTGTTGACATTATTGGTGAGCTGGATCGAGCGAAAAAAACTGCAACACCTCTAACCAATGAATTTCTGGTCAATAGAGAAACAAAACCTACGGTTGAGAAAGCAATAACGTTGACGACCAAAGCACGCTCATTCGCCAAACGAACTCCATTAGTGCGTAAAACAGAAAAGGTACTACTTACATGAATTATGACGACTTTCTGATAACCGTTTCTGTCAGCGCATCACTTGGATTTGTTCTGGGGTTATTTTGTCAGTCATTGGTAGCCAAAATACGCACCAAATGGCAAAACAGAAACAAGAAACCAGTTCATTTCGAGAAATACACCTTCGACGATAACGCTTCGTAAGCTAGACAAAGTGCAATTATGACGACAAAACAACTTAGTGAAAAAGCGGCCTTATCTCTCGGTTGGTGGAATATCTACTTTCTCCTCAAGTTAGCCTTGAAGTTCAAGGGGGTTATAGGCTTTTCAACCCTATATAACTTTGCCTTTTTCTTTTTTCTACTTATTCCGGTATCAAGCAAATGGCTGAGGTGCGTAAGGAACGGCCTCAGTGTATTCATCGCCCTCTGGCTACTTCACTATGACTCTTATCTGCCTCCGCTAGATAGGCTCACGGCTCAGCTTTCACAGCTACTACAATTTGATAAGCTGTACCTAATCGAGTTAGTGTCCCGCTTTATTTCGGCTGAAGCCCTGATTATGCTTGGCCTAATCATTATCGGTTATTTCTTTGCCAAACAGATCTTCCGAGTTACCACACTCGTACTGGTCGCCATGGTGTATTTCAGCTTTAATCATGCAGCGCAGCCACTTACGGCACAAGCGAAAGTACCTGAGGTTGAACTCAGAACACCTGCAGCATCACGACAAGAGCAGACCGTTCAACACATTCCGGAGATCATCGACGATCAGGGGTTAAATCAGTACCGAACCACGTTTTTTTCCAGTGAAGCACAAAAAACGTCAACCCTGAATAGTGGGCTTTCCCTAAATAGCAATTTCGATGTTTTATTACTCAATATCTGTTCTATTGCATGGGATGATCTGGAACTTACGGGTCAAGCCAACCACCCGCTCTTTGACACCTTCGATATTTTGTTCGAAAATTTCAACTCGGCTACCTCCTACAGTGGTCCAGCAGTCGTCCGTTTGCTCAGAGCTAGCTGTGGCCAGCAAGAGCATACAGATTTGTTCTCCCCTCCAGGGAGTAAGCAGTGTTTACTATTCGATAATCTTGCACAGCTCGGCTTTAAGAAAGAGCTATTGCTTAACCACAATGGTCAGTTTGATAACTTCATGGCCCACATCAATAACAATATTGGTGCGGTTTCTCCTGTGGTGGACCTGAATACATTATCGCCATATCAAAAAAGCTTCGACGGCTCTAGCATCTACCGGGACTCATCTGTACTCAATAAGTGGTTATCGCAACGAAGTCAGTCAGGTGGCTCGCCAACGGTAACACTATATAATTCAATTTCAGCGCATGACGGCAATCGTATTATCCATAACAAGGCGCGTAACAGGTTAGTTAGCTACAAAAGGCAACAAAAGAACTTGCTTGATGACCTATACGCTTTCATCAACCAGCTACAGTACTCAAATCGTAACCTGATGGTGGTTTTCGTCCCTGAACACGGTGCGGCAATGCGCGGCGACAAAATGCAAGTTCAAGGAATGCGAGAAATACCAAGTAACGCAATCACCCATGTCCCCGTTGGTATCAAGTTCTTTGGCCCTGACCTGAAAATGCAGGGAAATACGGTCACGATCAATCAGCCAAGCAGCTACTTGGCAATTTCTGACCTAATAGGAAACGTTATCGCAAATGATATTTTTTCCGGTAAGCCATTTAAGCTCGATGACCTCATTCAAGAATTAGATAAAACAGAAGTAGTTTCGCAGAATCAAGGTACAACCATGATGAAACTTAAGGGTGCGACTTACCTATCACTTGATGACAAAAGCTGGATTCAATACAACAGTAAGTAACGGCCCTCTTTTCACACAGCCAGGCCTACTATGGTAGGCTTGGCTAGCTTCCAATCCCCCTAGTGAATTGTAAACAATTGCAAAAATGACCCACGCAACATGGTGTGCAATTGTTAATTCTGTAAAAATACTCACACAAAATAAACAATTACATGGAAGAAAGTGATGAATACTCCGACGCCTATTTGGGATGGCTTTGTTCGTGGCTATCACTGGTTACAGGCTGGCTCTATTGTTGGGTTATGGTACACAGGCACGGAAGGTTTGATGGATTGGCATTTTGCCATTGCCTACCTGATGCTGGCTCTACTGCTTAGCCGACTTATCTGGGGGGTAATCGGCAGCGAAACAGCCCGGTTTCGCCACTTTATCCATTCACCATCTGCGGTTCTCGACTATTTGAGATCGCTTCACGGTAAAAATACTCCACCGGCTCAGCATCTCGGCCATAACCCTGCCGGGGGGTATATGGTATTGATGTTCTTTGTATTACTGAGTGTGCAACTGACTACTGGTCTATTCGCCAACGATGATATTATTTCCGAAGGCCCATTGGCTATGTATGTCAGCAGTAACACCAGCAGCTATATGACGTACATCCATGCAATAAACTTTAACCTACTCTTGGCGGCTATTGGTGTTCACCTAGCGGCTATCTTGCTCTACCTCATCAAGAAAGAAAACCTGATTAAACCAATGCTTAGTGGACGCAAGGTTATTTCGGAAACGGTCACTCCAAAATTGGTTAACGGATTGGTTGGCTGGGTGATCTTTGCCGTCATTGGCGGGGTCATTTACATCTACTGGGCAAAAGATATTGTTGCTTATTTGTTATAAGAAATGTGACAAACAGATACGTGTGGAAGCAAATCGGTCATTAAAAATAATATTCTCGGTTAAGCAAAGCGTGTTGACGCTAGTCGCCAACACGCCCTACCAAGATCAACGGAATTTATAGTCACTATGGCATGACTTGCAATTCTTCGCCGCAACACCGAACGCGCGCTTTGTTGCACGTTCATCGCCTTCAACTGATACTTTCGCTAGTTTAGCCATGTCTATTTGGAACTTATTCAGCTTAACGGTAAAGCCATCCCAATCGGTCCAGATTTCTGGCTTGGCCTTCGTATCACCTTGATCAGATCCCGGTACTTCAAAGGCTTCTTCAGGCATTAGCGATAATTGAGATATGAACTGTGCTCGCTGACTAAACGCAGCTTGGTCCCAGTCCTTACGTCCTTTAACCATCTCAGCCATATCACCAAAGTTAGCAGCAATCATAGTAAACGCCGATTGACGATAGTGAATAGCGTCTTCTGGTTTTTCAAACGGGGTTGCTGACACACTTGTAGCAACTAACATTACACTGCCCAACAATACTTTCTTCATTCTTCAGATCCTTCTAGTTGTTGTTATAGAAAAGAAAATGATACCAACCCGCAAACTTTAGTAAACAGAAGCAACCGACAACTTACAAATATTTACAATGCAGCAACTAGAACAGTTGAGTTCGACTATCTGTTCTTTGTAATGCCCTTGATTTTGGCGGATATAAATACACCTACAATCAAATGCCATGCATCTGCGCCTTTTCATTCTCGTTGATAGGCCAGATTATTATTCAGTTTGGTATAGTGATAAAATAGGCGTTACTAAAAATAGAATATGAGCAAAGTCATGCTGGGAACACTGAGTAAAATGAAATCGACCCTCGGAGATGTGGTCGAATATCAACTTCCTGTGGGGGAAGGGTTGATACCTTTAAACCCGCTAATTGGTAAAGCTTTGAAGCTTACCCATACCGGCAATATATTCTGCGACGCCTGCGGGAAGAAAACCAAGAAAAGCTACTCCCAGGGACACTGCTATCCGTGTATGAAAAAGCTGGCTCGCTGTGATATGTGTATCATGAAGCCTGAAACCTGCCATTATGCAAAAGGCACCTGCCGTGAGCCAGAATGGGGGGAGTCAAATTGTATGGTGCCTCATTATGTCTACCTTTCTAATACATCAGGCCTGAAAGTTGGTATTACGCGCCATACTCAACTCCCTACCCGATGGATAGATCAGGGAGCAACACAGGCTCTCGCTATATTAAAAGTTAAAACCCGCCAAATATCTGGCCTTGTTGAGATCGCGCTGGCTGAAATGGTAGCGGACAAAACCAATTGGCGTGCCATGCTAAAAGGTGACAACCATAGTATCGACTTGAAGTCAGAAGCTGAGCGCCTGCTACCAAGCATCGAGGCGCGAATTAATGAATTATTAGCACTGTATGGTGAAGACGCTGTAGAACGCCTGGATGAGGAGTTAGTAAATATTCAATACCCAATGACTCAGTACCCAACCAAAATCAGCTCTCACAACTTTGATAAGGATCCTGTCGTAGAAGGCACCTTGCTCGGTATTAAAGGCCAATACCTGATCTTCGATACTGGTGTAATAAATATTCGCAAATTCACCAGTTATGAGGTTAGCGTTGAAACATCGTAATCAGCTACTTTTTTAACCAGTAATATATTAAAAGGCGGTGGTGAACCGCCTTTTTCTTAAACCAACTTAATGTTATTTAGACTTAGGCTGCACGTACTTTCTTGTTCCATCCACGATGGCAACATCTCGAATAAAGTTAATACCGAGAACAATGCCCTTACCCGCCGTAAGTGCAAACTCTGTCAGTTCATTTAACTCACCGAGTTTGGCGCGTAACTTCACGACCGCCTGACGATCTTTACTGCCATTCTTACCCTTTAGCCAGCGTTCAACCGGCAATTCAACAGACTGCCCGCTCGCTTTAAATTTAATCCAGTCGTTCCCGTCACGTTCAAACTCCTGAATATCAGTGACTCCGATTGTCGAGAGCTTCACCTCTGAATCCACTTTCACTTTTACATGCTTCTTGGCAGGATCTAGCCACACCCACTCCTCTGCCCCCAAAATCAACTTACCATCTTGAGTTTTCGTTACCGGAACAGGTTTAGGTTCGGGTGTTGGCTGTTTTGGTTCGGGGGTTACTTCCGGCTCGGGCTGCAAGACAGGTGGCTGAGCCTCCGGCTCTTTTAATTCAGGAGCAGTCGGTTCAACAGGCTTAACTTCACCACTTGTTTCAGGCTCAGGTGTCGGTAGCGGTTCCCGCGCAGTTTGCTGGGCACAACCAGCTAATATAAGCGCCACAAAGCAGGTAGCTAATGTTCTCATTCTTTCACACCCTAATACATTCCGATACAACAATAATATGCTGATAAATCATCCACTAGCAAGTACTACCTCTGGGCATAGGTCTCGTTAAACTGATTCACCTTCGATAATAGCCACTGTTCATCATACCAACCCATATTTCGACTATGCTTGGCATCATCCCACAAGCTCAGGAACCAGCGCCTGAATGCAAAGCCTTCAGCTAAAGAAGCCTTTTCCTGATAACGTTCGACGAGCTTTAAATCTGGCCGAACGTCATAGAGGTGAAACAAATCAAACTCACGATGCTTAAAACCAACATCACACGGATCAAGAATAGCTGCGACCTTAAATGTATGGGGATTAAATAGTACGTTTCCAACATGGCAATCATCATGTACCAGCGATGAGTGGTCATTAATAGGCGATAATATTTGTTTTCTGTTCTCCCACATAAAAGAGTAGGACTCTTTAAGTTGAGCCGAAAAGGGAGAACAATCACTGAGTACATACCGCAATACTGGCATCATCCAGCTATCAAATGCTTTAACAATGCATGTCTCATACTTATTCTCACCGAGCTCAAAGCCCTTTACGGCGCTATGTTCATGCAAAGCCAACAATAAATCCGTGTAATGCTCACGGAAATTTTCGACAGCTTTAGGATCATTAGGCAACTCATGTGCCGATATCCCATCAAGCCATTCAAGCATTAAATAGTCATAGCCCTGTTCCCGTCCAAAGAATATGACTTCGGGTACCGGACAGCCAAGAGTTCGAGATAATCGCGACAGTCCCTCAGCCTCTTTAGCTAATCGGCCAATCTCACGAGAAAATTTAACGACGACCTTACCTTTTGAAGAGGCAATAAAGACAACCCAGCCATAAAACGTTTCCTGAATATTACACAGTTCAGGCCGCTGACCATACATAGTCTTATAAGCGACTTCAGCTATTTGCTTGAGCTGAGGTTTATTCATTAACGCTCTCCTTGGTTAACCTTTATTTCTTATTCTGCAACCTATTCCCTATGCAAATAGGCATATAATACAAATAGATAGTTAGTATTATCCATCACAACCAGACTGCAGTAATTTGTATCTTGTGGCTAGGATTTTGGGTCAGAATAGTAAAATATGAGCACATGCTCTCACAAAAATGTATGCACTCGCGTCAAAGAGAGGAAGAACTCATCTGCCATTAAACGAACTTAGAGCTAATAAATATAAACAGTTAAAAATCACTAAAACTAATATTTTAGTCAATACTATCTATCGTTTACCCATGAAGTATTTTGTATTCGTTATAGCAATGAGGGCTTGGAAAAAGAGGGAAAGAACAGATGCTGCATTACACACACAGGATATATAAAGCAGCACCCTATTTCTATTGGATAGCGATACCGATAGCTTCCGAAAGTTCAGCCAGCTGCTCTGCACTGTCTAATCTAACTGACCAGTTAACACCACTTCCACTCGCAGTGATCACATTAGCACCACCAATTAAAGTCACATCATCCACCAGGGATTGTAGCGAAGCACGGGCGCTTCCGTTGAGACGTACAACTAGCTCGTGTTGATTGGCAATAATACGTCCTTCAGAAAAAGTTAAATTCATCGATTACACTTCTTTTTTCTTATGCTTCATGACGGCCATTGTCAAACGGCTCGTACATACCAAATGATCTCGCTCATCAACAATCTCGATCTGCCAGACTTGGGTGGTTGCACCAAGATGAAGCGCTGTTGCCGTTCCTTTTACAATACCGCTTCGAACTGCACGGACATGATTGGCATTGATATCCAGGCCGACACAATACTTCCCTTCATCAACACACATGTTCGCCGCCAGAGAGCCCAGAGTTTCCGCCAACACGACTGACGCTCCACCATGCAACATCCCCAGGGGTTGATGAGTTCGGGCATCAACCGGCATCACTGCACTCAGGCTAGTCTCATTAAACTCACAGTACTCAATTCCCAAATGTTCAACCAGCGTGTTAACCGATGTTTGGTTCAAGCTCTCAAGGGTGAATGTTTTTTTCCACATACTCATGAATTTACCTGTGATTAGCAATGGGAAAAGAATAGCATTCTCCCGCTCCCTCGACTACAAACAATGCCACTACCATAGTATGATTCTGCCATCACAGTTTTCTATAATTTAATGAAAGGAGTCATTATGATGAATCGCTTTCGACCTTTGGTAGTCACCACTTTAATTGCCTCATCTCTGGCACTGTCAGCCTGTTCAAGCTCCCCTACAGGCCGAAAACAAGTCTTGCTGTTTTCCGACAATGAGATGTCTCAGCTTGGCGCACATTCTTTTGAGCAGTTAAAAGAACAAGAAAATATAAATACTGATACCAAAACCAACCAGTATGTTCAGTGTGTCACTAAAGCACTTACGAGTAAGCTTCCAAAAAGTAGTGGCTTCAGCCAATGGGAAGTAGTGGTATTTGAAAATGAGCAAGTGAATGCTTTTGCACTTCCGGGAGGCAAAATTGGTGTCTATACCGGTTTACTCGGTGTCGCAAAAAACCAAGACCAGCTTGCAACGGTGATCGGCCACGAAATCGGTCATGTAATGGCTCAACACAGTAATGAACGCCTGTCACGGAGCCAGTTGGCGAACGTCGGACTGCAAATCTCAAGCGTAGCAATTAGTGGGACGGATTATCACGATGCGGCAATGGCAGGGCTTGGGCTGGGTGTCCAATATGGTGTACTGATGCCATATGGCCGTGCACAAGAGTCTGAATCAGATATTATCGGCCTGCGCTTGATGGCCGACGCTGGGTTTAACCCAAATGAAAGCGTTAACTTGTGGAAAAACATGGCGCATGCTTCGGGTGGTAGCCAGCCACCAGAATTACTTTCTACCCACCCCTCACACTCAACGCGCATTGATGACTTAAGGGCTGAAATCAAACGCTTGCCCAACAATAACGCTCTTCGTCCGCAGTGCAAAATTTAACACTTGAGCCGATAGTAATTAGAATGCCCATTAAAAAAGCGCCTTTCGGCGCTTTTCCTTAACAAGGATCACTCACTCAACTCAAAGCTCGGTGTATAAACCTCAACCCGGCGATTCTTAGCACGTCCCTCTTCAGTATCGTTTGATGCCACAGGATCAGTTTCGCCTCGGCCTTGAGCAATAATACGGCTTTTCTCAATACCAAAATGCTGCCCTAAATAACCTGCAACAACGGCGGCACGCTCTTCTGAAAGCGTTTGGTTATAATCCTCTGCACCTCTGCTGTCAGTATGCCCAACAACATACAATTTCACCTCTGGATATTCCGTCAAGCGCTGGCCGATAGGCTGAAGTCGCTCAATATCAGACGGTGTTAATGCATTACTGTCAAAGGCAAACGGCAGCTGGACGCTTATCGCTTCCACCGTAACGACAGCGGGTTCAACAGGCATCGGCTCCGGTTCTGGCATAGGTTCCGGTTCAATAATTGCCACAGGTGCTGGTGCACCCCAGTAATAAACGAGACTTACCCCATAAAAATGAATGTCACTTTTCCCGGGCTCACTACGACCAACCTGATTATAATATTGATATTCAAACCGAGTAGATAAGTCTTCATTGAAGAAGTATTCCGCTCCGACACCAACAGTACCAGAAAGACCACTATCGTCTTTGTTGTTCACGCTATTATCGACATCGAAGTAATAGCCACCGGCCTTAGCAAAGAAATCTAACGATGGTGTAGCATTCCACGTAAACTTACCGACAAGATCAAGCCCTTGCACTTCAAATCCGTTGCTGCTCCCCTTATCGTCAGCCTGGCCGAGGTAAGTATAGCCACCTTCAACACCTAACCAAGAGTTATAGTTATAACCAACAAAGACACCGCCTCCCCAATCATCACGCTCAAAACTGCTTTCTGCACCGTCTAATGCTCCATTGAAACTATCGAAGTTTGTTCCGCCAACTCGAGCACCAACATACCAGGGGTTATCTGTTGCAGCATGAACCGCTCCCGAAATTAGCAATGCCAATGGGAGAACTTTGTAAAATTTTGTCATATCTAGATATCCCTACTTATTATATTTCTGCCACTACCAATAATGTTTTTAGACCCTGTACCACTATTTTTCAAGTTCAGACTAATAAAAAAATTCAAAAAAACTTCTTTAATTTTCAGTAAGAAAGGAAGATGTCTCAGATATAGAAAAAATCGAACTAATGACTAGACAGTTAATAACTTATCACCGTAAATGAAATAGCAAAGACAAAAAAGCTCATCAATGATGAGCTTTTTTGTGGTTATAATTTAAGGTAATTAAATCTATTTCAAACGCTCTTCAGCCAATGCCTCAGCCGTCGCGTCTTCCACCGCCATGAAAAGGTAGTCCACCTCTCCCTTTGGCGAAGTCATCGGATTTAAGGTCACATTCTGATACATAAAAGGCGCTTGCTGGGTTATCGGCCTAACATTACGGCATTTAAAAAGATATGGACGCTGACGCCAGATCAAGAAGCTACGACAACCTAATTCAAACACTGGTTTTGATTTAGCGACAAGCCATTCAGATGGGATTTCAGGAAAAACATCAAACAGGTTCTTTCCTATCGCCTCGTGTGGTTGGATACCACTGTGGTGGGTCATAAAACCATTCCAGACATGAATCGTAAAATCCTTATCCAGCACAACTAAGCCAACGTCGACATGCTGAACCATATCAACCATCCAATGAAACTGTTCAAATTCGGCAGGCAATGAAAACATGGCTTAATCCTCATCCATCAAGTACGACAATTTGTTATCAAGCAGCGGCAGAGATTCATCGACAAACATCAACAATAAATCACATTTAATGCTTGTACCTTCGATGCCATAACTCACTTCAAATGTCATGGTGCGGCGCCAATTTCCTTCTGTTTGCTCTATCATGCTGTCAATGGGCAAGTGCCGGCCTAAGACAACAGGATGGCTTTGGAAAAACTTCACTTCGGCTTGTTGTCCCAACCCCTTTAAGAACGAACCGACCAGGATGTTACTGACATCCATCAGAAGCTCGAGTTCTGAATCGCAATTCTCCTCGACCGGGTAGTTCATCATCGTCATGAGATCATTTACACTAGAATCGCTGAGCAACACCAATGCCTCACCAGCGATCCCTTCGCCGCTAAAGCCCTGGCAGATCCCTGACATCGTACTATTACTGGCCAGATGACGCATCGTCATATGAAGTTCACTAACTTCAAACACGTTCACATTCGGCAGAGGCAGATTAACGAAAACATCGAAATGACGTGCCAATGAGTCCGCAGCCCGACCGATAGCAACGTTAGCTACTTCTAAATAAACATCTCTGCGACGCAGAGCTGGGGTGGTAACTCGTTGAATAACAGTGTCAAATGCCGGTTCGGCAGGAGCAATCAACGTTTTAAGAAGCGTTTTTAAATGCGCCTTATCGACTGGCTTTTTCAAGAAATCAACGGCTCCGAGCGCTTTCACCCGGGCTTGGGCTTGTGGCTGGATGTCTCCCGAAACCACAATAACCTTTATCTCTATTCCTTTCTGACGAATTGCTTCTAAGGTCTGATAACCATCCATCTCTGGCATTGTCAGATCCAAAAACATCAGGGCAAACTTCTCTTTTTCCAGGTGCTGTAGTGCTTCCAAGCCATTAACAGCAAAAGTAACTTCAGCGTTAAGCGAGGCAGGCAGCGCCCTTGCCATCTGCTTTCGAGCTAAGGCTGAGTCATCACAGATCAAAATTGCAGTCATGTAAGTTCCTTGGCGCTTCTTCTCATCCGGAGCGCTTAGCTAATATTCTTATTTGTCATATGACGCTCGCGATAATAACAGTAGAACCCTGCTCGGTCTGCTGAAATATGCAGAATTTATATTCTAGGTGGTACTTTTACTAAGATAGAACTCAATAAGAACAAGTGACAACGTCACCCGCATATTCAACACAGGGCATCCACACTATCATTGCAATACCTAGATACAGGGATTTTACAGCACAAGACACCCGGAGTATTTAAAACATCAACGAGGCAAAGTAGAATGCTAACTATTATCACGAAATGACTTAAGCGACTTACCTGCAAATATGAACGTTCATGGCTCTCATCGCAGCAATACACCCAAACCACTCAAGGTCGGCATTATCGGTGGTGGTATAGCAGGCTCAACGATTGCGCTCCGTTTGGCTGAACTAGGTATCGACGTAGAATTGTTTGAAGAAGGAAGCAGCCTTGTTAACGGGCCACCTATCTGCCACTTACATGCGGGTGGTAATTTATACCGAGAAATTTCTGATCAGCAATGCCTGACACTGCTGCAGCAGTCTATCGATACTCTTAGGGTCTTCCCTCATACCGCCAATATCCGCCCAACGGTAATTGCCATCCCAGAACGCGATGCCGGAGAGCCGGAAGCTTTATTGCCACGCCTGGCCCTGCTACAAGAAACCTATCATGGGTTAGTTCAGCAAGACTCGAAAAATCAGGTACTGGGTGAACCTGAATATTATTACAAAGTGTATTATCAGGATGACCTTGAGAGACTTGCACGTTCAGATACTCCCTCTGAACCAAAAAACCTCGATGACTGGATGATTCCAGTCGCCAAGAACTTAAATCTAAATGAATTTAAATTTCCGCTTATTCTTGTACAAGAATATGGACTAAGTGTATTCCGGCTTGCCGCTACCGCTGGCTTAGCCTTGGAACAACTACCGGCTTGTTCTGTAAACACCCAAGCCAAGGTCATCAATATTCAACAGAATGAGAGCCAAAATCATTGGTCTATCACGTACCAGCAATATGACGCAAGTATCAAAGATCACATCACCCACAGCACTGATGTCGATTACCTGATTAATGCATGCGGCTACCGAACAGGTACACTGGATGACATGGCCGATTTGCACCGAACGCGCATGGTGGAGTTCAAAGCGGCGTTTGTCACTCAGTGGAAGGAACGTGATGGAGTCTGGCCTGAAGTTATCTTCCATGGAGAACGTGGCACACCAAACGGTATGGCGCAGTTGACCCCCTATCCCGACGGTTATTTTCAACTCCATGGTATGACCGAAGATATCACCTTGTTCAGAAAAGGGCTCGTCAGTAGTAGCGCTCAAAGTGCTCAGCCACAACTTGGCTCTCAATTTATTCGGAAACTAAAGGAAGGTTGGCAGAATAGCGACATTGAAACCAGAACCGACAGAGCAATACAGCACATGGCACAGTTCATTCCCGCTTATCGCTCTGCGACAGTCGGCGGAAAGCCGCTATTCGGAGCTCAGCAAATCCCCGGGGATGATCCTTCATTGAGAGCTGCCGACATCTCTTTCGCTGGCAGCCGCTATGCGAGAACTGAAATAGTCAAAGCATCGTCGGCACTTTCTGCGGCTAATCGCCTAGTTCAACAATTCAAGAACGAAGGCCTGCTGGCGGGTTTCGATGACGACTTAGCTATGGCCTTGGAACAACGTTTCCCGGTAACCTCCGGCCTAAATCAAAAAGACGTAATTACAGAGGCTGAAAAATTAGCATCAGAACGGAGTTACCCACCAGCCCTTGCCCAATTAGTCCGATTCTAAACTAAGTGGCCTGCAACCTGCCCCCATAAAAACAGCTCATAGGTTTGAGCTGTTTTACTAATACCGACTTTCTATCGATGGCCTTTTATGAATAAAAGACGGCGAGCCAGATCGTTTCCGTATCGGGTGGAGTCCATGAAACCTGGTGCCGCTGATGGGCAGGGATATTAATATAATCGCCTTCCTGCAAATGAATTTCACGGTTGTTTTCTTCAATCCGTATTCTTGCTTCACCTTTTACCACCAAGACCCACTCATGCTCATCTTGATCGTACCAATCTTCATTTGGTGTGGTATGCCCTTTTGAGATAATCCGCTCGATACGCACAGAAGAAGTCTTCACGATATCTTCAAAGACTTCTTCTGGTAATTCGGCTGGTATGTTGCACATTATATTAGTCATTGCGACTAGCCCCCATATAAAAAAGACGAGGATTAACCTCGCCTTCATTATTTAAAATCAGTAACTCAACTTAATTCTTTGGCAGACTAATTTCAATCTTCTCATTAAGCTGTTCCAACTCAACTTCCAGCGCGGTAAGCTGCGCCTCTTCATCAGACACCGCTTTTAGCTTAGCTTCATATTTGTCGCAGTCTGCCTGTGAAACCCAGTTCCAGCTGGTGCCTGATTTGAATTCATCACAGGCTTGCTTGAAATCTTTAGCCACTCTCTTGGCACTGCTAACATCCACTTTTGCCTGTGCAACCTGCTTCTGTAACAGTAGTTGCTGCTGATAAAGCTCTTTAGAATGAGTTAGCACAACTTGCTGTTTTTCAGCGGTTGTCTTCAGTTCAACCACCTTGGTGTCAAGCTTCTTCTTGGTTACGCTCAGCTTTTTCTGCTGCTGTTTCAGTTGGGCAAGCTGCTTTTCAAAATCTGCTTTTTGCTGAACCAACTCCGCTTGTTTCTGCTCCAACTGAGTAAATGCTTGTTCCAGTTCTAATGCCTTTTGGGCTTCAAGCGCTTCAAAACTCTCCTGGAGCATCTGTCTCTTCTCTTCAAGTTGGGCATTCTTGTGCTGCAGCAACTCATATTCATCTTGGCTTGGTCCGGGATTCCGATTCCAAACAGCAGAAGCCAATACACTTCCCAACACAAAACCAACAACTAATGAAACTTTCCAGGATGTCATCATGCTCATTGAACCCGCTTTTCTTCCAAGTACCCACTCTTGACTTCTGCCCACGCTTACGTGAAACACAGCACTTTGGGTAACAAACGATATTCCAATATTATCAGCTAGATAACTCCCTTGTGTCATGTTTATATCAAAATCGATGTAAAACAAGGTAAAAGTCTGATTGAACGTCACGTTACCAGTATCTTTAACTCAAAAAAAGGAGCAAAACCATTTGCTCCTTTTTACGATTGCAATAAGGCAAGTCCATTCCTTGCGTTACTTCGATGTCAGGTTCAGAGTCAGATCACCAGGCTTAATCCAACCTAATTTCCGCATAACCTCGGCAATGGCAAACGTGATCAACGCAGGTAGAAGCAAATGCAAAAGCGCGATTGCCATGTATATCTCGCTGCTTTGCCATCCTGCTGCATCCAATGCGATAAAGGA
This sequence comes from Photobacterium obscurum, assembly GCF_026191635.1. Classification (GTDB taxonomy): domain Bacteria; phylum Pseudomonadota; class Gammaproteobacteria; order Enterobacterales; family Vibrionaceae; genus Photobacterium; species Photobacterium obscurum. The sequence goes on from NZ_JAKRRW010000010.1 coordinate 146,235, forward strand.
TTGGATTTGTCCTACGAAGCCCGATGTTCCCATACCGGCACCTAGGGGAGTGTTCTCCATGGCGAACACCAGGGTCGCTATTGGCCCCAAGATAGCTGAAGCAATAATTGGCGGTAACCAAATCTTATGATTCTTGATGATATTGGGCATTTGCAGCATAGAAGTACCTAACCCCTGGGCCACAACGCCTGCCCAACGATTCTCGCGGAAGCCCATCACTGCGAAACCTACCATCTGCGCACAGCACCCCACCGTAGCGGCGCCAGCGGCTAACCCGTTCAAGCTCAGCATAATCGCAATCGCAGCGCTACTGATTGGTAAGGTCAGTGCCATCCCCATCAGCACAGCCACAATCATCCCCATCATCAACGGCTGTAGCTGCGTGGCATACATAATGACATCACCCAGAGCTGTCATTAACGCCCCTACTTGTGGGCCGATCAGGCTACCGACGGTAACACCGACAATTACCGTCACTGCTGGCGTGATCAAAATATCTATTTTTGTTTCATTCGCTACTAGCTTTCCGCACTCTGTCGCCACGACAGAGGCGATATATGCCCCCACCGGACCGCCCATTGCCGCACCTGCTGCGCCTGCTGTTGTCGCAGAGAATAAAACTAGCGGTGGAGCTTTAAGCGCATAGGCAATCGCCACCCCAATCGCAGGGCCTGTCATCTGCTTTGCAATAGGCCACAAGGTTTCCGAAAATAGCGGAATACCAAATTTTACACCGAGGGTATTTAGTATCGAACCAATCAATAATGAGGAAAATAAGCCCAGTGCCATATAGCTCATGGCATGAACGAAGTAGGTTCGAGCGGAAAGTTCTATGTTTTTGCGATTTAGAAAATCACCGATTTTTTGCTGTGCAAGCTGCATGTTAATACGTCACTGTATAAAGCTGTTTTAGTACCAAGTTGGATTATTTGATTGTCAAATCAAAGCCGCCGATTCTACATGACTCACTACAGCATCACCATATACAACCTCATTCCAGCTATACCCTGATACTGACAATCTACCTTATGGGTATTAGTCGCAACTATTTCCTAAACACATGATTATCGGTATTGAAAAACACCAGTTACACCACACAACGTATAAATATTCTATCGCCTGGATTTACCCCACCGCTTTATTAGCCATAACGTAAGAGTTCTATTGTAAATAAGAGCGATCTAATACAAGGAGTCAGTAAGATGAGAATATCCTTTCCAACAATGCCACCTTCGGGCCTTTCACGATTAGCAGCAACTATTACCCTTATACTTAGCCCTTTTCACCTAGAAGCGACAGGTGCTCCCGACACGATGCAAGCTAAAAATGCCGACATCACTTTATTTACCGCCTCGGATCATACCCAAAACAACATCAATGCTTATTACATCAGTGAAAAACTAGACGGCATACGTGCAGTCTGGACAGGCCGCCAACTGGTAACTCGCTCAGGAAACCCTATATCTGCCCCTTCATGGTTTACCACTTCTCTTCCTAAGAATGTCATGCTTGACGGTGAATTATGGATAGGGCCCGGTACGTTTCAGCAAGTCGCCGCAACAGTCTTAGATCACAACCCCGACAACGAACAATGGCAAAAGGTTAAATTCATGGTCTTTGACCTGCCATCCAGCAACGATAGATTCGCACTTCGGCTAGATCAGCTCAAGGCCATTGTAACGACCGTTAACCGCCCTCATATTCGGGTTTTACCTCAACACTCGCTTGATAGCACGGTAGCCTTGGAAAATCAGCTAAATCAAATCACCGAAGCTGGCGGAGAAGGCCTGATGCTTCACCACAAAGACAACCTTTATCATCAAGGCCGTTCAGAACTATTGCTAAAGATAAAGCACCATCAAGATGCCGAGGCTATTGTTATTGGCTACGAAGAAGGAAGAGGCAAATACAAGGGTAAAATGGGCGCAGTCTGGGTACTGACCGCAGGCAATAAGAAATTCAAGATTGGTTCTGGCTTTACAGATTCAGATCGCGAATCCCCTCCCCAGCTAGGCACCATTATCAACTATCGCTATAACGGCTATACCGACAGTGGGATCCCTCGCTTTGCCCGCTTTATCAGAACCCGCCCGGACAGTGATATCTAACAAAGAACAACAATGCTTTGTCATCATGTGCCACTAATAATAAGAAACGATCGTTTGAGGGTGATATTTTAAACAACGAATTGATGATGTTTTTATCCGGGCTTCACCCAGATTACGAGCAAGCCGAGAGCCCCATCACACGCTAGCCCTCTTATTCATTTTCGGTTCAATCAACTTCAGTTACAATCTATAACATGAATATAAATAAGCGATTACTCACTATACTTTGCATGATCTTTTTTCTAGTGCCGTTCGCAAGTGCGGCCCCAACGCTAGAAATTGATGAAGATCATGATGATGTTATGGAAGCGGTTCAACAAGGACTCATCCAGCCGTTTTCGGCCCTGCAGGCAACTGTCAGTAAACAGCTCAACGGCCGGATCATTAAAGTTGAGCTGGAGGAAGATGATGATATCTGGATTTACGAATTAAAACTCATTGATTCCAATAATAATATCGTCAAGGTGGAGTACGAGGCTAAAACGCTTTCTATTATCGAAATTAAAGGCCGCGGCCTGGAAAATGTCATCAAGGTATCCGAATGAAAATACTAGTCGTCGAAGATGAAATCACGCTGGGAGAGCAGATTGTGAGTGGCCTAGAGCAAAGTGGCTGGGTCGCTGAACTATCTTCTGATGGCATTGATGCCCTATATCGAGCCACATCAGAGCCTTGGGATGCGATTGTTCTTGACCTTGGCCTGCCAAAGCTTGATGGCCTCACGGTGCTTAAGGGGATCCGTGACGAGAACGTAAATACCCCGGTTGTGATTCTGAGTGCCCGAAACGAACTCACCCAGCGTGTCGAAGGCTTGAATGCCGGTGCAGATGACTACCTAACCAAACCGTTCCAGATGGTAGAACTTATTGCCCGCTTACGTGCTCAATTACGCCGTTCAAGCGGCAATGCTTCACCAATCATCCAGGCCAGCGGCATAAGCCTAGATACACGCACCTCAAAAGTTCTGTATCAGGGGGAGGCAGTAGATCTAACCGCCTTGGAATTCAAAGTGCTGTCTTACATGATGCATAACTCAGACAAGGTGATTTCACGCAGCGAGTTAGTCGAACATATTTACAAGCAGGATTTTGATCGCGATTCCAACACCATTGAAGTTTTTATCGGCCGCATACGCCGGAAAATTGGTGGCGACGTGATCAAAACGGTTCGAGGACTCGGATACCGCATCAATGCCAATTAATGCACGCGCAAAACACTTGCCAAGCCTTCGCAGTCGCCTATTACTTGCGGCGACTGTATGGCTATTTATCATTACCTTGGCCGCCGGGTATGTGGTACCTAGCTTTATCAAAAGCTACCTCATCGATCAGGAGAAACAGCAGCTTTACTTATACCTAGATGAGTTAACAGGTCTTGCCGATGTCGATTCAACCGGTAAGCTATCACTGCCTAGCAAACTCTCTAACCCTCGCTTTCAATCACCCTATAGTGGTTTGTATTGGGCATTAAGCGTCAACGACACTCAAATTCGCTCACGCTCGTTATGGGACACCCAAATCTCCGGTAATGAGGAAGACGGCTATATAGGCCCTAACGAACAATCACTACTGGTGGTCAAACGAAAATTTTTCCTCCCGGAAATCGATGAGCCTGTGGAACTTGCCATTGCCGCAAACCAGGACAAATTAGTGGCAACCTTACAGCAGCTCACGCATGGCCTGTGGATCATCCTCCTAACCATGGCTATTGGTATTCTGGTCTTGACCTGGCTGCAAGTCAGTTGGTCACTTTGGCCGCTAAGAAAGCTGCAAAATAACCTAAAGAAAGTCCGAGAAGGACAATCTACCGAGCTTACTGGATTCTACCCTGCCGAAATTCGTCCAGTCATTGATGACTTGAACGCTCTTCTATTTCATTATCAGGAGCTACTCGAAAGGGCGAGAAACCATGCCGGAAACCTTTCGCACGCATTAAAAACCCCAATTGCGGTGTTGAACAATGAAGTCGGATTACTGGATGAGAACACAAAACAAAAATTATCTCCGCCTTTACTTCAATTACAACAACATATCGATTATCACTTAGGTCGAGCAAGAATGGCAGGAGCCGCCAATATCCTAGCGGCAAAAACTGCGCCCTCGACACGTGTCGACGCCATTTCTCTCGCGATGGATAAAGTCTATGCTAATCGCGGAGTGGTCTTGGTCAATGAATTAGACAGCGAGCTCAATGTTGCCGTTGAGAAGCGCGACCTCGATGAAATCATCGGAAACCTGATTGAGAACAGCTATAAATGGTCGAAGAGTCTGATCCGTGTACACCAGTCTGACACTAACTCACAGCAGGTTTCGATCATCATCGAAGATGATGGCCCAGGTATTGATAAAAGTAAGTACGAATCGGTATTAAAACGTGGTGTTCGCCTCGACGAAAGCACCCCCGGTACTGGTTTAGGTCTTAACATTGTTAGCGAGCTAGCACATAGCTATCGTGGGAGTCTCACCTTAAGCAACAGTGCCCTAGGAGGCTTGAAAGCTGAACTTGTTTTGCCTCTGCCCCGCAATTAAACCAAACCGTCTAACATAAAAAATGCAGCCATTGCTGCATTTTTTATCAGTTAAACGTGATACTCACACTGGCCAAAATGTCAGGTTAACGATCCTCACTACAACCCCAACCACGAAACAACTGACACCCAGGCGGTACCATTTATATTCCGCAGTATCCATAGCAACACGTTTGTAGAACATTTTCACTACCCCTGACCAGTCATGGGTTCGTTTTCCATACTGAAAGACACTCTTGGTAATAAACAGCAACCCGGACACAATCAAAACAATTTCTGCAAAATTCATCGTGGTTTCCAGCATGACTTCTCCTTTCCTAGCTGTCATTCATACCCAAACGACTTCAAAATGCAGCATCAACGAGAATGACTGGGTATAAACTAATATCAACATAGCGAATCAGCGATATTTCACAATTAGACCAAAGTGGAAAGAAGGAAAGAGTCAATGTTATGCCAACAATTACAATCCTTTTCTTACTTCCTTCAAAGGAAGGCAACCATAATTCGTTATAGTACTTAAGGTAGGTTAAGAGGAAACCTAGCCATCTGAAAACAACAGATAATTGTACCGATTAGGGTGCCTTTCGTGTAGAATCCAGCCCCCGGAATTTTCAAGAACGATATCGAGGCGATATGCAATTACTCGAAGCCAAATTACATAAAATTGACCGTCATAATTACCGCAGCTACTCAAGTCTGCGTGGAGAATATCAATTCGTTGACTTCGACTTTTATATCGATTCGACACAAGCTGATCCCTTTGCGCCAGCCTCTCGCGTCCGCGCCCGCCGCAAGTGGTCTTTAACCGATCTTGAATGGTTAAAAGAGCAGTCAGTCGATTACCAGCGTGCTGCACGTGATTTTATTGCACGCCAATTCGCTGATTTAGCACAACAAATCAATGAAATTCAGATTGATCGTCCGGGTCAGGCTGTCCTTGATCGCACTGCCGTTGTTTTTGATGATGATGCTATCGAGCTTCGCTTCCGCATTAACCTACCAGCTGACGGCCGCACCATTATCGCCAAGAAGACAGCGAATCTGCTGACCTTCACCATGCCAAAGATCATTCGCCGTGCAACCATTGCCCGCGAATTACCATTGGATGAAATGAAACGCCATTGTGAAACAATTGAAGATCAGGTTGCACTTCGTCGACAACTTAAAGACAAAGGCCTAATGGCTTTCGTTGCCGATGAAAGTATTCTTCCTCGTCTGGCTGGTAACAGTGATCTGCCAATGGCTGACGCCGTTCCTTTCGTCAGCCCAGAAAGTCTAGCCGTTGAGCTGGAAGCCCCGCACAAAGGTACGGTTCGCGGTATGGGCGTGCCAGTAGGCATCACCATGATTGTCGGCGGTGGTTTCCACGGTAAATCAACCCTGCTAAATGCCATTGAGAATTCAGTTTACGATCATATTCCTGGCGATGGCCGTGAATACATCGTTTCTGACGATACGGCCTCCAAGATCCGAGCGGAAGATGGTCGCTGTGTCCACAACGTTGACCTCACGCCATACATCAGCAACCTACCGATGGGCAAAGATACCAGTGCCTTCAGTACTCAAAATGCATCGGGTTCCACTTCACAGGCATCTTGGCTGCAAGAATCGATTGAATCAGGCTCTAAAGCGCTGCTAATTGACGAAGATACGTCGGCATCAAACTTCATGATCCGTGATGAACGCATGCAGGCGCTGATCGCGAAAAATGATGAGCCAATCACACCGCTTGTAGATCGTATATCGCTGTTACGTGATCAGCTTGATATCTCTGTACTGCTTGTTATGGGCGGCTCAGGCGATTATCTCGATGTAGCCGACACCGTGATCCAAATGCACAACTACGAGGCTGTCGACGTTACGGCAAAAGCACGCGAAGTCGTAGCAACTCACCCTACCCGTCGTCAGTTGGAAGGTTCAGAAGAGATCAAGCGTCCACGTACCCGCAAGGTTAACCGCTCGGCGCTGCAGACCATGCTGGAAGACGGTAAGTTCCGAATTCAGGTTAAAAGCAAATCATCTTTACGTTTTGGACGTGAGTTTATTGACCTGCAGGCACTGGAGCAGGTTGCCGATGCCAGCCAGCTAAATGCTGTCGGTTGGCTATGGTTCCAGTTAGCGCAAAGTAAAGGCTGGGAGAAGAATCCGAGCAAAGCGTTTGCCCAGATGCTGCATGATGAGTGGTTCCGCATGATGCCGAACTATGGTGATCTTGCCAAACCACGAGTGATCGAGGTAATGGCGGTTCTAAATCGCATGCGAGCGGCTGAATTTAAGTAGCGTTACATTATAAATTTGCTGACACCAAAAGGCGACCATATGGTCGCCTTTGCTTTTTAGGTTTTAATGCTTGGGCTTGTTTAACTCAGCTTAAACTGGGCCACAATACGTGCCAGCTGGGCATTGGCAGCAGCCAGTGCCTGCGCGCTGTCAACAGCACTTTCCGAGTTAGAGGACAGCTCGGAAACCATTTCACTGATTGCGGACATATTGCGACTAATCTCAACCGAGACAGAGCTCTGCTCTTCTGCCGCAGTAGCAATCTGGTTACTGATGTCATTGATTTCCTCAACCGAGTTATTCATCGTATCCAGGCTAGTATGAACTTGCTCAGTATCAGTTGCCGTCTGACGACATTTTTGCTTGGTCTTATCCATCGCAGCAACCACGGTTTCTGAACCAGAAGTCAATTTGGCCAGCATCTCGGCAATTTCGGCTGTACTCTGCTGGGTTCGACCGGCAAGGGCACGGACTTCATCAGCGACGACAGCAAACCCCCGGCCTTGCTCACCAGCTCGGGCGGCCTCTATCGCGGCATTGAGTGCCAGCAGATTAGTCTGCTCAGCGATCCCACCGATCACCGTCAGCACAGAATTAATCTGTTGGGTATCTTCATTCATATTGTGAATGTGACTTTCCATGCTTTCAACCTCCTCGACCAACGAGTTAACCCCTGCTACAGCCTGTCCAACTGCAGATTTTGATGTCTGAGCTTCCTGATTGGCTTCCTGGGTATAACCAGCCGCCTGCGAGGCACTTTGGGCGACAGTACTTGCAGTCGAACTCATTTCTTCTACTGCAGTCACGACCTGCTCGGTTTCAGCGGTGTGAGACTGCAATATGGTATTGTTGAGCTCGGCTTGGTTATGGAGCTGGCTGATCCCACCAGAAATATGTTGGGTGGCCTGCATAACTTCCAGCATCATATGCTGCAGGTTATTGACAAAGGTATTAACGCCTTCTGCAATTTGCCCCAAATCATCACTGCTATTGACTGTGAGACGGCGGGTCAAATCACCATTCCCCTGTGATAGATCGACGATAGTCTCCTTCAAAGCGACGATAGGTTGATACAATCGGTTAAGCAATAGGACAACAACCGTTACACCTATCAAGATAGATAGCAATAAAGCAACGATCCCGCTATTGAGCGCCTTATCTACTTCAGCATATGCCACTGACTTATCCACACTAATGAAGATGTACCACTGGTTATCACCCAATAGTTGAATCGTGTTGAAAAAAGCAACCCGCTCACTACCATTCCGCTCGTACTCAGCACTACCACTTGTCTGACCGATGATTTGCTGCCGCAGCTCAGAAACATTGAAATCGCTCCCTGCAGGCATCTCAGGATCAGTAGAGGCAAGAGGTACAAAATTCCTGTCGAGGATCATAGCAACGGCACCAGGAAATTGAATTTCCTCGACAGTATGCTGGATCGTTTCTATGGTAATATCACCAAGCACTACCCCGTTATCTATCGGGCTAGCAATACTGACCATAGGTTTTTTTGTATAGAAGTCATTGTAAATGTCAGTCAGGATCGTATGGTCGGCACTGCGGGCATCTTTATACCAGTCCCTCGTTCTAGGGTCATATTCGTTCGCCTCTGAAACACCGCCTTCGCTATAAGAGCCGCCATGTTCGTATCCAGCTGTGAAACTGGCTAGCTTTGCCGCTTCAGTAAGCAACCTGGCTGTCGCAACCATTTCAGCATCGGGATGATACTCATTAAAAAACTTGGTAGAACTTTCCACCACCGATATTTTTTGCTGTATCCAAGACTCTATCTTTTGCTTGGCTTCATCAGCAAGGAGAGTTGAAAGGTGATTGATACTGGCTGTTTTGTCATCGCGAAATTGAATATAGGAATAAAAGTTAGTAGCAATTAGTATCAGTGAAATTAATATGGCTATTGTGGTAATAATTCTAGCCTTAAAGCCAAACTTGCTCATTACGAATCCTTGTGTCTGGATTTTTGTACTATTTAATTAAATTGCTGCAAATTGCTTTACACGCTTAGCCTATCTGCAGCACCAGGGTTATAAGAAAACCCTTAATTCTTATAAAATAAAGAGGCCGCAGATAATATGGGGGATTTATGACGCTTTTGTGACAATATAGCTGGTCAGATATCTAACCTCACTCAGTTCAAACTACACAAAATAATAATTAAATCTTTTAAATCATTAGATTAAAAAATCAACTCTCATTCAATGCCTCTAACTATCTGACTATCTGACTATCTAGATTGGTGTAATTATCAATACCATCCCCCTTATCAATAAAAACCAGCCCCTCACCACAGGATATATGTAGAAACAAATTGAATGAACTCAACTGATGACTGCAGGGTTTGGATATCTCTAATCAACACTCCCAATCGTACACATAATGTTGAAAAGCGCCCAAATAACTGGTCACCCATCACAATCACACCAACTCACCAGATATGCACTTAATTTAGTACTAGAATTATTTTACTCGCAAGAGGTCTAATAAGGAGAGTAAAATTGAAACGTCTCACCACAATTCTAATCATTTGGCTATTTTCTTTTACCTGTCAAGCAGGTACCAGTACTAACGGAATAAACCAAGAAGGATATACCAAGACTAAATACCCTATTGTGCTCGTTCACGGCTTATTTGGCTTTGATTCATTGGCGGGCATGGACTATTTCTACGGTATTCCGCAAGCACTTACAAAGAGCGGTGCAAACGTCTATGTTGCCCAGATTTCCGCCACCAACAGTACCGAAGTACGTGGTGAGCAACTTCTCACACAGATACAAGAGGTTTTGGCCGTTACCGGAGCCGAAAAAGTTAACCTGATAGGCCACAGCCACGGTGGTCCAACAACACGATATGTCGCCTCTGTGGCACCTGAATTGGTTGCCTCGGTTACCAGCATCGGCGGCGTAAACAAAGGCTCCCATATTGCTGATCTTACCCGCAACACCGTTCCTGAAGGCTCCCTACCAGAAGGCGTTGCCGTCAAGCTTGCAGAAGGGTTAACAACGCTAATCAATCTACTGTCAGGTGGTAGTCACCTACCCCAGGATCCCCTTGCATCGCTTGATGCCCTGACCACAGAAGGTCTAACGAAATTCAACCAAAAATACCCAGAAGGCGTACCTACCAGCTACTGTGGTGAGGGTGAGTTTCTTGCTGACAACGGCGTCTATTATTATTCATGGACAGGAACTAGCAACTTTACCAATCTTCTAGACCCTACCGATGGAGCGATGGTCATACTCGGACTGGCTTTTGATGAGCCAAATGACGGCCTTGTCGGACAGTGCAGCACTCATCTTGGCAAGGTGATCCGAGACGACTACAAAATGAACCACCTCGATGAAATTAACGGTATGTTAGGTATCACCCACTTGTTCGAAACTGCACCGACAACCCTTTATCGTCAACACGCAAACCGTCTGCAACAGCAAGGACTATAGCAATGAAAAAGATCGCACTTGTTTTACTGTGTGTAGTCGGGACAGCATGTGCGGTCTTTTACTATCACATCATGACAACCGATGAGTCCGATATTCAGGTCGCTTCGCAACAGGATACGAAAATCGACAATGAATCTTCCCGAGATACATTCGAATACTTTCTTTCTGGCTTTGGCGAGGCTGACCTGGATACCCTGAAACAACACTTCCAAACGTATAATGATCAGCAAGCCAATGCCTACCAACTAGACACCGACCTATTCGAAAAACTCATTCAATACAAAGCCGCACTGCAAACATTAGAACCTTTAGCATTCGAGCAGCTCGACATTGATTCGCTTCAGCAATTAAACGACCAAATAATCTCGTTGCAGCTTCGCTTTTTTAGCCAGGAAGAACAAGCAAAGCTGTTTGCAGAGGAAAACCAGCTGCGCGACTTGGCACTTAAACAGCTCAAGCTAAAACAGCAAGCCACCAGCGAAGAAGACTTCCAGAATCAATGGCAGCAAGAAATCGACGACTTACCACCTGAGCTACAAAAGAGTTATCAAAATGCCCAACTGCTTTCACGTCTGCAAAGTACCAAGATAATGAATTCGCAAGAGCGTTTCCTGGCTAACCAGGAACTCGTAGGAACAGATGCTGCAAATCGGCTTGAGGTATTGGCAGAGAAGCGCACTGCTTTTAAACAGAAACTAACGCAATACCTTGAGCAACGTGCGGAAATTAAAGCCGATCTGAATCTAAACATTGACGAGCAGCAAGAGGCTATTGGTGAGCTGAGAAAAACATCGTTCTCAGCAACACAGCAGCGACGCATCCTGGCTCTGGAATCTATCCACGATGACCAAATTGCCGTAGACAGTAATGGGTAACAGCTGGTTTCCCCTATACTGCGAAAATACAAAAACAGCGGGTAACCAAGGTTACCCGCTGTTTACTGTTTTACCGTCAATAATTCGCGACAAGCTTTGCTAACCGCGCTTAAACTGCACCATCAGGCGCTGCAACGCTTCCAGGCGTTCTACCAGCATTCGGGTGCTTTCAACCGACATATCACTGGTTTGAGAAGTCATTAACGTTAGCTCACCAATATGTTCGACATTTCGCGCAATTTCATCACTGACACCCGCCTGCTCCTCAACAGCCGACGCGATCTGGTGACTGCTGCCTGTGACTTTATTGAGCATTTCATTAATCTCGTTCAGACGCGTCCCCGTTTCAATGGCCTGCTGACGGCAGTGCTCTGATAACTCACCACCACGCTCGACAGCATCTACAGCTTGCTTGGCTGTTTCTTGGAGATGATTAATCATCTGGTGAATTTCACCTGTTTGCGACTGCGTTTTCTGTGCCAGTGAGCGAACTTCATCGGCAACAACCGCGAAACCACGACCCGCCTCACCGGCGCGAGCAGCCTCAATCGCCGCATTCAATGCCAACAAGTTTGTCTGATCTGCAATAGAGCCAATAACATCAAGGATCCCCTCAATCTGGCGGCTGCTTTCAGACAGCGCATTGATAACCTGTTTAGAGTTATCCAGTTCACTGTGTAGCGAATGTACCGATTCGATAGTACTTTCAACACTAGTCTGACCGCTTGCTGCCATTTGCTGAGCCTGAGTCGCCAACTCTGAAGCCTGAGCGGCACTTTCTGCAACCTCTCTGACCGTAGAAGACATCTGTCCCATCGCCACGCTGACCTGCTCGGTCGCTTCGGCCTGCTGGGATAAATTGGTTTTGATCTGCTGGGTATTGGCAAACTCATCTTCGGCAGAAATCAAAATGTCGCCGGATGTCTCACTGGCACGGCCAACAATTGCCCTTAGTTCGGCTCGGCGCATGCGAAGTGCCAGTTCAATCACGGAGTAATCATCTTTCTTGCCGGTATAAATTGGCTCCATGACGGGGTTGTCATAAGCTTTTTTTGCCAGCTCCTGAATCGCAGCTAAGCGAGACTGGGAAAAGGCACTTACTCCTAACCCGGCAAGCAGCATTGCCGTTGTCCCGACCGACAACCAGGCACTGCTATCGACAAACAATTGAGCGGCAGAACCAAGCAAAGCCAGTAGCAACAGGCTGTTCAACCACCCCCCTTGGCGAAAACGAAAACTGGCAATACTGTCCGAATTATTGTCCAGCTTACTGTAGGCATCCGTTGCTCGTTTAACGTCTTCCTCATTCGGCCGGCTTCTAACCGATTGATACTCAATGATCTGCCCTTTCTCATCGGTAATTGGCGTTACAAAAGCAGAAACCCAATAATAATCACCATTTTTACAACGATTTTTTACAATACCCATCCAGCTCTTGCCAGCCTTGACGTATTGCCATAACTGTTCAAACGCTTTTTTCGGCATGTCACCATGTCGTACTAGATTATGGGGTTGGTCAACGAGCTCCTCCTTGGTATATCCCGCAATATCGCAGAAGGTCTGGTTGGCATAAGTGATGTGACTTTGCGGATCGGTTGTGGATATCAAATCCAACGAAGCTGAATAATCGACTGCTTTTCCGGCATTTTGCAATGAGGCTTGTTTTACAGGTCTTGTCATTATTATCTCTATTTTGTTCTTAGTATTATTTTGAAGCGCTGCCATTTCTATATTGTACGATGAAACGACTTAATAGCGATATTGTGACATTAACCCCAATCCTATGCATTGATGTAAGTTAATTTGACGCAAAATGTCAAAACAATAGCCACATCACGAAACCAAAGCTATCTGTTACATCCAAGTGATTTGAATTTGATATATACCCAAACAACCTCAAGATGCTCGTTTCAGCGAGAATGACTGGGTGGGTAGGTCGGGCCGCGTAGGCAAGGCGCTGATTTGAGGACATAGTAGCTCTACGTTAAAAAGCAGCAACACAGCATACCAGCCCAGTCAACTAGCCCTTCGGGAGTGATTCAGCTAGCCTATTTCTGCGTCAAATGACGTAGCAATGGGCCCACCATTCCAGCCGTCATTTTCCTTGAACTGGACATGCTGATATCACTCTGAATCCTGCATCTTGAGGTAGCTTGGGTATACAAAAAGCCCGTGACCAAAGTCACGGGCTTTTAAGGACAATTTACATTGTTCTGTTATTTCTTAGTGAATGCTAAGAATAATGTCGATAGCGGTGGTAAATCCACCTTAATCGAGTAAGGCAAGCCATGGTAAGACTCGTTGTCAGTCTCAACGACTGCCTTCACGGGAGCCTGACTACCCCAGTATTTTTCATCATCCGTATTCAATAGAAGCTGGTATTCCCCCGCTTCCGGTACAGCAATGGTATAGCCTTCGCGCGGTACGGGTGTAAAGTTTGAAATGACCAGTACTTTGTCGCCATTCAGTGCCATACGCTCATGGGCAAGTACACTGTTTTCAGCGTCATCCTGAACACGCCACTCGAAACCTTCCGGCGCACAATCTTGCTCAAAAAGTGCAGGCGTACTGGTATAAAGCTTATTCAGGTCACGGACAAGAGCCTGCGTGCCATGATGACGAGGGTATTGCAGCCAGTGCCACTCTAACTGTCCTTCATGGGCCCATTCCGCACTTTGCGCGATCTCCGCGCCCATAAAGTTGAGTTTCTTGCCTGGCTGACCATACATATATCCCATAAAGGCACGCAGGTTAGCCGTTTGTTGCCACTCGTCACCCGGCATTTTGTTCAGTAGCGAGCCTTTGCCGTATACCACTTCATCATGAGATAGAGACAGTACGTAATTTTCACTGAACGCATATACCAACGGGAACGTAATGGTATTGTGATGGAATTTACGATGAACGGGCTCTTCTTTGATATAAGAGAGGCTATCGTGCATCCATCCCATGTTCCACTTGAAGCCAAAGCCAAGACCGCCCATATCGGTAGGTTTTGATACCCCAGGATAAGCAGTAGATTCTTCGGCAATGGTCATCGCATTAGGATAATGGCGATAGACTTCTTCGTTCATCCAGCGCAGCAGGCTAACCGCATCAAAATTGACATTGCCACCTTCGTGGTTCGGAATCCACTGATCATGCTCGCGTGAATAATCGAGGTACAGCATTGAGGCAACCGCATCAACTCGCAAACCGTCAATATGATAATGCTCAAACCAGAACAGCGCATTTGATACTAGGAAACGGCGGACATGATCGCGACCGTAGTCATAAATGTAGCTCTGCCAGTCCTGGTGCCAACCACGACGAGGATCAGCCTCATTGAATAGCGCGGTACCATCAAAGTTGGCAAGGCCATGATCATCAGACGGGAAATGTGCCGGAACCCAATCCAGAACAACACCAATGCCAGCCTGGTGACACTGATCAACAAAATATTTGAAGTCATCCGGTGAACCGTAACGGCTGCTTGGCGAAAACAAACCAATCGGCTGGTAGCCCCATGAACCGTAAAAAGGATGCTCAGAAATTGGCATCAGTTCTACATGGGTATAACCCATATCATTGAGGTAAGGAATCAACTCATCAGCAAGGTCGCGATAAGTGAGGAAATCGCCATTTTCTTTGGTGCGCCATGAACCTGCATGAAGCTCATAGAAAGACAGGGCTTCCTGATGCTTTGCAGTAACAGGGCGAGTTTGCCACTGGCTGTCATTCCATTGGTAACGAGACTGATCATAAACTTTCGATGCAAATGACGGATACTGCTCAGAATAGTATCCCCAAGGATCAGCCTTATGCGGAAGGCCGTTACCTTCGCTGTCTTTTAGCTCAAACTTATACAGCTCGTTCTCTTCAAGCCCCGGGATGAATAGTCCCCATAGGCCGTTATCAAGTTTTTGAAGAGGATTTCGGCGCCCATCCCAAGCATTGAATTGACCAACCACACTGACTGCTGACGCATGAGGCGCAAAAATCAAGAAGCGAACACCCGACACAGGCGTATTGCCTTTGTTCAGGGTAATCAACTGCGCACCCATCTCACTGTGCATTTGAGAAGGTGTTGTTAAGGCATCGCCTGATGGTAGCAGATTGTGGAATTGGTAAGGGTCGTTGATAGTTTGTTCGCCTTGCGGCCAACGCACCTCAAGCTGATAAATTGCAGTGGTAAAGTCCGTATCACCTTCCAAAATAAAGCCGCTGTCAGCTTCTCGGGTTAAAGTGAAACGCTCACCTTTTTCAGTTATTGCTACAACACTTTCAGCCCCAGGCATCCACACGCGAAGTGCAACTCCTTGAGGCTGATATTGAGGGCCTAAAAATGAAAACGGATCTGAAAATGCAGCTCTTTCGAGCTGCAAATATTCCTTATCACTGCGGGTCACTGTCAATGTGTCCAACGCATTACTCCTGGTTAGTTTTTTGTGAAGCTATCTCTCGTGTTTCAGTCAAACGTCGAGTTAAATCAATAATATTCTGACGTGTAAAAATATCATCTAAGGTAGTAGAAAGCTTACGACGCCAGTTAGGATATTCGTCGACGGTTCCTGGAATATTTACTGGCTTATCCATTTCTAGCCAGTCTTCAAGCTGCAGGCTTAATAGCGCACTTGAACTTGCAGCGAGGTGTAATTGCATACCTTCGCTCAGGTGTCGATCCATTGGGACATATGCAGCATCATGCCCAACACCTTCAGGAAGATAACCATGCCAAGCCAAACTATCAAGAATTTTTTGCTTGCTTTCAGCACGGCCATCAAACAAACCTTTTAGCTGCTCCTGATCAGGGTACAGACCCAGCTCTTCACCCATTTTCAGGTCATCACAGTGCCAGAAGCCACGAAGTGTTGGCATATCGTGGGTACAAAGTGCAGCCATCGACTGTGATGGGTAGTGTGAAGGTGAGTAGAAACCACCATCTTCTGCCGTTTCGAAGAAAAATACCTTGTACGAGTGAATACCCGCCGTAGATAGCTTCTCTACAATCTCGTCAGGTACTGTACCAAGGTCTTCACCGATAACCGTACACTGATGACGGTGACTTTCCAGAGCCAGAATAGCCATCATGTCTTCTACTGGGTAGTACATGTACGCACCATCTTTGGCACCCTCGCCCTTCGGAATCCACCAAAGGCGTAGCAGGCCGAGGACATGATCAATACGCAATGCACCACAGTTACGCATGTTGGCACGAAGAAGCTGAACATAAGGTTCGTAAGCTGTCTCTTTTAATGCCTCAGGATTTAGTGGCGGCAGCCCCCAGTTCTGACCAAGAGGGCCAAGGATATCTGGTGGCGCGCCCACGCTAACGTCTTGACATAGCGCACCATGATCCGCCCAAGTCTCGGCACCTGAATCACATACACCTACAGCCAGGTCACGGTAAAGGCCCATTACCATGCCTTTCTCTTCGGCTAACTCGTTAACCTCAGCAAGCTGGGTATCAGCTAGCCACTGCAGGTACATAAATAGTTGTACTTTTTTGAAGTTCTTCTTAATAAAAGTCTGAACGGCTGCATTATCGAAATGACGGTACTCTTCTGGGAATACCGGCCAGCCCCATACTGAATCATCTTCTTTCTTCAGTTCTGCATGCAATGCATCAAACGCCGCTTGGTGAAGCAGGCTTTCTCCACCCATTTCGACAAACTGCTGGAATTTCTGAGCACGCGCTGTGTCTTTGTCTAGGTGACGCTCGCAGAATGTATCGAACAACAACGGCAGAACTGCCATCTTCAGACAAGATACTTCACTGTAGTTAACCCAGTTAGTATTACGGGCTTCAACCAAACGCTGTTGGAATTCAGCACTACCAACCAGCTGCTGTGCTTCATCACACTGTGCAAACTCAGATACAGAGCTCACATCAATGTACATCAGGTTCAGCCAACGACGAGAAGATGGGCTGTACGGACTTGCACCTTCAGGGTTGGCAGGGAATAGAGAGTGAATCGGGTTAAGACCCACAAAATCACCACCACGGGCAGCAACATCGGCAACCAACTGTTTTAGGTCGCCGAAGTCACCAATACCCCAGTTGTGATTAGTGCGAATTGAATACAGCTGAACACTTGTGCCCCACAGTTTCTTGTCATCTAGCAGTGCATTCTGCTTATAACAAGACTGAGGAGTGACGATCAAAGTCATTTCAAACGGAGATTTACGACGCTTACGGAAAACTTCAAGCTTGTGGTAACCCCAAGCAAGATCATCTGGCAAAGCGAACACTAGCGGTCCACCAGCAGCACGCTCGTCGCTGATCAGCTGCGACTGCAGCCAGCCTTCCATCACCTCACCTTGCTCTGTTTCCAGACGCCAACTGAAGTCACTGATGCGCGCGCTTTGACCAAGGTGCATAGCAATGCGCATTGGCTCACCGCTACGAACAACCTGTACCGGTGCAAGCACATCAGGGCGGTTCTTCTTGTTAGCAGACTCAAGCAAAGCTTCGTCGTTTTTCGTATCGTAACCAAGAGCCGCTAACAAACGACGAATCGTCTCGCTCTCAACCTTGGCCTCATCTCCCCAAGCACTGACATAGCTATCTGCAATACCTACCATGTCAGCAACTTGTTTTAATACTTGATCATCTTTCATCGTTTTCTCCGATAGCGGCCTTGCGGCCGCTACGATGTTAGGGTTTTTGCTGATATCAATTCAGACTCTAAATCACCAAATGGGGTGAATTAACGCGTTACTGCTTCAAGTTTCCAGATGTTATTGGCGTAGTCTCGAATACTACGGTCTGAACTGAACTTGCTCATTAATGCTGTATTTAGAATTGCTTTGCGTGCCCAGTTAGCTTGGTCACGGTATTCAGCATCAATTTTCTCGTGAGTCTTCACGTAGTCTGCAAAGTCAGCCAGTACCAGGTATGGGTCACCACCGTCCAGCAGGTTGTGGCGAATTGCCGCTAGCTGGCCAGGTTTACCTGGTGTGAACTCATCAGTTTCCAATAAATCCAGTGCTGCACGCAGTAAGCTATCAGCATGGTAATAACGGTAAGGGTCGTAACCCTCTTCTTTAAGTTTTTGTACTTCATCAACCAATAGACCGAAGATGAAGATATTTTCATCACCTACTTCTTCGCGCATTTCCACATTTGCACCATCCATCGTACCGATAGTTAGGGCACCGTTTAGGGCAAACTTCATGTTACCTGTACCAGATGCTTCCTTACCCGCAGTCGAGATTTGCTCAGAAACATCGGCAGCCGGGAACAGAATTTCTGCAAGACTCACGCGATAATCAGGGATAAATACAACCTTCAGCTTGCCGCCAAGACGAGGATCGTTGTTCACCTTGTCAGCAATCTTGTTGATAGCGAAGATAATGTCTTTTGCAAGCGCATAACCCGGTGCGGCTTTTGCACCAAAGAAGAATACGCGCGGCTGCATGTCGAATGTCGGATCATTGATCAGACGGTGGTACAGCGACAGAATATGAAGCAAGTTCAGATGCTGACGCTTGTATTCATGCAGACGTTTGATTTGAATATCGAAGATAGCATTCGTATCTAGCTCGATACCCATGTTCTCTTCTACCCAGTCAGCCAAACGCTGCTTGTTTTCTTTCTTCACTGCCATATAACGTTTCTGGAACGCTTTATCGTCAGCGAACTTCTCAAGACCGGCGATTTTCTCTAGCTTCTTCGGCCAGTCGTTACCCACTTTCTCGCTGATCAGCGCAGAAAGACCTGGGTTACAGTATTTAATCCAGCGACGTGGGGTTACGCCGTTTGTTACGTTCTGCAGACGGCCCGGGTACAGCTCGTTGAATTCAGGGAACAGGTCACGCTTAACCAGCTCTGAGTGAAGAGCCGCAACACCGTTCACTGCGTAAGTACTTACAACACATAGGTTAGCCATGCGAACCATACGCTGTGGACCTTCTTCAATGATTGAAAGCTTACGCTTCACTTCATTGTTGCCCGGCCATGTTTTTTCCACTAACTTCATGAAGCGGTGGTTGATTTCAAAGATGATTTCCATGTGACGAGGCAGCATCTGAGAAATAAGTGCTTCACTCCACGTTTCCAGAGCTTCTGGAAGTAGTGTGTGGTTTGTATAAGCAAATGTCTTAGAAGAAATTGCCCAAGCTGCATCCCAACCTAACTTGTACTCATCAATCAGAATACGCATCAGTTCAGGAATCGCGATAGTTGGGTGAGTATCGTTAAGCTGGATAGTTTCAAGCTTAGCCAGGTCTTCAATCTTGTTACCCGCACCGATATGACGGCGAAGGATATCTGCTACAGAACATGCACAGTGGAAGTACTGCTGCATCAGGCGCAGTGCTTTACCCTGGTCATGGTTGTCATTCGGGTAAAGAACCTTAGTAACGTTACCGGCTTCTAGTGCAGGGTACTGTGCACCTACATAGTCACCGTCGTTGAAACGCGCTAGGTTAAATGGCGCATTTGAACGGCATTCCCACAAACGTAGCGGGTAAACGCTCTTGTTGTCGTAACCGACAATAGGAAGATCCCATGCAATACCTTCAACAGTCATTGCCGGAACCCAGCGACGGCAAGCGTTGCCATTTTCATCGGTATACGCTTCAACGTGACCGTATAGATTAACCGTCTGGTTTAGCTCAGGGCGAACCACTTCCCACGGGTAACCTTCAATACCACGCCATGCGTCTGGTGCTTCTACCTGACGGCCATCTTCAAAAGACTGACGGAAAAGACCGTACTCATAATGCAAGCCATAACCCACGGCTGGATATTCTTGAGCAGCCAAAGAGTCCATAAAACATGCTGCAAGACGACCAAGACCACCGTTACCCAGAGCAGGATCGCGCTCTTCTTCCAGAAGATCTGTTAGGTTCTGACCTAGCTCTTCCATTGCAGTGGCTACGTCTTCGTAAAGACCCATGCTGATCAGGTTGTTACCTGTTAGACGGCCAATAAGGAATTCAAGAGAAAGGTAATTAACGCTACGTGCTTTCTCTTCAGCAAGCTGCTGTTCGGTTTCAAGCAAGTTACCGGTGCTGATTTCAGCTAATGCGCGGCCCATTGCCATATACCAATTACGCGTGGTTGCCGTTGCTGGCGTATTGGCGTAAGTCGTTGTTAGATGTTTTTCTACAGCCGCTTTAAAAGCCGTCTTGTCAAATTGTTGTGTCTGACCATTTGTAGTCATGGTTCAATCTCTCTCTAGGATTATTTCCAACTGGTGACTATGTTGCCTTCGTTTGTCAGTTAAAACATCCTCCCGACTGAGGGAGGATGAGGGATGAGGAAAAGGGGCGTAGTTGCCAAATCCCCCCCCTTAATGTGACATCCTGCAAAATTTCGAGGTGTAGACGCTTCCCCGAAAACAACCTTATGCAGCCTGGTTCACACTATTAGATTAAATCTTATGCGCAACAAGGGGCTTATTTTTTACTCAAAGATCCAAGATATGTGAACTAGCTCATATTTCCGGGGATGAGGTAACATAGAATTGCTGAATTAAGCCTTAAGGAGGGTAAAGTTATGGCGCAGATCAAATGCCGTGATAAAAAATTATTGCATGATTTTAATCACCCCATGGAATAAAGCTCACTCAAAGACCGCTTAGATACGGATAAAAATACCTAAGAGCTTTCAATGGAACCTGAAACCTTACAGAAGATAGCAAGATTATGTGGATACCTTCTAAACTGACTCGCCCAGCACGCCTCCATAATGCGATACTCCGCCCTCGTTTGCTGGAAGCCCTTGATCAAGCTCCTTTTTACCGCCTTGTTCTGTTTCGTTCTCCCGCAGGATACGGCAAGACAACCATGGCGGCACAATGGCTTAACGAACACCCTCATACCGGGTGGTTCAACATTGATGAAAATGATAATGACACTTTTCGATTCGCCAACTACCTGCTGCAATCTATAAATAAGGCAACAAATAATGCTTGCCTGAAAACACAGGCCATGGCCGAACGCCGCCAGTTTGCCTGCATGTCGACACTATTTAGCGAGCTGTTCGGCGAGCTTTGCGATTACCACGAACAAACTTATCTCGTTCTTGATGATTACCATGTCATCGCCAATGACGATATCCATGATGGTATGCGCTTTTTCCTGAAAAACATGCCAGACAACCTAACCCTTGTTGTTACAAGCCGCACACTACCCCCGCTGGGGACTGCAAACCTTCGGGTGCGTGACTTGTTAATCGAAGTCGATAACGATCTACTGGCTTTTGACGAAGAGGAAACCGAACGTTTCTTCAGCAAGCGGGTATCCAACAACGTAGAAAGCGGTGTACTCAGCACGCTGCGGGAACAAGTTGAAGGATGGCCATCCGCCCTACAGCTTATTGCCCTTCATGCTCAGCAAAGGCCGAATAATCTGGTCGAATCTGCAGTTTCTATGGCGAGTTTCAACCGGGGACACCTGTGGGACTATCTGGCTGAAGAAGTATTTGACCAACTCGATGGCGAAACACAGCAGTTCTTGTTGCAGTGTTCTGTACTTGATATGTTCAACGCTGAATTAGTGACCGATCTTACCGGCCGCAGCGATGCCTTGGCAATGCTAGAGTCTCTCAACCGTTTCGGATTATTCCTCAACACATTGGAAGGGGCCAATAACTGGTACCGCTTCCATAACTTATTTGCTGAGTTTCTTCGCCACCAGCGCTATTCGCAAATTCCCCAGCAGCGCTCCGAGCTTCACTCGTTAGCAGCCAAAGCATGGCTTAAGCAAAATTCACCTCAGCAAGCGTTGCTTCATGCGCAAAAAAGTGAAGATGAGCAACTAACCATTGAGATCCTCACCAATTACGGCTGGGAAATGTTCCACCATGGTGAATTGAAACTACTTGAAGACTGTATTAGTCAGTTAGGCCGAGATCAGCTATTCAGCACTCCTCGCCTGGCGCTACTACGCCTATGGCTAATTCAAAGCCAGCACCGTTATAACGATGTCGGCGACTTGATCGTTGAGTCAGAAGCTGAAATGCATAAGCACAACATCACTCTGGATGATGCGCTACAAGGTGAATTTAATGCCCTTCGTGCTCAGGTGGCAATTAACCAGAGTAAACCTGAAGATGCACTTCTTCTGTCTGAACAGGCATTAGGACAGCTACCGTCAACCACCTACCGTAGCCGTATTGTTGCTACCTCTGTCGTTGGTGAAGTACACCACTGCCTCGGCAACCTTAGCCGTGCACTCCCGATGATGCAGCAAACAGAAAAAATGGCACGTCAGTATCATGTGTATCATCAGGCACTATGGGCATTACTGCAGCAGAGTGAGATCCTCCTGGCGCAAGGCTATGTACAAGCAGCCTATGAACTCTTGGATCAAGCATTCAGGCTCGTCAAAGAACAGCATTTACAACAAGTTCCTCTTCATGAATTCCTGCTACGTCTCCGAGCTCAGATCCTTTGGTGCTGGAACCGCCTGGATGAAGCCGAAGAAGCGGCGCTGAAGAGCCTCGAGGTACTCGCACCATTTGACGAGACTAAATCACTCCACGCCTATTCAATGCTGGCAAGAATCGCCATCACCCGTGGCGAGCAAGATAAAGCTGCACGCTACCTTGAGCTATGTAATAGCATGATGGAGCGTACTGATTACCATATCGACTGGCGAGCCAATACCGATTTGGCAAACCTTTTCCACTGGCAAATCAAAGGTGATTTAGAAAACATTCAAAGCTGGTTAGACAAAGCCGAAGAGCCCGAAGCCGCCTGTAACCACTTCCAACAGCTACAATGGCGAAATATTGCCCGTGCATGTCTGAATGTCGGAGAGCTGGAACGATCTCAGCGCATTATGGATATGCTACTTGAAAGTTGTAATAAGCATAACCTGATCACAGACAAAAACCGAAACCTTGTGGTACAAGCTGTCTTAAGTAAGCGTCTGGGTGCACGTGATACTGCATTGGCACAGCTCAAAGAAGCTTTAGTGCTAACCAACAGCACCGGGATGGTTGGGATTTTCTTATGCGACGGCAACGAGATTTATGACTTGTTGCAAGAATTGGTAGACAGTAAAGCTCTCAGCGAGCTTGAATTACACCGGGCTCGCCAGCTATTGCGTGAAATGACAAGTAAAGAGCGTAATCGCTCAGTGCATTTTGATGAAAGTTTTGTCGAGAAACTGCTGAACTTGCCAGATGTCCCTGAACTGATCAGAACCAGCCCACTAACCCAGCGTGAATGGCAAGTATTAGGCTTGATCTACACTGGTTACAGTAATGAGCAAATTGCCTCTGAGCTAGATGTCGCATCCACTACGATTAAAACCCATATTCGTAATCTGTATCAAAAGCTGAATATCGCAAACCGACAGCAGGCAATAGAAACAGCTGAAGACTTACTCAAAATCATGGGCTTCTAACTTTACGGAGTCCGTCACAGGTTAAGGATGACCTATGATTGAATGGAGCAACAACCGTATTTGGTATCAAGATATGCCGTTCAGGGTGAACGGCATATCTGTTGGTGCCCGTATGACCGTTATCCGGCTTGATAACAACAAGTTGTTCATCCACTCCCCTGTTGAACTTACCACTCAGTTACAACTGGAACTGACAAAACTCGGACAAGTTTTCGCGATTGTTAGCCCAAACATGAATCATCATCTTTTCTTGTCTGAATGGTGGCTCGCGTACCCTGAAGCCTACTTTTTTGCTCCTCCCGGCCTGCAAAACAAACGGACTGACCTCGCCTTTGATGATGCACTCAGTGCGCAAACCCCTTCATTATGGCGCCATCAACTTTACCAAACACTGCTTCGCGGCAGCGACAAAATGGAAGAGGTTATATTTTGCGATCCACAATCACAAACCCTGATTGTCGGCGATACGCTTGCTTGGTTTAACCCCTCGCCCGGTATCCTGACCACAATGCTAGGCTTGGTAAACGGCTGTTACCACGATCCCGCCATGCCTTTGTACTGGCGCATGACTTTCAAGGATAAAACTCGGCTGCGGCAATCTTTGCAAGAAATACTCACCTGGCCGTTTGACCGTATTATCCTCTCCCATGGCCAGGTCATTAGCAAAGGAGGAAAAGAAAAGTTTCACCAGGCATTCAATTGGGCTCTTTAACCGCACCCAGTATCGTCGGTTAATTCAAGCCGTCCCAAACCTCTCCTTTTGCTTACATAGCCCGCACGACATTCGTTACAAAAACATATAAAACAATGTACACAATCATATTGCACGCCGTTTTTAATTGGCGTATCATCGCCAAAATTACAATAACATACTGGTCAGATCTGCTAGGTTGACTTTGAAAAATATGAAAAAACTTTCTCTAATCACACTTTGCGCACTAATCGTTGCTGCTCCATTCTCACAAGCACAAATATCTTCAAATACAACCAATAGCTTCAGCTACATTGCTGGCGGTCTTCAATACACTAGCCTCGAAAACAAGGTCGTTTCATCGGTCTATTTTGACTCCGACAGCTACCATCAAAAATCGGCAGATTCTTTGGCAGGTCTTTATTTCCGTGGAAGTTGGAACTTCAGCGATAACCTCTTTGCTGAGTTCCGCTCAGATGTCACAACCAGAGAAGCACTTACGCTGACTCATGGCTTGTTTGGTGTCGGCTACTTCCAGCCGATAAACGACGCTTTCACTCTATACGGCTTGGCTGGCCTGTCTGGGTCAAATGCCGAACGAGATGTGCTTAACCATGGCCAGGATGGGTTAGTAAAAGTAAACAGAGAAGATAATGGCCTGACCGGTGAAGTCGGGGCGCGTATTCGCCTGACCAACTCATGGAGCATTGAGCCAGCGCTCCGAGTCGCTGACTATAACGAGAGCCTTCAGGAATTACGGTTAGGCAATAACATCAAAGTCTCCAACTATATGAGCATTGAACTTAACGCTCAAAAGCGAACTGTTGCTGAATATGATGAAGTCAATTACCAAATGGGCGCTCGATATACCTTCTAATTCCTTTACCTCCCCCCCATTGACCGTTCTTTCAGGGCGATTCTATGCCCTGAAGTAGCCAAACTACTTTCTTATCGATACTTGTCCCAAATCAATCAATTGCATAAATCTATTTGCCCAGCGCATTTGTATGACATATATCACAACTTTCTTGTCGGTTGGGAGTATATTCTTAGCGTGAAAATTCTTTGAGGTCACGGATATGACAGCATCTAAACTTTATTTCAGAGATCTACTCGGGTTAACCTTAGTGATTTCTGCCATTCTGGTTATGCTAGGCAGCATTTTTGGCATTCTGGCTATTCTTAATTTTTATTTCCATGAAGATGTATTGGCCAACACTTACGTTCATGAATCAATACCTCTTTTTGTTTTCTTGATCCCCTGCTATCTTCTCGGCAAGTATATCAGTCGTCCCAAGTGGGTATCAGAGGTTGAAGAGTATCAACTTGAGGCAGCCAAAAAAGCCAGCCACTAATACTAAAGCCACTCCAAGGAGTGGCTTTTGATTTACCTCATCTCCCCCCTCACCGCCATAGTACGCTCGTTTAATCCCCCCTACTTCGATGAATATAAGCTGAACTAGCTCCTCACGTTTAATTCAGCCTGTCTCTCGCATACTTCTCTTAACAATTACAAATAGTTAATTATAGAGAGGCCAGTATGAACCCTATCAGCATCGTAGTTATCACACTCAACGAAGAAAAGCGTATCGGGCGGTTGCTTGAAGATTTGAGCCAACAAAGCCATCGTGATTTTGAAGTCATCGTGGTCGACTCAAACAGTGACGACAAGACCTGTGAAGTAGCCAAGGGTTTTGAACAAGCATTACCTGCTCTAACCGTTCATAAAATGGAAAGTAGAGGTACCAGCCTTGGCCGAAATACCGGTGCCAAGCTTGCAGTTCATGAGCACCTGCTGTTCCTTGATGCCGATGTTCGCCTTGAGCCGACATTCCTGACCAATGCGCTTCACCAGTTGGAAAAACGTAAACTGGAGGTCGCTGGCGTCTACATGAACGCTGAACAATTATCTTTCGGTTATCGTCTTGGTTATGGCGCATTCAATGCAGGATTGTTTCTGAGTTCTTTCTTCTTCCCTACCTCGGTCGGCGCTTGTCTATTCTCGACTCAGCGAGCACATCAGGAAATTGGCGGGTTTGATGAAAGTATCGTGTTATGCGAAGACTGCGACTACGTAAAACGGGCATCGAAAACCTGGCGTTACCGTATGCTCCCGATCAGCTTCTGGTTTGACCCTCGTCGCCTAGAACAGGACGGCTTTTTCAATATGGGACTGACATATTTAAAAGCCAATATACGCCGCTTTTTCTTCGGAGAGATGCGCAACAACGAGATGGAATACAAATTTGACCATTACAAGGATGCGAACAACAAATGCTAGAAACGAGTTGGTGGTGGTTCTTCGTGGGAAGCTTGCTTGATGCGCTGATCGGGCCCAACCTGTTCTTCCCCGGTGAACCTTTTCTCCTAGCTGCTGGTTACATACTCAGCAGCGGCTTATTCTACGGCGTGCTATCGGTACTCGCTGGAGGGTTCATTGGTGATCAATTGAGCTACCACATTGGTCGAAAGTTTGGTGATCGCGGACGACGCTGGCTTAGCCAGCGCATCCCTAAGACTCGTCGGCCAATTGCAAGAGCTCGGCTGGTACTGAGGAAAAAAGGCCCCCAGATTGTTACCGCCGCTCGCTTGCTAGGCCCTGTCGCCTGGATCATGCCTTTCCTGGCTGGCAGTTATGCCATGCCCTGGCTGACATTCACCTTGTACTCAGTGATCGGGCTGCTGCTCGGTGTCAGTCAGTTTGTCCTTGCCGGATATTTGCTAGCCCAGGGAGTTGAGCTACTTCCTGATCTAACAACTATCTCACTTTTTATTAAGGAACACAGCTTATTGCTGGCCGCCATCACAATCGCCTCCACAGCCAGCCTACTGCTTTATCGCTATCAGGGATGGAAAAAGTGGCTACGGATTGGCTCATGCTGGATCATCGTAATGGCAGGGGCCAACTATTTCCATTTTTTCATCAGCGATAGCTATGCATTTGAAACAGGTGCCGAAGCTGAAAGACTTGAGAGTAGAGCAGTCTCTGTTGAAGAGCTTGATTACACCGTATTCCCAGGTTTGGCACCGGTCTACCAGCCACAGCCGATTAATGCCATAGTGATCGGCAGCACGCCTCAGACACTTATGGATGAACTCGGCTGGATCGAGAATAAGACCTTCTCGCGAAATGAAATGACATTTAAGGGTTACTTAGGATTATTGGCAAAAGACTTGCCACCAATATCGGACTTATATTGGAACCAGCAACCTCAATGGCTCGCTTACCAAATAGCAGGAGATCTTGTGAACAGGCGTCATATCCGTTGGTGGTATGCGGGGATAGACACACAAACGCAGCAAAATATATGGGTTGGCTCGATCAGTTACGACAATGACCTCAAAGTCGCGCACTACAAAGGGATCATTACGATTTTACATGCCATCGACCCAGATATTGACATCGAAAGAGACACACTTGCAGAAAACGCTGCTAAAGCAGGCTGGCATGTAAGCTACCAGCGCCTTGGAAGCCCAGTGGCCTACTCAAAAAGCCGCCACTATTTTAGTGACGGCCAGGTGGCTATTTTATCAAGAGCTCAAAGTTAGCCAGTATCGAGTTGCCCTGCTGCCAGCTATTGGGCGGCATTCAGGGCAATCAACAATATTAACGTGGACGAGCGAATACTTGAGTCCAGTAGATACCATAACGCGTATCAGAGTTGCTTACTGAAGCCGAACCCATTTGAGTGTAGTTCGCACTCATAATATTTTTACAGTGGCCAGCACTATTTAGCCAAGCTGTCATCACAGCATCGATATCTTTCTGCCCGGCAGCAACGTTCTCACCAACCGAAGCCCAGTTGTAACCTTGTGCCGATACACGATCACTTGGCTGGCTACCATCTGAACCAGTGTGGCTCATAAAGCCACCATTTGCCTGATCACTAGAATGAACATATGCAGCTTGTTCTAGCGAGTAATCCCATGTTAGTGGATCTACAGCTGGCATCATTTGACCACCGCAATCACGAGCCTGAGCACGTGCTGTATTCACGGCATAAAGCATCTGATCGGCAAAATCATCACTCGGTGGTGGTGGTGGTGGAGGAACCGGCGTGCTACCGTCATTGGAACTTCCGTCTGAGGCGCCATCATTGCCACCCTCGAAACCACCGTTAGTACCATCATTATTACTACCACCGTTATTGCTACCGCCATCTGATACGGTATTTCCACTGCCAGAAGTCGTACCCCCTTCGGAGCCACCGCCCGCACCACAGCCTGTAACCAAAAACATTGAGATTAATAATAGTGATAGTGTTCGCATGAGTACATCCAGTATAAGTATATTGATTTTGTTTTCTATTTTTCTTCATTGCTTGATAACAACAAAAAAATACATTTAGAAAACACAAGATATGTTTCTTAGCTAATTCCCATCAGCTCTAATGTGGG
Organism: Photobacterium obscurum; assembly: GCF_026191635.1. Classification (GTDB taxonomy): domain Bacteria; phylum Pseudomonadota; class Gammaproteobacteria; order Enterobacterales; family Vibrionaceae; genus Photobacterium; species Photobacterium obscurum. The sequence continues at coordinate 174,917 of NZ_JAKRRW010000010.1, forward strand.
AGACAATATACTGACTCCACGCTGAACACTTCAATATGCAACGGTTATTTATTGCACATCCTGACACACTTTTGACAGATGGCAGTCATCAAAAACATCAAAAAAAACAATGTAAAAATCAATAAAATCAGCAAAATAAGAAGAGAGCGAAGACGCAATGACAATCGTCTTAATATTCAGACACATATATATGGATAATTAACAAAGATTGGGGGGGCAAATAGAAATTAATACTATTACCCATCAAAAATCGTCACACTAAGAAATAATATCAGGACAAATGCGAAAACAAATAAGTGCTAATTTTAAGATAAAAACAGCACTTATTTGTTAGCCATATTCATATAGAAAGACTAAAAAACAACAGAGTATTTTGTTTGGTAAATATTGAAATATTTGAAAGGTTAACATATGAAAATAAACTGATTTACCTCGATACTATACTGATTAACCTTTCATTAGTTCAAGAAACTTGCTCAACCTACCGCAAAGCAAGATCATCCTGAGTCACACTCACACCTTTGATCTGTGCATAGACATCATCCCCAATGTTTAACTTGAGTTCATCCGCCGCCCACTGGGTAATGTTTGCCCATAGCTGAGCTTCTCCAACTCTAAGCCTCACCGCAACTTTTTGTTCGTCGTTAACTGGCAAGATCTTATCAATTCTGGCCATTAGAATATTTCGGATACTCGTTTGCTCCGGCTTTGCTCTTGTTATCGAAACATCATTTGAGTGGATACGTACCCTCACCCACTCCCCACGGGCTCGGTTTAGCTCGCTAACCCAAAGGTGGGCATTATGATTGAGCATCACCTGCGTCAATGCATAGTTAGGATGCTTTAGATTAACGCGAGCATTTAATAATGAGCTCTGCTCTTTTGCCGGTAGCCAGGGGCGCATTTCGGGTGATCCCCAAACACTATTCACATGCCCGGAAACAACAACCTTGCCTTGGTTAATCATCACCATATGATCAGCGAGACGAAGTATTTCATCAAGGCTGTGGGTCACATACAAAATGGGGATATTAACCTCTTTGGCGAGTCGTTCCAAGTAAGGCATCAACTCCTGCTTGCGAGGTAAATCAAGTGAAGCCAGTGGTTCATCCATCAGCAACATATCCGGCTTGGTAAGCAAAGCCCGACCAATGGCCACACGTTGTTTCTCCCCGCCCGAAAGGGACGACGGATAGCGTTGTAACAGTTCCTTTATACCGAGCAGCTTAACGACATCATCAAAGTGCGCCTGATCTTTCTCGCGGCAACCGTAAGTCAAATTACCCGTCACGGTATAATGCGGAAACAACCTAGCATCTTGAAAAACATAGCCAATCCTGCGTTTTTCCGGGGGTAGAAACAGGCCTTTTTCACTATCACATAGTACATGCCCACCCAGCTTAATAGAGCCAGAGTCTGGTTTACTCAAGCCACTAAGCACATTAATCAATGATGTTTTACCGGTGCCAGAACGACCGAAGATTGCAGTGATCCCTTGCATCGGTAATTCCAGCTTAATATCCAGTTCAAGGCTTCCCAGTAATTTCTGTACATCTATTGCTAACATTGTGTCTCCAGTCGCTTGCGTGCCATTCGAGACAACCATTCTGATACCAATAGTGATGCCAAGGCGATAACAATGGCAATGATACATAATCGGGCAGCCTCACTTTCTGCGCCCGGCGTTTCAATAAACGAGAACATCGCCAATGGGATCGTTTGAGTTTCACCTGGAATATTCGACACAAAGGTAATCGTCGCTCCAAATTCTCCAAGAGCTCTGGCAAAAGCCAAAATCGTTCCTGTCAAAATACCCGGTAAAGTCAGCGGTAGGGTTATCGTAAAGAAAACCTTCAAAGGGCTTGCACCCAGTGTACGGGCAGCCTGCTCTAACTTAGAATCAACGCCCTCCAATGCAAGACGGATAGAACGCACCATTAGCGGGAATGAAACCACGGCTACGGCAATAACAGCGCCTCGCCAGCTAAAGCTAAAAGTCAGTCCAAACCACTCATAGAGCGCTTTACCGACAATGCCTTGCCGCCCCATGACAATCAGCAACAGATAACCAATGACTACTGGCGGCAGTACCAACGGCAGGTGTACCAAGCCATCTAGAATTGCTTTGCCGAAAAACTGGCAGCGAGCCAATAACCAGGCACATAGAATACCCAGCGGCAAGCTTACTAAAACTGCAACTCCCGAAATTTTCAAACTGAGCAACAAGGCCTGCAGCTCATAATCAGTTAACACGCTTAATTAACCCCAAAACCATATTTCTCAAAAATCACTTGCGCTTGATCAGACTGCAGATACTTATAAAAGTCATCTACACTCTTGTTTGCCTTATCTTTTACTATGGCAACAGGATATGAAATTGGCGTATGACTGTCATTTGGCAATTCATTGACAATTTTCACTTTCTTCGAGATAAGGGCATCCGTTTTATACACCACCCCTAACATCGCCTCCTGACGCTCTACAAGCAGCAAAGCAGACCGAACATTATTGGCACGCGCCAGCAAGCGATCCGCTTTCTCCCACAGGCCAAGCGCCTCAAGTGATTCTTTTGCATATATTCCAGCAGGGACATGTCTAGGATCCCCCATTGCCAGGCGCGTACCTTGTAGAGCCTTACCGAGATCCCATGATGCCGTGATCTTAACCTCATCCTGCGGATAGTCATTCGGAGCAACCAATACCAAACTATTTTGTAGCAAAGTCTTACGGCTACTTGGCTCAACCGCGCTCTGCTGCTCAACATAATCCATCCATTTTTCATTCGCAGACAGATAGATATCAGCGGGTGCTCCCTGCGCGATCTGACGCGCCAACGCAGAAGATGATGCATATGAAAGCGTTGCCTTGACGCCAGTCTGATCTTCATAGGCTTTCGCGACATCGTTCATGGCATTAGTTAGCGACGAAGCAGCAAACACCGTCACACCTTCAGCTGCGTAACTGGTGCCCGCTAAAAACAAACTTCCGACAAGGGCACTGCCAATCCATAAACGTTTCATATAACCACCTTCCGACTAAGAATATCTCTACCGATATATAGTAAGGTATATAACGGTGGCAGAAAATACCCCATTGGAGGTTTTTATTGGGAAAGAAGGCAATAAACCGGAAATGCACAAAGAAAGCCGGAAGGACTTCTAGATGGCCATGTTACCTTAGATGGGAATAATACATTTATAATCAGTGACTTACGAAGATATAAGTCTGACGGCTCATCAATATGCTAAAAAGCCTTTTTCAAAATCCGTCAATTTATACCGTTTGGATGACAATTGTTAAAAATAAGAGATATGGCATTGTTACGCGGTCACCAATAGATGTGGCTTACATAACGAAAGAACAGAGCCACTGAAAGCTCAGGGTCTGATAGTTGTTGCTAGCTCAGTTTTGGACAAAAACGTGTTTCAAGTTGGCCTAGTGAATGTCTGGAAATGGCACAGAATTACCGCCTTTATCAACTAAATCTCTACTACGTTCTCCCCTGATAGTGATAAAATCTCCGCATCAGAATTACCGAGAAACTCTATGTTTATCCATCATGTTAACGGCATCGACTGGCTGGTGATTACAGCTTTTGAAGAACTGAAAACTATATTTATCGAAGAAGCCGGTGCGATCCCCTTTTGCTTCTCTACCGCCAGCGAATTGAACCTGATTGATCAAGCCAAGCGCACTTATGGATATTTGCCTACACTCAGCGGCGTAATCACCGATACCGGTACTTTTCAAAGCCAGGATAACGAAGAAGATTTGAACCCACAGCTTGCCTGCCTAGTTGAGGGGCGTGGTCGGGTGTTTATCTATCACGGCGGCTTTGTGGCTTTTGTGGATGACGAGCAAACCTTTATTACTCGAATGGACTGAAAATTATTCAGTAAGTTGAAATCGGCGAATTGGCATCCCTAGCCGTTCATCCGTAAGCGTTTCGTTTATTAACAGCGTGCGAATTGAATGGAGCCGGATCCTAGCTTCAATAAGAAAAGCAATGCTGCGGTTAACTGGCGAGCTGTATCCCTAGCAA
>NZ_JAKRRW010000011.1 GCF_026191635.1 Photobacterium obscurum
GTATCTATTGCATTGTCAAATTATTACTTTAGCTCATCTACTGTCTCTGTTTTCCTCAAGCGTCCCACACCTTCTGCGATTGAAAGTAAGCTTTATATCAATACTATGAGCTGCCTCAGGCCTGATGGGACAAATGTCCTCCTCAATCTATTTTCTCCTCTTTATAATCCTCGCCAATAACTAAAAGCCATAAATGATGCCCTGAAACGGGCTCGCGAACATCCCCTTTCCGGCACCCCATTGCAATGCTGGAGAAACGACTCCAAGGATTAAAGATATGAATGTACTCGTTATTGATGGACATCCAAACCTGGCCCGGTCGGTCGCTAACTCGACCATTCTGGCTCACCAGACCCAGCAGACGAACTGGAGCATCAATCACGTTGCCCACTTTAACGGTGATATTAAGGTGGAGCAGGATTTGCTGCTCCGTGCTGATCTGATCGTGGTGCAGTTTCCGCTCTATTGGAGCACCTACCCGGCGGTACTGAAAAAGTGGGTTGACGATGTATTCACTTACGGCTTTGCATTCGGCCCGGATGGCAGCCGACTAAAAGACAAACCGGTGCTCTTCTCGATAACGGCCGGTGCAACCGAAGACTCCTACAGTGAAAGTGGGTTTAACTTCCTGCCTTTCGATGCCTATCAGGCAGCCTATGAGCACCCGTTCCGCGCAGCAGAAGTGAATATTGTCGACACCATTATCACGTTTGAAATGAATGCGAATCCGGAGGAAGGCGGCGATCAGGCCAACACTATCGCTCTGGCGCATACACATGCAAAATCTGTATTTGAGGCAATAAACCAACTGGCGGAGACATACGCATGATCCAGTCTGTTATCGGTATTGTTTCCCTACTCTGCGTGGGCTTTCTGTTCTCTGAAAACCGTCAACAAATCAGCTGGCGCGCTGTCAGTGGCGCCTTCGGCATCATTCTAACCGTGGCGTTTTTTGTACTGGCTACCGAAACCGGTGGCGAAGTACTGCTGTCGGTCTCCAATGCCGTCGGCAAGGTCTTTGGCTATGGCGTCGAAGGCATCCGTTTTGCCTTTGGCAGCTTGGTCAACTTCAGCGTAGACGGGATTGGTTTTGTCTGGGCGCTGCAGGTACTGCCGCAAATTATCTTTACCGCATCGCTGACTTCTCTGCTTTATTACCTGGGTATTATGCAGTGGTTTGTGTTTATTATCGGTGGCGGCTTGCAGAAAGTACTCGGTACTTCCCGTGCCGAGTCAATGAACGCAGCCGGTAATATCGTACTGGGCCAGACCGAAGCCCCACTGCTGGTGAAACCGTATCACCGCGTACTGACCCGTTCGCAGATCTTTGCTGTAATGGTGGGCGGCCTGTCCTCGATTGCCGGCTCGATCCTGGCAGGGCTTGCCGGAATGGGCGTTGAGCTGAACTACCTGATCATGGCGTGCTTTATGTCTGCGCCGGCCGGCTTGATGTTTGCAAAACTGATCATTCCTGAAACTGAAACGACCATTGATGAAGTGCCTGAGCTGCCTGACGACGAGAAGCCAAGCAGCTTCATTGATGCCGTCGCCAAAGGGGCTATCGCCGGGATGGGTATTGCCGCTATCGTTGGTGCGGTGATCATCTCCTGTATCGGTCTGATGGCCATGCTCAATGGTGGCCTGGGTGCCATTGGTGAGATATTTGGCGTACCGGAGCTAACTGTGGATGTCATCCTGGGTACGCTGTTTGCGCCAGTTGCCTGGCTGATCGGGATTCCATGGGAAGAAGCGATGACTGCAGGCTCGTTCCTTGGCCAGAAGATCGCAATGAATGAATTTGTTGCCTTCGCCAACATGGGTAATGTCGAGCTGACCCAGCGCTCAAACGCAATTATGACCATTGCACTGTGTGGCTTTGCCAATATCGGTTCTGTGGCCATGGTGTGTGGTGCCTTGAGCAAGATGATCCCTACTCGGGCCGGGGTGATCGGCCAGCTGGGTATGAAAGTACTATTGGCTGCAACTCTGGCAAACCTTATGAATGCCGCCATTGTCGGACTGTTTGTCTGATCCCCTAGAGTATGTCCCTAGCGCTGCGGGCAGAGCTTGAATACTGCTCGCAGCCTCCCTCTTTTTCCCAGTTTTAATCATTTAGGTAAGTTATGAGTAAACAGCCCCATATTTTGGTGGAGCCACATCAGGTCTCTGACAAAGTCATCGTGTGCGGCGAACCAGACCGAGTCAACCGAATCGCCGAGCATCTCAGCGACGTTGAGTTTCTGGCCGAGAACCGCGAGTTTCGTCTGGTACGCGGCTTATATAACCAGTCGTGGGTCACCGTATGCAGCACTGGCATTGGTGCCGCGTCCGCTCTGATTGCCCTTGAGGAACTGCAGCAGTGCGGAATGAAACAAATGGTCCGGGTTGGTTCTGCCGGAGCCCTGCAAAATGCGATCGCCCTTGGCGATATCATTATCGCCGAAGCGGCAGTGCGCGATGAAGGCGGGTCAAACAGCTATGTGAAGAACGCGTTTCCGGCCTGCTCTGATACCAGTTTGGTAAACGGTTTGAACGAGTACTGCGATCAGCAACAGATTAGCTTTCATTCTGGTGTAGTGCGCTCTCACGACAGCTTTTATACCGATGAGGAGCAGGAGATCTGCCGCTACTGGCATCAAAAAGGAGTACTTGGTGCCGATATGGAAACATCTGCTCTGCTTACCGTTGGTCGGCTGCGCGGCGTGAAAGTTGCTGCTATTCTGACCAACGTGGTTCTGTTTGAGCAGGATGTGCAGCAAGGGGTAACCGATTATGTGGCCGAATCAGCAGCTACCATGCAAGGTGAGCGCCACGCTATTCTGGCCGCCTTGCACGCACTGACCCGATAACCCAACGCTCGCTAGGCAAAGACAGTATGATTGGCAACCGGGATAATTCTGGTTGCCAATATAGTTTTTTGTGATATCGCAGCTATTAATCATCCGGCGAAGTGCGTATGTTGCCCGCTTCATTTTGTGAATGCGAACCAGTATGCAGTTGCACCCTTACCCGTCCACCCGGTTTACCTCAGTGTTAGCCCAGCGCCGCCAGGAATTTCAGCGCGCTTTGTATGACTGCCAAACCGGTACCCAAGTCTTTGAAGCCGGTGATACCATTCTCGAGCAGGGACAACCTATCCACCAGCTGTATGTGATCTCGGTGGGTAAGATTTCGATGCATATTTGCGCGCTGAATGGACGCCGTTTTCAGCTCGGAGAGCTCAATTGTGACCACCATATTTTTGGCGAAATGGAATTTTTTACCAGCCATCCCTGCCAGTGGAATGTAGTGGCCGATGATAGAATGGAAGCCGATGTCATTTGTGCTACCCAACTGCAGCAATGCCTGACCGAGCAGCCTCAACTGGCACTGTTTTTTGCTACCGCACTGGCTTGGGATTACCAAGAGTCGATGGACATCTACACCAACCGGGTGCTGCACCCTATTGCCTACAATATCGCGTTTGATTTATGGCAACGCGACATCAGCCACGCCTCCCTCGGCGCCTTCGATAAAGTCGAACACGAAGCGGAACGTTTTGGCACTTCCAGTAGAGTATACCGCCGAGCCCTGAACTCTCTCATCGAACAAGGGCTGATTGAAAAAAACGATAACCAGATCCAAATCCGTGACAGGCAAGCACTGGAGGCCTTTATCGCTATTCGTTAATTGGTCTGTATTTCGTTTGACGCCACCACATTTGGAATGGCCACCGATTTTATCGATGGCCTTTATCTTTTCTATTACCCGGCCATTCCTCTTACGCATTCTGATAGCGCTATATTGCTCCCAGAGTGAAAAAATGCCTGTCTCGTGACTCAAATACCCAAGCAGCAATTTACTCATTTGTCAGTTCAGCCAAAAACTCTTCAATTTTAACATTCCTATAAGGCATCTTATTTTTGACCGACTACTGAACTCACTTTTATTCGCCAGAGGCCAGAATTTCATCGCATTAATGGTCTATCTATTCACGTCTGTCATCAGTTATCTGCCCTTGAGCATTTAGCAAAGAAATAGGACGAACCACAAATAACAATAATGTCAATTTGAACAAATTCATTAATAAACAGTAGCTTAAACTGGTGCATTTCTATACATTATTAACAACCAGAAATATTCAATCGCCATCACACCTACAAACCATGATCCTGCTTCCAGTTTAAATATTGGCCACAGGCTTAATTTGCGTTCGAAATTTTGTTCCATTTTTTACCCATCACTACAAATAGGAATATTCCTTTAACGAAATCAATCGCACTTTTTATGCTTCACCGATTTCTTTCGGTCCGTTATCAGTAAAATTGTTTATAACTTTTAAGAATGCCTTTTGCATTCAAATTAATACTGTGAGCAGGAAGCTAGAGATTATGGAATATTTAGAGAGAATTAAGCGATTAGCTAAAATCCAGGGGATCAGCCAAAAACAACTTGGCGAGGCCCTAAGCCTTCAGCAAGGTACTATGAGCCGTAAGCTTTCAGGTAAATACGGTATTGAAGTCCGTGAACTTGAAAAGATTGCCGAGACACTGAGTACGTCAATCAGCTACCTGCTAACCGGCCAAATCGATACTGGTACCCAGGCAACCACGACCATCTCGAATGAACCTGCGCAAGGTACAACGAGTACCTATATCCCAATTATCCACCGTAAGGATTTCATCTCCTTCAGCAAAGGCGCAACGGTGGATGTTGTTAGCAAGCGCGCCATTCCAAACCACCTTGAGCGTGAAGAATGCCTGGGGTTACTGGTCGACAACGAGAACATTGCGCAATGTGCGCCGGTTGGTAGTTACGCGCTTGCAACACGTAAAGCCTCTTACCGCCCTAAGCAGCCTGTATTTGCCTCTGTACGCGGCAGCGAACCAGATTTCTACCACATGACCCAATTGGCTGATGGTGTCGTTTTCTCAACGTCGCAACCAGATTTCCCAAACCTGTTTGTGAACAATGATGAATTCCAAATCCATGGGTATATCATTCAATCTGACTGGGCGTATGACCGTTAAGTCATCTATACGTTATTTGTTTACGTGACTTCAGGTAAACAACCCGTAAAATAGCCGGGGTGGAGGTAATTATATGTCATCAGTTATCATCGCCTCAGCTAATCCTGCCAAAATCTCTGCAGTCGCTGACGCTTTTTCAACCGCCTTTCCGGAGCAAGTGTTCTCTTATAAAGGGATCAGTGTTGCCAGCGAAGTGCGCGATCAGCCTATGTGTGCCGACGAAACCCTAACTGGCGCCCGTAACCGGATCAACAATGCTCGCCGCGAGGTTCCTGATGCCGACTACTATGTCAGCATTGAAGCGGGAATCGACGGGCAATTTACCTTTGCCTGGATGGTAATAGAAAATGCCACTCAACGCGGCGAGGCACGCTCTGCATCTTTGCCATTGCCGCCGACAGCCCTGGATCAAATCCATCAGGGAATCGAACTGGGGGATGTCATGGACGAAATGTTTGAGCAGCGTAATGTCAAACAGCAAGGCGGGGCTATTGCCATGCTAACCAACCACAAACTCAGCCGCAGTTCGGTTTATCAGCAGGCTTTAATCCTGGCTCTGATCCCATTTATGAATCAGGAGCTGTTTCCGGCCTGATCACGAGTACGATAGCGTTATAGCCGATATAAAAAACCCTGTCGGTATGGGACAGGGTTCGCTCTTCACTTCATTCGACCAGTCAGTCAATGCACCTATTTGGTTTGATCCCGAAGCAATTGTGCCAGCCAGGTTTTCGTCGTGTCATCGTGGTGTTTTAGCTCATTCGAGCCACGGGTGATCGTCGCAACACCAACGCCTAACAACTCACTGATTTTGCGTTGGCTCCTGTCACCATTTAATAGCTCATGAAAAATATTAACCCGAGACAACAAAACGCTTCGCTCATCTGGCGTTAGTAGCAACTTCAGCAAAGTATCATCTTTTTGTTCAGTCGCAGCCTGGCGCACAATATCAATTACTTGCTGCCATTCAGTGAACTCAGGGGTTTCTGGAGTGGAAGACATTTTAACCTCATCAACGAGTACAGTTATCTACCTCGAATTCTATCTTGTTCTTTGCATACAACCAAGCCAGTGCCACGCCACCGCTCTGATTAATACTTTGCTTTTAGCTCATTCGGTTTTAACAGCGGGTTCTTCTTGCCTGTAAGATCGCCATAGTACACTTCAAACATCAAGATATTCTGGACATAACCACGGGTTTCGGTAAACGGGATCGCCTCGATAAACTCATAGACATCCAGCTGGCCATCCGTTTCCTGCCGCCAGCGCTTTACCCGGGTTGGGCCGGCATTGTATGCGGCAAAAGCAAAGATGCGGTTGTTATCATAGCGATCCAGCATCATTTTTAGGTAACCGCTGCCAAGGCGTATATTAACGCCTGGATCAAACAAGCTTTTCTTTCCCTGATAATTACGCCCGAGTTTTTTCGCCGTTTCTTTTGCTGTCGTTGGCATCAGCTGCATTAGCCCACGGGCGCCAACTGGCGACACCGCTTCTACATTGAGCGCACTCTCCTGTCGAGCTAAGGCCATCATCGTAGTTACCGGCAGTCCCCGTTTTTTACTGAAAAAATCAAACCACCACTTGTGTGCTATTGGGAAACGCAGCTCAATATAGTCCCACAGCTGACCTGAAATCGTTGCCTGCACCGCCAGGTGATGCCACTTATTGGCTGCTGCGTAGGTTGCCAGCATAACAACCTGGTCATTATCCATACCATCAAGTAAATAGTGCCATTCACGGTTGGCTGCAAATATCTTGTCTAGTGCTATCAGCTCTTTAATACGGAGTAGTGTTTCTGCATATTCGTGAGTCAGCAGGTTTGCGCCCGCAGATGTTTTGACCGGATAGACAATCGGCTTTCCGAGCACCGTTGCAGCCGCCACGCTATAGAAATCCCGCTGACCAAGGATCGAGCTATAAAGTTTATCTGCGGCTTTTTTCTTCCCCTGCTTAGCCAAAATATTAGCCTGCCAAAACGTCCAGCGCGTGGTTTCGCGGGCACTCAATGGTAAGCGGGCTATCCAGTGTTCCGTTTCTTTCCAGTTGGCCTCCCGGATTGCCATGCGGATCCGGCGCTCCAGTAATCCCACATTACGGCTAGCCGCCAGTTTCTTGTCTCGCCAGCTGATCAACTTTTTGTCTTCGGTTGAAAACAACCGACTGGCCGTATAATCCGCCAAACGCTGTCGCTTGGCTGCTGAAAAATGCTGGCCGTCCATCGTGCGCTGGTACTGCTTGACCGCCTCTTTCACATCATCGCGAACCAGGCGCTTATACGCTAGCACTGTCAGGCTCTGGTTGAACGGAGTCACTTTGCTACGCTTGGCAAAGCCGGCTACCAGTTCGGGATTGTCATACAGGTCAAGTACCGCTTTTCCGTTGGTCTTTCCACTGCCGGAAAGCTGCTTGTTCAGGTAGTTAAGGCGGTTACGATTCCCTTCCGCAAACACCAGTAACATACGATCTAAAATCACTGTATTACTTCGCTGGCCAGCCTTCTGCCATTTAGCGAGCAGCGGATCGCAGGCATCGCTAATCGACTTACCGGTCAGCCATAACGACTCTGCTCCCTGCCAGGCCACTTCCGTATTACCAAGCTTGCTCTGGGCATAATAATAATGGCACTTTAGCACCTCGCTCCGCGGCGGCATGGGCTGTACCTCAACAAAGTTCTGCCAGCGCTCGGCATTGGCCAGGTGTTGCAGGTAACGAGACTTAATCGTGGTACTAAAGGGTAGGCTCTTGTGCTCAGCGATAAACGCTTCAACCTGCTCTGGGGTCTTGTTTGTTAAATTGCGAGAGAAATCACGATAGTCGAGATAGGGAGACAAGGGATAGTCGTCGAGCTTTTTACGCAACTGACGATAGGCTTTGAGATTATTATCTTCCAGTGCAACACCCGCCCGCTCATACCATTCGCGCTGTTGTTCAAGTGAAGCTGCCTGACTGGCTGGCACAGCCAATATGCCCGCAGCAACTAGGACAACCGAAAAAAACTTACGGATAAATAAGCAAATCAAAACACAATCCTATTCCGGCTTCAGTCCGGTTGATTCCATCCAATGAACCATTCAGCCAATAACTATGCCCTTGGTTGCCTATATTACCTAGAGATTTTTTTCTAGTCGCTTGGTTCGCAGTTACAGCATCCAGGATCCGGCTGGTATTTATTCATCTTAAACGCTAATTATGAACAATGCTGTTAAACTTATGTCCAGAACAGGTAAAATACCCCTTTCCTTTAGATTAGAGATTGCAAACGGATATGGCTGAATACGTCTATACCATGTCGCGCGTGGGCAAAATTGTTCCGCCTAAGCGCCAAATTCTGAAAGATATTTCCCTTAGCTTTTTTCCTGGCGCCAAGATTGGTGTTCTGGGCCTAAACGGTGCCGGTAAATCGACCCTGCTTCGCATCATGGCAGGTATCGATACCGATATCGAAGGTGAAGCTCGTCCGCAGGCGGGCCTAAAAGTCGGCTACCTGCCACAGGAGCCGGTACTGGACGAAGAAAAAACCGTTCGTGAAGTGGTTGAAGAAGCGGTAGCAGACGTTAAAGAGGCGCTGACTCGCCTTGACGCGGTATACGCAGCTTACGCCGAGCCAGATGCTGACTTCGATGTACTGGCAAAAGAGCAAGGCGAGCTGGAAGCTTTGATCGAAACCAAAGACGGTCACAACCTAGAAATGCAGCTTGAGCGTGCTGCCGATGCCCTACGCCTGCCAGAATGGGATGCCCAGATCAAATTCCTGTCTGGTGGTGAGCGTCGCCGTGTAGCCATTTGCCGCCTGCTGCTGGACAAGCCAGAAATGCTGCTGCTGGATGAACCAACGAACCACCTTGATGCAGAATCTGTCGCTTGGCTTGAGCACTTCCTGGTTGACTACAGCGGTACTGTTGTTGCAATCACCCACGACCGTTACTTCCTGGACAACGCTGCAGGCTGGATCCTCGAACTTGACCGTGGTGAAGGTATTCCATGGGAAGGTAACTACACCTCTTGGCTAGAGCAGAAAGACGCACGTCTGAAGCAAGAAGCCTCACAAGAGAAAGCGCGCCAGAAAACTATCGAGAAAGAGCTTGAGTGGGTACGTCAGAACCCTAAAGGCCGTCAGGCGAAGTCGAAGGCACGTATGGCTCGCTTCGAGGAGCTTAGCACCACCGATCACCAGAAGCGTAATGAAACCAATGAACTGTTCATCCCGCCAGGCGAACGCTTGGGTGACAAGGTAGTAGAAGTCACCAACCTGACTAAATCGTTCGGCGATCGTGTTCTGATTGACGATCTGTCATTCAGCATGCCTAAAGGTGCGATTGTCGGCATCATCGGTCCGAACGGCGCAGGTAAATCTACCCTATTCAAGATGCTAAGTGGTACGGAGCAACCTGACTCGGGCACCATCGAGCTAGGTGAAACCGTTAGCTTGGCCTCTGTAGATCAGTTCCGTGACAGCATGAATGACAACAACACGGTTTACCAAGAGATCTCCGAAGGTGCCGACATCATCAAGATCAACAACTTTGAAATCCAAGCGCGTGCTTACTGCTCACGCTTCAACTTCAAAGGCAGCGATCAGCAAAAACGCATCGGCGATCTGTCTGGCGGTGAGCGTAACCGTGTTCACCTTGCCAAACTGCTTAAAGCCGGCGGCAACGTACTGCTACTCGATGAGCCAACCAACGACCTTGACGTTGAAACGCTACGTGCACTAGAAGAAGCACTGCTAGAGTTCCCAGGCTGTGCCATGGTGATCTCGCACGACCGCTGGTTCCTAGACCGAGTGGCGACCCACATTCTGGACTACCGTGACGAAGGTCAGGTTAGCTTCTTCGAAGGTAACTATACCGAGTACACCGACTGGCTGAAGAAAACCCTTGGCGCTCAGGCTGCAGAGCCACACCGTATTAAATACAAGCGTATTGCCAAGTAAGGTCTCTGACCGCATACCGAGAAGGGCTGCCTCTGGCAGCCCTTTTTGTTGGGCTTCTTTCTCCCTTATACCAACCGGGATAAATCAGTGTTCGGATAATAGCGCAGGAAAAATGATCAAATACTTATGTTAATTAGCATCATGCCTGATTTTTACTCTTTTCAATCAATCTCAGTGCCGGAGTAGCACATTTTTGTGATCGTATTCCTGGAGAAACATCCCATTTCTGATTACACTTAAGTGACTAATAAATCAAAAAAGTATTGCTATGGTTGAACGACGCCACTTTATCCGCATCCTCTACCAGACTCCAGCGACGTTACGTCACTCGCAGGGAGAATGGTCTGCGGAAGTCCGTGATCTTTCATTGCAGGGGATCCTGCTTACCTGTCCGGCAAACTGGACTCCCAGTTCGGATAAGCACTATAGCGTCAGTTTCTGCCTGCACGACAGTGATATCGAACTGAACATGGAAACTCAGTTAGTCCATCATGATAGCAATTACCTGCGTATGCAGATCCATCATATTGATATTGAAAGTGCCAGCCACTTAAAACGCCTAGTCGAACTGAACGTCGGTACGGATGAACTATTACATCGAGAACTAGAACAACTGGCAGATTTAAAAAAGCACCTTAACGAGTAGTAGTCATTCACCATGTCGGAAAGTATTTGTATCTCGGTCTCAGATAGCCGAGGCACCTCTCATTATTTAATCAACCGCTTTAAAAAACGCTATTTTGCCCTCGCTTGCGTCATTGTGTTGTCCATGATCGCGTCAGCCAGTTATAGCGTCTACAGCCTTTATCAACAAACAATTGAATCAGACCAACAGCTTAATGAGTTAAATGTACAAACCGAACAGCTGACGGCCTCCCTGTCGGAAGAAAGTGCCGCCAACCAGGCGCTTAACCAAGAACTGGCAGACAAAAAAGCAGCTCTGGCCTTACTGACCCAACGTATCGATGATGTCGAAACCATTCTGGGCCTGCAATCAAACGACGGTGAGGAACTCCCCTTAGAGCAGCGTGTTGACAGTGCTGCAATAAGCTCCGCAGTAAGGGGAACCCTGTTCCGACTGCTGCCAAACGGCAGCCCGACACCCGGGATCCGCATGTCTTCCCAGTATGGCGTCCGGATCCATCCGGTTACCGGACGACGCAAGTACCACCGCGGATTGGATTTCGCCGCAAATATCGGCACCCCTATCTACGCCCCGGCAGACGCCGTCATCGAGGTGATCCGCCCGAGCAAGAAAAAAGGCTCCGGCAATTTCCTCAAACTCAACCATTCAATGGGTTTTGCCACAACTTACTCGCACATGAAAAAATTTAATGTTAAGCGCGGTCAGTTCGTTCGCAAGGGCGATCTCATCGGCTGGTCAGGCAATACCGGACTATCAACCGGGCCACATCTGCATTATGAAATTCGTTTTCTGGGACGCGCGCTCAACCCTCGCCCATTTGTCGAGTGGACGCCGGATAACTTTGATTCGCTGTTTGAAAAAGAAAAGACTGTGCAATGGACGTCCCTATTGGAAATGGTTAATAACGTAGTTTCGATGCAAGTACAATTAACCCATGTCCCCGAACCACAAATGCCGATTAAAACGGCAAGCAATCAGTCGCTGTCACCAGAGCAGCGTAAGCTCTGATACCCCAAGCCTTCGCGGCAAAATAGCGCCACAAACAAAAAACGAGAGCCAAAGCTCTCGTTTTTGATCACGTTGCAAAGTGGCTTTAAAGAGCAACCTGCTCAAAGGCAGTTAGCGCCTCCTGCAAATCCTCCACCGCAATGATTTCAATACCATTCACCTTACGACTGGCATTGGCCTTGGGCACAATAGCCCGGGTAAAGCCTTGCTTGGCTGCTTCGCGAATACGCTCAATACCATTGGCCGCCGGACGAATATCAGCATTCAGGCCAATTTCGCCAAACACCAGTACATCCTGGGGGATAGGCGCATTCTTGAAACTAGAGAAAATTGCCAACAGTACCGCCAGATCTGCCGATGTTTCATCGATTTTGATCCCGCCGACACAGTTAACAAAGATATCCATATCAGACAGCATAACCCCGCCATGACGGGCCAATACCGCAATCGACATGGCCAAGCGGTTGGAATCATAACCCACCGTCAAACGACGAGGATTTTCCGTTACCGAGTTATTGCATAATGCCTGAACTTCCACCAGCAAGGGGCGAGTTCCCTCCCACAACGTGGTACAGGCAGATCCCGCATGGTTCTTGTTCGAGCGGCTCAAAAAAATCGCCGATGGATTTTTCACCTGTTTCATGCCAGTTTCCGTCATCGCGAAGAAGCACGACTCCGAATCCGCACCGAAACGGTTTTTCGACGTCCGCAACACCCTGAACTTTTCATCCGATGTCGATGACAAGGCAAACAGACCATCGACAATGTGGATCAGCTGCATCGGTCCCGCTACGTTGGAGTCTTTGTTGATATGCCCCACGATCATAAAGGTCACCCCTTCAGTCTTAGCGAAACGGGTCAAGGCGGCGGCTGACTCTTTGACCTGACTCGGGCTACCGGCCGCCGACTCATTATGGGCAACCGTCATGGTCTGAATCGAGTCAATAATCACAAATTCCGCTTTCTGCTGCGTAACATGATTCAATACTTGCTCGACAGATGTCTCGGCCACTACGTTGATCTTATCGATGTTCTGGGTACCCAGGCGCTTGGCACGCTGCGATATCTGATGGATAGACTCTTCACCAGAGACATACAGCGCGGACTTTTCGGCCGCAACCGAACCAATACTCTGCAGTAACAACGTCGATTTACCGGCTCCGGGATCACCGCAGAGCAGCAATACCGAACCCGGCACAATCCCACCGCCCAGCACTCTATCGAGTTCTGAAATACCGGAACCAAAACGGGGCAAATCCTTGCTTTCAACTTCTGATAGCTTCTGAATTTTTGTTGCAGCACCAGCATAACTACTGGTCGCTGACTGCGCCCCTGCGCCAATCGCGGATCGCGTTTTCGGGATTGTAAATTCTGTAATGGTATTCCAAGCAGCACAGGCACTGCACTGCCCCTGCCAACGAGGAAAATCTGCACCACACTCACTGCACACATAAGCGCGCTTTGTTTTGGCCATGTTTCACCTTAACTCTTGATCAACAGCACACTATTCCCGCAAAGAATACCGTAACTGGTACTTCCAGCTGCAAATCCTAATAACAAACTAAACTTTTGCTGCAAAATGCAGATAATAGACTAAGGACTAATGTATCAGAAAAAACTATGTGGCTGGACGACTATAAAGGACTAATAGAACAACTTATCCCTGTTTATGACAGCGAAGACTTTGAAGATGTCTTTCAAATGATGACACAGGAAACCAATGGCCCGGCTCGGCTCCAAATCAAAATGGAACTTAACCGGATCATGGCGCCTTGTCATCAGATTGTCGATCTTCGTGGCCGAGTCAAAGGAGAGTGCCGGCCATATGAACTGAACGGCCTGAAACACTGGTTAGATGATGTTGCGATAAATACCTACCACAAACGAATTAAAGTTTTTGGGGGGAAATATCGGGTCGGGCTATATGAAGCTCTGATGAATACCCGTAATAATTTCCGGATACTGCACCAGCAAGGCAAGCTGGAACCGAAGAAAGATCCATTACCGCAGCGCGATACCCAGTTCGATGCCAGCCTGATCCGCTTTGGCTACTACCTAACCCGGGGGGAAAATCGTCTGCAGATCGCCACCCAGGTCGATTTGGCTCTGCCTTTCAACCAGTCCGTGCACGGCATCACCTCCGATTTGTCATACTCAGGGGCCAAGTTCAAAGTCCCTTCGGCCTTCAAATACAGTCTGGGTCAAACGGTAACGGCAAAGTTTCCCAAGATGGCAGAAACATTCAACGATCCGCGCCTAAATCAAGGTACCGACTACCGGATCCTCGGTATTGATGACAATCAGGAGAATGACAGCTTCAAATGGCTGCGCCTGAAAACCATCAGCGACAACACTGCGATCAAAGATGCCATTGACCGCAGCCAGCAGGTTTCGCAACATCGAACCCGTAAAAACCATGAAGACAAAGTGATCCAGGCTAGAACCAAAGGCTATGAGCACTGTTTCCTCAAACATACCACCAGTATGCCGCTATTCTTTGCCGGTGATCAGCTAAAATACTCTTTGCTAACCGAGCATAACCGTCATATCTGGGACAGCTGGCATGATGAGAGAAACCAGCCGGTAATTAACCACCTGCTTTCTGCAGAACGCATGGCGACCCTCGGCAAAGCTGGTCTCAAGCAATGCAGTACGCTCATCTATAGCTTCTGCCATGAACATGACCAAAAGCGCTTCTTCTACTCAGCCGCCTTACCGGAAATGACCCTAGAGCAGCGTCATCTGTTCTGGCACATCGGTGCAACCAAAAAAAGCTGGCGAGTAACTCGTCTTACCGTTTACCCCATCAGTCAAGACGTTCAGGAACAGCTGCAAGAAATTGCACCAGATATGGTTGATCAGCTGAGTAGCCTTACCCATATCGGCGTGCTGCAGGATCTGACCAATGAACAGGCCCAGCAAGACTACCGCCTACCAGTAAAGCCGAAGCTACCCAGCAAAACCTTGCAGGCATTCCGTCACCTGAGAAACCCGGTTTCCGACGCTAAAGCCATTTACTTTGACCCCAAACCACAGCGTAGTGAGTCTCGGTTTCTCTTTCAGACCCCGATTGAGTTACATCACCCTGAATTTCCCTTAGTAACAGGGAGTACCCTTGATTTTTCAATCAGCGGGCTAAACATAAAGCTCAATCAACCTTTACCGGCTAAACGCGGCGATGAGGTAACCATTAAGTTTAATGACTTACAAAAACTGGATAAAAATGCTCCGCTTAGCCAGATGCCGTATAAAATTGTGCGGGTTAGCCCAGATCGCAGCAATATTCAACTGACAACCGGCAGCGGCAGCAATGCCTCGAGAGGGGAACAGTTTTTACGACGCCTGATCCAGCATAACGAGACTAAGCTCACGCTGGCAGAAGAAGTACTCCCGAGCGGCGAACTGCTGCTGGCCATGCACCAGATGCTACTGACACGCCTTAACGGTATTTCTTACTTTACGGAAAAGGTCGACCATAAAATAAAAGTCAAAGCGATTGGCTGTAACCTCCCTATGCCGCCATTAGCCAAACTGTTCAACCAGATCGCGGGCGGTCGCCAGTTCTCGCTTGAACCCATTTTCAGGCACCGAGTCAAACCCATGCTGGCGGAAACCATGCGGCCTATCGAAATCCGGAAACCCTATGTCCACGAGATGTACCTATGGGTCCAGAGAAAGGGCGAGACTATCACTCACCTCGAGAGCAAACTGAGCGATGAGTTTGACAGTATCGACGCACGTATTCGCTTCATCAAAAAAGCAAAGACGCAGGGAGAGTTTATGGCCCTTAGGATCAGCGCCGTACCTGTACTTAGCCCGATGACCGCATTAACCGGCAAGGAGCTTGGCGAACTGGCCCGTATGACGCTACACCGGGCACGGGCACTGGAAGTCGAGTTCAACTCGTTAATCGGCTGTGGTGAGATGTTCGATATTACCGATGAGGTGCTGGTACGATTGGAAATTGGGTAAATCGTTGCGAGTCTCTAGAAATGGCGAAAAATAGAAAAAGCGAGAGGCAAAGGCCTTTCGCTTTTTATCTGGTCTTGTGAGATAGAGTTTCTGGCTCCGATGACCAAAGATGGCCCCCTCCACTTTTCAAGGGGGAGAAGGTTAGCCATACCTTCAAGCGACAGCAAGCGCTGGTTGTTTCACACAACCCCATCCTAGCCCTCCCCTTCATAAGAGGAGAGAACACTCCCAAAACCCAGGACAACTCTTCCTATAAACTCGGAACCAGATATAGCCTGCACCTTCCCTACCAACCAATTCCCTGCGGAACCAGCGATGCCGAGAGAATACACATCACCGCGCCGAGATCGGCATAACGAACAGAAGCAGGTGCTTCCGCTTCAACCTTTGGCTTGGCATGGTAGGCTACACCCAACCCTGCAGCTTTGATCATCAGCAAATCATTGGCACCGTCACCAACGGCAACAGTATTGTGCAGCTCAATCTCATTCAGCTCTGCCAACTCGCGTAAGATATTCGCTTTCTCTTTTGCATCAACCACATCACCGACAACTTGGCCAGTGAGCTTGCCCTCGACAATCTCTAGGGTATTCGACTGGGCATAAAGTAAATTGAGCTCTTGTTTCAGGTAATCCGAAAAATAAGTGAACCCACCGGAGACAATCGCTGCTTTCCAGCCATAATGAGCCAGCGTC
The DNA here is from genome assembly GCF_026191635.1 of Photobacterium obscurum. Taxonomy (GTDB): domain Bacteria; phylum Pseudomonadota; class Gammaproteobacteria; order Enterobacterales; family Vibrionaceae; genus Photobacterium; species Photobacterium obscurum. Next base: position 16,267 of record NZ_JAKRRW010000011.1, read on the forward strand.
GCCACCAGCTCCCGCAATTCAGGTGTTAACGGCAGAGTCGAGCGTACCGTTTCCAGGATCGCCTCGTCAGCACCTGCCAAGGCTGCAACCCGCTGGCGTAGGCTCTGCTCAAAGTCTAGCTCCCCCAGCATGGCTCGCTCCGTCACTTCGGCGACCTGCTCTCCCACCCCGGCCAGTACGGCGATTTCATCAATGCACTCTATCTGGATTGCCGTAGAATCCATATCCATCACCACCAGTCCAGGCTCTGATAGATCGGGGAGATCATTGGTACAAGCAATATCAAGCTGATAATGGATGACCGCTTGCTTTAATGTTTCAGAAAAATCGTTGCCGATCAGCAACGCATCATACGATCCGACTTTCCATGCCGCTACGACGGCCAGCTCCTCGCAGGCACAAGCAGCTATTTGTTCAACCAACTCAGGAGTTATCTGCTGGCCGTAAATCAGCACGTTGGCTTTTTTGCGCGCCAAATTTGAAGCCGTAACGGTTTCAGGGAAGCGCTGTTGCAGTGAAGAGTGTTTTTTGATTGTTAGCACGTTTTGTACATCCATGTCTAAGATTGATAATAATCCACTGCTAACAAAGTACCCTATTGCAATTTATCTGGGCAAGTCCCAATATGGCATTCGTGCATTTCGGCCTTATTTCTGACATACGTTGATATAATGAAACTGAAAAAAACTCGATTACAGCGAGCATGGCAGTTCCTAGTGCTAATTATCTGCTTCAGCGGGTTAATTGCCATGCTGGAATACGGTTCGGATTTAAACCTCCGAAACTACCGGGCGCTCAGCGAGCAAACCCAGGCACTATCACGCATGGTTGTCCGCCAGGCTGCAGAAACCGCAGCCACGAATGTGATAGAGAATAACCAAGACAAGTTACAGGCATTGGTACAGCAACTCTCCACTGAGCCTCTGGTGCTTGATGCGAGTATTTATGACCTGGAAGGGATCACTATAGCCAAAACAGAAGATGCCATGCCATTAGAGCAGGTGACGGGGATTTCCACCCCGCTCTCGTTCGCCAGCTTTGGCCGCCAACAAATTATTGAGCCGATTATGGCCGAAGGGCAGATTGTCGGTTTTTTCCGTATGACACTCGAACACGGTAAGCTACTGGAGAAGGCCGCAAGCCAGGTCGATTATATGGCCAATGTTACCCGTGCCCTTATCCTGGCTGCATTGTTTATTGGCTTCTTGCTGGCCTTCACGTTTGGCCGTCGCAAAGACATCTGGCACTTCCCGTTCTTGCTGACCGCAAATTCGAAAGACTAAGTCTGCTCGCTTTTCTCGAAAGCAAGACATAAAAAAAGACGGCCAAGGCCGTCTTTTTTATTTTCAGACTCAGTAACGCTTATTCAGCATCACCCAGCAGAACAGATTCTAGCGCGATTTCCATCATATCGTTGAAAGTCAGCTGACGTTCTTCAGAAGTCGTCGCTTCACCACGTAGGATATGGTCAGATACCGTACAGATAGTCAGTGCTTTAGCACCGAACTCAGCAGCTAGACCGTAGATACCAGCGGCTTCCATTTCAACGCCCACGATGCCGTACTTCTTCATAGTCTGGAAGAAGTCAAAATCAGGGTTGTAGAACAGATCTGCAGAGAAGATGTTACCCACTTTAACGTCGATACCTTTGGCTTTTGCCGCTTCGACTGCATTTTGTACCATACCGTAGTCAGCCAATGCTGCGAAGTCGTGATCGCCAAAACGGATACGGTTAACTTTTGAATCAGTTGATGCACCCATACCGATAACAACATCACGTAGGTTTACATCGTCACGTACTGCACCACAGCTACCAACACGGATGATTTTCTTCACGCCGAAGTCTTTGATCAGTTCGGTCGCGTAGATTGAGCATGAAGGGATACCCATACCATGGCCCATAACAGAGATCTTACGGCCTTTGTAAGTACCTGTGTAACCGTACATATTACGTACGTTACACACTTCTTTTGCGTCATCTAGGAATGTTTCAGCAATGTATTTAGCACGTAGCGGATCACCCGGCATTAGAACTACGTCTGCGAAATCACCCATTTCTGCATTAATATGTGGAGTAGCCATCGTAATTTCCTTCCATTTATCCGTCAGATTAATTCGCACCAACGGCAATTACTTAGTATTAGGTTGCTGTTTCGAACTACATCAAATATAGAACGAAACAGCGGCAGGGATAAGTTAACGAGCTTTACAGGAATGACTTACCGTATTCCATGTCAGACGTACCATAGTACTCTGCCAGGCTCTGACCGATATCGGCAAATGTCTCGCGACGGCCCAATGAGCCCGCTTTCACTTTAGGACCGGTTACCAAAACAGGGATATGCTCGCGAGTATGGTCGGTACCTTCCCATGTTGGATCACAGCCGTGGTCCGCTGTCAGGATAAGTACGTCATCTTCCTGAAGTAGCTCAAGGATCTCAGGTAGGCGCTTATCGAAGTACTCAAGCGCAGCAGCATAACCTGCAACATCACGACGGTGACCGTAAGCCGAGTCGAAATCTACAAAGTTGGTGAAAACCAGGCTGTTGTCGCCAGCTTGCTTGATTTGTTCAAGGGTTGCTTCAAACAGTGCCGGGATACCGGTTGCTTTCACTTTCTTGGAGATACCGCAGCCTGCGTAGATATCAGAAATCTTACCGATAGAGATAACGTCACCGCCTTTCTCGTCTACCAGCTTCTGCAGCAGTGTCGCTGCAGGTGGCTCAACAGACAGGTCGCGACGGTTACCCGTACGCTCGAACTGACCTTTGCCAGCACCGATGAACGGACGCGCGATCACACGGCCGATGTTGTAGTCTTCCAGCTCTTCGCGAGCAATCTGGCAAAGCTCCATCAGGTTATCTAGACCGAATGTTTCTTCGTGACAGGCGATCTGGAATACAGAATCCGCTGAAGTGTAGAAGATTGGCTTGCCGGTTTTCATGTGCTCTTCACCCAGGTCATCAAGAACCTGAGTACCTGATGCATGGCAGTTACCCAAGAAACCTGGTAGGCCGGCACGCTCAAGAATGCGATCAGTCAACTCTTTCGGGAAGCTGTTTGAGTGATCAGTAAAGTAACCCCAGTCAAACAATACTGGTACACCAGCAATTTCCCAGTGACCCGAAGGTGTGTCTTTACCAGACGATAGTTCTTTTGCGTGGCCGTATGCACCCGTAATTTCAGCATCAGCATCCAGGCCTTCAGGGAAAGTGCCTGAAGACTCTTCGCACGCTTTGCCCAAACCAAGCTTATTCAGGTTTGGTAGGTGAAGAGGACCACTACGCTCGCCATTGTCAGCTTCGCCGCGAGCACACTTCTCGGCAATATGGCCAAGAGTGTTCGAGCCTACATCACCGAAGTCAACGGCATCTTCTGTCGCACCGATACCGAAAGAGTCGAGAACTAGGATAATTGAACGTTTCATTTTAACTCCATTAAACATCTTCAGGGCGAACGCGGCGGTAAACCTCAGGGGTCGGTTCTGGCTTCTGGTCAGCAACAGTAATGTTGTTACGAACAGCCTGAGCCGCTTCTTCCCATTGTGCTTCGGTGCGAGCATGAATAACGGCTAGCGGGGTCTCTGCGTTCACTTCATCACCAAGGCGAATCATATCGCTCAGACCAACTGCATAGTCGATAGTGTCTGTTGCTACGCGGCGGCCACCGCCCATACCAACAACGGCCATACCTAGACCGCGCGTGTCCATTGCATATGCATAACCTGTGGTTTCTGCAAATACCGGCTTCACGATTTCCGCTTTTTCTAGATAGTTGTCGTAGTTTTCCATGAAGTCAGCCGGGCCACCTAGACCTGCAACCATCTTACCGAAACACTCTGCGGCTTTACCGTTGTCCAGTACTTCCTGCAGTTTCGCGTTCGCTTGTTCCAAATCAGTCGCTAAGCCACTGTTAACAAGCATTTCGGCACACAATGCCATGGTCACAGCAAATAAGCGAGGGTTGCGGTACTCACCGGTTAGGAACTGAACGGCTTCACGTACTTCCAGTGCATTACCTGCAGTTGAAGCCAGAACCTGGTTCATGTCGGTTAGCAGCGCCGTCGTTTTGGTGCCAGCACCGTTAGCCACAGCAACAATAGATTTTGCCAGCTCTTCCGATGCTTCGTAAGTTGGCATGAATGCGCCTGAACCTACTTTAACGTCCATCACTAGCGAGCCTAGGCCAGCAGCCAGTTTCTTCGACAGAATAGATGCGGTGATCAGCGAGATGTTATCAACGGTTGCTGTCACATCACGGGTTGCGTATACACGCTTGTCCGCCGGTGCCAAGTCGCCAGTCTGGCCGATAATTGCCACACCCGCTTCTTTGGTCACTTCACCGAACACTTCGTTAGTCGGGGTAATGTTGTAGCCAGGAATAGATTCCAGCTTGTCTAGCGTACCGCCAGTGTGGCCCAGGCCACGGCCTGAAATCATAGGTACGAAACCACCACATGCTGCCACCATTGGGCCAAGCATTAGCGAAGTTACGTCACCCACACCACCGGTAGAGTGTTTGTCGACAATAGGGCCGTCAAAGTTCATGTGGCTCCAGTCGATAACCATGCCTGAGTCACGCATTGCACAAGTCAGGGCAACACGCTCGTCCATGGTCATGTCGTTAAAGTAAATTGCCATTGCAAATGCAGCAATTTGGCCTTCAGAGACAGTGTCTTTAGCAACACCTTGGATGAAGAAGTTAATTTCGTCTGCAGATAGTTCGATGTTGTCGCGTTTTTTTCGGATGATTTCTTGTGGTAAATACATGGTATTCCCCAATCAGATTATAATTTGTAGGGCAGATGAATATTTACCTTGCGTTGCCAATTTTTGGGAAAGAGGCCCCACAGTATGATTCTCAGCCGCACAGGTGCCGCTCGTGCCGCACAGTGGCAAGAACCAAACAGTAAATAATCACAGGTCAAAAAAGTAAGGTGGCAATAAATGCCACCTCACGAGATAAGATTAGTAGCCGCCTTCAGCTGCTTTTTCGCCTTCACCTAGCGTGTGAAGCAGGTTAGCTAGTAGGCTTGATGCACCGAAACGGTAGTGCATGTTGTCAGCCCACTCAGCACCGTGGATGCGGTCAGCCATATCTAGGTATTGCTGTGCATCTTCAGCGGTACGAACGCCACCTGCTGGCTTGAAGCCAACAGTTTTCGCTACGCCCATGTCTTTGATCACGTTCAGCATGATCTCAGCATACTCAGGGGTTGCGTTAACTGGCACTTTACCAGTAGACGTTTTGATAAAGTCAGCGCCTGCTTTGATTGAGATTTCAGAAGCTTTCTTGATCAGTTCTTCTGTTTTAAGCTCACCAGTTTCGATGATAACTTTCAGCAGAATGTCGCCACACGCTTCTTTACACTGCTTAACCAGCTCGAAGCCAACTTCTTCGTTACCAGCCATCAGAGCGCGGTACGGGAATACTACGTCAACTTCATCAGCGCCGTAGGCTACCGCAGCTTTAGTTTCAGCTACCGCAATCTCGATATCGTCGTTACCGTGTGGGAAGTTAGTAACAGTTGCAATACGGACTTCTGGTGTACCTTGCTCACGCAGTTGCTTCTTAGCAACAGGAATGAAACGTGGGTAGATACATACTGCTGCTGTGTTACCTACAGCTGTTTTCGCGTTCTTACACAACTCGATCACTTTTGCATCAGTGTCGTCATCGTTCAGAGTGGTAAGATCCATTAGTTTAAGTGCACGTAGTGCAGCAGCTTTTAAATCGCTCATGACTATCTCCAGTCCAGTTATTTTCTACCAAGCTTATAGAAACTGTTCCATACGCTCGACGGCAATCTGTTGCTATACCGTCAAACGGCCCGCCTACAGCGAACAGTTAGATGAGCGGACTTGGTTCCTTGAAGACTCAGGGAAACAATGCGAGATTGTTTTTCCTGATTGATATCCTTTTCACCGCGCAAAATACTCAGACTACCTGAGCGTCTTGCAAACCCTGCTGTTCAGCAAACCGTGACAATACTTCCATCACGGTTGGGAAACGCTGAAACAGCAATCGTCAGTTTGTGATGGTGCACACCAATAATACCAAGCAACGATACGCCTCACCATCAAAGTCGTGTTTCCATTTGTGGACAATGTGTTTACCGCTAGAAATGAATATAAGCCCCTGTTACAGAACATAAATTTTCATTACGTGAAAAAGCGTTCCACTATCCACTGGTATGCGATACCTCCGGTATACACCCCGAAAATTCCCATTACTCCGGGCAGTACCGGAGGGGCAGGAATAGGTAACTTAATCGCTGAAAACAAGACCCCAACGATGAAACCAGCCAATAGCGCTAATATGACATCATACATAACCTTTCTCTCTGTCTTTTACAGCACAAAGAAGAGTGTAGTCTGCCGTTAGTCAGGTGTCGCTGGTTACCAATATGAATAAACTTTCTACAACGGATGGTAGCAAAGGGAGATCTCTGAAAACGGAGCGCAATCGATTTTATGATACAAAAAAGCCACGCGTTGCATGTTTTTACCAAATCTGTTGATCGAATTTAAGGGGGGAAAGTAAAGATCCTAGATCCTAGATCCTAGAAAAGAGTATCACGATAAAGGAAAGAGGTTCTGGGTTCTGGGTTCTGGGTTCTGGGTTCTGGGTTCTGGGTTCTGGGTTCTGGGTTCTGGGTTCTGGGTTCTGGGTTCTGGGTTCTGGGTTCTGGGTTCTGGGTTCTGGGTTCTGGGTTCTGGGTTCTGCAAGCAAGCTCGCCGAGCAACGACAAAAAGTCAAACACCTCGATAGTCGAACTTTAAACTAGCTTCTAACTTTTGCTCTTTCCAGGAACCAGGACCTGCTCTTCCTAGGGTCTGCTCTGAAAACAAAAACGCCACAGCTTAGCTGTGGCGTTTCATATTCTTGCTGAACGAGTCAGTAATTACATTGCGTTGATAGTCACGAATAGACCAGCAATAGTTGCAGACATTAGGTTAGATAATGTACCTGCCGCTACAGCTTTCATACCAAAGCGTGCAATATCGTGGCGACGGCTTGGAGCCAGACCACCCAGACCACCAAGTAGGATTGCTACAGAAGATAGGTTAGCAAAACCACATAGTGCGAAAGAAATAATTGCAGAAGTCTTCTCAGAAAGAACTACTTCAGCACCTTCAGCTAGGTAAGGAGCAAAGTTCAGGTAAGCAACGAATTCGTTCACAATCAGTTTCTGACCGATGAAAGAACCAGCGATTGTTGCTTCTTCCCATGGCACACCGATTAGGAATGCTAGTGGAGAGAATACATAACCCAGGATTAGCTCTAGAGTCAGTTGAGGCATACCGAACCAACCACCGATACCACCCAGCATACCGTTGATTAGAGCAATCAGGCCGATGAACGCTAGTAGCATTGCACCTACGTTAAGTGCTAGTTGCATACCAGAAGACGCACCACCAGCAGCCGCATCGATCACGTTTGCTGGTTTGTCAGCATCGTTTTCATCCATACCAGGGATTTGCTCGATTGGCTCTTCAGTTTCAGGCTTGATGATCTTAGCGAATAATAGACCACCAGGAGCTGCCATGAATGATGCCGCGATTAGGTATTCTAGAGGTACACCCATAGATGCATAACCCGCTAGTACACCGCCGGCTACAGACGCCAGACCACCACACATTACTGCAAACAGCTCAGATTGAGTCATTTTTGGCACGAACGGACGGATAAGCAATGGCGCTTCCGTTTGACCAACGAAAATGTTAGCTGTCGCAGACATTGATTCCGCACGAGAAGTGCCTAGTACTTTCTGTAGACCACCACCAAGGAAGTTGATAACAACCTGCATAATACCTAGGTAGTAAAGAACACTGATCAATGCAGAGAAGAATACGATAACAGGTAGTACACGCAGAGCGAATACAAAACCACCGCCACCGAACACTTCAAACATTTTATCTGACGTCAAACCACCAAACAGGAAGTTAATACCGTCATTACCGTAACCAATTACATTAGCAACAGCTTGTGATGCGCCGTAAAGCACGTCACGACCTACAGGTACATAAAGTACAAATGCACCCAAGAAGAATTGGATGGCAAATGCACCACCAACAGTACGTAAATTAATAGCTTTGCGGTTATCCGATAACAGTACAGCTAGAGCTAGCAGTACTACCATCCCAACCAGGCTCATAAACACGCTCATAGTTTATGGCTTCCCTTTTATAGTTAAGTTTGGCGTCTCGACAATTCGGCTCATTAAGAGTCCGGCGCATTATACTCATACGGAGACCTAAAAAAATAATGCGAACATCACACTTTCCAAGGAAAGGGAGTGAAAGTTTAATCACAAACGTGACATAAATCACAAAGCAAAACAGCGCAAAAGCAACCGTTTAGCGCAACCGTTTGCTTTATGGATCTAGATCACATCGAAATTTGAAATAGTTCAGCCGTTGTTAAGCTGGTGATCTTTTCAATTTCCGACTTGGATTCCTTTCTGATGTCCACAAGCTCCTGGACAATATTGCGGAGCCTGTCAGGGCGGTTTGGCTGCCCCTGATACCCAGCAACAGGCATATCCGGCGCATCGGTCTCAAGCATCAGTGCTGCCAATGGCAGTGAAGCAATTGTATTGCGAGTTTTATTCGCACGGCGATATGTAATCGTTCCCCCAACGCCAATTTTGATACCTAGATCAATAACCTGCTCAGCCTGCGAGAGACTTCCACTGAAACCGTGATAAACACCGCCAGCAATCGGTGGGTTTTGTCTCAAAATACGCAGCAATTCAGGGTAGGCTTTTCGGCAGTGAAGTATGACTGGTAGTGCATATTTATTTGCCAATGCCAACTGTGCGCTCAGCAATTCAATCTGTTGTTCCCGATCCGCATCCGCAATGGCAAAGTCTAGCCCACATTCACCGACGGCAACGCACTTTTGATTGTTTTCACCAGCTCCTCCGACGACTTCTTCCAATCTATTTGCAAGCCGTGACAACGAATCTACGTTGTGCTCATTACTGAAAAATGGGTGCAGGCCGAGGGCATAGTACAAATTATCAAACTGTCGGCAGAGTTGCTGAACCTCCTGCCAATTGCGCTCCCCGACAGACGGGATGACAATCTTGCCTACGCCTGCGTCATTAGCCAGCTCAAGATAATGGGCAGGATCGGAAGCAAAGGGCTCGAAATCGAAGTGGCAATGACTATCAATGAACATCATGGCATTCCTTCATAAACAGATCACTCAGGCTTTTTACCCCTACTTTGTTGAAATGGTGCTGTAGGCTCAGAGGTAAGTTTCGCAGCGTTCTCATCATATCTGACAGGTGCACAACAGCGGCGGTTTTCGGGGATCAGCCCCATGCGTTTACACCAACGATCGTATCTTGCAACCCACAGCCTCAGCCAACTCAGCATCTATTTCTCCTTATCCACTATCAGTTCGACGGTTTGGCTACCATCACGATCATACTACGCCCGGTGACCAGAATGGTACTGTACGGATACTGCGGAGCATCCTCGATAGTATAAATATCGCCGGGGCTGCACTTGGCCGTATTCACCAGCAAATGCCAGTCGCGACTATCCCGGTTTGGCAACGTGAACTCAAGCGGGTCCCAATAAGCATTACAGATAACATACAACTCATCCATGGTGATCGGGTGGTTAACGGTCAGCGCCAAGGAGTGGGAGTTTTCCGACCAATCAGGCTGGTTAGGCTGGAGACCGTGCCAGCAGATCCCCACATTTTCTACCACCGAGCTGAGTGACATATGCATATTCCAGTCAATGGTCGGCTCGGCTCGCCGGATCTGGCTAAGTAGAGTAACAAAACGCAGCATATCAGCATGTTTATCCACCAGCCGCCAATCAAACCAACTGATCTCATTGTCTTGGCAGTAGGCGTTGTTGTTGCCCTGCTGGGTCCGCCTGACTTCATCCCCCATACCGATCATCGGTGTACCCAGCGATAGAAACAGCGTTGCGAGCATATTTTTGCACTGTCGGTTCCGCAGTTCATCAATTTCAGCAATCTCCGTCGGCCCCTCCACCCCATAATTACTAGACAGATTATGATTATCACCGTCACGATTCCCTTCTCCGTTGGCCTGGTTATGCTTTTCGCTGTAACTCACCAGGTCATTAAGGGTGAAACCGTCATGGACACAGATAAAGTTCACCGAGCGGTGGGGGGAATGGCGGTGGCTGCAATAGATATCGGGAGAGCCTAATACCCGTGACGCCAAGCGGCTGACACAACCGTTGTCTCCTCGCCAGAAGGCCCGTACATCGTCGCGATACTTCCCATTCCACTCATTCCAGCGGTCACCGATAAATGAACCAACCTGATACAAACCGGCTGCATCCCAGGCCTCGGCAATAATCTTGGTACTGCTGAGGATCGGATCCGAGTCGATCGACCACAGCAGGGGGGGCTCTTTCATCGGTTGCCCTAAGCTGTCTCTGGCCAGCACCGACGCCAGGTCAAAGCGGAAACCGTCTACTTTCATTTCGGTGACCCAGTAATGCAGGGCATCGATGATCATCCGGCGCAGCACACTGTGGTTGGCGTTACAGGTATTACCGCAGCCACTGTAGTTGGCATACGCGCCATTTTTCTTGTCCAGCAGGTAATAGGCGCCGTTCTGCAGCCCCTTGAAGCAAAATGTCGGACCGTTCTCATCCCCTTCGGCCGTATGGTTAAACACCACATCCAGAATCACTTCAATACCGGCTTTATGCAGCTCCCTGACCATGGTTTTAAATTCGTTGATCGCCACCAGCGGATCTTTCTCGACACTGTAATCAGCATGTATGGCAAAGAAATTAATAGGGCTGTAACCCCAGTAATTTTGCCTGCCATCCGGCGCATCGAATACATCGAACTGCTGCACCGGCATCAACTCGACAGCTGTTACTCCAAGCGATTTCAGGTATGGGATCTTGTCGACAATACCAGCAAACGTGCCCTGTTTAGCCGCCTCTACCCCTGATGAAGGGTGTTTGGTAAACCCACCGACATGCATCTCGTAGATCACGGTATCGGTCAGAGAGTGGCGCGGAGCCTGAGCTCCCTGCCAGTCAAAGGCACGGTGATCCACCACCATGCTTTTCATGCATGCATCCATATTCGAGCCGGGGGCAATGGCCCGCTGACGGCAATAGTTCTTGCCGATGCAGATGGCATGGCTATATGGGTCAATCAATACTTTATCTTTATCGAAGCGCAGTCCACGCTCTGGCTTCCACGGTCCACTGACCTGAAACGCATACACCTGGCCATGGCCGATGTTGGCGATAAACACAAACCAGTAATGCCCGCGCTTGTGAATAATAGGATCAAGCTCAAATGACAAAAACGGACTCTCACTTTCCGCACTCGCAAAAAGATGCATTGTCACCCGAGTCGCATTTTTGGAGTAGAGGCTGAAGTTGACCCCCTGCTCTTTTACTGTCGCCCCAAGCGGAAACGGCTCACCCGGCCAAGAGTAAATCTCGGTACCACCAGCAAGTTCTTTCATTTTCCGATCCTCCACCAATATGCATCCAAGGGAATAATAGTCCCAGATACTCATCATGAAAGAGACCCATGCCGGATACGCCAAAATGCATAAAAAAAGCCGTCACAATTGTGACGGCTTCTGCTTTTTGTAGGCTAGCTGCCCAACCAGAAACGATTAATGCTCACGGGTTGCGCGGAAATCGATATCTGGGAAGCGTTCTTTGGCCAGGTTAAGATTAACCATTGTAGGCGCAATATAGCTTAGGTTATCACCACCATCCAATGCCAGGTTCTGCTGGTTTTTACGCTTAAACTCTTCCAGCGTCTTGCTATCATCACACTCGACCCAACGGGCTGTCGCCACGTTAACCCCTTCGTAGATAGCTTCTACGTTGTACTCTGCTTTCAGACGGGCAACAACCACATCAAACTGAAGTACACCAACTGCACCAACGATCAAGTCATTGTTTTGCAGCGGGCGGAATACCTGTACCGCACCTTCTTCCGAAAGCTGGACAAGGCCTTTAAGCAGCTGCTTCTGCTTCAGTGGATCTTTCAGGCGGATACGGCGGAATAGTTCCGGTGCAAAGTTCGGGATTCCCGCGAACTTCAGGTTCTCACCCTGGGTAAAGGTATCACCAATCTGGATGGTACCGTGGTTATGCAGACCGATAATGTCACCCGCATAGGCTTTTTCTGCACGCGCACGGTCACCGGCCATAAAGGTTACCGCATCCGAAATACTGACATTCTTACCGGTACGGACATGGTTCATTTTCATGCCCTGGCTGTAAGTACCCGAAACGATTCGCATGAAGGCAATACGGTCACGGTGCTTCGGATCCATATTCGCCTGGATCTTAAATACAAAGCCAGAAAACTTCTCTTCCGTCGCCTCGACTTCACGCTCGTTCGCCTTACGCGGTTGCGGTGCAGGTGCCCATTTGGTCAGACCATCAAGCATATGGTCAACACCAAAGTTACCCAGAGCAGTACCGAAGAACACCGGCGTTAGCTCACCACTTAGGAATAGCTCTTGGTCGAACTCGTGCGATGCACCGATAACCAATTCCAGCTCTTCACGTAGCTGCTCAGCCAGATCTTCACCAACGGCTTCATCAAGCTCAGGGTTATCCAAGCCTTTAATAATGCGCTGCTCTTGGATCGTATGACCCTGGCCAGTGCTATACAAAATCGTCTCGTCGCGGTGGATATGGTAAACACCCTTGAACTCTTTACCACAGCCGATCGGCCATGACACTGGCGCACATGCCATGTTCAACTCGGTTTCTACTTCATCAAGCAGTTCCATCGGATCGCGGATATCACGGTCCAGTTTGTTCATGAAGGTTACGATTGGCGTATCACGCAGACGGGTAACTTCCATTAGCTTACGGGTACGATCCTCGACACCTTTCGCAGCATCGATCACCATCAGGCATGAGTCAACCGCTGTTAGCGTACGGTAGGTATCCTCGGAGAAATCTTCGTGTCCCGGAGTATCAAGCAGGTTTACCAGACAATCGTTGTACGGGAACTGCATTACCGAGGTGGTTACCGAGATCCCACGCTCTTTTTCCATTTCCATCCAGTCTGACTTGGCATGCTGGTTCGAGCCACGGCCTTTAACCGTACCGGCTTTCTGGATCGCGTTTCCGAATAACAGTACTTTTTCGGTAATTGTTGTTTTACCCGCATCCGGGTGAGAAATGATTGCAAACGTACGGCGTTTGTTCACTTCAGGTAGAAAAGACATAAGCGTTGATAATCCTGTGAGAGATTTCAATAATCGAGCAGCAACCCACTAAATAGCCTGTAATGCGTTGCCGGGCTCCTAAAATAAAAACCTAAATAGTGACCTATCTAGGCTCATCATCTGCGCTGGCAGAAAATAAATCTTTTGTAACTACAATCAATTACATGTTGACCTCTATCACGCGCAGCGTTATGGATGAATAATGGGAGCCTTAAAGATGGCGGAATTATACGCAAACTCCGCAAAAAGAGACAGCGGTAACACCGCTCAGTTGTAATCAAGTCTGTCGGTGCAGCTGCTATATCATCAGATACGTCATGATTAACGCATCTTCACGCCCCGTATCTGAGGGGTAATAGCCCACACGGCGGTTAATTTCATTAAAGCCAAGGGCTTCATAGAGATGATAGGCACGAGTGTTGCTAGCCCTCACCTCCAGCCAGATCTCTTCGGCATTAAGCGCCGATAGCTGATCGATGAAGCCTTCTAGCAATAGCTTGCCGTAACCTTTGCCCTGACACGCCGGATCAACGGCAATGTTCAGCAAGGTCGCTTCACCAGCCACATTCTGGCCAAAACAATACCCCGCCACCTTGCCGTCAACCAGCAGGGCAAAATTGGCAGCAATCTTATTGGGTGCCTTGCGGATCATCGACTCGGCCCAAGGGAAAGCATGAGCAGCCTGCTCGATACGCCATACATCATCCAGGTGATGCGGCTCTAGCGGAACAATTTTATGAATCATATGAACAAATCTGTTGCCAAAGGGCTTTTTTACTCGCTGGGTTGGTATGCATTTGTTGCAGTGACACCGAGGTCAGCAGTTGGCATCCCACGGGGTGTCCCGCCTGAACGCCCGCTAACCAGCACCAGGTCAAATGATGCTCTCGGATCTGCTCCAAAGCCTGCGGTGGCAATAATAGCGCCTGCTCAGGGGTAAGCTTCATGCTTTTTAGAATCCGTCCAAATAGCCAGCGGTCATGTTCATCCAGCTCTTCTGAACAGACAAATAGCAATTTGCAACTTTCGGGAAGGTCAATGACAGGCACTTGCATGTCCGGGAAAAATGACGGTTTTCTCACCTGCCAATAGGTTAGCCCCATCTCCTGCAATATCTGTATCTCTCGTTGATTCATCCTATTACCATGTTCTCGGTGGTGGCATCACTTCGGCTGGCGATCCTAACAGATCCCGACGCTAAATCAGAGCCGCTGTATAGCGAATAATACCAAACTGAATAATAATCGGGTCTATCCGCAAGAATAAAAAATACCACCCGCAGGTGGTATTTTATCCATTACGTCGCATCAAACAGCTAGATGTCTGAAAATTCAGTGCTGTATTCTACCAGCCCGCTTTTTCCAGCTAAGCTGCCAGGGATCAGCTCTACGACCATAAACGCCTCATCCGGCACAGGCCAGCTACAGTTCAACCCATGTTCGGATGCCTTAACAAAGCCCGCTTTCGGATAGTAGTCGCTGTGCCCCAACACTACGGCTACCGGATAGCCCAGCTCTGCCAGAATACTTTTCGCTTCTTCCATCAGTGCAAGGCCGATGCCCTGGCGCTGATATTCAGGCTTTACCGCCAAAGGCGCAAGCCCTTGCCAGTTATCATCTTGCCCCTCGACCGTGACCGGACTAAAAAACAGGTGCCCGATCAGCTCCCCTTCGTCGCTGCATGCCACCAGAGACAAAGTCCGGTTACCATTTTCCCGCAGTTTCATCACCAGATTAGCTTCTGCCTCAGTATCAAATACCGTTTTGAGCAAACTGTCGATAGGAAGGATATCCGCCGGCGCTTCGGTTCTAATGAGCATTCATTACCTCTTTATCAGCAACCATGTCCTGCATTCCTTTCTGGATGAAGTCGGCCGATTGCTGCAATACATACTTAACGGGTGCCGGTAGCGAATCCAGATCGATGCTATCCATCAGGTTCTTCACTTCCAGCCCTAATTCCGTATCTCCTTCGATACGAAGGCGACGCTGGAAGAAGAGTGTATCAGGATCTTCCTTACGAGCGGCAATTAATACCAAATCATTGCACTCACCGCTAAAGCTCACGTCTTCCTGCCCTGCGTGTTCCGAGACGACCAACTGCTCATTCTGGTAACTGATAAACCAGCGCAAGCCGAGATCCCTCACTTCTACTTTCAGCCAGCGGTCTTCCAAAAACTCAAAGTCACCGTCTTCCAACGCTTCTTTGAAGACCATTGCCAACCCTTCAAGCATGATTTTTTTCTGAATCGCAAAAGGGGTCAACTTAGCAGGCACACGGATCAAAGCCGGGCCATGCTGTACCATGTGCTTTCGTAGTTGAGCAATCACTGTTTTTATTTCCTGTCTCTATCGCAATTATTTTCTGATTGTATGGCAATAACGGGGGGACTTTTTATGCCTTGAGTCAAAAAAAACGTTTCTCTGGTCGCAAAGTTTGGAATTGCGGCTTCATCACGGGTTATAGTACCAGCTACTGATATTTTACGGCTCCTCCCAGCCAGATTCTAACGCATACGGATATACGACTCTTCAATGCCGACTGAGCAACTCAACTACTGGTTCCCGCTGCTGACTGATAACAGTCCATTTATGTTCGCAGTGTTAGATCCTGATCATAACTACCTGGTCGTCAACAACCGCTATTGTGAAGTAAGCGGCCTTGAACGCGAAGAATTAGTCGGGCGGAATGACAAAGACATTCTCGGCCAGGTATTCTATGACTCCCTACGCCCTTATTACGAACGCGCATTTAATGGCGACTCCGTTGAAGGCGAAGTGGTTCTGAATGACAACCGCCATGATACCAGCATGCATTTCAGCCTGGTGCCACTTCGCGATAAGCTTGGAAATATCCCTTATATCGTATTGCACTCCGCCGATACATCGGAACGCCAGGTCCTGGTTAATTCACTCCAGGAGCTGGAACATCAGCTCAACCAGCTCAATGAACTCATCACTGATGGCAGCTGTATCGTCGAGGGGGAGATCATTATCTCTGCCAACCAGACCGCTGCGAATTTGTTGGGCTTTGACTCCCCTCGCGATCTGATCGGCGAAGAACTTGGCCGGCTGTTAATCGACAGCCACAGTCAGCGAATTCTGGGGGATCAGATCAGCCAATTGGGCAAAAATGAGCAGCGAAAATGTCAAACCAGCCCCCGCTGTAGTACCGATCGGCCGTTAAATGTCTCAGCTTCCGATATCACCTTGTTGGGCTCGCCAGCCAAACTCATTCTGCTACAGGATACCTCTGAACGTACCGTGCAACAGGGGCAGGTTGAACAATTGGTCCACACCGATCCGCTGACCGGACTGTATAACCGCCATGGTTTCAGTCGCCGCCTGGAGCAGCTGATCAACAATGAAACGCCGCTGGTGATGCTCTATCTGGATCTTGATAACTTTAAAAATATCAACGATTCGCTCGGCCACCATATTGGTGATCGGGTACTACAGGAAATCTCACAGCGCCTGCGCCGCCTGCTGCCGGAAACGGCGATTATCGGCCACCTGAGCGGCGATGAGTTTGCCATCATCCTGCCTGAGCCCGAGCATGACCGCACGGGAGAATTGATTTCGCAACAGATAATTGCCCTGATCAACCAGCCGTTTGATCTGCACCACTTTAGCAAGCACCTTGCCTGCTCCATCGGCATGGTCAGCTACCCCGGCAATGGCAATGACGCCAGGATCCTGCTGCAAAATGCTGATACTGCCATGTATGAAGCTAAAAACCGCGGTCGCAACCGGCTGGTAAAGTTCACCGAGGAGATGAACAAAGAAGCCCGGATGCGCCTGTGGCTTGAAATAGAGCTGCAAAAGGCCTTGCAACAAAATGGGCTCGAAGTCTGGTACCAACCCAAGGTCAGTGCCCGCGACTTTGTCATTGACGGTGCAGAAGCCCTCGTTCGCTGGAAGCACCCGGTCGAAGGCTATATCAGCCCGGGTCAGTTCATCCCGGTCGCCGAGCGCTCCGGCCTGATTGAGCAACTGGGCCAGGTGGTGATGAAAGAAGTCTTCACCACCGTAAGAAAATGGAAGCAGCAGGGTTTGCTGGCCGGGCGCGTAGCCATCAACCTCTCCCCTCAGCAATTTGGCAACCCGAATTTGATCAGCTTCGTCAACAAGCTGAAAAAAAGCACCGGGGTTAACCCAAGCGACATCACGTTCGAACTGACAGAGAGTGCGGTAATGAGCGATGGCGAGCATACGATCCAGATGCTCAATGCCATCAAGAAACAGGGCTTTGCCCTGTCTATCGATGACTTTGGCACCGGCTATTCATCGCTATCTTATCTTGCCCGCTTCCCACTCGATGAACTGAAAATTGACCGAGCGTTTATCAAAGATATTGAATCTGTGCCCAAGCAGGTAACCCTGATAGAGAACATCATAAACCTCGGCAAAGCACTAAGCATGAATATCGTGGCAGAGGGGGTCGAGACTCGCCAGCAGGCAACGCTGCTGTCTAACCTCAATTGTGACTATATTCAGGGCTTCCACTTCTACAAGCCACTGCCAAAGAATGAGCTGGAGGCGATTTTACTCAAGCACAGTCGACATCAAGACTAACCAAATCATTTTTGATACAGTCAAAATCGCAAAATAAGTTGTCCTAAATCAACAAAACCTGCCTGATATCAAAACAAGGGGGCATCAAGCCCCCTAGTATTTGCTCCATTACTTTATTCCCACACTGGTAGATAAAAATAATATGGAGCTACTTTGCCCCGCTGGTAACCTTCCGGCGCTGAAGACTGCCATTGATAACGGTGCGGACGCCGTGTACATCGGTTTTAAAGATGACACCAATGCCCGCCATTTTGCAGGTTTAAACTTTACAGGTCGCAAACTCGAAAAAGCCGTGCAGTATGTGAAAGATCACGACCGCAAACTGCACGTTGCCCTAAACACCTTTGCCCACCCGGATGGCTTCGAGCGTTGGAAAAACGCCGTCGACAATGCAGCTGCAATGGGGGTTGATGCCCTGATCGTGGCTGATATTGCCGTACTGGATTACGCTGCGACAAAATACCCAGATCTGGAGCTGCACCTGTCAGTACAGGCGTCAGCAACCAACACTGCAGCCATTGATTTCTACAAGCAGAACTTCAATGTCAAGCGCGTGGTTCTGCCTCGCGTACTGTCGATCCACCAGGTAAAACAGCTAGCGCGCAACACCGATATGCAATTGGAAGTCTTTGCCTTCGGTAGCTTGTGTATCATGTCTGAAGGTCGGTGCTACCTGTCTTCCTATATGACCGGTGAATCACCAAACACGGTAGGTGCCTGCTCACCAGCAAAATACGTTCGCTGGCAAGAAACCTCGCAAGGGCTGGAGTCACGCCTTAACGATGTGCTGATCGACCGCTACGAAGCGGGAGAAAACGCCGGTTACCCTACCTTGTGTAAAGGGCGCTTTGAGGTCGACCTGGATGGCGAGAACAAGCGCTACCACGCCCTGGAAGAACCAACCAGCCTAAATACCCTAGAAATCCTGCCGGAGCTGTTCAAGGCAAATATTGCCTCGGTGAAAATTGAAGGTCGCCAGCGCAGCCCTGCCTATGTCGAGCAAGTAACGCGTACCTGGCGTGCCGCGATCGATCGCTACCAAGCAAACCCGGAAGGCTATCAGGTTGATCCGGCGTGGAATGCCTGCCTGGGCAATGTTTCAGAAGGTAAGCAAACGACTCTTGGCGCTTATCACCGTAAATGGCAATAAAGGAGAACATTATGAAATACTCGCTTGGGCCACTCCTTTATTTCTGGTCAAAAAACGATGTCGAAGCCTTCTACCAGCAGGCAAAAGACGCCAGTACCGATATTATCTATCTGGGTGAGACGGTATGTTCTAAACGCCGTGAAATGAGACCAGCCCACTGGTTTGATATCGCCAAGGAGCTCTCGGCAGCCGGCAAGCAGGTTATCCTATCAACAATGGCACTGCTGGAAGCGCCGAGTGAAGTCAATGTAATGAAAAAATACATTGATAACGGTGAGTTCATCGTCGAGGCCAATGATGTGTCGGCCATTCAGATGGCACACGACCACAAAGTACCGTTTGTAGTCGGCCCAGCAGTCAACTGCTACAACGCCCAGACCCTGAATCTGTTTTTGAAAAAAGGGATGACACGCTGGTGTATGCCGGTCGAGCTGTCGCGGGAATGGCTGCAGAACGTCGTGAGTGAATGCGAAAAAATGGGGTTCCGCGAACAGTTTGAAACCGAAGTGTTCAGTTACGGCTACCTGCCGCTGGCCTACTCAGCACGTTGCTTTACCGCCCGTGCCGAAGATCGCGCCAAAGATGACTGCGAAACCTGCTGCATCAAATACCCGAACGGAATCGTCGTGAACAGCCAGGAAGAGCAGAAAGTCTTTACCCTGAACGGGATTCAGACCCAGTCAGGCTATTGCTACAACCTGATCAACGATCTCAAAGGTATGGAAGGCTTGGTCGATGTCGTACGGCTCAGTCCGCTAGGCCTTGATACCCTGCCACTCGTCGATCAATTCCGTGACAACGAGCAAGGTGGCACCCAGCATAAACTAGAAGGCGGCCATCACTGCAACGGTTACTGGCATAACCTTGCGGGATTAAATATCGCCTAACCTGCCTCATGTTGAAACGATAAAAAAGCCGCGAACATCGCGGCTTTTTTTATAAATCGCAGGAAACCCACTAGCCAAGTTCGGCCGGCTGGTTGGCCTGGGCCTCTGCCATTAAGCGGCTTAGTTCCAGCAGTGAGAAGCGGTGTTCGACGAACTCATACACGTTGCCTGACAATGCCAGTTTGTACAGCATCAGAGCCGATTGAAAATCCTTTTTATAGTGGTACAACTTGGCCATGTAGAAGTACGCTTCGGTCAAATGCTCTGCCAGCACTTCATTGCTTTCACTTTCAGAAGCGATCTGCTCCAGAAACTCACTTTCAGTGAGCTCTCCCAGATATAACCGTACAACCTGCCAGCCCCAGTTCTGCTTGTCGCTCACGTCATAACGTTGCTGTAGCTTGTCCTGGGCACTCTCAGGAGTGCGCTCCAAATCCACCAAATATAACCAGATTACCCGGTATGGATCATTCACATTCTGCTGGTAATGGGCGTTCAGATCTTCATGGGCCAAGTCATAACGGCCACCGTAATAGAGGGCTATTCCACGGTTACGCTGGGCAAAAGGATGACGAAGGTTCAGCTCCAGGGTGGAATCAAATGCTTCGTAGGCCGCATCAAAGTGTGCACTCTGGGTAAAGTACACCCCCAGAATATTAAAGACATCAGGCTGATCAGGCTTTAGTGACAATGACTGGTTGAAATCAAGGCGGGCAAGATCGCGTAATCCAATGCTGTCATGCAATAATCCGCGCTCGTAATAGATTTGTGCCAGAGTGTCATTATCCAGATCACTACGTTGAAGCAGCTGATCGATACGAGCCAGCTGGATCTGCTGCTGGATTGTTGGCTGGTAAGGCACCGCCATTGGAGGATGTGTCCAGTTCGACTGGGGGGCGGCGGTACAGCCTGCCAACATCATTATCATCGCAAGACATGCGAATTTTAACCTGTTTGCAATCAATGCAATTCTCCCTGAGGTGATACAGTCTTCTTACTAGCTTATACCATCATTATCAAGATGGCGGCTATCGAGCTTTGCTCAATATACGCCTAAGTAACTAATGGGTATAAAAAAGGGGCTTAATAGCCCCCTTTATAACATGCTTTTAGAAGAAAGACTTAAGCTTCTGGCTTTTCGTCTGCTGCTGGTGCTGGGCTTTGCTCAGCAACCGCTTCTTTCATGCTTAGGCGAATACGGCCCTGACGGTCGATTTCAAGTACTTTAACCTGAACTTCCTGACCCATCTGTAGATGATCAGCAACTTTCTCGATACGCTCCTGAGCGATTTGAGAAATGTGTACCAGACCTTCCTTCGTACCGATAACAGATACAAACGCACCGAAGTCAACGATACGCATAACTTTACCAGTATAGATACGGCCTACTTCAACGTCAGCAGTAATTTCTTCGATGCGACGGATAGCTTCTTTCGCAGCTGTACCTTCTGTCGCGGCGATCTTCACTGTACCGTCGTCTTCGATTTCGATAGTTGTACCCGTTTCTTCCGTTAGAGCACGAATAACTGCACCACCTTTACCGATAACGTCTTTGATCTTCTCTGGGTTGATCTTCATTGTGTGAATGCGAGGAGCAAACTCAGAGATATCTTCACGGTGAGTACCGATTGCATCATCCATCACGCTAAGGATGTGCTTACGCGCACCTTTCGCTTGGTTTAGAGCAATCTGCATGATCTCTTTAGTGATACCTTCGATTTTGATATCCATCTGCAGTGCAGTGATACCGTCGTCAGTACCTGCTACTTTAAAGTCCATATCACCAAGGTGGTCTTCGTCACCCAGGATGTCAGAAAGAACAACGAAGTCATCGCCTTCTTTCACAAGACCCATCGCGATACCCGCAACAGACGCTTTGATTGGCACACCAGCATCCATAAGCGCCAGAGATGTACCACATACAGAAGCCATTGAAGATGAACCGTTAGATTCAGTGATCTCAGACACAACACGTACTGTGTATGGGAATTCTTCAACAGATGGCATTACCGCTGCAATACCACGCTTAGCCAGTTTACCGTGGCCGATTTCACGACGCTTAGGAGAACCAACAAAACCAGTTTCACCTACACAGTATGGAGGGAAGTTGTAGTGCAGAAGGAAGTGATCTTTCTTCTCACCCATTAGGCTGTCGATGATTTGCGCATCACGTTGTGTACCAAGCGTAGCAGTAACAAGCGCCTGAGTTTCACCACGAGTGAACAAAGAAGAACCGTGAGTACGCGGAAGAACACCAGTGCGTACGTCTAGCGCACGAACCATGTCTTTTTCACGGCCATCGATACGTGGGTTGCCCGCAATGATGCGGCTACGTACAACGTTTTTCTCTAGAGAGCTTAGCATGTCGCGGATTTCGCGCTCGTCAAGCTCTTCGTTTTCGCCGATAAGTGCTTCAACGACATCGTTCTTGATTGCGCCAACTTCGTCGTAACGCGCCATCTTTTCAGTGATTTGGTACGCGTCAGCCAGACGAGATTCTGCTTTTTCTGCAACCTGTGCTTTCAGCTCAGTGTTTTCTTCTGGTGCAGTCCAATCCCATGCAGGAGTCGCTACTTCAGCGGCAAACTCGTTGATTGCATCGATAACAACTTGCTGCTGGTCATGACCGTATACTACAGCTTGTAGCATTTGCTCTTCAGACAGGCGATCAGCTTCAGACTCAACCATAAGAACAGCGTCTTTCGTACCAGCAACTACAAGATCCAGACGGCTCTCATCTAGTTCAGTGTTGCTTGGGTTAAGAACGAACTGGTCATTGATGAAACCAACACGTGCTGCACCGATAGGGCCATTGAACGGGATACCAGAGATTGCAAGTGCTGCAGACGTTGCAATCATAGTGATCATGTCTGGGTTTACGTCTGGGTTTACTGAAACCACAGTCGCGATAACCTGAACTTCGTTTTTGAATGCATCTGGGAATAGCGGACGGATTGGACGGTCAATCAGACGTGCAGTCAGTGTCTCTGCTTCAGAAGGACGACCTTCACGCTTGAAGAAACCACCTGGGATTTTACCTGCAGCGTATGTACGCTCTTGGTAGTTAACTGTTAGCGGGAAGAAGTCCTGGCCTTCAACTGCCGCTTTTTTACCAACAACTGATACGAATACAGATGTATCGTCCATGCTAGCCATAACAGCTGCAGTCGCCTGACGAGCCATAACACCAGTTTCTAGGGTAACCGTGTGGTTACCGTACTGGAAAGTCTTTACGATAGGATTCACGTGAATTTCCTTAAATTTATTCCGCTTTCTATTTGCGTCGTTAAGTATATCTGACACAAGGAAAAGCGTCATGTGATGAAAGACACTTTACAGTGATTTCACGTATCGCGACTAATGAAAATTCTCTCAGAGAGGAAGAACTGTCATTAGCCGCGACCTGAAGGTCGACGAAAACGACTCGTGATATCACGGTGCAAAAATGTCAGTGATAGTTCATCAATCTACTCGCTACAGGATCATTCAATCAGCAATGACGATGCAGGTATCGGATGAAGCTGTAAGAAGGGATAGTAATGAACATAAAAAGAAAGGAGCCATAAGGCTCCTTTCTCAAAAGCAATCTTAGCGACGTAGGCCTAGACGCTTGATTAGGTCTTGGTAACGATCTAGGTTCTTACCTTTTAGGTAGTCTAGAAGCTTACGACGACGAGAAACCATACGTAGTAGACCACGACGGCTGTGGTGATCGTGTTTGTGGTTAGCGAAGTGGCCTTGAAGGTGGTTGATTTGTGCTGTTAGCAGTGCAACCTGAACTTCAGGAGAACCAGTGTCGTTTTCACATTGTGCGTATTCAGCAACGATTGCTGCTTTAGTTTCTGCATTCAGAGACATAACTCTATCCTAATACAAGATGTTTCAAATTTGTGCCAGCCAATCTCTGATTCAGCCGACACCCGAGCCGCGGATTATACTTGGAGCCCATCCTAACAGCAAGGGGATATTTGTAATAAAAGGAGAGTGGCCAGGTACGAGTTACAAGGTGGGTCCTGGGTCCTGGGTCCTGGGTCCTGGGTCCTGGGTCCTGGGTCCTGGGTCCTGGGTCCTGGGTCCTGGGTCCTGGGTCCTGGGTCCTGGGTCCTGGGTCCTGGAGGCAGAAATAAAAGAGCAGAATGTTCTTGTCAAACATTCTGCTCTTAAAGACATAACTCAAAGCCGCTCTTCCTAGTACCTAGGACCCAGACAGCCAGAACCTGTCGTTAGTCTTGCTTATTCGCCATTACGCGCTTCGGAGCCAGCATGCCCTCTTTGTCGATAGTACCGACGCCGATAAATTCACGCTGCTCACCCACGGTAATGCGGACCAAGGTGCCTGTTTCAGGCACGCGGCCGGCCTGTACCGGGTTACCGTTTAAGATATACACGGCCAACGCTGGCAAGATGTTCACTTCCGGCAAGTCCTGTACCGCACTGTCTGTCGGCAACAATAGCGGATCAAGCAACTCGCTTGGCGCAATCTCCTGCTCGTTTGCCTGATCAAGCAATGCCTGAAGTTGCTCCAAGGTTACCATGCGTTCCATCGGATAGTTGGAAACTCCGGTACGACGCAGGTAAGTCACGTGCGCACCGCAACCTAGCATCTCTCCCAGGTCATCAACAATCGTGCGGATGTAGGTACCTTTCGATACATGCAGCTCCATCTCGACTTCGTTGTTGTCGAAACGAATAAGCTCGACAGAGAACACGGTGATCTTACGCGACTCGCGAGGAACTTCGATCCCTTCGCGGGCGTATTCATACAACTTACGGCCTTGGTATTTCAGTGCCGAGTACATCGACGGAATTTGATCCGTGGTGCCACGGAACTTGGCAATGCAGCGCTCGAGCTGGCCGCGGTCAACCTTCACTTCTCGGGTTTCCACCACTTCACCGTCGGAGTCCGACGTATCCGTGCGTTCACCCAGCTTGGCAATAACGCGGTAGCGCTTGTCGGAATCGAGCAAGAACTGCGAAAACTTCGTCGCCTCACCAAAGCAGATAGGCAGCATACCGGTAGCCAGGGGATCCAACGCGCCCGTATGGCCCGCTTTTTGCGCGAAAAAGATACGCTTTACTTTCTGCAGCGTATCGTTCGAGCTCTGTCCGGTAGGTTTGTCGAGGAGAATAACCCCGTCGACTGGGCGACCCTTACGACGACGTGCCATGGATTACTCCTCGCCTTCTGCTTCTGGTTCATCGCCACGACGATCTTCGTCATCGCGAACCGCTTTAGACACAAGGTTTGAAATACGCATACCTTCAGTCAATGACTTATCAAAGATGAAGTTTAGCTCTGGGGTAACACGCAGGCGAATTTGCTTACCAAGCAACGAGCGAATATACGGTGCCTGTTCACGCAGCGCTTCCAGGCTTTCTTGTGGCGTTTGCTCACCTACAGTCAGGAAGGTTACATAAACTTTCGCGTAACCCATGTCGCGTGATACGTCGACGCTCGAAATGGTTGCCATCGCAATACGCGGATCGCGAACTTCACGCTGTAAGATAACCGCCAGCTCTTTTTGCAGTTGCTGGGCAACGCGCTGGGTACGGCTGAATTCTTTTGCCATTTTATCTATCTCTCTTAAAGAAGAGAGCTCTCTTGAAGAGTAAGGCTCTCTTGACAGAATGGGGAGCCGAAGCTCCCCATTGGATTATTTATTTTACCTTGAAATACAACTACCTTGGCATTTAGTCCAGAGTACGTTGAATCTCAATGATTTCATAAACTTCGATCTGGTCACCAACGCGAACGTCATTGTAGTTCTTAACGCCGATACCACATTCGTAGCCGTTCTTAACTTCCTGAACGTCATCTTTAAAGCGACGTAGTGATTCTAGCTCACCTTCGTAGATAACAACATTATCACGTAGGACACGGATAGGGTTGCTACGCTTGATGGTGCCTTCAGTAACCATACAACCAGCGATAGCGCCGATCTTAGGTGACTTGAACACGTCACGTACTTCCGCCAGACCCATGATTTCCTGCTTGAATTCAGGAGAAAGCATACCGCCCATTGCCGCTTTAACTTCGTCAATCAGCTGATAGATGATTGAGTAGTAACGCAGATCCAGGTTCTCGGTTTCAATCGTACGGCGCGCAGATGCATCAGCACGAACGTTGAAGCCAAGGATGATAGCGTTAGATGCAGCAGCCAGTACGGCGTCAGTTTCAGTGATACCACCAACACCAGAACCTACGATGTTAACTTTAACTTCTTCAGTTGACAGCTTACGTAGAGAATCGGCGATTGCTTCTACAGAGCCCTGTACGTCAGCTTTCAGTACAACGTTCAGTTCAGCAACTTCACCGGCAGTCATGTTAGAGAACATGTTCTCCAGTTTCGCTTTCTGCTGGCGAGCCAGTTTAACATCACGGAACTTGCCTTGACGGTAAAGTGCAACTTCACGCGCTTTACGCTCGTCACGAACAACGGTGGCTTCGTCACCTGATGATGGAACACCAGACAGACCTAGGATCTCAACAGGAATTGAAGGACCAGCACTTTCAATTTCTTTACCTAGCTCATCGCGCATTGCACGAACACGGCCATGCTCAAGGCCACAAAGAACGATATCACCTTTACGCAATGTACCTTCTTGTACCAGAACAGTTGCAACCGGGCCACGGCCTTTATCAAGACGAGATTCTACAACCACACCCTTCGCCATGCCTTCTTCAACTGCTGTCAGCTCAAGAACTTCAGACTGAAGTAGAATTGCTTCTAGAAGACCGTCAATGTTAGTACCTTGCTTCGCAGAGATGTGAACGAACATGTTCTCACCGCCCCACTCTTCAGGGATAACATCGTACTGTGCCAGTTCGTTCTTAACGTTGTCTGGGTTAGCGTCTTCTTTATCGATCTTGTTCACAGCAACAATCAGAGGAACATCAGCCGCTTTCGCGTGCTGGATAGCTTCGATTGTCTGTGGCATCACGCCATCGTCTGCTGCAACAACCAGAACAACGATATCCGTCGCCTGAGCACCACGAGCACGCATAGCAGTAAACGCTGCGTGTCCCGGAGTATCAAGGAAGGTGATCATGCCGTTGCCAGTTTCAACGTGGTATGCACCGATGTGCTGGGTAATACCACCCGCTTCGCCAGAAGCAACGTGAGCCTTACGGATGTAATCAAGAGTTGATGTTTTACCATGGTCAACGTGACCCATGATAGTAACAACCGGCGCACGAGGAACTACGGCTAGGTTTTCATCACGGTCAGACAGTACCGCTTCTTCCAGCTCGTTCTCTTTGCGAAGAATTACTTTGTGGCCCATTTCTTCAGCCACAAGTGCTGCTGTTTCTTGGTCGATAACTTGGTTGATAGTCGCCATTGCGCCCATCTTCATCATCACCTTGATAACTTCAACGCCTTTTACAGACATCTTATTAGCAAGCTCAGAAACAACAATCGTTTCACCGATCACAACATCAGACTTAGCAACTGTTGCTGTTTTATCGAAGCCATGCTGCATAGAGGTTGGCTTGCTAACCTGCTTCTTGCCGCGACCACGTTGGTTACGACCACCGCGACCGCCACTACGGTCGTCAGTTTTAGCGCCGGCTTTTTTCTTCTTGCGGCGGCGACCGCCTTCTTCTTTGCGGTCTTGCTCGTCTTCAGCTGCGCGTGCGTAGCTAGACGTTGTAGTATGATAATCAGTTTTTTCCATACTTGCTGTAGCCTGATCAGGTTTTGACCAGTTCTTCTCGTTTTGTTCTGCCATCTTGCGTGCCTCTTCTAGCTGGCGCTGACTCTCTTCTTCGGCTTTACGCTTGGCTTCCTCTTCCCGGCGACGTTGTAGCGCCTCAGCTTCTTTTTTAGCCTGTTCATCAGCGGCGGCGCGTTTAGCTTTTTCTTCAGCTAAACGCTTGTCCTCAGCGTCACGATCCAGCTTATCCTCAGCGTCACGTTTGGCCTTCTGTTCTGCATTTTGCTTGGCTTTTTCTTCAGCCAAGCGCTTGTCTTCAGCTTCACGCTTCGCTGATTCTTCAGCTTCACGTTTCGCCTGCTGTTCCGCTTCACGCTTTGCTGCTTCTTCTGCAGCACGCTTAGCAGCGTCCTCAGCTTCACGCTGGGATGCTTCTTCCGCTTGACGCTTGGCTTCTTCAGCAAGGCGCTGTTCTTCTTCAAGCGCAGAACGTTTTACGTAGGTGCGCTTTTTGCGCACTTCTACCTGAACACTTTTATTCTTGCCACCAGTGCCCGAAACACTCAGCGTGCTTCGAGTCTTGCGTTGCAGAGTAAGGCGTGTAGGAGCCTCGCCAGTGTTGCTTTCGCCACCATGTTCTTTCTTAAGGTGAGATAACAACGACTGCTTTTCTTGTTGGCTTACGCTTTCTTCAGCTTTCTTGCTGATACCAGCATCGGCAAACTGTTGAAGCAAACGATCAATCGGAGTACCAATTTCCTCGGCTAATGCTTTAACTGTAACCTCTGACATGCTGCTCCTCCCTTGCTTTTAAAATTTACGCTTCGTCGCTGAACCAGCAAATATTACGCGCGGCCATGATTAGCTCGCCCGCTTTAGCTTCGTCCATGCCTTCGATGTCGGTCAGGTCATCAGTGCCCTGATCAGCCAGATCTTCAAGCGTACTTACACCTTTCGCAGCCAGTTTGAACGCCATCTCGCGCTCAAGACCGTCAAGGCCAAGCAGGTCTTCAGCAGGCTCAACACCTTCGAAAGACTCTTCTTGAGCAAGAGCTAGTGTTGTCAGCGCTTCTTTAGCACGGCTACGTAGCTCGTCGACCATCTCTTCTTCAAGACCTTCAACGGCCATTAGCTCGTTAACTGGTACGTAAGCGATTTCTTCAAGTGTGGTGAAACCTTCTTCAACCAATACAGTTGCGAAGTCTTCATCAATATCAAGATGCTTAGTAAACACCTCGATGGATTCCTGTGCTTCTTCCTGATGCTTCTTCTGCAGATCTTCTACAGTCATCACATTCAGTTCCCAGCCAGTTAGCTGAGATGCCAGACGCACGTTCTGGCCACTGCGGCCGATTGCCTGAGCAAGATTATCCTTCTCAACAGCAATGTCCATAGTGTGGTTGTCTTCATCGACGATGATAGAGCTAACTTCTGCCGGAGCCATCGCATTGATAACGTATTGCGCTGGGTTTTCGTCCCAAAGCACGATATCGATACGCTCGCCACCAAGCTCGCCGGATACCGCCTGAACACGTGCACCGCGCATACCTACGCAAGCACCAACAGGGTCGATACGCTTGTCGTTAGTCTTCACTGCAATTTTTGCACGAGAACCAGGATCACGGGCTGCGCCCATTAGCTCAATCAGCTCTTCGCCAATTTCTGGTACTTCGATACGGAACAGCTCAGAAAGCATATCGGCCTTAGAGCGAGTCATGAATAGCTGGAAGCCACGCGCTTCAGGGCGTACTGCGTACAGCAGACCACGTACACGGTCACCTGGACGGAAGTTTTCGCGAGGAAGCTGGTCATCACGCTGGATCACAGCTTCTGCGTTGTTACCAAGGTCAATGATAACAGCATCACGGTTTACTTTCTTTACAACACCGGTGATTAGTTCACCTTCGTTGTCAATAAACTGTTCAACAATCTGAGCGCGCTCAGCTTCACGTACTTTTTGTACGATAACTTGTTTTGCAGTTTGAGTCGTAATACGGTCGAAAGTTACAGATTGAATTTCATCTTCAACGTAACCATCTAGCTCGATGGTTTCATCTTCAAACTGTGCAGCTTCCAAGGTGATCTCAAGCGTTGGCTGAGTCACTTCTTCAACCGCTTTCCAGCGACGGAAAGTTTCGAAGTTACCCGTTTTACGGTCGATAGCAACACGAACGTCAATTTCTGCTTCGTATTTTTTCTTTGTAGCTGTCGCCAGTGCGATCTCAAGTGCTTCGAAGATACGCTCACGAGGAACAGCTTTTTCGTTGGATACCGCTTCAACGACAGCCAAGATTTCTTTGTTCATTTCTAATGCCCCAATTTTAGCGGTTAGAATTTTGGAACCAGGTTGGCCTTGGAAATATTGCTCAGTGCAAATGTTTCTTCTTTGCCATCTACTTTCAGAGTGACTAGCTCGCCTTCGACAGCAATGATGTCACCTTTCCACTTACGGCGATTGTCCATCGCCATTTTCAATACCAAGCTGACCTCGTGGCCAATAAATTGCTGGTAATGTGCAGCTTTGAATAACGGCCTTTCAAGACCAGGGGAAGATACCTCCAGGTTATAAGCCACAGTAATTGGATCTTCTACATCCATTACCGCGCTAATTTGGCGGCTCGCCTCGGCACAATCATCAACAAAAATACCGTTCTCATGGTCGATAAAAACGCGTAACGTTGAGTGCTCACCTGCACGGATAAATTCCAAACCGACTAATTCATAGCCTAAAGCCGTTACTGGCGCTTCAAGCAGTTCGGTTAATTGCATCTCTAAAGCTGTCAAAACAACCCCCTGGAAACAAAAAAAGGGCACTAAAGCCCAGTAGATACCTGAATGGTCATTTTTCAGATAATAAAAAACCCCGAATTACGGGGTTTTTTATCACTGGACCCTGATTGCCACAGCCCTGGGCTATGACAGAAAAAACAAACTTCCCTAATAGAATAGTCGTTTTTTCGGAAAGTGGTTGCGGGGGCCGGATTTGAACCAACGACCTTCGGGTTATGAGCCCGACGAGCTACCAAGCTGCTCCACCCCGCGTCCGTAATCTGACGCGATTATATCGCTCAGATGTTACTCTTTCAAGTAACGAATAATGGTGCCGAGAAGGGGACTTGAACCCCTACACCTTGCGGCACTAGCACCTCATGCTAGCGTGTCTACCAATTTCACCATCTCGGCTAAATCTTTAATTACTGAGGAATGTCGCTATTTGCAGGAACACTCTCAGCTTTATCTACAACTTGCTCTGTTGCTGGGGCACTTAGGTCTTCCCAGCCGCTGGTTTCTTTTGCTTGCTTAGCACTGATGTTGCCAAGAACAAGACTGATAACAAAGAAAACAGTTGCACAAACTGCGGTCATTCGGGTCAAAAAGTTTCCAGAGCCGCTCGCGCCGAACAGGGTACCTGATGCGCCAGCCCCGAATGAAGCTCCCATATCTGCGCCTTTACCTTGTTGAACCAATACTAGGCCAATAACACCAAGCGCAGCCAACAGATAAATCACAAGTAGAATTTCGTACATGGGTTCCACCTATGGTTAAATTGTTGTGCCGGCTTTGCTAAAGCAGTGCCAGCGCACCCCTTCACTCAAGGAGCGCAGAGAATACTAGCGAAAGCCTTAAGGACTGACAAGTAAAATTTCACCAAAAAGCTATAACCGTGAATTACTTGACCAAGTTTTAAGCAAAGCCGACCTGAAAATTACATTTTTCCGCCATTCACCTTAGCAGTTATCTTTAACCGCCTGGGCAATCGCCAATGCAGATTCTTTAACTAAATCAGCATCTTCACCCTCAACCATCACTCGAATCAAAGGCTCGGTACCTGATTTACGCAACAGAACCCGGCCGCTGTCACCCAGTTTAGCTTCTACTGCCGCCTGTGCTGACAATACCGCATCGGATTCAAGCGGATTTGTATTACCAGAAAAACGGACATTCTCCAGTACCTGAGGGAACATGGTCATGCCGTCTGACAACTCCTTCAGTGACATTTTACTCCCTACAATCGAAGCCATCACCTGCAGGCCGGCAACGATACCGTCCCCCGTAGTCACTTTATCAAGCATGATAACGTGGCCAGAGTTCTCAGCACCAATCAGCCAGTTGTGCTTTTTAAGCTCTTCCATCACGTAACGGTCGCCGACTTTGGCACGGACGAACGGAATACCCAGGTTCTTCAGCGCAACTTCCATACCTAGGTTGGTCATCAGGGTACCGACGACACCGCCTTTCAGCTCACCGCGGCGCAAGGCATCACGGGCAATGATATAGGCAATCTGGTCACCATCAACCTTGTTGCCTTCCTCATCGACCATGATCACGCGATCACCGTCACCATCAAGTGCGATACCAAAGTCGGCCTTCTCTTCTAACACCTTGGCCTGAAGTGCCGCAACATCAGTTGCGCCAACTTTATCATTGATGTTGGTACCGTTTGGCTCACAACCAATGGTGATCACCTCTGCACCTAGCTCTTTGAACACGTTAGGAGCGATGTGATAGGTCGCACCGTGCGCACAGTCAACCACGATTTTATAACCGGCAAGGCTTAGCTCGGAAGGAAATGTACCTTTACAGAACTCGATATAGCGGCCGGCAGCATCGTCAATCCGGTTTGCCTTACCTAGCATCGCAGACTCCACACAGGTCAGTGGCTTTTCCATTTCAGCTTCAATCGCTAATTCAATTTCATCCGGCAATTTTGTGCCCTCTGATGAAAAGAATTTGATGCCGTTATCATAATACGGGTTGTGAGATGCAGAAATGACAATACCCGCCTCGGCGCGGAAAGTTCGAGTCAGGTATGCCACAGCCGGCGTCGGCATCGGACCAGTAAAGGCCGCCTGCAGACCAGCTGCCGCCAAACCAGCTTCCAATGCTGATTCCAGCATATAACCAGAAATACGGGTATCTTTACCAATGATAACTTTTTTCGTGCCCTGCTTTGACAGTACGCGGCCAGCGGCCCAGCCCAGTTTCAACACAAAGTCCGGTGTGATTGGCGCCTGTCCAACCAAACCACGAATACCATCAGTTCCAAAGAACTTACGTTCAGCCATTTTCAGCTCCTAGCAATTTATTTTTTATCCTGCCCTATCCCACACAAAGCAACTATCGAGAATTATCGATAATTATTGTGCTTGGGATAACGTCATTCGACACACTTTCAAGACATCAACGGTTTCCTGTGCGTCGTGGACTCGAATAATCTGTGCACCTTTCATGGCGGCTATCGCTGCGCATGCCAGGCTTCCAGCCAAACATTCGGCAGGTTTTTTATCCAGTAATTTAAATATCATCGATTTACGCGACATACCAACCAGCAGCGGTAAACCAAATTGATGAAACTTATCTAAGTGCGCAAGCAGCTGGTAATTGTGCTCTAGCGTCTTACCGAAACCGTACCCAGGATCCAGCAATAGCTGCTCGCGACGAATACCAGCCTGCTCACAGGCGGTGATCCGTTCAGCCAAAAAGTCACTGACATCACTGATCAGATCGTTATAGCTCGGCTGGGTTTGCATTGTACGCGGTTGCCCCTGCATATGCATTAGGCAAATAGGTACATCGGCCTGTGCCGCGGCAGCCAGCGCCCCAGGCTCTTGCAAAGCGCGAATATCATTGATCAGGTCAGCCCCAGCTTTTACGGCCTCCGTCATCACCTGCGCTTTACTGGTATCAATTGAAATCCAGCAATCAAAGCGCTGGCGAATCGCCTCAATCACCGGTACGACCCGGTCAAGTTCATCAGCCAGCACCACATCAGCCGCTCCTGGGCGGGTTGACTCACCACCGATATCAATAATGCTGGTTCCGGCATTAAGCATCGACTCTACATGGTAGAGTGCATTATCCAATTGATTAAACTTACCGCCATCAGAAAATGAATCCGGGGTAACATTGAGGATCCCCATAACGTGGGAATAAGAAAGATCGAGTGTCTTCTCTTTGCTCGTCAGAATCATCACTATTTTCCTTCCTACCAAACCGGAGCATTATCACGCTATCCCGTTTGGGGTTATAACAAGCTGGATAAAAAAAACCCCGAGGCAGCTCGGGGTTTTATTATTCAGAACAACAATTAAGCTTGAGGCTTATCGTCTTCTTTATCTTCGCTCTTCGGTGCATCTGCACTTTGGTCAGCCGGTTTTTCTTCCGCTGGCGCCTCGGCTTTTTCCGTTTCAGAAGCCTTTAACGTATCACCTTCATCGCTCCAGCCTTTCGGTGCGCGAATTTCAGCTTTACGTGCCATTAGATCGTCAATCTGGCCAGCATCGATAGTTTCATACTTCATCAGCGCATCTTTCATAGCATGCATGATATCCATATTCTGAGTCAGAATTTCACGCGCTCGCTCGTAGTTACGATCAATCAGCGCACGAACCTCAGTATCAATTGCTCGCGCTGTTTCATCAGACATATGTTTAGTCTGCGTTACAGAACGACCTAGGAATACCTCGCCTTCATCTTCAGCATAAAGAAGAGGACCAAGTTTGTCAGAGAAGCCCCACTGGGTCACCATCTTACGCGCAATGTCAGTTGCACGTTCGATATCATTGGATGCACCAGTAGAAACTTTGTTAACACCGTAGATAAGCTCTTCGGCCAAGCGGCCACCGTATAGGCTTGAAATCATCGACTCCAAGAACTCACGCGAATGGCTGACACGATCTTGCTCAGGCAGGTACATGGTCACACCCAGTGCACGGCCACGTGGAATGATCGAGACTTTGTAAACCGGATCATGATCTGGTACCAAGCGACCAATAATCGCGTGGCCAGCTTCATGGTAAGCCGTCGATTCTTTCTGCTCTTCAGACATTACCATTGACTTGCGCTCTGCGCCCATCATGATTTTGTCTTTGGCCAGTTCGAATTCCACCATCGATACCGTACGCTTATTGCCACGTGCGGCAAACAGGGCAGCTTCGTTAACCAGGTTAGCCAGATCCGCACCAGAGAAGCCTGGTGTACCACGTGCGATCAAGGACGGGTCAACATCATTGTCCAGTGGAACTTTGCGCATATGAACTTTAAGGATCTGCTCACGGCCACGAACATCTGGCAGCCCAACCACAACCTGACGGTCAAATCGACCAGGACGAAGTAATGCTGGGTCCAGTACGTCTGGGCGGTTCGTTGCAGCGATAACGATAATACCTTCGTTACCTTCGAAGCCATCCATTTCAACCAGCATCTGGTTAAGTGTTTGCTCACGTTCATCGTGACCACCACCCACACCAGCGCCACGCTGACGGCCTACCGCATCGATTTCATCAATGAAGATGATACAAGGTGCCGCTTTCTTCGCTTGATCGAACATGTCACGGACACGGGATGCACCCACACCAACGAACATTTCAACAAAATCAGAACCGGAAATGGTGAAGAACGGTACTTTGGCTTCACCAGCAATAGCTTTAGCCAGTAGGGTTTTACCCGTACCAGGAGGACCAACCATCAATACACCCGTCGGGATCTTACCGCCCAGCTTCTGGAAGCGGCTCGGATCACGCAGGTAATCCACCAGCTCTTTCACGTCTTCTTTCGCTTCGTCACAGCCTGCAACGTCACTAAAGGTCGTTTTGATCTGGTCTTCACCCATCATACGCGCTTTAGATTTACCGAACGACATGGCGCCTTTGCCACCGCCGCCCTGCATCTGACGCATGAAGAAAATCCAAACACCAATAAGAAGCAGCATTGGGAACCAGGAAATGAAGATTGAAGCCAGCAGGCTTGGCTCTTCAGGTGGTGTACCCATCACCTTCACATTAGCGTTAATAAGGTCGTCTAATAGCTTCTGGTCGTTATAGACAGGCAGATAAGTGACGTATCGCGTGTTATCACGCTTGTATACCGTGATCTCACGATCATTGAATCGCGCTTCCCTTATCTGATCCTGACCGATTTCACGGACAAAAGTTGTATAGTCGACTTGACGGCCAGCACTATCGCCCGGGCCGAAGCTCTGAAATACAGACATCAGAACCACAGCGATGACCAACCACAAAATCAAGTTTTTTGCCATGTCACTCAAGGTGTTAACCTCGCGATAACTTAAAGATGAATTTAGGGTACTACAGTTTATAGCCTGTAGCTACAATATAGACCTCACGAGAGCGATCTCGTGACGAATCTGGTTTACGAATTTTGACCACTTTGAACATGCTACGAACTTCAGCCAGGTATTGGTCAAAGCCTTCACCTTGGAAAACTTTTACCGCAAAGCTACCGTTCGGCGCAAGTACTTGCCTACACATATCTAATGCTAGTTCAACAAGATACATTGCTCTAGGTTGATCAGCAGCCAAATTGCCGCTCATGTTAGGCGCCATATCTGACATCACGACATCAACCATATCAGGCTGAATACGTTCAAGCAGTGCATCTAACACGGACTCCTCACGAAAGTCACCTTGCAAGAAGCTGACCCCTGGTAGCGAGTCCATAGGTAGAATGTCACAAGCAATAACCTGCCCGTCATCACCTACAACTTCAGCCGCATACTGCGACCAACCACCCGGAGCAGCACCAAGGTCAACAACTGTCATCCCTGGTTTCAGCAACTTATCCTTATTTTGAATCTCTTCAATTTTAAAGATAGCGCGAGAGCGATAGCCTTTTTTCTGGGCTTCCTGAACATATTTATCATCAAAATGTTCTTTCAGCCAACGTCCGGAGCTACCCGATTGTTTTTTTCGACTCATGATTTACCTAATGAGTTAGCGTACTTATAAAGTATACTTGACCACTTTACAGTGACGTATACTAAACAAATTAGTCTTCTAGACTAGATGGCGTTAGAATACCCTGTTTTCAACCCTTATCATCAAAAAATAGAGTCATCATGAATCTAAGCACCAAACAGAAGCAATACCTGAAAGGCCTTGCTCACAACCTTAAACCTGTTGTCCTTATGGGTGCAAACGGTCTGACTGAAGCAGTATTGGCCGAAATCGAACTCGCGCTTGACCACCATGAGCTTATCAAGGTTAAGGTTGCTGCAGAAGAGCGTGAAACTAAGGTTTTGATCGTGGATGCTATTGTTCGCGAAACTAAAGCTGAAAAAGTACAGGTTATCGGTAAAACGCTAGTGCTATACCGTCCGAGCGAAGAGCGTAAAATCGAGCTTCCTCGCAAATAAAAAAGGCCGCCGATGCGGCCTTTTTTACACGGAAATATTGGCAAGGAGCGCCACTATTTTCTACCAGCCGAAACATTCACTAACAATAAAACCAGTACGATGGCCTGTTAGACGTATTCAACTTCAGTAATTTCGAATTCTTTTTGACCGCCTGGAGTGGTAATTGTTACTTCGTCATCCAGCATTTTGCCAATCAAGCCACGCGCAATCGGAGAATTAACGGAAATTCGACCTGCTTTGATATCAGCCTCGTCATCACCAACAATCTGGTACTGCACTTCATCTTCAGTGTCGACATCAATCAAGGTAACCGTTACACCGAAAATCACCTTACCGGTATTTTCCATTTTGGTGACATCAATTACCTGAGCCACAGAAAGCTTGTATTCGATATCGCGGATCTGCGCTTCACAGATACCCTGCTCTTCACGTGCAGCATGGTACTCTGCGTTTTCCTTCAGATCGCCCAACTCACGTGCTTCACCAATCGCCTGTGAAATAATTGGACGACGCTTCATTAATGTTTCCAGTTCATCACGTAGCAATTTCTCGCCACGCACCGTCATTGGAACCTTATCCATAACTTTACTTACCTCAACGCCTGTTAAGCGATTAACACTTTATTAGGGCAAAAAAAAGCTAGTCCAGCACTGTCACTGAACCAACATCGTTAATAGGGAACAGAATTCATTCTAAACAAAGATGAGCCAGAGATCACCCTAGATACCGCCTCAAGTAAGATCTGATACAGAATCGAGATCGGAGACAGCAAAATTGCTACAGGATTAATTTGAATATTAATGTGTTTAATCTCACAAAAACACTCAATAATACAATTTTAACCACCACTAAAAAGCTCAACCAAGTTCTAAATACAACTAAAACATCACATCCGGACGGAACTTTCCACACAGTAGTTAAACCATTGATATACACCAGTATAAATTCATAAAAACCACAAAACCCCATGCCCAAAAAGTATTTTTCAGTTTTTTTTACTAACTACTCCCTGCCAAGAACCAGTAAAAAGAACACCATGCATTTAGCACTCTCATGCATACAACAAAATAATTCCAAAAGGATTCGACAATGAACAAGAAACTGATTGCTTTGGCAGTAGCAGCAGCATCTATCTCTTCTGTAGCAACAGCGGCAGAAGTATACTCAGACGAAGTTTCTAGCCTAGCTGTAGGCGGCCGCTTTGAAGCTCGTATGGTTATGGCTGATAACGAAGCTGGTGATAGCAAAGTTACTGACGCAACTCGTGTACGTGTAAACATCGCCGGCAAAACAGATATCACTGAAGACATCTACGGTATCGGTTTCTGGGAAGGTGAATACACAGACGGCAACGACCTTGACAACCGTCACCTAAATGCAGGTATTGGCGGTGAGTTCGGTCAGGTTCGCTACGGTAAGACTGACGGCTCTCTAGGCATGCTAACAGACTTCACTGATATCATGGCTTTCCACGGTAACGAAGCGGGTAACAAGCTAGCTGCTGCTGACCGTACAAGCAACAACCTTGCTTACGTTGGTTCTTTCGACATCGCTGGCGACAACCTGACGGTTAAAGCGAACTACGTGTTTACTGGTGAAAACGAAGGCTTAAACGAAGCGACTAACACTAAGTACACTTACGATGTTGACGGTTACTCTGTTGCCGCTATGTACGCAATGGACATGGGTCTAGCATTCGGTGCAGGTTACGGCGAGCAAGACGGTCAGGCTTCACTAAACACCGAAACTGGTAAGCAGGCATTCGGTGCAGTTTCTTACACATTTGGCGACTTCTACCTTGCAGGTCTTTACCAAGACTCACGCAACACTGAAGTA
The DNA here is from genome assembly GCF_026191635.1 of Photobacterium obscurum. Classification (GTDB taxonomy): domain Bacteria; phylum Pseudomonadota; class Gammaproteobacteria; order Enterobacterales; family Vibrionaceae; genus Photobacterium; species Photobacterium obscurum. The sequence goes on from NZ_JAKRRW010000011.1 coordinate 54,752, forward strand.
CACGGTCTAAACGTAGACGAGTCTCGCGGCTACGAATTCGCAGCATCCTACACAATGGGTAAAACGGTATTCATCGCGACTTACAACTACCTAGAAGACACGGACAACGACAAAGATCTACGTGACTCTATCGCAGTTGACGCGACTCACTACTTCAACAAGAACTTCCGCACTTACGCATCTTACAAGTTCAACAACCTAGACACAGATTCATCAGTTGGCATCACTAAAGCGAAGACTTCTGACGAGTTCGTTCTTGGCGCACGTTACGACTTCTAATCCCAATTGGGTTAAGAGCGTTACATGCTAAAAAAGGCGCAGACCTACGGGTCGGCGCCTTTTTGCTATATAACCTTTTTACGATAAAATATGACCATTATTTTTTGATGGCTTTTAACTTCATGTTCCGTGTATTTCCTTGGCTGCTTGGTTTGCTGCTCAGCCTGCCTGTATCGGCCAATTTCTCCCCCCAGCCAGCAATCAACCAGCTACCGGTCGGCCATGATGTCGCCCTGCTGATCACTGACACTGCCACAGGTGAGCCACTTTACGCCCAGCGTGAAAGCCAGCTGCAAGCCCCCGCAAGCACCCAGAAACTGATCACGGCACTGGCAGCCAAACTCTACCTCGGTGATAGCTTTCGCTTTACCACTGATTTAGAGCGCAATCATGACGATATTATTATTCGTTTCAGCGGCGATCCTACACTTTCTCGCCAGCAACTCGCAGCTCTGCTGACTCAGCTGAAGAAACACAGGCTCTCCACCATTAAGGGGAATATAATTCTTAACGGCTCGGTATTCAGTGGCTACGAACGCGCACCAGGCTGGCCATGGGATATTCTCGGGGTTTGCTACAGTGCACCATCAAGCAGCATTTCTCTGGAACATAACTGTGTGCAGGGCGCGCTATACAGCAATAAGGCTCTGGGCCAGCTAACACGGGTCAATGTACCTGCCCACCAGCCAATCAAGGTTGCCAGTGACGCGGTCATTGTCAGCAAAGAGCAACAAAAAGCCCGCTACTGCGACCTGACCCTGACGGCAGACAGCAGTAACAATTACCAGCTAAGTGGGTGCTTACCTAAACGCGACCAGCCCCTGCCGCTCAACTTCGCGGTACAAAACACCATTGACTACACAGAGGCCGTGATCCGCAGCGAACTGAAGCGGGCGGGAATCCGCTTTGATGGCAAAGTTGTTCGCGACGACAAAACACACGGCAAGCGCATTGCCCGCCATACCTCCGAGCCGCTGGACGAGCTGCTCGATATCATGGTCAAGGAGTCGGACAACCTGATAGCCGATAACCTGGCCAAGACTATCGGCCACAACTACTTCAAACAGCCGGGCACCTTCAACAACGGTGTCGCCGCTATCAAAGCGATCTTAAAAGACCAGGCGGGCATCGATTTAACCAAGGCTGTGCTCGTTGATGGTTCGGGCCTATCACGTAACAACCGTCTGACCGTATCGCAAATGATGGAAGTGGTTACTTACCTCTACCAGCATGACAAAACGCTGGAACTGCTGAAAACCCTGCCGGTCAGTGGCCAGAGCGGCACCCTGCGCTACCGCCAGAGCATCCGCCACCAGCCGCTTCAGGGTAACATTGCCGCCAAAAGCGGCTCGCTGTTCGGCACCTACAATCTTGCCGGCATCATGACGGCAAAATCTGGGAAAAAGCTGCTTTTCGTGCAGTTTACTACCAACTACCACCCAGAAGAGCCTGCTGAAGATGCACCAAAAGTTGCCCCGCCGATTGAGCGGTTTGAGCGTGAGCTATATCGGAAATTGTATGAGAGTTTCTAGAGACGAACTGAGAGTCGAGAAGATTCAATTTGGCACTAGTTACGGGGCGTTTCACAAAAGATAAAGCAACAAAGGATACTCCTCCCCTTCATAAGGGGAGGGAATAAAGCATAATTCCTAAGCTAACCCCAGCATCCAGTTCACTGTGGTGAAATAGATCATCATCCCGGTAATATCGACCACCGATGCCAGTACCGGGCTTACCAACACTGCAGGGTCAAGTCGACAGGCACGGGCCACCATCGGCAGTACGCCACCAATGGTCGTCGACAATACCACCTGAAAGGAAATCGCCATACCAATCGCCAACGCAATGTCGTACAGGTTCATTCCCATCGGTAACGTCGAACTATCACTGAACATCATCACCCGCCCAACGATAACCAATGCCAATACCGCGGCAATCACAATGGCAACACGGAATTCTTTCCACATCACCGCCAGCCAGTCACGGCAGCGTATTTCTTCCATGGCCAGTGCCCTGACCACCAGTGTTGCCGCCTGAGAGCCGGTATTACCGCCTGCCGCCGCAATCACCGGCATATAGATAGCCAAGAGCACCAGCTGGCTCAGGGTATCTTCGTAATGGGAAATGATCAGCCCCGAAACGATGCCCAATAATGCCAAGCCAACAATCCAGCCGATACGCTCGCGCACATGACTAAATACACTGTTCTTCAGATAGTGCCCTGCAGGCTCAGCCTCAGAGCAAATCAACCCCAGTCCACTGGCCAGATGGCGCATACGGACCTGCTCGTTCATCTCGTCCAGTAGATCCAACAAGGTCTGGACATGACGGAGCGGACATTCATGTAGTACCGCAATCGCTTCTGAAATCGGCATTTTCGCCAGCAGTTTTGCCTGCTCGTCAATACTGTATTTCAGGAATGCATTACGTACAGCCAGAACATCGTTCTGGCCAAGATTTTCTGTTGCAGTTACAGCCTGGGCTGCATAGTTCATTACCGCCATGGCGAATCTCCCGATTGGCAATGCCCGCCTTTTCAGGCGCAGCATGGGTAACGACCACCGAAATGCTGCTATACACCAGAGAGAACGTGCCAGAAACTACCGGCGAAGTACTACGTAATAGTACGTATAAGCCGACAGCTAAAAGCCTGTCATTCGCTGCAAATTAGCAACATTCATTATTGAGAAATAGGCAAGAAAACCGAGGAATGGTTTGTCGAAGACAAGGTATCGCAGAAAAAGATACAAAAGACATACTATTCCGAACCCGGGCTGGTTCGGAATCACAGGAGACCGACACCGCTAGCGGGTTTGATTTTCCACCTTCATACTCGGGGGATGGTCGGTATCGTTCATTTAAGTCTCCAAAAAGTTTGCCGCTTATGCGACGCCGCCAATTGTACGCAATTGCGTTCTCAGTTCAAGCGATAAAAGCGCCGAATTTGACACAAAGTATTAATGCCGGCGTTATACCAGCCAAAACAAAACAGCCCGCACAAAGCGGGCTGTTTAATTCCATCAGTTACGAACGGTTAGGCATTATTAAGACGCGCATGCAGCTCTTGAACAGATGTCACCTTGTTACGGTCATCTGCACTCCAGGCCATGCAAGTTGCAAAGGCCGCATTCAACGTCGTGGTGTAGTTGACTTTCTCAGCCAAGGCACCACGGCGAAGTACTTTCGAGTCTTCAATCGCCTGACGACCTTCGGCGGTATTCACGATGTAGGAGTACTCATTGTTCTTGATGCGGTCAAGAATATGAGGACGACCTTCGTGTACCTTGTTCACCAAGCGAGGGTTAATCCCCGCCTCGCCCAACACCACTGCTGTACCATGGGTCGCATCCAGCTCATATCCCTGCTTCACCAGCTTGGAAGCCAGGTCAACGACACGCTGCTTGTCATTGCCGCGAACGGAAAGCAGTGCACGACCTTTCGCCAGTTTCTCTTTGCCACAGCCCAGCTCAGCTTTGGCAAAAGCCTCGGCGAAGGTATCACCGACCCCCATAACCTCACCAGTTGAGCGCATTTCAGGGCCCAATAGCGGGTCGACACCCGGGAACTTGTTAAATGGCAATACCACTTCTTTGACAGAGTAATATGGAGGGATGATCTCTTTGGTAAAGCCTTGAGACTCTAAAGACTGGCCCGCCATGACTCGAGCAGCAATTTTCGCCAGCGGCGCACCGGTTGCCTTCGAGACGAACGGCACTGTACGCGCGGCACGAGGGTTCACCTCAATCAGGTAAACTTCGTTGTCCTTCACCGCAAACTGGGTATTCATCAGGCCACGGACCCCCAGCTCGAATGCTAGCTTCTCAACCTGCTGACGCATGACGTCCTGAATCTCCTGGCTCAGGGTATAAGCCGGCAATGAACATGCCGAGTCACCCGAGTGAACACCCGCCTGCTCGATGTGCTCCATGATGCCACCGATAACCACGCGCTCGCCGTCACAGATAGCATCAACATCTACTTCTGTTGCATCATCGAGGAAGCGGTCAAGCAGTACCGGCGATTCATTAGAAACGCTAACCGCTTCATTGAAGTAACGACGCAAGTCAGACTCGTCATAGACGATTTCCATCGCGCGGCCACCCAGTACATATGATGGGCGAACCACCAATGGGAAGCCAATCTCTTTCGACTTTTCTACCGCCTGCTCCATCGTTGTCACAGTAGCGTTTTCAGGTTGTTTAAGGCCTAGACGCTCAACGGCCGCCTGGAAACGCTCGCGGTCTTCGGCACGGTCAATCGCATCTGGACTGGTGCCGATAATTGGCACGCCTGCGGCTTCAAGCGCACGAGCCAGTTTCAACGGCGTCTGACCACCGTACTGGACAATCACGCCCTTTGGTTTCTCGACACGGGCAATCGCCAGTACATCTTCCAGGGTTACCGGCTCGAAATACAAACGGTCAGAGGTATCGTAGTCGGTCGATACGGTCTCTGGGTTACAGTTAACCATAATGGTCTCATAACCGTCTTCACGCAGTGCCAAAGAAGCGTGCACACAACAGTAGTCAAACTCGATTCCTTGGCCGATACGGTTTGGACCACCGCCAAGTACCATGATTTTGTTATTATCTGTCGGGTTCGCTTCACACTCTTCATCATAGGACGAGTACATGTAGGCCGTATCCGACGAGAATTCTGCCGCACAGGTATCAACACGCTTGTACACAGGGTGAATATCGTACTGGTCACGCAGCTTGCGGATTTCGCTTTCTGCTACACCAAGCAGTTTCGCCAGGCGTGCATCAGCAAAGCCCTTACGCTTCAGCTGGCGCAGAACATTGGCATTCAAACCGGCGAAGCCGCCTTCTTTTACCTGTGCTTCAAGCTTCACCAGATCTTCGATTTGTACCAGGAACCAGCGGTCGATGTTGGTTAGGTTAAAGACGCCGTCGACTGATAGACCGGCACGGAATGCATCGGCGATGTACCAAATACGCTCGGCACCCGCATCTTTCAGCTCGTGGCGGATTTGCGTCAGGGCATCCGGCGCATCTAGGTCAACCATCTCATCAAAGCCCGTTGCACCGACTTCAAGCCCGCGAAGTGCTTTTTGCAGTGATTCCTGCTGGTTACGGCCAATCGCCATCACTTCGCCGACCGACTTCATCTGGGTGGTCAGGCGGTCGTTGGCACCGGCAAATTTCTCGAAGTTGAAGCGAGGGATTTTGGTAACGACGTAGTCGATCGTTGGTTCGAACGATGCGGGTGTTGCACCGCCTGTGATATCGTTCATCAGCTCGTCAAGAGTAAAGCCGATAGCCAGTTTCGCGGCAATTTTCGCAATCGGGAAGCCCGTCGCTTTCGAGGCGAGTGCCGATGAACGCGATACACGCGGGTTCATCTCGATAATAACCATTCGGCCATCTTTCGGGTTGATACCGAACTGAACGTTTGAACCACCGGTTTCAACACCAATTTCACGCAGTACCGCAAGCGATGCATTACGCATTAGCTGATATTCTTTGTCCGTTAGCGTCTGGGCCGGAGCTACGGTGATGGAGTCACCGGTGTGGATCCCCATGGCATCGAAGTTTTCAATTGAACATACGATAATGCAGTTGTCGTTCTTGTCGCGAACCACTTCCATCTCGTACTCTTTCCAACCGATTAGCGACTCATCGATAAGTAGCTCATTAGTCGGCGACAAGTCCAGGCCACGTGAACAGATCTCTTCAAATTCTTCCTTGTTATACGCGATACCGCCACCGGTTCCGCCCATCGTAAACGAAGGACGGATGATACAAGGGAAACCGACCATATCGAGAACCTTGTAGGCTTCTTCCATGGTCTTCGCCGTATCGGCACGCGGACACTCCAGGCCGATAGACTTCATGGCCGCATCGAAGCGGGAACGATCTTCTGCTTTATCAATCGCATCTGCCGTTGCACCAATCATTTCCACACCGAACTCTTCCAGCACACCGTGCTTTTCAAGATCCAAGGCACAGTTCAGTGCGGTCTGGCCGCCCATGGTTGGCAATACTGCATCCGGGCGTTCTTTTTCAATAATCTTACGTACAACTTCCCAGTGAATTGGCTCGATGTAAGTCGCATCGGCCATGTCAGGGTCAGTCATGATGGTGGCCGGATTCGAGTTAACCAGAATAACTCGGTAACCCTCTTCGCGCAGCGCTTTACATGCCTGCGCTCCCGAATAGTCAAACTCACACGCCTGACCGATAACAATCGGGCCAGCACCTAGAATCAGAACACTTTTAATGTCAGTACGTTTTGGCATTTCTTACTACTCCCGGCTTAGGCGCTGTGCTTCTTAATTAATTCGATAAAGTGATCAAATAGTGATGCTGCATCATGTGGACCAGGGCTCGCTTCTGGGTGTCCCTGGAAACTGAATGCAGGCTTGTCGGTACGATGGATACCTTGAAGTGAGCCATCAAACAGGGATTTGTGCGTTGCTCGCAGATTGTCAGGCAGTGTGGCTTCATCAGCGGCAAAACCGTGGTTCTGACTGGTGATCATCACGACATCGCGGTCAATATCTTTCACCGGGTGATTCGCACCATGGTGACCAAACTTCATTTTTACGGTTTGGGCACCGCTTGCCAGCGCCAGAATCTGGTGACCCAGACAGATACCAAAGATTGGCAGTCCTTTGTCCAGGAATGTTTTGGTTGCTTCGATGGCGTAAGTACATGGCTCCGGGTCGCCAGGGCCATTCGACAGGAAAACACCATCCGGATTCAGTGCCAGTACCTCTTCCGCTGACGTCTGGGCCGGAACAACCGTCAGGCGGCAGCCGCGGTCAACCAGCATACGCAGGATGTTACGCTTGGCACCGAAGTCATAAGCCACGACATGGTATGGCAGCTCGCTATCATCTTTCGCTTCAGGCAAGCCATTTTCCAGCGTCCATGAACCTTGCTTCCACTGGTAGGTTTCAGCCGTTGTCACTTCTTTCGCCAAATCCATGCCTTTCAGGCCAGGAAATTGTTTCGCCTTTGCCAACGCCAATGCTTCATCAAGGTTGTCGCCCGCCATGATGCAACCATTCTGTGCCCCCTTTTCTCGCAATATGCGCGTTAGCTTACGCGTATCTATGTCGGCAATACCGACAATGTTTTGCGATTTAAGGTAGTCAGAGAGGGAGAGTTCGTTACGGAAGTTTGAAGCTAGCAGGGGAAGATCACGAATTACCAGGCCTTGCGCGTGGATTGAGGAGGATTCTTCGTCTTCGGAATTGGTTCCGGTGTTGCCAATATGGGGATAGGTAAGAGTAACAATCTGTTGAGAATAAGAGGGGTCAGTGAGAATTTCCTGATACCCCGTCATCGAGGTGTTAAAAACAACTTCACCAACGGCCGAACCATCTGCCCCAATGGACACGCCGTGGAACACTGTCCCATCTTCAAGGACTAACAGCGCAGATTTGCTCAAGACAACCTCCAAAAATAATAAAAATGCAATTAAAACAGATAAACTTGCAACTACCCATTCCATACAAAGTCAAACATCGAGTCAAGCTGATTTTTGACAAATTCCGCGCAGTCTAGAGATCGCTGCGAATTCTGTCAAGAAACCAACCAAAATAAATTTAACTTTTATCAATCTTACACCACTTGCAGAGCAAAGATGCAAAAACAACAAGCTTTCTTCGCTTTTTAGAGTAACCAAGTGATAGCCAATCTCATTTTATCGTTTGCCCAAACACCCAGAAAGACAGAAACAAAAATATCACTCAAAAAAAGGAAATAATGACAACTTAACATTAGATTTCAAAGGGCACGCAAAGCAAAAGCCACCAACAAGCCAAAACAAAAGCCAAACCATAGTGCATCACTGCTCAAAAAGCGAGCTACGCAGATAAAGCAAATATTCACAGGACCAAAGCTCAAGAATCAGGTTTTATGCACTCAGCGCACCACTACGCATAAAGAAAAAGCCCCGCCGGAATAATGCCAGACGGGGCTTTCTAGGTAAGAGTAAACGGATATCACCGCCTACTGGCTGTTATAGCTCATCAAGACCGAGGACATCCTGCATGGTGTAAAACCCCGGCTCCTTGTCATTCAACCAAGCAGCAGCGCGCACCGCACCATTAGCAAACGTCATGCGATCCGTTGCCTTATGGGTTATCTCCACCCGCTCGCCGATATCGGCAAACATCGCGGTATGCTCGCCAACAATATCACCGGCACGGATGGTCGCAAAACCTATTTCATCACGGCTACGCTCGCCGGTGATCCCCTCTCGGGCATAAACAGCAACGTCACTAAGCTTGTTGCCCATCGCCCCGGCAATCGCCTCGCCCATCCCGATTGCGGTACCGGACGGTGCATCGACCTTATGACGGTGGTGCGCTTCAATAACCTCGATATCACAATAATCCCCCATGACCTTGGCGGCTTTCTCCAGTAATTTGAATACCAAATTAACCCCAACGCTATAGTTCGGCGCCATCACAACCGGAACGTGTTCCGCGGCTTTATCGATTTGCAGGCGCTCCTCGTCACTAAACCCCGTCGTACCGATAACAATTTTTTTGCCGTGCTGCTGGCAAAATTCAATATTCGCCAATGTGGCAACCGGTGCGGTAAAGTCAATCAGTACATCAAAATCATCTTTTGCTGCCGTTAGATCATCAACTACCGTGACTGACACGGCGCCTACCCCAGCCAGTTCACCGGCATCAACGCCGACTAATGTTGAACCGCTTCGCTCTGTCGCGGCCCCCAGTGCTGCCTGCTCCGAAAGATGCGTGGCTTTTAGTAGCTGGCGCCCCATGCGTCCTGCCGCGCCCGCAATCGCAATTCTGACCATTGCGCTATTTCTCCCTGATTCTGTCGTCTTGAATGAGTATTGCTTCAATGTAGCCTGTTGGCAGATATAAAAAAAGCCCCAGCTTACGCTGAGGCTTCAATTTCGGTTCGAGTCACGCTAGAAGTTCTTATCCCGATTGGTATTAAACATTCTTTACTTGCAGCTCACGAGGTACTTCAAAGAACATATTTTCTTCACGGCCGCTCAGTTCTTCCACTTCTGCGCCGCTCAGCTGTTGAATACGTTCGATGATCTGGTTAACCAGCTCTTCCGGTGCGGAGGCTCCGGCCGTGACCCCAACATTGGTTTTTCCCTCAAACCAGACGGGCTGAACATCCTCAGGGCAATCGGTCAAAAAGCCCGGTGTACCCAGCTTTTCTGCCAGCTCACGTAGGCGATTTGAGTTCGATGAGTTTTTCGAGCCCACCACAATCATCACATCAACAGCCTGTGCCATTTCGCGCACTGCATCCTGGCGGTTCTGTGTGGCATAGCAAATATCATCTTTGCGCGGCCCCTGGATTTCCGGGAACACTTCGCGAAGCTTGGCAATCACATCGGCTGTTTCATCAACCGACAGTGTTGTCTGGCTGACGTAATGCAGGTTAGTCGGGTCTTTTACTGCCAACTTATCGACATCTGCCGGTTTCTCGACCAGGTACATGCCACCCGCTTCACTGGCATACTGCCCCATCGTCCCTTCGACTTCCGGGTGGCCGGTATGGCCAATCAACACTACCTCCATATTTCGGCGGCTCGCACGCGCGACTTCCATATGGACTTTGGTTACCAATGGGCAGGTTGCATCAAATACCGTTAACTGTCGCTCTTTGGCTTCGTTACGCACTGCCTGCGAGACACCGTGAGCAGAGAAAATCACTATATTGTCATCAGGGACTTCGTGCAGCTCTTCGACAAAAATAGCACCACGCTGTTTCAGCCCTTCGACGACAAAGCGGTTATGCACCACTTCATGACGGACATAAATTGGCGGTTGATACATTTCCAGTGCACGCTCAACAATGCTGATGGCACGGTCAACGCCGGCACAAAAGCCGCGTGGATTGGCTAGTAAGATTTTCATTGCTAACAGCTCTTAGTTTTCTATGGTCACAACTTCGACATCAAACGTGACGCGTTGTCCCGCAAGAGGGTGGTTGAAGTCAACAGTCACCGAGTCACCGACAACTTCAGTAATAATTCCTGGGATATCGTTGCCATCAGGGCCGGCAAAGGCAATGATAGTTCCCACTTCAGCTGGTGCGTCAGCACCAAACTTGGTCAAATCAACATGGTGAATATTATCGGGGTTGGCATGGCCAAAGGCATCCTCCGGCTCGAGAGCAAAACTGCTCTTCTGCCCTTCGCTCAATCCCAATAGACACTTTTCAAAGTTATCCGTCAGGCTACCGTCGCCCATCCGGAATTTTGCCGGCTTCCCCATTGCCTGGGTTGAATCAGCAACAGAGCCATCTTCCAGTTTTATGGCAAAGTGCATCAGTACTTCACTGTTTTCCGTAATTACCGACATGTAAGGTCCTTTTGAATATTGTCTTTATTTTCCCCGCCCATTTAACAACAAAGCGCTGCCCGTATCAACGGACAGCGCTCAGGGTTATAACGTGAATCTGTTTTTAGTGGTTAACTGGTTGTTTCTTCTTGTCAGCAATGAAGCCTTCCAAAATAATCAGTCCAGCACCGATACAAATAGCCATATCTGCAATATTAAATGCCGGCCAATGATAGTTACCAACATAAAAATCGAGGAAGTCGACCACGAAACCATGGTAAAGGCGGTCAAACAAATTGCCGAGTGCACCACCAATGATCAACCCGTAGGCACTATTTGCCAGCTTATGTGACACTGGCGTTTTTCGCATCCAGTACACCAACAGGGCACAGACTCCCAATGCAATCGCCGTAAATAACCAGCGCTGCCAACCACCAGCATCACTCAAAAAGCTAAATGCCGCACCGTAGTTATGGACATAAAGCAAATTAAAGAATGGCAACAACTCAATACGGTTAGGCCAACCGTACTCCATGGTGTTCATCACCAAGAGTTTACTACCAATATCAATGATGAACACCAGAGCCGCCAGCCAAAGCCAGCGAACCCCCGATTGTTTCAGCGACAGCCCTTGTTTAGGCGATAACTTGGTCATTAGGCAAACTTACGCTCTTCACCTGCACCGTCGATGTTGCTCACACAACGGCCACAAACTTCTTCGTGACCTTCGATAGTGCCAACATCAGCAACATGGTGCCAACAACGGTCACACTTCGCTGCTTCAGATGCATTAACAGTAACAAACAGACCTTCAACCTCAGTTTCCTGAGCGCCTTCTGGCAGGCTGTCCGCAACCACAACTTCCGCTTTCGATGTCAGCATCACAAAGCGCAGCTCGTCTTCCAGCTTGTTAAGCTTCGCAGCCAGTGTGGCGTTCGCATGAAGAGTCACCTCTGCCTGCAGAGCACCACCAATCACTTTGTCTTTACGTGCACCTTCAAGCAGCTTGTTTACCGCACCACGAACCTGCTGGATTTCAGCCCAGAACTCATTGTTTAGCTCTTCGCCTTCAGCAAGGCCGAACAGGCCATCGAACCACTCACCAGTGAACACGAACTTGTCACGCTGGCCTGGCATTTCGTTCCAGATCTCATCGGCAGTGAACGACATAATTGGTGCCATCCAACGAACCAATGCCTCGACGATGTAGTAAAGAGCAGTCTGACAGCTACGCTGCGCATGGCCGCCACGTTTTGCTGTGTACTGACGGTCTTTGATCACATCAAGATAGAATGAACCCATCTCAACTGAACAGAATTGCATCAGGCGCTGAGTAACAGTGTGCAGGTTGTACTCATCGTACGCCTGAATAATTTCTTCTTGTGCAGCCATTGCACGGCCCACAGCCCAGCGGTCAAGCGCTACCATTTCTTCCGGTGCAACAAGATCTGTTTCTGGGTTGAAACCACTCAGGTTGGCTAGGAAGAATCGTGCCGTGTTACGGATACGACGGTAAGCATCAGCAGAGCGCTTCAGAATTTCATCGGAAACCGCCACTTCACCGGTGTAGTCTGTCGATGCAACCCATAGACGCAGGATATCGGCGCCCAGCTTGTTGGTTACGTCTTTTGGTGCAACAACGTTACCTACAGACTTGGACATCTTGCGGCCCTGGCCATCAACCACGAAACCGTGAGTCAGCACTTGGTTGTAAGGGGCTTTGCCTTTCATCGCTACTGATGAGATCAGTGAAGACTGGAACCAGCCACGGTGCTGATCCGAACCTTCCAGATATAGGTCTGCTTGGTTACCGTTGTACTCTTCGCGGCTATCAACCACAGAGAAGTGAGTAACACCGGAATCAAACCATACGTCTAGGGTATCCAGTACCTTCTCGTAGTTTGCTGCGTCTTCTTCACCCATTAGTTCAGCAGGATCAAGATCCCACCATGCCTGAATCCCTTTTTCTTCAACCAGCTTCGCGACTTTTTCAATCAGCTCTGGTGAGTTCGGGTGAAGATCCTGTGTTTCTTTGTGAACGAACAGTGCAATTGGCACGCCCCAGGTACGCTGGCGCGAGATACACCACTCAGGGCGACCTTCTACCATACCTTCAATACGGCTCTGGCCCCACTCAGGCATCCACTGTACGTTTTTGATTTCTTCTAGTGCCTTGGCACGCAGACCCGCCTGCTCCATCGATACGAACCACTGAGGTGTCGCACGGAAAATGATTGGCGTTTTGTGACGCCAGCAGTGTGGGTAGCTGTGCTCGTAAGCATGGTGATGCAGTAATGCACCATGCTCTTTCAGCGTTTCAACCACGGCATCGTTGGCTTTGAATACGTGCTGACCGGCAAACAGCTCTGTGTCAGGCAGGTAAACACCGTTGCTGCCCACAGGGTTAGCCACTTCAAGACCGTATTTCTGACCAACAACGAAGTCTTCCTGACCATGGCCTGGAGCAGTATGAACACACCCCGTACCAGATTCAGTCGTTACGTGATCGCCAAGGATTGCCGGCACGTCGAAGCTGTAGAATGGGTGGTTGAAGCGCATTAGCTCCAGATCCGCACCTTTACAGAAGCCTAGGTTATGGAAGTGCTCGATACCCGCACGATCCATCACATCTTTTGCCAACTCTGCAGCCACAATCAGACGCTGAGGGTTTTCACCTTCAGTTTGGACCAGTACATATTCCAGATCGTCACGGATCGCTACTGCGCGGTTTGCAGGCAGTGTCCAAGGTGTCGTTGTCCAGATAACAATCGAGACATCACCCTGGCCTTCGTGACCTTCAGCACAGCCGAACTTGGCAATCACGGCAGCTTCGTCGACGGCTTTGAACTTCACATCAATAGATGGTGAAACTTTGTCTTTGTATTCAACTTCTGCTTCTGCCAGTGCAGAACCACAGTCTGTACACCAGTGAACTGGCTTGAAGCCTTTCAGTAGGTGCCCCTGGTCGGCAATTTTACCCAGAGAACGAATGATGTTCGCTTCTGTTGCAAAATCCATTGTACGGTACGGCTTGTCCCACTGACCCAGAACACCTAGGCGGATGAAGCTCTCTTTTTGGCCTTCTACCTGGCCAGCCGCGTACGAGCGACACTTCTCGCGGAACTCGGCAGCCGTTACTTTGTGGCCTGGTTTGCCTACTTTCTTTTCTACCATGAGTTCAATTGGCAGACCGTGGCAGTCCCAGCCTGGGATATAAGGTGCATCAAAGCCAGAAAGAGTCTTTGACTTAATAATAATGTCTTTAAGAATCTTGTTCAGTGCGTGACCAATGTGAATATCACCGTTGGCATATGGAGGGCCATCGTGCAATACGAAGGACTTTTTACCCTTCTTGGCTTTACGGATCTCACCGTAAAGATCTTCATCATACCAACGCTTAAGCATCGCAGGCTCACGGTTAGCTAGATTGCCTCGCATCGGAAACCCTGTTTCAGGCAGGTTCAGGGTATCTTTATAGTCGCTCATTGATTCTCGATTCCGTTACTTGGGCGAAGTTGGACATTATTACGCTCAGACAGCCACACCCGTGCCGTTTGAGCATCACGCTCTATTTGCGCTCTTAGCGCATCAAATGATTCAAATTTAATTTCGTCGCGCAGCTTATGGTGCAGCACAACTTCAATCTGACGTCCGTAGAGATCAGACTGAAAGTCAAACAGGTGTACTTCAAGCTGTCGCCGTACACCATTAACTGTTGGCCGGCGGCCAACATTGGCAACCCCAGGTACGGGATGGCCATTCACACCGAACACCTCTACAGCATAGACACCGGACACCGGTGATACACGCCGCTTAAGGGGTACGTTCGCTGTTGGAAAACCGATTGTGCGGCCGAGCTTGCGCCCATGAGATACCCGCCCGCTAATACTATACGGACGGCCCAACATAGACTCAGCCACCTGCAACTCGTCACTGGCTAGTGCCTGACGTATTGCGGTGCTGCTGACACGTTGCTGTGACACACAAAAACTCTGGGTGCTGACAACGGTAAAACCAAACTCTTTTCCAGCCGCTTCCAGCATAGCAAAGTCTCCGCTACGGCCTTTGCCGAAGCGAAAATCGTCGCCAACTACCAGAAACTTAACACCCAATTGCTCAACCAACAAGCGACGAACAAAATCTCGTGCCGACATATTGGCAAAATGGGCATTAAAATTGACGCAAAGCAAACGGTCTACACCCACTTGCTTGAGTTGCAAGTACTTGTCTCGAAAGCAGGTCAATCTAGCCGGGGCTTTATCTCCCGCAAACAATTCCAGCGGCTGAGGCTCAAAACTCATCACCGTTGCCGGATAGCCTAAGGCTCGTGCTTTCGCCATAACCTGACGCAACACCGCCTGATGACCTAAGTGAACACCATCAAAGTTACCAATTGTCACCACGCTACCGTGGTGCTCTGGTTTGATATTATGTATGCCTCGGATTAATTCCATGCGCCGCTTAAATTATCGCAGAGTGAAAAACTGACGGATTATATACTACTCTGAGCCCATCATACCAATCTGAATCATTTTCTGGCCATATCAGGCCACATTATATTCAGGGTTAACTCTCGGCTCGCAGGTGATGCAGACGGATACCCAGCACTCCCGCAGCCAACAAATAAACCAACGCCCCGAGACCTATCAGCCCCGCCAGCCACAGTACCCGATAACTCAACGACCAAGCCAGCCACTGATCCATTGCCGGCAGTACCCATAACAAGGCCGCCACCATCGCCGAGCCAGCTACAGCCAAGCGCAGGACAAACATCAGGGTAGTTTTCGACACCTGGTACACCTTTGCGCGGTGCAGGCCA
This sequence comes from Photobacterium obscurum, assembly GCF_026191635.1. GTDB lineage: Bacteria > Pseudomonadota > Gammaproteobacteria > Enterobacterales > Vibrionaceae > Photobacterium > Photobacterium obscurum. The sequence goes on from NZ_JAKRRW010000011.1 coordinate 70,159, forward strand.
CGGTAAAGCAAGGCTGCATTCACCAGTGCTGACAACGCCGTGGCCATTGCCAAGCCGATATAGCCATACAGATAGGCAAATATGGCGTTAAACACCATATTGGTGAGCATCGCAATAATGCCATAGCGCACTGGTGTCTTGGTATCCTGTCGGGCGTAGTAGCCCGGTGCCAGCACCTTAATCAACATAAAGTTAAGCAGGCCAGAGGCATAGGCCAGCAGTGATAGAGAAGCCTGCTCGACATCCGCCGGCGAGAACTCGCCCCGCATAAACAGCACCATCAGCATCGGTTTTGCCAGCACCATCAGCCCCAGCATCGCCGGAAGGCCCAGCAGCAAGACCATGCGAACTCCCCAATCCATGGTGTGGGCAAACTGGTCGCCGGTTTGCTCAACATGCTTGCGCGACAAGGCAGGCAGAATAACCGTGGCAATCGCAATACCAAAAAGCCCAAGCGGAAATTCCAGCAAGCGGTCTGAATAGTACAGCCAGCTGATCGAACCAGTCGCCAGGAAGCTGGCAATAAAGGTATCAAACAGCAAATTGATCTGGCTCACCGACACCCCGAACAGTGCCGGGATCATCAGGGTGCGGATTTTTACCACACCTGGTTCGTGCCAGCCCCACTGCGGTTTTACCAGCATCCCCTCTTTATATAAGAAAGGCAACTGGAACAGGAACTGGATCAAACCACCAAGAAAGACCCCCAGCGCCAGACCGATTTCCGGTTGTTCCAGGTTCGGGGCCACAAACCAGGCACAGCCGATAATAGCAACATTGAGAAATACCGGGGTAAAGGAAGAGACCGCAAACTTACCCAGCGTATTGAGGATTGCCCCCGACAAGGCCACAAAGGTGATAAACCAGAGATAAGGAAAGGTGATCTTCAGCAACAGGCTCGCCAGTTCAAATTTTGGTGCAGCCGGGCCGCCGTTAAGCCAGTCAATAAACCAGCCGGCACCGAACAGCGCGGTGACAACTCCCGAGCCCACGATCCCCAGCAGCGTCACGACAGACACAATGACCCCCAGAGTACCAGAAGCCCGAGCAATCAACTGACGGGTCTTATCCATATCGCCGGCGGCATGGGATTCAGTCAAAACAGGAACAAATGCTTGGGAAAAGGCCCCCTCGGCAAAAAGTCGACGTAAAAAGTTGGGGATCTTGTTGGCAAAAAAGAAAACATCGGCGGCAGCTCCGGCTCCCATCAGGTTCGCTACTACCACATCTCGCACTAATCCCAGTACTCGAGAGACCAATGTCATCGTACTGACAATCAATCCGGAGCGTAAAAGACGCTTACTCACAAAAAAACCTCATAAAGATGGCTCAGAAAGAGGTGACTTCCGAGTCCAAATGCTGCTAAAATCTGCCGCCATATTAACCGTGTTAATCCGCAAGTGCCAACTCTGTTGGTTAGGCGGTTATTTGCACAAATCATTTGACAATCTTTGGTTTTGCAGGCATAGTCCTCGGCCTTAAATTGTCACCGTACCAAGAATTTGGGAGTTACACCCTTGGCAAATATCAAATCTGCTAAGAAACGTGCTATCACTTCTGAGAAACGTCGCCAGCACAACGCTAGCCGTCGTTCAATGATGCGCACTTTCTTCAAAAAAGTTATCGCTGCTATCGAAGCTGGCAACAAAGAAGCTGCTTCTCAGGCGTTTGCTGAAATGCAACCTGTTATGGACCGCATGGCTACTAAAGGCCTGATCCACAAAAACAAGGCTGCACGTCATAAAGCACGTCTAGCTGCGAAAATCAAAGCTCTTTAATTAAGAGTTGCGATTTAAGCATTAAAAAAAAACCGGCTCACGCCGGTTTTTTTTATACCTGGACTTTCCAGGTCAATACATCAATGCTACGCACCGCAGTACATTTTGTGGAGCAACTGGATCATCGCCCTGACTTCATCACTCTTTAAACGGTAATATACCGTTTGAGCTACTTTTCGGGTATCAACCAATCCGTCACGCCGTAGCCATGCCAAATGCTGAGATAACGCAGACTGACTCAAACCCAGCTTTTCACTCATCATCCCAACCGACATTTCTTCTTCCAGCAGATAGCACAGAATAAATAAACGTCGTTCATTCGCCATGGCTTTCAGTAATGCTACGGCTTTAGGGGCATTCTGCTCCATTTGCTGCAGTTCCATACCTTCACCACTTTAACTTAAGTTAATGCTAATATACTTAATTTAAACTGGGTTTGCTAGTTATTGGCGTTAAAAAACCGCCAATTCAACAGCAAAGGTGCAACATTACTTAAACAACTTCCTGAAGTCGGCTTCGCAGATCTTCTTTACCGCCGGGTGCATAATCATCCGTTCGGCAAAAATAACGTAATACTCTTCCTTAATTTCTTTTACCCGCTTCACTTCTCGTATGGTATTGGACTCTTCGATTTCCACTGCATAAATCGATGGCGCAACAAACATTGATTCATGATACGAACCAAATGCTTTCATCAAAGCCGCATCGTCAAACTCTCCGAGGATGTTCGGCGTGATCCCCTGCTGATCAAACCAATGATGCAACTTACGTCCCATCGCCGTACGTCTGCCGGGTACCAATAACTTATAGTCTTCAATACAGGCTGGAAAGTTAAGAGCCTTTGCAGGTACCGAGCAGAAAAAGCTCATGGTCGATTCGCCAAGCTTCTTACTATATAGCCCCGGGCTCTGTGTCGAGTCAACGGGACAGTCAGAAAGGATCATATCAAGCTTGTGCTGCGAGAGTTGCTCCAGCAGCATTTCATGGGTGGACTCATAGCAACGTAGGTGGATACGTTCATCTTCCGGGATCCCCTCCAGCAACACTTTACTGACTAGGCGTTTTGACAGGGCGTCTGCGACCCCTACTTCCAGTAGCTGGTTTTCCCGCTGGGTATAATTGACGATATCCAGCATCTCGTAACTCAGGTCAAACATTTTGTCGGCATACTTAAATACCAACTGCCCCAGCTCGGTCGGTTCAATATTACGCCCGACCCGTTTGGTCAGTTTGCCTTTCAGTCTCTCTTCCAGCGCTCTGATTTGTCCAGTAACCGTTTGAGGAGCAAGAAATAATGCATCCGCGGCCTTCGTTACTGAACCTTGTTTACAGACCATCCAGAAGTAATAGAGGTGGTTGTAATTTAGATGAGACATCCTGTTATGCTAATTTCCAAATATAAAAAACCCCAGATGCGCAGCTTACGCTGTGCCCCCGGGGTCTTCAACTTTTATCAGCTTCGGAATAAGCTATCAGAGATAATTCTTTATCAGTTTGTTGACTGAATCGACTTTTTCTCATCCTGCACGGTTTTACGGTAACGCTCTCCTACTCGTTGCTCCAAGGCACGGGAGCGGAAAGTATCCTTCTGCTCAACCATTGCCGTAGTATCAACGCTAGCCTTACCGTGGCTAAGACCGGCCAAATAGGCCTGACAAACTTCCGTATTACTATTATTGATGCAGCTGTCATAATCAGGAGCCGCAACGGCTGCTGAAGATATCAGGATTGCAACGCTTAGAAGATAACGCTTCATATTATGCCTCCGTTTTGGCAACGCACTGTTTTGGCAGCGCGCGGCTCAGTAACAAGTACCCCGTAACAGCTGATACCGTCGACCCCAACAAGATCCCTAATCGAGAATAAGTGCTGAAATCTTCTGGTGCACCGACAAAGGCCAGCGACGAGATGAAGATAGACATCGTAAAGCCAATACCACACAGCACTGATACTGCGAAGATATGGGAAAAACCAATACCATCAGGTAATTTTGCCACGCCCCCCTTCACAGCCAGGTAGCTGGCTGTAAAGATCCCTAGCGGCTTGCCAATCAACAGACCCAGTGCAATACCGAGTGGCAGCATAGATGTCAGGCCGGATAGCGATACGCCTTCTAGCGAGATCCCCGCATTGGCAAAGGCAAACAACGGCAGAATCAAGAATGCCACATATGGGTGCAGAACATGCTCCAGGTGCTTCAATGGTGATTGGCTTTCCGAGTGGCCTTCTTTACCGTTCAACGGAATGGCAAAACCAAGTACCACACCGGCTAGTGTCGCATGAACACCTGACTTCAATACACTGAACCACAAGATAGCGCCGACCACGAGATACCAAGACAGCTTCGTCACGTTCTTGGCATTCATTACAAACAGAGCTGCTGTTGCGGCAAACGCTACAGCCAATGCCAGGGTTGACAGATCACTGCTGTAGAACAGCGCGATAATCACAATAACACCAAGGTCATCAATAATAGCCAAGGCAAGCAGGAACACTTTAAGGGAAACCGGCACACGGGTACCCAGCAGTGCCATAATACCCAGCGCGAAGGCAATATCCGTCGCCGCAGGGATTGCCCAACCTTTGATTGCCATCGGATCGGCATAGTTGAATGCGACATAAACCAGTGCCGGAGCAAGCATGCCGCCGACAGCCGCAATCGCCGGGAAGATCGCTTTCTCTTTGGTATTAAGCGCACCTTCAATCAGCTCGCGTTTAACTTCCAAGCCAATCAATAGAAAGAAGACTGCCATCAGGCCATCGTTGATCCAGTGCGCAACAGAAAGGCCGGCAACATAAGAATGTAGCGTGCCGTTATATAGAGGCTCCAGCGGCGAATTCGCAATCATCATTGCGATCGCAGCGGCGAAAATTAAAATAATACCGCCAGCAGACTCTAATTTTAGAAAGTTTCGAATTGCCTCGGTCATCGACCGTAACTCCTTTACATGAAACAGATATCACAAAGAATGTGTAAAATTAGTTTAGTCGTCACACTACTATTGTGAAAAATCGTTTGTTTAGAGATAACACATCGGAAAAACCGAGCTATTTAAGGGCTAACAAAGTAATATCCGCAGAATAATTTTTCACTGTCATAAAACAAAGGTATTTCTTACTATCAAATTACACAGTAGGCGAAAAATATGACTGCTAGCTAGCTATATTCAAGCAATAAAGCCTAAATCATCATCATTTTTCCAAAACAAATAAAATGGAAAAGAACAACCACAAATCAATAACTTACCACCATAGGTAAAGTATTTATTACACTTCACACAGCTGCAGCCGGTCACAAAATAAGCACAAATTTACTTTATGACAGTCGGTGTCATATTTCTGAAATATTCGATCTCTACCATCGCCCCCAGATTTCAAAAATATGAAACCCAAACGACATATTCCTGTCATGGAGAAATAATTATGACTACCCAAGCCACTACTGCTGAGCCAATGAACAGCTCTATGCGCTGGGTCCGCTGGGCAAACCTAGCGTTCATGCTTTACGTTCTACTTGTTGCTGTCTCTATGGTCAGCAGCGGCTTTAAATGGTCGGTAGGTGAACAAGCAAAAACGCTGTTTGAATTTGCTTCCCACCCGATTGCCGGTCTGATGATTGGCCTGGTGGCTACATCGCTGATTCAATCGTCCAGTACTGTTACTTCAATTATTGTAGGCCTTGTTGCAGGTGGTCTGCCTGTTGAAACGGCTATTCCAATGGTGATGGGTGCCAATATCGGTACGACTCTTACCAATACTCTAGTTAGCCTTGGCCATGCACGCTGCAAGGACGAATTCCGTCGCGCGTTTGCAAGTGCTACGGTTCACGACTTCTTTAACCTACTAGCTGTTGTAATCTTCCTTCCGCTGGAAATGATGTTTGGTCTACTAGATAAAGTATCGTCATGGTTAGTTTCACCAATGATGGGTGCTGGCGATATGAGCATGAAGGGACTGAACTTCATGAAGCCGCTGACCAAGCCTGCAGTAGAAGTGGTGAAAGGTCCACTAGAAGCGATGGGCAATATGGGGGGTGTCGTACTCATCTTTATCGGTATTGCACTTATCTTCGTTGCTATCACAGCAATGGGTAAACTAATGCGCAGCCTGATGGTTGGCCGTGCTCGCGAAATTCTAAAGAGTGCAATCGGCCGTGGCCCAGTACACGGTATCGCATCAGGTACAGTAGTGACTATTCTGGTTCAGTCATCTTCTACAACAACCAGCCTAATGGTACCGCTAGTGGGTACTGGCGTGCTAAAAGTGCGTGATGTTTATCCTTTCACTCTGGGCGCCAATATCGGTACTTGTATCACAGCACTGCTGGCTGCTACAGCAATCTCTGGCGACTTCGCCGTCTTTGCTCTGCAAATTGCACTGGTACACCTGTCGTTCAACGTACTGGCAACACTGTTTATCTTTGGTATACCAGTACTGCGTGAGCTACCGTTGAAAGCCGCTTTCTTCCTGGGCGAACTGGCGACCAAGAACAAAATGGCTGTTGCTGGCTACCTTGGCCTAGTGTTTGTAGCGATTCCGAGCACTATCCTAGCTGTTACTGCCTAAGCACTAGCAACTAGCAACTAGCAACTAGCAACTAGCAACTAGCAACTAGCAACTAGCAACTAGCAACTAGCAAAGCATAAAAAAAGCCCCGCAATGCGGGGCTTTTTGTTGTTCTGATTTCCGGTATCAAGCGCCAAAGTATTTCAGCGCTAAATTTTTGTTACCCGGGGAAACACTCTTATACAGAAAAAGGGTACTTGATCGGCTCGTGATGCTGGTAACCCACCACTTCAAAGTCATCCATAGTTACCCAGGTCTCCAGATCCTCCAACGTCTTGATCTCCGGATTGATGATAAGTTGCGGTGACTCAAACGGCTCACGCTTAAGCTGAACATCACGCATCAACTCCAGCTGATCCTCGTAAATGTGAGCATTGATAATCTTGTGATAGGCCTGACCCGGTTTCTTACCCGTGATCTGCGCCATCAATGCCAACAAGGTATAGACTTGGATCTGATTGAAGTTCAAGCCTAACGGAACGTCACAAGAACGCTGGTAGCTGGTTAGGTACAGGGTATCCCCCAACAGCGAGAAAGTATGGGTATGCATGCATGGGCGCAGACACCCCATGTCGAACTCACCCGGGTTGTAAAATGTCAGGATTTCACCACGATCATCAATTCCCTGGCTCAGGTCATCAACAATTTTACGCAACTGGTCAATCGTCGTGCCGTCTGGCTTCTGCCAGCTTCGCCCCTGCACGCCATACACTCTCCCCATATCATCAGGGCCTTTACGATGGGGGTTATTTAGCCATGCCTCGTTATCATTGGCATTCATGTCCCAGGTCTTGGTACCCAGAGCACGGAAGTCAGCCGCATTGTCATAACCACGGATATAACCTAGCAATTCAGCAATTGCCGCCTTCCAGAAACTCTTACGCGTCGTGATCAGTGGGAACTGGTTGTTGGCCACATCGTAAGTTAAATCGGCATTCACCACGGTTAGGCATCGCTTGCCGGTTCGCTTGTTTTCAATCCAAGTACCGTCGTCAACAATTCGTTGACAGAGGTCTAAATACTGTTTCATCGTCCCACCCGTTTATTTCAGAGCCGTGTCCTGTCCACCAAAGTAGCAAGGTACCAAGACACAAAATTGCGCCCGATTTTATCAGAATACAAAAAAGGCAGCACCCAAAAGGTACTGCCCTTATGTTATGAGTCACCGTAACCAGATGTTAGGCTGTCTTGCCTTTAGGCTGAGTTTTATATGCCCAAACCATCATCAAAAGACCACCAATAACCATAGGTAGAGACAAGATCTGTCCCATACTGATCCAGCCGCCAAACAAGCCTAAATGCGCATCCGGCTCACGAAAATACTCGACGAGAAAGCGGAAGCTGCCGTAACCGAACAGGAACAAGCCAGATGCGGCACCTGCAGGGCGTGGCTTACGAATAAATACGTTCAGAATAACCAGCAATACCAGGCCTTCTAAGAAGAACTCATACAACTGTGATGGATGACGAGGCAGCGGGCCACCGGTCGGAAACACCATTGCCCACGGCACATCGGTCGTACGCCCCCACAGCTCGCCGTTAATAAAGTTGCCCAACCGCCCGACACCGAGACCAAACGGTACCAGCGGCGCAATAAAATCTGCCACGTTGAAAAAAGTCCGGCCATGCTTATGGGCATACCAGAACATCGCCGTGATCACCCCCAGCAGGCCGCCATGGAATGACATGCCGCCTGTCCAGACTTTGAACAAGTAGAGCGGGTTGGCAAGAAACAGGTCAAAGTTATAGAAAATCACATAGCCAATACGGCCACCCAGGACGACGCCGAGGAAGCCGGCAAATAACAAGTCACTGACCTGCTCACGGGTCCAACCGCTGCCCGGTTTGTCTGCCCGGCGATTCGCCAGCCACATGGCAAAAACAAAACCCAGCAGATACATCAGACCATACCAGCGAATTGCCAGCGGACCGATCTCAATCAAAATCGGGTCAATGTTTGGAAACGTCAAATAACCTTGGCTCATTAAATCAATCTCAGAAATTAGCAGCAAGTTCTAGTATCTCACCACTTGAAGCAATTATCCCAAAAACATCTTCGTGCTGATAACCAACAAAAAGACGGCAAAAATCTTTTTCAATGTCATGGTCGGCAAACGGCTGACCAATGCCGCACCATAGCGGGTTGTGACCATCGAGGTCATTACAATCCCAACCAACGCCGGCAAATAAACATACCCAATACTCATCGCAGGCAATGCCTCGTCACCAACGCCTGCGGTAATAAAGCCAACCATACCAGCCACCGCAATCAATGCCCCCGACAACGAGGCACAGCCGATTGCCCGGCGCATTTCCACACCGTGCCAGCTTAAGTATGGTACGGTCAGAGAACCACCACCAATACCGGCTAAGCTCGATACCACACCGATCACCCCGCCACTGCACACCGTCTTCACCGGCCCCGGTAACGGACGCTGGCCAGAAATCCGCATTGATACCAGCATTTGCAACGCCAGTAACAACACTATTACGGCAAATATTTTCGGCAATAGTTCAGTCGGAACCAACTCAGCAATAATGCTACCGCCAAGTCCGCCAATAATCACCCCCGGAGCCAGAGACTTCACAATCGAGAAATCCACATTGCCCAGTTTGATATGATTACGAGCCGACGAGCCAGAGGTCAATACAATACTGGCCAATGATGTCGCCAAGGCAATATGCATCACCAATTCACTATCAATACCCGCTCGGGGCAGTAGCCATACCAAAGCCGGTACTACCACCAAGCCACCGCCAATGCCCAGCATCCCCGCGAGTAAACCGACCCCACTGCCCAGCACTAAACACATGGCAAACAGCCATAACGCATGATCTATCATTCTAACCTACTGCTTACCCGCGCGAATAAACCCACCTAAACCGCGCTCATCGACAAACTCAGTTGCCTTTCTGCGCACATCATCGGCCAATGTGGCCTGTAAAGCAAATTGAACCAGCTGCTCCATCTCACTGACCGAAATATGGCGTAAGATATACTTAATCTTGGCAACGTTACGGGTATTCATACTCAATGAGCGGTATCCCATCCCAACCAGCAATAATGCCCCTACCGGGTCACCAGCTAGCTCGCCGCAGACACTCACCGGTATATTTAACGCCTTGCTGGTATCAATAATATGCTTCAGGGCATGAAGTACCGCAGGATGCAATGCATCATAGACATTTGCAACCCGCGAATTGTTCCGGTCAACGGCCAGTAAATACTGCGTCAGGTCATTGCTACCGACAGAAATAAAGTCAACCATCCCCTTCAGCGCATGCAGTTGGTACAGTATCGACGGGACTTCAATCATTATCCCCAGCCGAGGTCGCTTGAGGACCTTACCTTGCTCTGTGGCATATTTGGCTACTTCCGTATAAGCCCTTTCGATCAATGCCTTAGATTCTTCAAGCTCGGAAATACCGGAGATCATCGGTAGCAAAATGTCCATATTTTCCAAGCCGATACTCGCTTTAAGCATCGCACGAACCTGGATCAGGAAAATTTCAGGATGATCCAAGGTAAAGCGGATCCCCCGCCAGCCCAGAAACGGGTTATCTTCTTCTATCGCAAGATAGGGCAACGGCTTGTCGCCACCAATATCGAGCGTGCGCATCACCACCAGCTTATCGCGATAAGTCGATAATATTGCTCGATACTGCTGGGTTTGCTCTTCTTCGGATGGAAAACTACGCTGCAATAAAAACGGGACTTCGGTTCGGTATAAACCAACACCGTCCACCCCTTTATTGACGGCAATACTGGTATCAGCACTCAAACCGGCATTGAGATGAATATGAATACGCTGGTTATCCTGAGTATAAGAGGCTTTATTGAGCTCCTCCTCCACCGTCTTGGTAAGCTCATTTTCTTCTTTAAGCAGGCGAGTATATTCGGCCAGTACGTGCCGGTTAGGATTTACCAGGAAGTCACCCCGGTAACCATCAACCACCACCTGACAGTTATGAACAACCTCCGGAATAAAGTCGACCCCCATGATGGCAGGAATACCCAATGCTCGGGACAAGATAGCAGCATGAGAGTTTGCCGCCCCTTCCTGCGCCACAACCGCAGCCAGTTTTTCTCGAGGAATACTTGCGAGCATCGCAGCCGTCAGTTCACGGGTTAACAGTACAATAGGCTCATCCCACTGATACTCGGTGACATCGTCATTATTGAGAAAGAACAACAGGCGCTGGCCAAGTTCACGAATATCCTGTGCTCGCTCTTTCAGGTATTCATCCTTCATGTTGGCAAAACGATCAGAGTAGGCTTCAACCACCTGTCGGATTGCCCACTCTGCCAAATCACCACCTTCAATCTTGGCGAACAAATCTTTGCGTAGCATCGGATCATTGAGCAAGTGGCTAAACAGATCGAAGATAGCCAATGTCTCTTTATGCAGGTCATTATCGAAACGCTTTCGCAGTCGGCGAAACTCCGCACTGGCAAGCTCGATAGCAATGCTCAGCCTTTCCAGCTCCGCTTCTGTATCCAGGCAAGAGGCAGGCAGTACCTGCTCCAATCGAGGTTGATTATCATCCCACCAGGCACGGGCAACCGCCACACCGGTCGAAGCTGCTGAACCTATCAGATGCAGGCCATTACGCTGATCCGGCCACATGCCCTGTGCTCTGGCATGGGCAAAGATCACCGCGAGCTGGGCTGCCAAAGTAACCATGAAAGATTCTTCACTTTCATCAAACTCCCGCCGCTGGCGCTGCTGAATAACCAATACACCCAAGACCTGGCGCTGATGAATAATAGGTGTACCAAAAAACGAACAAAAAGACTCTTCCCCCGTACCGGGAAGATGTTTGAAATGAGGGTGATGCCTTGCATCGGCGACATTGATTGGCTCGGCACGACTGCCCACTAAGCCAACAAGGCCTTCACCAAATGCCAACCCGATCTGGCGATGGGGCTTTCTCAGCCCCTGCGTTGCCATCAGGGTATACTGCTTACGTTTATGGTCTGCAATATAAACAGAGCAACACTCTGTTTTCATCGCCCGGCATGTACTGACGACAAGCTGATCGAGCGCTTCAATCAAACTTTGTGCGCTTGCGACTTTCTCTACAATTTCTCTAAGCTGCGTCAGCATAATAAACCCTAGGGTCTGTTGGCCTTTCTGCGCCACACCTGTAGAGACTAAAAAGGTCTTCAGGCAAGGCACGAAGAATGCGGTTTAGCCCGCTAAATAAGTTCTGAGTAACGCAGAATGAAGCCTTGTTAGCCTCTTCCCGAAGGGCTGGGACTATTTTCCTCGCTAACTGCGTTATCGGAATGTCAATATAGAAAGCTATGATTGAACTCCTCCGCCTTGTTATCGTAAAAAATCGCCTCCAGCAGGAAAGGCGATGCAAGGTCAACAGACTCTAGCTGAGCTATCCTCGCTTGCCTCTTCGCTTGATCTTGCGCTCTTTTCTTTCTTTGAATGGCATGGCCATCGCGGCAAACTCTTTCAGCGCGCGTCGATAAACATCCCGCTTAAAAGACACGACTTGACGCACTGGGTACCAATAACTCACCCACCGCCAACCATCAAACTCAGGCGTGTTGCCACGCTGCATATTCACCTTTGACTCATCACATTCCAAGCTGAGCAAAAACCATTTTTGCTTTTGCCCGATACAAACAGGTTTAGAGTCCCACCTTACAAGACGCTTGGGTAATTTATAACGTAGCCAGTGACGGCTTGACGCCAAAATTCGGACATCTTTTTTAGTAAGCCCTACTTCCTCATACAGTTCCCGATACATGGCCTGCTCAGGGGTTTCCCCTTCATCAATACCGCCTTGCGGAAACTGCCAGGAATGCTGTCCATATCGTCGAGCCCAGAATACTTGGCCATGGCTATTACAGATAACTATCCCTACATTAGGGCGGTACCCATCGCCATCAATCACTGGACGACCTCAAGTATAATTCTCTATTAGCAGTGATTTTTTCACAGTCGATGCAATGGGTAAACAAACATTCTAATTAATAACCGTTTTTTCCTACCTAGCACTCAGTTTATGGATAACTTCAAATAACCGAATAGTTTATAAACAGACAAATGAGACCTATGCCACATTTATACACGCTTTCTGTGGATAGATTTGTGCAGAAGCCCCGTCAGAGGTCAGTTTTACCAGGTGGGCAATCATAAAATATCGTTATCACCCGCTAACAAACAATAAATAATGACATAATAAACAATAAGTTAAAAACAACCCCAAAATCATTCGATGATAATAAGAGGATCATTTTTGTTAGAAAAAATGGATCGGTCAAAGATCAACCAATCATGGCGTTATCCACATGCCCAGCTCCAATTTGAACAAAAACCCACCACCATCATGCTCAAAAACTCCTCGAACACCTGGATAAATAACCAGATAGTGATAAATAAAAAGATTTATCCAAACATCCTGTGGATATCTTTGTGAAAGATCCTTACATTCTTACTGTATAAGGCGCGTTATCTTCATTACCAACTCAACCACCCCATCTTTAAAAACAATAAAAACTATTATTATTCATAAACTTAACAACAAGCGCGACAAGATATACCTTCGTAACACCTCTTGTTGACAACAGGATCGAGCGTTTTTTAACCGCGTGATGACGGCGGGGTAACCATCAAGGCTGTAGGCGACTGCGTCCGAGTGACTAACGATGATCTCGTTTCCAGCTATTATCAGCATAAAGCCGCTATGATAGTATTTCGACTTAAGCAACGAACCATCTAAAACTGGCCTCTAATGTTATGCGCCCAACTCCCCAAACTGAACAAGAACTCCTAAACCGAGCCCATGATTTAGCTGGCTTAACTCTGGGTGAGTTGGCCCAACAGGCAGGTATCGCCACACCACCGGACCTAAAGCGGGATAAAGGCTGGGTCGGCCAATTACTCGAGTGGCATCTTGGTGCAACAGCAGGCAGTCAACCCGTTCCCGACTTTGTCGATTTGGGAATTGAACTCAAAACCATTCCGATTGGTTATCACGGTAAGCCGCTAGAAACCACATTTGTCTGTGTAGCCCCGTTAATTGGCCTCCAGGGGCTACATTGGGAAAATAGCCATATACGACATAAGTTAGCCAAAGTACTTTGGATCCCGGTAGAAGGCGAGCGAGATATTCCGTTGGCTGACCGTCATGTCGGCTCGCCATTGCTTTGGAGCCCATCGGCCAATGAAGAACAGCGCTTGCGACGAGACTGGGAGGAACTAATGGATATGATCGTATTAGGGCAAGTTGAACAGATCACTGCTCGGCACGGAGAGATCTTGCAGCTTCGTCCGAAAGCCGCCAACAGCAAAGCATTGACAGAAGCCTATGGAGCGAATGGTCAGCCAATAAAAACCCTTCCGCGTGGCTTTTATCTGAAAACCAACTTCACTGCAGAACTGCTTGAGCGATATTTCATTTTATAACGAGATAGTCATATCTTCCCGGCACTCTGACACCTTGCCATCAGGCGAGAATTCATCATAAGGGTCGGTCACCCGTAGTACGACAGAAGTGATCCCCAACGGACGGAGAAGATCTTTGACCTGCTCGATAGACTGAAAACGCAGCATTGCGTCATTATCATCCTTCAACGGCTCCAGTTGATGTTTAAACTCAACTTCCATTAGGTAATCCGAGCAGCCCGCATAGCTGGTCAGAATACATTTTGGCGCCTTTCCATCATGTGCTTTCAACCAATGCTTCAACTGAGATAGTTTCATTATATCTCCTAGGATCCCTGCGACCGAAAATCGGATCGTTTGTATCATCAGTGTATAACTATGTGACAGGTTAGCAATTACGGCAAGGTGCGACTGATAGATTAAATATAGATCTTGTTGATTTTACAGTCTTCTCAGCTTCTGAAAGACAGGTTATATTCAAGATAAATAACCGGTCCAAGGAGGGCTGATGGAATACCATAAACTCCCCCACTCTTCGCTAGAAGTCAGTAAAATCTGCCTCGGCACCATGACCTTCGGCGAACAAAACAGCGAATCGGAAGCGCACAGCCAACTGGATTTGGCTTTTGAGCGCGGTGTGAATTTCATCGATACCGCGGAGATGTATCCGGTGCCGCCTCAACCCGAGAGCCAAGGGCTGACCGAAACCTATATCGGTAACTGGCTGAAAAAATCCGGTAAGCGAGACAAGGTGGTGCTGGCTACCAAAGTTGCAGGCCCCAGAGGGCTGCCCTATATCCGTGAAAATATGGCATTGGATCGACGCAATATCCATGACGCGATTGAAACTAGCCTCAATCGCCTGCAGACCGATTATATTGATCTCTACCAACTGCACTGGCCGCAACGGGAAACCAACTGTTTTGGCAACCTCAACTACCAATACCAAGAAGACCATTCCGGTGTGACGTTCTCCGACTCACTAGAAGCACTGGCCGAGTTGATCCGTGCCGGTAAAATCCGTTATATCGGTCTGTCAAATGAAACACCATGGGGAGTCATGTCGTTCCTGCGCCTGGCCGAAAAGCATAACCTCCCGCGTGTGATTTCAATTCAAAACCCCTACAACCTGCTTAACCGAAGCTTTGAGATTGGCCTGTCAGAGATCAGCCATCATGAAGGGGTGGAGCTGTTGGCCTATTCACCACTGGCATTCGGTACGCTAAGCGGCAAATATTTAAACGGAGCCCGGCCGGATGGTGCCCGCTGTACCCTGTTTGAACGATTTTCGCGTTATTTCAACCCGCAGGGAGTAGCCGCAACTCAAGCCTATGTTGATGTCGCCAGAAAACATGGCTTGGATCCGGCCCAAATGGCGCTCGCCTTCGTTAACCAACGTCCTTTCATCGCATCCAATATCATTGGAGCAACGGATCTTGAACAGCTAGAAGCGAATATAAACAGTATTAACCTCACCCTCAGTGAGGAGGTGCTGGCCGATTTGGAAGCTGTCGGTATCACTTACTCCAACCCTTGCCCATAATACCACTCTGCGGCCAGCGGCCAGCGGCCAGCGGCAAATGAAAAAGCCCCCGATAACGGGGGCCAAAACATTAGCTCAACCAACGTCGGTCGCAGCCGGTATTGATAGATTTATTCCTGTACAGTATCGCTCCTCCGCTCTCGAGGCAAGCATTGTCACAAAGCGTTGTCATTGGTTACAACCCATGTTGTCAGTACGCTGGTTAAGCCCTCGACCTGAGTTTGCAGGCCGACTTTGGTTGTGGCGCCTTGCTCCTTACGTATAGAGCAAGGCGCTATCGTTACGTCATGAGTCGTGATTTATATTCTCGTCTCAGGTGACGTGCCATGCGAGTGGCTTTGGTTGATACAAGGTTATGTGCAATACGTTGATCTTTGCCGACTCCGACATCCTGCAGCATATGCTCAGAAAAATGTGGGAGATGAATCGTAATTCGACGATGTTCACGACGCCAGGCGGCATCTTCACGATGAACGTCAAGACGAATTAACAAAACGGCGATACGTAAATAGACTGATTGGCGCATAGTTGTGCTCTCCATAAGATAAATTATCGGAGGGACACAGATACAACTGTTCAGGCTGACAACTTTACTAGCCGCGACAGGTATCCGCGGCCCGTTTACACAGCGGATTGCTGTTATTGGTTGGTGTGCTTAGAGACATCACCAGCAGGACGCAGATATTTCAAAGTACTGATAATCATCATATGTTCCTCCTGGTAATAAGTGGAAAGGGGTAAAGTTGTTTTAATTTTAACCACTTAGTTAAATAAAACAAGTATATATTAGCACCCAAATGCATAATAATACTTTATGCTAAATTCTCTGGTTCCGACTCGCATATTCCCCTCGTAACCCTCGGATTAGGTTAATAAATTAGCATGATTGGTAAGCGCCCTAGGGCGCTTTGGCTGTTTACATCATCTATCGCTTAGCTTTGGCGAAGATGGCGGGGAGGCGGGACCAAATCATGCTTATTCAGCAACCGGTACATGGTCGCACGCGATACTCCCAGCTCACGTGCGGCTGCAGAAATCTGTCCTTTGTTATTTTCCAGCACCGTTAGTAATGCGCTTCGCTCTGACTCTTCCCGAATTTTCTTCAAGCTCTGCTTGTCATCCACCAGGCGAGGAAGATCAAGGTGTTCAACCTCAATCGTTTTGCTTTCGGTCAGAAGAATGGCTCGCTTGATCTGACTAATCAGCTCACGGACATTACCTGGCCACGGATAGTTCAACAACAGCTTCTGTGCCTCCTCCGATATGCTCTTTGCAACACTGTTGTACTGACGGGAGAACTTTAGCAACAAGTACTCAGCCAACAGCAAGATGTCTTCGCCACGCTCGCGTAGTGCCGGTACCGTCAAGCTAAGTACGTTCAACCGATAATAAAGATCCTCACGAATTTTCCCATCGGCCAGCAGCTCTTCCAGTGGATAACGCGTCGATACGATTAGACGAATGTCAGACTGTATCAGCCGACCACCTGCCGTCGTGAAGCTACCATCTTGTAGAAAGCACAATAATTCCTGCTGCCGCTCATCATTCAGGCCAGATATTTCATCAAGATACAGTACCCCCTGATCGGCTGCGGAAAAACAGCACCGGCTCTGTTCTGGCTGGCTATCATCATCGGTTATCTGCCAAGACGCATTTACCGCCTCACAACTCACGCCAACAAACGCCGCTTTGGCCCTGGTTGAGGCTTGGTGAATTGCCTGAGCAACCAGTTCTTTGCCGGTGCCTATCTCGCCCTGCACAAACACCGGCATGTCGGCCACTGCCATACGCTTTACCTGATGACGTAACTTCTTCATCGCAGCCGCATTACCCTGCAATCCATGCTGGCCAAATTGACCGAGTTCAGGCCACACTTTACGCTCCAGCTGCAGCATCCCCAACTGATGACCAATGGTCTTCAGTAACTGAGACTCAGGAACCGGAGAAGTAAAATAGTCGATACAGAAGCTCACGATAAACTGACAGATTGACTCCGTATTGAGTTGCTCTTCACGGACCAAAGCCAGCCAACGGGCTTGCTTATTACGGTTAACCACCCCTGCGATACCATTGAGGCTGAATTCGTCCTGAGTCAGATCAACCACACCGATACAAGGCCCCACTTCAAGCAACAATGATTCGGCAGTACGAAGATCATAACAGCGATAGCAGAGCCAACCTGCCTGCTCCAATGATGTGATCCAGGGTATATTGTTGCCCCCTAGAACGATTAATGTCCCCAGGGCTGAAGCGCGCTTCAATTCTGTGCTCATTCTTTACCGCCTTCCATCTGCCAGTAATAACACCTAACTCGTTACCCACGGCTTAGCCGTGTTATCTCAAACCGTCGATTCTCACAGGAGAATCCATCTGCAATAAACCAAGACTGAGTTTGATGATAAATATCTCGCCCCAATAAATGCAACTTGTTTGGTATTATAATTGATATCCTTGTAAGGTTTTCACATAAATTGTCGCACCAAAACGCAAAAAGCGCCCGAAGGCGCTTTTAAATCATTATCTTATTGTGAGTTAACTCACTGTTACCGCTTCCGGTTGTGCATCGTTCTCATCAACACCAATCTCGTTTTCACTTTTTGCGACAATGGTGTTCACTGCGGTATCACCGACAACGTTAGAGCTGGTACAGAACATATCATTGATACGGTCAACAGCGGCAACAATCGCTAGACCTTCAGGCGGAAGACCTAGTTGGTGAAGCAAGACACCAACCATCACCACACCACCACCTGGTACACCACCCGCACCGATAGACAGTAGCAGAATAGTCAATCCTAGGGTAAATAGGTCGGCACTGTTAATTGGCTGGCCGAAAGCATTGGCGACGAAGATAGTAGCCAGAGCGATGTAGATAGACACACCTGACATATTCATGGTCGCACCTAGTGGTACACCGAAACCGGCTACTGACTTTGAGACGCCAATCTTGTCAGTCAGGGTACGCATCGTAACCGGAATCGTGGCATTCGAGCTTGCCGTCGATAGCGAGAACAGGATCTGCTCACGAGTATGACGCAGGAACTGAGAAGGCTTGATGCCTGTCGTCAGGCCAACCATCATTGGATAGAAGAAGAAAATCCAGAATACCAGCATCGCAACAACCAGCGCGACGTAACCGGCTACCGACATCAGTGTATTGGCATCCAGGGTAGCACCTAGCTGAACCATCAGGGCAAATACACCGTATGGCGCCAGGCTCATCACCAGGCCAACCAGCTTCATCATGATTTCGTTGGCCATCTTGAATGTCTTGATGGCAGGACCACCACGACTATCCAGTGCCTGAATTGCAAGACCTGTCAGAATCGCCATGAAGATAATCTGTAGCATATCTCCACTTGCAAAAGCTTGTACTGGGTTGCTTGGTACGATGTTAACAATCAGTGAGAAAATATCAGGAGTTTCCGTGGTTGTCAGTTTAACCGTTTCTGATACCGTACCGGCCAAGTTCGCATCTGCACCAGGCTGGAAAATCATCCCAACCGTCAGGGCTGCGGTGATCGCGATGATGGTATTGATAATGTAGAGACCAAAGGTTTTACCACCCAAGCGACCAAATGCCGTAATGTCTTTCAGATCAACGATACCGCAAACAATCGAGACATAAACTAATGGCACGACCAATAGCTTGATCAGTGAAACAAACATACCGCCAGCACCTTCTGCCAGGCCAAGTACATAGGTATCCATCAATGTCACGCCGTTAAACAGGTACTGAATCGCGGTACCTAATATCAGACCAGCAAATAGGCCTGCGAATATTTTTCCTGATAGCGATTTCTTCATCGTCCATCTCCAGTAGGTTGTGCTTGTTTAAGTTTCGCTTACTTCCTGTTCCCACTGTTCCTCGTGGGTTGGACGACATTTTACACAGATGGATTCGACTGAAAAGAACAATTTTTACAATTTAACTACAAATGAAATACAAGATTAAACACCGTTAGAACAGATAAATTACAGCATAACAAACTAAAACATATAATTATCTGCAACTTATGGGCATGAGGAATAGAACATTACTCGCAGAATATCGTTCCATTTAACAGGGCAAAAAATACCTGTAATGTGAATCTAATCACATCCAATAATCCACTATAGGAATAAAAAGCAACCTATTTCCACTATAAGAAATTCTGGTTAAACGAAGGAATACGCCTCTCTCCCTAACACTCCAATATCGATATGACAGCGAGAAAAGAGGCAATATACCAAGTGACATCAAGCTGAAGGAATCAGGACGAGATCACTTGGGGATGGGATTAGCTCTCTGTTGGCTGACTTAAGTTATGGCAGGTCTCTGCTGTAACAACATCAGTGGCAAAACCACCATTGCCGGAGTACCAATAACGTACGCCTAGCCCATTTTCAATTGCTCCGCCAAACTGCTCACACACATAAGGAAATATGTCTTTCTCTGCCTGCGACTTGTGGGTATTCCAATACCAGCGCGGGTTAGGTAAACGATAGATAACCGTCAGCAATGAATTTTCTTCATCAAACTGAAAAGTCTGAACACCACCTCGAAACGGTGTGGAAGGCACATCATTAAGTTTATTAAGTTCGACCTTGTATGCATCTGGCAAATTACCGACATAGTCTGATGATGGTGGGGTCAACTTCGTCGAGATACAACCTGATAGCAATAGTGGTGCAATGGCCAATGACGCAATACGGAACTTCATTATAATCCCTTAGCTTATTATTAATATGATGATTGTTTCAGCGGTAATTATACAGCATTCAAATGCAACACCAAGCAATACAGATTGTAATTCTTTGATTATTATTACAAAAAAAAGCCACCCTATGGGTGGCTTTATTAATCTGATAATACCTTAGCAGATATTAGGCATTACTCTGCGGGCGCATTGCCGGGAACAGGATAACGTCACGGATGGTATGCGTGTTAGTAAACAGCATCACCAGACGGTCGATACCAATACCCTGACCCGCTGTTGGCGGTAGGCCGTGCTCTAGAGCTGTGATGTAGTCAGCGTCGTAGAACATCGCTTCGTCATCACCCGCATCTTTCGCTTCAACCTGAGCTTTGAAACGCTTGTCCTGATCTTCAGCATCGTTAAGCTCAGAGAAGCCATTGGCTACTTCACGGCCACCAATGAAGAATTCAAAACGGTCGGTAATGAACGGGTTCTCGTCGTTACGGCGTGCAAGCGGCGAGATATCAGCAGGGTATTCAGTGATAAACGTTGGCTGCATTAGCTGCGGCTCTGCCGTTTCACCAAAGATTTCTTCCAGAAGCTGACCACAAGTCCAGAATTTTTCGATAGCAATGCTTAGAGACTCGGCCAAATCACGCATAAAGTCGACGTTACGAACATCGTCATAGGTCATTTGCTGAATAGTCGCATTGTCTGGGTTGTACTTCTTGATCGCGTCCAGCATGCTCAGACGTGGGTATGGACCACCGAAGTCAATCGTTTCATCGCCATATGGTAGTTTTGGCGAACCGCATAGATCCATCGCAATACTGCTTAGCATTTCTTCGGTCAGATCCATCAGATCATTGTAATCTGCGTATGCCATATAGAATTCCATCATCGTGAATTCTGGGTTGTGGCGTGGAGACAGACCTTCGTTACGGAAGTTACGGTTAATTTCGAACACACGTTCGAAGCCACCCACAACCAAACGCTTCAGGTAAAGCTCTGGCGCAACTCGCAGGTACATATCGATGTCTAGCGCGTTGTGATGCGTAATAAACGGACGTGCTGTCGCACCGCCAGGGATCACGTGCATCATTGGCGTTTCAACTTCCATGAAACCTTTGGTTGTCATGAAGTTACGGATCGCGCTAACTACGTTAGAACGCATCATCATCGCATTGCGAGATTCTTCGTTCACGATCAGGTCAACGTAACGCTGACGGTAACGCATTTCCTGATCCGTCAGGCCGTGGAATTTCTCCGGAAGCGGACGCAGTGCTTTAGTCAGCAGTACGTATTCGTCCATATTCACATAAAGATCACCTTTACCTGACTTATGAAGCGCACCTTTAATACCGATGATGTCACCGATATCTAGACCAGAGTATTTTTCTTTTAGCTCTTTCTGAACAGCTTTGTCTGCGTAAGCCTGGATACGGCCAGACACATCTTGGATCGCCAGGAATGGACCACGCTTGGCCATAATGCGACCTGCGATAGCAACCACGTTGCCCGCTTCTTCCAGCTCTTCTTTCGATAGTTCGCCGAATTTAGCCTGCAGGTCTGCCGCTAAGCTATCGCGACGGAAATCATTCGGGTGACCGGCTGCCTTACACTTCTCGCGAATCATATCCAGTTTCGCGCGACGCTCGGCAATCAGCTTATTCTCATCTTGTAATTGATCAGTCATGGGTTAACCTTAAATTTTTAACCGAATTCGGTTACAGACCTGATTTCAGGCTAGCTTCAATAAAACGGTCTAAGTCACCGTCCAGTACCGCTTGGGTGTTACGATTTTCCACCCCGGTACGCAAATCTTTAATGCGGGAGTCATCCAGTACGTATGAACGGATCTGGCTACCCCAACCAATGTCAGACTTCGAGTCTTCATTGGCCTGCTTCTCGGCATTTTGTTTTTGCATCTCAAGCTCAAACAGTTTTGCTTTCAACTGTTTCATCGCCTGATCTTTGTTTTTGTGCTGAGAACGGTCATTCTGGCACTGCACCACGGTATTCGTCGGTACGTGGGTAATACGTACCGCAGATTCTGTGGTGTTAACGTGCTGACCACCCGCACCTGATGCACGGTATACGTCAATACGCAGATCAGATGGGTTAATATCGATAGCAATGTTGTCATCAACTTCAGGGTAAATAAACGCTGAAGCAAATGAGGTATGACGACGACCGCCGGAATCAAACGGTGACTTACGTACCAAACGGTGAACGCCGGTTTCCGTGCGCAGCCAGCCGTAAGCGTATTCGCCGCTAATTCGAACCGTTGCAGATTTCAGACCTGCCACTTCACCTTCTGAAACTTCGATCACCTCAGTTTTGAAACCTTTCGCGTCAGCCCAGCGCAAGTACATGCGCAGCATCATCGAGGTCCAGTCCTGAGCTTCAGTACCACCTGAACCCGCCTGAAGATCGATATAACAATCGGATTCGTCGTGATCGCCAGCAAACATTCGACGGAATTCCAGCTTCGCTAGCTTGGCTTCCAGCTCTGCCAGTTCCGGCTCGATCTCATCAAACGTTTCCTGATCGTTTTCTTCAACGGCCAGCTCAAGCAGACCTTCAACGTCTTCAACGCCTTGATCCAGCTGATCGATAGTATCAACCACAGCTTCTAGTGCTGCGCGTTCTTTACCTAGAGCCTGAGCACGTTCTGGCTCATTCCATACATCTGGTTGCTCTAGTTCTGCATTGACCTCTTCTAGACGCTCTTTCTTAGCATCATAGTCAAAGGTACCCCCTAAGGATATCAGTACGTGCTGACACATCCTCAAGTCGGTTTTTAATAGGATTAATCTCGAACATTGCCACTCTTCATAGCCGAAACGGACATAACCGATGAATTCTATCGAATTGTAGATAGAATATACAGAGGGGAAGAAAGGTTATCGGTGAATTTATTTTTTTATCTTGGTCACAGAAACAGTCTCGTCACCATCTTGAAATAATCTATTTACCCTCTTAACCAAGAGGGTAATAACGATCTTGATCACAATCGCGGCACTTCGAAGCCCCGCTCCCGACAGTTACAATTATAACGCTTCAATATGCTCAATCATCAGCTGGGCGCTGCTGTTTCCCCTGAACTCATTGACATCCAGGCGGTACACCAGCTGAACTTGCTGTACCGAGGCATCCGGCCAGCGGCGAATATCAATATTAAAGGCAATACCATCAATAACGCTGCCGCCCGTGACAGGCTCGAGCATCATCTTGAGGTGCTTACCGCCCACCAGCTTCTGATGCAGCAGACGGAACTTTCCGTCAAACATTGGCTCCGGAAACTGCTGCCCCCAAGGTCCGCCCGCCCGCAGTACCTCAGCTGTCTGCAGGTTAAGCTCATGACGGTTTAACTCACCATCCGTTAACAGCACGCCCTTGAGCGCATCTTCGTCCAGCTCCTTGCGTACCGCCAGATCAAACGCCTGGCTAAATGCCGTCAGTTTGTCTTCCGGTATCGTCAAGCCTGCCGCCATGGCGTGGCCGCCAAATTTCAAAATCATCCCCGGATTCTGGGTATCAATCCCATCTAGCACATCACGCATATGCAGACCGGGAATCGAGCGGCACGAGCCTTTAATTTCACCGTTGCCGGCATCGGCAAACGCAATCACTGGGCGGTGATACAGTTCCTTGATCCGCGAGGCCAGGATCCCAATCACCCCTTGGTGCCAGTCACGCTGGAACAGGGCAAGGCCATAGGGCATATCTTGCTGATTGAACTTCAGTCGCTCGCAAATGGCCAGCGCCTCTTCTTTCATCCCGTGTTCGATTTCTTTCCGAGTCTGGTTCAACGCGTCAAGTTCAGAGGCCATCCGCCGTGCCGCCTGGATATTGTCACAAAGCAGCAACTCGACGCCAAACGACATATCATCCAAGCGCCCTGCAGCATTA
Source organism: Photobacterium obscurum (assembly GCF_026191635.1). Classification (GTDB taxonomy): domain Bacteria; phylum Pseudomonadota; class Gammaproteobacteria; order Enterobacterales; family Vibrionaceae; genus Photobacterium; species Photobacterium obscurum. Next base: position 94,046 of record NZ_JAKRRW010000011.1, read on the forward strand.
ATACGCGGGCCGAGGGCAAACCCCAAATCACTGGAAACCAGCCTTGCAGGATCACGGTTGGCGACCTCAATCAATGCCTGGATCCCCGGCCGGCACTTGCCGGCACGAATTCGCTGCAACCCCTGATGAACCAGTATTCGGTTATTGCCGTCCAGCGCAACCACATCAGCAACCGTTCCCAGAGCGACTAAATCCAGCAGCTCTGCCAGATTAGGTTCAGCGATTCCCTGAGTAGTAAACCATCCGTTTTGGCGTAGCTCTGCGCGCAAAGCCAGCATCAGATAGAATGCCACTCCAACCCCGCACAATGCCTTTGACGGAAAGTCACACTCGTGCAAGTTAGGATTCACGATAGCATCGGCCTGCGGCAGTTCATCCCCCGGCAAGTGATGGTCGGTAACCAACACCTGAATCCCCTTGGCTTTTGCCGCCGCCACCCCGGAAAGAGAAGATACCCCATTATCCACCGTCATGATCAGCTCAGCACCACGCGCTTCCGCCTGCTCAACCACTTCAGGACTCAGGCCGTAACCATCATCAAACCGGTTTGGTACCAAATAGTCGACATTGCGACAGCCCAGCATCTTTAGCGCCAGCACAGACAGTGCCGAGCTGGTTGCCCCATCGGCATCAAAATCACCAACGACGATGATCCGGCGGCTCTCCGCCAGTGCCGATACGAGCAGCTCTACAGCCGGGTCAATACCATGAAGCCGGTTGAAGCCCAGCAATCCCCGGGCTCCACGCTCAAGATCAGCATCGGAAGCCAAGCCACGACTGGCATAAATACGTTTTAACAACGGATGAATAGCATCTGAAAAGCCGGAAGTCTCGGCTTGTGAGCGACGTTTAATTTCAATCATAACAAGGCTAAGTTTGTGCTGAATAAAGACCCGGTGCGAGGCACGAGGTGAGAGTTCTAAGCATTATAGAGGCTCTGCCAGAGATAAAAAACCCGAATTCGATAACTCGAATCCGGGTTTCAACTACTGCCGGAAAAATACGGTTAGCTTCGGCTATCGAGCATCTTGCGCAGCATGTCGGCAGGCTGATAACCCGGTAACATAGTGCCGTCTTCCAACACCATCGCAGGCGTACCACTCACACCCATCGCCACACCAAGCTGATAATGCTTACGTACCAGATCCTCACGCTGCGCATCGCTACTCGGGGTAAAGCCAGTGCTCTTCGCATCATTCATCGCAGCGGCCGGGTCTTTCGCCCCCCAGATAGCACTCATCTCGGCAAAGTTACGTGAACGCTCGCCACCGCGCGGGAAGGCAAGATAACGAATCGTGATACCGGCATCATTGTAGGCACTCATCTCACTGTGCAGCTTTCGGCAGTAGCCACAGCTGGTATCAGTAAATACCGTCACCACATATTTTTCATCTTTTGCCGGGTAGACGATCATCTCGTCTTCCATCCCCTGCAACTTATCCTTATTCAGCTTCGCCATTTTTTGTTCAGTCAAGTTAACGGGCTGAGCACCATCATTCTTATATAGTTGACCGGCAAGGAAATAGTTACCGTCATCAGAAACGTAAACGATACCACGTTCTGTAACCACTTCGTTCAGACCAGAAAGCGGAGAAGGCGTAATAGAGACCGGCGCTAGTCCCAAGCCACTAAGTTTCGTCTTGATTGCAGCATCATCAGGCTTTGCCGCTGCTGTAAAAGCAGTCAGTGCCACAGCAGTTGCAAGTATCGTACGGCCAAAAAAGTGCATTCGACTATTTCCTTTTAAGCAAAATATAGATAAATAATAAGACCAGTAAGAGTCCCAGAAACTTTCATAGTTCAATAATAAATGAGAAGACTGGAGCCTGATTCCTAGATCTTGGAATTGAGTTCTAGGCTCTTCGTGTATATGCCCACCGTTCAACCAACCAGCAGTATAACGTTATTTCGGCTTGATAGCCTTTTCGATCATAGTTGGATTTCGCTATGCTCGCGGATGGTGTGTTTCATGCAGCTGCTTCAACCTCTCGGTCGCCACATGAGTATAGATCTGCGTTGTCGATAAATCACTATGACCCAGCAACATCTGCACCACTCGTAAGTCCGCGCCGTAATTTAACAAATGGGTCGCGAAAGCATGGCGCATCACATGGGGAGAGAGCTTATCTGAATCAATTCCGGCCAACACTGCATAATGCTTGATCCGGTGCCAGAAGGTCTGCCGCGTCATTTGCTTGGCACGCTTGCTGGGAAACACCACATCGGAGCTTTTCTCGCCCAGTAACTGCGGACGGCCAGTTTCAAGAAACTGCTCAATCCAATCAACGGCATTTTCTCCCATCGGCACCAAGCGTTCTTTGTCACCTTTACCCGTAACCCGCACCACTCCTTGGCGAAGGCTGACATTTTCCATCGTCAGGCTGACCAATTCAGTCACACGCAGTCCTGTCGCATAGAGCAATTCCAGCATCGCCTTGTCGCGTAATTCAATTGGGTCATTGGGATCCGGCGCATCCAGTAAGGCATCGACCTGCTCTTCACTGATATCTTTCGGCAGACGTTTCGGCAGCTTCGGGCTCACTAGCATGACACTGGGATCGTCATCGCGAATTTTCTCCCGGTGCAGGTACTGGTACAAACGCCGGATCGCCGAGACCATCCGCGCACGGGAAGTCTGCTTATAGTCAGCATCAAACAGCCATTGCTGATAGCGCTGCAAATCATCCACCGAGGCACTTTCAAGGCTGAGCTTTTCCTGCTCGATCCAGTTACACAGCTTCTTCAAATCATTGCGGTAGGACGTTAGGGTATTCTCAGATAACCCCCGCTCCATCCACATTGCATCGAGAAACCGCTCAATGATCACTTCGTCGTTTTCCACCACAACCTCTAGTCAATCTTATATCTATCCCAATTGCTGTTGTTACATACAAAACACATGGATAAATACACAGTGCTTTTGTCCATGGTAGTCTATTTCGCCACAAAAGTAACTTGTCATTTTAGTGTCAAAATCACTCATGGCTGGCAACCTGCACGACTTTACCCTCCTTCAATTTGCATCGTACTCAGACATTATTAGTCAACGGCAACCAACCTAGGTAAAATCCCCAGCTATTGTTCTAATGCACAAACCAACTGGACTAGCAGCATGAAAATTGGCTTATTCTACGGCTCAACCACCTGTTACACCGAAATGGCAGCAGAGAAAATCCGTGACTGTATCGGCGCAGAACTGGTCGAACTGCATAACATCAAGGAAACGGATATCAGCACGATGAATAACTTCGATATGCTGATTCTGGGAATCTCGACCTGGGACTTTGGTGAACTGCAAGAAGACTGGGAAGCCGTATGGGAACAGCTGGACGGCCTGACACTGCAAGGCAAGACGATAGCCCTGTTTGGCCTTGGCGATCAGGAAGGCTATACCGAGTGGTTCCAGGATGCGATGGGGATCCTGCACGACAAACTGATACCGACAGGAGTGAATTTCGTTGGCTATTGGCCGAATCAGGGATACCAGTTCGAGGCCTCAAAGGCCCTCACCGAAGACCAGCAGTATTTTGTCGGTCTCGCACTGGATGAAGACAGCCAATATGAACTGAGCGATGAGCGAATCACCCAATGGTGCGAGCAAATCCTGACTGAATACAGCGAAACGCTATAGTTCCAAACCAGCAGAAAACAAAAAGGGATGCCGCGGCATCCCTTTTTTAATGATCGTCAGCCAGCGATTAAGCCGTCTGGGCTTCCTGCGGTTGCGCCTGGCCACCCACAAAGCGAGTGATCACCAAGGCAACAAATGTCGGCATCAGCCATGCCATACCGTAGTCAAACAATGGAATGATTTGGAACGCGGTTACGTCAAAGCCAGATACTTTTGCCGCATCAATCATACTGAACGACAAGGCCACCAGCATAACCACACGGTAAGACAGTGCCGGGTTTGGCAACCAGCGGCGGATAAAGGTCAGGATAACTAGAGCCATTGCAATCGGATATAGTGCAAACAATGCTGGTAGCGAAATCTTGATAAGCTGGTTCAGGCCAACATTCGCCACAACACAGCAAATAACCGCCAGTACCGTCACCCACTTCTCGTATGACCAGCTGGTCAGGGTAGAGAAATACTCAGAACACGCACTCAGCAGGCCAACAACCGTCGTCAGACAAGCCAACAATACAATCAGTGACAGAATCACCTGGCCAGCAGGACCAAACAGAGCAGCAACATAGATAGCCAGGATATCACCACCATTACTTGCATTCGCAGCAATCTCAACGCTGGTCGCACCTAGGTAGAATAGCGATACATAGACAAAAGCCAGTCCAGCTGCGGCAATAAGGCCAGCGCTAACCAGATACTTGCGTGTTGCCTTTTCATCGGTCACGCCCTTGCTGCGTACCGCATCAACAATCACCATACCAAACAGCAGTGCCGCGACGGCATCTAGGGTGTTATAGCCTTCAACAAAGCCTTTGATAAACGGCATCTCAACGTAGTCGCCTTTTGCCGCTTCAATGGCATCTTGCGGGTTAACCACAACCGCCACAGCCAAAGCCACAAGCGCAATGAACAGAATTGGCGTCAGGAACTTACCAACCATGTCGACAAGGTTGCCGCGCGAGCGAGAAAGGAACAGAGCGATAGCAAAAAAGACAATAGAAAAAATAGTTAGGCTAAGCTGACCGGCATCTGCAATAAATGGTTTCACACCCATCTCGTATGCAACAAGACCGGCACGCGGTGCTGCAAACGCAGGACCAATAACGATAAAGATCAATACTGCCAGCAGGGTTGCTGCTTTAGATGGCAAGTCACGGGTCAATCCTTTCCAACCACCCGCAACCGCAACCGCGATAATGGCAATCAGAGGCAGGCTAACGCCGGTAGATAGGAAACCAAGCATCGCAGGAACCAAATGCTCCCCGGCCTGCTGACCTGCTTGCGGTGGGAAAATGATATTTCCGGCACCTAGAAAGAACGCAAAGGTCATAAAACCTAGCGCCAATATATCTGTTGTCTTGAGTGTTTTCTTCAAACTGCACCTTCCACTCTGTCTGTCTATGTTATGTCTGCGTATTTGTAATTATTTGTCACAAATTACTTATTGCTAAATGTGACACTTATCGCAGCATAATGAAGAAAAAGAGAACAATAAGCAACCACCCAGTGAAAAACACCACAATCTTTGGGTTGCGACCTCAAAAACTAGCACAAACCACCAATTTCACCTCCCAGATTGAAACATAAAGCCAATAAAATACACTTATCAAAAAGATCAAAAAAGCATTAATATCCAAACAACAATAAGCTAACAAAATTAAAATATTCTTAAGTTAGTGATGAAGTCGCTATAATGCCGCACTTATTTTGTGACGCTCGACCTGCACAACGGTATAGCTTGGTTCTTGAAACTGACGGAGAAATGATGGCAAAAGGTTTTACTTTCAAACAGTTCCACGTTGATGACTATGGCTGCGGGATGCCAGTCAGTACCGACGGGGTATTACTGGGAACCTGGGCTGATTTACCCGCACCGGGCAAAATTCTGGATATTGGTACTGGCAGCGGGCTACTGGCGTTGATAGCCGCTCAACGAACCAGCACCTCTGAGAACCCGGTAGTTGCAATCGAAATCGATCATCGTGCAGCCAAGGCTGCCCAGCAAAACTTCATCCTGTCTCCCTGGAACGAGCGCCTTATTTGTATCGAACAAAACGTTGAAAGCTGGTCAGCCCAACAGCAAGAAGGTTGCTTTGAGGCTATCGTCTGTAATCCACCTTACTTCAATACAGGGCAACAGGCTGACTGTCAGGCAAGAGCCACCGCTCGCCACACCGACAGCCTTACCCACCCAAAGCTGCTGGCGGTGATCCGCCACTTACTGAGTCGCACCGGTACCGCCAGCCTGATCCTGCCTGAATACGAAGGACAGCAACTGGTCAAACTCGCTGAAGAGAACCAACTGTTCTGCCGAAGATTATGCGAAGTAAGAAGCACAGAGAAAAAGCCGGTCAGCCGCCTGCTGATCGCACTTTCGCGTCAGCAAGGAGAGAGGCGCACCGAGCAGCTATCAATCCACTCACAAGGTGAATATTCGACGTTATTTACCGCTTTAACCCGTGATTTTTATCTTAAGCTTTGAGCTACCAGAAGGGGCAGAACAACAGCAGATAATTTTATCTCGAAGTTTTTGTGCTTTAATCGGTGATACTTGCGACAATTATCTCTATAATGCCGCCCCTTATATCAATGCCTCAGGTCGTTATCTCATACCAAGATGAGAACAATGACAGGCGTTAGTCTTATTCCCGAGGAGAGATGACTGGTGAGAGACTTTTCCGAATTAGAGTTAGATAGCGAGCTATTACAAGCGATTGAAGAGATCGGCTATGACCGTCCGACCGTTGTTCAGGCCCAGGCTATCCCTCATGCCCTGGACGGTAGAGATGTTCTGGCTTCCGCTCCGACCGGTACCGGAAAAACTGCCGCATTTCTTCTGCCAATGCTTCAGCACCTGCAGGACTTTCCGCGTAAGAAGCCGGGGCCTGCCCGCGTGCTGGTACTAACACCGACCCGTGAACTCGCCATCCAGGTTGCAGATCAGGCTCGTGCACTGGCAAAGCATACTAACCAGAAAATCTTCACCATTACCGGTGGTATTTCCTACGACGAGCATGCCGAGCTGCTGGGTAAAACTCAGGATATCGTGGTCGCTACGCCAGGGCGTTTGATGGAATACATCGAAGCAGAGCGCTTTGACTGTCGCGCCATTGAATGCCTGATCCTCGATGAAGCCGACCGTATGCTGGATATGGGCTTTGCCAAGGTCGTTGAGCGTATTAACAAAGAGTGCCGCTGGCGCCGCCAGAGCCTTTTGTTCTCGGCAACCCTAGAAGGAAAAGGTGTACGTGAGTTCTCGGAAACTATCCTGACAGAACCTGTCGAGGTCAATTCAGAGCCTTCACGCCGCGAGCGCAAGAAGATCCATCAGCTATACCTGCGTTGTGATGACATGAATCACAAGCTGGCACTGCTTGAAAACGTTCTGAATCATCAGGCCGAGCGCAGTATTGTGTTTGTTAAAACCCGCGAGCGTCTGGGCATCCTACGTGATCAACTAGCGGCAATGAACATCAAATGCAGCTGGATTCAGGGAGAAATGGCACAGGTATCGCGTAACAACGCGATTGCTCGTTTCCGTGATGGCGAAGTAAACGTCCTGCTAGCGACCGATGTTGCCGCACGTGGTATCGATCTACCGGATGTCAGCCACGTTATTAACTTCGATATGCCGCGTACCTCTGATGTGTACTTGCACCGTATCGGCCGCACTGCCCGTGCCGGTAAGAAAGGAACCGCAATCTCACTTATCGAGGCACACGATCAGCCGATGATCGAACGTGTCGGCCGTTATATGAAAGAGGAAGTGCCTGAGCGCTTCATCAGCGGGCTGCGACCTGTGAGCAAGAAGTCGAAAACGGTTAAGAAGAAAAAAGTTAAAGTCGACAAGAAGCTAAAAGCGGCCAAGCAGAAGAAAACCGCGAAGAAGAAAAAGAAAGCGGCCCAGCAAAAGCCAAGCGGCAAGAAAGAAGCTTAAGGCGCGTAACACGCCTCGTCACAACGGTTTATGACGAACTAGCTAACCAATCACAAAGGCAGGGTATGAACCCTGCCTTTATTATTTGCGCTAATCGCGCTTGCCCTTACTGACAATCTTGCAAATAGCCCTGCTTGCAATTCACTTCACACCAATAAATTAATTTTGCTCTTCGCGCTTGAACACCAACTCTTTGTCAGTCGACTCTGCAGGAACGAAGTAGTAGCCGGCCACATCAAATTGTTTCAGCGCTTCAACTGACTCAATTTTATTTTCAATAATATAGCGAGCCATCATGCCACGGGCTTTCTTGGCATAGAAGCTGATCACCTTATAGTTGCCATTCTTGCAGTCTTTAAAGACCGGAGTAATAAGCTGGGCATCCAACTGCTTCGGCTTCACCGATTTGAAGTACTCGTTCGATGCCAGGTTCACCAGTACCTTATCACCTTGCTCTTCCAGGGCCGAATTCAGTTTATCCGTGATAATATCGCCCCAGAACTGGTACAGGTTGGTACCACGCGGGTTGGCAAGCTTGGTGCCCATCTCTAAACGGTAGGGTTGCATCAGGTCCAGCGGACGCAGTAAGCCATAAAGGCCAGACAGCATACGCAGGTGCTTCTGGGCATAAGCAAAATCATCTTCACTCATGGTCTCGGCAGCCAGGCCGGTGTATACATCCCCCTTGAACGCCAAGACAGCCTGACGCGCATTGTCAGGGGTAAATTCTGGTTGCCACTCAGCAAAACGTGCCGCATTTAAGCCGGCAATTTTATCGCTAACCTTCATCAGGCTGGCAATGTCCATTGGCGTCAATTGGCGGCACACTTCAATTAGTTCGGCAGAGTGCTCGGCCAATTCCGGCAGGGTATAGGTTTGCGTTACCAGAAGTGATTCATAATCTAGTGTTTTTGCTGGTGAAACCACGATTAACATAGGGCTTTTTCTCTTTTAGGCTGATGCCAAAAGAGTAACATTGATGCAAAAAAAAACCACGCGATAGTCGCGTGGCTTCGGTTATTTTTCTGATAGGAAAAATCAATTATTTGTTATTTGACTGATCCCAGATCCCTTCTTCCAGCTGAGCATGCAGCTCCGGATAATCGTTGCTGTCGAAGGTCGGTACCTTACCCAGTGCCAACTGCTTATTGTAGTCCTGGGCCAGCTTCACCACCGTGCCGGAGAGCAACACAATCGCAATCAGGTTAATGATAGCCATCATTCCCATCGACACATCAGCCATCGCCCATACCGTCGGTAAATCGGCAACCGCACCAAACATGACCATTCCCAGTACAATCACCCTAAAGATATTCAGGCCCGCTTTATGGTTATGCTCAAGGAAGATCAAATTGGTTTCGGCATACGAATAATTGGCCACCAGCGACGTAAAGGCAAAGAAGAAAATAGCTACCGCAATAAAGATCGAACCCCAGCCCCCGACCTGCGAACTGAGCGCTCGCTGGGTCAGCTCGATACCGGTGATCTCGCCATGTGGTACGTACTCACCTGACATAAGGATAATCGCAACGGTCGCCGAGCAAATCACGATGGTATCCATGAACACCCCGAGCATCTGCACATAGCCCTGAGAAGCCGGGTGCGGCGGATAAGGCGTTGCCGATGCTGCCGCATTAGGCGCGGAACCCATGCCGGCTTCATTGGAGAACAAGCCACGTTTGAGGCCATTGATCATCCCCTGGGCGATGGTGTAACCCAAGGCCCCCGAAGCCGCTTCTTCCAGGCCAAAGGCACTGCGGAAGATAAGCATCAGTACATCCGGCAGTTTGCCGATATTGGAGAACATGATAAACAGGGCCAGCACCAGGTAACACAGCGCCATTGCCGGTACCAAGATCTCAGCGGTACGGGCAATCGTCCGCAACCCTCCAAAGATAATGACCCCTGCCATCAACACCAGTGCCACACCGACATACGTCGGATTCCAGCCAAAGGCCACATTCATCGCCTGAGTGATGGAGTTAGCCTGTACCGAGTTAAATACCAAGCCGAAGGCAATAATCAGGAAGACAGAGAACACGATCCCCATCCAGCGCATGCCCAGCCCTTTTTCCATATAGTATGCCGGCCCACCGCGGTAGTTACCGTCATCATCTCGCGTCTTGTAGAGCTGCGCCAACGCACTTTCAGCAAACGCCGTAGCCATCCCCAGCATAGCAATCAGCCACATCCAGAAAATCGCTCCCGGGCCACCCAGCGTCAATGCAACCGCGACGCCAGCCATGTTACCGGTCCCCACTCGGGCAGCCAGACTGGTACACAGAGCCTGAAAAGAAGAAATACCGGCCTTGTCGGACTTTCGACTGTTCTTCATCACACTGAACATATGACCAAAATGCCGGAACTGAATAAATCCCAGACGATACGTGAAGAAAATACCGACCCCGATAAGAAGGTAAATGAGTACTGAGCCCCACAACAGATCGTTCAAAAAATTAATCTGACTTGTCACGTCCACCCCTCTAAAAATCATCAAAACATGACCGTACCCAGCACCAAATTAAGTAATGCTGAATAATAGTCAAAATAATAGGGTTGCTTACCAACAACCATAGTCGTTCTTTATTATGCGGTAAATGACAGGCACGAAAATCACCCAACCAGGCGATGATACTGTACCCGAATGCAGTTTGTGTGTGTTTTGTCACTGCAGATGGCACATGATCATGCAAATATATGCGCCAAAAATCAATATGCACAATCGGAATATCTACGAGGGACATGCATTCTTTCTGGGCTATAAATAGCCTTCCCCTACCAACGGCAAATGAATTCCATTAACAATTCTATTCAATACAAACAACACGTCGTGTTCACCATTGCCACGCTACCTCATTGAATTATCAATAACATTTCTCGCCGATGACTCCCCCGCCCCCCCCCAAACGAAAGCCTGTTTCTCGGCACCCCGTTCCATTTCCACCGCTCCACAGAAAACAATTTTATCCCTGCTATTCAAGCTGGTAGTTTCACACTGTCGAGCTAAATTATGGTTATTTTTCGAACAACTACGAACAAGTTGCGAATTCCATCACATGAAAACTTCATAAATAAGTAACAAATGCGAAACACATCAATTTTATTTTAATTCCCAATATGATATTTAACTAAGACCAATCTGTAAGAAAGAGGTGCTCTATGGACAGCTATGCATTCGATGACATTCTTGCAACAGATACGCCACGCCGCGCGCCGCGCGGTAAATCAGTAAAACGTAAATGGCGTGAAATTGAAGCGCTAAAGGATAGGCAAAGACTTCGTAAAGAATTGGAAGATATTGATATGTTCCGGGACTATCCTGATGAGATTGACTTCTGATCACCCGCTATACCAATAATTAAATAGCCGGCTACTGCCGGCTATATTTTATTTTAATCACGTATGATGGGTGCCATCAATATTATCATTCAAGCTAAGCACTCAAGCGTTCGGACAAATTACGATAACGCTCAGCCACCTTGTCACCAAATAAAGGATCGTACTCACACTTATCATACTTTTCGTACTCAGCAGAGACTGCAATCCAGTCTTCCGCGGTAAAGGTACGCCGGATCAAGGGGATTATGTGCTTTTCCTCAAACTCCAGATGGGCCTTTTGCCTCATCACGAAGGTATTGAGCTTTTCGGCAAATACATCAAGCGGGATCACCGCATCCATCAGGATCATATCCACTGCATCAGCAAACTCATGGGTTAACTTGGCCAACTCAACATGCTCAGCTTCCAGGTTTTGCATTTCGCCACTCTTTCCATAATGCGACTGATAATAGCGATACAAGAGGTCTTCTTTCGGGTGGTGACAGCACTCAGCATGCTTTTGCAAATACTCGACAATATCTTTGATCAAACTGTAATTCACTGGCTGGCCATTCTGGATCGCATCCAACTTTTGCCGCAAAATCTTTAGCAGCCGATTAATATAGCCATGCTCGGTGTGAATACTTTCCAACATCATAGCTCCCTCCCAGATAATTCTTCCTTAAACCTTATTTTGAGTTTAAGACGAACTTGGAAAAGTCGCTTTGATCCTGATTACTTTATATGCAAATTAGGCACAAAAAGATCACTTTGGCATCAATCAGACACATTCTTCTAACTTCCAGTCAATTACTGGTTTATTCATCCGTTCAAGTAACATATTTGTTTGCGAAAAATGCTTACAACCAAAGAAGCCACGATAAGCAGATAGTGGCGAAGGGTGTGCTGACTTCAGGACATGGTGTTTATCACCATCGATCTTCTTACCTTTTTTCTGGGCATGTGCCCCCCACAGCAAGAAAACCACCCCTTCAAGATGCCGATCCAATGCCTCAATCATTCGATCGGTGAATGTTTCCCAGCCAATCTTGGCATGCGAGTGCGCCTTTCCCTGCTCAACCGTCAGCACAGTGTTCAGTAGCAGCACTCCCTGCTTGGCCCAATTTTGTAGGTAGCCATGTTGAGGAATAGCAAAACTTGGTATATTTGTCGCTAACTCTTTGTACATATTCGCCAATGAAGGCGGCGGCTTGATACCAGGGCGAACGGAGAAGCTCAGGCCGTGGGCCTGGTCCGGGCCATGGTAGGGATCCTGTCCCAAAATGACGACTTTTACATTATGGAACGGGGTGGACTCAAAAGCGCTAAACACATCTTGCTCCGGCGGATAGATATTCTTACCCGCAGCCCGCTCGGCTGCAACAAAGTGTTCTATATGCTGGAAATAGGCTTGCTCTCGCTCCTGGCGAATAAGCGCCTGCCAGGTAATTGCCTCGCTCATGGCTTGCTCCCGATACTAAAATGACCGTCTATTTTAATACCGTTTCCCATAGATAGGAAACGCGACCAGCCTCTTAGGAACAAGCCACACCGATTGTAACTACTTTTGCTCTGGGTGACGATACCGATTCACCGGGTGGCGCCAATGTCCCCGCCCCTGAATGGGGCGATTGGCTTGAGGAAAGCGAATGGCTAGGCCATAGCAAAAAATCATCATATCCGTGTTCATAGCAATCTCCTTCAGATCTGCCAAATGGCAGCATATTCATCCCACTGTAGACATGAATAAACCATGCCAGAACAGTTAAAATATCGCCTAGCATTTAAAATCAATACGTTAGATCATCGGTGGTTGGATAATGAATATCAAAAAAGCACTCTTTTCAGGCCATTGCCCTAAAAGAGTGCTTGGTGTGAGGTAGGCACTTGCTGTGACGAATGGTTTAGTCAGGAATAAATGAGCGAAGCGTATTTATCTCCTGTTGCCAGATGTCGGGATTAATGGTTTCCAACACCAATGGAATACCATCAAAACGCTTATCTTGCATGATGTAGCGGAAACAGTCCCAACCAATCTCCCCCTCACCCAGGCTGTGATGACGGTCAAGTCGACTGCCGAGTGTTCCCTTGGAGTCATTCAAGTGCATCCCGCGCAGGTACGACATACCGACAACCTGATCAAACTCAGCAAAAGTTGCCTCTGTCGCAGCCTCGGTCCGCAGATCGTAACCCGCTGCAAACGTATGGCAGGTGTCGATACAGACACCGACCCGCTTTTTATCTTCGACCTGATCAATAATTTCCGCCAGATGTTCAAACCGCCAGCCCAAGTTGCTGCCTTGGCCTGCTGTATTTTCAATCACCGCAACGACCTCGGGCACCTGCTGATGAGCCAAGTTGATGGACTCGGCAATCAACGCCAGGCATTCCCGTTCTGAGATTTTTTTCAGGTGACTACCTGGGTGAAAGTTGAGCAAAGTCAGCCCCAGTTGCTGGCAGCGCTGCATTTCGTCGATAAACGCATTACGCGATTTTTCAAGCTTTTCGGCTTCTGGCGCCCCAAGGTTAATCAGGTATGAGTCATGCGGCAAAATAGCTTCAGGAAGAAAACCATATTGCCGGCAACGGGCCTTAAAGGCTGCAATGACATCCTGCTCAAGCGGCTTGGCGACCCACTGACGCTGGTTTTTGGTAAACAGGGCAAACGCATTCGCCCCTATCTTGGCGGCATTTTCCGGCGCATTAAAAACGCCACCAGCTGCCGATACATGCGCTCCAATTAACTTCATTCTTTCTACCTGTAGCCCTTATACCCAATCCACTAATTATCAGCTCTATGTTTAGATAATTAATGGAATGAGTGTTAATACTTGGGCGTTATTTTTAAACGTTTTCCACTACAAAATGATCCGACACAGGCCACAGTATCACGGCAAATCTCGGAATTACACTCAATGAAATGTTGTAATTTTACTACATTTGATCGACTCAACTATTTTTTAAAGAATAAAATATAAATGAGATAGCAGTAAATGTAAGGGTTAATTGACCTAGCTCAAAAAAACAGCCCTATCCAATTTAAGGTTTTTTGTTGTTATTTGATCTAAATCAATACCAATTTTACATCGAGCAGGTATATAATACAGCCAGCTCAATACAAAAATTGAAAAAATTAACTACATCCTTCGGAGGAGTAAGTCATGATCACAGGTATTCAAATCACTAAAGCAGCAAACGACGATCTACTGAATTCTATCTGGCTGCTAGATAACGAAAAAAATGAAGCACGTTGCGTAAGTGCAAAAGCAGGTTTCGAAGCTGATCAAGTTGTCGCTACTTCTGATCTGGGCGAGATCGAGTACCGCGAACTGCCAATCGAAGCACCAGCTAAAATCGAAGGTGGTCAGCACCTGAACGTTAACGTTCTTAAGCGTGAAACGCTGGAAGACGCAGCTAAGCACCCAGAAAAATACCCACAGCTAACAATCCGTGTTTCTGGTTATGCTGTACGTTTCAACTCTCTGACTGTAGAGCAGCAGCGCGACGTTATCGCACGTACCTTTACCAACAGCCTATAATCACACGCTGTAAAGTAACTGGACTCTAAAACGGCATCCCCGATGCCGTTTTTTTTATTTCTACCAATCCCCTCAGCTCGCAGCTAGAGCACAATTTCCCTTCTTTTGTTTAGCTCATATTCAAACAGCATATGAACCATCCCTGATAGATACCTCTCAATTTTGATTAATATTTAGACATTAATGTCATAAAGAGCGTACATTAACAGCATTGACTGCCACTCACGCTCAAAAATACGGCAGACAATTTCAACTTACGGAGTCATTCAAAACACATATCTCAGGAGCCAGCTTAATGAAGTTAATACTAAAACTAATTGCAGGTATTTTGGTCGGTATCCTACTCGGATTTTTTGCCCCCGATGCAATCATTCGAGTTCTACTCACAGTGAAACTCCTTGGTGGCCAGCTCATCGGGTTCACCATCCCTTTAATCATCCTTTTCTACATCACCAGCGGTATTGCCAGCCTACCGAAAAACTCCGGTTCGCTACTGGGTAAAACCGTCGCACTATCCTATGGTTCAACGATTATTGCCGGTAGCCTCGCCTTTATCGTCGCCAGCGTCGTCATTGCTGGCCTACCAGAGCCTACTGCCGCCAGTGCCGATGCTGCCGACAAGCTAACAAGTTATATCTCTCTGGAAATTCCTCCCCTCTTTGGCGTTATGACAGCCTTGGCAACTGCCTTTTTATTTGGTCTTGGGATCAGCATCACCAATAGCTCGCTACTGAAAAATGTGGCCGAAGAAGGCCGCAGCGTTATCGACCTGTTGCTGGCTAAAGTCATCATCCCATTGCTTCCGTTCTACATTGCCGGCGTATTCGCAGAGATGTCCGCGGAAGGCACCGTCTTTACAACGCTAAAAACATTCGGCGTGGTACTGGCACTGGCCATTTTCATGCACTGGGTATGGATCATGATCCAGTACACCATCACCGGTTTAGCCGTTGGCCAGTCTCCGGTCAAACTGATTAAGAACATGCTACCGGCCTACTTCACTGCGGTTGGAACCATGTCCTCTGCCGCAACCATTCCTGTTACCCTTCGCCAGACTAAAGAGAACGGTGTCGATGAGTCGATTGCCAACTTCACCATTCCGTTATGTGCCACCATCCACCTATCTGGCTCAACCATTACCCTGGTCACCTGTTCTACGGCCGTCATGGCGCTGAGTCAGCATATCGCTATCCCATCGCTATTGGATATGCTGCCATTCATCATGATGCTGGGAATAACAATGATTGCAGCGCCTGGCGCACCGGGTGGTGCGGTTATGGCGGCACTGGGGCTAATGGCGTCGATGCTGGGATTTGGCGAGGCCGAGCTAGCACTAATGATTGCCCTATATATGGCACAGGACAGCTTCGGAACGGCATGTAATATTACCGGGGACGGAGCAATTTCACTGTGGGTAAATAAATTTGCCAGACACACTCCTGAACCGGCCCCCCAAGCGCAACAAGAAGGCTAATAGTAACGAGTTATATAGCAGCAATAAAAAAGGTAGCCGGAAAGCAATGACTTCCCCCTGGCTACCTTTTTCTCATCTAGGTCCCTTATCTTATTTAATGACCTAGCTTCTGATGGCGATTAATCCTGAACGCTACGCAGCACAGCCTTTAGCTGTTCAAAATCATTGTCGCGCTCAAGAGACAACAGCTCCATCGCATTGTGCTTGGCAAGCGGCGCCGGCAGATCAATGTCCTTGTCCAAGATCTCGTCAACAACCTCTTTGAACTTCGCTGGATGGGCGGTACACAGGAACATCCCCGTCTCACCGTCTTCAAGCTGCTCAGTCAAGATACGGTAGGCAATCGCACCATGCGGCTCGCACAAATACCCTTCAGCATCCATCTGACGCAACGTTTCTGCCGTTTGCTCATCGGTCACCGCCCCATAACCAAGCTGATCCAAGCCCCAGCCTTTTAGCTTGCAGAGCTCTTCGATACGCGGCCAGTTATTGGGCTGGCTGACATCCATGGCATTGGAAATTGTCGGGACGGTCGGCTCCGGCGCCCATTCACCGTTTTTCAGGTAGCGAGGCACAGTATCGTTGACATTGGTTGCCGCGATAAAGCGCTTCACCGGCAGACCCAAAGATTTTGCCAGCAAGCCTGCCGTCAGGTTACCGAAGTTGCCACTCGGAACAGCAATCACCAGCTGCTCGCGCTCAGCCTTTGGCAGCTGGGCAACAGCTTCAAAGTAGTAGCAGATTTGCGCCATCAGGCGACTGATGTTTATTGAGTTTGCCGAGTTCAGCCCAACCTCCTGACGGAGTGCCTCATCGTCAAATGCCTGCTTCACCAGTGCCTGACAGTCGTCAAACGTACCATCTACCGCAACTGTGCTGATATTACCGCCAAGGGTACAGAATAGTTTTTCCTGCAGCGGGCTGATCTTGCCTTTCGGATACAAGATCACCACCTTGATGTTATCCATACCATAGAAGGCGTGGGCTACAGCAGCACCGGTATCACCCGATGTCGCAGTCAGAATTGTAATCTTGCCGTCGCTGTCGGTTACCGCAGCCAGTGACTGCGCCATAAAACGGCCACCAAAATCTTTAAATGCCAGTGTTGGACCGTGGAAAAGCTCCAGTGCATATACACCGTCCTTCACCTTCGCAACAGGAGCCGGGAACTTAAACGCGTTGTCCACCATTTGGTTAACGGTTTCAGCGGCAAGCTCTTCACCAATAAATGCCGAGAGAATCTTGGTGCTGCGACCGACAAAGTCCATCTCTAGCAGGGCATCAACATCCCCCAGCTCAGGTAACTCCGATGGGAAAAATAACCCCTGGTTGCGACCTAAGCCCTGACGAACGGCCTGACCAAACGAAACCTGCTCTTGATGTTCTTTTAAGTTATACAACTTCATAGTTTATAGCTCACTTCCTGTTACTTTTGATCCCTGCTCGTCAAGACGACAAACGTGGACGAATCCTTCATCATTCTGAACATAATGCTCTTCAAGCCAACGTGCAATACGTTTGGCCACTTCAATATCATTACAGACACTGAACATGGTCGGCCCCGAACCAGATATGCCGCTAGCCAGCGCCCCAGCTTCCAGTGCATATTGCCGCGCTTCGGCAAAACCGGGGAGTAACCTTTCACGGTACGGCTCAGCCACCACATCTTTAATCATTTTAGCGGCCAGCTCGGATTGTTGTGAATGACAGGCATGGATGAAGCCCCCAAGATACCGACCGTGGGCAATCACATCCTGACGACGGTACTGAGAAGGTAAAATCGCACGCGCCTCGGCCGTCGGCACCTTAATCCCCGGATAGGCCATTACCCAATACCACTCATCAAAGCAAGGTACCGACTGGCTGATGATACCCAGCTCCTCCACCATAAACTGCAGCCCGCCCAAATAACACGGTGCGACATTGTCGTAATGCAGGCTGCCAGAGATCTCGGCTTCCATCTCCCCCATCAGGGACAGCAATTCAGTCTCGTCCAGCGGCATATCATGATAGCGGTTCAATGCATCCAGTGCCGCGACAATCGAGCAGGCACTCGAACCCAGTCCCGAGCCAATCGGCATATTTTTCTCTAGGGTCATCGCGACTGGCTTTAGCTCCAGCCCTTTCTTGTCCAACTCGCGGCCGAATACCTGCCAGCAGCGATAGACAATATTCTCTTCGGCCACCTGAGGTAGCTTGGCAACAAAATTGCCCACACATGCCAATGAAAATGGCTGCTTGCCCACGGCAACTTTTACCCGATCCCCCAATAGCGAACCATCAATAGGAGATACCGCGCCCCCCAGCACGTCGAACCCTACACTTACATTGCCAATCGATGCTGGCGCATAAACTACTACACTCATTTTATACTCCCAGTTTCCAACCTAATGTACGCATCAGATCAGCAAATACACCTGCTGCCGTCACTTCAGTACCGGCACCGTAGCCACGCAACACCAGAGGGATAGGTTGATAGTATCGGCTATAGAATGCCAGGGCATTTTCACCGTCTTTAATTTTGAACATCGGGTCATCGGGGTTCACGGCAGCGATCTTCACCGCGCACTTGCCATTATCGATCTCACCGACATAACGCAGCACTTTATCTTCTTTGGCGGCTTGCGCTGATAGCTGCTTGAAGTACTCATCCGCCTCAGGCAGACGCGCCATGAACTCATCCGCAGAACCATCAGCATCAAAGCCTGGCGGCAAGGCTTGTTCGACGACCACATCGTCTAACTCCAGTGCCAGACCAGCTTCACGAGCCAAGATCAATAGCTTTCGCGCCACATCCATTCCTGACAGATCATCTCGCGGATCCGGTTCAGTAAAGCCATTATTACGGGCGATGGTGGTCGCCTCGCTAAAGCTCATACCTTCATCAAGCTTACCGAAAATATACGACAGCGAGCCAGACAAGATTCCGGAGAAGCGCTCCAGCTCATCACCGGCCGCCATTAGGTTCTGCAGGTTTTCGATAACCGGCAGGCCGGCACCGACCGTGGTGTCATACATAAACTTACGACGAGTAGAGCGTGCTGCCTGTCGTAGCTGCTGGTAATACGCCATGCTCGCAGTATTGGCTTTCTTGTTCGGGGTGATCACATGGAAACCGGCAGCCAGATAATCGGCATATTGCTCGGCAATCCCCTGATCGGAGGTACAGTCAATGATCACCGGGTTGATAATATGATTCCGCCGGACCAGCTGGATCATTCTGGCCAGCGTCAGTGGCTCGCTTGCCTGCCCCATCAGATCGCGCCAGTTTTCCAGCGGCAGGCCATTGCTATCAAGCAGCAGGCCTTTACTGTTAGCCAGGCCACATACCCGGATCACGATGCCGTTCTCGGCCAATTTTTCTTGCTGGCGACGTACCTGATCAACCAGCTCGGCACCAACCCCGCCGACCCCGATCACAAACACATCCAGGAAGTGTTTACTGTTAAACAGGTTCTCGTGACAAGCTTTGACCGCTTCGGATACTTTAGCCACCGGAATAACTGCAGAAATTGCCCGCTCGGACGATCCCTGGGCAATCGCAATAACATTTACGTCAACTTCCGCCAGCGAGGTAAAGAAACGGGATGCCACTCCGCGAGAGGTACGCATACCGTCACCGACCAATGTCACAATGGCTGAGTTATCAAGGAACTCTACCGGCTCTAACAGACCTTCTTTCAGCTCTAGCTCAAAGTTGTTCTGCAACGCCTGCTGCGCTAGCTGCTTGTCTTCACTTTCAATACAGAAGCTGATGCTGTATTCCGACGAAGACTGAGTGATCAGCACAATCGATACCCCGGCAGCCGACATTGCACCAAACACTCGCGCGGCCATGCCAACCATCCCCTTCATCCCCGGGCCTGATACGTTGACCATAGTGAGCTCTTTCAGTGTGGTGATCCCTTTGATATCCAGCTTGTCCTCGCCGGTATCCAGACCGATCAGCGTACCGGCACCTTGCGGGTTAAAGCTATTTTTTATCAGGCAGGGAATATGGAACTGGGCAATCGGGGCGATGGTTTTCGGATGTAGTACCGAGGCACCAAAATACGACAGCTCCATCGCTTCCTGGTAACTAAGAGACTTCAGCAAGCGGGCATCGGGAACCAAGCGAGGATCACAGCTGTATACTCCGTCCACATCGGTCCAAATTTCACAACACTCAGCCCGCAGGCATGCTGCTAATACCGCAGCCGAATAATCGGAGCCATTACGGCCAAGGGTAACCAGCTCGCCTTTTTCGTTCCCGGCAGTAAAGCCCGGCATAATATGGACATGCCCCTCGGCAAGCGGATCCTGCTTAAAGTTCAGGGTCGAGGCTTCGATATCGACATGGGCCTCAAGAAAATCCCCATGTGCCAGCAGCCGCTCGACAGGATCAATCAAACTAGCAGGCTGGCCTTTGGCCTCCAGCATGGCTTTCATTGCCACGATGGATAGACGCTCCCCCTTGCTAATCACTTTGGCATACACATTATCAGGGCATAGGCCGAGTAGCTTCATACCATGGACATATTGTTTCAGCTGGCCTAACGAACTGGCCAACTTGGCATCTAGTAAGGCTTTATCAAACTTAGGTTCGAGCGCCTTCAGGCCTTCAAACAGCTCATTGAACACCTTTTCCAGATCTGCCAACTGTAGCTCTGATTCACCGGTCTTAACGGTGCTGTCAATCACCGAGACTAACTTATTGGTCACTTTGCCCGGTGCGGACAGCACCACGGAGACTTCGCCCTGCTGGGCGTTATTAGCAATGATATCCGCAGCCCGCGAAAAACGGTCGGCATCTGCCAATGATGAACCGCCAAACTTTAATACACGCATTCCCTACTCCCGACTTCCTTCATTCACTGACTACCGAACTGCATAAGTAGCGCTGGTGTAAGTAAACTTATTCGATAAATAAATGGTTAAAAAAAAGCCCGCACCTTTTGAGTGCGGGCTTTTTTCTCAATTCTTATGCGTATCAGCCCGCCCCAACACGCATAGTGCCGGTAATAATAATGGTGGTGGTAATGCTGATCGCTTTAAACATAACTGTCGTCTTAAACTTCGCCAATATTCTGTATTACTTAACGTTTACCTGAATACATAAGCGGAGTCAACCATGTTTTTTGCTTTTCCTGCCTAAGCTGCTATCAATTCGGAGATAAATTACACGGCGCCATCATGCCAAAAGGGAATAAAAACAGACTATAGATTGAAGTTATTCGCACTGCGTTGCATAGTAGTGCTATTAATGAATAATAAATAACCAATTATAAGATTTAAGACTGGCAAAACTGTCTACTCTTAGTTCGGAGGGATCCCGAATGGCAGCAGTAATGGAACAGCTCGTAGCCCACACAATATTACAAGGTTTTGACGCTATGTATGGTCGATTCCTGGATGTCACGGCCGGTGCACAGGAGCGGTTTGAAAGCCAAAATTGGCCTACGGTACATCAAGCACTCAAAAAACGCATTAGCTTCTATGATCACCATGTTGATCTGGTTACCAACCAGATCCAGATAATGCTGGGGGAGCGTTACGCCAATCGTACTTTTCTCACGGCGGTCAAATCGGCCTATGAAGATCTGCTGCTGGACTATCCCCGCTATGAGATAGCAGAGAGTTTTTTCAATTCAGTCTACTGCCGGATCTTCGAGCACCGCAATATCAACCGGGACAAATTATTTGTTCACAGCTCACAGGAAGGCCGGATCCCGACCTATCCCACCGCTCTCACCCGTACCTATAACGCGGGTAGCAGCTTGAAAAGCTTGCTGGAAAGAATGCTGGATGATGCCCCGTTTACCGTAGACTGGGAGGACAAAAACCGGGATATTGACCTCATCGTTCAGCGGTTGCAAAACGAACTGGGCAACGAACTGGAACCCAGCCCAGTGATAGAACTGATCCGCGAACCCTTCTACCGCAACAAAGCGGCTTACCTCATTGGCCGCATCAACCTCAAGAATAACCGTAACGCTCCGCTGGTATTACCGGTGCTCACTAACAGCAACAAGCAACTCTATATCGATGCCTGTCTCTGCCATGTCGATAATGCCAGTATTATTTTTGGCTTTGCCCGCTCTTATTTCATGGTATATGCCCCGGCTCCCGCTGCGTTGGTACGCTTCCTCGCCGAGATCATGCCCAACAAAACCAACGCGGAGCTTTATACCGCCATCGGCTGCCAGAAACACGGCAAAACAGAGCTGTACCGCGAGTTCCTGCATCACCTGGAAAACTCGGACGACCAGTTTATATCTGCCCCGGGGATCAAAGGGATGGTGATGTCGGTATTTACCCTTCCTTCTTATGATTTTGTGTTCAAAATCATCAAAGACAAGTTTGCTCCGCAAAAAGCAATCAGCCATGCCACCGTTCGCGAGAAGTACAAGCTGGTAAAAGAGCATGATCGGGTGGGAAGAATGGCCGATACCCAGGAATACCGCAACTTTACCTTCGAGCGACACCGCTTCAGTGAGGAACTGCTCGAAGAATTGCTGGAGGTGGCGCCCTCGAACATTTCGGTCGCAGGCGATCAGATCATCATCAAGCACCTGTATACCGAGCGGCGGATGATCCCGTTCAATATTTATATCGAGCAGGCCGACGAACAAGATCTTCGCCATGCCGTTGACGAATATGGTAAAGCCATCAAGCAACTGGCAGCCGCCAATATTTTCCCTGGTGACATGCTGTTTAAAAACTTCGGCGTCACTCGGCACAAGCGGGTCGTATTCTATGACTATGATGAAATCAGCTATATGACCGAAATGAATTTCCGCAAGATCCCGCCGCCCCGCTACCCGGAAGATGAAATGGCGGCGGAGCCCTGGTATAGCGTCGGGATCAATGACGTGTTCCCTGAGGAGTTTCGTACCTTCCTGCTGATCAATCCGACCGTCAGGGCATTGTTCAATGAGCTACATAGTGATCTTTTTGAGGCCAGTTACTGGCAACAGTTACAACAAAATATTATCAATGGGCAGTACGAAGACGTCTACCCCTACCAGAACAAACACCGGCTACGTAAGTAGCCTTGTTCTTGGATCGATACCCGAAATTGGACAAGGTTTGATGTCAAATATCTCATTCAGTTATATTTGGCATGTCAATGATGATAAATCTGTCCTATTATTAAAAACGCTGACCAAAAATCAGACAGCAACGACAGATAAATGATTAAACAATAACAATGCAACAGGGAAGGTGGCGCAATGAAAAAATTGCTGATCACGATTGCCCTGCTGGTAGTGGCTTTACCAACAACAGCAGCAGAAAAAGGATTGTTTGACCTGATCGGCAGTGATAACCCACCCTCGTCCGGCTGGTTTATGTCTTCTCAATCCAAAAGCGCCGAACAATTCGATGTCTGGCAAATTGATAGCGGTTACGCCTATGCTCTGAATGACAACACCGAGCTTTACCTAAGTACCCGCTTGAAATCCGGTAATGACTCTCAAGCAGCCAGTCGGGGACTGTTATCCGGGGTAAAATACAGCCTGTCACCGAAGCTCAGCCTACAAAGCGCCTTAACCTCAGAAACACTTGAGCAAGAGACTATAATGGGTGTCGAAGTATCAAGTCAGTATGAAGTTACGGAGCGAGTAAACCTGCATGCCACCGTTGACTACGAGGCCCTAGAGCAGATCTATCAATTAGGAATTGGGTTCCGTTTCTAATACGGCATGAGTCTTTAAACTCAGCGAATACAAGCAGGTAAGCCTTGTTTGTATTCGCTGATGTGTCATTTTCATATCTGTGGCTTTGTTATGGCGAGCTCAGGTTTATCACTCTCAAAAACTGACAAATCCAACGGTTTCTGGCTCAGCAAAATACCATTTAAATCGGCATACAGCATATCTCCCGGATACACCAGAGTGTGGGCAACGGCCAGGGTAACATTCTGATCGCCGGTCTGCCTTTTATCGGTTTTGAACGGGCAAGCCGCCAAAGCCTTAACCCCGATATCAATCGTCGCAAGGGTACCAATATCACGTGCCGCCCCATTGATCACAATCCCTTCCCAGTTATTTTTATGAGCCAACAACGCCAGTTGATCCCCCAGTAATGCCCTATTGCAGGAACCATGCCCATCAATGAATAAGACCTTACCGGTTCCATCCTCCGAAACGATATCCCGCACCAAACTGTTATCTTCAAAACAACGCAGCGTGACCACTTCACCGTAAAAAATGGTTCTGCCGCCATAATTATTCGTCACCAGGGGTAGCCAGCGAACATCTTGCCCGTAGTGATCACACAGGTCCGGTAATAAATCTATCATCACATACTCCTTTACCTTCATGGCCAATAGCCTTCCACTACTCAGTGTAGAAAAAGTCTTTCATTTCACCTAGTTTCATTGCTATGACGTTTTCGATTAATACCGGTACCAGCAACAGTTGCCCCTGCTCAACCCAATAAATCGCGTTCTGCTGCCATCGGCGAGCCAGCTGGCAAGCTTGCTCTAAGGTGATCACTGCAGCAAAACCCGGCTCCTGCCAACTGCCGTCTAAAGCACGGCACGTCACAGGCAATATTTTCTCCGTCAGGTTGACCAGCTCAATTTTCAGCAATTCATTGCGTTTTACGTTGTCATAGTTATTAAGAACAATGCTTCTGGGATTAAATGCTGTTAGAATTGCAAAACAAGGGTAAACGGGGTGTTGCTCAGCTTTGAATGAAATAGCCTGATAGCTACACCAGAGCGAGATGTTTTCACACATTTTCGGTTTAGCCTTAAGAGCGACGTATTATTTTGTAGCTAATGTTAAACAAAGTGCCGATTCGTAATACACTTCACTCTGTTTGATATAAATCAATAAAGCTCCAAAAAGCAGTCACGAAACAAAGCCGCATTATTGTTAGCGAGCTGTTAAGTGCATACAATCGTCGCCATCCCACGGAGATTGTAGCCAATGCCCCCTTATTTTCGGGCTTTTTCAGCAGTTACTATGACACATCGTCTTGCTGAATAAAGGATGGCGTACCAAACAGGCAGCTTTTCAGCTTAATAAAATGTATTTTGTCCAATACGTTGCCTGTATGTGAATTTTTTTTATAGAATTTAACTATTCTGTTTTTGACCAGATTCCGTTTTTTGAAATTAGGTACTGCCAATGCAAACCCCTCACATTCTAATTGTAGAAGACGAGCACGTAACACGTAACACCCTGAAAAGCATCTTTGAGGCAGAGGGTTACACTGTCTTTGAAGCTAATGACGGTGCAGAAATGCATCAGATGCTTTCAGAGCACCCTGTTCACTTGGTGATCATGGATATCAACCTGCCAGGCAAAAATGGCCTGCTGCTAGCCCGTGAACTTCGCGAGCAAGGCGACATGGCACTGATGTTCCTGACCGGCCGTGACAACGAAGTTGACAAGATCCTGGGTCTTGAAATTGGTGCTGATGACTACATCACAAAACCATTCAACCCACGTGAGCTGACTATCCGTGCACGTAACCTGCTAACTCGTGCTATGAATCAAGGTCTGCCGACTGAAGATAAGAGACTGGTTGAGCGTTACGAATTTAATGGCTGGTCACTTGAGATCAACAGCCGTTCACTGGTTAGCCCAAGCGGCGATCAGTTCAAGCTGCCTCGTTCTGAGTTCCGTGCCCTGCTTCACTTCTGTGAAAACCCAGGCAAGATCCAGACCCGTGCCGAGCTGCTGAAGAAGATGACTGGTCGTGAGCTGAAGCCGCATGACCGTACTGTTGACGTTACGATTCGTCGTATCCGTAAGCATTTCGAGTCTGTTGCTGATACTCCGGAAATCATTGCCACCATTCATGGTGAAGGTTACCGTTTTTGCGGTGATCTAGACGAAGAATAATATTTCTTTGACACCATAAAAAAGGCTCCCTCGGGAGCCTTTTTTGTTAAGTCGGTAACCAAACTGAATAATTAGCAGGCCTATCCGCGAGATTGAGTAGGGCCGTTTGGTACAAATTAGAACACCTGACTCAGTATCACGTCATGCTGCACCAAGGTATGCTCCTGGCCGCCATGCAAAATATTGACAGCGATATTGACCTTACTGCCCGGTACCCACTCCGGACCACCACGCAGTATCACCTCCAGACTCAGTTCACCCTCGGCACGTATTTCCAGGTTCTCATTTACCAGCCACTGCTTGTCCTCATGCTCCAGTAGAACCTGGGTAATTTCGATCCCCTGCGGCAGAGCCTGCATATCTGTTGACTGTAGTTTCACTGAGGCATGCAGCTTATCGGCCGGTTTGGTTCCATCATCACCAATAACCGGCATGCTGTTAAGCCACAGTTCACTACGCAGGTTTAACAGTACATCTGAAACCATAAGTTCAGTCGGCGACTGCCAGATATCGGCCGTGGCAGGTAGTGCAGGATGCTCTGGCTCAAGTACCTCGGGTTCGGCTGGCGTCTGAGGTGTCGTATCTTTTGTTGTGTCTTCGGCAGCAGAGACTTGCGTCTCAGTAGCGGCCTCTGGCTCTATATCCGTCGATGCCGGTTTCTCTGGCTCAGAACAAGCCACCAGTATCAAGCAGCCAGCTGCCAACGTGATTTTCCGTAATGTCATGATCATTTCTCCTGCTGGGCTAACCAGTCTTTGAGCACGCTTAGATCATTCTGGTAGCCATCTTTGATTTCATCGACCCAATCATTGATATTTTCCCACCAAGCCGGTAACTCCGGTGACTGGGCCTTCTGGGCTACCTGCTGGATATGCTTCAAGCCGATAGAGCCTGCTGCTCCTTTAATCTTATGCGCTTCAAACTTAATGCCGTCTTTGTCCTTGGCTGTCATATTCGAATCCAAGATGGCAATATACTCGGGCATTTTTTCTTCGAACATCGCAATACTTTGATATACGGGCTGAGTGCCGACAATATCTACGTATGATGTCAGCATCTCCAGATCCAGTAACTGGTTGACCATTTCATCACTAGGCACATTATTGTCTTGCTCTGGTAACGGCTCTTCCATCTCCTCATCCTCATCAATCGGGCAAGTAAGTACCAGTCGCTGGATCACATCAGTAATCGCCTTAACACTCAAAGGCTTACTCAGCGCATCATCCATGCCTTTTTCAAGATATTCGGCCTTGTCCTTAATCACATTGGCGGTCAGTGCCACCAATGCCGGTAGATAGTCATACTTTTCGCGTAATATTCTGGCGATATCGAATCCCGTCATATCCGGTAGCTGAATATCGAGCAATACTAAATCATAGGCTTCGGGATCAAACATCTCCAACGCTTCGTCGCCACGCATGGCAACCGTAACTTCGTGGCCAAGACTTTCAAGCAGCGCCTTGGCAACGGTTATATTCAGCTCTATATCTTCGACCATGAAGATATTCAGGCCGACTTGCGGCACCGCAGGCATCACATCCTCTTCCTGCACGCTGTCAACCAGCGGAACACGGATAGTAACGGTAAAGGTACTGCCCTCACCCACTTCCGAAGAGACGGTGATATCGCCGCCCATCATCTGGACTAGCTGACGCGATACCGCCAGACCGATACCTGTGCCAACGGCATGCAGGTTGTCACTGCCGTCCTTGACCTGATAATACATGGCGAAAATTTTATCGAGCTCGGTATCAGGTATTCCGATCCCACTGTCTTCGACTTCGAAGGTAATTTCAGCCTGCTGCTCAACTATCTCACTGCTGACCGACAGTATCACACCACCTTCTTTAGTAAATTTGGTCGCGTTACTGACCAGGTTCCATAGCACCTGGCGCAAGCGGGTGCTGTCAACTTCGATACAGCTCGGCAGATCCGTTAAGCGCTCGAGATCAAATCGCAGCCCTTTCTGCTCGGCCATCAGCCCGGAGATATTCTCCATCTCGACCACAAACTCTTTGAAATCAAGAGGCTTAGGCAGCAACTCCAAGCGCCTGCGGTCTGACTTGTCCATGTCGATAATGTCATTGAAAATATTACCGAGGGTGATAGCGCTGACGTGGATCGTCCGCATATAGCCACGTTGCTCTTCATTAAGCTTGGTCTCCAGCAACATTCGGCTCAGGCCAACAATACCGTTAAGCGGGGTGCGCAGCTCGTGGCTAATCGTTGAGATAAAGGCCGTTTTATCTCGGCTCGCTTTCTCTTGCGCATCCTGATATTGCTTGCGTTCGGTAATATCCCGGCCAAAGCCCATCAGGCCCAGGCGGCGCCCGTCGCGGCTATAGAACGGCACTTTGCGCAGTTCAAAAATCGCTTTGCGGCCATCTGGATACTCCAACCACTGCTCATAGGTCAGCGAGAGACTCTGGGAGAAGACCTGCTGATCCGTCTCAACAATCTTGCTCGCAACCTCCTCGCTATAGACATCCCACGGGGTCAGGCCCACCAGCTGTTTTTCGGTTCGGTCTGTCAGCTCTTCCATCGCACGGTTACACCCCGAGAACTGACCTTTTTCATTACGGTAGTAAATCAAATCCGGTGAGGCATCGAGGAATGACTTGAGCAGGGCACTTTGCTCGGCCAGCTCCAGCTGGGCATTTTCTCGCTGGTACACCTCGTTTTCCAAGTCCTGCATCGCTATCTGGCGTGCTTCCTCGGCTTTCTCCCGCTCTTCTATTTCCTGATTGAGCTGGGCAATATTCGCCTGCAGCTGCTTGTTGAGCTGCATATCACGGGAGCGCATCTCTTCTAATTTAGTGACCAGCTTTGACAGCCGCTGACGCGAGTCTTCTAACTGATCCACCACAACCGAGAGAAAATACACCGCCCATGGGGTGATTAGCAGCCCAAAGAATACGGAGCGCACGATATCAATATCATGCACTTCCCCCTGCAGCACCAGAGTTACCCCGACCTGCACCACGACAGCCAGGGCCACCAAGGCCAGCGCCAGTAATAAACTGAATCTGACGATACCGAGCTTAACCAGCAAGTCGACATAGAACTGAGCCAGCACTTTGATTTGTTTCATTATTTATTCCTACCAATGAAAGGCTGCTACCATGATAATCGTCGCGACGACAGAACCAAAGGATAAGCACCACAGTTATCTCAATTTGCCCAGATATAACAAAGCCTGCTGGCGCAGGCTTCAATATAGTTGAAATGTCTCTCTCAGAAGTCGTCGTTGTCTGACATCGACATCGTACAGTTTCGCCCCGCCGCCTTGGCTTTATACAAGGCGATATCGGCCAATTCAACCAATTCACCATAGTCCTGGCTCGGTAGCGGCGTGACCGTGGCAACCCCGAGGCTAACAGTAAGCGTGGTTCCCACCTCAGAATACATATGGGTGATCCCTTTTTCAGCCAGAGCCTGGTGTACTTTCGCCGCAATCAACTCGCCGCCTCTCAGATCGGTGTTCGGCAGCAAAAACGCAAACTCCTCACCTCCGTAGCGCGCCACCTCGTCGGTCTCTCGCCTCACCACAGAGCGGAACACCTTCGCTACCTCACGCAGCGCAAAATCCCCCTGCTGGTGGCCATAGTTATCATTAAACGCTTTAAAGTTATCAATATCACATAGCACCAGCGTCAACGGATTTTGCTCACGAACATGGCCATGCCATAGCTTACGCAGCTGTTCATCAAAGCTGCGACGGTTGGCAACCTTGGTCAGGCTGTCGATAAAGCTCAGCTCCTGCAGCTCCATAATCGCATCTGCAAGCTGCTGCTCGGCCATCTTCCGCTCAGTCACATCCCTGGCCATCACCAACACGCCTTTAGCCCCATCGGTCGGATCACAATACGGCGACTTCACGACTTCATACCAAATAGGGGTACCGTCTTCCAAAATCACATAATCATCAGTTTTGAGCGTCACCCCCTGCTCCATAACCTGCTGATCAGTTTCCCGGAAAACCTGCCATTTGTCGGGATCGAGCACATCTGCCGCAGATTTCCCCAGCAGATCTTCCGTGCTGCAACCCAGTGAACGGGCAAATGGCTCATTACAGCCAGCATAGACGCCATGCTCATTATAGATACCAATCGGATCCGTACTGGCATTCAAAATGGTATCAAGCACCGTATTACGCTGCGCCAGCGCTTGCTCGGTTATTTCACGCTTTTCTATTTCCTGTTTGAGGCTTTCCTGCATTTCATGCCAGTCTGTGACATCGTGGCTAATACTCAGCGTGCCAACAGCCTCACCATTGTCTCCAATTAACTGGGTTTTATTGGTTTCAAACAACCGGCTGGAACCATCTGGTGCCGTCGTCCAAGTATGGAGCGAGTTATTGATAACAGAAAAATCATCATCATCCATAACCCCTTCATCGATCCGCCCGCGCCAGAAGCGGTCAAAGGATTTATTGGTCCCGATAATACGGCCAGATTTATCCTGGAAATATACCAGTTCAGACAGCGAGTTCAGCACCTGCTGGAATACCCGTTGTTCCTGCTCCAGTTTCGAATGCGAGGCCAGCTTCGATTTCGGTTTGACAAAAAACAACAGCCAAGCAGCTTGCCACTTATAGCGTATCGGCTGGCCGGACACATTCAGGGACATTACCCGCCCCTGGGCGAGCTGAATTTCTTCCTTTACATCACGAAAGCCGCGATGGCTGGAAAAAGGACGCAAAATATCGGCAATCATCTGCGGGTTTAGCTCATCGGGATACAGGTAGCGATGACCGAGCTTGCGCACCCCCAACAGTTCTCGACAGCTTTTATTGCCATAAAGCAGTACACCGTCTTTTTTTCTGACAATGGCAACCGCTACAGGCATATGGGTCAGAGTGGCATGAAGTTTACGAAATGAAGATGAATCAAGATGATGCAGGATCAAAACCAACAGCCCGCCACCGACAATGGTCATCAGAGTCATCAGGGAAAAGACCAGGATCGAGCTATTCAAGCTATCGACCGCACCTGCTGCCAGTACCGGAAGTGGAGAAAGCAATGCAGTCAGGGGGAACAAACAACGAAAAGCCCCCCGGGCAAGTATCCGAGGGGCGTTCCGGATGGATATCCGACGGGATTTCATGAACGTTTCTCGAACATCTAATCCCCCGATCCAACAATCAGGGTTTCTGATTGAGCTAGAGCAATGACTAACCGCATGCATATAAATTGAATAGTTACTTATTAGACTCCCGGTAATCTAACATATTTCTGCTGCGATCCTATATACCCACTTAATTTCAAGATAAAGCCGCGATTTTTGACGCCGAGGTTCAGCGTCAAAAATTAGCAACATTCAGTTATCCCTATACTTTTTCAATAAAAACAGTTACTAGTGATTACTGAACTGGACAATTTTACGTAGATCACTTGGCTATTGGCTGATACACAAATGGCTTGCCTAACGCACTGCCCTGAGCCCCCAGGCGGTCAAGGGTACGGCCAATTTCCGTCATCGCCAACCAGCGGTTCTCGCACCAGGTCGGCGCCAGCAAAGTCGGCCGGCGAGCACTCGCTGATACACGATGGTAAACGATCTCTGGTGGTGTCAGGCGGATCATCTCTGACGCAATATCGGCATAATCGTCCAAACTCAGAGCCTCCAGCCGATCGGCCTTCCAGGCCTGCCCCATCTTACTGCCTTCGACTATATGCAACGGATGCAGCTTAATCCCATCGACACCGACATCAACGGTACGCTTGATAGTATCGATATTGTCCGCTTTGGTGTCGCCCGGCAAACCAACAATCAGATGCGTACAGACTTTTATTCCTAGTGCACGGGCACGCTTGGTGATCTGCTCGTAACAGGCAAAATCATGACCGCGATTAATTCGTTTGAGTGTTTTATCGTTGGCCGTTTGCAATCCAAGCTCAAGCCAAATCTCATACCCCTGCTCACAGTAGCTGGCTAGCAATTCCAATACCGCATCTGGTACGCAGTCCGGGCGGGTGCCCACACATAATCCGACAATATCTGCCGACTGCAACGCTTCTTCATACATGCTTTTCAGTAGCTGTACTTCGGCATAGGTATTGGTGTAAGCCTGAAAGTAGGCGAGATAGCGCTTTGCTCTATCCGTTTGCGCGGCGCGCTGTGCCAATTGCTGACTGATCGGCAAATACTGAGCCTGCTCGTCTGCAAAAGATGCGACATTGCAAAACGTACAGCCGCCACGACCAATCGTGCCATCACGGTTCGGACAACTGAATCCGCCATGCAGGGTAAGTTTGTGAACCTTCTCTCCATAGCGGCGCTGTAAGTCCTGTCCAAATGTGTTGACTAGCTCGTGCAACTGCATCTTGTCACCTGAAGTTGTTAATTAAAAAAGCAGCGCAGATTAGCACCAACTTCACACGGGAAGTTTGTGCCAAAACAAGAAAAAATGCTTATTTGCACACTCTCGGCCAATCAACAATACCATGTAGACAAAATACTACAGAATCTTCTCCCTTTTCCGGCATTAACCACACTCTTTAAATGGTTAACTGACAATTATTCAATCCGTAATATTCATAATGAGAACTATTATCGAATAATCAATCAATATATTGCGCTATAAATTCAAATAACCGACCGTTTTATGCTGTCTGGAGGCGAATTTTTGTTGGTAATTAATAAATCAAAAATGTAGGATAGTTACAGCTGTGTGCAATTTATGAACAATTAATGTGACGATTTCACCTATAAAAATAGTGATTTATGTCACCATACCTATGTAGTCGTAGAACTTTTGCAAACCAGAGCAAGGGTGCTACAGAATTTAGTTTGCTAATGATCTCAACCATCATCCCACAGCAAACATCCCATCTCACCGGTTGGACAGGAGTCCGCTCAATGCCGGTCACGATGGACAAAAACAAATTAGGGAACTCAGGCCTCTGGATTGAAGCCTGTTGAAACTGGAAGGAAGTATCTATGACAGATCAAGAGCTTAATGCTCAGGGACTCTACGTGCCTGAATTGGAGCACGATGCCTGTGGTATCGGCTTTGTGGCCCACCTAAAGAACCGCAAATCCCATGAAATTGTAACCCAAGCCCTTGATATGCTTGCTCGGATGGAACACCGTGGCGGCCAGGGTTGCGATCCATGCAGCGGTGACGGTGCCGGTATTCTTCTGCAAAAGCCCCATGAATTTTTACTTGAAGAAACCGTTAAACAGGGCATTAAACTACCGTCATTTGATCAGTACGGTGTGGGGGTTGTGCTCTTCCCTAAAGACGAGCATAAACGTCAACAGTGTCGTGATATTTTAGAGCGCAATGCCAAGCGCCTCGATCTTGAAATCATTGGCTACCGTGTACTGCCTGTCGACAATTCCATGATCGGTGAAGATCCGCTGAGCACAGAGCCTCAGTTTGAACACGTCTTCATTACCGGCGGTGCCAACCTCGACCCGGCCGTGCTTGAGCGTAAGCTCTACGTCCTGCGTAACTACACGGTTCGCGTCTGCCTGGAAAGCATTTCCAATATTGGCGATGACTTCTACATCAACTCATTGTCATACAAGACCCTGGTGTACAAAGGCCAGCTGACAACCGAGCAGGTACCGCAGTACTTCCTCGATCTGCAGAATCCAACCATGGTCACTGCTCTGGCGCTGGTTCACTCACGTTTCTCGACCAACACCTTCCCGAAATGGCGCCTGGCTCAGCCTTTCCGTTACATTGCCCATAACGGTGAAATCAACACCGTACGCGGTAACCTTAACTGGATGAAGGCCCGCGAAGCGATCCTTGAGTCTGAGCTATTCAGCCAGCAAGAAATCGACATGCTATTGCCGATCTGTCAGGAAGGCAGCTCAGATTCATCGAACTTTGATATGGCACTGGAACTGCTGGTACTTTCCGGCCGTAGCCTGCCGCACGCGCTGATGATGCTGATCCCTGAGGCATGGCAGGAAAACAAGAACATGGATCCAAAGCGCCGTGCCTTCTACCAGTACCATGCCAACGTCATGGAACCGTGGGACGGCCCGGCATCCGTTTGTTTCACCGATGGCGTTCAGGTAGGGGCAACACTGGACCGTAACGGTCTGCGTCCTTCCCGCTATACCGTAACCAAAGATGACTTCCTGGTAATGGCATCCGAATCTGGTGTCGTCGAAATTGAACCTGAAAACGTCCAGTTCCGCGGGCGCCTGCAGCCTGGCCGTATCTTTGTCGCCGATCTCGAACAAGGCCGCATCATCTCTGACGAAGAGGTCAAGGACAGCATTGCCTCGGCCCAGCCCTATGAGCAGTGGGTTCAGGACAACCTGTTGAGCCTGAAGGCACTGCCTGAAGCCGACAACATGCACCACCAGCCAACACCTGAACGCCTGCTGCACCACCAGCAAGCCTTTGGTATGAGCTCGGAAGAAGTGAACGAAATCATCGTTCCGCTGGCAAAAACCGGTTACGAGCCCCTCAGCGCGATGGGTGCCGACTGGCCGTTAGCAGTCCTTTCACATCAGTCACAGCACTTGTCGAACTACTTCAAGCAGCTGTTTGCCCAGGTCACCAACCCGCCGATCGATCCGATCCGTGAACGGATGGTGATGTCTCTGAATACGTATCTGGGTAAAGATCAGAACTTGCTCACCGAGACCCCTGAGCACTGCCAGAAGGTCGAGCTGGAGTCCCCGGTACTATCAAACGCCGAGCTTGAAAAACTCCGTGCTATCGACAACGAGCACCTACAGGCCAAGACACTGGATATCGTATTCCGTGCCAATGGCGAGCAAGGCAAGCTCGAACGTGCTCTAAAGCGTATCTGCCAGTACTCGGAAGATGCCGTTATTGACGGCTACTCAATCATTATCCTTACGGACCGCGCGGTTAACTCGAACCATGCCGCAATCCCGGCGATGCTGGCGGTCGGTGCGGTACACCATCACCTGATCCGCAAAGGGCTGCGTGCCAAGTGTGACATCGTGGTGGAAACCGGCGATGCACGTGAGACCCACCACTTTGCAACACTGGTTGGTTATGGTGCCAATGCGGTTAACCCATACCTGGTTACAGAGACTCTGGTTGACCTGCAAAAAAAGCGCAAGCTGGATCCCGAACTGCCAACAGAGACGCTATTTAACAACTACCGTAAAGGTGTCAACGGCGGCCTGCTGAAGATCTTCTCCAAGATGGGGATCTCCACCCTACAGTCATATCATGGCGCCCAGATCTTCGAGGCTCTGGGGATCAGCAAGGCGGTAGTGGACAAATACTTCACCGGTACGGTTTCACGTATCCAGGGCCTGACTATCGATGATATTGCCCAGGAAGTGCTGATCCGTCACCGTGTCGGCTATCCGACCCGCGACATTCCAATCCAGATGCTGGATGTCGGTGGTGTCTACCAGTGGAAGCAGCGTGGCGAAAAACACCTGTTCAACCCAGAGACCATCTCGCTGCTGCAGCAATCAACCCGTAACAAGGACTTTAACCAGTTCAAGCAATATGCCCACGCAGTTGACTCGCAGGGCGACCATGCCGCAACACTGCGTAGCCAGCTTGAATTTATCAACAATCCGGCAGGTTCCATTCCGCTGGCAGAAGTCGAGCCAATCGAAAGCATCCTCAAGCGTTTTGCGACCGGCGCCATGAGTTTTGGCTCTATCTCATACGAGGCCCACTCGACACTGGCTGTGGCGATGAACCGCATCGGTGCAAAGTCCAACTCCGGTGAAGGCGGTGAGGATCCGACCCGCTTCGAGAAGAAGGACAATGGCGACTGGGAACGCTCGGCGATCAAGCAGGTAGCCTCCGGACGCTTCGGTGTGACCT
The DNA here is from genome assembly GCF_026191635.1 of Photobacterium obscurum. Taxonomy (GTDB): domain Bacteria; phylum Pseudomonadota; class Gammaproteobacteria; order Enterobacterales; family Vibrionaceae; genus Photobacterium; species Photobacterium obscurum. The sequence continues at coordinate 129,571 of NZ_JAKRRW010000011.1, forward strand.
CTTACTACCTGACCAACTCTGACGAAATTCAGATCAAGATGGCTCAGGGTGCCAAGCCTGGTGAAGGCGGTCAGCTACCGGGTGACAAGGTTGATGACTGGATCGGTGCAACCCGCCACTCCACTCCGGGGGTCGGTCTGATTTCGCCACCGCCGCACCACGATATTTATTCTATCGAAGACTTGGCCCAGCTGATCTACGATCTGAAAAATGCCAACCGTGCTGGTCGTGTTAACGTCAAGCTGGTATCGGAAGCCGGTGTCGGTACGATTGCCTCGGGTGTTGCCAAAGCAAAAGCCGACGTAGTTCTGATTGCCGGCTTTGATGGCGGTACGGGTGCCTCGCCGATGTCATCGATTCGCCACACCGGTCTACCTTGGGAGCTCGGCCTGGCCGAAACCCACCAGACCCTGCTGAAGAACGGTCTGCGTAACCGTATCGTGGTGCAGTCTGACGGTCAGATGAAAACCCCGCGCGATCTTGCTGTCGCGACCTTGCTCGGTGCCGAAGAATGGGGTGTCGCCACAGCCGCACTGGTGGTTGAAGGCTGTATCATGATGCGTAAGTGTCATAAGAACACCTGTCCGGTCGGTATCGCGACCCAGAACAAGACCCTGCGTGAGCGTTTTGATGGCCGCGTAGATGACGTAGTTACCTTCTTCCAGTACATGGCTGAAGGCCTGCGCGAAATCATGGCTGAATTGGGCTTCCGTACTATCGACGAAATGGTCGGTCAGTCCCACAAGCTGAAAATCCGTGATGATATCGGCCACTGGAAATACCAGAACCTTGACCTTAGCCCGGTACTGTTCAACGAGCCTGCGCGTGAGGAAGACGGTATCTACAACCAGCGCGAACAAGAACATAACCTTGAAAATGTACTTGACCGTAAGCTGATTGAGGCGGCGGCACCTGCATTGTACGAAGGCAAGCAGGTTGATGCCGAGTTTGACATCATCAACACCGACCGTAGTGCCGGTACCATGCTGTCGAACGAAATTTCAAAAATCTACAAAGACCAGGGGCTGCCACAGCCGATGAACGTGAAGTTCAAGGGCTCTGCCGGTCAGAGTCTGGGAGCCTTCCTAGCCAAAGGCGTGACGTTTGAGGTGGAAGGTGATGCCAACGACTATTGGGGCAAAGGCCTGTCCGGCGGTACGCTGGTTCTTTACCCGGACGCCAAGTCTGACATTACCCCGGAAGATAATATCGTGGTTGGTAACGTCTGTTTCTACGGCGCGACTTCAGGTGAGTCTTATATCCGCGGCTTGGCCGGCGAACGTTTCTGTGTCCGTAACTCAGGTGCGAAAGTCGTTGTCGAAGGTGTCGGAGATCACGGTTGTGAATACATGACAGGTGGGGTCGCGGTGATCCTCGGTCAGACTGGCCGTAACTTTGCGGCAGGTATGAGTGGTGGGGTGGCGTACGTTTGGGATCAGTTTGATGATTTTGAAACCAAGCTAAACCCGGAACTTGTTGACCTGGATCCAATCGAGCAGGAAGACAAGGACTTACTGCAAACTATGCTAGCCAAACATGTTGAGCTGACGGGCAGTACAGTGGCACAGACTTTCCTTGCCAACTTTGAAGCAAACCTTCAGAAGATGGTGAAAGTGATGCCTCGGGATTACAAAGCTGTCCTACAAAAGCGCAAAGCGGAAGCAGAAAACAAGGAAGAGTTGGAGGCCGTAAATGGGTAAGCCTACAGGATTTTTAGAATTTGGCCGCGAGCTGCCACAAAAGTTAGGACCGAGCGTCCGTATTCAGGACAACAAAGAGTTCGTTCTGAATGAAGAGTTTGGTGACAAAATCAATACACAGGCATCACGCTGCATGGATTGCGGCGTCCCGTTCTGTCATAACTCGTGTCCGATTGGCAACATCATTCCGGAATTCAATGATGCGGTGTATCGCGATAGCTGGGAAGAAGCATGGAACATCCTAAGTTCGACCAATAACTTCCCGGAGTTTACCGGTCGTGTCTGCCCGGCTCCCTGTGAGAGTGGCTGTGTACTGGGGATCAACCAAGACCCAATCACTATCTGTAATATCGAGAAGACCATTGTCGAGACTGCGTACCGCGAAGGATATGCCAAGCCGAAGACACCGCGCACTCGCACCGGAAAAACCGTGGCCATTATCGGCTCAGGCCCAGCAGGCCTGGCCGCCGCCGAGCAGCTAAACAGTGCCGGTCACTGTGTAACGGTGTTTGAGCGTGACGAAAAAGTTGGTGGCCTGCTGCGTTTCGGTATTCCTGACTTCAAGCTCGGGATGGATATCATTGACCGTAAAGTCAACCTAATGGCCGAAGCCGGAGTAAAGTTTGAGGTCAATGCTCATGTTGGTGTTGACGTCAATGCCCAGCAGTTACGACAAGACTTTGATGTTGTGCTGCTAACTGGCGGATCAACAGTACCACGGAACCTGCCGATCCCTGGCCGGGAACTAAATGGCGTTCATTTTGCCATGGAGTTTCTGGCGCAGAATAACCGCCGAGCCAACAACATGGATCTGAAGACCGAAGAAATTCACGCTGAAGGTAAGCACGTGGTGGTTATTGGTGGCGGTGATACCGGCTCTGACTGTGTCGGTACCTCGAACCGTCATGGCGCAAGCAGCATTACCCAGGTTGAGATCATGCCGATCCCGCCGGAGAAGCGCCCAGCCAATCAGCCATGGCCGTCATACCCGATGATCATGAAAACGTCGACATCACACGAGGAAGGGTGTGAGCGCCATTGGAATATCCTGACTAAGGAATTTATTGGTGACGAAGCCGGTAATGTCAAAGCACTGCGGATTGCCGATATTCAGTGGCAAGAGGCCAAACCGGGCGAGCGCCCTGGGTTTGAAGAAGTCGCCGGCTCTGAGCGGATCATTCCGTGTGATCTGGCATTCCTGGCAATGGGCTTCCTCCACCCGGAACCAACCGGTGTGATTGCCCAGCTGGATGTTAAGCTCGACGAGCGCGGCAACGTGGCGACTTCGGGCTTTGCCACCAGCCAGAAAGGCGTCTTCGCCGCAGGCGATATGCGTACCGGTCAGTCTCTGGTCGTTCGCTGCATCAATGAAGGACGAGAATGTGCGCGAGAAATTGATGCTTACCTGATGGGGAACTCTAACCTGGAAGCCAAAGCCAATTCACTTATGCTGTCTCAAGCCTGATTTCATTCAGTATTGAACTAAAATCCATGCCAGCTCTTATGAGCTGGCTTTTTTATGTTTCTTATCGCCATTTTCTTGCTGGATTATAGTAACTCCCGTATTTTATTCCGGCCCTAGCTATCAGCCTCCTTGCCTTTTGCATATACCTGCGACGACTTCCCCCCAGCAATAAAGTTCTCACTTTTCATAAGCTTCCTAGCTGAATAAGCAGCCCAAAAATGTAATCAAAATATTTCAAATAAACCAAAACCGGCTAAATACCAATAATTTATAAAACACATGGCACGAAATCACTGGGTTAACCCGCGATTGTGACGGAAATTTGACCTTTTTGTAAATTGTCGTTAACTTCAAATATTGCTGGAAGCAGAAATGGCGATCAGGGAGATAGCCATAAATATGCAGTAACACTGCCTAGATAGGCAGGAGCAAGGGAGAGTTGCAATGACACTGTATGACCCAACGCTGGAAAAAGATAACTGTGGTTTTGGCCTCATCGCCCATATTGAAGGAGAAACCAGCCACAAACTTGTCCGTACCGCTATATCCGCATTGGATCGTATGACCCACCGTGGTGGGATTGCCGCAGACGGCAAGACCGGCGATGGTTGCGGTCTGCTGATGAAGAAACCGGAAAATTTCTACCGGATCGTTGCCGAGGAGAAAGGCTGGAAACTCGCCCGTGAGTTCGCTATCGGGATGCTGTTTTTAAGTCAGGATCCAGTCAAGGCCGAACAAGCCCGTACCATCATCAATGAAGAGCTGGCCAAGGAAACCCTGTCGCTGGTCGGCTGGCGTGAAGTACCGGTCAACCCACAGGTACTTGGTCCGATTGCCACCGAATCACTGCCTCAGATTGAGCAGGTCTTCGTCAATGCCCCTGCTGGCTGGAAACCCCGAGATGTAGACCGGCGCCTCTATATAGCCCGCCGCCGGATTGAAAAACGGATTAACGAAGATCCGGACTTCTATATCTGTAGTCTGTCGACACAAGTTACTGTCTATAAAGGGCTCTGCATGCCGGCAGACCTGCCGAAGTTCTATCAAGATCTCGGAGACCTACGGCTTGAATCTTCCATCTGTCTGTTCCACCAGCGCTTTTCGACCAATACCCAGCCACGCTGGCCGCTGGCCCAACCGTTCCGCTACTTGGCCCACAATGGTGAAATCAACACTATCGCCGGCAACCGTCAATGGGCACGGGCCCGAGCCTACAAGTTTGCATCTCCGTTACTGCCGGATCTACAAACGGCTGCGCCGTTTGTCAATGAAACCGGCTCGGACTCCTCCAGCCTCGACAACATGCTGGAGCTGTTTCTCTCCGGCGGGATGGATCTGTTCCGGGCCATGCGGATGCTGGTTCCACCAGCCTGGCAAAACCACCCGGATATGGATCCGGAACTGCGTGCTTTTTACGATTTCAACACCATGCACATGGAACCGTGGGACGGCCCGGCCGGTATCGTCATGTCCGACGGCCGCTACGCCGCCTGTAACCTCGACCGTAATGGCCTGCGTCCGGCCCGTTATGTGATCACCAAAGACAAGCTGATCACCCTGGCTTCCGAGGTCGGGATCTGGGATTACGCACCGGACGAAGTGGCCGAGAAAGGCCGTGTCGGCCCCGGCGAGCTGCTGGTGATCGATACCAAGTTCGGCAAAATCTGGCACTCGGGTGATATCGACAGTGAACTGATGAGCCGCCACCCCTATAAAGAGTGGATGGACTGCCATGTCAAACGCCTGGTGCCATTCGAGGAGCTTGGTGATGATCAAGTCGGTAACCGATCGCTTGATGACAGTGAGCTTCAGACCTACCAGAAACTCTTCGGGGTCAATAACGAAGAGCTCGACCAGGTACTTCGCGTCGTCGGCGAAAACGGTCAGGAGGCCACCGGTTCAATGGGCGATGATGCCCCGATGGCAGTCCTGTCATCCAAAGAGCGATCGGTAACCGATTATTTCCGTCAGATGTTTGCCCAGGTCACCAACCCTCCTATCGACCCATTACGGGAAAAACACGTCATGTCACTGGCGACCTGTATCGGCCGTGAGATGAACGTGTTCTGCGAGACCGACGGTCATGCCCACCGGGTTGCCTTCCGCTCTCCGATATTGCTCTATTCCGATCTGGTGCAGTTGCTGGAACTCGACAGCCAGTACTACCGCAATAGCATCATTGATATTAACTACGATCCTAACAAGAAAGATCTCAAGCAGGCCATCCTCGATATCTGTGATCAGGCCGAGCGTCTGATCCGAAACGGCACCGTTCTGGTGGTACTTTCCGACCGGGGGATCAACCCGGACAAGCTCCCAATCCCGGCAGCAATGGCGATCGGAGCCGTTCAGAGCCGCCTCGTCGCAACCAACCTCCGTTGTGATGCCAATATCGTTGCTGAAACTGCCACCGCCCGGGATCCTCATCAGTTCGCGGTATTGCTGGGCTTTGGAGCTACCGCCGTCTATCCGTATCTGGCCTACGAATCTCTCGGCCAGCTTATTGATAACGGTGCAATCAGCAAACCGTACCGTGAAGTGATGATTAATTTCCGTGATGGTATGAACAAGGGCCTCTTCAAAATCATGTCGAAGATGGGGATCTCCACCATCGCCTCCTACCGATGCTCGAAGCTATTTGAAGCCATTGGCCTGGGTGACGAAGTGATCGAGCTGTGTTTCCAAGGCGTCGCCAGCCGGATTGCCGGAGCCGATTTTGACGACTTCCAGCAAGACCTGTTCAACCTATCACGCCGAGCATGGCTAAAACGCAAACCTATTGAGCACGGCGGACTGCTGAAGTACGTCCACGGCGGAGAGTTCCATGCCTATAACCCAGATGTCGTGGGAACATTACAAAAAGCAGTGAAATCGGGTGACTATCAGGACTACCTCGCGTTTGCCAGCGAGGTGAACCAACGCCCTGTCGCCGCTATCCGTGACTTACTGAAATTAAAAGAAGCCGCAAGCCCCCTCGGCATCGACCAGGTTGAAGCCGCAACTGAGCTGTATAAGCGCTTTGACTCTGCTGCAATGTCTATCGGCGCCCTGAGCCCGGAAGCCCATGAAGCCCTGGCCATCGCCATGAACCGCCTGGGCGGCTGTTCTAACTCCGGCGAAGGCGGCGAGGATCCGCGTCGCTTCGGCAACGAGCGAAACTCTCGGATCAAGCAGGTCGCATCCGGCCGTTTCGGGGTCACACCACACTATCTGGTTAATGCTGATGTCATTCAGATTAAAGTGGCCCAGGGGGCAAAACCCGGAGAAGGCGGCCAGCTACCAGGCCATAAGGTAACAACCGAGATAGCCAAACTCCGCTATGCCGTACCGGGAGTTACCCTGATCTCGCCACCGCCGCACCATGACATTTACTCCATTGAAGATCTGGCGCAGTTGATCTTCGACTTAAAGCAGATCAACCCGCAGGCAATGGTCTCGGTCAAGCTGGTATCAGAGCCGGGGGTCGGTACAATTGCCACCGGTGTCGCCAAAGCCTATGCCGATCTAATCACCATTTCCGGCTATGACGGCGGTACCGGGGCCAGTCCACTGACCTCGGTCAAATATGCCGGTAGCCCTTGGGAGCTGGGGCTGGCTGAAACCCAGCAGGCCTTGGTGGCCAACGGACTGCGCCATAAAATCCGCCTTCAGGTCGACGGTGGTCTGAAAACCGGTCTCGACGTGGTGAAAGCGGCTATACTGGGGGCCGAAAGCTTCGGCTTTGGTACTGCGCCGATGGTTGCCCTAGGGTGTAAATACCTGCGTATCTGCCACCTCAATAACTGTGCAACTGGCGTAGCCACCCAGGATGAGAAACTACGCCGCGACTTCTTCAAAGGCCTGCCAGAACAAGTAATAAACTACTTTGTCGGCCTGGGTCAGGAAGTCCGCGAGTTGCTGGCTCAACTAGGCGTTGAAAAGCTGACGGATTTAATCGGCCGCACCGATTTATTCGAGACTCTTGACGGATTCAGCGCCAAGCAGAGCAAGCTGGATCTGACAGGCCTTTTGCATGCCCCAACCCCGATAGTCGGCAAAACCCTGTACTGCAGCGAACCGAATACCCCATTTGATACAGCAGTCCTGAGCAATGCCTTGCTCAACGAGGCACTGCCTGCCATCGAAAGCCGCAGTGGCGAGGCGCTGTACCACGATATCCGAAATACTGACCGCTCTATCGGTGCCCGGTTGTCGGGTGAAATCGCCCAACGCTATGGAAACCAGGGCATGGCCGGCAGCCCGATCAACCTTCACCTGACAGGCACAGCCGGCCAGTCATTCGGGGTGTGGAACGCCGGGGGCCTAAACCTCCACCTGACCGGTGATGCCAATGACTATGTCGGAAAGGGGATGACGGGCGGAAAAATTGCTATCCGCCCGCCAATTGGCTCCGCGTTTAAATCGCATGAAGCCACCATTATCGGTAACACCTGCCTCTATGGCGCAACTGGTGGCCAGCTCTTTGCCGCAGGCACTGCGGGCGAGCGCTTCGCTGTGCGTAATTCGGGTACCATCGCGGTGGTTGAGGGCGCTGGTGACAACGCCTGCGAATACATGACTGGCGGCATTGTCGCGATTCTCGGTAAAACCGGAGTCAACTTTGGGGCAGGCATGACAGGAGGTTTTGCTTACATCCTCGATGAAGACGGTGACTTTGCCGGCCGGGTTAACCCTGAGCTGATCGAAGCATTGCCGCTGGACGACTTGAAGATCCACCAGGAACACCTGCGTGGCCTGATCGACCGCCATCTTGAAGAGACAGGCTCAAGCCGCGCCCAGGAAATTCTCGCCGACTTCGACCTGTGGATCCCCAAGTTTTACCTGGCGAAACCAAAATCTGCCGATGTGAATACTCTGTTGGGTCACCAAAGCCGTTCAACCGCAGAACTACGCGTACAAGCACAATAGGAAGGGATGCCTAATGAGCCAGAACATATACCAATTTATTGACGTTGCGCGGGTTGATCCGGCCAAGAAGCCACTCAGTATCCGTAAAATCGAATTCGTGGAAATCTACGAGCCCTTTACCCAACAGCAGGCAGGAGCACAAGCAGATCGCTGCCTTGACTGCGGTAACCCGTATTGTGAGTGGAAGTGCCCGGTCCACAACTATATTCCGCAATGGCTAAAGCTGGCTAATGAAGGCCGGATCATCGAAGCTGCTGAACTGGCGCACCAAACCAACACCCTGCCGGAAGTCTGTGGTCGGGTCTGCCCGCAGGACCGACTCTGCGAGGGTGCCTGCACCCTAAATGATGACTTTGGCGCCGTCACCATCGGCAATGTTGAGAAATATATTACCGACAAAGCCTTCGAGATGGGCTGGAAGCCCGATATGTCCCATGTCGAGTGGACCGATAAGAAGGTGGCCATTATCGGTGCCGGTCCTGCCGGCTTGGCTTGTGCCGATATTCTCGTTCGTAACGGGGTTAAACCCGTCGTGTTTGACCGCTATCCGGAAATCGGCGGTCTGCTGACCTTCGGTATTCCTTCCTTCAAGCTTGAGAAGGCGGTCATGACCAACCGCCGCAAGATCTTCACCGAAATGGGGATCGAGTTCCGGCTCAATACTGAAGTCGGCAAGGATATCCAGATGAAGCAACTCCTGGAGGAGTACGATGCTGTCTTCCTCGGTGTCGGTACCTACAAAAATATGCGGGCCGGCCTTGCCAACGAAGAGGCGCCGGGCGTCCACGATGCCCTGCCATTTCTAATTTCGAACACCTATCGTGTCATGCAGCTGGAGGCCGATAGCAAATTTGTTGATATGGCAGGCAAACGGGTAGTTGTACTCGGCGGCGGCGATACCGCTATGGATTGTGTCCGTACCTCAGTACGCCAGGGGGCTCGTGACGTGATCTGTGCCTACCGGCGTGACGAGGCCAACATGCCTGGCTCTAAGCGAGAAGTAAAAAACGCCCGCGAGGAGGGTGTGAAATTCAAGTTCAACCTGCAGCCCCTCGGAATTGAAATTAATAGCGATGGCAGTGTATCTGGTGTCAAGGTCGTTAAAACGGCACTGGGCGAGCCAGATGAAGCGGGTCGCCGACGCCCTGAACCCGTTGCCGGTAGTGAGCACGTACTGGCAGCCGATGCTGTGATCATGGCCTTCGGCTTCCAGCCGCATGCCATGCCGTGGTTAGAGACCCATGATGTCGAGCTGGACCAATGGGGGCGGATCAAGGCTCCCGCTGCAGGGGCTTTCCAGTTTCAGACCAGCAATGCCAAAATCTTTGCCGGCGGGGATGCGGTTCGGGGCTCTGATCTGGTCGTCACGGCGATTGATGAAGGGCGCAAAGCCGCTGAAGGGATCCTCGATTACCTAGAAGTATAAACGCCAGTTTAACCGTACCTGCAACTGCGGGAGTGAGGGTCTACCATACCGTCATTCCCGCTTTTTATTTGTTCATGTTACAATCCCTACCACACTCACTCCCTCATGGGAGTATCGATTCACCGACAAGAGAACAGATTGATGAAAATCGGCATTATTGGCGCAATGGAACAAGAAGTTGCCATTCTGAAAAAGCAACTGACCAACAGCGAAACTCACAACAAAGCAGGCTGTACGTTCTATACCGGTACGCTTAATGGCGCTGATATTGTGTTGCTGCAATCTGGCATTGGTAAAGTAGCAGCAGCGGTAGGTACCGCGGTACTGCTTGAAGTCTTCCAGCCAGATGTCGTACTGAACACAGGTTCTGCAGGTGGTTTTGATTCAAGCCTAAATCTGGGTGATGTGGTTATTTCAACCGAAGTACGTTACCACGATGCCGACGTTACGGCCTTTGGCTATGAAATTGGCCAGATGGCACAGCAGCCTGCTGCTTTCATCTCTGATGCAAAACTGATGGATACCGCTGAGCAGGCACTTGCGACCATGGGCGACATGCACGCGGTTCGTGGCCTAATTTGTACTGGTGATGCCTTCGTATGCTCAGCAGAAAAGCAAGCTTTCATCCGTGACAACTTCCCTCACGTTGTTGCCGTTGAAATGGAAGCTGCCGCTATCGCCCAGGCTTGTCACCAGTTCGAGGTGCCATTTGTGGTTGTTCGTGCGATTTCAGACGTCGCCGACAAAGAATCACCAATGAGCTTCGAAGAGTTCCTGCCACTGGCGGCGAAAAGCTCCTCGGTCATGGTGGCCAAAATGGTTGAGCTACTTAACCAGTAATGTCAGAAACCCTGGCGGTTCTACTTAATAACAGCTCCCTGCTGATCTTGTGGGGAGCGTTAGCCATGCAATGGCTACTCCCAATTCCAAACACTCTCCACCCACTGCACTTCTGGCAACAGCTGGCAATAATCATTGCTGACAGGGTGAATAACCCGAATGATGGCCGAAAACAGCAACTGTTGTCAGGCTTTCTCGCCTGGTCGCTGATGTGGGCAACAGTACTGATCCTACTGGTGGCTCTCGACCAACTGGTATGGATTGAGAGTGCTTTTCAGCTCATCCTGTTATGGCTCGCTCTGGACTGGAGAAACACCGCCAAGTTCAGCAAGCGATTCATTCGAGCCTATAGCCGGGAAGATAAAGCCTACTGCCGCCAGTTACTGGCAACACCACTTAATCGCAACACCCAGAACCTCTCCCTGCTCGGCCTCGGCAAAGCCGGTGCCGAAACCCAATTACTCGCCTATGGACGCTTGGTCGCCGGTGTTTTGTTCTGGTATACACTCACTGGCGGTATTGGTGCCCTGATGTATCGCCTGGCCGTCAGCCTAGCCAGAGTCTGGTCCCCCAGCCGGGAGCGTTACCGTACCTTTGGCCTGCCCGCTGTCCGGATCCTTGCCGTGCTCGATATCATTCCTCTACGTATTTTTGCCCTGCTGCTCTGTGCCGGCCACAACGGCAAAGTAGCGCTTCAGGGGATTATCCGGCAAGGAGAAAACTGGTTACTGCCAGGACCGGGATGGCTGCTGGCCGCGGTGGGCCATAAATTATCGCTTTCGCTCGGTGGCCCGGCAATTTACGATAATCGAAAAATGGAACGTCCGCGGCTAGGGGGAAAAATAGCCCCGGCAGCCTTACATTTAGCACAAATAGAGAAAATCGCGACCAACCGTTTGCTCATCTGGATCATTATCCAAAGCGCTCTTATCTTTATTTTTCAAGGAGTCTCCTAAGTGCGTCTGGCCTCATTCTGCCTGTTACTGCTTTCCTCTTACGCATTTTCCGCTCCTGTCGCACAACGTGTGATCAGTTTGTCACCGCATACCACCGAGCTAGCCTATGCCGCAGGGCTTGGTGAGCAGCTCATTGCTGCCAGCGATTACAGTGATTATCCGGAAGCGGCAAAGTCCTTAGAGCGCGTTGCCAACTACAGAGGTATCAAGCTAGAGCGTATTGTAGCCTTGAAACCTGACTTAATCTTGGCCTGGAAAGGGGGGAACCCACCCCGCGAAATGGCCAAGCTAGAACAGCTCGGCTTTCCGATTTATTATTCAAACCCGGTTGCGCTTGAAGATATCGCTGACTCCATTGAAACTCTGGGGAAATATTCTGCCCAGCCAGAACAAGCCAAGCAGATCGCCCGCCAGTTTCGCGACAAGCTACATGCCCTGAAAGCCACTCACCGAGATCAGCGCCCGATCCGCTACTTCTACCAACTCAGCGCCTCGCCGATTATTACGGTAGCCGACAACAGTTGGCCTAGTCAGGTCTTTGCCCTGTGTGGCGGACAGAATATCTTTGCGGACAGTCCCGCGGCCTATCCGCAAGTTTCCGAGGAGCAGGTGGTGGTTCGCCAGCCGGAAGTGATTTTCGGCACTCCCCATGCAGGCACTGAAACCAGTGTCTGGCAAAAATGGCAAGGTAAGCTCCCAGCAATTGATAACCAGCATGTGTTTACCCTACAGGCTGACTGGCTAAACCGACCGACGCCACGTTCAATTCAAGCCGTCGAACAGGTCTGCAACTACCTTGAGCAGATCCGAAAAGACAGCCTGTAACAGGCTGTCAACAATCATTGTGAATGGGCTCACAAAGCCATTGCACTAAGTTGTACAGGTTTCATTTCGTCGTACAATCTCAGCCAGTTATACCAATTGCGCTAAGTCATTCAGTCCTTTGATTCGGTTGGTATTACACTTCACTTCAGAGCTAACAGGTACAGACATGCTTATCTATATTCTCGATATGTTCGGCACCGCCGTGTTTGCCGCATCGGGTGTGTTACTGGCGGGCCGCCTTCGTATGGACCCATTTGGTATTGTTGTGCTTGCCAGTGTAACGGCTATTGGTGGGGGAACGATCCGCGATATGGCCTTAGGGGCGACGCCCGTCTTCTGGATCACGGATACAAACTATCTGTGGGTGATCTTTGTTACCTGCCTGATTGCCATGCTTGCCATTCGTAAGCCCAAGCAAATGCCCTGGTATTTTTTACCGGTGGCTGATGCCATCGGTCTGGCCGTTTTCGTGGCCATCGGTGTCGAAAAAGCCCTCCGCTTTGGCGCATCACCAATGGTTGCAGTGATCATGGGAGTGATCACCGGATGTGGCGGCGGGGTGATCCGAGATATCCTAGCCCGTGAAATCCCGATGGTACTTCGGACGGAAGTCTATGCGACAGCCTGTATTCTTGGCGGAATCATCCATACTACGGCACTGACACTGCAGATCGATTCAGCCGTTGCCACTCTGGCTGGTGTTGTTACCACCCTGACTATCCGCCTGGCAGCTATTCGCTGGCACCTCTCGTTACCGAATTTTGCCCTGCGTCACTAATCCGGCTTTGTTTCACCCGGTTACAAAAAAACCGCCAACTCAGGCGGTTTTTTTGATCTTTAAAACCATTTAGTAAGCATAATACTTTACTAACCAACAAGGCCGACTAATATGTAAATAAACAAATAACTTTACTAAAGTAAATACACCGGAGGCACCATGAATCCCTACGTCGAACATGCCAATGTCACCGTCAACAACCTCGACAATACCGTCGACTTCCTGCAAGCGGCTATTCCTGAATTTCAGATCCGTCATCAAGGCCAGGCTGAGCATTATCGCTGGTGCCATATAGGTACTGATAACAGCTACCTAGCCCTCCAAGAAATCGTCGAGCGCACGCAGATTGACCGCATCCCTTACCGCGATGTCGGACTGAATCATATCGGCTTGGTCATTGAAGACGTTGATGCGGCCCGAAAGCGCCTACTGGCTGCCGGGTACCGCGAAAATGATATCGTTTCACCGCACCCATGGCGCAAGCGCATCTACTTTTGGGACCAAGACGGTATCGAATGGGAGTTTACCGAATACCTGAGCAATGACCCCGCCCAGCGAAACGACTATACCCTATAGATAATCAACGATTGCGAGTACCGGTTTGCTGTTCAAGTGCCGACGCCAAACAAAAAAAAAGGCGCCCGAGGCGCCTTTTTTTGCAATATGTTTACCGGATTACTTTAAGGTAATGCGGGCAAACTTGCGCTTACCGACCTGGTAAACCGCAGTACCAGCCGCAGGAACCAGCTTGGTATCTTCGATCTTGTCGCCGTCGATTTTCACAGCACCCTGACGGATCATACGCATTGCGTCTGACGTCGAGTTAACCAGACCAGCATCTTTTAGCAGATTACCAATCGCGATGCCGGCTTCGAATTCGAATTCTGGCATTTCAGTTGGCATTGCGCCCTTCTGGAATCGGTTGATAAATTCTTGCTCAGCAGCCTCAGCATCAGCTTCCGAGTGGAAACGGGCAATGATTTCTTTCGCCAGCAGGATCTTGATATCACGAGGATTCTTACCGTTCGCCATATCAGCTTTGAACTGGTCGATCTCTTCAATCGGACGGAAAGACAGCAGCTCATAGTAGTTCCACATCAAGTCGTCAGAGATCGACATGATTTTACCGAACATATCGTTTGGCGCATCTGCCACACCAATGTAGTTGTGTGCCGACTTAGACATTTTCTTCACGCCGTCCAGGCCTACAAGCAATGGCATTGTCAGAACAACCTGAGGCTTCTGGCCATTGGCTTTCTGTAGTTCACGCCCCATAAGCAGGTTGAACTTCTGATCAGTACCGCCAAGCTCGACGTCAGTTTCCATCGCAACTGAATCGTAACCCTGCAGCAGCGGGTACATGAATTCGTGGATTGCAATAGGACGACCTTCGTTGTAACGCTTTTTGAAGTCATCACGTTCCAACATACGCGCTACAGTCTGGTTGGCTGCCAAACGGATCATGCCCTCTGCACCAAGGTCTGATAACCATGAAGAGTTGAACTCAATCTTGGTTTTAGCCGGATCCAGGATCTTGAACACCTGCTCTTTGTAGGTTTCAGCATTAGCCAGAACATCTTCACGCGTCAGCGGCGGACGGGTAGTATTCTTGCCTGTCGGATCACCCACCATACCGGTGAAGTCACCAATAAGGAACGTCACTTCGTGTCCCAATTCCTGGAAAGTACGTAGCTTGTTAAGAATGACTGTGTGGCCTAGGTGAATATCCGGTGCTGTTGGATCGGCACCCAGTTTGATTCGTAAAGGACGGTTTTCTTTTAGCTTGGCAATCAGCTCTTCTTCAGGAATCAGCTCATCGACACCACGCTTAATTTCAGCTAGTGCTTGTTCAATGCTGGCCATTCTTGTTCGCTCCCACAGAATTGGCAAAAAAGTAATAATCAACCATCTTACTTGAATAGCGATGTTTTTTGAAACCAGTTAGACTAAGCGTTGTCTTATTTTTTCCTTTTGCGCAAAAAAAACCTACCAATGCTAGTATCAAAACTTATCCGGCTGCCAAGGATGCACCAAATACTCATTACGCTACTCAGTGCCATAGTGGTTCTGCTGATCCTATTGCCGGGTACAGAGAACAATGCGCACCCGGAGCGTAAGTTTGAAATCGGTAAAGCTTACCCGCTTGATATCGACTTCGAGTCCAACCAGCTAAGGCCGCTAGAAAAAGACGAAAAGCCAGTTATTCCTGAGCTGCAATGGAAGGAACATAGCGTAAAATCAGGTGAGAGCCTCGCGGTCGTATTTGACAAGGTCGGCCTCTCCCCCGGTGCCCTTTACCGCCTCGTCAATGCTGACGAGGGCACCAAAAGCCTGACCGACCTTCGGCCTGGCGATGTCCTGAAGTTTGGCTTCGATGAAAACAACGAGCTTATCCAGCTGATCCAACCCAAAAGCGCGACAGACACCTTGGTCATTACCCGCACAGGTGATACCTACCACTCCGTTCAAGAAACTAAAAACGTTGATACCCAGCTTAATTTTGCCCAAGCCATCATTACCTCCAGTTTCTGGAACGCCGCCGACAAAGCCGGCCTAACCGCCAACCAAATCATGGAGATTGCCGGGATCTTCGGTTGGGATATCGATTTTGCCCTCGATATCCGCGAAGGTGACAGCTTTTCCGTCCTGTTCGAAGAGCGCTTTGTCGAAGGGGAGCCAATTGGCCGCGGCAACATCCTGGCTGCCACATTTACCAACCTCGGACAGACATTTACCGCAGTTCGCAGCAAAGATGGTAAGTATTATGATCAGGAAGGGCGAGCTATGCGAAAAGCCTTCTTGCGCTCGCCGATTAACTTCCGCTACGTTAGTTCCAACTTCAACCCTCGCCGCCTTCATCCGGTAACAGGGCGGGTCAAAGCACACCGTGGCACAGACTATGTGGCTCCCGTCGGCACACCAATCTGGGCTGCGGGTGATGGTGTGGTCATGAAGTCGGGATATAACCAGTTCAACGGCAACTATGTCTTTATCCGCCATAGCTCGACGTACATCACTAAGTACCTGCATATGACGAAACGCAAAGTGAAAACCGGACAACGGGTAAAACAGGGACAGACCGTAGGAACACTGGGCAGCACCGGTCGAGTGACCGGGGCACACTTACACTATGAGTTCTTGGTCAACGGGGTACATAAAAACCCACGTACGGTGAAGCTCCCGCAGGCCGACTCGTTGAAAGGCAAAGAAAAGACCAACTTCAAGAAGTTTGCCAGCGAGCGTTTAAGCCAGCTATCTCAGTTTAGCCAGCTGATTGCCGACAACAGCCCGCTAGTAAACAATCGAGGCTGAGACTATACCCTGCACCTTAAAGGTGCCAGGATATAAACTCCCCATACAAAAAAGCCGTCACATTGATTGTGACGGCTTTTCTTTTATCTGTCTGGCTGGGCAGCTTATACCAAGTGGTACTGGCAACGCCGCGATCGTCAGATATTAGACGCTAAATGATGCACCACAACCACAGGTTGTCGTTGCATTAGGGTTGTTCACAAAGAAACGAGAGCCTTCCAGCCCTTCAGTGTAATCCACCGTACCACCAATCAGGTATTGCAGACTCATTGGGTCAACCACCAAAGTCACACCACTGTTTTCAATCGTGGTATCACCATCATTCACTTTTTCATCAAAGGTAAAACCATACTGAAAACCGCTACAACCACCACCGGTGATGTAAACGCGCAGTTTCAGATTCGGGTTTTCTTCCTCGGCGATTAGCGCTTTCACTTTATTCGCTGCAACATCAGAAAAATTCAGCGGCAAATTGGCATCGCTCATTAAAAAACCTCTCAAACACATGCGGTAATTGTTCTGATTATCTAATACCTGACTATCTCGTTCAAGTATTGACCACTTCAGACTGCTCTCTCTGGGCTATTTTTTCCTTTTCCATCTTGCGACGCAAGAGCAGTGAGTAAATTGGCTGCCCACCAAGTACCTGAGCCAGCATGGTTGCTCCCAGGGTGGTAATGATCAACGGCAGGATAAGGTGGTAGTTATTTGTCATCTCGATAACCAACAAGATCCCGGTGATCGGTGCTCTCACTGTCGCCGCAAACAATGCGCCCATGCCTGCAATCGCAAACATTCCCGGCTCAAGTCCCAGATCGGGAAACAAAAGCTGGGCTACCGAACCAAAGAATGTACCAAACAGCGTGCCAAGTGCCAGCATCGGGGCAAAGATACCACCCGGCGCACCGGAGCCAAAACACAGTAACGTGGTCGCAACACGCGCAAGAAATAAGATAAACAGCAGGCTGATACTGTATTCACCATTGGTCGCGCTTGGGATCAACGAGATCCCGCCACCAGTCAGTTCCGGCAGGTACAGCAACAATAAACCAAAACAACCGCCGAGCAAGGTACCGGTCAGGATATAGCGCTTACGCTCATTACGATGGATGCGGTCAAAAACATCCTGCGCCATGGTCACCAGCCGATTGAAAATCACCCCAAAGACCCCGAAAAACATCCCTAGCAGTAAAAACAGCCACAGGGAGTGAAGAACCGGTGCATCATACTGCGGCATGGTGATCACGGCATGCTGTCCCTGGATACTGCGGAACACAATATTGGCGACAATCGCAGAAATTAAGACACATTTAATGGAGATCAGGCTGTAACGAAACTGAGGCCGCATCTCCTCGACCACGAACATGATCCCGGCCAGCGGGGCATTAAATGCCGCAGCCAGTCCTCCGGCTGCACCAGAAGCCAATAGGGCATGCCTGCCTTCTTTATCTTTAAGACGAAAAGTATCCGATACCATCCGGCCTATATTTCCGCCCATCTGCACTGATGGTCCTTCCCGTCCCAGTACCATCCCCGAACCCAATGCGCCCAGGCCACCGATGAACTTCACCGGTAGTACCCGCCACCAGCGTACCGGACGAATATCGTCCATCGCTCCTTCAATTTCCGGGATCCCGGAACCTGCAGCCTCCGGTGCAAAGCGGTGGACCAGATAGTAACCGATAAACGCCAGTCCGGCGCTAATCAAAATAGCTGCTAACCACAACGGCAAGACACTGCTGAACACATCACGCAGCCACTCAGTTCTTTGCTCGGATACCCAGTGGACGGTAATTTCAAACAGAGTTGAAAGAAGGCCAGCACCGAGACCAACCAGTGCCGAGAGAAACAGCACCGATACCGGTGTTTTATCACGAGAAAGAAAACGCCGAACCAAGCCGCTAGGTTGCAGTCGTTCAGGCGCAGGGGTGCCTTGGGTGTTATCAGTCATTAGTCAGCCGTATCTATGGTTGGGTTGCTCTGGAAAGAGCCGATAGGAAGGACGAAGCTCGTCTGCGGTAAGAATAGCTGACAGTTGCATATTTTCACACACCCAATGTTGAAAACTAGCTTTCCATCTGTGCCGAAAGAGAGTGATACCAAATCCGCTAGTTATCTAATCAATGGTTAGATAATCGGTAGAATTGGTATAAAGATCCTGCAAGACGCACATTCCGTCAATTCTCTCGCCAAGTTCCCGAAATTTTAGGTACAATGCCGGCAGTTCAAATCAGACATTATTTGAAAATAGGACATCACAATGAGCAAATCAGCTGATTTATTTGCTAAAGCACAAGAGACGATCCCTGGCGGTGTTAACTCACCGGTTCGCGCATTTGCCGGTGTTGGCGGCAGCCCACTCTTTATCGAGCGTGCTGACGGTGCATACATCTTCGATGCTGATGGAAAAGCGTACATCGACTACGTTGGCTCTTGGGGTCCTATGATTCTGGGTCATAACCATGTGGCTATTCGCGATGCAGTGATCAAAGCAGCGCAGCAAGGGCTAAGCTTCGGCGCACCAACCGAAATGGAAGTCACCATGGCGGAACTGGTTTCTAAGCTGGTTCCATCTATGGAAATGGTACGTATGGTAAGCTCTGGTACCGAAGCAACCATGAGTGCTATCCGTCTTGCGCGTGGTTTTACCAACCGTGACAAGATCATCAAATTTGAGGGCTGCTACCATGGCCATGCTGACTGCCTGCTGGTTAAAGCCGGTTCTGGTGCCCTGACTCTGGGTCAACCAAGCTCACCAGGTGTTCCAGCAGATTTTGCCAAGCACACCCTAACCTGCACCTATAACGATCTTGACTCTGTACGTGAAGCATTTGCCGAGCACCCGGAGCAGGTTGCATGTATTATCGTTGAGCCGGTAGCCGGCAACATGAACTGCATTCCACCAGTACCAGGTTTCCTTGAAGGCCTGCGTGAGATCTGTGATGAATTCGGCGCCCTGCTGATCCTTGATGAAGTGATGACCGGCTTCCGCGTATCAGAAGGCGGCGCCCAGGGTTACTACAACATCAAACCTGACCTAACCACACTGGGCAAGGTTATCGGTGGCGGTATGCCTGTCGGTGCGTTTGGTGGCCGTCGTGAAGTCATGGAATATGTTGCACCAACAGGCCCGGTCTACCAGGCAGGTACACTATCGGGTAACCCGGTTGCAATGGCGGCAGGTCATGCATGCCTAAGCGTACTAACCGAAGAAGGTAACGAGAAACGTCTAGCCAATACCACCAAGCGTCTTGCTGATGGTTTCAAGGCATTGGCTGATAAATACGATATTCCGCTGGCAACAAACCAAGTTGGCGGTATGTTCGGATTCTTCTTTACCGATCAACAGCAAGTTACCAGCTACGCTGACGTTACCAAGTGCGATATCGAGCGCTTCAAACGTTTCTTTAACCTAATGCTGCAAAAGCGTGTTTACCTGGCTCCATCAGCCTATGAAGCATGCTTTACCTCCCTGGCTCATGGTGACAAAGAAATTAAAGCGACATTAGAAGCGGCAGAGTTTGCCTTTGCAACATTGGCTGAAGAAGCCAAGGCATAAGCATTTATAAGCTTGCTTATAGTTTGAAACGCCACTTTTAAGTGGCGTTTTATTTTTACCTTTAAACGGTTAGTTCCCCCCAGAGCCAGCTTGGCCCGGAAGCATCACCGCTGAACTTTCATTCCACAGACAGCTCCCACTCCCTATTTAAGCGCTACTGCCAAAAATACACCGCAAGGGCAGCAAACCCGATCAGAATCCATACCGCCAACGGAATCTTACGTTTTTTCTTCGTTTCGCATCCGCAATCACAACATCCCATTTCAGTGACAACCTTATTAGTAAAAACAATAAATTAATAATACCAAACTGAATATTTGCTACTTACGCGAGCTGATGCAATTATAAGCGACGTTCCATGCCGTGTTAACAAATAGAAAGGATAAACACAGTGCCCAAACCATTTAAAGCCGAATCACGTCACTGGATGCTAATGGCCGCCCTCGCGCTTGCTGCCTATGCGAGTTATCGCCTGATAGAGCCTTATCTTGGGCCTATTGTGATGGCTTTCATTATTTCTCTGCTCTACTACCCGCTGCATGCCAAAGTCGAAGCGAAAATTCCTCGTCAGCCAAATTCTGCAGCAATGCTATCCTGCACCCTGCTGACCTTTATCATTGTGATCCCGGTATTGGTTGTGTTCAGCTCTATCGTCCACCAGGGCTCCACCTTTTCGAAAGAAAGCTACCTCTGGCTGACATCCGGCGGCGCCAAAGAAGTGCTGGCACACCCTTTTGCCGTCAAAGCACTTGCGCTTATCGATAAATATTCGCCTTTCGAGCCGCTTGATGCCCAAGTCGTGGTACAAAAAATTGCCGCGGCGGCATCAAAGTTTGGCGCCCAGTTACTCAATGTGAGTGCCAAGATCCTCGGCGATGCGACTAACTTTGTGATCAGCTTTATGTTGATGCTATTTGTCTTGTTCTTCCTGCTCCGGGATCACAAGAAGATGGTTTCAGCCCTGCGCCATGTGATCCCGCTTTCTCGCAGCCAGGAAGATGCCGTTCTGACGGAAGTCGAACAAGTGGCTAAGTCGGCTGTACTGGGCTCGTTCCTAACCGCCTTGGCACAGGGCTTCGCAGGTGGTTTTGCAATGTGGCTAGCCGGGTTCCCTGGGTTATTCTGGGGGTCAATGATGGCCTTTGCCTCATTCATTCCGGTATTCGGTACCGCATTGATTTGGTTACCAGCAGCCATCTATCTGCTGTTGATCAACCAATGGGAATGGGCGCTATTTCTGGTTGGCTGGGGCATTATCGTCGTCGGCTCCATCGACAACATTCTCCGCCCGCTGCTGATGCAGGGTAACTCCAGTATGAATACCCTGCTGATTTTCTTCTCGATCCTCGGCGGCCTGCACCTATTCGGCTTAATCGGACTGATCTACGGACCGATCATTTTTGCCGTCACTTTGGTGCTGTTTAAGCTTTACGAAGTCGAATTCAAGGACTTTTTAGATCACCAAGATCAGAACTAGCCGCTATTATCTTCACGACAAGCCAGCAAAGCCGCTCCTTACGCGGCTTTGTTCATCTTTTCATACCGCGTGATTTATGGAACAATTCGCGCCCTTAACTTCATGTAAAGCTAACTTGAGGCCATTATGTCTTATACTGCTGCAAGCCAGGTTGTTGCCCGCCAGCTTGAGTTTTTTGAAAATCGAAAAGTCCTAGTCGTCGGTGAACTCTCTGACTCGTACCCGCTTGAGCTAACGAAGGTTGCCAAGTCAGTGGCAGTATTTACCACCAACTATGGCTATCACCGCAGCATGAGCCGCCACAGCAAAATCCAGTCTTACTTTGGCGCCGAGCTAAACGACGATGCTGATATCGACATGATCCTGCTGTATTGGCCAAAAGCCAAAGCAGAAGCCGAGTACCTGCTGGCCATGCTCTTGGCTAAGTTTGGCCCGCAGACAGAAGTGTGTATTGTCGGCGAAAACCGCAGCGGCGTTCGCAGCGCCGAAAAGTTATTCAAATCCTACGGCCCGCTGACCAAGTATGATTCAGCACGTCGCTGCAGCTTCTATTGGGGACGCTGTGACAATGCAACTCCGGCCTTTAATATCAGCAGCTGGTTCCGCAGCTATCCAATCAAAGTCGCTGGTACTGAGTTGACGATCCGCTCGCTGCCGGGGGTATTCAGCCACGGTGAGTTCGACAAAGGGTCGGAATTGCTGCTCGACACCCTGCCGTCACTACACGGTAAAGTGCTTGATTTCGGTTGTGGTGCCGGCGTGATTGGCGCGGTAATGAAAACCAACAACCCAAGTATCGAGCTCGAGCTATGTGATATTAGCGCCCTGGCGATTGAATCAGCCCGTGAAACTTTCAAGGCCAATAACCTTCAGGCCCGGTTTACGGCTACCGATGTCTACGCAGCGCTAGAAGGTCCATACGACTACCTTATCAGCAATCCGCCATTCCATGCCGGGTTGAAAACCTTCTACGCAGCCACCGAAGATTTTATTGCTCAGGCACCGCAATACCTAAAGCCAAACGGCCAGCTTATTATTGTTGCTAACAGCTTCCTGCGCTACCCGCCACTTATCGAAGCAAGCCTTGGCAGCTGCGAAGTCAGTGCCAGTACTAACAAATTCAATATTTACGCCGCGAAAAAATAACCTTCCAGGGCTGAGCCAGTGCTCAGCCCTACACCATTATTTTCCCGTAAGCGGTATCTTCTTCGCCATTTCGGGGCCATTTATACCCCATCACATCGTTAACATCGTCAATTATGTGTCTCGGCACACGCTTCCCTGCTCACTTACTTGATTACAAAAAAAAACTCAGTATAACTGGTCAGCATGGTGTTTTGACTCGCCCTTTGCGACGACTATTCCGTTAAAAACGTGCTAAAAATCGTCAAAATTACCGCCCTGCCTTCAAACAGGCTGAATTGTTATTGATCCGTACGTTGAATATTACTACTCGTTTCTCATAGATTAATTTCAGGCACAGGAATGCAGAATACCACCCGTTTCAAACGCCTCCAGCATACGCTTATGCTGGCCTTTTTAGTGCTCAGCATTACCCCGCTGACGTTATCAGCGCTTTTCTTCCTCAACTCTCACACCAATGATCTCGCCGAGCAGAGTACCAACCACCTTGCGTCGCTGTTGGAAAACAAGCAAAAGCAGCTGAGCAGTTTCTTTGCTGCCAGAGAATCTGAAGTGCAGAGCTTCGCCCGCTCGGAGCTGGCCAATGCCAGTGGCGGCCGCTTTTATGGCCTGGTCGGAGCCTACCATCAGCTCGGTGATATTTCAGCGCTCACAAGGGATACCGATAAGAGCCGCTACTTTACCGAGACCCTGACAGCAAAACCTCACAACGGGGGCAATTCCGGCAACTATGTGGGTCATGAACGCTATCGCCTGATGTATAAACGCTATAACTGGGCCTATGACGAATACTTAAAACGATCTGATTTCAGTGATATTTTACTGGTAGATATCAAAGGCAACGTCGTCTACTCGGTCTACAGCCCGGATAAATTCAGCTTTAACTTACTTGCGGAAAGCAATCCGTTTACTGCCTTGCAGCAGACGTTCGTTACAATCCAGGAAAAAACCCGTCAGCATCAGAGTGAGCCGGAGCAAGTTCCCGTGGCCTTTACCGACTTCGTGGTTGATCCGTCCAGCGGGGAAAGCAATGCCTGGTTTGCAGCCCCTATAATCCAACAGGGTTATCTGCACAGCTATGTCTTCTTTAAGCTAAGTAATCAAGCGATCAGTACCTTTATCGCAGATACCGGAAGCAGTAGTAACCATGTCCAGACCCTGCTGGTCGGTGACGATCACCAATCACGCCTGCCAAGCAGCAAAGCATTTCCGGAAAGCCTTTCTAGCCAGAGTATCAAGAATGCCTTATCTGGTCATAGCGGCGTCGGTAGCTTCCTGAACTTCAACCAAATTCCCGTGCTAAGTGCATTCGCCCAAATTAATGTACTGGGCAACCCTTGGGCGCTGGTCGTCGAACTGCCGGAGGAGGAGGCCTTTGCCCGGATCCGCCAGCTAGAAAAGATTTTCTTCGTTGCCATGCTCACTGCCATAGTGCTGGTGTTTATTGCTTCGCACTGGCTCTCTAACTCAATCACCGCACCACTGCTACGACTCACCTGGGCTGCAGAACGGGTATCTGCCGGGGATCTGGAGCAGAAGATAGAAAGCACCGAACGAAGTGATGAAATAGGCCGGCTAGCAGTCAGCTTTGCCAGAATGCAACGCTCGGTCCGCGAGAAAATGTCGCTGATCCGCGAGCAAAACACCGAACTCGAGCAAAACTTGCAAGTGATCCAGCAGCAAAATGAAGAGTTGCAGACAGCCGATAAACTAAAGGACGAGTTCCTGGCGACAACATCACACGAGCTCCGCACCCCTCTGCATGGCATGGTAGGGATCGCGGAATCCCTTTTGGCTGGTGCCAATGGCCCTGTTCAACATAACCAGCGTCGGCAACTTGAGATGATGATAAATAGTGGCCAGCGGCTGACAAACCTTGTCGATGACCTACTGGACTATCACAAGATGCGCTACGGCGATCTGGACATCAACAAACAGGCGGTCGACCTGGCGTCCGCCGTCCGGCTGGTACTGGAATTGTCCAGTCATCTGCTCGGCAATAAACCCGTCCGGATCATAAACCAAATCCCGGATGACCTGCCTCCGGTACTTGGCGATGAGCAGCGCCTGGAACAGGTGCTCTACAACCTGGTCGGCAATGCCATCAAGTACACGTCGGAAGGAAAAATAATCCTGTCTGCCACCATCTTGGAAAACCAACTCCGAATCCAGGTGGTTGATACCGGCCAGGGGATCCCGCCCGAACAGCTAGAGCATATCTTTGAGCCGCTGATCCAAGCCAACACGAACTCAGCACACTACCGTCAGGGCTCAGGGCTTGGCCTGTCTATCAGTCGCCAGCTCATCGAGCTGATGGGCGGCCGGCTGTATGTCAGCAGTCAGCCTATGGTCGGGGCAACATTTAGCTTTACCCTAAACTTGGCATCCGACGAAGATATCGAAGATAGCCAACTGGCTAGCCGTAACCTTCACTTCCAGGTGCCATCACCGGATACTGCAATTTGCGAAGCCGAAGACCTACCGGAAAACCCAGATGGCGAGCTACTGTTGATCGTCGATGACGAGCCCGTCAACTTACAGGTGCTCAAAAACTTCTTGCGCCTGGAAGGCTACCGCGTCATTACCGCCGAAAGCGGCCCACAGGCATTAAAACTCCTCGAAGCCCAGCAACCCGCATTGATCTTGCTTGATATTATGATGCCGGAGATGTGCGGCTATGAAGTCTGCCAGCGCCTGCGAACCCAGTATTCGCTGCTTGAACTACCGATTATCATGCTTTCTGCATTAGGGCAGGTACAAGACCGTGTCAAAGGCTTTGAGTGCGGCGCCAATGATTACCTCACCAAACCATTTAACAAAGAAGAACTGACGGCAAGGATCGGCGCACATATCAAAGCAGGCCAAACCGAAGTTCAACGCCAGAAAAACCGTGCTCTTGAACAAGAAATCGAGCGCCGAGAGCAAGTAGAGGCCGGGCTACTGGAAACCCAGACCCGCCTGATGGGGCTGCTGGAATCCACCAGCGAAGCCATACTTTGCGTGCAGAGCGGCGGCCGAATCCGTTATGCCAACAGTGCGGCAGGCAAGCTGTTCAAACGTTTACCGGAACAACTGGAACGGCACAATATCGAGGATATTCTAGCGACCCACCTCCCAGAAGACATCAGTAGCAGCCACCACTTTAATGGTAACTTGATGTACCGCATCGGCGATGATCTGCAAACACTAGATACCGATGTGATCAACCTGCCGGAAGAGTCTGGCCTGCAGAGAATGTTTATTTTTGACAATAACGGCCCGACAGCCCAGCACCGGGTAGCGGTACTGGAAAATGCCATCGAGGTGCTGTCCGGGTTTGCCTTTGACGGGGATAAAAATAACCTGCAGCAGCTGCGCGAGCTGGGTGGCGAGTTTACCCGGCTGGCTGACAAGCTCGATGACAACGGCAGGAATAAGGCCGATTCACTCCGTGAGCTGCTGGTCGATGTGATGAAAGCCACCCTCAAGTTCTGGGAGCACTCAGCCCAGAAAACCAAGTTTGAGCTGGCCGAAGAAAGTGGCTTGTGGCGAGTTTACTTGGACCGTAGTACTCTTCAAACCCGTACACTAGACAAATACCTGCACCTAGAAACATTGCCCAAAACACCGCGCTGGCGTACCGTACTCAGCACCATCGATTTTGTCCTTGAACGATGCAGCTCCCCAACCTCTGAACGCAATGACATTGAGGCCATGAGAGACAAACTCCAGCACCTCATCAGCCAGTAGTGTCCCCCACACATTCTGATACACAACGAGCCCGCAGCCTGCGGGCTTCTTTATATCGGCCAATAACCACCGGGACCAGACGGGGCATGAGACTCGACTGATGAATGTAGACTTCCGATTCCAAGGCAAAAATTGCCGTAACTCGCGACGCAAATTGCACATTGCCAGTCCTAGGAGCTGTTGATTTGCACGCCCCCTCTGAAGCCTTGATACCCGCATAGGAAGCAGCGCATGGCACAGCAATAGTATGCCCCTAACGTTCTCTTTGAAGCCGAGCGGACACAAGAGAGAAGCCTTGCCAACCCGCTTATTTTGCCAATTGAAATATACATTTTCCCGCTGCAAAAAAGCCGAATTTGGTAGCCAGGACCTGTTCAAAATCCCCTCAAATCAGACAACAAAAGTACTCAAAAGGCCATTAACGGAAAAATAATTCAGTTTATGAGAAGCCAATCACAACAAATCACGGACATAAATTTTCCGCAGGGAAATAACCCAAAATACGAGCATGCGTTACATCACGAATTTATAAAAAGGAAATCAAGACCTTAATTATCAACGTTAATATCGATAGTAAGCACAAACTTATATAGTGAAACGGCAGGTATGAAATGTGATATTAAGCACAGGTGCGCACAACTACTGAGAACAATCACAATCGAAAATTAACGTTTTTTACAGTAACAAAGCTGGTTTTAACGTTTTTAACGGGCTTTCAGATTGACGATCTAGCTATTCAAGGGTTTCCTTAAGGCACTTAGAGCCTACAAGGCCATTCGATACGAGGCGCGTTACTCTGCTCTATCGAAGTGGGCTCAAAGAGACCCTACGGGGTATTCAATTTCCATAAGTGAAACTAAAAGCAAAGAGTAAGGAACAGCTATGCTTGCCAATATTAAGAAAACCAAGTTAGCGTTAGCGGTCGTTGCCGCAGCCGCATCAGCTCTGACAGCACCAACCGTTGCAGCAGCAGAACGTAGTGAGCTAACAATCGTACCTCAGTTCTACCCTACAATGGTGCGTAACTTTAACCCATTCCTAGACACTGACTTGGATACAACCACTGAGTTCATCTATGAACCATTGATTATTTTCAATCAGAGACATGGTAATGAGCCTGTAATGCGTCTGGTCAAAGACTACTATATGTCTGATGACCTGATGAGCGTTACTTTCGAGATGCGTGATGGCGTTAAGTGGTCAGATGGTAAGGCGCTAACCGCGAAAGACGTTGTATATACGCTTAACCTACTTCGTGAAAAGCCTGAGCTAGACCGTACTGGTATCAATAACTGGGTGTCAGCTGTTAAGCAAAAAGGCAACAAGGTTATCTTTACCCTGACAGAAGCTAGCTCAAATGCACCTTTTGAAATCGCAAAAGTACCTGTCGTTCCTCAACACATCTGGAGCAAGGTTAAGAACCCAGAGTCATTCACCAATGACAATCCTGTAGGTTCTGGTGCATTTACTGAAATCGACACCTTCACCCCACAACTTTACATTCAGTGCCGTAACCCTCACTACTGGGATAACGCTAACCTTGATGTTGACTGTCTACGTGTTCCACAGATCTCAGGTAACGACCAGCTACTAGCTAAGATCATTAACTCGGAGCTAGACTGGACTTCATCGTTTATTCCTGATGTCGACAGCACTTACGCGGCTGCAAATCCGAACCACAAGTACTGGTACCCTGCTGCAGGTACGCAATCATTCTTGCTGAACTACAAGTCGCCAAAAGCGGGTAACAAAGAAGCCATCAACAATGTTGACTTCCGCCGTGCCTTCTCAATGGCTATCGACCGTCAAACCATCATCGACATTGCGTTCTATGGTAACGGTAAGCCAAATGACTACGCTTCGGGTCTGGGTGAAGCGTTCGAGGCATGGTCTGACAAGGAAGTTCACAATAAGTACAAGGGGTTCAATACCTACAATGTCGAAGGCGCCAAGAAGCTACTTAAACAAGCCGGCTTCAAAGATACCAACGGCGACGGCTTTGTTGAAACACCAACCGGTAACAAGATTGAGCTTGAAGTTCAATCACCTAACGGCTGGACTGACTTCAACAACACGGTACAGCTAGC
This sequence comes from Photobacterium obscurum, assembly GCF_026191635.1. Taxonomy (GTDB): domain Bacteria; phylum Pseudomonadota; class Gammaproteobacteria; order Enterobacterales; family Vibrionaceae; genus Photobacterium; species Photobacterium obscurum. Next base: position 157,776 of record NZ_JAKRRW010000011.1, read on the forward strand.
CGTTGAGCAACTTCAGGAAGTAGGCATTAATGCCAAGGCCCGTACGCCTGACTTCGCGGTCTACAACAAGGCCATGCAGGACGCAACCTATGATGTTGCCTACACCAACTTCTTCCATGGCGCTGATCCTCATACCTACTGGAATGACGGCTACAACTCTGCGCTTCAGGAAGGCGAAGGTAAACCTCGTTTCGCAATGCACCACTACAAAAATGCGGAACTGGATAAACTGCTAAACAGCTTCTACAAAACAGCAGATAAAGAAGAGCAGCTAAAAATTGCTCATAGCATCCAGAAGATCATCGCTGAGAACCAAATCACGGTTCCGGTAATGTCTGGTGCATTCAACTTCCAGTACAACACTACCCGCTTCGACGGTTGGTGGAACGAAAACAACCCACAAGGCCGTCCAATGATTTGGGCTGGTGTTGCTGAGCGTGTTCTTCAGGTATTGGATCTAAAACCTAAATCGTAATTTCTACTTAGTTTGCGGTGCGCGTCTTGCGCACCGCCTATTCTCCCCCTCAACGTGTTGAAATGTGGCGCTAGTCGTCAGGGGATTTTTCGTCCGGAATCCAGCTCAGGGACGTTTGATGCTGGTATGGAAAGGTGTGAGTTATGGGATTTTTTCTACGACGTTTATCGTTTTATTTTATAGCGTTCCTCGTGGCCGCTACAATCAACTTTATTATACCGCGGGCAATGCCGGGTGATCCGGTTACCATGATGTTCGCCAATGCGACAGTACAGGTGACACCAGAGCGTATCGCCGCAATGACCAAGCTACTAGGCTTTGTCGATGGCCCACTGTATGAACAGTACTTTACTTACCTAAAAAGTATTCTGAGCTGGAATTTGGGTATTTCGATCCAAACCTATCCGCAAACAGTAAATGAAATGCTCGGAAACGCGGTTGGCTGGTCTCTGTTTCTAGCGGGTACCGCGGTCATTCTATCTTTCTGTATCGGCTCAGTATTGGGGATCTTCGCCGCCTGGAAACGCGGCAGTAAATATGATGCCTTCATCTCTCCGGGGATGCTGGTCGTGCAGGCCGTCCCTGCAGTGGTTACCGCCATGATTGCGCTGTACACCTTCGCTATCAGCCTGAAATGGTTCCCTACCAGTTACGCCTATACGCCAGGGGTCATCGCAGACTGGACCAGCTGGGAGTTTTACAAAGATGTAGCCTACCACGCTATCTTGCCACTTATCTGTGCGACCATCATCCAAATCGGTGGCTTCCTGATTAGCATGCGTAACAACATGATTAACTTGCTCAATGAAGACTATATCACGATGGCCAAGGGTAAAGGCCTGAGCGAAAACCGCGTTGTCTTCAACTATGCCGCCCGTAACGCCATGCTGCCAAGTGTCACGGCACTGTCGATGGCGCTGGGTATGGCAATTGGCGGTCAGTTAATTATCGAAATTATCTTCAACTATCCGGGCCTAGGTACGGTACTGCTTAACGCCATCAATGGCCGTGACTACCAGGTTCTTCAAGGTCAGCTGCTGATCATGACCCTGTTCATGCTGTTCTTCAACTTCCTGGCTGACCTACTGATTGTTGCACTGGATCCTCGCCTACGTAAGGGAGGCAAATAATTATGAAAGGCTTAATCAAACTACTCTCAGGCAATACCAAGGCCTTGATCGGTCTGGTCATTATTTCACTATTCATTCTTGCAGCGGTGTTTGCACCGGTCATTACCAAACATGCTCCGGATAGAAAATCAGGCAACCCTCATGAATACCCTGCGTTTGTAGTAAAAGCTGCGCAGAATAACCCCGATGGGTGGGTGGCAGAGAATCTGGCGAACAAGCCTCGCACTCTACTAATGTCCAAAAAAGCCGATCATGTACTGGGAACTTCGCGTATGGGACGTGATGTCTGGTCACAGGTTGTCTACGGCACTCGTACTTCCCTGGCTGTCGGCTTCGGTGCCGGTATGGTGGTTTGCTTCCTTGCAACAATTATCGGTGTCTCTGCCGGTTACTTTGGCGGCCGCGTGGATGATGTCCTCACCGCTGCGATGAATATCATGTTGGTTATCCCTCAGTTTCCACTGTTGTTTGTCATCGCCGCCTTTATCGGCCAGGCAGGGCCTTTAACTATCGCCATCGTGATCGGGATGACCTCCTGGGCATGGGGTGCCCGTGTGGTCAGGGCGCAAACCTTGTCATTGCGAGAAAAAGAATTTGTCAAAGCCGCCGAGGTACTGGGCGAGTCATCATGGCGGATCATTTTTGTTGAAATCCTGCCGAACCTGGTTTCTATCGTTGGTGCCAGCTTTATCGGTTCGGTAATGCTAGCCATCATGACCGAAGCAACCCTGTCATTCCTCGGCCTGGGAGACCCAAGCTCAATCAGCTGGGGCGTAATGCTCAACAACGTACGTACCTCGTCGTCAATGCTGGTCGGTGCATGGTGGGAACTCTTTGCCCCTTGTCTCGCTCTGATCTTTATTGCTATCGGCCTTGCGCTACTTAACTTTGCCGTCGATGAAATTGCCAACCCGCAGCTACGCTCGCACAAGGGCATGCGCCGCTGGAAAAATATGGCCAAACAGAACCAAGAACAAACTAAAGCGGTTGTTGCACCACAGCCAGTCCTTGAAGGGGGAGAAAAATAATGAGCAATCCACAAATCTCCATTCGTAACCTGTGCGTCGACTACATTACCGATGCCGGAGATGTTCGGGCCGTCAACGACGTAAGTTTTGATATTGGCAAAGGTGAGGTATTTGGTCTTGCCGGGGAGTCCGGTTGCGGTAAATCGACCGTGGCATTCTCTCTGATGCGCTTGCACAAGCCACCCGCATTCATTACTGGTGGTGAAGTCATCTTCGATGGTCATGGCGACATCCTGAAATACAACGAAGCCCAGATGACAGCCTTTCGCTGGAGCGAGATTTCCATGGTATTCCAGAGTGCGATGAATGCACTCAACCCGGTAATTACCATGGAAGAGCAATTCTGCGACGTTATCATGCGCCATACCAACTTAAGCCGGGAACAAGCTGTTCGCCGTGCCGAAGGCCTGTTGGAAATAGTCGATATTCACCCAAGCCGCCTTCGCGACTATCCGCACCAGTTCTCTGGCGGTATGCGTCAGCGCCTGGTGATCGCCATCGCCTTGGCTCTTAATCCCAAAATGATCATTATGGATGAGCCAACAACCGCGCTCGATGTGGTAGTACAGCGCGAGATATTACAGAAGATCTATGCACTTAAAGAAGAGTTTGGCTTCTCTATTCTGTTCATTACCCATGACCTGTCGCTGATGGTCGAGTTCTCAGATCGCATCGGCATCATGTATTCCGGTGAGCTGGTTGAGGTCGCGCCATCGAAACAGATCCTGGAGACCCCGTTTCACCCCTACACCGAGGGACTGGGTAGCTCATTCCCGCCACTAACAGGTCCTAAAACACGCCTTACGGGTATCCCGGGTAATCCGCTGAACTTACTGGAGGTTCCTCAAGGTTGTCGGTTCCAGGCTCGCTGCAGCAAAGCCCATGAGGCCTGCTTTAGCCAGCCAACTCGGTTACGCCAGCTGGAACCCAACCGTTTAACAAACTGCCACCTATTCAATAAAAGCAGTTAATAACAACCAGGAAGCATTTAGGAGGCACTATGAGCAAGCCAGTAGGACAGCCAATTATTGAAGGGAAAAACCTGATTAAGGATTTCCCGGTAAGCAGTAACTCATTGAAGAAATCGATGATGCGTGCGATCAATGACGTATCGTTCAAGATGTATAAAAGTCGCGGCCTATCTGTTGTGGGGGAGTCCGGTTCGGGCAAGTCAACCACGGCAAAAATGATCGCCAAAATGTACCCGCCAAGTGGCGGTACTATTGAGTATTTCGGTCGCGATATTGCAGAGATCAAAAAGAAAGATGATCTGATGCAGTATCGCCAAGGGGTACAGATGGTCTGGCAGGATCCGTTTGGTTCCCTGAACCCAACTCATACCATTTTCCATCACATCGCCCGTCCGTTGCTGATTCACAACAAGGTATCGAAAGGCAACAAGAAAGAGCTCGAAGAGCGCGTATACAGCCTGCTTGAACAGGTGGGGCTGATCCCGCCGAAGGAAACCGCGGCGAAATATCCTCACCAGCTTTCCGGAGGCCAGCGCCAGCGTGTCAACCTTGCGCGAAATATTGCCGTCGGAGCGGAGGTCGTACTGGCTGATGAGCCGACATCGATGCTTGACGTTTCTATCCGTGCGGGGGTACTCAACCTGATGGAAGAGATGAAGTTCGAGCGCGAGATGGCGCTGCTTTATATCACCCACGATATCGCCACCGCCCGCTACATTGCGGAAGATTTGGCGGTGATGTATGTCGGTCATATGGTTGAGTGGGGCGATACCGAAGAAATCATTCACGATCCTCAGCATCCATATACCCAACTGCTGGTCTCTGCCGTACCGGATCCAAGTAAGTCTATTCACGAAAAGCTCAAAGGTAACAAGGGCGAGATCCCGCTTTGGACCCCTGAAAGTGCGGGGTGTCCGTTTGCAGGTCGCTGTACTCACGCTACAGCTAGATGTCGCGAGCAATTACCAAGCGTTACCCAGCTATCGGATAACCATTTCGTACGTTGTTACCTGTACGAGAACTAATCGGAGGACAAATGCAGCTGTTAACCAACCATCTTGGATATGAGCGTTTCGGGGCCAAACAAGTGATTATTTTGGCCGCCCCGAACCTGTCTGCCACCCATGCAGAAGTTTTCCGCTGCGATGATGCTCAGTCCGTTATGCAGCTGCCTCTCAAGGCCTGTGGTCCGGTCGCACAATGGCACACAGGTAACACCTATTCGGTGGACTTCACCGCACTCTCTGAGTGCGGTGAATACTACCTCCGGGTAAGTGATACCCAATCAGCACCATTTACAGTGGCCGAGGGGCTGTTAATGCAGCAAACCTTTAGTGACGTTCTGCACTACTTTAAGTCACAGCGCTGTGGCGGCATCTTCGAGCGCGCAGACCAACACGTTCCCATACTGAACAGTGACGAAACCGCGGATGTCCGCGGAGGCTGGTATGACGCCTCGGGCGATGTCAGCAAGTACCTCAGCCACCTGTCTTACAGCAACTACTTGAATCCCCAGCAAACACCCATGGTGGTCTGGAACATGCTAAAGGCATTCGAGGAGCTCGAGGGCGAAGACACTATCGCTAACTTTACGCGTATACGCCTGATGGAAGAGGCAATACACGGGGCTGATTTTTTGCTGCGGATGCAAAATCCGCAGGGTTATTTTTATATGACGGTGTTCGACAAGTGGAGTAAGTCCACGGAGCAACGGGAGATTTGTTCATATTCAACCCAAGGCGGCATCAAGTCTGATGATTATCAGGCTGGATTTCGCCAGGGTGGCGGTATTGCTATCGCCGCCCTGGCAGCAGCGTCACGCTTGCTAAGAGGAACATGTGCCACGCAACTGACGCTGGCAGATGACTGTCAAGGTGATACCTACCTGCAAACAGCCGAGAGCGGTTACTGGCACTTAATTGAAATGAATACCCAGTACCTTGATAACGGTACTGAAAACATTATTGATGAATACTGCGCCTTGCTTGCCGCAGTTGAGCTATATCGGGCAACAGAAAATACCCGCTACCTTGAGGAGTCCAGAGGTTGGTCGGCGCGTTTAGCAGCCCGCCAAATGTCAGATCATCATCAAGCCTATTTCTGGTCGGCCAACAGTGATGGTCGCCGCCCCTATTATCATGCATCGGAGGCCGGCTTACCGGCTATCAGTTTAATGCAGTATTTGACGGTAGAGCGTGATGAAAAGCGACAGCAAGCAATTCGGCAGGTACTCAGCAACGCATTGCGTTTCGAGCTGAATATCACCCACGAAGTAAACAATCCGTTTGGTTATCCACGCCAGTATGTTAAAGCCGTAGACGGAGAGAAACACACGGCCTTCTTTGTTCCCCACAACAATGAAAGCGGCTACTGGTGGCAGGGCGAAAATGCCCGCTTGGCCTCATTGTCCGCGATGGCTTATATGGCACAACGCTATACCGACGATAGCCAGCTAAAAGGCGAGCTGAAAACCTATGCTCAGCGGTTAACTGACTGGTTACTGGGCTTGAATCCATTTGATGTTTCCATGCTGGGCGGGCACGGCCGGAATAACCCCGATTACCTTCCCGAGCTGGGCTTTGCCAATGCCAAAGGTGGGGTTTGCAACGGCATTACTTCCGGCTTTGATAACGAGCAGGATATCGCCTTCAACCCTGCCCCACAAAAAAATGACATCTTGCAGAACTGGCGCTGGGGCGAGCAGTGGATCCCTCATGCTGGCTGGTATCTGCTCGCGATTACTATGCAATTTAAGGAGCGTCATCATGACCAAGCCAATTAAATATTACGTCGGGGTCGATGGTGGTGGTACGTCCTGCCGGGCGCGGATTTGTGACTTAACCGGAGCCATTCTGGGCGAGGCCAAAACAGGCAGTGCCAATATCCTATTGGGCGGTGACGTCGCCATGGCTTCGATTCGGGATGCCATTGCCACTGCCGCAGCACAGACCAAGCTAGCTGAAACCGACTACAACCACATGTCCGTCGGTTTGGCACTGGCAGGTGCCGAACAAAAATCAGCTTGGTACGACTTTATGGCCCTCCCTCATCCTTATGCCGCCATGACGTTAAATACCGATGCATACGGTGCCTGCCTAGGTGCCTGGAATGGCCAAGAAGGCGCCATCCTTATCGCTGGTACCGGTTCGTGCGGGATTTTGCTGAAAGGCGGGGAACAACAGGTTATTGGTGGTCGGGAGTTCCCTATTTCCGATCAAGGAGGTGGGGCCGTGATGGGGCTTCGCCTGATCCAGCAAGTGCTGCTCAGCATCGATGAGATCATTCCCCACACCCCGCTTGCCCAGCATGTCATGACACACTTCAACCATGATGTCGATGCGATCGTAAGTTGGTCAAAAACGGCAAGGCCATGTGATTACGGACAGTTCTCGCCTGCAATCTTTGCTCATGCCGAAGAAGGAGACAGCCTAGCAATTGGCTTACTGAAGCAGACGGCTGCCGACGTTGAAATGTGGCTATCGGCCTTAGTCAAGCGAGGAGCAAGCCAAATCTGTCTGATGGGAAGTATCGGAGAGCGCATTCAACCATGGCTGGCACCACCGCTGCAATCACGCCTCGCCCTTCCTCAGGGAGATGCGATGGATGGGGCAATAACAATGGCAAAAGGTTGTCACAACCTGTATCCACTCTGAGAGGGCAATATGAGTTATCGTGTCGACTTCACCGTGATCAGCCAGAGCGAGCAGCAGTCTCGCTTTGCGCTGACTCTTCACAACCTCAGTGATCAGCCTTTACATAACTGGTCTCTGCATTTTGCCATTGGTCGCTGGATCCATGCCGACACCCTTTCTAACGGCAAACTGCAGCAGCTTGGCAGCTACTGTATCCTAACCCCGAATAAATCTGCACCATTGGCTCCAAACTCGCATTTTTATACCGAGTTCACGATTGGGACCTCACCATTTACACTGTATGAGGATGGGATCCCTGAGGCATTTATCAGCACCTCGCCGGAAGGCAACTTCATCAAACCGATCCCGGTTGAAGTAACGACCATTAATCTGGACCACCCTGTCACAGAGCGCTTTAGCACCGCCCTGCCTGCAGCCAAGGCGATTAACCTAATCCCGGCCCCTTGCTCGCTTACCCCGCTACAGGGGGAGTTCAAGCTGACCCAGCACACGGCGATTACGGCACCAACCGAGAAAGCGGCAGGCAGTACTCGCTGGCTACAAGCCGAACTGTGTCGGTTGCTGCATGAAGATATACCGGTTCGCCAAGACGGCAACATTACTTATCAGTATCACGAAGAGCTCGCCGAAGGTGCCTATTGCCTGTTAATTGAACAGGATAATATCTGGCTTCAGGCCAGCTCAGAATCAGGGTTTGTTCATGCGACTTCTAGCCTGTTGCAGCTCATCCCGGCCGCACCGGCCCACCAGGTTCATGCGGCGTACAGTGTGCCTATGGTTGAGATTGCAGACCGACCCAATTACCAGTATCGCGGCATGATGCTTGATTGTGCTCGGCACTTTCATCCGGTTAAGCGCCTTCAACATCTTATCGATCACCTGGCTCGCTATAAGTTCAATACCTTTCACTGGCACCTGACTGATGATGAAGGCTGGCGTATCGAAATCGATGCCTACCCTGAGCTCACCAGGATCGGAGCCTGGCGTGGCCCGAACGAAATTATTCAGCCTCAGTTTACCACCATCAGCCAGCGCTATGGCGGTTACTACACCAAGCAGGACGTACGTGAACTGATCGCTTATGCCAGTGACCGGGGCATTACCATCATCCCGGAGATCGACATCCCGGGGCACTGCCGGGCTGCAATTAAGTCCCTTCCCGATCTGCTGGTCGACCCGAATGATCATTCAACCTACCGCAGTATCCAGGGCTATCCCGACAACATCCTGTCGCCAGCTATAAAGGGCACATACACCTTCATATCCAACGTACTGGAAGAGATCTGCGAGCTCTTTCCTGCCCCCTATGTCCATATTGGCGGCGATGAAGTTCCTCTGGGGGTCTGGACCAATAGCACAGCTTGCCAGTCATTAATGGAACAACATGGCTATCAGGAGCCGAGTGAGCTGCAAGGGCATATATTGCGATTTGCAGAAGAAGTCCTGCAAGCGAAAGGCAAACGCATGATGGGATGGGAAGAGGCCGTCGAAGGTAACAAGGTCAGCAAAAACACCATGATTTTCTCATGGCGAAGCGAAGAGGCCGGACTTGCCTGCGCCCACGCCGGCTACGATGTGGTCATGCAACCGGCACAGTTTACATACCTTGACTTAGCTCAGGGATACTCGGCCGATGAGCCTGGCGTGGACTGGGCCGGCAAACTCCCTCTCGATACCGCCTATAGCTATAAGCCTTTATCAAACCTCGATGATAGCGATCCTGCGCATCAACATATTCGGGGGATTCAGGCTGCTCTCTGGTGTGAGCTTGTCAACAACCAGAGTCGTTTTGAGTACATGATTTACCCGCGCCTGTTGGCTATTGCCGAACTGTGCTGGACCAAGCCAGAACAAAGAAACTGGAAAGATTTTAAAGCACGCCTGCAAGGCCAACTTAAATATCTAGACCAGGCGGGCATTAATTACCGTCACTGTGAATAACCACTCACAGCAGAGTGAAACATTTAAAAGGATTGGAAGTAATGAAATACGGTTATTTTGATAACGACAACAGAGAGTACGTAATCACTCGCCCTGATGTCCCTGCGCCTTGGACGAACTATCTTGGTACAGAGAAGTTCTGTACTGTCATTTCACATAATGCAGGTGGTTACTCATTTTACAATTCACCTGAATACAATCGCGTAACGAAGTTCCGCCCAAACGCATCCTTTGACCGTCCGGGTCACTATGTATACCTGCGTGATGACGAAACCGGGGACTACTGGTCAATCTCCTGGCAGCCCGTTGCGAAAAGCCTTGATGAAGCCAGCTATGAAGTCCGTCACGGACTTTCATATTCCAAGTTCAAATGTGAATACAAGGGTATTACCGCTTCCAAAACCTTGTTCGTTCCCAAGGGCGAAGATGCTGAAGTTTGGGATGTTGTCATCAAAAATGATAGTGATAAGCCGCGTACCATCAGTGCCTTTTCTTTTGTTGAGTTCTCGTTCAGTCACATTCAGTCTGACAACCAGAACCACCAGATGAGCCTGTACTCGGCGGGCACCTCTTATCTGGATGGGGTCATTGAATATGATCTCTTCTACAACACCAATGAATTCGAAGGATTCTATTATCTAGCCTCGACTTTTGATCCTGATAGCTATGATGGCCAGCGTGATGCATTCCTTGGTCTGTACCGCGATGAGTCCAACCCTATCGCCGTCGAACAAGGCCAATGCTCAAATACCGCACAAACTTGCTACAACCACTGCGGCTCATTGCACAAGCAGTTTGTAATTCAGCCTGGCGAGGAAGTTCGTTTTGTCTATATCCTGGGCTTGGGCAAAGGCAACGGTGCAAAGCTTAGAGCCAAATACCAAAACCTCGACAATGTCGATGCGGCATTTAGCGGGATCAAGGCTCATTGGGATGAACGTTGTGCCAAGTTCCAGGTGACGTCACCGAATGAGGGGTTAGATACCATGCTAAATGCCTGGACCTTGTATCAGGCTGAAACCTGTGTTGTCTGGTCTCGTTTTGCTTCCTTCATCGAGGTCGGCGGGCGTACTGGGCTGGGCTATCGTGACACCGCACAGGATGCCATGGCCGTCCCCCATTCAAACCCTGAGATGACCAAGAAGCGCATTGTCGATTTACTACGAGGCCAAGTGAAAGCCGGCTATGGTCTTCATCTCTTCGAACCGGATTGGTTTGATCCAGAAAAAGCTGATGTCGCCCCATCGAAATCACCGACCGTTGTACCGACTCCGAGCGACGAAGATAAGATCCACGGTATCGAAGACACATGCTCAGATGACCATCTATGGCTGGTTCCAACCATTTGCCGCTATGTCATGGAGACCGGTGAGACCGACTTCTTTGATGAGGTGATTCCTTTTGCTGACGGCGGCGAGGCCACCGTCTACGAGCATATGAAAGCTGCCCTTGATTTCACTGCGGAACATGTGGGCCGTACCGGTATCGCAAAAGGCCTGCGGGCGGACTGGAACGACTGCCTGAACCTCGGTGGCGGCGAGTCTTCAATGGTTGCCTTCTTGCATTACTGGGCAATTCAAGAGTTCATTGATCTGGCGAAGTTCCTTGGCCATGACGAGGACGCAGCTCGCTATGAAGACATGGCTGGCGGCGTGCAGAGCGCATGTGAGAAACACCTCTGGGACGAAGATGGCGGTTGGTATATTCGCGGTATTACCAAAAACGGCGATAAAGTCGGAACAAACGAACAAGTCGAAGGTAAGGTTCACCTAGAGTCGAACACCTGGGCGGTGGTCTCAGGTGCGGTCTCTCAAGAGCGTGGCGAGAAAGCAATGAATGCTGTCGATGAGTACCTGTACTCAGATTACGGCCTGCACCTAAACGCGCCTTCCTTCGCAACACCAAACGATGATATCGGTTTCGTTACCCGTGTTTATCAGGGCGTTAAAGAAAACGGGGCCATTTTCTCTCATCCAAACCCATGGGCTTGGGTTGCGGAAGCCAAGCTCGGTCGCGGTGACCAGGCAATGAAGTTCTATGACGCACTGAACCCGTACAACCAGAACGACATGATAGAAACGCGCGTCACTGAACCTTATTCATATGTTCAATTTATTATGGGCCGCGATCATCAGGACCATGGCCGAGCCAATCACCCTTGGCTTACAGGAACTTCTGGCTGGGCTTATATCGCTGCCACGAACTTCATCTTGGGTGTGCGACTAAGCTTCGATGGACTTATTGTCGACCCTTGTATTCCGCAGGCATGGCCGGGCTTTGAAGTGACGCGTCAGTGGCGTGGAGCGACCTATCACATCAAAGTCGAAAACCCTGCGCATGTTAGTAAAGGCATAGTTTCGATCACCCTTAACGGCAAATCAGTTGAAGGAGCTATCAAGCCACAGGCTGAAGGCTCTGAAAACACTGTCACCGTTGTTATGGGTTAACTCTTTTCGGGGATGGCTTTCATCCCCACTTTTACATTTTTCGACAGAAAGAAATAGGAGTTCCACATGATTCAGTTTGGAACAGGTGGCTGGCGTGCCTTAATCGGTGAAGAGTTCACAAAAGACAACGTAAGATTGGTTGCTCAGGCACTATCAAACATCATGATTGAAGAGCAAGTCACTGAAAATGGCTTTGTGATTGGTTATGACCGTCGCTTTTTATCTGATAAAGCAGCCTCATGGTTTGCCGAAGTATTAGCTGGCAACGGCATAAAAGTAAATTACATCAACAAGTATGTTCCCACTCCCATTGTTATGTTCAAATCAAAACAAATTGGGGCAACTTATTCAGCTTGTATCACGGCCTCACATAACCCGGCAGACTACAACGGTATCAAAGTCTTTATCGAGGGCGGAAGAGATGCCGATGAGGTCATTACCCAGAAAATTGAATTTCAGATTGCCGGTTTAACATATTCAGACATCAAATCACTCGACTTTGAGGATGCCTGTAAAACGAACCTAGTTACTTTAGTCAACCCAATGAATGAGTTTGTTGATTCAATTATCGATTTCATTGATATTGATGCAATCAAGAAAGCTAACCTTCGTGTATTGATCGATCCGATGTTCGGGGTGGCCAAAAATGCCCTGCAAACCGTATTAATCTCCGGGCGCTGTGATGTTGATGTGATCAATGATGATCAAAACCCCGCATTTGGTGGCCTAATGCCTTCGCCCAATGCAGCGACCCTTTATCGCCTTAAACACCTCGTCGCCCGCGAGGGTTACGACATTGGCATTGGTACGGATGGTGATGCCGACCGTTTAGGAATTATTGACGAGAAAGGTAACTTTATTCACCCGAATGAAGTGCTGCTATTGCTCTACTACTATCTCCTTGAATACAAAGGCTGGAAAGGCTCTGTGGTTCGTAATATTGCGACCACCCACTTGCTCGATAAAGTAGCTGTAGCTCATGATGAGAAATGCTTTGAGGTCCCAGTTGGGTTCAAGCATATCAGCTCGCAAATGGAAACTGATGATTCTCTGATTGGTGGCGAAAGCTCAGGCGGATTAACGATTCGCGGCCATATCAAAGGTAAAGACGGTGTCTTTGCATCTAGCCTATTGGTTGAGATGATCAGTGTCACAGGCAAAAAACTGTCAGAAATGCTCGATGAAATCTATGGCAAATATGGCTATGCCTATACCGCAGAAGGCGACTGTACATTCAAAGCATCCGAACGTGAGCGCCTCTACACAAAAATTTACGTCGATAAAGAGCTCCCTGACTTTGAATATGATATTGAAAAGGTCAGCTACGCTGACGGCGCAAAGGTCTATTTCAAAAATGGCGGGTGGGCATTAGCCCGGTTCTCTGGCACCGAGCCTTTGTTACGCCTATTTGCTGAAATGGAAAATCAAGAAGAAGCAGAGAAAGTAATCCTGCAGCTAAAGAATTTTTTACACCTTTAATCTGCCCCCCTTATCTCTTCACATTCAGCAATATACACTGCCGTAACGCTGAGTATGAATAGATTATGTTGAGTCCAAAGTAACACGCGGCATAGCTGTTACATTTCGCAAACCTTTGGTTTCGGGTTTTAGCGACAAGGGTAGCCTCGCTACCCTTTTTTCTTACTCTCGGGCCACACACCCTTCCAGTCGAATATCATCCCACTCAAGCATTGCCTCATCACCTTTGGTATACAGATATGTATTGCCCTCAAAATCGCGATACTGCGCCCCAGAGGATGAACGGCGACGCTCCAAATTTCTGGTGTCATTTAAATATTGGATAATCGCAGACTCGGCAGTTGGATACGTCAGGGTAAAATACTGCCCCGCCTGACAATCATAGGTGATCTCTGCAGGGAAATAACCAGGGTCCGTTGTACATGCAGCCAGTACACCAATACTCGCTGCTAAGTATATCTTTCGCATCATTATAGCCCTCGTCGGGTTTTCTCATTGATAAGTCTAGCAATAAGAACAGAGTTCATAATGACAAAAATGTCCTAAAATCGAGAATCGGTAATACCAATACACCATAAAAAGCTCCTATCTCGGTTAAAGCCCATGACATATTCGGAGTACTAGATAGCAAAAAAACCAGCCATTTCTGACTGGGTTTCTTAATAAGTGGCGGAGGGCTGGGGTTGCACACAACCGGGACTCAAGCCGCAGGCTCGTGAGAGTCCTTTTTTCATAAGGCAGATAGCAAAAAACCCCAGT
>NZ_JAKRRW010000012.1 GCF_026191635.1 Photobacterium obscurum
ATTGCTGCTTCCTCATAATGACCTCCATTTCAGTGCTGTTGGTCAGTTAGGGTTGCAGGAAAGGGCGCATAATGTCCAAGCTAAGACAGCCCTGGACAGAAATGCGTTACAGTTGTTTTCTATTGTGGCTGGGTGGCATTAGTTTAATTAGGGGTAACACCGCATTAAGGTGAGCAACACAATCATCAGACCAAACCATTGTGCCGTAAACACTTAAGTAAAATCGAAAGCACCGTGCGTTGAGAATCACTCTTGAGCGTTTTGTTAGCACTATTTTTCTAACACTTTTCCAAGGTAATCATCGACTGAAGATGACCATAGAGCCCAGTATTTATAAAATACATCGTGCCCCGAAGCCGAACTTCCTAATTGATAAAACTTGAAATCCACATTTCCGCCGCCACGTTTATATGCATTGGCCAGGCTTTCTATTGTTGCGTCAGAATAATATGAATCATTGCGACCATAAATGAACAACGCTGGAGCTTTAACTGCTCTTCCAGCTTCCTCAAAAATTTCAACATTCTGAGATTGCGAACCAACATTACATACGTCACCAACCCAGCCACCAGAAAAATTAATTACACCCGCAAATGAGTTAGGGTGATGGGATGCATAGACGAGGGACAATACCCCTCCTCTCGAATTTCCCGATAAAACTAATTTTTTGCTATCTACCCATGGTTGCTTCAAAAGATAGCTATAGGTCGCATCCAGCGACTTTTCGGCGTAAGCTATACCTTTTGTTATATCATCAGGGTTACAGGAATATAACTCACTGTAACTACCTTCTGATTTTCCTCGACCGCGTCTCATTGGAACAATTAAAGCAATATTTTTATCCACTAGATATTGCCCAAAACCCCAAGGATTTATCGTGTATTCTTCAGGAACAACATTTGGTCCAGTGGAGCCGTGATTAAATATCACTGTGGGAAAAGGCCCATCCCCTTTGGGTTTGTATATCGTTGCCTCTAACTCGATATTGCTATCCCAAAGAACTCCTTTTTCTACTATTGGTATTCTAACGTTTTCACCCAGGTTATTCGCGCACACAGAACCGGACGCAAAAATCACAGTGCAACCTAACGCAAACCATCTATTCATCGAACTACTCATCAAGGTACAAATCATAATATGAGCATAATCAGGCATATACAATGTGTGAGCCATTTAGTGTTTAGAACAATTCCTTACAATTGGAGATAGTGCTAACGCCGCATTAAGGTGTGCACCACTTAACCCGCAAAGCGCAGCGAATTCCGTACCAAAACCGCCTCATGTGCATTCTATCAATACAACTTGTTATGTCGCTTGTTGCGATTTTAATTCCTTCGCTCTCATACTTCCGAATACATTTATTAAAGCACCAACAATAATCAAAATACCGCCAGCACAAGTCCATACTGATGGGGTTTCACTAAACAATAACCAGCCAAGTATGACTGAAAAAACCACCTGCGCATAAGAATACGCTGTTGCTCTACTTGCGACTTCAGTTTGCATTGCTTTTGTTAGACCTACTTGCCCTATTTGAGTAAAAATACCAACGAATAACAGTAACAGGAAAGCTTCTGTATTTGGCATCACAAAATCACTTCCAAGTAAGATTACAGATAAAGGTAAAGCAATCAGTGGAAAGTAAAATATAATGACAGAACTATCTTCACTAGTACTGAGTCGCTTTACAATCACATAAGCAACAGCACTCCCAAAGGCTCCCAATAACGCAACAGAAACACTAAGCAAAGGTAATTCCGTTGCACCTTCAAATGTTAACCTCGGACTTACTATTAAAAACAGTCCAACGATACAACAAACAATACAAATAACTGTTGATATCTGAACTTTTTCCCGAAGAAAAAGTAATGCTAAAACAGCAGTAAATACAGGATGTAGATACTGTAAAATTGTTGCTTCAGCTAAAGGTAAAGTAGATATTGCATAATACACACAAATCAAGGCTAATGAGCCAGCAACACCCCTTGCTATAAGTAATTTTTTGTTACCCCCCCAAACTGAAATTCTTTTTCTTTTAACATCCACATAGCTAATTATTAATGAAACAACAGCCCTAGCTGCAACGATTTCAAAAACAGGTATACCATAAGTACTAACTAATTTAACGCAACTAGACATAAGAGCAAAAGCAAATGCTGATACCAACATATACCTTACACCAACGGGGACGTTATTTATAAATTGAGCAGACATAAATGCGATTTAATTTCATATAATTAAGGGGGATTATTCTATTAAACAAATCACAGAAATGAAACTGTTCTGAATAATACATTACGTATAGTGAATCAAAAGGTATGGTTGCACATAACGCCGCATTAAGATGCTCCCCATTGAACCAACAAAGCACACCGAACTCCCGACAAAAACCGCCGAGTGTAACGCGTCACACTAGATGCCTTTGTTATGGCTATTCAGGTAAATGATGTTCCTTTAACCACTCTTCCCATGATGAAGTGAGTTTAAGCTTCTTTGAGTAATACAAAACTTCCAAACTCAACCATAAACCTGAGGTGAAGCCAAAAAATAACGATATGTATAAGTTGTTGATACTTGGCTCTTGTAGACGCCATACCATTAACCACATAAAACCACCCCAGGTCACTGTTCCAAAGACCAATTGCAAAAAAAATAGTTTCAACGGTGATTCAAATAAACAAGGTTTTGCATTCGATTTAAACAGCCAGTGCCATATAAAAGGATAAGGTTTTACGACTGCTCTACTCGCACCTTTTTGGCGTAAATAAACTTCTATAAACTCTTTCTTATGCATAATCAGTTATATGTAATTAATAATACGCTAGCTAATCACATCAGATTTACACCAAATGTGATATATAACTCACGTATTCACCTAGCATATGAAAAGTAAGATTTCGATAGCCATAACGCCGGGCATAAGCTGCGCCCCACCGAACTCACCAAGCCAGCTGGACTTCAAACCAAAACTGCGGAGTGTAATGCGTCACACTTGTTGGCCTTGTTAGGCATTTCTTGCCGATATTAGTGATCTTGATTTGAGCCAGTTCATTGTAATGACCGTTGCCAATGAACAAATAGCTTCATCACTACCATCAATAAATCTTAACTCTTCAATTTCAGCGTCTGGGAGTAAGCCACCATTAAAGTCTGAAAAATAACATGTTAGCTTTACTGATACACCACTATCTTTACCATCAGCTTGGGCTGTAAATGTTTCTGCATATTGAATTGTATTTGGAAGTAGATCTACTGATAGCTCTTCTTTAACTTCTCGGATAAGTGCCTGCTCATCACTTTCACCTTCTTCGCGCTTACCGCCAGGTATATAAAACATATCTTTCCCTTTGGAACGCACAGCTAAAAGCTTCCCATCACGAATATATAACCAAGCTAACTTATCAATTATTTTTTCCATTTATTACCTCATTGTCACATAACGCCGCGTTAAGTCGTGAGCAGTGTCCACACCTAACTTAATACATTGTTCCTTAGACACAAAACTCCACCTTGAAACAGAACCGCCCAGCGTTACGAATCTGTCTTAAACGCCTTGTTATGCAACGATTTCTGTAATTACTCTTGTATTCACTGAATTCGCTATAAAGCAATTTTCATGGGACAAATGGTGCATTTTTCTCAGTTGCTCATTACTTGGCAGTCGTTCGCCTGAAAATACTATATTTGGACGCAACACGACTTCCGTTATTGCCATTTTGCCATTCTCATTTTTGGCCAAAGTACCAACCGCACTGTCGATGTAACTTTCTATGATGTACCGTCGTTTTGCTGCTATCGCAAGAAACGTCAGCATGTGACAGCTCGATAAAGACGCTATAAAAGCCTCTTCCGGATCGACATTCTCTTCAACTGAAAGAGGAGCAGGCACAACCAACGGAGAAGGCGACGCTGGAACAACAATACCACCATCAAACTCCCATAAATGTTCGCGACTATATTTATTATCGTTAAAGCCTTCCCCTTCTTTTCGCTTCCAACGAACTGTCGCAAAATGTTCTGACATTTCCTCCTCCCTGATTTCAACGCGGTTGCATAACAGTGTATTAGTCTGCATGCTCGCTTTCACGCAGTTACCGCACTGGTTCTTTCAGTACACTATACTCACAGCTAAACCAAATACCATCCCAATGGTGTTGCCATTGTTGAAGGGCAATATTCCGAAGGTGAACGTGGGCTTTCTTTCATCACGAGTGAAAGAACAGGTATGCACTAATGTGCATTGAGATTGAACCCGGCGTTTACATCGGAGTACTACCGGTAATATGGTACTCAACACCACCTACGAACATTCGCTTTATAACGCCTATAATCATCGAAGAATAATGACTCCAGAAATTCTTCTTCTGGCTGAATTTGAAAACGATTCATGTATAACACAAAAACGGCACATAACATCAGGGAATAAATACTAGACAAGAAAAATCCCAAACCTATAAGTAGAAGTAAAAAACCGACATACATTGGGTTTCTTGATATTGAATAAATACCAGATGTCACCAAGGTACTCGAACCTTGCGGTAACATTGGATTTACGGTCGTCTGAGCACGGCGGAAAGCCATAACGCCCAATAGTGAAATAACACTACCTGAAATTACACATAAGATAGAAATTGTAATATCAATACTGCCAAAAATACCTTGACTAGGTAATAATTTAGACACTCCAGACATTAATATAGAAAAAATGATAACTAATGCTATAGGAGGAATCTTGAGCTTCAGTTTATTCAGGTGATTTTCTCTTGTCATATCGCCTACAATCTAACAGTTTAGCAAAGTGTCTGCTCGGTAATAATGGCCTGATAATGTTCTATCTTCCAGTCAATATGGTTTAAAAACTCTTTCGTTTCTTCGAGTTTTTGCTCCAAACGTACTTTATGCTGTTGTAAGATTTTCAGCAACAGTTCTGCTTGATTTTCCGCATCGCCAACTTTGGCAGCAAACCGCTGAATATCTTTAAGCGGCATACCGGTGCTTTTTAAACACTGTACAAAGTGCAGCCAGCGAATATCATGTTCACGGTAAAATCTATGGCCAGATGCATCTCTGGGAATGGGATATATTAATCCGCTCTTTTCATAAAACCGAAGTGTATGACAACTTAGCCCGCTAACTTCAGCCGCTTCATGAATTCTCATCGTACTATCCTTATTACGAATCTGAGTTTAATTAGGCTGGCTCATATAGCTTCGCCTAATGGCTACGCACTGGTAAATCAGGAAGCATGTAGGTACTTCCTGTTTGTTAGTTTGGCATAGATTGCTAAGAGCATATTTTTGAATATACAGCGGTATCCGACAGTTCACCCGACGGTAAACGGTGAGCATTGGCAAATACGGTATCCAATTGATAACCGCACCGCTCAGCTACTGAGCGGCTTTTAAAGTTTGTTGATGCAGCAGTTATTTCGATGCGTCTTGCCTTACATTCATTAAAGGCATATTCCTCAATTAAAGATACCGCCTCCGAAACATAACCTTTACCGGTTTCACTGGTCCTTATCCAATAACCAATTTCAAAAAAAGGAACTGCTTTATCTCTGATCATTAAGCCTATTGCACCAAGAAAATGATCATCTGACTTCCGTATTATTGAATAGCGGAGCTCACCAGTAAAACTTTCAAAATTCTCAATCGCTTTTTCGGTATTTGATATTGAGTCAGCTTCAGTCAGCGAAGAATCAACCCAAGGAAGGTACTGACGCAACTCAACCTCACTTTCTATAATCGCCTCAAGCATTGAAGGTGCGCGCTCCATTGATGGCGGAACAAGCTTTATTCGAGAATTTTCCACTAGAATACTCCTGTTTCTTTACTGCTAATTGAACTAAGTTCCCTACTCAAGCTACCTACATTGCTGTATATATTCAGGGGCTATTTATGAACAAACCAACGCACACTATTAATAAGGAACCACTCTGAGTTAGAACATATCTGCTCATTTCTTTACGGTTACTATAAAAGATATTAATTTCCCAAAGGTTCCTCACCCTTGCTAATAAACACCTTTAAATTTACATTGATTGATAGCCCTAGCAACATAAATACATATTACGATAACCATATAGTTATGCAAGGCAATCTCTCTGGTTTATTACAAGATTCTTTTCGTTGTATAAACGAATATAGATTTCCAAATCGATAACAAAGCATGTTGAAACTGCTTAGTCTTTAATATAACAAACAAGCGATGACATTATCCGTAGATAAAAAAAGAGCCATGTTAAACATAGCTCTTTTTACTTTCCAAAACAGTTATTGTTTGGCTTTAACAACCAAAATAATTCCCTCGACATCGACCACTTCAACCAGTGTGCCAGCCTCTAAGGGCTTTTCTGTTTTAGCTAGCCATGACGTATCACCAAGACGAATTCGCCCTTGACTAACAGGTAATGCCTCTGACAAAACACAAGTCTGCCCTATCATTTGTTCAGTTCGCTGGTTGAGCGTCCTGTCTTTGTCATCAACACGATCCTTCTTGTGCTGATACCGCCACCATAGCCAGGTGGCAAAAAGCGAAAACACGGCAAATGTCAGCCATTGCAAAGACCAGCTCAAAGGTATAACCGACAATATTGCACCGACCAGTAAGGCTGATACACCTAACCAGAGTAGATACCCCGCCGTGCCCAGGAGTTCAAGCAGCAAGAGTACCAGACCCAATGCTATCCAATGCCAGAAGTTCATCTGTTCCAGCAAAGCTATCATACATTCGTTCCTTTACTTACAGTTTCATTTTGCTTGGGCTGATTCAGAAGCTCAGCAATACCTGTAATCGACCCCATCAAGCCCGTTGCTTCCAATGGTAGCATGATCACTTTGCCATTTTCAGACTGACCAATTGTCTTAAGTGCATCAGTATAACCCTGTGCAACAAAGTAATTCACCGCCTGTAAGTCACCTTTTGCAATCGCTTCTGAAACCATCGCCGTTGCACGAGCTTCCGCTTCGGCGGCACGTTCTCGAGCTTCGGCCTGAAGAATCGCAGCCTGCTTATCACCCTCGGCTCGTAAAATCTCTGATTGCTTATGGCCCTCCGCACGCAGAATTTCTGCCTGACGGATACCTTCCGCTTCTAGCACTTCAGCACGCTTGTTACGTTCAGCCTTCATTTGCGCGTTCATTGCCGCAGTCAAATCTGATGGCGGTTGAACATCTTTTATTTCAATACGGGTTACTTTAATTCCCCATGGGTTTGTAGCCTGATCGACAATGCTCAATAGCTGGCTATTTATACGGTCACGCTGAGACAGCATTTCATCCAACTCCATCGAACCCAAGACAGTACGGATGTTGGTTAAAGTCAAATTTCTAATAGCATGTTCTAGATCGTTGACTTCATAGGCCGCTTTTGCCGCATCAACAACCTGAACAAAACAGACGGCATCAATCATCACATTGGCGTTATCACGAGAGATTACTTCCTGTGCGGGTATATCAAGCACTCGCTCCATCATGTTTATTTTATTGCCGATGCGATCAACAAATGGAACGATAAGATTCAGCCCCGGCCGCAATGTTTTGGTATAACGGCCAAACCGTTCTACAGTCCATTCATTCCCCTGGGAAACTGTTTTTACCCCCGAGGCAATAAAAACAATTGCAACAACAATAAACACCCCAACGGTTACTAACGTATCGTATGGCATTCTAATCTCCTTAATAAACACCGTTCATTTACATAAACAATACCTTAAACAAGTGAGTAATTGTACTCATGTGAGTAAAGAAGTGCTTGATTATCGTCTAAAAAGTAATCTACCTCACGATTGGGGGGCCTGTTCGATAGTTTGCACCTTACTAACCATAACCTGACTCTTATCCGCAATTTTCTGTACATTTTGGTTAATATCTTCACCGCGATGGCACAACTCAGTGTGTTATGGCAGCAACCTATATGCGCTAACCATGACCTTCGCCGAAAAGTAATGCTTTTTCGTTTGTTCAGGTGCACTCCCCTAGCCGGGTGCGTTATTATCTCTACCCAACCCTGTTTTGAGCTCACTTGATTCATGTACCAGCAAACACTGAAAAACTACTTTGGTTTCGATAGCCTTCGTCCGGGGCAAGAAGAAGTCATCACACGTATTTTAAATGGCGAATCAGCTTGTGCTATTTTCCCTACCGGTTCGGGAAAGTCACTGTGCTACCAGCTACCTGCTGTTCAGTTGCCTCATTTAACCTTAGTGATTTCACCTTTGTTGGCATTGATGAAAGATCAGCTCGACTTTCTCCATAGCAAGAATATTCCTGCCGCCTCGATAGACTCCAGCCAGAGTTGGGAAGAAAGCCAACAGGTGATGCAAGGCGTCAGAAACGGCGAGATCAAAGTACTAATGATCTCAGTCGAGAGGCTCAACAACGAACGTTTCCGTCACTTCATCTCACAAGTTCCGATTTCGTTACTGGTGGTTGATGAAGCGCACTGTATCTCTGAGTGGGGGCATAACTTTCGTCCCGACTACCTGAAGCTTCCCCATCACCGACAATGGCTCAACATCCCCCAGGTACTGTTGTTAACAGCGACCGCAACGCCTGCCGTTATCGAAGATATGAGCCGCAAATTCTCGATTGAGAAGAGCAATGTCGTCGTTACTGGCTTCTACCGTCATAACCTCGATCTGAGCATCGCTCCGACAACAGATACAGATAAGTCGCAGGCCTTACTCGCTCAGCTAGAGGAAAGTCCCGAACAACCAACGATAGTGTATGTGACATTACAAAAAGCTGCTGAGAATTTGGCAAGCTGGTTAAATCAGCAGGGCTACCGTGCACAAGCCTACCATGCAGGAATGGATAGCGAGCAAAGGCAGCAGATCCAGCAAGCTTTCATGTCAGGTAAACACCACTGTATTATTGCCACCATCGCTTTTGGAATGGGGATCGACAAGTCTGATATCCGACGAGTTGTTCACTACGATCTGCCTAAATCCATAGAAAACTACAGCCAGGAAATTGGTCGTGCCGGACGTGATGGAGCCCCCTCGCAGTGTACCGTTCTGGCTAACAAATCTGGCTTGAATGTCCTCGAAAACTTTGTCTACGGTGATACACCGGATCAAGCTGCGATTGAAGCCGTTTTGGCCCAAATTCAAGCAAGTCAGGGGCAATGGGAAGTGATGCTGTCACGACTTTCCAAAGATACAAACATTCGTTTGTTGCCACTTAAGACACTGCTCGTCTATTTGGAAATGCACCAAATTATCGAACCGCAATATACCTATTTTGCAGATTACCGATTCAAGTTGCTCAAAGCTCAACAAGATATCATTGCTCAGTTTGAGGGAGAGCGTCGACAGTTTGTCAGTAACATTTTTGCTTGTTCGCCAAAAGCAAGAACTTGGCATACTGTTGATTTCGACGCCCTCTGGCAAAGTAATCAAACAGAAAGAAAGCGAGTCGTTGCCGCTATCGACTATTTCAATGAAAAAGGCTGGATAGAGCTAGAAAGCAAACAGATGACAGATGTCTACCGCGTACAAAATCCTCGTTTTGATATCTGTGAGCAAGCTGCGGGGCTGTATGCGCTATTCCTGCAAAAAGAAAGTAGCGAGATTGAACGTATTACGCGGATGCTTAGCTTCTTTGAAAGCAGTCAATGTCTGAGCCATACACTGGCCAGTTATTTTGCGGATGCCAACGCGCCTGAACAATGCGGGCATTGCTCAGTTTGCCGGGGGCAAATTGCCTCGTTACCCGGTAACGAACAATTGCCAGAAATTTCAGCTAACTCATTAAAAGCCTGGTGCGATCCCTTTATATCAGCTTGTTCTACACAACCTTCAGCGGCAGCCGTAACCCGTTTTCTTTGCGGCATGACATCGCCTTTGAATACCAAAGTCAAAGCGCGGCAAATGTCAGGCTTTGCGAAACTAGAAGCTTACCCATTCCGACAAACTCAAGAGTTAATTACTCACGTTTATCCACACTTAGTTAGATAAGCCCATTCCTCTCCCCTAGTCATATGTTGCTGAGCCGATTCAATTATCAGGCTTAGCAATATTGACTTAGTAACGCATACAGATCAGTTCTCAGTCGGCTTTAGATTGAACAGTCGGCTTAAGCAAACATACTTTTCAACATTAATGAATAGCGATCTTGGTCACGAAGTTTTAAAATAACCGCATAATATCAACGGGGAAAGAGTTTAAGTCATGTCAAACGAAGAACTAGATTACCAAACATGTGAAGCTTGTGGTGTTTCAGCTGAAATGGGTTT
Source organism: Photobacterium obscurum (assembly GCF_026191635.1). Classification (GTDB taxonomy): domain Bacteria; phylum Pseudomonadota; class Gammaproteobacteria; order Enterobacterales; family Vibrionaceae; genus Photobacterium; species Photobacterium obscurum. The sequence continues at coordinate 10,240 of NZ_JAKRRW010000012.1, forward strand.
CATCATCAAGGAAGGTGATGATGTTGCTCAGGTTCATATTTACGCAAACGGTAAGGCCGCGCTAGAAGCTGAACTAAACAACTACCTTGCACTTGCAAAAGAAGTAAACGCAAACTTCAAGTATGAAGCGTCATCACTTACTGATGACAGCCAAGAGCTAACTGCACGTATCCAGTTCGAGTGCAGCGCTGAAAAGCTTATTTTTGAACTAAAGAGCCGTTCAATTGCTAAGTAATGGTTGCAGGAAGCCACATCAGCCTTGCCAGCATTAAGTTGAACTGATGGTTGTTATGTAGTTTCCTTACAAAACATTTAGTTAAGAACAAAAGCCAATTCCCATAAGGAATTGGCTTTTTTTATGTTCGTAACAAACTATATTTACAACTAGCACGACAAATTATCGTAAACAAAGGATGTTTAACCAGTTAACTGGTCTGATATGTAAAGTTATTCTTTTGTAGGTAGTATTAAACCACGCGCACATGGATGCCTTTCGCGCATTTAAGACTGGTAAATGAACTCATTTTGTATGAAAATAACAGCATATTATGAATCATTAGGCACATGGTGTTAACTGTAACCCCATGAACGAAAAGGAATAGTTCGATGAATACTAATAAAGCAAAAGTGATCGCAAACTGGAAGCCAACCAACTCACGCGAGTCAGCGGCAATGAAAGAGTTGCTGATGCAAGAGATGGGGGCAACAACAGAACATCACCAAGGGGGGACAGGCAAGCTGGCACCCAACTCAGGCCGTATGGTTCGTTAAAATTGTTTCGCTAATTATAAATAATGGTAAACATAGGGCTTAGATGGGTAAAGACTAGTAGCCAATCTATCTATATCTCAGTTTCCCCTACTGTTATTAAAACGCAGTGTTATCACTAACACTGCGTTTCCCCCCCAAGCGCAAAATCTTAATCTTTAGCTTTGATTCTGTGCCACTTTAACCTACCGTTTGACTCAAAATCATTTTCAGGCTTGCACTCCAAAACAATCTTATCGACAACTAACACAGCACCGAGAGAATAATCCTTCCCCTCATACATGCACACTCTGTGATTGAATGAGCTAGACTGCACCGTAATTTCCGGCCTATGTTTTACTGAAACTTCTTTTGCCGATAAATTTACCGAAGATACTGCTACCAGCAATAGTAGCAATACCGACAACGGCTTGATTATAATCCTGCTTATCATAAGCACCTTCTCTGCCAACAAGCTATGTCTCACACCTATTGTGAACATTGATAACCACTTTCTAAGGCTCATACCAACCAAATGTACCAGAAAGAACCGAAACAATACCTGCTTCAATATCAATAAATAAGTGTTACATACCCATTGATGATCCATAGATAGTTTCAAACTATAGCTTTATTTGATCGCTGGGCGAGATGATTCTAACGTACGATACTTTTGATAAAAATCAATCAGCATCGAAATCGCAATCATATAGGCGGAGGCCAAAATTATCTGAATAACTCGACCGTAAAAACTGACTTCAATTAACTTACTGTCTGAAGAAATTGTCCCACCGAGAACCACAAGCAGCGCGGACATCACCCCAGCCCAAATAGGCGCTTTTTGTGGTTGTTGATAAATTTTGGCGCCAATGACCAGGCTAACCAATGTGATTAAAGCCATAAAAAAGACAAAGTATGGTGTTGTAACCAGCAACTCGTATATCAATACGGCAAATCCCCCACCCACCCCGTTGGTCAGGAGCAAGAAGAGACTAACTTTAATACTTTTAACTCCTGTTGTTTGCAATGACAAAATGCCAATAAACACCATGGTCAATATTGCGCCATTAATCTGGAAGTAATAAAAAAAGACAATCACTGGGTAGGCGATAAGCAGTGCGAGCAAGGCATCTTGGATACGTTGAGTTGTGGGAAGCGAACTACTTATTGAACTAGTGGTCTGTGGCTGTTCTTTTTCAGGCAGTAGCCAATGCAGAATGATAAACGCAAGGACAGCAAGAACGCCAGAAACACTCAACCCCAGGCCCACATACAGAATTAACCCCGGATTAGTGATACCCAAGTAAGGCAACAACATCACAGCGATCATCAATATCGTGGCGAAGAAATTCCATCGAGGGTCTAGGAAAAGGTAATAGGCCCAAAACATTAGCAGCGCCACCAACAGCAACAAAACCAATGGATAGTGGGCTGCGCCTAACCCAAGAGCCATCCCAACCAGAACAGTTAAGACCATTGCCATGATCAGCTGCTGATAGATTTCGTGACTAGGTGATGAATAATCAGCCAAGAATTTTGCTAGAAAGACCGGAAAGATAAAAGATAAGCCCCAGCCGATACCAAATGCAAGTCCACAACTAACCGAAACCGCCAGCACATAGCGCAAAACACGACAATAATATATCGACTGTTCTGCCTGCTCTTCCCGCCCTCGAGTAATCTCACTATCGGACATAAGACAGCCAGCTGATAACACGGATCCAAGCGCGGCCAAAAACATTCAATATCGAGCTATCCTGGGTATAGACAATCACGTCTGCCTGACCGCCAACCCGACGGAATCCCCTCGCAGTATCATCATCAAAACGTACCGTTACCGGAAACCGTTGAGTCTGCCGCAACCATCCTGTTTGCCCGGTCACTGAGGCTAATTGGCCCGCCTGCTCATTCTGGCCCCAGCTAATCCCCCAATCAATACTGGCCACTTTCCCTTTAAATACCTTACCGGGCGCATAATCGAGGACTATCTCAGCCTCATCGCCAACAATCATTTTTCCTAAACTATTCTCGCGAAAATAGGCATCGATCCATACATCTTCACCGGAAACAAATGTCAGTAGTGGCTGTCCAGAACGAGCGTAAAAACCTTCATCCAACCGAAAGTTGCTCACCCCTCCCATAGCCGGGGCTCGTAATATGGTTCGCTCCAAATCGATCTGTGCTTTTTGCAACTTAAGCAAGGCAGATTTCACGGCGCTATTTTCCTTGCCGCTGGTACCAAGCTGTTTTCTGGCCTGCTCCAGATTTGCCTGTGCCGTTGCAACCTGTGCTTTAGCACTTTCCAGTGCTGCACGGGTTTTATCTGCTTCAGCCTTGGGAACAATACCTTTTTTGCTCAACGCAAGAATACGTGAAGCCTGAGTCCGAACATGCGCCTGATTAGCTAACGCATCGGAAAGTTGGGCCTGAGCCGAGGCTACTGAAGCCGTTTGAACACCAACACTTTGCCCTGCTTTGACTAATCCTTGCTCAGCTTCCTGCACAGCCAACTGATAGTCAGCAGGATCAATTTTAACTAACGGCACCCCAGCCTGGACAACATCATTGGGCTCAACTGACACTTCGACCACCCGACCGGACACCAAAGGGGTTACCGGGATTACATAACCACGAACACGTGCCATATCAGTAGACGGGATATAACGATCAGCCAGAACATAAAATACAAACAAACCAATACAAATAAGCAGCACCACCACCGTCATCTTTTTCACCTTATCCGACGGTGACGGTTCTTTCTTGGTCCTGCCTAAACGCTCTTTTTTAACGCGTTTAGGTTTGGCTCCTTTTGGGGCTATTCGCTCACCGGGTTCAGCCTGAACATTCGGCATGTTCTCTTCTGACATACTATGGCTCCGCTCACAGTCTTAACTCGATATTAAGAATAGCCACATCAGAAATTCAGCATGCATTAACAAAGAGAAACACACTAAATGCTACAACATATTACTTCTGCTGATGTTCAATTGGAGGAGAAACACTATCAATACTTCCTTCGGGCTCAGAACGCGAACTGACAAAGGCGCCGGTCAATGCGATTAGAGTCGAAAACATCATCGCCAAGATCATAGGCCAAAGCGTTTCAGTGCTTAACATCGCAGCTAACGCACTCACTGCTGCACCAACACCGTACTGCGTCGCCCCAAGCAGTGCTGACGCAACTCCGGCGTTTTTACCAAAGTAGCGCATGAAACAAGCACTGGAGTTGGACATAATACCGCCATTGGCTGCGATGGAAATTACAAACCCAGCAACGACAAACCAAAGGTTCTCTGGGGCAATAATCATAGCACTAACCAATACCAAGCCGCCGATAAGCTGCATTCCCAAAAACGCTTTCAGCAGGCTTGATGGCTCGTAGGCTCTTAACAACATACTGTTGATCCGGTTTACAATTACGATACCTGTCACATTGGCAATAAATAAACCCGAGAACAACTCAACCCCTACGCCAAAGTGTTCGATATAGGCAAAAGGTGCATTGGTAATGAAAGTCATTAGTACCGCATAGCCGAAAGCCTGAGCAAACAAATAACCTAGCGCACGGCGCTCTTTAAATACTGATAAATAGCCTCCGCTCGCTTTAGGCTTTTGCACTTTCTCTGTTTTAGGCATCACAACAGCCGCATTAATGGCAACAACCACAGCAACGGCACTAAGCATGATAAAAATCCAATGCCAGCCTAGTGTTTTCAGTATTACCATCCCTGCAGTCGGGGCAATAGATGGCGCCAACATCATAATCAATGCGATCAGAGAAAATAACCGAGCAGCTTCTTTGCCTTCGGCATTATCACGAATAGTTGCAGGCACCCCTACAACGGCAATCCCTCCACCAATGGACTGCAAGACACGCCACGTCCACAACATTTCTAATGATTGCGCACTGGCAAGCAGCAGACTACCAATAGCAAAAACCAGTAAGCCGGTCACCATAATCGGCATCCGGCCCAAACGGTCCGATAACGGCCCTCCGATCAACTGGCCAATGGCCAAACCCAGTACGTAGATACTGACAGTAACCGCCACCATCGATGTTTCGATATTTAAGTCAGCAGCCATAACCGGAATAGCAGGCAAGTAGCTATCAATTGCAAAAGGAGACATGGCAAAAACGGCAGCAAGCAATACCAGCAACGACGTTGACATCTTTTTCTTCATAGATACCTCTTATTTATCTTTCTAGAAAGATATTAGCTGGCATTTATCTTTCCAGCAAGATATATTTAACTCATCATTTGGAGGAGAAGATGATGACGAAGCAAGAAAGCATCGCTAACATATTGAAAAAAATTGAAGAAAACTGGCCTCAATCAGCTGAAAAATGCTCACCTGCGATCCTCCGAATACACCGTATTCACGATTATCATCAACAAGATTTAATTAAGATTGTTGAAGCAAATGATCTTCAACGCGCTGACTTTGGTGTGCTGGCAGCACTGCGAAGAGAAGGCGGTTCCTGCTGCTTATCGCCCACAGAACTCTACCAATCAATGTTATTCAGCTCTGGGGGCTTAACGAAAGTACTCAACCGAGTGACAACCTTGGGCCTCATTGCACGTCTTGATAACCCAGAAGATAAGCGAAGCAAATTAGTCCAATTGACAGAGAAAGGTAAGGTACTGATTGATAAGGTTATCCAGGAGCTCCACAACCATGAGCAACAAAGGATTTCGGTATTATCTGAGCAGGAACAAGAGCAACTAAACGCGCTGCTAGAAAAGCTTCTTTCGGCAAGGGAGTAGAATGTGTAGGGAGTAAACCAGGCCCGATGTCTTGAGGCCTGATTTACTTAAAGCATCATGGTTGGTTGAAAATTACTTTTCTGCCGCAATCACAGAAATTTCAACCAACAGCGCTTCACGAGCCATGCTTGCTTCTACGCAAGCACGTGCAGGTGCGTGGCCAGCAGGAACCCAGTTATCCCACACTTCGTTCATTTCAGCGAAGTCTTTCATATCTTTGATATAGATAGTGGCTGACAACATATGCTCCTTGTCACTGCCCGCTTGCTCCAGCAGTGCTTCAACTTTATCTAGCATTGTTGCAGTCTGCTCTTTGATGCCTTGAGTCGCATCGGCACAAACTTGTCCGCATAGATAAATCGTACCGTTGTGCTTTACGATACGGCTCATACGTTGCTTGGTTTCCTGACGTTCGATCATCACGTTGCCTTACATTTTAGAAAAGGAATACAGCCCTAAACAGGGCGAAAAGAGCAAGTATTCTAGCGGTAATTGATTTGCGTTTAAACGATCTACGGCAGACCTTTAGCACAATAATTCAAACGATTACCGCTAATGTGCATTATATATCCAGATAAGTACAAACTTACCGCTCTGCTGAGTAAGGATCTTCTGCCAGGATGTAAGCGCGAAGGTCTGCTTTATTAGGGTGTTCATTCAACCATTGGCGGATTTCTCTCGCTTTGTCGTATGACTCTTTGCCAAACTTATCAGTATATATCTCAGCAAAGTTCTCCTTCGCGGTATTCATCCGAATATTTTTTTGCCATTGCGCTGTCAATACCGCATTCAGTGAACCCGCTAAGCCTCCCTTCTTGATCAGATCCCACTCACCTTTATCCAACCAAACACCACCAACGAAAGAGCTATAATCCAATCGGTGTGAACTCTTCGATGTTATACGGAATTTCCGCATGATTTTTCCAGACTGAGGACAAAGTAAAGCAGTATCTGTATCAACGGCTTCGCACGAAACTTCGGTAGAAAATTGATACTCAGGATTATTCTCTTTCCATGACACGTAATCTTCGATCAGAATCCAGTTCCCTCCACAATGCGTGCAGGTGTGCGCACGGAACAAGCCATCAATAAAACTCGGCGATAAAACACCAACCTTACAACTCGTACACTTCATTCTTTGTTACATCCTTAATTGAAACCCAAACCCTCTAGCAACAAATTAGAAAATACGTTGCATATCAGGATGAATACCATACGCGAACATGAGAAACAAAGCCAATGTTTATCAATTAGTTAAGTACAAAATGAGAGGTATAGAGTGAATTTTCACAAGGGGGAAATTGGGCGGTATTAATCAGGCTCAAACAGCCGATAATCTGTTCAAAATGCAAGGTTCAGGTAATATCAGTATAAGCTGTTCAGGGAAGGGAGCTATAGGAGCAATGGTTCCCTTCAAGCCTCTATGAAAGTAGTGATGGCGGCACTTCCCGCCATCACCAGGGGTGTCCCTAAAGCCCTTTTACATACTGACTATTGGTTGTTGGGTAAATGACTTTTGCAATCTCCTGCTTAGCATCGACATCTCCGCTAATCAGATTTTGGAAAAGCTCTACAAGACTAACCTTATCCACATCTACCACTGTTTCAGTTTTTATATCTCTCAAATCAATAAAGAAGTTAGAGAACGTCTCTGGAATATCATCGACAACATCAGTATTGAGGTAATTACTTTGGCCATACAAAGAATTGTGATCACCCTTTTGCTTATCTAGGACAAAAGATGACTCTTTCAAGTTGATAATTGAGGCTGATTTCTTACATTTCTTCAGACATTTAGCATCAAAGCTCTTCTTTTTGCATCCAACAGTCTGATGGAATAGGCACTGTCGGCTCATCAGGAGCATAATCGGATGATAGATACTGTAGTGCAGCTTGAAGTTGTCAGGCCTTATAATGTGTTTTATCTGGTTTTTCTTGATTTCGTTCGAGATGAACGAACCACAGCAGTTAAACTCTTCTTTCATGCATTGCAGGCTAAAAGAATTGGTAATATTCAGGTAAGGGCCGGCAACCCAATCTATGCCCTTTTCGTATGCAGCGTAAGCAACGCCTGTATTGTTAGTAACAATCAGTTTAGGCTTCACCTGCTCAAGAAACTCAAGCGCCGCGGTATAGTTCTCACCAATCAATATTGCAGGGAACCAAGGGATCAGCTTTTCATTATTGGTAAACAACTCAATCAACTGGGATAGCTCGCCACTAATCGAGTCAGGCAGTTGGTAATAAATATCAGCTGATGTGGTATTGCATAGTTCCACATCCTTTTTAGTCGAGATCAGGGCAGAAAGCGTTGGCTTGGTTTCTCCCCCGCCCTGCTGATGCAAACCAGGCTTATCTAAGTTCGACTTCTTTAGCATTGGCGTATTAATCGGTGCAACCAGAGCTTTAGAGCCATTTAATATAAAGGCAATTTTGTCTTTAATGGCCGCAATATCCTTAAATGGCAAGAACAAGCCATCTTTAAGGCCTTTGGTATTCATCGACTCGATATAATATTCAGCATTATTTAAGCTGTTTAGTTTCTTTTCTATCGCGTCAACATCAATCGTATATTTGTCCGAGTTGATAAGCACTGTTTCTGATAGCACATCAAATGAGCTATCTGGTGTTTTAACTGTAACAGTTAAAGGATTATTCGCCTCACCAGCAAGATTAATAGTTATAGGATGCTTATCTATACTTAAATCTTTAATTTTTTCTTCAACTGTTTTAATGATATCTGTTTTATCATCGTACAGTTTCTTCTTAACACCCTTAATACTTTCTTCTGTTACACAGCCATATACTTTAGAAAAGTGTTTAACGGCATTATCTCGCGGATTATCAATAAACATATTTTTACTGATATCCCCTTTAAGATAAGAGTTTGAGAAGTCACGGTTAAATACGGTATAAAACTCAGTCGTATCGGTCAGTAGTTCATTATTCTCGCAGTAACTGTCGATCTGTTTTCTCCAGTTATCTACCACAGTATAAACATAATGAGATTTTTTGATTCGACCTTCAACTTTTAGCGAGTACACCCCTGCATCCGCCAGTTCCTTCATATCAGAATATGCAGAGTTATCTTTCAAGTTGAGTGGATAATCCTTGCCTGCCGCTGTTGTTGCATACTTATCACGACACGGCTGGCTGCAGCGGCCACGGTTACCTGAATTACCGTTACGAACTGAGCTTATATAACAGAGCCCAGAGAAGCCGATACAATATGAACCATGAACAAATACTTCCATTAAGACATCATGCTGATGTCCGAATTGAGCGAGGTGCTTAATTTCCTTAATGTTTAATTCTCGAGATAAATTGACTCGACTTGCAGTCAATTTATTTAGAAATAAAATTTGACCCTCGTTATGGGTATTCGCCTGAGTAGAAGCATGAACATCAAGATCTTTAAAATGCTCTTTTAAAATATAAAACAGGCCTAGATCCTGAACAATAACACCATCAATCTTTGTGTTTACTAACTTATTCAGCAATCGTATGATCGCAGGAATTTCACTTTCCAAGATAATAATATTTAGTGTTAAAAAGATCTTGCAATTATATTCATGGGCAAGCCTTACAATTCCATTTAAATTATCGAACGTCAGGTTAGTTGCACGATTTCTGGCATTGAAATTATCCAGACCGCAATATATAGCATCAGCGCCTGCTACTATTGCTGCTTTAATCGATTCAATATCGCCACCAGGTGCCAATAATTCAAATTTGTTTTTCATAGCGATATGACCCACTAGTCTCTTCAACTCAATTTCGGAGGACGTATTCTACCTGTATCCTTTGCACAGTGTCCATAAATGAGAGGCTTGTCACTATCCGATACTAAGTACCAGTACCATTACCGATGGTGCTTTCAGCAAAAAACACAAGATTCGCGTTTAACATGATACTGCCATGTTAATGATACTACCTAGATAGACACAAGTTAGGAGATTGCACACCAATAACGTAACACCTTGAATACATATAACAAAAGCTAACACTAGGGTGTATCCCCTTCAGCTATTCTGGCTAATCAAATATCAGATGTGAATTTTTCTATTTCGTTGGTAACTCTCTCAGGGCAACCTCTAGCAATGAAAATTCAACTACGATCAGTAGTGAAATTATCTAACTTATCTCGCTAACCATAACAATGCGGACACATCGCTATGAAAATGTTAATGAATGTCGATTTTCCTCATGAACCTTTCAACACATTAGTAAAAGAAGGGAAAGTGGGCGCTGTAATTGAGCGGATTCTTGAAGATCTTCAACCTGAAAATACGTATTTCACTGAGCTTGATGGTACACGAAGTGCTGTCTTGGTCATCAACATCACCGATTCATCACAGATACCTCGCTATGCCGAACCGTTTTTCTTGATATTTAATGCCGACTGCCGATTTCGAATCGCAATGACTCCCGAAGATCTTGGAGCATCAGGGTTAGACGGATTAGGAAAAAAATGGTTGTAACAACGAAAGAACCTTCTCAAAGCGAATCACAACAGCTTAATAACCACAAATAGCGGCCGACTAGATAACTAGCCGACCGTTAAGGTTAACAACACCCGTTTCTATAAGCTCAGCCATTAGACCTTAAAAAACTTTAGTTGCTCATTGAGGTCAGCAGAAAGCTCGGCCAGCGAATGACTCTGTTCAGCCAACGCCGATGCCGCTACACTGATTTCATTACCTGAGTGATGAATGCTACCTACATTGCTATTAACTTCTTCGGCTACAACACCTTGCTCTTCTGATGCAGAGGCAATCTGAGCAATCATGTCATTGGAGGCATGCAACTCCTCAACCATCTTCTCGATTTCCTGATGTGTCACCGATACAGACTCAACACTGCTACTAACCTCGGCATGGCAAGCCTGCATTGCCTCAGAAGCTAGTTTTGCACTCGCAATCAATGCTTCAATCGTTGACTGGATCTCCCCAGTCGAATCCTTAGTTCGACTTGCTAACCCTCTAACTTCGTCAGCAACAACAGCAAAGCCTCGCCCCTGATCACCAGCCCGCGCCGCTTCAATCGCCGCATTCAATGCCAGCAAGTTAGTCTGTTCCGAGATCCCCTGTATCACCATCACCACATCACTGATATCAGTCACACCATGGCGTAATTTATCTACCAGGCTATCAGCAATTTCCACATTCTCAGCCAGCCTGTTAACCTGCTTAGCTGTCTGCTTCATATGTTCGCCACTGCTTTGAGCCAAAGAGACCACTTGATCAGTATTTGCCGCTGCCTTTTCTGAGTTCTGGGCAACATCAGCAATCGTGACCGTCATTTCATTCATCGATGTAGCCAATTGCTCCAACTGAATTCGCTGTGACTCAGTATTCGCTGCACTTTGCTCCGTTGTAACGGCTATATTTTTTGCCATATCGGAAGAATTCACGGCTGAATCCATACTAAGTCGCAGTGTTTTATGAATACTGTCTAACATGCTGTCTAGTTTTCTACACAAAATGCCAATTTCATCTTTGCGATCTTCATTCATCCTGATCCGAATATCACCGTCAGCGATAGCATTTAGCTGCTCAACCAACCGATTTAATGGCTGAGTTATATTTCTACCAATGAAGTAAGTCGCGACAATTAGTAGAAAACCTGCAACAAATGCCATTGGTACCTGTGTCCATACGTCATGCCAGAACGCGGTATTGATATCTTCGACCAAGATCCCCGTACCAATAATCCAACCCCATTCAGGCATTCGCTCAATATAAGAGATCTTGTCATACAGCTCATTGCTTGGAGAGCGCCAGCTATATTCGACATACCCTGCACCTTCCCGGTTAGCCAGCTGGGTCATTTCGGCCATGTAATATTTTCCATTGCCGTCAGTCATCGTACTACCGTCTTGCCCAACCAGGCCCGGCTTTAGTGGATGCATAAGCGTTTTTGAATTAGAGTCAGTAATCCAAAAATAATTATTGTTATCAAAACGCATCGCTGCCAACGTTGATTTAGCCTGTTGCTGAGCCTGACTTTCACCAATCTCATCTGACAACTGATGAAAGTATTTCACCGTACTAACAGCATTTTCCACTAATGAACTGAGCTTATCCTTTCTGTCTTCTAACGAGCTTATTCGCTGACTGTTTAAGCTATACACGCATAGTGCAATGAGGAAAAAGACTGAAATAACTTCTATCAGCATGATTTTTCTTGAAACGGAGTAATCCTTTAACCTAGCCATTACCTTTCCTATAATAATTTCTTATATGCCACAAGGTTTATAATAGACAGCTAAAATACTTTTGCATGGGTTAGTAGCAACTTTCAGAATTGATGTTGTTATTTCATGGAATTACAGTCTAGAAATGCTGCTTGGCGCGGAATATTACAACTGATTATCGTGCTGCCAAATTAGGTTGTCTCAATGAGAAAGCAGACCTGTACTGAGCTGACAAAGAATCATCGCTGGAAGTAAGGTTGATCACGGTTTCTATGTATTGTACTGAATTAAATTTCAGCCATTACACTGTTAATGGCCTTTCACACTTCCTGGTTTCGTTATACTCAAGTGCCAACAACAAAAAGTCTGGGAGCTTTTTGCGACTAATCGAACATTGGTGTATTAAAAGGCAACCATAACCTCACTTTACCTATTCATTTTGAGTAATTACTTTACAGTGTGCACATATAGTCATACATTGTTGCACCTTAAATAAGACATAACCATACACCAAACCAATAACAAGGTAACCATAGCAAACAATGATGCCGGAGCCAGGTTGTCTCATAAACCCCTATACGCTTAAAGGTGATGAGTACCAAAGCCATATTGAACATACACAGTTATTTACTCGATTATTGCTCGAAGTATTAAAAAATGATTACAGCGAAATTGATGATGAATTTATTGCTGACATTGATATCGCGGCCATCATGCATGATATCGGTAAGCGCTACATTCCAGAATCGATTGTCTTTAAAAAAGGGCTCTTAACGCAGGATGAGTATGAAATAATGAAAACTCATACGACCAAAGGACATCAGCATTTTTTGGAGACATGCCACCATATCGACACTCCTCGTTATCACATGATTAAAGATGTGATCTTATATCACCATGAGCGATGGGATGGCACTGGTTACCCGCAACAAAAAAGCGAGACTGATATACCGCTAGCCGCTCGTATTGTGGCTCTCGCAGATGTGTTCGAAGCGCTGATCAGCCCACGTTCTTATAAGCTTCCTTATAGCTTTGAAAAGGCCAAGCACATTATCTGTGAAAACAGCGGTAGCCACTTCGATCCGAATATCGTACTGGCCTTTGTTAAACAAGAAAAAGCGTTTAGAAAGCTCACTCTATCATTGCAGGCAACTTTCAAAATGGAAATAGCGTGAGTGATACCAATTATCAAGCTGGACTGTTTCTCGGCAATTTTCAATCTTGCCTAAAGTTTTCATTGGTAACCCAAGTCAATAGTGTTATTTTTCAAAGAAATACTGACAGTACCAACATGGTTTCAAAATGACGGAAAGATACACAAAAGGCCTAAACAAGCTCAATGAATTAGATTCCAATGCCGCTGAAGGGTTAATCAATAGCTTCAAAGATATTTGTCCGGATCTTGCCAAGTACACAATTGAGTATCCATTTGGCGATGTGTTACAGCGGGATGGACTCGATTTCAAAACCCGTGAGCTTGCTACAATTGCTGCTCTGACAGCCATGGGAAACTGCCAGCCCCAGCTCAATGGACATATTAATGGCGCGCTGAATATCGGTTGCACACCCAAAGAGATCACCGAAGTTATTCTTCAGATGTCTGTCTATGCTGGTTTTCCTGCGGCACTGAATGGTATGAACGTCGCAAAAGAAGTCTTTCTGTCTCGTGACATTATTTCGGAATAGTGAAGCACGCTCCTATATAAAAAAACAGCATAGGTACATTTACCTATGCTGCTTCAGAACATGCTGTAATGGCCGTTTCACAACGGCCCATCACACTTTAATTTTTCTTCTTTCTAGACCACATCACTCCAAATAATGCTAAAAGGCCAAAGAAGTTAATGGAACCACCGCTACCTCCACCTTTCTTCGAAGATTCTTGTGGTTTTTTTGCCTCCTCGGGCTTAACTGCAGGAGCTGCCGCAACTTTTAGATTAAATGCGTATTGACGCGTACCTTTACCCGGAGTCGTGATCGTCAATGCAAAACCCAGCTCCTCCTCATTGCTCGATGAAGGAAGTCCAACGGTAAGCGTTCTTGCTTCAGGCTCTAGAATCGTTACTTCAGGACCTTTAACCTGTTCCCACTTAAACTGATAGTCCACACCGTCTTGAAGCTCTGCCAGGCTGTCGGCCTCTAGCATAAACTTAGACCCAGCAGATCTAACTTCAGTCTCAACATCAATTGGCGTTGGGCCGATATCGCGGATATCAAATCGGATGACTTTTCGGCTCTCTCGGCTATCTTCACTGACGGTAAGCTCCAGCTCTACCGCAGAAGATGAACTCACCTCCGGCAACGCCGTTTTAATCTGCATACCTTGCTGCGGAAAACCGGACAATGACGGGCCACTTAGTTGCTTCCAGTTAAAAGAAAGTATTCCAGTACCAACCCCGGTAGAACCCGACGCATCAAGAACTAACTCACTAAGTTCATTCTGCTCAGCACTGAAGTCTTTTAATACAATAACCGGATGAGGAATCACTTGCTCGGCAACTTCAATTCGCCACTGGCTCTTGGTATGAGTTTCGCCATCGAATGCGTCAACTTCAAAAGACAATGTACTGTCTGACGCACTAGCCGGTACTTTAAACTGCAGGCTTGAACCATTAGCGGTCCACGCAGCATCCGCGCCTGACACTTGTCGCCAAGTTAGCTTAAGTGACGCAGGCCAAGCATCTGGATCCTGGGCATTACCCACAAGCGTGATCTGATCACCAACATTTGCTTGCGCCGGACCTGTAATCGTGACGGTCGGAGCCTGATTCACATAAGGCGCCCATGAAAGCTGATGAGTTGCAGTCGAGGACGCCTCGCCATCGTTGGCACTAACCTGAACTTGTACCGAGCCCGCCTCAGTACTTTTGGGGATCGTCAGGCGGATTTTATCCTTGCTTAGCTGCTCAAAAGGAAGCGCCTGCCCTTTGACCTGCCAATTCAGTGTTACCTTATCTGCAGTTTCATCCTGCCAGCTGGCCTTAATTTCAACCTGCTGGCCTGCTTGAGCATTCGCCGGACCAGTTAAGCTCAATACCGGAGCTTTATTCGCAGGTTTAACATTAATCACCCGTGTCGCCGTCGCTGTCGTTTCACCATCGCTAACTTCTGCCGTGACTGTAACAGACGTTGCCGTTGTCGCAGCTGGCACTGTCCACGATAAACTTGGGCCATTTGGCAACGCCGGGGTATCGACTCCGGTAATTTTCCAGCTAACAGTAAGTTTATCTGCTGAGGTTTCCTGGTCTGAAACCTGTGCTGCTAAATTCAGTAACTTGCCGGCCTGAACCTCTTCCGGCGCATTAAGGGAAATAGTCGGTGGCGTGTTAATGTGCTTCAACTCAATAATTCTGGTTTTGATGACAGCCTTATCCACCGGCTCGCGACCATCCCTGACGCGAACAGAAAGCGTCAATGTCTTATCCGTATCAGACTCAGGTGCCGTCCACTGAACAGAATTTCCTTGGCCAATCCCCTGGCTGTCAATAAACCATTCAACCATCAGATAGCCTTCGCTGTCCGAATCCGATAGCGCCTCAACAGTAAACGTTACGCTCTCACCTTCTTTCACTTCTGACGGAGCGTTTATTTCAAACGTTGCAGGCTGGTTTACCGCGTCGATTTCAACCTTATGCCGAACTGTGCGCGCCTCTCCGCCCAGTGTCAGCGATGCTTCAATCTCGTAACTAGTGGATTCGGCAAGGTTTGGAATGCTCAGGTTAAAATATTCTCCTTCAGACTGGTTACTTTCACCGACAATCTGCCAGTTAACCGCTACTGGATAGCCATCCATCATTGCAGTGAATGAAATCGTCGACATCTCGGAGGCCTTAACCGGGCCTTCAATGGTGAAAGCAGGAACACAATCCAAAGTCAGTAACTCAGCACTCTTATAATCGGTATATGTCTGAAGTTTCCATTTACCTGAAGATAGCTCCGCAGCACTGTCAGCACCTAGCCACAAGGTATTTCCGCTATGTGCCAAGGTTGTCAGATTTATTGTTTGCCCATCTTTAGTCAGCTTAGGCATAGAGCTGATTGGCGTGTCACTGCTCAGGCGCAAAACATGACGTGTATTATCACTTTCCCACCCCAGCGTCTCGCTAAGATCCAGCCACCATGAGTTATCCTGTTTAGCAAAAGACTGAGTTTTCGATTGCTGGCCTCCGATTAATGTGAACGGATACGCTTTATCTTGCACCAACCTACCATCTTGAAAATGGCGCAATGTTAAAGGTTGAGAGCTGGCTTCACCACACACCAATTGCGGTGTAGGAAGTATCAAGGTTTGCTTTTCACTGGCAGCTAAATTGATATCCATTTCAGCCTGTTCAGGGAAAGCGACGGTTACGCCTTCTGCCCTTTCGCCTGAATCATTATTAACCAGCGTTATCTTGGTCCCAGAAGTTAGTGGCGAAACTAACGCAACACGTGATTCGGGTTCAACCTGTCGTGGAAGCAAGTTTGAATTGGTAAGGTGCAAACGATAGAACGCTTCTGCCTGCAGGCTTGGATCCAGTCGACGAGCCGTAGCCAACAAAGCCTGAGATAACTCGCGATAAGAAACATCCGCAGAAAGCCCAGCAAAAGACTCCAGCACAATATGATCAGCCAGTTTTCGTCCCTCAGCCTCACCGTGAACCTTGATCAAATCTTGCATTGCCGCGAGCAACGGTTGAGCAAGCATCGGCTCGAAAAAGACCTTGCCGTCCGGACCATCAATACCACCGTGGGAGCCGGAAATTGCCTGTTCCATTCCTTCAAAATAATCATACTGCGGAGTCAGAAGCTGTCGACCCGCACCTTTAGCCCCACCAGTACAGACATCATTTCGAAATTCAGCCAGAACACCATCCCAATCTGAGTCCTGCCGTAGAAAACCTCCTGCCCAATAATCCGCAAAACCTTCGTTTATTGCCGTGATCACGGAATTTGTTCGTGCCAACGGCTGTAGGCGAACAAAAATAGAGTGTCCCTGTTCGTGGAGAACTGCGCCGGGATCATACAAAGAAGCCGGACAACCATTATCAGAAATCTGGATAACGTCGAATGCCGTTCGGTAGATGCTGCTGCCGGTATTAACCGATAAAACTAAGCCGGGTTTGGCGGGAAACAGATGCGAATAACCCAAGGTATTGGCGGCATAGTCCAGCCCCTTATCGGCGTAGCCAATATTGGTAATAATGCTGGTTAATTTGTACTTGCCGTCAATATCAGACTCGTCCCACAGTTCCTTAAACGGACGAGCATCATAATTCCATGGGAAATTAATACTATCGAGATAGACAAGGTTCGCCGTTCGGACTTTACCCGCCATATTTATTGGTAGGCTCTTAGAGATTGGAGGCCATACATCCCAAAAGTTCGAGACATAATCAGTATCCAACGTTCTTTGAGGATGCTGC
The DNA here is from genome assembly GCF_026191635.1 of Photobacterium obscurum. Lineage (GTDB taxonomy): Bacteria > Pseudomonadota > Gammaproteobacteria > Enterobacterales > Vibrionaceae > Photobacterium > Photobacterium obscurum. Next base: position 27,354 of record NZ_JAKRRW010000012.1, read on the forward strand.
TCATAACTTTGCCAAGTCCAAGCAGACAATGCAGGTATTGCATCTTCGCTACTGCGCTTCGTGTAGGGAAAGCGTTGCAAAGAGTCTGGACTTGATTTTTGGCTATTCCACCATAGTTCCAATACACCGTCTGGATTACGAGAAGGCAGATTAAGTTGATAACCAAGCACCAGTGTATTATCCGCCATAATACGATATAGCGGTGATCCCGTGATCTCATCTACCGCATAGCTTTCCTGTAGCTGGGTTTGATCTGCCTTATTTAACAGCTGGAGCCGACTGGCTTGAATGCTGAGTGAGCGAGACAGTGATGAATCAGGATCGGCAGCAAGAGTTTTTAACTCACTGAGCGCCTCATCAATATTTTTTATTACACTGTTATTACCTGCATCTTCTTTTGGCAGCGAATCAACAACCCTGTACTGATAACGAAAAAGCTGACAGTTATTGTCGATAGATAAAATCAGCTCCTGTTTTTCTACTGGTACATTGTTATGGTGCAGGTTGAAAACCAGATGGTGGCTATCAACGCCATCAATTTGCCCAAGATACAGAAAGTCATTTGGCTGCCAACTGCTACCGACACGAGACAAGACTTCCCCTAGCAAAACACGTCCTTCAGCCTCACCAGCCGACTGGCCAGCCGGACAACTTAGCTCTTTTGGAAAGGCCATTGCTTCTGTCTCTTGCAATGGCACCGCATGTGCCGAGCCGGCAAGTAGCAAAAGAAAAGACATATTCAATTTCAGCATTATCGATAAACCTTAAACTCTAACCTGTACTTGTTTCCGCCATAGAAACAGCGAATTAACTGGTCGTACAACCATTTTGAACAGCGTATAATATATTTAAAGCTGATAATAAACCATTCCTTCACGGAATTTATTAATAGAAAAAGACAAATTATTAATGGTTGACGTACAGACCAAACCGTTAAGTAGTTAGCTACATCCCTTGGGACTTGAGGCTAACCAATAATGACCTATTGCCTTATCAATTCATCACCAGATAACTGAGCAACGAGATAATCGACAATAACTCTAATGGCCGGGTTACTGGTTCCTTTCTGGTGATAGAGTAAATGCAGACAAAAATTACTCAGTACATATTCGGGCAATATTTCGATTAGTTTACCGCTAGCTATGCTGCCATCTACAAAGAAACTTGGCAGTTGCGCAATCCCTATTCCCGCTTCACACAAATGTTTAATACTCTCTCCTGAGTTTGTGTATATAGCACCGTCAACAGATACGGATATTTGTTCGTTCCGTGTATTTTTGAATCGCCAACGCCTTTGATTACCCAGAGAGCCTTCAACAAGACACTGGTGTTTGGTCAGATCCTTAGGTGATGACGGTACACCGTATTGCTTTATATAATCAGGGCTAGCAATAACGCGCAACGACGCGTCACTTAGAGGACGGGAGATAAAGCTAGAATCAAACATTTGTGACGCCCGTAGAGCAACATCAAAACCCTCATCGATCATATTTTCAAAATCATCATTCAGAACAATATGCAATTGGATCTGAGGAAATTGCTGATGAAAACGTGGGATATGAGGAACAAGCAATTGCTGGCCGAGGAAGGTGGGCGCCGTGATTTTCACTACACCCTGAATTGTCTCCAAGTCTTCATCCGCGTGAGCCTCAAGTTCATTTACCTGACCAAGAATTTCCTTAAATCGGACAAGTTGCTTATGCCCGTCTTGCGTAAGGCGCATATTGCGTGTCGAGCGATTAACTAGCTTCCTTCCAAGCCAAGATTCCAACTCGGTCAAATTCTTACTTACAACAGAATTCACCACACCTAACTTTCGCGCAGCCGCAGACATTGAACCTTGATCGGCAATTTCCACAAAAATCGCCATCGCTTTTAGCTTATCCATAATTTCGCAATTTAGAAAAAGTGATTTCAGATTTAACCGTATTCTGGAAAACAAGTAAACCACCTACACTCCCCATATCGAAAACAAAGACAAGGTAAAGATCATGAAAATTGCAGTATTCGGTGCATCGGGAAAAATTGGTCGTAACGTCGTTAATCAGTTAGAAACTAAGCATAAAGTAATTAAAATTGGCTCCCGGTCAGGTGACATAATTGCTGACTATACCGATAGCCAAAAGATCCATTCTGTATTTGAACAACTTGGTATGCTTGATGCGGTTGTCGTTACTGTAGGCAGCGACAGCATATTCAAGCCATATCACCAGCTTACAGATGATGACTTCCGTTACGGTGCAGAGCGAAAGCTAGTAGCCCAATTCCGAATTGCCCATATCGCGGAACAACACCTAAAACCAAATGGTTCGATCACCCTGACTAGCGGTTTCCTCAGCCATTACCCAAACGCTTACAGTATCGCCACCGGCCCATTTAATGCCGCCATCGATACTTTTGTTCAGCACACTGCCCCCTTACTTGATCGCGGTATTCGATTGAATGTCGTTAGCCCTGCCCCGGTCGTTGAACCTGAACGAACAGGCAAAGGACTGATCAGCGCCGAGCAGGCCGCCAATTTCTATATTGAAGCGATTGAAGGCAATGCAACAGGCAATGTATTCCGTGCTTGGGGGGGGCTTCCAGCTCCAGTTAAGTAACCTCTAGTTTGATAAGTCTAAGTAGGATCATCAAATGAAATACTCATTATCAATCCGAGCAATTCACTGGCTAAGTGCCGCAACTATTATTGGCCTTCTCATTCTTGGGGTATATATGACGCCCTATGATATAGCCAACATTGAACATTCAGAATCATTATATTTCTGGCATAAGTCATTCGGTATTCTTTCATTCCTGTTTGTGGTCGTCCGAATTATTAACAAACGCCGACATGCATTGCCCGAATTGCCAACCACCATGCCTAAGCACGAAAAGCTAGCGGCTAAATTTGCCCATACAGCACTGTACCTATTAATGATAGTGGTTCCAGTCCTTGGTTATTTGCAATCAAGTACTTATGAATTCAGCAGTGGCATACATTTCTTTGGAATTGACTTACCGGAGCTTGTACCAAATAACAATGCCATATTTGAAATCACGAATATCTTGCATAAGTGGGCCTCTTATTCGCTTATTGCTGTACTTGTCGCACATGTAGCTGGCGCACTTAAACACAGGTTCTTAGACAAAGAGAATGACGTCCTTAACCGAATTCTTTAGCGGAAATAAAACTCAATGGAAAGGAGATACTCATGAAAGTACGTTTTAGATATTTATTGATTGCATCACTCGCATTAGGCCTGACATTAAACACAGCATCTGCATCTGAAAATATTACCGAGCTTAAAGCGAAAATAGCAGAGCTACAATTACAGGTTGATGCCCACAAAGCCGAAAGAGAGCAAACCGCCAAGCATCTTGCTACATTCGACGAACTTGACCTAGAGGCATTTAACCACCGAGATATGAAACGTATTGGTGAAATACATGCCGACGATGTGATTGTTCATAATCCAGACGGTACGAAAACGTCACCGTTTAAACCACACTCAGAAGAGCTGCAATACCTATTTGATGTATTCCAATTCAAAGTAACCGACCATATTGTTGGTTTTGGGCACGGTGAATGGACTGCAGGTATTAGTATCTCCGAAGGAAAATGGGTTAAGCCTCTTACCCTTCCAGACGGTACTGTCAAACAGCCAACTGGCCAACATGTACGGATCAAAATTGCGACCATCGCCCGCTGGAAGAACGGTCGAATAGCCGAAGAGTACTTATTCTGGGATAACGCCGATTGGAATAGACAAATCGGCTTAGAATAGCAACTTACCTCTCTCAGTAAGGTCGAGCCATCAGCCGCCCTTACTGAGAAGTATCATCAGCCGACTACCAATATGCTAATACTAATCAAACCGTGCAGTAACTAACATCATCTTTGACACCATACGACTAATGTATATAGAGCACCGTCAAAACGGCTTATACCCGAGTCTCTTCAAAGTGCTTATTCAGAGAGAGATTCTTTTCCCATAGGGAGTCATTTGATGTGAATCACTCAAGCTATTCAATCATCATGGCACTGTTCATTTTTTTGTTTGCTGCCGTTGCTACCAAGCCATTGAGCAGGCTAACCAGGATCCCCTATCCCATCCTGCTGATGACTGCCGGTGTACTGCTTAATCTCGCCCAAGAACCTCTCTCTCTGCCGCTAAAAGCCCTGACAACCAAAGAAGTTGCACACGATATTATCTTGTTAGTGCTGTTGCCTACTCTGGTATTTGAAACCGCCTATAACCTTGATATCAGCAAACTAGCCGCCAACCGACTGGCTATTTTTGTACTCGCGCTGCCCGGGGTTCTCATTTCGACATTGGTGGTGGCGACATTTGTTGGCGGATTTACCTCTCTAGGCTGGCATTTTGCCCTGCTGCTCGGGGCCATATTAAGTGCGACCGATCCTACCGCCGTTATTAGTGCCTTTCGCCAACTCGGCGCGCCCAAAGATCTGATCATGCTTATCGAAGGTGAAAGTCTGTTCAATGACGCCACAGCGATTACCTTAACCAAAATACTGTTTGTGAGCTTTACCCTTGCAGGCGGTGCCTGGTCTACCCTATGGTATAGCTGTAGTCTGTTTTTGCTCACCCTAGGCGGCGGTATCATCTGTGGCTGGCTCTTTGCTCGGCTATTACTGCTTGTACTAGACAAATTGCCCGATGATCCCTTCCTGGAAATCAGCCTAAGTCTGCTGTTGGCGTTTGGGAGCTATCTATTTGCCGAAGAGGTGTTGCATGCCAGTGGCATCGTGGCAACAACCATCGCTGGCATCACTCTCGCTACCAACGCACCGCTGCCCATTTCGAGAAATTCTCAGCAGTATCTCAATCACTTTTGGTCTTACCTTTCATTTATCGCCTCGGCGATCATCTTCATGATCGTCGGACTATGGATGGATTTTGCCCTAATCTGGGATAATGCTGGTATTTCGCTGGTAGTACTAGCAGCGCTATGGTTATCGCGGGCGCTGATTGCTTACGGGCTGCTCCCGCAAATAGGTCACCTGCAAAGGCTGGCCAAGCCGACCCCCATGGGGTTTCGTCACCTCGTCTATGTTGGCGGTATGCGCGGGGCGGTAACCATGGCTTTGGCAATGGGATTGGTAACCATGACCGGAGATGAAACCATCTTATCCATTGCTATCAACGTGGTGTTTATCACCATTATATTACAGGGATTGCTAATAGGACCGCTGGCTTCGCATCTAAGCCTGAAGGAACGGGATATTAATGACAGCATCGCAACCACAGAGCTAACTCTCTCTGCTTTGCATTATAGCCGGAAGGCACTACAACCATTGCTCAAGTCAACGTTTGCTCAAACCGGAGCGCCGCAAGAACTGACGTTTAAATTACGCCCGATCATCGAAGAACAGGAAAAGCAATTACGCCACTGGTTTAGTGTCGAAGTAGGGCCCATCGGTTTATGGAATCGCCTGATGCTACGCTGTGCCAGTATAGAGATCGGCTACCTCTATCAACTTTTTGATGGAGGGCTGATCAAAGCTTCGGTATTTGAACAACTCAAGAACTCGCTCGATGAACAAATGGAGGCGATCCGACATCAATACCAACGACCAACATTTTCACATTTACCCAAACAAGTATCGAGCCTGCTTCACCGTGCCAGACAGCAGGTAGCAAGCCCGCATCCAGTACTGGTGGAACACGAATACGAAATGGCCTGGGCTAGGCTTATAAGCTGTACGAATGTTCTCGAAGGGTTAGAGACGATAACCAAAGAGGAAGGTATTCCGCCAACCGTAGCCGATAATGTCGCCAAAATATGGCTTGGCTGGCTAGAAAGCTGCGAGGTAAAAATCGCAGAAATAGAAAAACAGCAACCTGTTATGGCAGCTCGGGTGCAACGTCAGTTATTGAGAAACTACCTTAAAACCGCCCAGTCCGAGCACTTGCAGCAGTATGTCCAGCAATGCCTGATTTCAGAAGAAGATGCAGAACGAATCAAAAAGTTATTGAAATCTATGGACATCTAACGACTAGGCGACTCTGATGCAAGACCAAGGAACAAGCCGCTTAAGTAAACTATCCGTGCAGGTATTTGCGTTTGTAATCAGAAGCTTTGGCGAAGACAAAAAATGGGACTACCGGCAGTAACAGACCAATAGAGAAGACTAATTCTTCATTCGCTAATACCTGATACGTACTTACCATGATAACCATTGCCAACAGGCATAAGTTCAAAAAATGCAACTTAGGATTATTAAAAGCAAATTGCGCGTACATTCGGATCATTTATACATACCTATCGATCATTTCCGTTGGTTTATATTTGCGGCAGGAATTCTGGATTCTTAAACAAAAAATTCAACTTATTAGATACCACTAAAACCCTCATGCCTAATCAGCTGATAAATAAGGCTTTTTATTTAGTAGCAACTTAACTCGTAGTGTTAAAATTGAGCAATTATTTTGCACATATACCCTATGGTCGTTTAATTATCTCTGAATGGAATGGTTTATCAAGGCTATATGAAATCATACTTATATAAAGTTAGTTAATATAAAAAGGATTTATATGTACTTTAACGAACGGCTTACGCTTGCCCATTGTGAATTGAAACAGCATAGCTTGCGGGAATCTAACTACAATCCAATTTACCTCCGAGGCTTAAGATGTGTAGGCTTTAAAGTACGTCCATCTCACTACAACTCAATTGGCATTAACCTAATCATTGGCTGCCTGGGTTTTGCCGTACCATGGTGCATAATGATGGTAATTATATGCTGGTTCCCATTTGATACAGATGCAACTGTAGCCTTACAAAGTTCATTGTTCATGATTGCCACTTACAGTTGGTACATCGCGCTTTAAGCCTACGTCGTGCATAAAATTGCACTAAACTTTCAGCCAAACAATGCATGTATTCCCATAGGCAAGCATGTAGGATATTGGGCCGAGTATATTATTAGCCTAAAAGGTATCTTTCTCATGACTTAATCAAATATATAATAAATTTGAAGCAATTAATTTTCAGGAATAATAGAGCAGAGATATTCGTGTTTAATTTAGTGATTAAGTTTATTAATAGTTCTCGTTGGATTAGCTAGAAATAACCAAATATATATTATTATAGTAAGTAATCCCGTCTAATAATTCAGGATGAAAAGTCTACAGAACATGATTCATCAACATGGCCTGCGAACTTATCATGAGATTCATCTCCCAAAGTTCGAATCTATTTTTGGCGACCATCACCCTTCTCTATATAGTCAATTAGAGTCAACAACGGTCAGCAACCTAAGAGGAACGTCTTATGGTAAGAATACAAAGGTGTCCAGTTTGCGGTTCATGTGAATACCTGCTCATGGGTTCGACAGGGTTTAGGTTATGTCTTTGCGGCGTGGCTTCTTTTGAAGCAATAAGCAAAGCTGAAGCTCAGTTATCGTTACCGCTAAAGAGTTAGTCTAACGACTGCGCTTATCTGAAGAAGCTTTTCCACCTGTTTCTGTACCATCATCTCCGATTTATCCGTACCTAATAAAAGAAAAAATTATAATTGACTATTTTGTAATTAGTGTTTACTCCAGAATAGTCAAATTTAGCACCTTTTGCTTTATAGATTAAAAAATACCCGAACTCAGTTCATTGGATACATTTATACGCCTATAATGTTATTTTGTTCTTCTCCTCTCCGTTTAATTACCATACAATTTATTGCTTTTAAATGGTGCGCCTCATGAAAATCATTATGTGTATAAAGGGCATAAAGATGTATCGAAGAACTGATTTTAAAATAAGTAATCAAGAGCTGAAAGTTAAAAAAGACACTTACCCCATGTCGAGAATTGTTAGTGCTGAAGCAAGGGCTTTAACTTGGCGGGATAATGCTGGCCGCATTATTTTTTGGGGTTTTCTACTATCTTATGCCATATGGTTTGCTGCGTTGTTAGTGTTAGAAGATTACCCCTTATCTGTAACTTTTCCTGGTTTCATATTGGGTGCAGTGTTATTTTCTGTAGGGGCGATATATGGCTTAAGCCAATGCGGGAAATACGAGCTTCGCATTGAATTCAAACACAGCGACGAAACAGGTATTCAGTGGGTATCGGTAGCTAAAGGCAGGCGGAAAGAAGAGTTTAAACTGTTTCAAGAGCAAGCAAATAAAATAGCTCAAGCCATCATATAGCGGAAGATAACAAGATTGCCATTACAGCAGTTATTATAGTAAGTAACAGTGCTCGTTGTGACATACGTTTTTTGCTTTAACGACTCACAATACCAGGGACCATCATGCAAGAATTAATAGATCAATATACGGATGCAGACGAAGATGAGCGTCTTACAAGACAGTTCATAACTCAGATGGAATTTGATACGACAATGCATGTATTGAAAGAGTATCTTGTACCTGGAGCAAAGGTAGTAGAGCAAGGAGCTGCAACCGGGCGGTACTCTCTCCACTTTGCAAAAATGGGATGTAAAACCACTGCTGTCGAACTTGTACCGGATCAAGTCAGTATATTAAGAAGTAAAGTGAAAGAGCAAGGTTTAGCACTTTCAATTTATGAGGGTAATGCCTGTTCAGTTCCGTTTATTGAAAGTCACTCACAGGATCTTTGCGTTATTCTTGGCCCTCTGTACCATTTGCAAACTCAAGAGCAGCGCAACCAAGCGATATCAGAAGCTAATAGGATTCTAAAGCCTGGTGGCATTTTGGCCGTTGCCTACATCTCGCGTTACTTTGTAGCTGGCATGTTTGCGCAGCAATTCCCGCAGCTTGTTACTCCAAAGGTTCTATCCACTCTGTCTGAGTCTGGTTTGGTTCCGAGTAAGTTAGCCGATAGCTTTTTTAACGTGGGTTACTTTGCCACTCCATCTGAAATGGAAAAGCTTGTAAGTGAACATGGTTTTACCAAATTACGTCATGTAGCTACTGATGGCTTTGGTCGATATATTGCGTCAGGTGTTAATCACTTTAGTCCAGAACAATATGCCAGTTGGCTGGCCTATCACCTTAAAACCTGCGATGAACCATCTCTTTTAGGTTCAAGTAACCATGGTTTGGTGATCGCGAAAAAAGCATATTAACAAGACACTACAGATTTCGAGGTATCCTTCTATGAAACAGAACCATAATGAACGAGAATATTTGTTCAAAACACCTCGGTTAATCATAACAGATGCATCCCTCAGTCTTGACTCAAACTCTGGCTTACTAAGCCGAATCGTAGATCTGCTTACGCCACCAGTGGTCAAATCGCTTCCACCACACTTCCAAAATATATCATCACTAGATTCAGCAGATCTTTGGCTAAAGCGCATGATAACGGAGAGCCAATGCCTACTTGTAAAGTCTTCTGAAACTAATGTTGTCATTGGGTTCATCTTCCTTTACGAGGCGCATGATAAATCAGCCCAGATTGGTTATCTACTAGGTGAGGATTATTGGGGACAGGGTTATGCGAAAGAATTCTTGAATGCGCTTATTAATTGGTGTCGAGAGCTTGGTTCAGTTTCAACTCTCATTGCGGGTGTCGAGCAAGATAATACTGCCTCTGCCCACCTATTACGTAAGCTCGGTTTTATTGAATGCATAGACAAGAGCTCCTCTGTTGCCTTCTACGAATACACATTACGCCCCAACGATTTATAGGTAGTCTGCAGCTATAATTCTAACTTCAGGGCTTCATTTTTTAGTACGAGTAACTGAAAGTGAAAAATCAGTATCTGGAAATACTAAAACTGCTATCAACAATACTTTTTACAATTGGCATCGTACTCGGCAGCCTCTGGCTGGAATTTATTGGCATTAATATCAAAACTGAGACAGGAACAATTATTGATACCAAATGCCAAACTCTGGCTCACGGTTCTGTATGCTATAGCAACATAATCCAAGTCAAAGATAAAAAAGTTACAGCCCTATCAAATTGTCAAAATTATCAAGATGATAAACAAGTAACATTCAGTGTTGGAGTTGGTTTTTTTTCAGGTAAAAAACGGTACTCTGTTGACTGTTTTTAACCGCGCTGAACAATCATAATTAGGTCCAAATCGTAATCGATGGACCAAGATAACGGCCATTTTCGCTCAACAGCCGCTTCGTAAATCACTACATAATCTACACTTATTGCGAGCTAATATTGAAGCAAGGAGATGCATATGCGCTCGTTATTCCCGTTATCGACCCTGACCGTCATATCTATTTTGGGGCTTAGTGGCTGTGGTTCCGATTCACAAGAAACTGCTAATGTATCCTTCTCCGTTGCCGATGCACCTGTAGACAACATGAAAGCAGTATGGGTCACTCTCGAGTCTGTTACCTTAGAAAGTGATAGCAAGAAATCCAAAACACAAACCATAATGATTACCGATAAAAATGGCAAAAACAGCCCAATGTACATCAACCTGATGGACTATCAAAATGGTGATACTAAGCTCATCATCGAAAATGCTGTCATTGCTAAAGGTAGCTACCGCTTAGTCTTAAATACTTACGGTTGTGCGCAAAGTGCTAACGGTACTGGCTCAACTGACTACTGCTCAGTAGTTAAATATGATGACAGTATCTATCCGTTGAAAACGCCCAGCAATAAACTGAAACTCGGCGAATTTTACGTCAGCAAAAAGGACTATCAAGCCTATACTCTTGAGTTTAAATTGCGTTCCGCCTTGGTTAATAATGGGGGGGGCAGCAATTACAACCTCAAACCTCATGGAGTCAGTATTGTTGAAAGCGCTGCGGTAGGCAGCATTAGCGGCACGGTCGATATGAACCTATATGGCGCAGGTGACTGCCCTACTGACAGTGGTAATGTTGTCTACCTCTATCAAGGCTGGCATAGTACTGACGGAGCCCTCGACATGACTTTGGGTGATGAATATGATCCTAGTGTTGATACCGATGTGCCTGAAAATGTTTTAATGCCTTATGCATCAAAATTACTTGACCAAGATAACGGTGACTATACCTTTGCATACCTTCCGGCTGGAGATTATACCCTAGCCTTTAGCTGTAATGATGTTGGTGTTAATCAGAACGAACTCACTGGTGATGATCCTGAATATTATGATCAGATCCCGATTGGAAACCCTACATATACATGGGGAGAAGTTACTGTTAGCTCTGGAAATAATACAACTTATGACTTTAATGAATGAAGTAGCGGCAGATTGCTAAATGGTCAATAGTCTCTTCATAGAGGCTATTACTCGTTAGTTATATGGCATAAAAAACAAAAAGGGTTCATCGTCACATTCCGGGGCGACGATGAACCAAATGGTCTTAACTATGACCAGGATTACATCAATGAAAACTTTGATTTACTTGATGCTGTTATTATCTTGATAATGTGCAATATATTTTTTTCTCGTTCTTCTAGAAATAACGAAGACCCTTTGTTTTATCTTTTCACTTGAATACATTTACCCCTCCCTACGACTAACCATATCAGTCAGATGTAAGTAAACACACTATATTAAGCAGCTATGTCGTGGTGTTCTGTTATTAATTATTACTTAATCGGCGCTGTAGTTAATGAATCATCAAGCTGATCGTTAATCTCAATATAGTTTTCGCCCTTGGCATCAAAGATTGATGGTTGGTCTGTCAGAATATTCGTTCCAGTCCAAAACTCGATAGGATTGAGAATTGCGTAGTCAACACCCGACGTAACAGCATATACAGGTGCCATCACCACATTCAACCCCGCTCTGGCATAACGGTTATCAACAGCATCCATATTAAATTTTACTGCCTTGCCTGTCACAGCCATTTGACCTGCACAACCAGATAGCACTAGAACCGATAATGCAGCGGCAATTACTTTTCCTTTCTTGATTTTCATTCTAAACCCTATTTAACTCTTGAAATGGTAATAATTAACTTCAATTAGTAACGTCGTATTAAAAAGCTAACCCAACACTGAAGTTGGAAAATCAGCATACAAGATACGCCACTGCGCTCGTAAGCCTACGTCCGCTTTAGTAAATGTACCCTCATCATCAATGTGATAATCGGAACAGCAGCATCCTTAATCATAAAAAGTCCTTTAATAAAATTCGCGTGCTGATAATAAAATATTGTTTCTTTAACTAATTACCACTTCGTGCCAATTGATTTTTCCTGACATTACTCTGACATTTCTTACACACTAAAATAGCCGCCCTGGGTTTCTGCGGCTATTAACAATAGTTCATTCAAGTTAACCTACATATAGCCCACTTAAATTGAGGTTATTGAGGAAGCGTGTTTTTGTACATTACACCATCTTTCATTATGACTTTCTGTGTATCTGGATTTACGACACATGCAACACCTTCTAATGGGTTACCATCGATGATCAGCAGATCGGCATAAGCACCTTCTACCAATTGACCAAGCTTCCCTTCTTGATATGGGTGTTGGTAGGTAGACATTTCAAACAAACGACCGCAGTTTGACGTTGCCATGCGCAGCGCAGTGATAGAATCGAATACTTTCTCAATCGCTTCCAGTTCATTGGATTGAGTTGCATGAACGTCTAGCGTACCAACACAGTCTGTGCCGAAGCAGATATTTTCAATCTCATATTTTTTGATTAAATCAGCGGAATGCAGCATCGCTTTACCTACGCGCTCAGTCTTGCGGTACGTTTCCTCATTTGGTAGAGGGATTTTACGCTCTGCGATTAGCGACGAAGTAAAGTATGACGGAATAACAAATATCCCTTTCTCTTTAATTGTTTTCGCAATATCGTCATCCATGATAGTCGCATGTTCAAAAGACATCACACCAGCTTCAGCCGCTCGGCGCATTGCATCAGCGGTATGAATATGTGCAGCTACATAAGTACCGTAGTCAGAAGCTGCTTCAACCGCCGCTTTCATCTCATCTAATGTATATTGCAATGTGTCAAGTGGATCGAATGTTGACGATGCTCCACCACCTGCCATAACTTTGATTTGAGAAGCCCCCATAAACAGCTGCTCTCGTACCGCTTTTAGTACATCCGGTCGACCATCAGCAACACGAAATGCTCCCGTTTTCATTAACGGGGAATCTTCATGCTGACCAACTCTTTCTTGACCTCTATTTTGACGATAATCAGAATGGCCACTCGTTTGAGAAATTGCCGCCTGAGATGGCAATATACGAGGACCTGTCGCATATCCATTATCGATACTATTTTTTAGTCCTATAGTGTTACCCGCTACATCTCTAACCGTTGTAAAGCCACGCATCAGCATACCTTCGGCAACTTTTGCTGAACGAATCGCGATCTCTTCTCGTGGCATCCCGTCAATCACGTTAAACGGGGCTGACATCGTAATATGTACATGGGCATCGATAAGGCCTGGCATGACCGTGTGTCCATTCGCATTAATCACTTTATCCGCATTACTTTCATCAACAACATCTTGAGTGATTTTCGTCACAATATTGTCTTCAATCACTAGATTAACGTTTTGAATAAGCTTGTCGTCGGTACCGTTAAATACATTCGCGTTTTTAATCAAGATCATAACTAGGTCCTTATATTTACCACATTCATAATGTCTCTCTACGAAGCCAATTTATCGGTTAAGCCAGACCTATATTTATCATTTCGCGCCAGCAATGTTGCGAAAGAGCATCAATATGCCACGAGCAACATACGAGCGACGCCGGAGAGATTCCATGATGGCTTTAAGGACAACAACAAAACGATAAGAGAATATGCTCGTTAAAGGGTGAGTGCTTGCGGGAAGCTACCTACCCGCGAACTAAAAATACCGATACCTTTGCATGGTCAGAAATATAGTTACCATTGTTCCCAAAGAGATAGTCACGAGCACCGGGGACATGGGTAGCCATAACTACTAGATCCGTGTTTAACGCGGCGATAGCATCCAGCAGCTTATCGTCTAAATCAGCGGTAGGATCTGGGCTAATGATCGGAAAACTTTCAGTTGGAATTGCGTGCTTTTGGCTTTGCTCTTCTGCAAACTGGGCAAGTTTCGCCGAGAACTCCTTTGGGTTACGCGCAATATCTGAAGGTGCAGAGGCCGAGACACCGACAAATATAACCGTCGAATCGTAAGTATTTGCCAACTTTTCAACGATATCCAGTGCCTTGCCTACTTTTTCCAAATGCCTTAAATCGATGGGCATCATAATTCTGTTAAACATTGCTTACTCCTTTGTAGATGCATTATCAAAAGCGATCACTTTTAGAGACTTACAGCAAAGTTTAACGTATATACGCAATACCAATTCGAAGATTCGATAAAATCCCGTCTAGCAGGAATCAGTTAAAACATGAACAATAACTGATTATGCCGTGCTTAACCTCTCCATAATCTTTGCCCCGCCGCGATAGAAAAGCAGCGCCAGTAAAATTAGACTACAGCCGAGTAATTTATTCATAGGCATCTGTTCGCCATACCAGACCATACTCAACACTACTGTCCAAACCGGCTCTAGAACCATGATAATCGCAGCATTCGCTGCGGTAGTGTGCTTTTGCCCTGAAGTTTGCATCACATAGCGCAGACTGGTGGCTATCAATACGCTCATGGCAAACCATCCCCAGATATCGATACTGACCTGCTCCGGCCAAGTTTCAAAGGCCAGAGAAGCCACCAGCCCCATTAAACCTGTGACAAATAATTGAGTACAAGTCAGTAGCAAGGTCGGTATTCGCTGGGAAAAGCGGCTATTGAAGTTGAAATGAACAGCCAGCATAACAGCAGCCAAAACAAACCAAATCTGGCTAGCAGATTGCTGCCAACCAGAAGCCGAAGACAACAGCACCAGACCGGCTACTGCAATCGGTAACGAAAACCAAAACATTCGGGGAGGTCGCTGCTTAAACAGCGGCCAGGCAATCAAGGGCACAAAGAGCATGGAGAGACTCATAATGAATGCCCCTTCCCCTAGCGTATCGCTAACCGAAATGGCGTAGATCCACAGCAGAAGTGCACTCCCCAGCAAACAGCCTACACTCATGGCACGGAGAAGATCACCTCTGTTTACCTTTCTCAGCGCCTTATAACAAAAGGGCAACAAAAATACCGATGCCAAAACAAACCGTGAGCCAATAAACCCAAATGGCGGTAGCCCTTGAATTGCTTGTTTGGAAAAAATCCATCCTGCAGCAGCCAGCATAGTGGTCGCGACCAGAATAAAGTCTGCACGGTGTTCTAGTGTCATAGTGTCCCTGAGTTAAAAGAATAAAATATACAGCGGTATCAGTAATTGAAAGAACAACCACTCTATCGCAAATATGAACATTATCCAGTAAAAGGCCGGCTTCCGTCAGCTTTTTCTAACACCAAATATGAAGGAGCTTGGTTGCCAGTCACCGAGAAAAAGCAATGTATTTTATTAAGCTAAAAATCTCTATCAACCAAATACTGACGGCTTTTCTTTAAATCAGACAAGATGGTAGATGTGTCGCATGGCTCCCTTCTCTGCTCGATAGCGATCCAGCCTTTATAGCCGATATCATCAAGTACTTTGTAAACTTCACCAAAGAGAACGCCACCTTCACCTAGCGGACACATGACCCCCTCAGTGCAAGCCTGCCAGTAACCAATTCGGTTTTGAACTGCGTTATATTGCTTGGCAATATCTATATCACTAAAGTGCAGATGCTCCAGTCGTTCCGCATAGCGAATAAGGCTTTGGGCAGGATCCATTCCGGCATAATATAGATGCCCAGTATCGAGACATAGACCGACATTTGTACGAGGTAAATCTTGCAGCATACGCTCTATTTCATCCTCATATTCGATATATCCACCGACATGAGGAAGAACGACAACGCGAATATGGTACTGACCGGCAATCGTGCTCATTTTGCTGATTGTCTCCATCATATGCACCCACCGCGCCTCGCTCAGCCTTGGAGCCTCATCACTGAGCCCGGCATAGTAGCTACGTTCATCATTCACCCTGTCGTTCACTACCAATATTCCTGTACCAATTTGCTGGAGAAACGCACATAATCGTTCTGTTTTTTCGAGAATTTCGGCTTGTTTGCTTCTCATTGATAAGGGTTCAGAAATCGTACCAGCGCACACTTCCAGTTCTTTTAGGTACAAAGCCATATTTACCGTATCCGCATCTAGAGGCAAGAAGCCATATGGCTCAAGCTCGATACCGACAAATCCTGCTTGTCTAGCCTCAGACAATCCCCCCATCCAGGATGGGAAATGTGAATTAGTAGCAGACTCGATTCCCCTTCGATATGGGGCATATGCAATCAAATTTCTCATGGACAAATCCTCTCTAATATCCGTAGTCATCAAACGTATTTAATTACTGCCAAGCCTAGAGTGAAATCCAGTTTAATTACGTGACGATTGCCCCAGCTTATTTTTGCATTTTCGCAAATCTGATTTGATTCTTTGGCTATAAAACCCTCCTTTTAAAAACCAATAAAAAAAGCCAGCTGGGGTTCCAACTGGCTTTAAAAAGCGTCAACAAATTCTAGATGTAGATACCGTATCGATTGATACTATACCGGTACGTACTAAGCAGTCTCTACCTTATTGCTCTTATGCTGTTCGACGGCATTCGATACTTCAATTGGTAACGTCTGCAACACATAACTTCCCGGCGCAGCCGCTGTCGCGGGGTAATTGGAACTACCCGCCTCACGCGCATCAACTTGTTCGGTTGATTCAAAATCAGCTAGCCAAGCATTCCAGTGATTCCACCAAGAGCCATCTTGACGCTTCGCAGTTTCTAGCCATTTTTCAGCATCAGCAACTTTCTTGTCATTGGTCCAGAAGCCATATTTATTTTTCGCTGGGTGATTTACAATCCCTGCAATATGGCCTGATTCACCGAGAACAAATGTCGATTTACCATTCAGGCACTGTGCACCACGGAAGGTTCCCTGCCAAAGTGCAATGTGATCTTCCTGAGTAGAGATAAAGTAGTTAGGTACTTTAACCTTAGCCAGATCAATATAAACACCACCGACCTTAAAGCCTTTCGGATCCATCAGCTTGTTTTCAAGATAGAACTGACGTAACAAAGTGCTGTGGCATGCTACAGCAACATTGGTACTATCACCGTTCCAGTACAGCAGATCGAAATCGATCGGGCTGTTTCCTTTCAGGTAATTATTAATGTAATAGTTCCAATACAGGCTGTTTTCACGCAGTAGGCTGAAGGTCACACTCAAAGAGCGTCCATCCATATATCCATTCGCTTCATTCTGCGCTTCAATCGCAGAAATTATCGGATCATTGATATAGGCACCAATTTCGCCCGGTTGAGAGAAATCCAGCAAGGTTGTAAAGAACGACGCTGACTTTATCCTATTCCGCATCCGCTTGGCTGAATAATAGGCCAAGGTCACTGCCAGCAAAGTACCACCTATACAGTAACCCGCCGCATTAATCTGCTTCTGGCCGGTAATATCCTCAATGGCTTCAACCGCCTTAACCACGCCATCGAGCACATAATCATCGAAGTCAACATTCACCATACTGGCATCTGGGTTACGCCAGGACATCATAAACACGGTATGCCCTTGCTCCACCAGCCAACGTACCATCGAATTCTTCTCGCGAAGATCCAAAATATAGTACTTATTGATAAATGGCGGCACGATGAGAAGCGGCGTCGCATTGACCTTTTCTGTTAGCGGCTTGTATTGAATCAACTCGAACAAGTCATTCTTGAATACAACATCACCCGCAGTATTGGCTACATTATCACCTAGCTCGAAGGCATTATCATTGGTCATGCGAATCTTCAGTACATCGGCACTGGCTTGCATGTCTTCCTGAAGCAGCTCCATCCCTTTGACAAGGTTTTCACCATTGGTTTCAACCGTCAGCTTAGCCAGCTCAGGGTTCGTAGTAACGAAATTGGTCGGTGAAAGTGCATTTATTGCTTGTCGAGAAAAGAAACCTAAGCGTTCTTTGGCTTTTTCATCCAACCCTTCAATTGAGTCGATGCTCTCTTTCATCGTGTTGCTAAATAACAGATAAGACTGTTTGATATAACGGTAAAACGCCTCATTATCCCACGCCGGATCGCTGAAGCGCTTGTCATCTTTTTCAGGCTTAACAAGATCAGACACATCACCTGAATTCATAGTGACGTTTTGCCAGATCTTCATTTGATTTTCCCACCAGTCCATTTGCACTTTGGCTAAAACAGCTGGCTGCGCTGATGCTTTTTCTAATAATTCGGTAGCATCTTCTATGTTTATTTCATTGAGCGCTTTATTAAGGGGAGTATTCATGGCTGCCTTGCCGGAATCCAGCTCTTTCCACCATACTTGGTTCATATCCTGGAGCTTGGCAAAGTAGTCCGCAAAGAAGTTATAGTTCATTACAATGACCTCAGCATTTGGACTAAAAAAGCCGCCCGCAGAAAGGGGCGGCTGAATGGTCATTTTGTTTACACTGGTGTTGCCTGTTTTACGTTTTCTGCAACTAGCTCTTCAACTTCTGTTTTAAACGACTGGGCAACAGCGTTGAATTTGTTGCTATCGTCGATTAGCTGCTGAGAAAGCTTTGTTAGCGTTTCTAGTTGCTGGCTGTTGAAAGCAGCGAAAGACTGAACATCTTTAACTTCGCTAACAGCCTTAAGCTGAGACAAACCAAGATCGCTATAAGCACGTACCGCAGCAAGTTGTAGCTCAGTCAATTCTTCAACATTCTTAGTAAATAGCTTGTTGAATTTCACGTATGGTGCCAGAGATTTTTCAGTCTGCTCAGAGAAAGATTTAAACATTTCCGTATACATAGCTTGTTTCCTTCAATTAAAAAGTAATGAGTGACGTACCTAGGCCATGATGTGTATCTAGGTACAATCTGAAACACTTGCGATTAAACGCTCTTCAGTACAACTGCCGTACCCATGCCACCACCAACACAAAGCGTGGCAAGACCATGCTCAGTACCTCGACGACGCATTTCATGAAGAAGGCTTACGATAATACGGTTACCTGATGCCCCCAAAGGGTGACCCAGTGCAATCGCACCACCATTCACATTTGAACGCTCAGCTAAATCTTCAACTTGAGTATTCAATTCATCTGCCAGTTCATGCAGCACACCTAGTGCTTGACCAGCAAATGCTTCATTGAATTCAAATAGGCCTACTTCGTTGATATTAAGTTCCGCCTTGTCCAACGCTTTAACCACGGCAGGAACAGGACCAAGTCCCATAATATCTGGGGCAATTCCGGCTTGAGCATAGCTCTCAATTTCAGCCAGTGGCGTTAGACCGTATTTTTCTACCGCGGCCTCTGAAGCTACGATGATTGCACTTGCACCATCATTGATACCCGAAGCATTACCAGCCGTTACCGAACCACCGTCCTTCTTGAAGGCTGGGCGCAGTTTGGCCAAGCCTTCAATTGTTGCATCGGCCTTAGGATATTCATCGGTATCTACCACACTCGTTTTACGGCGAACAGTCACTTCAACCGGTACAATTTCATCAACAAATTTGCCTTGCTCAATGGCTGCCACAGCTTTCTGCTGGCTAGCAAGTGCAAAGTTATCCTGCTGCTCACGGTTCAAGCCTACCTTGGCAACAACATTTTCAGCTGTTACACCCATGTGGTAGTTATTAAAGACATCAGTCAGGCCATCGGCAATCAGAAGATCTGACATTTCAAGGCTACCCATTTTCTGCCCGTCGCGAACCTTCGACGACACACAGAATGGAATTTGAGACATGTTCTCAGCACCAGCGGCAACAACCAATTCGGCATCGCCTGCCTTGATGTGAGATGCGGCATCCATAACCGCCTTCATTCCACTGCCGCAAACCATATTTAGGCTATAGGCAGGTACTTCGTTTGGAATATCGGCATAGAGAGCGGCCTGACGGCCAGGGCCCATTCCCTGTCCAGCACCAACGACGTTACCGAGAATTACTTCATCAAGGTTTGCAGGCTCAACACTGGCTTCTTTCAAAGCGGCTTTAATTGCCACCGCTGCCAATTGGGCGGCAGAAACAGATTTAAGTGCACCATTAAAACTACCTAGAGGGGTACGTTTTGCTGCAACAATATATACTTTAGTCATTTTTTAGCGTCCTTTCTTAAACTTTCAAACTAGCAATTAGTGCATGTATAAACCGCCATTCACAGACAGTGTTTCGCCTGTAATATAAGCCGCTGCGTCACTTGCAAGAAAAGTTACCGCCGCAGCCACTTCACCTGGTGCAGCAAGACGCTTCATTGGAATTTCAGCTTTAATAGAGTCGAGTACTTCCGGCTTAATTGCTTGAACCATTGGTGTACCTGTATAACCAGGGGCAATCGCATTGACTGTAACACCAGAACGAGCACCTTCTGCAGCTAACGCCTTGGTAAAACCAATCATCCCTGCTTTTGCTGCAGAGTAATTAGCCTGACCAAACTGACCTTTCAAACCATTTACTGAAGAGATATTAATAATGCGGGCATTTCCGTGCTCACACATAGAAGAAAATAGTGGGTGCGTTACGTTATATAGGCTATTTAAATTTGTTGTAATAACCTCATTCCATTGCTCCGCAGTCATACGCTTAAAAGTGGTATCACGGGTGATACCAGCATTATTGACCAGCACGTCAATGTTACCTTCCTCCTTCAATAATGTTGCGAGCGACTCTTCACAGTGCGCTGTATCTGTAACATCTAAAGGATATAGCCTAACCTGATCTTCTGAATAATTATGCTCTTTAAACCACTCTTTCGCGTTAGCTTCCCCATTAGGAAAGTATGTCGCGATGACTCTATAACCCGCTTCAACCAAAGCGTTTGTTATTGAAGAACCAATACCACCTTTCGCACCAGTTACTAATGCTTTTTTACTCATTACAGAAGACTCCATTCCATCACAAATGATGACATAACACCTTGAAACAAAAGCCAAAACAAGCTTATTGACATTCAAGACCACTAACCAACCAATACTATTAATTCAGTTTTATTCTCAAAGTTTCTTGCATCGTAACGGTCTAAAACTACATTTCCGTGACCTTCGTGTTGCATAAATATTATAAGAGCATACGCACATAGTAATATCAACACACTGCATCAATGGTCGTACCAATATTCCTGCATAGAATCACATTTAACCGATGTAACAACCAAAACGACAAATGTTATTGTTATATTGCATATTTACTGCAGGAATAATGCCAACTAGAAAGTTCAACCTAATTTATATATGCAATACGGAATGTATGGTGTGGGAACTTAAGAAAAGAAGAATTTTTGCATTGTACATCTGCATATTTGCACAACTTTAAAGTAGCTCTTTTCTTGAGGGGAAATGAGTAAGACATTGAGCTTGGTTATTAATCAAAGCAATAATAGAGTAATTTTTGATTATCATTACTTTTTATGAATCGAACGATTTGATAGTAACAAATAGTAAAAAAGCCAAGTTCAATGAACATGGCTTTTAATTATCGATAAATTTTACTTCATCACTTATTATCAAGCATTCCTTGAGTCACCACAAAGTCGATAATTTTAGACAGCCCTTTTCCTTCTTTTAAATTAGTAAACACATAGGGCTTATTTGGTCGCATTCGTTTGGTATCTTGATCCATAACTTTCAATGAAGCGCCTACGTAGGGGGCGAGGTCAATCTTATTGATCACTAACAAATCGGATCGCGTAATGCCAGGCCCCCCCTTCCGTGGGATCTTTTCGCCTTCAGCTACATCAATTACGTAAATGGTTAAATCAGCCAATTCGGGACTAAATGTCGCGCTCAGATTGTCTCCGCCGCTTTCGATAAATACAACATCTAAGTTCTTGTGCCTTTCCGCCAGCTCCTCAACGGCCGCCAAATTCATTGATGCATCTTCGCGAATCGCTGTATGTGGACATCCCCCTGTTTCAACACCAATAATACGATCAGCATCAAGAGCTTCAGCCCGAGTCAGGATCTTTGCGTCTTCCTGAGTATAAATATCATTGGTGACAACAGCGATGTTGTATTGATCGCGAATAGTTTTACAAAGCACTTCCAACAGTGCCGTTTTCCCTGATCCCACTGGGCCACCGACACCTATTCGTAACGGAGATTTATATTCAGTCATGTCTCTATCCTTATGAGCGATATAGTCTTGTATACTGACTTTCATGCCGGCTACTCGCTAATACCTGTGCCGGGGTAAAGCTACCAATTTCATGATCCTTAACAGCTTTCGAGGCCGCCAAAGCGACGGGCAGTTGTTCTGATAGCGACAGGAGTATTTGCTGTCCAGCCGTTTGTCCCAACGGAATTAGCTTCACCCCTGCCATTGTTGCATTCTCAAGCCAGCTCCATAGATAACCCGCGCATAACGCTTCATCCTCTATGTCCCAGTAATTTGCCGCCAACGCAAAACCCGCAAGCTGGTTGGCTTCAACATTTCGGATCATTGCGGGGCTAAATTGGTCGTCCAATTGCTTTAACAGCCTGGCTGTCGCCTTGCCACGTTGTCGTTCTTCCAACCGTAGTTCCTTTGTCTCACGGTTTGCATACAGCCATTTATTCCAGTGGGTTAAAGCAACTACATCCTGCATGCCAATAGCCTGATACTGCCGTTGCAATATCGGCAGCTCCAGCGTCACCAAACTATGGTAAAGCACATCCGCTAACCAATTTTGCAAACTGGCTTGGTCAGTTACCCACCCCCTCTCGACCGCCCACTCAAGCCCTTGTGAATAGGTAAATGCTCCAATCGGTAATGACGGACTCATTAACTGGTACAAGCGAAAATCCGCCAACAAACTCTTGGTATTACCCCTCTCATTGCTATCCATGACCATCACCGTAACAATCAACTTGCAATGACAAGCAATACACCACTGATCGCCAACAATGCACTTTGCCATTTAGGATTCACCATGCGGCCTAATTGGTAACCAGCAGTAATCAGTAAGCTGGCACCAACTAGCATCCCAGGGGCAAAGCCTATTAGGCTATCGACCGGCGCTTCAAGGCCATGCGCCCAACCGTGGAACATTACCATTGCCACTGCTGCGACAGCCATTCCTTTGGCTAGCTGACCGGCTTTAGAGCTCTGAAGCTGATATATCGCCACGGCCGCCACAAACACCGAGGCTAAAATCATTGCCTCGATTCCTATTGAAAATCCAGTTAACGCACCACAACCCAAACCGAGCAACAGACTGAGCAAAGCGACAAACATCAGACTAAGTTGTTGAGAACGCGGTTTAATCTGTCCGGCTATAAAGCCAACACCAATAAGCATCACTAAATGATCAAATCCGGTCAGGGGATGAGCTATACCTGATAAAAAGAAAGTAAGCAGACCGGTGTCAAAGTGGGCACCACCGCTGTGTGCCAAGGCCGCCCCCGATACAAAGACTGTAAAGAACGCGATAAGTCGACCGGTGACTGCCGCCGATGCGAAGCAAGTGAGTAACTGTTTGGCCATACTGTTTTCCCTTAATATGTTGTGACAGAGCATCATGCTCCGGCGTATCGATTAATGACTATGATGAGAGCTTGAATGTGGGTGATTATGTGAATGGCTAAGTGGGAGTTCATCCGAATGACCATGAGAGTGGCCTCCACTGGTACCGCCATACGCACCAGCCTCTGGTTCGAAAGGGGCCATTTCCGAGGTTACCTCGGCACCCAGTCCCTTCACCATGTCATCGAGAACGTGATCATGCTGATAGCGTACCCACCCGGGTTCTACCTGTAGGGGAACATGGCGGTTGCCAAGGTGGTAGCAAACCCGGGCCAACAAATGTGGATCTTCGCAATATATAGTCGATACGCTCTCATCAGCAGCCAGTACTTGCACCAATACCCCAAGCTCGCTTTGCAGTACATCACCACCACGCAGGATCTTTCCTCTTGGCAAGAACAACCCGGCATCTCGCCCATCATCCAGCTTGACCTTAAGCCGGCTTTTTATTCGTGAATCAATTGGCAGACTGAGAGTTGTATCCGGCTTCAATGCCCTTGCCTCTTGTGTCGGTTTTAGCTCTGCAGATATCGCTTCAACTGATACAACCTGTGTTAATACAATCATTAACGTTCCCCTAAAATAAGAAATATCGTTGCGCCATTGGTAACACCTCAGCAGGCTCGCAAATCAGCAACTCGCCGTCCGCTCTCACTTGGTAGGTCTGTGAGTCAACTTCAATATTTGGCTGCCAATCATTCAGTACCATATCGGCTTTACGAATATCCCGACAACCTTTTGCGACACCTATCAAGCTCTGCAGGCCAAGCTGTTCGGCAACACCTGCAGTCTTCGACTGACTTGATACAAAAAGCATTGATGTGTTTTGACTGGCCTTACCATAACTGCCGAACATCGACCGATAATGCACAGGCTGAGGAGTTGGGATCGAGGCGTTGGGATCGCCCATTGGCGCAGCAGCGATCATGCCTCCTTTGACTATTGTGCTTGGTTTAACCCCAAAAAAAGCCGGCTTCCAAAGCACAAGATCAGCAAGTTTGCCGACTTCCACCGAGCCAACTTCGTGACCGATACCATGGGTGATGGCTGGATTGATCGTATATTTGGCAACGTACCGTTTCAGTCGATAGTTGTCGCTATAGCTGGAGTCTTGAGGCAAGCTACCGCGCTGTACTTTCATTTTATGTGCGGTTTGCCAGGTACGAGTGATCACCTCTCCAACCCGTCCCATCGCCTGAGAATCCGAGGCAATCATCGAAAATGCTCCCAAGTCGTGAAGAATATCTTCCGCAGCGATAGTCTCGCGGCGGATCCGGGACTCGGCAAACGCTACATCTTCGGCTATAGATGGCGACAGGTGATGGCACACCATCAGCATATCCAGATGCTCATCGACAGTATTAACCGTATAGGGACGTGTGGGGTTGGTAGAAGACGGCAACACGTTTGACTCACCACAGGCACGGATAATATCCGGCGCATGACCGCCGCCCGCCCCCTCAGTATGGTAAGTGTGGATCACCCGCTCTCCTATTGCTGCCAGCGTTGATTCCACAAAACCAGATTCATTTAGGGTATCGGTGTGAATTGCGACCTGTACGTCCGTGTCCTCGGCAACCGTCATGCAGTTATCAATCGAAGCAGGTGTGGTTCCCCAGTCTTCGTGCAGCTTCAAGCCAATTGCTCCGGCTTCTACTTGCTCATACAGGGCTTCCGGAAGACTGGTATTGCCTTTACCCAGCAAACCAAAGTTCATCGGAAAGGTGTCAAGTGACTCCAGCATACGGTGGATATTCCATGGCCCCGGAGTACAGGTGGTCGCATTGGTACCGGTCGCGGGACCAGTACCGCCACCCAACATAGTCGTGATCCCCGAACACAGTGCCTCCTCTATTTGCTGCGGACAGATAAAGTGAATGTGTGAATCAATGCCACCGGCAGTAAGAATTGCCCCTTCTCCAGCCAGAATTTCAGTACCGGGACCAATCACAATATTCACACCGGTTTGCACATCGGGATTTCCCGCTTTGCCTATGGCACTAATCCGACCATCCTTTATAGCAACATCGGCCTTTACGATTCCCCAGTAATCGAGGATAACCGCATTGGTGATGACTAAATCAGGTGTAAACTCTGATGGCAACTGGCTTTGTCCCATACCATCGCGTATCACCTTGCCGCCGCCGAATTTCACTTCATCGCCGTAGCTGGTATAGTCCTTTTCAACTTCCAGCCATAACTCAGTATCCGCCAGGCGTAACCTGTCTCCGGTTGTTGGGCCGAACATTTCTCCGTAGGCCTGTCTCGATATCGTTGCCATTTAACTCTCCGCTACCCTGCTATCATGATCGTCATGAGGCGGTAATGGCGGTTCCACAGCCCCCATTACTTTCCCTTGGAAACCATAAATCGTTTTAGTGCCACCAAAACTCACCAACTCCACCGTACGGCTTTGCCCCGGCTCAAACCTGATGGCGGTTCCTGCCGCTATGTTTAGCCGATAACCGAGGGTGATATCACGCTCAAACTCCAAGGCCTGATTGGCTTCGAAGAAGTGGTAATGTGATCCGATCTGAATAGGGCGATCGCCATGATTGGCGACAGATACCGATACCACAGGCATGCCTACATTAATCTCAATCTCTCCGCTTCCGCACTGTAATTCGCCAGGAACCAAAGGCGTCACTGTCGCTGGATTTATTTCAGACATCATTCACCTCACACAATCGGATCATGGACAGTGACCAGTTTGGTACCATCAGGAAACGTTGCCTCCACCTGAACGTCATGGAGCATTGAAGGTACACCCTCCATGACATCTTCTGCCGTCAAAATGGTTCGACCAAAATCCATCAACTCGGCAACGGTTCGCCCTTCTCTCGCGCCTTCCATAATGGCGGCACTGATCAAGGCTACCGATTCAGGGTAATTCAGCTTCAAGCCCTTATCTCGCCGTCGCTCAGCAAGCAAAGCCGCGGTGAAAATTAACAGTTTGTCCTTTTCTCTGGGTGTTAATTCCATCTATATCCTCCAGCGATTGCTCCTAATGTTGGGCTTAGGTTGCCCATATCCTCGGCGGATTCGGTGTCCTACCCGACCAATGCTTTCTGACCGAAAGCCACACTTGGGAAAACAGTGCCATAATCGGCTCAGTACCATTTCCCATTGCTCGAACTACGAAGACTTTATTCTCATCATTGATATCACCGATTTCCGATATACCTGCCACGACGTTGTTTTCTAATAAGTATTCCTGATAATCACAAAGCAAGGTCTGTACCATATTGAGCAATGGCTCACTGGAATCAGTCACTATCATGGTGGCAAGCATTGAATAGTCCCGCAGGCCTGCATTTTGCTGGTGTTGATCCCCCCCCTGAACATTCAATTGCTCGGCAAGGAGCAGCTCATTGCCAATACGTAGCTGGGTGCAACCGATAACACTGCCTTTATTGAAGCCCTCTTTTAGTGCAGGTCGACCAAAACAGTGCATCTCCCAGCCAATAAAACGCCCGCCCGGCTCAACATTGATCTCAGTATCCATTCGGACTCTGGCCTCAGGAAAGTAGATATTTTCCTGAGGAAGCCACTCCAGCGCAGCTCCATTTTCTACCGAGAGTTGCTGTTTCTGATAAGCAAACTTACCTGTCGTACGATAAAACTTGGTTGCCCCCGGGGTCGTAATTAACGCATTGGCACTACTTTCGCAGCGAGCCATAATCAGCAGTTTGTCGCCACCGACAACCCCGCCCGGCGGATGAAGCAGATAGGTATGGCAGATATCCCCTTCAGGATATAGCGGGCGTTGAACTGCCAACGGGCCAAGCTGCTTTCTATGCTTGAGTATGGTTTTCGATAAGGTAGAGGATGAGTTAGAAAAACCCAGTTCCAGCTGCGCCCGCCAACCCTGATCGTTTTCCAACTCACCTGCGGTGGGCTTTGGAGTTACCGCCGTTATCCCGTCTAACGGAAAAATAGTGCGGCTCGTTAAGGGGGATCTTTTATGCATCATGGTCATACGGTCAAATACTCCCTAATCAACTGCTCACTCAACTGCTCCATGTCACCATTAGCGACGACGCGCCCCCGATCAAGCAGGCAGAAGTTATCTCCCACTTTGCGGGCAAATGGAAGCTTCTGCTCAACCAGCAATACGGTCAGTCCGAGTTCACGGTTTAGCTTGCGAATAATGTCACCGATTTCCTGCACAATATTGGGCTGGATCCCTTCTGTCGGCTCATCAAGGATCAGTAAGGTAGGATTAACAACCAACGCTCGGGCAATCGCCAACTGCTGCTGTTGGCCACCAGAAAGATCCCCTCCCCGTCGATGTAACATCTGTCGAAGTACGGGGAATAGATCATAGATATACTCGGGAATAATTCGATCCCCCTTGCTACGGATAGGTAGGCCAATTTGGAGGTTTTCTTCTACGGTGAGCAGCGAAAATATTTGCCGTCCCTGTGGCACATAGCCGATTCCATGACGGGGACGACTTTCAGCAGGAAGCAAACTGATATCTCTGCCTTTAAGGACTATCTCGCCGCTGTCGATAGGCAACAGTCCCATGACACATTGCAACAACGTGGTTTTTCCGACGCCATTTCGTCCCATTAGCACGGTACATTGGCCTTCAGGGATCGTGAGTTCCAAATCCCATAACG
This sequence comes from Photobacterium obscurum, assembly GCF_026191635.1. Lineage (GTDB taxonomy): Bacteria > Pseudomonadota > Gammaproteobacteria > Enterobacterales > Vibrionaceae > Photobacterium > Photobacterium obscurum. The sequence goes on from NZ_JAKRRW010000012.1 coordinate 55,371, forward strand.
TATGACTCTCGCCATAAAATTGGTTCAGCCCTTTGATTTCTAGCATCGCTACTCTCCCAAATAGACTTCTTTAACCCGCGCATCGGACTGGATCTCGTTCATTGATCCCTCTGCCAACAAGTGGCCCTGATGTAAGACGGACACCGTACTCGCAATGGAACGTACAAAATCCATATCATGTTCAACCACGACAACAGAATGATCTCCTGCCAGTGATGTTAAAAGTTCAGCAGTGCGATCCATCTCCTGATGGGTCATACCAGCAACGGGCTCATCCACCAGCAGCAACTTTGGTTTTTGCATTAACAACATGCCTATTTCCAACCACTGCTTCTGACCATGCGACAAGTTACCGGCAGACAATCCAGCATGTGACTGAAGGCCGATTAGTTCGAGAACCCGCTGCATTTCACCCTGCTGCTCTCCACTCAGTTTGGCGCGGAAAACGCCCCACACACTGCGCTCCCCCGCCATAGCTAGTTCTAGGTTGTCCCACACCGACAGGCACTCAAATACCGTTGGCTTTTGAAACTTACGCCCCACACCGGCATTGGCAATTTCGGCTTCGTCCATCTTGAGCAGGTTGATATTGGAACCTAACCAGACCTGGCCCTCATCAGGCTGAGTTTTACCCGTAATAATGTCCATCATGGTAGTTTTACCCGCACCGTTGGGGCCGATGATGCAGCGTAGCTCGCCTTCTTTTACGTACAAATTGAGATCATCAATGGCCTTAAAGCCGTCAAATGACTTAGTCACCCCTTCGAGATACAGCAATATATTGTGCCGGGTATCAAGCAACGGATGGTGCTGGGGCTTAAGGAAATCAAAAACCTGATCACGGCGGACAAAGCTTTGTATCGCCTTTCGGAACCGACTCGGAACCAGAGTCTGCTTTTCATTGTTAAGCCGCTCTTGTGGCGATAGATCTCGCGGCGATAGCTTTTGTGGTGAAAGCTGCTGCGGAATCGTGGTCATAATGCCGCCTCCTTCTGAGATGCTTTAGGGGGTAAATTCTGAGGCGTCGGAGCTTTGTTTCGAATAAAGAACTGTCGTGAGGAAAGAAATCCCGTAACCCCTTTGGGGAGAAACAAGGTTGCCAACACAAACAGGCTGCCCAGTGCGAATAACCACACTTCCGGAAACTCAATGGTGAACCAGCTTTTGGCATAATTAATCAGCAGCGCACCGACAATAGCCCCAAACAGCGTTGCTCGGCCCCCAAGAGCAACCCACACGACTATTTCGATGGAGTTGAGCGGCGCGAACTCGCCAGGGTTGATAATGCCGACCTGGGGAACATAAAGCGCCCCGGCAATACCTGCCAACACCGCTGACAAAATAAAAATCCACAACTTGAATCGGTCGACGTTATAACCGATAAAACGCACCCGCGATTCAGCATCTCGCGTCGCAATGGCTATCTTGCCCAACCGACTGGAAATAACAGCTCGACAGACTAAATACCCCAAGACAAGCGCCCCTACCGAGGCTATAAATAATATGATTCGAGTACTGTCCGATTGCAGGCTAAAGCCCAGAATATCTTTGAAATCAGTAAGGCCGTTATTGCCCCCGAACCCCATTTCATTACGGAAGAATGCGAGCATCAGCGCAAAGGTCAGCGCCTGTGTCATGATTGACAGATAGACTCCTGACACCCGTGAGCGAAAGGCCAGATACCCGAATCCCCAGGCCAACACGCCCGGTACTAGCACCACCATCAAACAGGCAAACCAGAACATATCAAAGCCATGCCAAAACCACGGCAGCTCTTTCCAGTTAAGGAAAACCATGAAATCAGGTAAAACCGGATCACCATAAACGCCACGATCGCCAATCTGTCGCATCAGGTACATTCCCATGGCATAACCGCCGAGGGCAAAAAAGGCACCATGACCTAAGCTCAGAATACCTAGGTATCCCCAGACCAAATCGACCGCCAGAGCCAACAGGGCGTAGGTAAGATATTTACCCAGCAAGGTTATCGTGTAGGTTTCAACATGAAAGAAATGCCCCTGTGGTACCAAGATATTAAGCGCTGGAATAGCAAAGCCCATCATCAACAACAAAGTCAGCAGCAACTGACCGCCACGGTCACCCTTTAGTAGTGTTTTAAGCATGTGCTACCCCTCCACAGCCCGGCCGCGCTGCGGGAACAATCCGCGAGGACGCTTTTGAATAAACAATATAATGAAAATAAGCACCAGAATTTTGGCCAGCACCGCGCCCGCCCAGGGCTCTAGAATCTTGTTAAATACGCCGAGGCTGAGACCGGCGACTAAAGTCCCCCACAAGTTGCCAACACCGCCGAACACCACAACCATGAAAGAATCAATAATGTAGCTCTGCCCCATATTCGGACCAACATTGGTAAGCTGAGACAGTGCAACACCAGCGACACCGGCGACGCCCGAGCCTAACCCAAAGGTCATCGCATCGACCCACTCAGAACGCACTCCCATTGCACGGGCCATTGCACGGTTTTGCGATACCGCCCGAACCTGTAACCCTAGTGGTGTTTTCCTGATGACAAACACCAAGGCGGCAAACACGAACAAACAAAAAAAGATGATATAGAGGCGGTTGTAGGTCAGGGAAAGCATTGGATTAATTTCAAGCATGCCACTCATCCAGTCCGGCGTGGCGACGGAACGGTTAAGCGGAGAAAAGATACTACGTACTGCCTGCTGCAAGATCAGGCTAATACCAAATGTCGCCAGTAGGGTTTCCAGTGGCCTGCCATACAGGAACCGGATCACGCCACGTTCAATAGCAACTCCAACCAACCCTGAAACAATAAATGCCGCCGGGATCGAGAGAACCAGTGACAAACCAATATTATTTGGCAACAGTTGCTGCATTACATAGGTGGTATAGGCACCGAGCATGATCAGCTCACCATGAGCCATGTTGATCACCCCCATCACCCCAAAGGTGATCGCCAGGCCGATGCCGGCAAGTACCAACACCGATCCAAGGCTTAAGCCAAAATAAAGGGTTTCCGCAACATCATAAAAGCGTTGGCTTTGCTGGTAGGCATTAATGGTCCTTTCAAGCTGTAAGATTAATACAGCGTCACCGTCTTCTTTGGCCATTTCCAAGTCCAAAGCCTGACTCAAAGCACGAAATGCGGCCGGCTCTAAGGAGCCGCTTAACTGTTCAATCGCAGCTTGTCGGACTTCCTCATCTGGAGCCTGAATATTTGCAATCGCGAGTGCCAAGGCCACTACGTTTTTAACCTCAGCAGACGTTTCTGTTTGGTATGTTTTATTCAGTAAGGCCTGAACACTATGGTCTGTATTACCGACTAGCCCCTTTGCAGCCTGTAGTCGAAGCGATTCACTTTCAGCTTCCAAATCCAACTGGGCAATACCCAAACGAATGGCTGTTCTCAATCGGTTATTCAGGCCTACCTTTTTGTAATTCCGCTTGCTTTCAATCATCGTAACGTCATTGCTCTCAACAGACTGTGCTGGTTGACCAGCTGCGAGCTCCGAAATTAGATACAAGCGCTTAGTCTGCCGCTGATAGAACACCTGTCCATCAAGTAAACCTGTTAGAATCTGCCGAGTATAGGGGGGCCGAGATTCAATCAGCCACTCAATAGCCTGTTGTTTATTGTTGAAGTTACGTTGTGACAAATGTCTTTCAACATCTGCAAATGTACTAATTGTGCCAGTGTCGGCATACGAGGAAGCAGCAGGAAATATCAGCAGAACCAACCCTAACCAGGCTGCCAGAATTGATTTTAGTAATTGCGCCACCTTCTTCGGTGCACGCCACCAATTTCTGTTCATGTGGGTACTCATCTATAAAATCAGTTCAACACATCCCTGCACTTGCCATTTCGGCAAGTGCAGGAGTGATTAGCGAAGTTTTACTGATTTGAACCAGCACACTTGCCGGTTACAACATTGAAGCTGCCGCATTCAAGCGGCTTCAACCAGCTGGCATAGAGATCTTTCGAACCGGGAAGGAAATTTGACCAGGCATCGCCGGCAACCACACCGTGAGTCTCCCATACCACCTCAAACTGGCCGTCATCTTGAATTTCACCGAGCAAGACTGGCTTGGTAATGTGGTGGTTTGGCATCATTGTCGCGTAGCCACCAGAAAGATTAGGTACGGTAATGCCGATTATTGCCTCTTGTATTGCATTAGAATCAGTAGAACCGGCTTTCTCGGCGGCCTCTACCCACATATTGAAGCCGATATAGCTCGCTTCCATCGGATCGTTAGATACACGCTTGTCGTCCTTGATGAACTTCTGCCACTTCTCGACAAATTCCGAGTTTTCATCGGTATCGACGCTCATGAAATAGTTCCAGGCCGCAAGGTGACCAACCAGTGGCGAGGTGTCCATTCCCGAGAGCTCTTCTTCACCAACCGAGAAGGCAACCACAGGAATATCTTCGGCAGATACCCCTTGTGCACCCAGCTCTTTATAGAACGGAACGTTGGCATCACCGTTGATTGTCGAAACAACGGCCGTTTTCTTACCTTGAGCACCAAACTTTTTAATATTAGAAACGATGGATTGCCAATCAGAGTGGCCAAAAGGGGTGTAGTTGATCATGATGTCGCTCTTGGCAACACCCTTGGATATCAGATATGCCTCAAGAATTTTGTTGGTGGTACGAGGGTAAACGTAGTCCGTCCCCGCTAAAACCCAGCGTTTAACGTCCAACTCATTCATCAGGTAATCAACAGCAGGAATTGCCTGCTGGTTAGGTGCTGCGCCAGTATAAAAAACGTTTTTAGATGACTCTTCGCCTTCATACTGAACCGGATAAAACAGCAAGCTATTTAACTCCTCGAATACGGGTAGCATTGACTTGCGAGAAACTGACGTCCAACCGCCAAACACAACATCAACTTTCTCTTTTTCGATCAGTTCACGGGCTTTCTCAGCAAATAACGGCCAGTTTGATGCCGGATCGACAACAACCGCCTCTAGCTTTTTACCCAATACCCCGCCTTTCCGGTTCTGCTCCTCGACCAGCATCAGAATGGTGTCTTTCAATGTCGTTTCACTGATGGCCATCGTGCCCGACAGCGAATGCAGCACCCCAACTTTAATCGTGTCCTGCGCAGCCACTGCGTTAAATGACAAAACCAGTGATACCGCAGCTCCGGCAAATGTACCTTTAAACATCTTGGTTGACATATTGAATAGCTCCTTGTGAATAATCATTCAAACTAGAGCAAGCATCAAGCCAAGATGTAAGCCACCTCTCACTTTTATATTAACTACTAAAAATCAACAATTTAAGTGATCACTAATTCATAGGCGACTATAAGTGATACATTTTAGTGCAGGTTAAGCACTGTATATTGGTGCATTGAACATTCGCTCATGCACCATCTTGGTACCTTTATCCCCAAACGAGCACCTTTATAGTGGGTTAGGTACAGCGCCAGTTAAACCAAGCAATCAAGGAGTTTATCGGGTTAGTGATGCTTAATGCTAACCCTATGAATACGCTATAATTCACATCTATACTCAAGCTAACTAAAGACACAGCATTCAAATTGAGCCTGGGTATAGCTCACTGAAGGCATAGACCTTTATGTCGGTTGTACAATGAATAACCAAACAGCCGAGAAATGTGAACTAATACACTTTTTATTAGTCAGACAATGCATCATTTTTGTTTGACTCTCTGTTTTTAAAGGACATTATCTTTCTATGTTAACGTCGACTTTCCAACGCCTTAAAACTTACCTGGACAGCCAGGTAATTGGTCAGCCTGATCTTGTTAAACAACTATTGATTGCACTGCTTGCCGATGGTCATATTTTGGTCGAAGGGCCGCCGGGACTAGCCAAGACCCGTGCCGTTAAAGTCTTGTCTGACTGCATTGAAGGCAGCTTCCACCGCATTCAGTTCACCCCAGATCTGCTTCCGGCCGATTTGACCGGTACTGATATATTCCGCCCTGAAACAGGTGAATTCACGTTTCAGCCGGGGCCGATATTCAATGCCCTGGTACTTGCCGATGAAATCAACCGTGCCCCGGCCAAAGTACAGGCAGCAATGCTTGAGGCAATGGCAGAAAAACAAATTACTGCTGGCCGTGAAACCTACTCACTGCCTGAGTTATTTCTGGTAATGGCAACTCAGAACCCAATCGAACAAGAAGGTACCTATCCTCTTCCAGAAGCTCAGTTGGACCGCTTCCTGCTACAACTCAACGTAGATTATCCTGATGCTGACAGCGAGTTAGAAATACTTCGCCTCAACCGTGGGGAAGCATTAGGGCTGGATAAAGCTGAACCCGTACAAATTAGCCAAAAGGAAATTTTCTCGGCTCGTCAGGAAGTGTTGAATATTCATATGGCTGAAGAAGTTGAGCACTATATTATTCGCCTCACCATGGCTACCCGCCAGCCTGAGCGCTACAGTGATCAGCTGGCCGGCTGGTTGCAGCTTGGCGTCAGCCCACGAGCAACACTCGCTTTGGACCGCTGTGCCCGTGCCCATGCCTGGCTAAATGGTCGTGACTTTGTCACTCCCGAGGATGTACAGCAGATGGCCTACCCGGTACTGCGACACCGCTTGTTAACGAGCTATGAAGCACAGGCAGAAGGCATTGCCGCAGATACCATTGTCAGCCAGCTGATTGCACAGGTAGCCTGCGCATGACCGAGACATCCATGACACCAGTACTTCCGTCACACAGTGACGGGGTTAACCTGTGTCTGGCTGAATTGCTGCAGTACAAGAACCAATCTGTACGTTGGCTACCACCCGCACAGAGCGTGTGGTCGCAACTCAATGGGCAGCATATGAGCCGGAAAAAAGGACGTGGGATGAATTTTTCCGAAGTTCGTCCCTATCAGGCTGGCGATGACATTCGGACCATCGACTGGCGGGTGACCGCAAGGACAGGAAAAACCCATACCAAGCTATTCACCGAAGAGCGCGAACAACCGGTGATGCTGCTGATTGACCTTAGCACTAGCATGAAGTTTGGCTCGCAGTTGTTGCTTAAATCGGTTCAGGCCGCCCATTTTGCCAGCCTGCTCAGCTGGTTGGCCGTCAGCGAGCATGACCGCATTGGCGCAATCATCTATACCGGCAACAAGCTGGTTGAATGTAAACCAACAGCTCGGCGTCAAGGCCCCTTGCAGGTTATCAATGCACTAATCGACGCCCATCAAGATAGTCCAGAGGCTCAAGACTCACTGGCTTTCTCTGCCGCCTTGAAGCATTTGCACCATTTATGTCCCAAAGGCAGTGAAATTGTGATAATTAGCGATTTCTATCAGCTAAAGGAAACAGACAAACAGCGCTTAAGCCAGTTGCGCCAGCATAACCGGATCCAGTTTGTTCGGGTACATGATCCGCTCGAACAAGGACAAACCTCGTTCAACGGCACGGAGCATGTCTCAGATAGTAACCAGTCTACCTGGCTCGACTTCTCTGCGAAGAAAACTCGTGAGAAGCTGAACATGCAGTATGTTAGCCATCAGCAATTCGTTCACGATATGACATTGAGCCTTGCCATTCCACTTCATCAAATATCAGCCGCGCTGCCACTGATGCAGCAACTCGGCAAGCAGGAGAAGCGTCATGGCTGATCCCATCTCTGCTAATAATATGGCAGCTTCGCTACCGCTTGCTGACGTTCACCTTCCTCCAGCTCCCGGTTTCTGGCCGCTAGCATGGGGATGGTGGCTGTGTATCTTAATCGCCTTAGCGGGTTTATTTTTTTTGATATTCAAACTCAAACAGCACCTGCAGCAACAGGAAGCACGCAAAGAAGCACTGCTTCATTTGAAAAAAATGAACAACCCTTCGCAATTTAATGAGATCAACTTGCTGCTTCGCCAAACTGCCATGACGTATTATCCCCGCGAACAGGTTGCCGGCCTTACCGGCCAGCACTGGCTCGCTTTTCTAGATAGTCAGCTTAAAGAACAGCACCGGGGCTTTATCGCTCTTTCAGATAACTGGCAGCAAGGGCTGTTCTCGCCACAAGGGCTAGAGCAACTTGCGTTTAGCAACTGCTATCAGCAAGCCGAGCGATGGTTAAAAAAAGCGCACTTTCCCGCAAGAGGAACCTTCAAACCAGCCAGTCAGGAGGTGAGCAATGTTTGAATTCACCTGGCATTGGGCATGGTTGCTGCTCCCGCTTCCCTGGTTTGTATATCGCTTCTCTAAACCGGCCGTCCAATCGGCAGCAATACGCCTTCCCAAGCTCCCAGAAGGGATCGGGCAACAGCAGCCTGATACCCGCTGGCGTAAAGCAATTATGGCTGTGGCATGGCTCTGTCTGCTAGGCGCCCTGTCGCGTCCGGTTTGGTATGGCGATCCCATAGAAATCAATCCTGAACACCGAGACATGCTATTGGCCGTCGATCTTTCTGGATCCATGTCGATCGAAGACATGGTGACCTCAAACGGGCAAAGTATTGATCGCCTTACAGCGGTCAAGCAGGTATTGAATGACTTTATCGGTAATCGTCAAGGAGACAGGGTTGGTCTGGTCTTGTTCGCCAATCACGCCTACCTACAAACACCGCTAACATTCGACCGCAACACAGTTCAGGAACAACTCGACAGAACCGTACTCGGCCTTATCGGCCAGAGTACCGCCATTGGTGAAGGGCTAGGTATCGCCACCAAGACCTTTATCGACAGTGAGGCCCCGCAACGGGTGATCATTCTGCTCAGTGATGGAGCCAACACCGCCGGAGTTATCGATCCGGTAGAGGCGGCTGAATTGGCAGCAAGAAGCAATGTCACTATCTATACCGTCGGTGTCGGTGCCGAAGAAATGGAGCAACGCACATTTTTCTCAACCCGTACTGTTAATCCCTCTCAGGATCTGGATGAAAGAATGCTGACCAAAATTGCCGACATGACTGGAGGTCAGTATTTCCGGGCCCGGAATCCGCAAGAGCTGGAAAACATCTATCAGTTAATCGATCAAATGGAACCTATCAACACCGCGCAGCAGACCTGGCGGCCGCGTCAGGAACTATTCCGCTATCCACTCGCTCTCTCCCTGCTTTTTTCTGTCGTTATTGTACTGATGAGGAAGCGTCATGGTTGAATTTACGTTTCTTCACCCCTATTGGCTGCTAGCACTGCTACCTCTTGGCCTGCTGCTACCATGGCTTAAAGGCAAGCAGCAACAAAGCGGGCTTATTGCTCCGCACCTTGCAGAAAAACTCGGCCTAAGTCGACAACAAGCCAACTCCGCCTTCATCCCCTTACTAGGTTGTGGCTGGTTATTGGCCGTTATCGCTCTCGCCGGCCCCAGTTGGCAAAAGTCAGTGCTACCGGCCTATAGCATCACAGGCGCCCGGGTACTAGTTATGGATATGTCGCGTTCTATGTATGCCACCGATATCGCGCCAAACCGGCTTACCCAGGCTCGCTACAAGGCACTGGATATGCTACCTGGCTGGAAAGAAGGCAGCACAGGGCTAGTCACCTATGCAGCTGATGGCTATGTCGTTAGTCCGTTAACTCAGGACAGCAGTACACTGGCTAACCTGATCCCTCACCTGTCTCCCGAAATAATGCCAATTCAAGGCAGTAATGCTGCAGCAGGTATTCAAGAGGCTATCAATCTGCTGAAGCAAGCCGGCCACCCGCAGGGAGATATCATTCTGATCACTGACGGATTAGATGATTCAGAGGCCACACAAGCGAGCGACTTGTTAAAAGCGACCGAGTACCGAGTGTCCATCCTTGCAGTCGGCACCCGACAAGGTGCACCAGTGCAAATGCCCGATGGCAGGCTGCTAACCAATAGCGTGGGAAAAACCGTGGTCGCCAAGGTTGATCTTGATACCCTGCTTCCTTTGGTCAAACAAACAGGGGGACAGTTACAGCTTTCACAACCAACCAACCGTGATGTTGATAACCTTGTTGCTGCGACGGCAAAACCACGTGAAGATGCCAATAAAGAGAAGGAAAAAGAATTAGAAGAACGGATCAATAACGGCTTCTGGCTGCTGTTTCCTTTGGTAATCTTGTCTCTGTTTGGCTTTCGTCGTGGTGTTGTCATTGCAGCTATGCTGGTGTTGATGCCCGTTGATAATGCCTTTGCCTCTCCGTGGGTGAATCAGGATCAACTGGGATACGATACCTTTCAGCAAAAAAACTATGAGCCTGCCGCTGAGCAGTTCGCATCGCCGCAATGGAAAGGTATTGCCCAGTATAAAGCCGGCAACTTCGAGCAGGCCATTGAAACGCTGCAACCACTCAATGATCTGACATCTCGGTATAACCTCGGGAATGCCTACGCGCGTTCTGGAGAGTTTGAAAAGGCAATTGAACGCTATCAGTCCGTCCTTGCTGACAATCCCGATCATGCTGATGCTCAAAAGAATCTAGAGATTGTGCAGCAGGCTCTTGAACAGCAGCAACAGCAACAGCAGTCTGATGAGAACAAGGACTCAGGCCAGGATCAATCTTCTGACTCATCTCAAGATGACAAGCAGTCTCAAAGCGATCAGCAGAATCAGCAGAATCAGCAGAATCAGCAGAATCAGCAGAATCAGCAGAATCAGCAGAAAAATGCCGACGAAAGCAATGACTCGCAACAGTCTAATAATTCGGATGAGGCTGACAACCAGCAATCTGCAGAAGAAAAGAATCAGGCAGAGCAGCAATCCTCATCAGGGCAAAATCAGGCTCAAGCGCCAACGGATGAACAAGAATCAGTGCAGCAGGCAAAAGCTACCGAACAGGAAGGCAAGCTTGATGATTCGTCCGAGGAAAATACACAAGCTGTAGCCGCTAGCGAAGAGTTAGCTAACTCGCTATCAGCGAGTGATCCTGTATTGAAAAAATTAGAGCAGGTGCCGGATGACACCAGCGCATTGATCCGCGCCCAACTGTTACTACAGGCCCGTCAGAAACAGGCGCCAGAAGCAACAGCGAACTCATGGTAAGGCTTTAAATGGATATGACAAACAACAATCACATACCTCGTTTTAATGCGAAATACAGCGGAGCACAAGGCTTCTGGGGAAGCTTAGTCGGTCTTTCGATCATGATCCTAGCAATGTTGCCTTCTGTAGCGACAGCTGCACAGGCGGTGGCGACTGTCTCAAAAAATATTGTCGCCGTTAATGAAGTGTTCCAGCTAACTATTACCGTTGATGACAACGTCAATAGCAATGCACTGGATTTATCTCCTCTTGAGAAAGACTTCAGCTATGGCCGTCCAAGTATTAGCAGTGGAACCTCAATGATCAACGGCGTCGTCAGCCGAAATACCGAGTGGAAAATCGCGTTGGCAACTAAAGCCGTTGGTGATTTTACCATTCCAAGCTTCAGAATTGGTGCCACGACCACCGAGCCCATCGTCATCAGCTCATTAAAGAGCAGTAACGCTAATGGTCAGGCGCAATCCAAACCGGAGATTAAACTCAGCTACGACATCGACAAAACGCAACTTTATATCGGTGAAAGTATTCACTACACCGTACGTATAAGTATTGGTGAGCAAATGAGCCAGGCGTCATTAGTCGCGCCATCTGGTGACGGGCTAGAAGTAAAGCAAATTGGAGAGGATCGCCAAGCTGAAACCGTACTGAACGGGCGCCGCTACATCATCATTACCCGTGACTATCAAATCACCGCCAACAAAGCCGGGACGATTCAACTGCACGGAGCAGAATTCAAGGGCAGTGTTGTTAAAGGTAGCCGAGGGTTTGGATCCACCCTTCGCATTCCGGTAGCAGAGCAAACAGAAAGCCTCAACCTTGAAGTCAAAGGGAAGCCTGCAAGCTATCAGGGACTTTGGCTTCCAACCCAAGATTTGCAGTTAGAGCAGCAATGGCAACCTGAAGGCCAGGAGATCCGAGTCGGAGAGCCCCTGACTCGAGCAATTACTCTCCGAATAAAAAATGCTGAACAAAGTAGCCTGCCAAATCTGACCCTGAAGTACCCGGATCAGGTGAGGGTCTATGATGAGAAGCCGGTCTATAGTAGTGCTAACGGCTATACCATAATGACAATCAAACAGGTTATTCTACCACGCAGTGAAGGTGAGCTTTCTCTTCCGCCGCTGTCTATCAACTGGTGGAATACGGCTACCAGCCAGCAGGAAACAAGCAAGATTGACGGGCTGAAACTCAATGTACTTCCTGGTGACAGTACTAATAGTCCAAATATTCCATTGGTATCAACACCCAATTTAGCTTCAGATACACCGGTAATCCCTACGGCTACTGAAGTTAAAGTTGTTTCTGATGCCGGATGGTGGCCATGGCTGGCCGCCCTCTTTGCTGCGCTGTGGTTATTGACGCTATTTTTACTACTGCGCCTATGGCTCAAACTTAGAACCTTGCAACAGGCTCCAATTATCCCTCCTGCCGGAAGCAGAGCAGTAAACGTTGCACCGCTTACAGGTATGGAGCTAGCAGCAAAAAACAGACAACCTATCCAGGTTCAAGCCTACTACCAGCGATGGATAAAAGAGAGCCCAAATCACTCTCTACAGGCCGAGTTGCATCAAGAAATTGGGAGAATGATGGCCGCCTACTTTAGCAAGCACCCTGAACAATGGGACAACAAAGCATTAGTAAAACTTATCCGCTCCATTAGCCAGGCTGGGGCTAATATTGACAAACAAAAGTCGAAATCAGCCTCGCTAGCCCCACTGGTGCCTGAATAACCTGCCAACCTATTCATATAGCAAATCCTTTAGAAAGCAAAGCTCGCGCCTCGGCGCGAGCTTTTTTATTAACAAAATATCTTGGGCTTCCGCGCCAGTTGTTAACGTTTATTCTTTTCACAATCCCCTGCAATCAGCGACCAATTTAAAAAGCTCAAAATAATGTTAAATTTGCGTTAGCTAAAAGTTTATGAAAAGAATGGTGGAAAATTAGTATAGTTCCTGTTAAAAATTGTTTCTGGAACGAAATATAATCCTTCCACACATATAATAAAGTTATGCAGGACGTAATATGAATCAAACACAACCCTTTTTAGCCCGAGTCGCGAGTGGAAGCCTGGTTATCCAGATTCTCATCGGTATCATTGCTGGTATCCTTCTCGCATCCGTCTCTCCAGAGTCCGCAGTTAAAGTCGGCTTTCTTGGTGGCCTATTCGTTAGCGCCCTGAAAGCTGTCGCACCGGTTCTGGTTTTCATCCTTGTCGCCTCTTCTATTGCTAACCAAAAGAAAGGCGCTCACACCAACATGAAACCAATCATCATCCTGTATCTATTTGGTACACTGATGGCCGCATTCACCGCTGTTACCATGAGTTTCCTTTTCCCGACCACTTTAACTCTGGTAGCTAGTGCAACAAGTGCTACTCCACCTGAAGGTATCACCGAAGTATTGAATACGCTGCTATTCAAAATCGTTGATAACCCAGTAAATGCACTAATGACAGGTAACTTCATCGGTATCCTTGCCTGGGCAATCGCACTTGGCTTTGCTCTTCACCAAGCAAGCGATGCAACCAAGCAGGTTTTCCACGATGTTTCTAACGGCATCACTCTAATTGTCCGCTTCGTGATCCGCCTGGCGCCAGTTGGTATCTTCGGTCTGGTTGCCAACACTTTCGCCGAAACGGGTTTTGCAGCCCTAGCAAGCTATGGCCATCTACTGGCTGTATTACTGGGTTCAATGCTGATTATTGCCCTTGTCGTCAACCCGCTGATTGTTTTCTACAAAACCAAAGAAAACCCATATCCACTGGTGCTACGCTGTATTCGTGAAAGCGGTATCACGGCTTTCTTCACCCGTAGCTCTGCGGCGAACATTCCAGTAAACATGCAACTGTGTAAAGATTTAGACCTGCATGAAGATACTTACTCTGTATCTATTCCGCTGGGGGCAACTATCAACATGGCCGGTGCAGCGATTACTATTACTGTACTGACGCTTGCTGCAGTTCATACGATGGGCGTTCAGGTAGATATTGCAACGGCAGTACTCCTAAGTGTTGTTGCAGCCGTATCGGCTTGTGGGGCATCTGGTGTTGCTGGTGGTTCCCTACTACTAATCCCGCTAGCTTGTAGCCTGTTTGGTATTCCTAATGACGTTGCAATGCAAGTTGTCGCTGTTGGCTTCATCATCGGTGTCATTCAGGATTCAGCTGAAACCGCACTAAACAGCTCGACGGACGTTATCTTTACTGCAGCAGCTTGTAAGGCCGCTGAAGCAAAGATGCCAGCGCCTGAAATGGCGCAATCCTAAGCAACAAGGCAGAAGCGTAATATCAAAAAAGCAGCCAATTGGCTGCTTTTTTTCAAGTCAGGAATTCAATAAAAAGGCCGGCCGTTATAACGACCAGCCTTTCTCATCATAAATGGTTATTTACTCAGTTCTTCAAGCTGCTTACTTAACTCGTCCGCTTTATCAGATGCATGCTCTTTAGCATCTTCAAATATATCCTGAACATCTTCCATTGGACGTGAATTGGTCATATCTTCAATTTGATCTTTATAAGTCACACCAATATAAATACCGATACCAACCAGCGCGATCACAATATATTTCAACATACTTTTCTCGTATCTTAACTTTTTACCAAACAATGCAATTATACACAGTCGCTGGCCACTTAGCCTATTATCTTCAAAAAAATGCTTCTAAGTTTTAGATTACTATCTATTTTATTTGGTAAACAAGGATTCACGGATAAGCCACCAACATGGGGACTTATCTCAGGACGGAACACAAACAAAAAAGCAACCAATCAATGGCTGCTTTTCGTAAATATGGATATATCCAGCTTACTTCACCAGACTAATCAATGACTTTCCAAGCAGCCATTCAAGCTCTTTGTCACTGCCCTCACCAAAGCGCTCCTTACACAGAGCATACAAACGCTCAATACCACGCTTAGCGAACTCGCCGGTAATTTCAGAAGCGGCAATATGGTGGAATAACAGGCGCAGGGTGGCACGGAATTTTTCGTCATCAAGAGCGGTCAGCCAGCTATTTACAAAGCCTTCAAGGCCGTTGTCCAAGTCTAGCTTCTCGACAAACAAACGATAAATACGGCCGTCTAATGCATTTGCAAAATCTTGCTTTTTCGGGAAATGATGGCTAATACCCGTTCTTGAAATCCCAGTTTGCTTGCTTAGGGTAGTATATGACATCTTGTCATAGCCTAGTGTCAAAATCTGATCTACTACGGCATCCATGATTTTCTGGATCGTAATCTCTGTATCTTCTTTACTACGCTTTGGCATAATGAGTTGACTCTATATCTTCATCACATCAACAAAAGTTCCATCGGACAGATACCCGATGACATACTGAAACGATATTGGTTTTATATTTGCTATCAGTATTACAAAATGCTATTCCGTTAACCAGTACTCTTACTGATTTTTTTTTCATTTTTTCATAACTTTGCATATAAAGCCTGTTCAAATTACAAAAATGCTCGTTAAAGAGCACACTATCAGTGAATCTTACCTCCCCAATTCATCTCTAAGTAACTAACTGCATAAGTAATAACAATTTGTTATTACGTAATATTTTTCCCAACCTCACAAAAAGCAACAAAAACACAACAATCAATTAAAAATCAGCCATTTGAGATATTTGTTCTTAGATTTAAAAACCACATACAGGTTTAGATTTTGTGCTTAATTTTCCAGCAGA
This sequence comes from Photobacterium obscurum, assembly GCF_026191635.1. Classification (GTDB taxonomy): domain Bacteria; phylum Pseudomonadota; class Gammaproteobacteria; order Enterobacterales; family Vibrionaceae; genus Photobacterium; species Photobacterium obscurum. The sequence goes on from NZ_JAKRRW010000012.1 coordinate 70,971, forward strand.
TAGGCAGTTTTATTTGACAAGTTGCTTACAATTTTCATACTGAATGACAGGAGTTCAATGAAAAACAGGAACTTGACCGAGAGCAAAGCAAAAAAAACACCTGATTAACAAGTTGACAACACCACAAGGATGAGACTATGACTTTACCTCTGCCCACGGAACGCTTAAGGGAAACACTCATGACGGAGCCTCTACCTAATGAAATGATTTTGAAATGGGCAGAAGAGCGCCCAAATGAAGTTTACCTTCGTCAAATCATTAACCGACAGTTTGTAGACTTTACCTATGCGCAAGTTGCGGACAAGGCATTAAGGCTAGTGAGTGCGTTGCGCAGTATGGGAATTCAACCTGGTGATCGCGTCGCTTTGATGTCAAAAAACTGTGCCGAATGGTTCATTACCGACTTGGCGATTATGCTAGGCAGTTACATCAGTGTTCCTATTTTCCCGACCGCTGGTGCTGAGACTGTCCAACACTGTGTTACCCATAGTGAATCGAAAGTTCTTATTATTGGTAAGCTCGATGACGACAAAGCCGTCAATGAAGTTTTAGAAAACCACCCTGACTTACCAACAATTTCACTTCCCTACCCAAGTGCTCCGCCCTGCAAATATGAATTCAGTAAACTTGTCGCGGAAAATGAGCCATCAACAGAGCGTCCTAAGCATAAACCAGAAGATCTAATGTCGATTGTTTATACCTCTGGTACATCCGGATTGCCGAAAGGTGCGATGCTGACTTATGGCGCGTTTTCCTGGTCTATTCAACGCCTGGTTGATCATATAGGTATGCAAGATAGCGAACGCCTATTCTCTTACCTGCCGCTAGCCCACATCACTGAGCGAGTTTATATTTTTGGCACATCGGTAATGGCTGGCATGCAAGTCGCTTTCCCAGAGTCTCTCGATACATTTATCGAAGATGTGAAAATGCATCGCCCGACCCTCTTTATTTCAGTTCCGCGCTTATGGACACTGTTCCAACAGCGTATTCTTGAAAAACTGCCGCAAGCAAAGCTTAATATTTTGCTTAAAATCCCGTTTGTCTCTGGAGTGATAAAACGCAAACTCGCTAAAGGGCTCGGTTTGGATAAGGCTCGAATGCTCGGATGTGGTTCGGCGCCAGTTTCCTCTGCTCTACTGCGTTGGTATGAAAGTATTGGCCTGAATATTACTGAAGCATGGGGCATGACAGAATCTTTTGCTTATAGCACCATTAACCACCCATTCCGTAGCGATAAAATCGGTACTGTGGGTAATGCAGGCCCAGGCGTCGAGGTGAAGATTGCTGCTGATGACGAAATTCTGGTTCGCGGCGCCGGTATGTTCTCCGGTTACTACAAGAATGAAGAAGCAAGTAAAGCTTCTTTTGATGAGGATGGCTGGCTCCACACCGGCGACATCGGCTTCCTAGACGATGAAGGCTACCTCTCGATTCAAGGGCGTAAAAACGATACTTTCAAAACGGCCAAAGGCAAATTTGTCGCCCCTGTCCCTATCGAAAAGCGACTGTTTGAGCTTAGTAATATCGAGATGATGTGCGTGGTTGGCTCTGGTATGCCAGGTCCTATCCTGCTCGCAATTCCCCATGATTTCCCTAACTTTGATAAAGCACGATATGAACGTAAAGCACATCATGTCATAGAGACTATCAATCAGGAGCTGGAACCGCACGCCAAAATCAAAGGCGTACTGATGATGAAAGAACCATGGAGTATCGAAAACGGTATCCTCACACCGACGCTGAAAATTAAGCGCCACCTGCTAGAGAAAAAATACCATGATATTGGTGCCAACTGGCCTAAAGGTAAGCTAGTTCAATGGGAAAATTAAATTTTCGCGCACAGTTCCTGATTATCCAGCAACCATAGAACGCAGATAAACCTAAACCGCCTGAACTTTCAGGCGGTTTTCTTTTTCTATTAGTCATAGTGAAACGTTAATGCTACTCGCATTCTTTATCTTCATAGGTGATGATTGACACAATTGCCCCCTCGGAATCGGATATCGCGCACATTCGCCCAACGCCGGGAGCGTCCATCGGCGGATACACCGCCTTGCCACCCGCGCTCTCGGCCTTAGCCAACGTGACCTCAACATCATCCACGGTAATATATGTTCCCCAGTAGTTCGGAACCTCTTCACCGCATTCCTCCGGCTTAGCCATGATCCCTCCTACGGGTTCGCCTCCCGCCTTCAAAACATGGTACTGCCCATTCGGCATTTCCATCGTCTCGACTTCCCAGCCAATTACATTGGTATAAAACGCAATTGCTTTCTCGGGATCATCGGTGACAAGTTCAGACCAGCTAAACGCACCGTGTTGCTTGAATGAATCATTCATTCGACACTCCTCACTTACTTTGAACACCATAACTAATACCTAGTTAAACGTAGTCGAATTAGCCATATACTAGGAGGGTTATTACTTATAAATTCAAGGTCGATGATGACAAAGCAAGGTTCCGATTGAACTGAATCTTTTCCTATAGCATTCTGATACTTAAAAATCGAATAAGGATATTTAGACCCAATGCTCCCTTCATGCCTGCAGCACGCACTTGATGCCTACAACAGTACTAACCGATCGCGTTATCCGCTTAACGGCAAGGTTGTGACTAACCTAGAAGCAGTTGAATATTATCTGATAGAAGCAATCACTCATTTACCCGCACATTTCGGACTGCCGATGACCATTGCCAATGTACTGACTTTTCGCGGCGAGGTGGATGAGGCGCTACTCGGCTATCAACTATGTTTGTCGACTGCCAGTTCGGATGCAGAGAAACGCCAGACATTATGCTATTTGATTGTTTGGTATCACTATTCAGGGAATGCCCGGCATGTTGCACACTACCTCAATCTGCTACAACAGATAAGTACCGAGGAGTTTTTTCGAATCTGTGCATTATTAAATAAGATTGACGAAGTATTGTCACAGCCTCTCTGTGGGGCCCCCTCAAGCGATGAGCCTAAACCGGAAGGCCACCCTGTTACATTTTCGTCAGGGCCCGGCCATGCAATAATAACCCTCGGCTACGTACTCAACGACGACGGTTCGATGGCCCCAGCTCTAATTCGGCGGCTGGAACTGACCCTGAAGCTATGGCGACGTATTCCTGAAAGCCTGATCATCGTTACCGGCGGGCTTGCCAAACAAGGTAAAACAGAGTCACAGCTAATGAAAAGCTGGCTGATTGCTCACGGCATCGAGAAAAACAAGATTATCGAAGAAGACCAAGCTATCAACACCATTGAAAACGCCACACTAAGTCTGGAGTTACTGTCCCAACACCAGATCCGGCGCGCAACGCTGGTCAGCGCTTCAATCCATGTACATCGCTCGCAGCTCCTTTTTGAAACGCTGCAGATGAAATTTGACACAACAGCGATAAACTTCTCTCACTGTGCTGTCGAAGATGGTTTATCCACCGAAGTAAATCCGACGGGCCAAATTAGGCGCAATTGTTACATCGATGCATTGAGAGCCTATGGCCTACCCGCTTTTAATTGTGCGCCTTTGATCTGCTTGTGATCCGAAACCAAATCGCAATAGTGCACAAGGTGCCACTCAATCTCACTCCACCTATAACAAGTTACTCTAACGAGTAAGTGACTTCGCCAATTCTAAACTATCAGGATGGCAGTATGAAATCTGAGAACCTGAACCATCTCTCGCCAACACTCGGCAATGTCGATAATTTTAGGTCTCGTAAGTCAAACTATGAAAATGATTTTGACCATGCGCTAGCTGTGCCCCAGATCACTTTTGATGACTCAACGCTAGAATTTATTTGATTGAACAGTAAGCCGTAAGTAAAAGCCTAGCATGGCACATAGGATCTTCCTATCAAATCCAATTAGAGATTTTTTCTAACAACTGGCTCTTTTCTGCGGGCTTGACGATATAATCTGACATTCCTGATGACCTGATACTATCCAGAGTCACCGGGGAGACATCTCCTGTATGGGCAATAATTGGTACGGTCGAAAACTCCTTGCCTGATGTTCGAATATAGCGCGAGGCTTCTATACCATTCATTTCTGGCATCTCGATATCCATGAGTATCAGGTCAACAGGATCAGTATCCAGAGCTTCTATGGCTTTCTTGCCGTCTTCATGCTGGATGACGTCAAAGCCCTGTGTTTCCAGTAACCTTGCCGTGAGTTTACGCAAAGATTCACTGTCATCCACGATCATAATCGTGCTTCTGGAGCGTTGAACTATCTTCTTTGGTTGAGCCGGTTCACGTACATCTGCATGGAAGTCAAACAGCAAACTTTCAATGACTAAATCAGTGTTCTTCAACCATGTTTCCGTCTTTATCCAGACGGGATTGAACTCCGTTTTTTTATGTTTTTTTACCGGCTTATGGGACAAATAAGCAATTTGGGATTCAGTCATTGGCAGCTGCGACTCGATAAAATCAAGATGATTGTGCTCCTGGCCAATACTATTGAGATCAATGAGAATAAGGTCATATTCAAATTCATGTTCTCTCTTGTTCAGCACGGTCGCCACATCCAGCAACGTCAGTTTTAGATCCAAGGAGCGGATCCGGTCTTTCGTTACGGCTATTAAGATATCGTTGTCACTCACTAATAAAAGAGATTTCTGACAAATTAGCTCACAGCGAATATCTTTGACAGTTTCCGACTGAATAGACGGGAATGTCATCGTAAACCGGCACCACTCGCCAGGTACAGATGTACATTGAATATCTCCGCCAAATGAACACATCACCCTTTTACAGAATGGCAATCCCAACCCGAAGTTCCCAGACTTACCCGTGGTATAGAAATCTTTGAATATTTTTCCAATATCACCAGGGGCGATACCCGGACCGTTGTCTGTCACTACGATTCGGTTTACCTTCTCCCCAGCCTCAAGCTTCACATGTATCTGAAAACCTTCTGAAGTACAGTGCTGAAAAGCATTTTTTAACAGGTTGTACATGACGTATCTGAGTAATGTACTGTTGCCCAGAAACTCGAAATCGCTGCATACGTCAAAAGAAATAGCTAATCGATCTTGGGATCGCCTGTAACTGAAACTTTCAACAGCACTTTCCACCACCTTCTGGGCAGAGTGATGCCTGAACGTTGCTCGAGACACCCGGCTTTCATCAATTGAAGCAAGAAGCAAATCTATCGCCTCGTTCCCGTCATGGATGATTTTCATTGCATCATCGCTGACCTCTTGCAGTAGCGAAACCTCCTCTGCGGAGAGCTGATAGATTTCTTTTTTTTCTTCTTTTAGATTAGGGATGAGAGACTGGATAATGCCAACTGAAGAGTACAGGCCACTCAATGGGTTTCGCATTTCGTGGGCAACTCCTGCACCGAACATTTTTGCGATCGACACCTTAGTTTCGTGCTCCACCTGATTACGAAAATAAAATGCGTTCCCAAAAATATAGATAAATAGGAATATAGGTACATGTGCCCAGTCAACTGTAACATCCAGGCGGAAGCCTTTCGCTATCCATGCGCAGGCAACGGCAAGTACAATTCCAATGACTGTTTGTGCGAACATAACCCGGGTACTGTGTACCAGCAAGATATGCAGGAAAATTGCAGACATCAGTGACATTAGCCAGACAGTAGACCAATTGTTCATGAGCAACATATAGAAGAAAAAAAATGGCAGGCACAGTGTTATCACGACCAAATAGTACAGGTGCATACGGTTACGCCATTGAGGTTTTAGCTTTCTTCGAATTATAACCACGAAAAAAAGTAACGAGCAGGCAAGCCTGAGAGTCAGGTTTTCATAAGGCTGGGGAAATAAGTACTTCCAAATGACATAGTAAACGGGAAAGCCAATAAACCCCATCCAACCAACCAGAGAAATATTGGGTTCTGCATATTGGTAGACTTTTTGTATTGCAGCTTTAATACTCATGATTTAAACCAGTACTCAACCAAAAAAACCGGATTTGGGTAACGGTAATGCCCATCTATTGACGCCTCTTTAGCCCATCAATAGACTGGTAGGCATGGCACAGGGAAGTAAAGATTGCACCCGGCATACAGACTGTTTCCCTTTCAATCAATAAGTTACTTATTTTACACGTCTTAGCAGTATCTAGCTCTTTTTTAATTAGTTAAAGGATTAATAATTCAATTACAATGATTCAGATGGGGTGATATCTTTACTGATTTTAGAGTGCGCCCAAAGGGCATCTTTCGATACCCTGAACCGGAGTTAATTGGACTTCAAGCTGTCAGTTTTCCGTTAATTAACTTAATACTCGTAACAGTAAGCACTGTGTGCCATTTCAATGTTGCAATTAACTTTTTTAGGTTTGACCTGGCTTAGGCTTGGTGCTGCATAACACTGAGCAAATATCTGAGCATTCTTTATAATCATCCTCAGACTTAGTATGATTTTTGTGAATCAACATAAGGAGTGAAGCAGCCATCATGGATGAGTTTTTTGCGGTCTCAAGCCACGGGATCGCTTCATCATAGCGTCCATTGTCAAAGTGCCGGGCTCCGAGTTGTGCAGAGGCTGCAATGCCATGCTCCCCACCGAGGCTTGCTGATTGCTCCCAAAGTGACTCAACTTCAGCCCAAGGTGTTTCCGCATTCATCAGCTTCAGACACAGACCTTTTCGGAACAGCGCTAGTGCACGATCATCCGGTTCAGGCTCTTGTGCCAACCAAAGATCTAAGAATTCAATAGCCTTAGTAAAACTCACCTTGCAGAGTACTTTGTTAAACGCACCTTGGCGACCTAAAAAGGCCGCATCTTGTCCCAAGATAATACTTGGCAGGTGCCCACGTAGAGCTGCGTCATATAGAAATGTTACTGCGCTTGAACGTGCTTCTGCTTTTGCTTCATCTTTCGACTGTCCCGCAGATGGCGTACCATTATATTTATCAGCAAAAATTAACTTTGCATACGCTAAGCAGGCATCATTATCCCCGGACTCAGCCAAAGATTTAAGTAAAGGCCCTCGCTCTTTTACTGGTAGAGCTATGACATCAGAATACGTCATTTCCATATATCCAACTTTCAATTTTGCAATAATTATATAAAACATTAGCTTACATTAGAAGTTGAAGCTTTTAGCCGCTGTCGAAATAACCTGCTGTCTGAAACCAAATTTCATCCTCAAATTGCTCAGAGTGAGCATCAACACACTTGTTATGGTTGTTAAGATTATATCTATCCACAACATTCTCCCCCTATGTGTGCTTTTTCGCCATATGCTGATGAATCCCTATCATAAACCGTAAGCGAGTATCTAAATCGTTTATGTATTTCGCCAGTTACGTTAAACTTCACATCAACTGACAATCATAGACGAGTAAGAGTCTTCACCATGAGGGGTTCAACAGCCAACATGTTCTTGAATGTATACCCTCTTGCTCAACGTATTCGGCCAACCAACAATTTTAGTACCCCAACAGGTACCCCAAGATCGCATGCCGAACTAAAGAAGAGTTGAAAATCAAATGTCTAGCAACACAATCCAATGGTTCCCGGGCCATATGCACAAGGCTCGCAAAGAAATTGAAGAAGCAATTCCTAAAGTCGATGTCATTATTGAAGTTCTTGATGCACGTATTCCTTTCAGTAGTGAGAACCCGCTAATCAAGTCTTTCCGGGGCCAAAATGGCGATAAGCCTGTTGTGAAGGTACTTAACAAGCGTGACCTGGCCGATCCTGAAATGACCCAATTGTGGATTGAGCACCTCGAAAAAGAACAAGGTGTCAAAGCAATTGCCATCACTACCGAAAATATCTCTGAAGTGCAGAAAATCACAGAGCTATGTCGCAAACTGGCACCAAACCGCGAAGAGATGGGCAAAAACATTCGTACCATGATCATGGGGATCCCGAATGTTGGCAAATCAACGATTATCAATACTCTTGCTGGCCGAACTGTTGCGGTGACAGGCAACCAGCCGGCCGTTACCCGTCAGCAGCAACGAATCAACCTGCAAAACGGTATTGTGCTTTCGGACACTCCGGGCATTTTGTGGCCGAAGGTTGAAAACCCGCACAGTGGCTTCCGCCTCGCAGCAACAGGCGCAGTAAAAGATACGGCGATGGATTACATCGATGTGGCTTTCTTCACTGTCGAGTACCTGAGAGAAGCCTATCCGGAGTTGATCAAGGCTCGCTACAACCTTGATGACGATTTACCAGAAACTGAAATCGAGTTGATGGAAGAGATCGGCCGCAAACGCGGATGCCTAAGAGGTGGTGGTCGCGTCGACCTGCATAAGGCCTCCGAAATTTTGATCAACGAACTGCGTAACGGTACGCTGGGCCAGATCACCATGGAGCGTCCTGAGATGATCACTGAAGAGCTGATCAACGTGGCGATTGAAGAAGAGCGCAAAGCCGAAGAAAAGGCGAAGAAAAAAGAAGAGCGCCGTAAGCGTTATCTTAAAAACAAGCGCTAACCAAAATTATAAAGCCGGCAACCTGTCGGCTTTTTCCCCTCCTACCTTGCTCTCCCATACGCCTGCATAATTCACAAAATAATTATTACAAACATATTATTATCAACAACCACCGACAAAAATGAAGCAATACAAGAACGATACAACCCGTAAGATTGTCTTCTTCTCTCGAGGTAGTCGCTATTTGTCACGATTTGAGCGCGTAAAACAGAAAAGTAGGCGCTATACCCCGCTACTGGTATAGCGCCTCACGTCCAGTGACAAAGTGAATGGTGATTATGTACCCTTACTGCAACAGCATTTTCCAGGTGACATAAACTGAGAGAAGTTACCTGAAATCAGTTATGCTGCTTTATTTAATAGGCAAAGCTGATACCAACTTTTACCTCTATTAAAAACAATAACTTGATAATATCAATACTTCACTCCGCACCCTATTAGGGAAAAAGTGCACCAATAGTGTTAATCAAACTAGTTTCAGTCTAGGTCTACTTCCCCCTCTGCCTTGCTTGTCTGAGTACTCTGATCTAACAATTTTCACCACCAGCAATAAACCGCATTTATCCACTCCATAAAAATATGGGGCAATAGCCCATTAAAATCAATTACACCCCTAAACAATTCACCTTAAAAGCAATATTTATCCGCACAAATAGAGAATAAAAACACCTACAAAACAAAGCTTTAAAAACAGACACACTGAATTACATAGAACACAAACCAATACAGCAATAATCTTACTATCTTATCAGTTAAATACATTAAAATAAGTCATATTTGGCATTAAATTAATTCATTTTACGCCTTCATCTTTTAGGTTCATATTCCTCGCCACCAACATCATTGCTGCTTCATTCAGCAGTTTATTCCTTGAATTTATCGTTGTTCCATATTAAGAACAACCGACAATCGGAGACAACAGTAGTGACAAAGCACACTACTTCCCAAACGCAACATAGCATTGCCGTGCCTGTTGCAGGACTAACAATTTTTGCCATTGCTTCTGGTTATTTAATGAGCTTGTTGCCGTTATCGCTTACCAGTTTTCAGATTTCAACTGGACTTGCCAATTGGCTAGCCAGTATTTACTACATCGGCTTATTAATTGGCTCCATGATGATTGAGTCGGTGATCCGGCGTATAGGACACCGAGTATCATTCATCGGCTTTCTATCTCTGCTGGCGCTTTCCGTTGCGATTATGCCTCTTTTCCCGTCACCGGAAATATGGTTACTCGCACGATTCATTGCTGGCATGGCAGTGGCAGGCATTTTTGTTGTTATTGAATCATGGCTGCTAATCGGTGATAGCAAAGAAGAGCGGGCCAAAAACTTAGGCTTGTATATGACAGCTCTGTACGGCGGTACGGCAATTGGACAGTTCGGTATTGGAACGATCGGTGCAGAAGGGGCGATGCCGTTTATTGCTATTCTTGCCTTACTGATATTTGCCACTATACCAGCCCTACTGGGAAAAAACGCACAACCTCCATGTGATACCCACCACAGCCTTAGCATCGAGCAAGTCCTTCGCTTGAGCAAACCTGCAATCATTGGCTGCCTGGTATCAGGTATCGTGATGGGAACTATTTATGGATTGATGCCATTAGCTTTAAAGGGAACTACAGCCAACTCGGAGCAGATTGGCGTTATGATGGCCGCAACAGTATTAGGAGGAATGGTCATTCAACCAATTGTAAGTAAGTTATCATGCCTGATGAGCAAATCCCTGCTTATGGCGCTTGCATGTTTGATTGGTGTTTTTGCAATGGGGATTTTCAACCTAAGCGATCACTACCTAACCCATGCAGCTATGCTAGCTCTAATGGGTATGTCGGCTTTTGCCCTCTACCCTATTGCTATTACACTTGCTTGTGATGAATTAAATGCGAACTATATTGTATCCGCCACCCAGGTAATGCTTTTTAGCTACAGTGTCGGGTCAGCTTCCGGCCCTATGCTTGCGTATCAATTTATGGCAGAGAAAGCAGGACTAATGGACTTCTTCTTCCTGGTACTGTTGGCGACAGCTATTTACATGCTGCTGGTAAGTGCAAAGCGCAAACCTTCTGTGCTGGCAAGCTAATCATGCTTTCTTTGTCGATACAAAAAGAACGGGCGCGACTTTCGTCGCGCCCTTAGGTCTTACATGCAGCAATCCCGCTACTATAGTGCTCCCTGCATCATTCCATGATTTTGCTGATTCCTTCAGCGCAGTCCTTTAGTCTCTATCCTAGAGATGTCCTTTGGTCTAACCTTGACCCGTCAAAACGTCCTGTCTCGACTCTCTTCTCCTTCCTGGAGGTGTCCCTTACTTCATCCTGAAGTGGTCCATTTATGTCGTCCTGACTAGTAAGTATCCTACTTACTATATCGGTTCCTTCCGATCATCCCTTCACAGTCCATGTTCGACAAATCATCCTGATTCACCGTCCTCATCCTGAGGTTGCCAACATCCCTGGCGCTTTCCTGTTCCGTTCCGTCAGTTCCTTCCGACGGGTTAAAGATTACGTTAATTGAGAATCTAAGCAACACATAGAGATCACACTTTTTATGATGCATTTTATAAAATAAAATACAACAACCATAATCAATTGATTTTATTGATATTTATTTCCAAGGCACGATACATCTGAACAATACTAAACTCGATTTCCCACGTGTTTGTGAGAGATCTCTTACAAGCTCTTGCTGTTAAACTCTTAAGAGGCAAAAAACAAACTCGAAATCCACCAGTAAAACTACATCCAGTCTCAATTTTTTAAAGGAAAGCTACTTGTAACCTGTAATAGATTCTAGAAAACAAGCATTACCCTCATTTGCTGTTAGCGATAACCTCTATTGCTTATGCCGTTTCAGAGCGAGAATACAGATCCAGCTTCTCCAACAGCATCTCTTTTTTAAATGGCTTAGCAATATAGTCATTCATACCGACTTCGTAACACCTACTGATATCCTCATCCAGTACACTTGCTGTTAAAGCAATGATAGGTAGTTGACGCCCTGCACTATTGCCCTGCTCCCAACGTCTTATTTCTTCAGTCGCAGTAAACCCATCCATTACCGGCATCATACAGTCCATCAAAACTACGCCATATTGTTTTCCCGACAAAATAGCATCAACCGCCTCTTTACCATTGTTGACCAAGTCAAACTGATATCCAGCTTTTTTAAGGAACAGGGAGGCCACTTTCTGGTTCACAACATTATCCTCAACAATCAAAATCAGATCCGTACCTAGAGCTGCAGGCTCAGTTGACGGCGGTTCAGCGATTGTCGAGACAGCAAGGTTTAAAGATCGCTCCTTTACCCTAGCCAGAGCGAAATTCAGCGCCTTGATAAACCTCTTACCAAGAAGTGGTAGGGTCACAAGGCCATCAATTGCATTACCAAAATCATGATGGCCTTGATGATGATTGTCACAGATAAGCAGCGCAGCTTGAGGGTACTTCTGTTTAACTACTGGAAGTTCTTTCAGAGTTCGGTTCAGTTCCTGTTGGCAATAAAAAACCAAATCATATGCCTGCGGCTCGTGATTGGCCAAAGACACCTCATCACAAATATCCAGTAAAACGCCCCCTTTTTCACACGCGTCCTTGATACTGGTCGTCATGGTGGTTTGATTGACAATCAATAATCCCTGTAATCCTCTGATACCTTCATCGACTGCCGGTTTTTCCGGCTCTATATCAACTTCAAGCGAGAAGTAAAAATTACTGCCAATATTTTTCTCTGATTGTAACTGTATCTCCCCGCCCAAAAGCTCAACTAACTGGCGACAGATTGCCAAGCCCAAGCCAGTGCCACCGTACTGACGTGTAATTGAGCCGTCTTCCTGAGTAAATGGAGCAAATACCTGATCTTGCTTCTCCTTGGCAATCCCAATTCCGGTATCACTAACCGAGAACAGGAGTTCCGCTTTGTTTTGGAGTAATAACTGGCAGTCTACGGACAAGGTAACAACACCGGCTTGGGTAAATTTCACGGCGTTAGACAACAAGTTCATCAACACCTGACGCAGGCGGTGCTCATCAACAACAACAGATTGCGGTAACTTAGGATCAAGTTTAACCTGCAAATCCAGTCCTGATTCTGCGGCTTTAGCCAATACAACAGCTATAGTGTCATAAGCAACTTCACTAATATCACATTCAGTAGGAGCTAATACCAAGTTGCCAGATTCGATTTTCGATAAATCCAAGATGTCATTAATCAATAACAACAACGTTTGTGATGAGGTCTCAATTGTTTGCAGATATTCGGCCTGTGACGGATTAAGAACAGTATCAGAGAGAATCCCTGACATTCCAATTATGCCATTTAGCGGCGTACGAATCTCATGAGACATATTGGCCAGAAATGAACTTTTGGCAATATTAGCTTTTTCTGCTTGTTCTTTGGCTTGTAATAGATTGGCCTGACTTTGACAGCGTTCCTCAAGCAAGACATTTAATTGTCTTGTAAAAATGGTAAACTCATCATTCCCATCTTCTTTGATTTTTAAGTCACTGTTAGTCTCACCTTCAATTTGAGACATTGTCCTCAGAATACGGCCAAGATATGAAAGCACCCTCTTTGCTAAGTTAGCTCCTAAATAACACATTACAATAAGAGAAATTACGATAATGATCAGATAAATCAACATTAGCTGTTTTGCCTGATTAATCGATGAATCAATTTCCGTCACTAGTTGCTGGCTAATTCCATAGACCACAAAGTGAATAAGTCGAAATCGCTCATCAAACGCTTTTAGCCCATATGTGAGATCGATCCCAGTTTCTTTGCCATCCATTATTGTATTACGCAACTTATAACTATTTGCAAAAGCCGGGTTGGCAAAAGTTTCACTTAATAGATCAATTTGTTCAGGTGTCGCATTTATTGATAAGTAACGCTCAATAAAAAGCTGCTGCCTTGCAATGTTTTCAGCCATTAACGTTCTATAATCTTCATTATAAGTATCTTCATTACTTAATAGATAGATATACCAATTTTCTTGTTGCGCCCAAAACTCTAACCATTGAAGATGGTACAAAATAGAAATTTTTTGCTCGATCTGCGCATTACCAACATCTACGGGGCTTTTTTCTAAATATTCTAACGATTGCGTGACCAAGTCTGACGCCCAGTCTGACCAGTCATTGATATCTTCTTTACCAACACCATCGTAATCACTTAAAACTTCAAGCATGTCTGAACCTACAGACAAGGCCTCGTCCCTCTCAGGTAAACTGAATGCAGCACCAACAAAATCTGATAATTGTGACGCAGCTTCAATAGCTTGCGTTTTATCTTGAGAGTTTTCTTTACCAAGAAGCGTACTGATTCGCAGTTTGTGGATCGATGTCGAAAAAGTGGATGTTTTACCTAATAGCTCGACTCGAGCAGTCAGAGCATTTAAAGAATGTACTTTATCATAGAGCCCATTAAGCTCTATTACTGTGAAAAATAAGGAAAAAGTTAGCGGAAAAACCACCAAAACCAAGAGCCTTGTTTTTATCGATATTCTATTTAGTAGGCTCATATCATCTCCTTGAATGAGAACCTTCTTTGCTGACTATTTGTAGTTACATCTATGTATACTATTCTTTATAATAGGATTATTTAAGAATAAATGGAATTTTTTGATGTGCAATGGACTGAACTATAAACGTTTTATATCCCTTGTCGCAGCCGGGACATTGCTATTGCTCCATTCATTTTCGTCATTTTCTGCCGATAAAGAAGGGAAAGATGTCGAGTTTGCTGTTTTTTCTCTTAACGAAGATATTCCTGCTCTTAGCAAAAGCAAAACAAGGATGCTTTATAAAGGTAGAACAAAAAAACTAAATGGCAGCATTAAAATTGTTCTGGTTGATTTGCCAGAAAACTCAATTCTTCGAGAAGATTTTTATAGTATGTTACTTGGGAAATCTATATCGCAGATGAATGGTTATTGGGCCAGTTTATCTTTTTCTGGCAAAGGTACCCCGCCGGAAGAACTCAACAGCGACGATATAAAAGATATTTTGGAATGGTTAAACCAAAACCCAAACGGTATTGCCTACGCGCCAGTAAGCGCTGTGCCAGAGAATGCCAACATCCTTATCACAATCTTACAGGGAGAGTAAGATTATGAAAATTTCAAAACTAATTATACTGCCGCTTTTGGGGTTTACATTCTCATCAACTGCCGCGCTTAAAGTAACAGATAACTTTTCCATAAGCGGTTTTGGTTCGACTTCAATTGCAAAATCAGATAATAGCACGCCGCTATTTGTCCACCGCGAAATTACTGATAACACCTGTTACGACTGCGACACGACATTTGGCCTTCAAGGAGACCTATCAATTGTTGATGAACTCAATGCTTCTTTACAGGTTGTAAAACGCCCACAGGATGAATGGTCATCTCCTGAAGTGGAATGGGCATATTTAGCCTACCAGCATGATGACTTTACCTTCAAAGGAGGGCGGCTGCGGATACCACTCTTCTTAGTCTCCGAATACTATTACGTTGGCCAGGCATACCACTGGGCCCGTCCGCCACAGGAAGTCTATGACAGTATTTTAGGCTTTACCCATTATGATGGTCTTTCTGTCTCCTGGGGAATGGATCTATCTGATGAAGCAGCGGTGACAGTGTCACCTTACTATGCGTTCGAGAATGATTATAAAACCGAGCTTGGTAATGAAAAGCTGATTTTTGAAACTGACCGGGTTGCGGGTGTCTCGATTGATCTCAACGGCTTCAATTACCGTGTCCATTTGGGTTATATGCATGCGAAATTTTCGACACTTCCTGCGAATGCCCTCTCAGAGAATATTATCAACCTTTACACCTTGGGTGGTGAATACTCTCTTAATGACTGGCAGTTTATGGCAGAAGTACAGACAGATAACATTCAGTCAAACTGGTATGTCAGTGGTGCCTATCATTTCGATAAATTCACCCCTTATCTGGTATACGGTGAAAGCCACCACCGGAGAAAAACCAATAGCGTGACTGCAGGACTACGGTATGACATCACATACTCCATTTCAATCAACGCAGAATGGCAAGGGGTTTATATGACCAGCAGTGACTATGATAAATTCCAAACCGGACAATTTGTTATCCCGCCGAAGCTGACTGGGGAAGATAAGGATGCTCAACTCTACACCCTCATGTTGAGTTTCGTATTCTAAATCCTAAAAACAAAATAAAAGAAGCAGCGTAATAGCTGCTTCTTTTATTCAAAATTTACTACCATATTTCGCCAGTGTTTATTTCACTAGCATAGCTGCACCAAATACCCCTGCACTATCACCCAATGCTGGCTTCACTATTTTTGTATCAAGGGCCGGGTTAAACAAGTGGCGTAAAATAGCCTTTGGACCAAGCTCGTAGAGAGCATCAATGTTGCCAACACCACCACCAACAACAATGACATCAGGATCAATCACATTTATAATCTGGGCAACGGCAAGGCCAAACTTTTCAATCAAACGCGTTAAAGTATGCTGTGCATAGCTTTCGCCCAACTCAGCCTGCTCTACGATTTCAGGCAAAGACAATGGTTGATTAGCTAGGTGCTGATAATATGCTTCCAACCCTTTACCTGAGATAACAGTTTCGAGACACCCCGCCTTACCGCAATAGCAAGGGGCACCATTAGGCTCAAGGACATTATGTCCCCATTCACCAGCGATGCCATGGCGGCCATTAACCAGTTTGCCATTAACCACAACGCCTGCCCCGACACCGGTTCCCATAATGATACCAAACACCACCTCGGCATCGGGTTTGACTTGCTGAACAACACCCAGCTGCGCTTCTGCCAACGCGAAGCAGTTAGCATCATTAGCCAGTTTGACCGGAACCTGAAGCAGTTTTTCTAAATCTTTATCTAATGCCTTACCGTTAAGTGATGTTGAATTACAGTTCTTCATTAACCCGGTTTGAGGGTCTAAAGTCCCTGGCGTACCAAAACCCACACTCTCTGGCTTCTCTCCTATTTTGTCAGTGCACAGATCCACCAACAACTTAATTCGCTGAAGAACATGCTCGTAGCCTTTATCGCCCTCTGTAGCAATTCGCTCTCGCAGAACACACTGATCATCTTCATACGACATCACGGCGCACTCAATCTTTGTTCCGCCTAAATCAATGCCCCAATAATAACGGCTCATAACAACTCCACGGGTGTATCCAAAAACGATAAATTATCTTTTGACATCATAATGCTGGATGGTAAGTCATTCAGTTAGCTCACCAACAAAACAGGTGATTTTGACAAGAAAATAGTCGCAAGTAAGGTCTTTGCTACTGATGATGCATCTTCATTTACCGCAAAAAAAACAAAATCGGCCATACTTAAACCGTCAAGTGGTCAAATTTCAACGGAGACTCTCGGTATGTTTTTGAAAGAGGCGCGGACTGGAGATTTAGTGGACGTTGTCGATATGTCATCACTGATCAATCCTTTCTCAGAGAACGTTACAGTGCAGTTTCAGTCAGGGCAGGATCTTGCAGAACCTGTCACAATAGACAAGCATGATCTGGCTTTTCCTTCAGGAGAAGGGCTACCTGAGTGTTGGGTTAATGGTTATTACCGCTTCCAACATAAATAACTCATACCAAACTGAATAATTATATGATCTATCAGCGATAGTTGTTCAGTGTAGTATTAACTTCTCGCCATCGCGTATTATGATGGCGAGAAGTTAATTAACGCTGTAAGTTTTTTGTGAGCTCCAAACAATGCAGCCTCAACGCCTCAACTTTGGCAGGATCCATATTGGATTTTTGCTCAAGTTGCTGCTTTAAATTTTTAGCTTTTTCCCGTAACTCAAAACCAAGCTCCGTCAGTGCGATAACTTTTTTGCGCTCATCAATTTGAGATACCTGGCGGGTAAGCAGCAACTTCCCTTCCAAGCGCTTCACAATCGGCGTCAGGGTTCCCGGATCTAACCGGGTATCTTGTGATAGCTCAGTCAGACTAACTTCATCGTTGTACCACAAAGAGTGCATCACGATATATTGCGGATAAGTGAGATCAAACTCATCTAGCAATGGTCGATAGGCTCTTATAAGCGCATTGGTGGCAGTATACAGGGCAAAACAAACATTATCTGACAACTTCTGTGACATGAGATCTCCTTTGGCTAGCTTGTGCATCATACCTCAAATACAGTTTATGCCAAATATTTAGCGCGCAAAACTTTACCACGCAAATCACTTGCCAAATCCAATTTCTAAGTCTAATGTAAAAACGCAATTGCTTTGCGCGCAAATATTTTGTTGAGAAAAGAGCTACAGATAAACTGTCTCATCGGAAGGAAGATTATGAACATACAAGAAATCCAACTTGCATCACGCCCGTCGGGTACACCAACAACTGATAACTTTTCGTTTGTCGACCGCAAACTGCCGAACCTTCAAGATGGTGAAGTACTGGTAAAAAACCTTTGGATGTCAGTTGATCCGTATATGCGTGGCCGGATGATTGACCAAAAAAGCTATGTTGCTCCTTTCGAAATTGGTAAAGCACTAGAAGGCGGTGCCATTGGTGAAGTCATTGAATCACGTAACACTGACTTTCCCGTTGGTACTAATGTGAGCAGTATGTTCGGCTGGCGCAGTCACTTTATCAGTAATGGTGGTGGACTCACCCAAATTCCAACAACCCTGCTACCGTTACAAAGTTTTCTGGGCATCATGGGAATGCCGGGAATGACGGCCTGGACGGGTCTGTTCCGTATTGCAGAGCTAAAGCCAACTGATACGGTCTTTATCTCTGCAGCGTCAGGAGCCGTCGGTAGTGTCGCTTGTCAAATTGCCAAAATGCACGGCTGTACTGTCGTAGGCTCTGTCGGTTCCGATGAAAAAGAAGCCCTGCTCAAGGAGCTTGGTGTAGATGCCGTCATCAATTATAAAACTGCAGGCAATCTGTCTGATGCGCTTGCTGAAGCGGCCCCTCAGGGTATCGATGTTTACTTTGAAAATGTGGGTGGTGAGCACCTCGAGGCGGCTCTCAACAACATGAACGACTACGGTCGCATCGCCGTATGTGGTCTGATATCACAATATAATGCAACCGAGCCACAACCAGGGCCTAGCAATCTAGCCATGGTGATCATCAAGAAATTGAAGATACAGGGCTTTATCGTATTTGATCACTGGGATCACTATAAAGAGTTTGCCCAGCAAATGGGTCAGTGGATCGCAGAAGGCAAAATCAAGTGGGAAGAAACGGTCTATGACGGTTTAGATAAGGCACCTGAAGCCTTCATCGGCCTATTTGAAGGCAAAAATAAAGGGAAAATGCTGGTGAAATTATAATTGGACCTTAACTTGTACCAGTATGCTTAGGGAGCACACTTTGCTCCCTCTTCACTGAACACAGCAAGTGCCGCCCCATACCAAACTGAATAGTTACTCTGCCTACCCGCAAGATTAGTATTTCGTCTAACTCATTAAGACTCAGTAGGAAGCCGCGTCAGTTGCTGAGCGATTTGAGATGTTAGTCGGTTAACGCCTTCGGATAGTGCTTTCACCTGGGCATCATAGCCTTCCTGCGCTAGCGGCACCTCAAAGACAAATGGATAAACGCCCTGGAGAGCTCCGCTCCCATCAAGTAACAGCCACTCACCACTCACCTTCGCCGAGCCCGAATAATGTCCATTGAACTGGCTGAATTTGACCTGTAAGCGAGGTACCCCCGAGGTTTCGAGCGCCGGGGTCAACTCCGTAGGCCAGTATCGGCTCTGTTTGCTGCGTAAATCTAAATTTATCCTGCGGGTTAACTGCTTGCCGATACTTTCTGCCCATAGATTCTGCTGAGCCTGTACAACTTCAGTATCACTAAGCTGATAAACCAGGCCAGTACCAGATAAATGCTCTGCCATCTCCACCGGTCTAACGACTAACAACGGCTGATTGGTTGCAATGGTGGAAATCCCCTGTCCATCAGAAGGTAACATATATGTACGGCTCACCACCTCCGGCTGGCTACTACAGCCCGTCAACACTACTGGCATCAACACCGCAGCCAATAACATATCAGTCAACAATCGAGACCACCTCTTCATTATTGAGCTCCCCTGGCAGGAATTGGATCTTTTGCTTTTTCACCGGAAAATATCAGTGAATTTGGTTTTTCATTCAATTGGCGTAGCACAGGCTGAAGTTCGGTCATGACCTGCTCGAAACGTGATAGTGCTTGTTCCAAATTACGGTATGGCACGGCATCTGGGCTAAAACCATTAAGCGTTTGCTGGATCTGCTGCAAACTGTCTCTGACCTCACTGGGTATGGCTTTCGTGTCTTTCTGAGCCAGTATAACCGTCAGCTCTTTAGCCACCTTTTCAGCTGCCAACAGTGTTTTTTGAGAAGCATCCAGACTCTTATTCAAGCTCAACAGTGTATCTTCTACGGGTAAGTTATTTATCTTGGTCAAAATAGAGCTCACCTGTTTTTGAATTTGAGCAAAACCACCAGCTTTGGTCGGGAAGATATCGTAATCTTGATAATGGGTGAGTACCGGCATCTGTTCGTCAGGATAGACCTCAGTATCCACCAGCAATGCGCCGGTCAGTAGGCTACCGGTTTTCAGCGTCGCGCGTAGCCCGACGTTGAACTCTCGCTCGAGGTTCACTTTTAATTGCTGCAAACTATCAAGATCCACATGATCATAAATTCGCCCCAACTCAATTCGCACAAGAACCGGAATTTGTTTATTAGAGAAGCCATCTCTTTCACTTGGCAAACTAAGCGGTACTTTCCTTACAGTACCAATCCGAATACCACGATACTCCACCGGTGCACCAGCATTTAGGCCGCGAACGGACTCATCAAACAGCATCACATATTCGAGATACTCATCGAAGAAGCGCTCTTTGACCTGTTTCAAGTTGTTATACAGCCTAAACCGGCTCAGTTCTTTCGTAATCAGCTCGCCGGGTTCATTGCCTTTGGGCACCCGAAAACTAACGCCTCCCGTGATCAGTGATTCAATGGAGCCAATTTTCAGGTTGAAGCCTTCGGCTGACATTTGCAAATCCACTCCAGAGGTCAACCAAAATCGTGTACGCTTGCGGATCAGGCTATCGTATGGCTCAAAGATAAAAAGTTGATAGTTTGCTTTTTTATTCTCTGGATCAAACGTTACTTTCTCTACCCGCCCAACGGTAAAACCTTCATAAAGAACCGGATCGCCCACTCCCAATTTGCCGGCTTCATTATGATATAAAACCAGCCTCAGCCCCTTTGCATCTGGCGGGGCAACAGGTGGCACCTCAAGCACCGTAAACGACAATTTTTCTTTCTTCCTCACGCCCGGTTGAAGCTGGATATAGGCACCTGACAATAACGTTTCTAACCCAGACACGCCTTCTTTGCCTATCCTCGGTTTTACAACCCAGAACAAGGTATCTTCCTTCAACATCCTGGCGGCATCTTTATCTATCTGTGCTGTGGCAATGATCGCAGTATAATCATCATTCAAAGTCACATCGGTAACCACCCCAACCCTCACGTTAAGTGCCTTCACCTCGGTTTTACCGACTTCAATGCCTTCAGCGGTCTCTAACATTAAGGTGATTTCGGGGCCTTTACTGACGGCGTACTGAACCAACATCCAAACACCAATAGCAATAGCAATCACTGGCACGAGCCAAATCGAGGAAATCTGTTTAAGATCTTGTACTTCCGCCTTTTCCGGCTTGTTATCACTCATAATTGGGGCTCTCTGTTGATTGATGACCACTGACTATTTTTGTTGTTTTATACCCTCTAACTCAGAAGGTGCACTAGACTCGCTATCGGCCCAGAATATACGGGGATCAAATGTCATCGCTGACAACATAGTCAAAATAACCACACAGGCAAACGAGAGTGCCGCGGGACCCGGAAAAATTGCCATAAGATTCTGTAATTGAACTAAGGCAACTAAGATAGCAACCACAAAAATATCTATCATGGACCAGCGTCCTATCAGCTCCGTCATCCGATACAAACGTAGTCGCTGAATGGCCTGGCGCTCATCGCTCGCACGGTGTGCATTAATATACAGCCAGGAAAGGGCAAAAATTTTCGCCAGCGGAATCACTACGCTGGCAAGAAAAATAACTGCCGCGATAGGATAAGACCCTAGGTTCCAAAGCAAAACTACCCCGCCAATAATGGTTGAGCCTTCTGAATTTCCAAGGCTCACGGTAAACATCATCGGGTATAAATTAGCGGGAACAAAAAATACGGCTGACGCAATGAGCAAAGCCCAAGACCGTTGCAAGCTCTGCTGCGGACTATAAGGATGTAGAACGCCATGACATCGCACACACCGTGCATGATGGCTGTCAGGCATTGGGTTTAGCTGAGAGCAAATATGGCAACTAACATGGTTAACGGAGTGATGGCTATCGCCCTCCTTAATATCCGGAAATACATACATCGGCATAAACTGTAACCAGAGCCAGGTGCGATCAACCATCGAGACACACTTAACGACCAGCAAAGTGTAGATACAGAACGCCCAAAACGACATGCCAAGGCCGACATCCGCCAGTGATGCAATCTTAATCAGGCTAACCAAGACGCCAATCAGAAACACGTCAACCATTAACCAAGGCTCAATACGAAACATTCCACGACATAGCCGTTTTTCAAACGGAGTTATTGTCAATGGCTTCGGAAGCGAAGCTAACTTTTTCGCATTCCAGTATAGATAAAGCACGGTCAAGATATAAATAGCCGGTAAGATCACCACGGTTAACAATAATAGTGCCGCTAGCAAACTATTTTTAAAGATACTCAACATCTCTGCGGCATGAAGCAAAGTGATCTCTTGAGTTATCCCTTGAACACTGAAAGACATAAACGGAAAGCTGATGCTTAGCACCAACATAATCAGGCAAGCAACACCGTACGCCAATGGACGCTGCAAAGGCTGACTGATCTGTTTTGCCAGCACATGACCGCAACGAGGACATGACGCTTTCT
Organism: Photobacterium obscurum; assembly: GCF_026191635.1. GTDB lineage: Bacteria > Pseudomonadota > Gammaproteobacteria > Enterobacterales > Vibrionaceae > Photobacterium > Photobacterium obscurum. The sequence continues at coordinate 93,350 of NZ_JAKRRW010000012.1, forward strand.
GGCCATCATTAAGAACAGGCAATTCGACAACCAGGCCGCACTCTTCACAGCCCACTAGAATCTGGGGGTCCTGATGCTCGCTCATCGTCAGCCTTTATTAACCACCTCTCAATTCAGTATAGAAAAGCTCTATCAAATACCCGAACGTATTTAAGATAAAACGACTAATTACAAACAGATAGAATTCAGCCCGTAAACAGGATTGCCACTAACAGCGTAACTGAGAGAGACGTAATAGACTGATTAAAAAAGAAAACCTCCTAATTAGGAGGTTAAAATGAGAAAGATAAAGTGAACGTCTAGTTACTTACGAAGCTCTTATGAGCTAATCCTCATATGGATGAATATAAAAACAACAACAAATACAGATGTAACTACTTCCGTACATAGTCTTCAATAATCACCTAGATCCTCATAGCAACTATTTTAAGTGCTAATCCGAAAGCATGAACATGCAACACTATTAATGATTAGTATAGTTAACAAACCAATAAACCATATAAACCTTATGGTTATATATAACCATATAAACCTTACCCAATACCTTTAGCTTTTTAAAAACAATGTCATATATACCCAAGTAACCATATGAACAACCTGAACTTGTTTGGGTAAGCCATTTAGTCTTGCATAGATACAAAAATCAAATCCGTTTTAGCTGCACAGATAAAGTCATTTTTGTGTAACCCTTTTACCGAGTGACTCCACCAACAGACCGTCACTTTCCGCCATTCCAACGTTATTGCAGGGTGATGAAATTCATCTTCGGCTAATTTGGCCACTTTATCGGTGAAAGCCCATGCCTGTTTGAAGTTTTTAAATTTATAGATCCGCTCTAGCTGCTTAATACCCTCACGCTCATGCACATCCCATTCAGGCGTACTCTGCGACAACTCAACCAACTCACGCTCGGTAACCATTGGAGCGCCTACTTGGCAGGCTTCGCATTTCAATTCATGTAAATCAGACATAGTCCCCTACAATCTCCTTATCTTTCGGTGGATATACCGGTTCATGTAACCCTAGCGACTTAGCTTCCTGGACCATGTTCATAATGTCCTGCTGAGCCAGTTCATAGAGCTGTTTAATATCATCAATCACAAAATAAATAGGCTGCATAATGTCAATTCGGTAAGGCGTACGCATTATGTCTACGGGATCAAACGGACGGTAGATGGGTTTGTCACTGCTAACCGCATATTCCGTTTCAGCGGGTGATGATAAAATCCCCCCGCCATAAATTCGCAAGTTCCCGTTTTTACGCATCAGCCCAAACTCAACAGTAAACCAGTACAAACGGGCAAGGTATACCCGATCCTCTTTACTGGCTTCATACCCCAACCGTCCATAGGTATGTGTAAACTCGGCAAATGCCGGATTCGTTAGCATCGCACAATGGCCAAATATCTCATGAAAGAAATCCGGCTCCTGCAAATAGTCAAACTCGTCACGATGGCGTATAAAAGTCGCGACAGGGAACTGTTTGTTAGAAAGTAAACTGAAAAATCGGTCAAAGTTGATCAGTGCCGGTACCTCGACACACTCCCAACCCGTACTTTTCTGCAATACCCGGTTAATTTCTTCAAGTTGAGGGACGCGATCATGGGGCAAGCCCAGTAAATCCAGCCCCTTGATATACTCATCGCAAGCACGGCCATCAATACAGTTTAGCTGGCGTATCACCAAATCATGCCAAACCAGATTCTCTTCATCGCTCCAGTCGATAAAGCCATTTTCATCAGGCTTCTTCGAGATATATTTTGTCGCCTTACCCATAAAACAACCTATTTAACATCTACTTGCCTCGCCCTGGCAGTTATCAATTATTCCCGTCAATAATCCGGGATCCCTCTGTCTTAAATTAAGGTTAGGTGTTTTACAGGTTGGTATGGAACCACATTAACAGAATCACAAAAACCCAAAGCTGTAACAATAATTTTACATCGTTATCAGTGTTAGCCTTTTCATCCTAGGTATTTGGCTGGTTCTGGTTATCAAAGCTATCACCCTGATAAATAGCTAGTTATGTAAATTTTCCCGAACATGACGAATGATATTAAAATCAGGATTTAGTTGCTTGTTTGCCCGACGTCAGCCAGAGTTAATACATTGAGTTAACAACGCATTAACCGAGCATATTGACCTCTAAGGATAAAACAATGCGACACTGGTTTCAGTTTCCAATCGTCGAGGGAAAGGCTTCCCGGCAGGCACACTGTGATTTACCCGATGGCACGTTTGAGCGTGAATGCGGGAAAGAAGGTTTTTTTGGCCCGGCCAGCCACATGTATCATGCTAATCCCCCTACAGGCTGGACAGAGTGGGAAGGCCCTTTACGTCCCCGCGCTATTGATACCACGAAACTGGAACAGCAAGGGAAAACCCCTTGGGATGCCTCGTTATTGCTATTCAACGACAACCTGAAGATGCGGGTTTGGAACAGCCAGCAAAGCATGGATCACTTAGTTCGTAACGGAGACGGTGACGAGGTGCTATTCATTCATCATGGGTGCGGCCAGCTGTATTGCGATTATGGCCACCTTCCATTTCGTGACGGCGACTATATCGTCATACCACGGGCAACCAGTTGGCGAATTGAAGTCGAAGAGCCGGTTACGGTGCTACTGATTGAAGCGACCAATAGCGGGTATCAAATGGTAGAGCGCGGCCTGGTTGGCCAGCATGCGGTTTATGATCCGGCGGTTTTGGAGTACGCGCGAATAGATGATGCATTTTTGGCGCAACAGAGCAGCCACCAGCGCTGGCAAGTGTTGTTAAAAGCGCGTAATCAGCTCAATACCATCACCTATCCGTACAACCCGCTCGATGCCCAAGGCTGGAAGGGAAACCTGACCGTATTCAAGCTCAACTGGCGAGACATACGGCCCTTGATGAGTCACCGCTATCACTTGCCGCCCTCTGCACATACCACCTTTGTGGCTGACGGCTTTGTGATCTGCACCTTTGTCCCCCGCCCGATTGAAAGTGATCCCGGCGCATTGAAAGTCCCCTTCTACCACAATAATGATGATTACGACGAGGTACTGTTCTACCACAGAGGCAATTTCTTCAGCCGAGATAATATCGAGGCTGGGATGATCACCCATCACCCCTGTGGCTTTTCGCACGGTCCCCACCCCAAGGCGCTGGCAACCAGTATGGCAAACCCCAAAAAGGAAACCGACGAAGTGGCTGTGATGATCGATACCCGTTGGCCATTAGAAATAGCAGATTTACCTGAGGGCGCTGAAAACAAAGACTATGTTTATTCATGGCTGAGTAATAAACAAACCATTCAGCCGGTAGGTGACAACGAATAATACCAATAGGGATCAGTCAATTAAAATATTTACAATGTAAATAAGGAGTCGAGAGTGAAGCTAGCCTCTTTAAACCACGGCCGTGACGGACAACTGGTTATTGTCTCGCGCGATTTAACCCAAGCCGTTCATGCACATGACATTGCACCAACCCTACAGTTTGCCCTCGACAACTGGGAACAGGTAGAAGCTGATTTACAGCATTTATACCGCAACCTCAATGATGGCGTTGCCCATGATGTATTCCCATTTAATCCTAAGCTCTGTGCATCCCCACTGCCTCGCGCCTACCAATGGGCGGACGGCAGTGCCTATGTCAACCATGTCGAACTCGTTCGTAAAGCCCGAGGCGCAGATATGCCAGAAAGCTTTTGGACAGAGCCGCTAATTTATCAGGGAATGTCTGACGGGTTTCTCACCCCAACTCAAGATATTGAAGTAGCAGATGAAAACTGGGGCATCGATTTTGAAGGTGAAATCGCAATCATTACTGATGACGTTCCAATGGGCACCCGGACTGAAGAAGTTCACGGCCATATCAAGCTGCTAATGCTGGTCAATGATGTCTCACTGCGCAACCTGATCCCCTCTGAACTGGCCAAAGGCTTCGGTTTTTTCCAGTCAAAACCCGCTTCGGCCTTCTCTCCAGTCGCAGTTACACCCGACGAACTCAGCAATAGCTGGTACGACTATAAACTGCATCATCGCCTGACCGTCCATCATAACAATACGTTATTTGGCCACCCTCACGCAGGTACCGACATGACATTCAACTTTGCCGAACTGGTACAGCATGTCGCGAAAAGCCGCCATTTGAGTGCTGGGACGATTATCGGTTCAGGCACCGTATCGAACAAAGATAGATCCTGTGGATCATGCTGCTTGGCCGAGCGCCGGATGCTGGAAATCATTGACAGTGGTGTTGCCGAAACCCCGTTTATGCAGTTTGGCGACACGGTGAGAATCGAGATGTTTGATGACAACGGCCATTCAATTTTTGGGGCGATAGAGCAAAAAGTGGTGCGCTATGAACACCGCTATCATGACGAAGATTTAAATCGACATAAGCCGGTATAAAGGGAAGAGAATGAAACTCTATGACTATTACCGCTCGTCGGCCTCATACCGAGTAAGGATTACGCTTAACCTCAAAGGCCTCAACTACGAACAGTGCCCAGTATCGCTGCTGGATAACGAACAAAGCAGTGCTCACTATACCGCTCTCAATCCTAGCGCTTTGGTACCGGGGTTGAATACCGATCACGGCGTACTGGGGCAGTCGATTGCAATTATGGAATACCTGGAAGATATCTGCCCTGAGCCCTCAATATTCCCAGAATCCAAATGGGAAAAAGCTAAGTGCCGGGAGATAGCCCTTGCCATTGCCTGCGATATCCACCCGCTCAATAACCTGCGGGTACTGAACTACCTCAACACTGAATTTGGGGTAAACCAAAATGAAAAAATGGTTTGGTATTACCACTGGCTAAGCCGCGGCTTCCAGACACTAGAGTCCCTGCTTAGTCAAAATAAGTACCGGTTCTGTTGCGCCGACTCCCCGACAATGGCCGACATCTGCCTGATCCCCCAACTCTATAACGCCCGGCGATTCGGATTCGATGTCAGCCCCTATCCCATCTTGCTCAATATCGAACAACAGTGCCAACGGCTAGACGCTTTCATCAAAGCGCATCCAGATAATCAGGAATAAGTAATGACAGATAACCGTGATAACCTAGCTTTTCAGGCAAGTGCAACGCAACTGCCCCAAATAATGTGGATGCCCGAAAAGGATCGTATTCATGACAGCCGGCTTTACCAGTTCATGGTCGAGCTGAGTGAAAAAAAAAATACCCTGTTTCATGACTACAATCAGCTCCATCACTGGACTGTCGAGCATAGTGACGAATTCTGGGATTTAGTCTGGGACTTCTGCCAAGTCCTGGGAGAAAAGCATAAGCCCATTACCTCCTGCCCTCCACACAGCAAGGTACCCGCCAAAGAAACCCAATGGTTTCCTCATGCCAATCTTAACTTTGCTGAAAACCTGCTTAATAACTGGAATCTCCATGCAGCAGCCGATGCTGTTATCTTTCATAGCGAAGGGAACCCTGACCGAAGGCAGCACCTGAGTTGGCAACAGCTCTACCGGCAAACCTCGCAAGTGGCCGCATTTTTGGCCGACAACGGGGTGAAGCAAGGTGATGTCGTTGCCGCGTACATTCCGAATATTCCTCAAGCTATCGTTGCGATGCTAGCCACCGCCTCGCTGGGCGCGATATGGACCTCAACCTCACCAGATTTCGGTGTCGATAGCGTAGTCGAACGGTTTGGCCAGACGGAACCCAAAATTCTGATCTTCGCGGATGGCTATTTCTACAACGGGAAAACACATCACAGCCTTGAAAATGTCAGCGCGATGCTGGCACAACTCCCCACTGTCCGGCAGCTTCTGATCATCCCATATGTTGGAATAGAGACAGATGTAGAACCACAACTCAGCCAAAACCCCGCAGTCACTCTGTCATCTTGGCCGGAGCTGCTTGAGCGCTACCCAGCCCAGCAGCTCTCCTTTACCCGCGTTCCCTTTAATCACCCGCTCTATATTCTCTACTCTTCAGGCACAACCGGACAGCCAAAGTGCATCGTTCACAGTACTGGCGGGACTTTGCTCAATCATCTGAAAGAACATCAACTGCATAGCAATATTAAGTTCGGCGATCGGTTGTTCTACTTCACTACGTGTGGCTGGATGATGTGGAACTGGATGGTGAGTGGATTAGCGTCAGGTGCAACGCTGGTCATTTATGACGGCTCGCCTTTTTACCCTGATGGCAATGTACTGTGGGACATGGCAGAAAAGGAGGCGCTCAACCTGTTTGGTACCTCATCAAAATACCTAGAAGCACTAGAAAAACAAGGTTATCAGCCGGTATCGCGCTTCAGCCTGTCATCCCTCAATACCTTATTTTCAACCGGTTCCGTGCTGGCACCCGAGCAATTTGACTATGTCTACCAGTCCATCAAGCCTGATTTACAGCTGGCTTCTATTTCCGGAGGTACCGATATATGTGGCTGTTTTGCCATCGGTAATCCGTTAAACCCGGTGTATCGCGGCGAGTGTCAGGGACGAGCGCTCGGCATGGATGTCCAGGTTTTTGATGATGCTGGTAAGCCAATCTTTCAGCAGCAAGGCGAACTGGTTTGCTGCAACAGCTTCCCCAACCAGCCAATTGGGTTCTGGAATGACCCAGATGGCACCCGCTACTGCAACGCTTACTGGAATACCTTTCCCAACACTTGGCATCATGGCGACTTTGTTGCACTGAGCGAAACCGGTGGGATGACTTTCTTTGGCCGCTCCGATGCGGTACTTAATCCTGGAGGTGTTCGAATAGGGACGGCTGAAATCTACCGGCAAGTGAATCCACTGAAGCAAATTGTCGATTCGGTCGTGATCGGCCAGAAGTGGAAAAATGATGTCCGGGTAGTGTTATTTGTTCAATTGACTGATGGCCATAAACTGGACGAGCCGCTAAAAGCAACCATCCGTCAGCGAATCAAGCAACATTGCTCGCCTCGCCATGTCCCTGCAGTGATCCTATCTGTTAGCGATATCCCCCGTACCAAATCGGGCAAACTGGTCGAGCTGGCGGTGCGCAATATTGTTCACCATCAACCCGTGAAAAATGTTGGGGCACTGGCAAACCCACAGGCGCTAGATAATTATAAAGATCGTCCGGAGTTAAAGTAGAAGCAGGAAAAAATAGACGACTCAACACATAACGACAGTTCGAAAATGACTGCGCGCACAATTTCTGAAAAAACACAGAGTAAAAGATGTCATTTCTAGCCTTTTAACTGGAAATGCCGTTCAGTAGACGCTCTGAATCTCGCATATTGCAACGGTTTAGGTATATCATGCCTTCATTAAGCTACAAGGAGAACAGTTACCAACATGAAGCGCATTCCAACCAACATCATCACCGGATTTCTTGGTGCCGGGAAAACTACCTCTATTCTTTCCCTGCTGGCCCGCAAACCAGAAAACGAAAAATGGGCAATTCTAATCAATGAATTCGGCAATGTCGGTGTTGATGGCGCGATTTTGGATCAGCAAGGTGCGCTCGTCAAAGAAGTGCCAGGGGGGTGCATGTGCTGTGTTGCCGGTTTACCGATGTCTGTCGGTATTAATGCCCTGCTGGCGCAAAAACCGGATCGATTGCTGCTTGAACCAACTGGCCTTGGCCACCCGAAAGAGATCATCAACAAACTCACTTCAGATACCTACCGTAACTATATCGACCTGAAGGCAACCATCACGGTGGTTGATCCTCGCCACTTCGCCGACACCCTGTATACCGACAACCAGAACTTCCAGGATCAATTGGCGCTGGCCGATGTGGTGGTTGCGAACAAGATAGACGAATGCGTTGACTACGATATTCTGGCGTTTGAAACCTATGTCGAGCAATGCGAACCGGCAAAGGTCGAAATTGGCAAAGTCGAGCAAGGTGAACTAGAGCTAAGCTGGCTAGATATAGAACGTATCGAGCGACAGGCTGAACATAGCCATCACCACCATGAGAGTGATGAGGCCGCCCCGCTTCCGGGCTTTGAGCTGGCACCGGGCGAAACCTTCGTACGCAAAGAAAACAGTGGTCAAGGTTACCGCAGCTGCGGCTGGTTCTTCGCAGCCGACCAAATTTTTGATTTTTCAAAGCTATTCACTCTGTTTTCAAACATCAACGCCCAGCGCGTCAAGGCCGTCGTCAATACAGAACGTGGCTGCTTTGCCTTCAATGTTGTCAACCAAGTGGTTACGGTTAACGAGCTGTCGCTTGAGGGCTTTGAGTCACGAATTGAAGTGATTGATAAAGAATTGCTGCCGTGGGACGAACTGGAGCAAATTCTATGCTCACTGGCATCAAGCGGCCAGTAAGTTAACCTCTCAACATCCTGAATTTCGTGCTAAAAATAAATTTGGGAAAGAAGATACTGTCAAACAGTACTAATTTGCCCATCGAGAAAACTATTCTCTGTGGGCTTAATCCAAAGCAAGGAGCAAGTATGCTAAACCCTGCTACTGCGAAAGCAGTCATAGATCATGCGCTATTTCTTGGTGCTGACTTTGCTGAATTATTTGTTGAGCATCACCAGTCCAGTTCCGTTGAACTTATCTCTGGCGATATCGATAAAGTAAACTCTGGTATCGACTTCGGTATCGGTGTTCGTCTTTTCTTCGGCTATAAAGTGCTTTATGGCTACACCAACAGTACCGACGAAGAAGAGCTCAAGCGTGTAACGAGCCTGCTTGCAGCCAAGGACAAACGTGATCAGATTGCCAATGCCGCCGCGTTGAACCTTAGCCGCTACGCCAGCAAACACCAGTGTCAGTTGCCATTGGCCCAGGGTGCCAACCTTGAAGCAAAAATCGCCTTCCTGAAAGAAACCGATAAATCGGCCCGCGGTGAAGACGAGAAGATCTCGCAGTTTATTGGCCGCATCTTGCAACGTGAGCAGCAAGTAGAAATCTTTAACTCTAACGGCCTGCATATCGGCGATACCCGTCACTATACCCGCGTAGCCGCAACAGCCATTGCCCAGAATGGCAGTGAGCAGTCTACCGGTTTCGAAGCACCTGGTGCGTTAACCGGTTGGGAATTCAATACCCACCTTAATGCCCGTGAACTAGGCCAGCATGTTGCCAAGCAGGCGATGGTCAAGCTGTTTGCCGATAACTGTCCGTCTGGAGAAATGCCCGTCATTATTGGTAACGGCTTTGGTGGCGTTATTTTCCATGAAGCATGCGGACACTTGCTTGAAACCACCTCGGTCGCGAAGAAAGCCTCGGTGTTCCACGATAAAATGGGTGAAATGATTGCCAACACAGTAGTCAATGCGGTCGATGACGGCACCATGGCCAACGAATGGGGCTCAATCAACATTGATGATGAAGGGATGGAAACCCAACGCACTCAACTTATCAAAGACGGTAAGTTAACCGGCTTTATGGTTGACCATATGGGCTCACTGAAAACAGGTTATGCACCGACAGGCTCTGGCCGCCGTGAGTCCTATAAATATGCACCAACATCACGCATGCGTAATACCTTTATCGAACCGGGTGACAGCTCACTCGACGAGATGATAAGCAGCGTTGAACGCGGGATCTATGCCAAAAAAATGGGTGGCGGTTCCGTTCAGCCAGGTACGGGAGAATTTAACTTTGCCGTACAGGAAGCATACCTGATCGAAAACGGGCAAATAACCAAGCCGCTGAAATCAGCCACTCTCATCAGTACCGGTCCGAAAGTACTGAAAGAAATCAGCATGGTCGGCAAAGACTTTGCACTAGCTGCCGGTATGTGCGGCTCAGTCAGCGGCTCTGTCCCAACAACCGTGGGCCAACCGGCGCTGAAGGTCGACAATATTCTAGTGGGAGGTGGCAACTAATGGCTGATCAAAACACACTTCAACAAGCAATTGAGCAAGTTCTGGAGCGCGTTAAAGCCGCGGGGGCTGAAGCCGATGTTATTGCCAACTGCAGCAATAACTTCTCGTTGAAAGCCAACGCCGGCGAGCTTGACGAATACAAAGTCACCTCAGGGCAAGTAATTGGCGTTCGTGTCGTCAAAGACCAGCGCATCGCAACCAGCTACTCTGAATCACTAGAATCCGCCAGCTTGGATACCATGGTCGAACAGGCGCTGCAAAATGCCCTTTACACCAAACAGGACGAGCACCAAACCATTAGCTGTGTAAACAGCCACCTGAAGACAGATGAGGCGGAAATTTATCAGCAAGATGAAGCGACTGTCGATGACAAAATTGAGCTCGCGTTGGCTCTGGAAAGTGGCGTAGTCGCAAAACCCCACGCAAAATCGGCACCTTACAATGGCTTCGGTGAGTCAGACAGCCAAGTTATTCTCGCCAATACCCAAGGAACCCTGTGTCAGCATCAGGAGCGCTCGCTATACTGTTATGCCTATACCCTGTATGAGCAAGACGACAAGCAAGCCATGCATGGGGGTATGTCATCAGGTCGTCGTTTCGATGAGCTAGATCCGACATATTGTATCAACCATGGTTACGATATCGCCAAAGCTTTACTTGATGGTTCACCTGTTGCTACCGGTAGCTATTCGGTTATTTTTGATCTGAGCTGTCTGAGCAGCCTGTTTGGTGCATTCGGTATGTGCCTATCCGGTCAGTCGGCAATGAAAGGGATTAACCCATGGCGCGATTCGCTTCATACCCAAGTTGCCAGCCCACTACTGACTGTCTCTGACACCGCATTCATTGAAGGTGGCTCAGCAATTAAGGCATTCGACAGCGAAGGTTATGCGACTCGCGACACTATCCTTATCGGTGAAGGTCAGCTGCAAAGCCTGCTACACAACAGCCACACCGCAAGTTTCTTCGGGATCGACAATACAGCCAATGCTTCCCGCTCTGCTAAAGGCGGCCTTGGGGTCTCATCACGCCATACTGTCATTGCGACCGGAACCAGCTCTGAAGCCGAAATCACAGCCGGTGAATACTTGGAGCTGGTTGAGTTGCAAGGAGTGCATTCTGGCGCCGATGCCGTCAGCGGTGACTTCTCGTTTGGAGCCAGTGGGTTCCTGTGCCGTGATGGTAAGCGTATTCAGCCCGTTCGCGGCATTACGGTTGCCGGAAACTTCTACCAGTTATTGAAAGAGATCGATGCGGTTGGCAATACACTGTCCCACGACTACGAACGTGATTTCTTTGCCCCTCAGATCCGCTTTAACAAACTGAGTATTGCGGGGAAATAGAAGGTAGAACCTAGATAAAAGTATAAAAATGGCGAGCATTATTGCTCGCCACTTTTATATCCGTATTTTCATCTGAAAGGGTTAACCTATCGCTCTATCGGGATCAATTTGATAGTAAGTATTCACACATGAATTTGCCAACTCCGGTTCAAGAAACTCTCGAACCATATCGATAGACTCCGCTTCCCACATGCATTGGCACAGCTTTTGGTGCTCACTGATCATAGTCGAATGCAGACGCATACCTACTGGCGGGTGCGTTAATGCTCCGCTCGCTTTCTGCCAGAATAATTCCGGGTCGGTGATCTCATGTTGAATCGCGATAAACATATCCCCTCCACCATCTACTACCTAAAAGTATAGTGAGGAACAAACAGCCTGCTATATCAATTAGGATAATCATATGATCATCTTTAATTCGTAATAGCAAAATCCTTCAATGCCCGTAGGAACGGATGGTTCATGAACTTATAAGTAACAAAGCGCGGATATCTTGGTCTAATACCAATCTGGTTCAGTCGTGGGTATGGATGACTCAGATGCCTTTGAACAACGACTGGGCACTACGGCTGACAGGCAGCTTATTCGCCCCAATCAACACAGAGAACCGCCCCGTGAAATCCTTATGCACCTTGTCAATAGCGGCGACATTTACAATCGTTGAGCGATGGATCTGCCAGAAATGATCCGGATTGAGCTGCTGCACCAACCCCTTTAGCGCACTGCGGATAATATATTCATCAGCCCCACCCGGCGCACCATCGTTTTTCTTAAATACAGAGACATATTTGTCCTCTGCTTTGAAGTAGAGGATATCTGATACTGAAATCAGATAGATATCATCACCCTTGCTCGCTTTTACCCAGTTCAGATACTCAACAGGCTTCGGTTGAGAAAGCTGGTTAATCTGCTGGATCAAACTACCAAGCTGATCGTGCCCTTGAAAAGTTGAGGCCATATGTTGGCCTGCATGTTCCGCCAATCGAGCTTTAACCTTATCACACGCCTGTTCTAGCCTTCGCTCCGATAACGGCTTAAGCAGATAATCGAGTGCGTTTTGCTCGAAAGCATTAATCGCATATTCTCTATAAGCTGTCGTGAAAATAATATGTGGACTCTTCTCTAACTTTGACAGTGCCTTGGCGACAGCCATCCCATCAAGCTCCGGCATACGAATATCGAGGAAAACGACATCCGGCTGATGAGTGGTAATAGCATCAAGTGCATCGATGCCATTGCCCGCTGCGGCAACAATTTCAAGTTCTGGCCACACATCTGCCAAGGCGCGGCTAAGGTGATGACGAAGAATAGGTTCATCATCTGCAATCACGGCCTTAGCAAATTCACCCATCATGTTCTCCTTGTTTTAACAGCGTATTGAGTTGTGCCTTTGGCAATATGATAGTGGCGGTAACGCCCCCCGCAGCAGGCTCTTTTATTGTCAGGCTGGCTTTCTTATCAAACAGAGCTGCCAATCTTGATCGGATATTCTCCAAACCCAAGCCATGCCCGCCAGAGGACATTTCCGGCTGGATCCCGTATCCGTTATCGATTACCTGTAGTAATAGCTCACTGTCGTTCTCTTCGATGCGTAGTTCGATATGCCCACCATCGCCTTTAGGCTCAATACCATAGTAAACGGCATTTTCAACCAATGGCTGAAGAAGTAACGGCGGGATACACTGAAACAGGTTTACACCATTATTGGTTACCTGATAACTCAGCCTGTCACCTAAACGAATTTGCTGTATATCAAGGTAAGCCGATATCAACGCCACCTCTTCTTCCAGGGTAGTTAGGCTTTCGCGGTTTCTATGCAGATTAGTACGCAGCAGGTCGGTGAGACGCTCTAACATCCGTTTGGCTTTCGCGGGCTCTTGATCTATCAATGCAATGGAGTTTGCCAAGGTATTGAACAAGAAGTGGGGTTCAATCTGGCTTTGTAGCTGCTGCAACTGACTTAAAGCCAGCGCTTTTTCCTGCTCCGACTGTTTGCGCTTTGCTTGCTCCATCTCTTGTTGGGCAACCAATTTTTGCTCGTAGGCATAAAAGTAATAAAAACAGACGACAGTAAAAATCAGTGCCAATAAAATTACCGGTTTCATCTGGGTAAAAGACTGAAAGTGCTCATAGTCACTTAACCAATAAAACGCATTTATCGTGCCGAAGAGCATTGCCGCCGACACTGATAAAATGTTGACCTGACGAAAGGTCATACCGGGAAAAAAATGGCTAAGCAAACGGGCCGATACTATTGCACTGAACCCATAGCCAAAGCTAATTATCAGATCGTCATAGAAATTGTCCGGCCACACAAAATTCGTTGCGACGGCGATAACCACACAAAAAACGCTGGTCACCCCTACCGTTCTTAACCAATGAAAAGCATTGCCTGAATACTCTATCTGCCCCATTAGAATCGTCCTTTAAGATTTAATAAAATCATACAGTTATCGGCCAAGCTTCGGTAGGCCGACTGCTTGTCTCCAGTCACAAAACGGGCAGCAATTTCGACATCGAACTGCACAGCGCCCGTATCAACCGCAGAATAGTTAAGCCACTGTGTGGCAATCATGCCGTTATCTTGGGGGGAATACAGCACGTCCAAGGTTGGCGTTAGCTCATGCAGCCATGCCATATTTTGTGACCAGCTCCATTGCTGCCAGGCACTTCTGTCGAGCGTCCAGTGAAACATCACATTATGGCTGACTAAATTCGCCGCTTGGTAACCCTGGGCATGCGAATATCTCAGCCCATCGGCCATACTTTCCGCTTTTAGTTGGGTCACGCGCAGGTAGGCTTGTTCCCATTCGGTCTTGCTCCAGCTACGACTGTCGTACCAATATTCCAGCACAACACTCTGCCCTGATTCATGTGCCCATGTCAGCCCGACTAAACCTTGAGCTCCATCGCTCTGTTTATCTCGCTGTACTGGCTCGAGTAGCGAATCTGGGATCGTAAAACTCTCATACTTGTTTTGGTATATTGCTGAAGCATGTAACTCCCAGGCCTCGTCCAGAACCGTAACCCAACTTCCGCCCAGCAAACCGCGCCGGACATCATCATAATAGCCGATCCCCTGCCACTCACTGTCACCCGCCAGCCAATAACGCCTGATACCAATACCCTGCTGTTCACTGCTTTGTTCCAGTTCGGAGCCTTGTTGCGATACCCAGGACGAATCAGCATAGATCAGCGTCCACTCACCGGTGTTCCACCAGCAATCATCAAAGCAATAATCAAAATAAGAAACTGATACTACTCCCGCCCCTTCCTCGACTTGGATACCAATCGGGTTTCTTCGATAAGGCTTGATAATATCCAGCGGGCGATAACCATAGCCGACACCCCAATCAACTCTTACCTTTCCCAACGTAATATCGAGATCCACATCTAAAAATGATGCCGTACCCTGCCAAAACAACTCTTTAACCACCAGCTCTGCTTCACTGTCGTTATCTGGTTGGCTGGAGTAGAGATTGTTGCCTTTCAGAGCCAGTACACCGAGCCACTCAAGGTAGCGAAGCTCAACATCCAACAGCGCATTTATCGACTTCTCATTTTCATTCTGGCTATCCGGAAAATACAAACTGCTCTTTAACTTTTGATGCTCGAGGCTAACCATCCAGTCCCAATTGGCTTCCAGTTGGTTGGCATCGACCAACCTCGGCAGAAGTAAGCTTGCTAACAGGAATACAGTGACTCGGCGCATGCTAAAGCTCCGATACACTATTTCGTGACAAATAGGCCGGGTTATAGAACTTCGCCTCCAGCGCCATCGGTACAATCTCCTGATACTCAATCACGGTTTTCTTATTGGGCTGAATTCGGTCTAGCAATGTCATTGAGACGACCCCAGTGAGTGAATCTCGCAGCCCTTTGGTAAACCACGCTTCTTTTGCTAATTTTCCAGAACGTAGGTACAAGTTTGCCTTAATCGGGAAGTCACTGCCCTGCTCAAGCCAAAGCTCTATCCGCTGATAGCTGGCCCCAGACGTTTTGGCCGTTAGTTCCAGCTGAATAGTGTTCAGGCTCTCCGTCGATGGTAGCTGCAATTTTGTTTCCTTAACCCATTGGCCTTGGTAGTCCTCACTCCAGGTTAAAGTCGATATGTCGCCAACCGATGCTTCTCCCAGCAGCTTTTGCATCGGTGTAATGCGGATCGGACGACGACTTTTCGGCATCAGCAGCCAGTAGTTATCACCCAGCATCAGCATTTTCTGTCCTGCCTCCACCTGCGACTTGAACACCACTAGCGATTCACGATTAGGACGGGTATAAACATTATATTTGCGGGTTTTATCAAGCTCACCGTTTTCATACAGCAACACCTGTGACACGACTTTTGCAGCATCTGCATCCAAACGATACTGATCTGCACGTTTTAAAATCTCGCCAACTGTCTTTTCCGGTTGTGCATTAACATTACCGGCCAATAACCCCAGCAAAACCATCAACACTGCTTGTTGAATCCGTTTCCTATTACATACAAACCATTTATACATAAGAGAGTGCCTCCGTAATGGATCTGTTCGTTCCTTTTCGCGCAGAGAAATAAGCAGCAAGCAGGCAAATGATGAGTACGCTGCCAGTGGCATACGTCACAAGCGGTAATGAAAAATAAACATGAATAGGATAACCTTCAGCATGCCCCGGTGGTGGTGGCATGTTAATTTCAACCACCATCAGCAGCAATGTCGTTGCTAGCGTCATCAATCCGCCAATCACCGAACCGATCACCGCCAAAAGCCCCGACTCCAGCATAAATCCACCAACAATCTCTCTCGGGTAGCTGCCTAGCGCAGATAAGGTTCCAATCTCCCGGGTTCGCTCGGTCACCGACATGGTCATGGTATTAAACAGGGAAACGAACACGACCAACCCCATAACCGCTCCCATGATGCCGAATATGCGGTTATACAAGCTCTTCACGCTGGTATAGAAAAACGCACGGTCTTGCCAGGGAGTCAGCTCAATCAACTGCTCAGAGTCCATCGCCATGAGTTGGCTATCAATAACCGACAACAGGGCTTCAGTCTGATCCGTGCTATACAAAAAAACCGATAAAGTGCTGACTTTGTCTGATGCCAGTAACTCTTGCGCTGACTGGATTTGAATATAAAGCTGGCGCTTATCTAACTCCGGGACACCTGTTGAGTAAGTCCCATGAACCTTAAAGTCGACCGCGTTCAGCGCACCATCACTGGTTGTTACTAATAAGGTTATCCAGTCCCCCACCTCAACATCCATATTTCTCGCCAAATCAGCACCCAACATCACTTCCGGCTCCAGCGGATCGTAGCGGCTTGATGTGATATCAGATAATGTTTTGCCTTCTCGCATACCCAAAAAAGGGCCTTTGAGGTCAAACTCTCGGTCGTTGACACCTGTACCGGTAAAAATCGTCGATTTACTGCCATTGGAAATCAGTCCACTAAAATACACCCGTGGCTGAACGGCACGAACATCGTCGTTTTTCATGAGCACGTTAATCATGGCTCGGGTATGACTCAAACCATTGCTCAGCGGCATCTCCTCGTCTTTTTCGAAGTATCCCGGTTGGCTCAGGGTAATATGACCCGTCTCTCTGGCGGTTGACTCTTCAAGTGATTCATAGGTGTACAAGCCAAACCCGCCTGCAGACGTCAAAGCAAAGATGGCAATGGCTATGATCATGACGGACAACAGACTACGTCGCCCGTTTCGTAGTAGATTCAGCCATGCTAATTTGAGGTGGTATGGCATAACCAGGTCTGTCAGGTTACCGCTCCCTAATTTACCAAGTTCTAACTTACCCATCTCATTGCCTCCTGCAGGATCTTCCCGTCCAGTAATTCGATTGTTCGGTCGCAATGTTCGGCCATACGAGGATCATGGGTCGCTACGATAAACGTTGTTCCCTGTTCGTGACCAAGCTCCTTCATGATGTCGATTACCCCATTGGCGGTCTGGCTGTCCAAACTGGCAGTCGGCTCATCGGCAATCACCAAACTTGGCTGATGCACCAGTGCCCGGGCAATCGCCACCCGTTGCTGCTGTCCCCCAGATAGGTGATCCGGTCGATGGTCGATATACTTCCCAAGGCCAACCTTTTCCAGCATTTGTTTGGCCTGACGCTGTTGTTCTTGCTTGGTAAGCCCATTGAGATGCAACGGATAAGCGACGTTTTCCAACGCCGTCATCACCGGCACGAGATTGAACTTTTGAAACACGAAGCCTAGCTGGACTCGGCGAAATGCAGCTGCTTCCAAAGGAGTCTTCGGAGCCGGTTGCATTGATGATGGGTTGGGGCCAAATAGCACTTCCCCCTGATAGTCCATATCCAGCAAGCCAAGTACATTCAGCAAAGTACTTTTCCCTGAACCTGACGGCCCGCACAGTGCCACCATTTCCCCACGCCCGACAGAGCCTGACACTCCGTTTAAGGCATGAACGTCCTGTTTTCCCAACAAATAACGCTTCTGAATCATAGAGAACTGAATCATACCTTTCTCCCTAGGCCTCAGTGATTGATACACGGGCTTTCTGTGTTAGGGGATGGTTTGCATCATTGCGCTCCATTACGGCTAGCCACGTTTTAGCCTGAGGCAAATCTTCAGCCCGAATAGCCGCCTCGATGGCATAGCCGTATATCCAAGCAGTCGCTGCAAATGGCGCCTGCGAAAACTCCGGTTGGGCTAACAAGGAAAGGTAGATATCGTAACCACGCTCGAAGCGGTTAAACATATCAGGTAGCAAAGTGTATGTAGACGCTGAAATGGCCTGAGTCAGATAGGATTCCGGCACCCCTTGCAGTACCTGTTGCTCTTGCAGCGGAATGGGATTAGCAGCGAGTAGGTTGAGCCCTTTATCTATTTTTGCCAACCCCTGCTCGACATATTTCATCGCCGTCCAGGGCATCCAGGCATCACGGCCCTTTAATGTTTCGGCGCTACCTAAATAGGCTAATGTGACGGGCTTAGCCCCTTCCCTTTCAATGAGGCTCTCTAGTTGTTGATAAACCGTATCAACTTTGGTTTTATCCCCGGCAGCCGCTTGATTATACTGGCTGATCATCTCTTCTAATGGAGTGGCTAGCACAAAGGCAGGAGCAAGCAAGAGCATGCTGAACAATACAACCTGTAGCCTGTAAGTAATCTTCTTTTTCATTGTCTGTCTCTCCAATTGTTTGGGTATGACGACAAGAATAAACAAGATGATTTGGTGAAAATTCACATTGCGATAAATTGCAACTTAGGTGCGCGAATAAGGGAAAATTGCGACTGAATTGTCTTACTCTTTAGAAGACTGCCTATTACGCCTTGAGCGAAATCGGGCATGAGGTGGCGTGGAGTGTTTGAATACTCATCGATAAATACTTAAAGCCTGAGTTTCATCGCCTCAGTCCAATCATTTTATCCCCTTCTTAAGATGGTCATCGCAAGATAAGATATAAATAGCAATGCACTCAAAGTCATATAGTAAATATATTAAGCTAGTATATTTTTATGATTGGATTATCATGATAAATTAAGGCAACTACCATAACGATCCAACAAGATATAACTAAAAAATATGCAAGAGCCAAATGAGAGACTAGTAACACTGTTTTGCTATGAAAATAAATCAGCTGGGTTGCTGATGCGAAGCAGCTTGAATGCTCTATGCAAAGTAGAAGCCTATCACTCAAACCGCAAAGGGGATGTTATTCACCTTTTAGAACATCACTCTATCCAGCTGATGTTCGTTGCTGGCTCTGAAGAATATATTAAAGAGATATATCACAACATTAATAGTGTATATAAAAACAAAACTCTCGCTGATAACCTCAGAACCATTATCGTTGCAATTCCAAAAATATTGAATACTCAGTCATTAAACTTCCTTGTAGAACAAGGATACGATCTGATTTTAGATGATAGCTATCAGTTAAGAGATTTTAAAAATAAATTTTCACCTCTCTATAATAAACTAAAAGCAAGGCGTTTACTGGCAAACAAATTGGAAAAGCTAGAGATAACGGAAAAACTGTATTTGCAGATTGTTATTAAGTTTATATCCGATCACCGTCTGGTTAAACTTATATTCAAAGATTACATTGAAAGAAAGTACAATATTGCACTCCTTGAAGCTCTCTATAAGAAGACAAATAAAATTAGTTTATTGACTGAGTTAACACACTACTTTGTCGAGGACACCCGCTCCCAACGTGGTCTTGTATACTCCGCAGAATTATTAAAAACAAACCCCTGGTCGTTCCGGGCAAACCATACGCTGAGTAAGTATCACATAGCTAAGTCACCAGAAAAATCACTGGCATATTTTTTAAAGACAGATCCAAGTAAGCTGTGTGAAACAGAGCCTGACTTCATCTTTGAACTGCTGGCAAAAAATAAGTCTAGCCACTCTATTGACATTCTAAATCAATATATTTTAGCACGGAAAGATGCTATTTTAGACCTAATTATATCAGCATCAAACCGAAGTTTATACCAACCAAAATTACTGAGAAAGCTTTTTGTAAAAGTGTTAAGCAACAAGCGAATCAAGATAAATATCACAAAAAAAATAAGTCAAAACCATTCAAAACAAACGGGTTTCGTACTGTCTATTATGCCAATATTGTTGGCGGGAAAATCCTATGCGGCAAGTGAATTAATAGTACGCGAAATCCGCTCTTTAGAAGATACAGACATATCACCTAAAGAAGCCGTTGTTTATTCGTTGATGTTTTCCCTGCTTGGAAGAAACAGTTACGCTAAAAAAATTACGTTAGATGACAATCTAGAGGCGATTAGTCAGCTGCAGAAAGATAATATTTCAAAAACATTCGATACATTAGAAAAAGAAGTAAAATCACAAATTAAAACGATTTTAGCATGCAATAATGCAGACGATATCTTCAATCATTATAAACAATACCCATTGTCTAGCGAATTATTACACGCGACCTGCTTGTCATTAAACAAATTAGATATAAATGACGATCGATTTAAAAAAGTAATCAATACCTCTATTTTTCTTGAAACATCTGCAGAAAAACGAGATGAATTGAGGCAGATAAAATCACAAGTATTTAAATGACAGCAATAGGCTTATAGTTAAGCCTTATTGATTAATTCGTAAATTTCCTTTGCTAGCATATAATTATGGCTGTAGGAGAATACCAGCTTACTCGAAGGGCGATTTGCTGATATCCCCAAACTGCCTCAAGATGCTTGGGTATAGTACAAAACGACAGCTCAAGCTGCCGTTTAGGCCGTCGGTTAAACCATTTCCTGCTGTACTATTGTGCGGGCTTCTATAGCCTGGATGCTATCAACAAGAAGCTGCGACAGAGTCGCTTTTTGGTTCGTATTAAAATCAAACATTACAACCTTCGCCGTGCCTGTTGTGGCTACTGCGCCAAGCTTTTGGCTCACAATTGCGTATTCCATCGTAAAACGATCATCTTTTAGCTCAGAAACACGACTGCCGATATAAAGCGTATCAGGAAAAGTAACCGGTAACTTATAGCAACAACTGGTTTCACTCAATACTGGCCCTACTCCCGTTTTATGCATTTCTTCCATCAAGGCAACTTCACGAAAATATTCTATTCGAGCCGTTTCAAAATAGCGGAAATACACCACATTATTGACATGATTAAACGCATCCATCTCACCCCAGGCAACCGGCACCTTGGTGATCACTGGATACTCATTTAAAAGCTCTTTCATCTGTGCTCCTTGCTATAGGTGTAAAATATTGCCGCCAAAATCAATATGCTCTCCCCGACAAATGAATAGCGGCCTAGAGTATTTAATCTAGACCTGGGATCGTAATTTGGCAAAAATCAATGTTTGTTCTCCGCTTCACTTCACCAGAAAAGCCCGCCAACTCCACATATCCATAGGCCACCTTGTAGCACGCTAGCGACGTTTTGCATTTTAGCCCCGTCTAGAACTGGTCAAGATTTCTCCAGTTATGAAAGCGCCGTGTAAATTTCCGCCGAGAAATCGCTAAGCGCCTTATTTTATAAGGGAACAGGGGCTATTTTAGGGTATCCTTAGCCACCTTTTTTTATCGCTTGGCGGCATATACCGACAAGCTGAAATTATGAACCTGATGGCTCATAGAAACAGAACCAATTTTATGCTTTACAACGAAAATTTACCGGTACGGTACCCGAAAGGGTCATTTGCGATGTGGACGGTATACAGCTTCACGGGTGCATCCATTTTTGCTTCAATCATTTTCTCTCTGCTACTGTTTTTGTCGATTGACGAAAATCCGGTTATGCAGCTTCTCTTTGGTGGCCTGGCTGTCATTTTTGAACTGGGTAAGTTTTTTGCCTGGTATGAATTTGGTGAGCGCCGGGCTCGTCGAAACTATACCGGTGCTTTCTCGGCATTTGCCTTCTATGCGGTTCTCGCAGCGATCTCAATTGGTGGCTCAGTCGGTGGCATAAACAGCGCAACCAACAAGGCGCAGAGCCATGTCAATGTTCAGCAGAGTAAGATCAATAGTTACAACATGCAGATCGAAGCAATCGAGAAACAAATTGAACTAAACAATGTTGCGGCCGAAAAATACATTCAGATGGAGCGGATTGCTACGGGGGTAACCCGTATCCAGCGAGAAAACGACAAGCTACGTCAACAACAGCAAGATCTGGCTACCGAACGCGATAGCCTGCCAGTTGTCAGCCAGGGCTCGGTCATTGGCCTTATCGACAGCTTGGCTAAGTCACTCAATGTACAGACCCAGACTGCGCAGCTAGGCCTGGTTGTTTTCTTATCCGTGCTGCTAGATTTCTTCGCCGCATTCTTTGTTGGCTTGATCGGCGAGGAGCTACGCTTCCGGAACCAGTTTCGTAGCATGAACCCAATCACCATAAATGCGTTCTCGGCTACCGAACCCAAAGAGCCAGAGCTACTAACAAATCACATGGAAGCCGGTCAGGATGCAGAAACCTGTGATATACCCGATATTCAAGCCGAGCCTGAAGCGCCCAAAACGGCTTATGAGAACGTCATAGATGCGCTGAGTAATAACCAAGTCAACTGTACCAAGCGGGCCGTGACGCGATTTTTGAAGCTCACCAGCGAAGAAGTCGACGACATCTTTAAGCAGTTGCTCGAGGAGGGCATTGTCA
Source organism: Photobacterium obscurum (assembly GCF_026191635.1). GTDB lineage: Bacteria > Pseudomonadota > Gammaproteobacteria > Enterobacterales > Vibrionaceae > Photobacterium > Photobacterium obscurum. The sequence continues at coordinate 115,585 of NZ_JAKRRW010000012.1, forward strand.
GCAAGAAGCCAAACAATCACTATCAATGGCACGGTGTAACCGAAAGCTAACAACTTTCAGATTCTGAATAAACTTGCCCGCAGTACGAAAAATCGACTGCGGGCTTTTTTATAAGGAAAATAAGCCAAAGCAGTCGTTATTTCCGCAATCTAAACTTGCGGCAGATCACAGTTTTATTGTGCGGTGTTTTTTATATGATGAGAAAGTCAGCTTACAAGGAAATATAAAATATGAAAAAGATGAACTTACTTGTCGTTGCTATGATTGCGGTATTACCAGCTGTATCACAGGCTCAAGATGTGCAGACTTTCGTTGGTGCGAATTATGAACATGGCTCAGTCCATGTCGGAAGCAGCAGTACCAGCATGGATGGGGTTAAGTTTCAGGCCGGAAGCCAACTGAAATGGGGAACATTAAAAGGTACAGCCGCAACACTTAGTGGAGAAGGCGCAGAATATGACAACTACTCAGTCGCAGTCGAAAAGCCATTTAACATTGAACAATCCAACGTCTTCATCTCACCAGAAGCCGGCATTACCTATACTCATTTTGAAAATGATGCATTCAATAACTCAGACTTCGGACTCATGGCTGGGGCTTCGGCTGGTTACAACTTCAATAAACAATTCCAGATTGTAAGTAACTACAATCACTCCTTCGGGATGAAGCCACACCAGGATAATATTGATGAAGATAGTGTAAGCGTTGGGCTGAACTACCGATTCAACTAATGTAAACCAAAATTGGCTACCTAACTACAAAGCTAGCTCCTCCGTCTGTATTACGGTACGGGGGAGCTCACTTCCATTAGTGATAAATTAATACAATCAGTTACACTGAAGTAATACAGTCTTCATTTTTCACACCTGATTAAAATGGAATTCAAATTTATACTAATGAGAAAAACACACCGCTCTTTTTATCGCGTTTTACGGTTTATCAACTTTAGTTTTATCGCTGTCCTTATCGGCTGCTCCCAACAAGCACCAATCAACAAGGAGTTTAGTACCGGCATTCCTTTTGATACCAATACCGCCTTAGCTACGTATACCCTACCCTACTTAGAGCCCTATTCCAGCCTTTCCGGCTTTTACCCGCTTGATGACGGACAAGAGGCACTACTTGCCCGTTTGGCTATGATTCAAGCAGCCGAGAAAAGCATTGACCTGCAGTATTATATTTATCGAGATGACAATACCAGCTCGCTAATGACCTGGGCGCTTTATCAAGCTGCCGAACGTGGGGTTCGAATACGAATATTGCTGGATGATATGCAGTCACGAGATGATGCCACCCTTGCCACCTTATCTAGCCATCCCAACATTGAATTGCGGCTATTTAACCCTTTTGAAAACCGTTCTTTTCGGCTGCTAGGCTTTGTCGGTGATTTCGATCGATTAAACCGCCGCATGCACAATAAGGCAATTATTGCCGATGGTGCCTTCGCAATTACTGGTGGTCGCAATATTGGTAACGAGTATTTCGCCGCCAATGACACCGTCGATTTCGGTGATTTTGATCTATTACTCATTGGTGCAGCGGTTGCCGATATCACCGTTCAATTTGATGTGTACTGGAACAGTCGCCCAGCAACGCCCGTTGAATACCTGGTCGATAATATTCAGGCTCCGACAGAAACCCAGCTAGCCCAATGGCATCAAACATTGGAGAACTATTTTAAAGACTCGGCCTACATCACAACCTTGGCCGAGCTACCACTCGCCCAAAATATTAAAAACCAATCGCTCGATTTTTATTTGGCCGAGGCCGTGGTTGTTTATGATCAACCGTCAAAAGTCTATGCCAAAGATACCAATGCACTGTTGCTGCACCAGATCACTGCGGTACTGGAACAGGCCGAATCCGATTTCTTGCTAATTTCTCCTTACTTCGTTCCAACAAAAAATGGAGCAAAAGCATTGGCTGATGCGGCAAGAGAAGGATTAAATGTCACCATTATTACCAATTCGCTGGCATCCAATGATGTATTTGCCGTACATGGCTGGTACGCCAAATATCGGAAGATGTTACTAGAAGGCGGTGTGAAGCTTTACGAGGTTAAGGTCGATCCCAGTCTGAAAAAAGACCGCTCATGGCTCGGCAGTTCGCAGACTAGCTTACATGCAAAAACGTTTATTATCGACCGGCACACCGTATTTGTCGGCTCGTTTAACTTCGACCCCCGTTCGGCCTATATCAATACCGAAATGGGCGTCTTCCTGGATACGCCCGAATTTGTGGAACATATCTATCAACAAATGGACACTGGCTTGATCAAAAATACCTATCGTTTAGCACTTAATAACGGCGAGATCATTTGGATTGATGATCACAATGCAGTCCAATTTGATTCCGAGCCTAATGCCAGTATCTGGGCTAAAATAGGCGCATGGTTGTCGGGCATACTACCTATCGAGAGCCAACTATAACCATATTATATTCCAGCTAAAAAGGTGAGTATGGTTGCTCCACACCCACCTTCTCGAAACCTCTAGAAACTAGCTAGTCTTCTACTTTCAGTACACCTCGGCGAATTTGATCCAACTCGATAGATTCAAACAACGCCTGAAAGTTACCTTCACCAAAGCCCTGGTTACCCTTGCGCTGAATAATTTCAAAAAATACCGGGCCAATCACGGTATCGGTAAAAATCTGCAACAAGATACCGGTTTCATCGCCATCAATGAGGATCTTCAATTCATTAAGCTTGGCAACATTCTCATGGTGGCCGGGAACACGCTTGTTAATGCCTTCATAATAGGTATCCGGTGTATCCATAAAGGCCAGCCCACCATCTTTCAATGTTTGCACTGTCTCTAAAATATTCTCAGTACTAAGGGCGATATGCTGGATCCCTTCCCCGTTGTACTGATCCAAGTATTCGGCAATTTGTGATTTATCGTCATGTGACTCATTAATTGGGATACGGATTTTTCCGCAAGGTGCCGTCATGGCACGAGAAAGCAAGCCTGTCATCTTCCCCTTAATATCAAAATGGCGGATCTCTCTGAAGTTGGCAATTTTCTCATAGAAGCTTGCCCACAGATCCATGTTGCCACGCTTAACATTATGAGTAAGATGGTCAATCACTCTCAAACCAGCATCCAATTTCGCCATCTGGGCTTTATAATCAGGATAATAGTCAAAATCAATCTCGTAGATATCATGCTCGCCATATCGATCGACCAAGTAAATTAAAGACTCACCGATGCCGTAAATAGCCGGAATATTTAACTCCATCGGGCCGGCCTGAGCCGCACACGCCGTTGCACCTTTCTCGACAGCATAAGCAAGTGCCTGGCTAGAGTCTGCAACCCGAAAAGCCATCGCATTCACACTGGCCCCATGAACCCCTGCAAACCCGGCAGCTTGCGAATGAGATTCGCCATTCACGATAAAATTGATATCGCCCTGGCGATATAGCCAAACAGCCTTGTGCTTGTGTTTAGCGACTTCAGCAAAACCCATCATACGAAACAGGTTCTTCAAATTTGCGATACCCTCTGGGGTTGGTGCCGTATATTCCACAAACTCAAAGCCATCCGTTCCCATTGGATTATCAATCATCTTGCCCATCCGTCTTATCCTCACTTTCTATTTTCAGCAACCAATAGCCAAATACTCTGGCGCCGTACTTATAGAAGTAGCATTACCGGACGAAAGATGAGAAGGTTTGGCCAAAAACAATGTTAATCAAATGTAAATCAAACACGTAAACGCAAATTGCCAGTCCAAAAAACAGATGCAGAAATCCACCTAATACTCTTGTAACCAGATTGATTGATAAATGTTTTTATCTTTAACCGTCCCTACCCATTTCAGTACCTTTCTGTCCCACCCTTAGATACAGCAACTACAGTTTATAAGGAGGTGAAAGAATGAATGTAAATAAGCGCGATCAACTGAAATTCCCCAAAAGAAAAAAAAATGAAACTGCGTTGTCAGCAAAAGCTGACATTTACCTACCCACCATTCATTTCCTCAGAGCGGAGTTTAAGCATGCGAGGCAACATGAAAAAGGCATAATTCGTGATGACCACTGCGAATTTCTCCACCAGTACAGAGTGGCACTTAGACGTTGTCTAACTCTGCTCTGCCTGCTTAGTCCATTGTTTGCCTCCCAGCCCAAAAAGATGCTGGAAAATGAACTTAAGACAATGATGCTAAAAACCAACCGACTGAGGGAGCTCGATATCTTTCTATTTAAGATGGATGACTGCTTCTATTGTTTAGAACACAAATATCACCAGGGGTTGACGTGTTTTTTTGATGAGTTGCAGGATGAACGAAGAAAAGCCTACAAAGAACTAAAAAAATGGCTAAAAATGGAAAACTATGAGCAACAATGCCTATTGGTCGAGGGACTTTTGTCAGAACTCGACGTACCCTCAGCGAATGGTAATACATCCTGCCAGAGCTTTGCCAAACAGATCATTTGGAAGCATTTTAGCCATATTCATAAATTGTGTAACGAATTAAATAGCAAGAGTCCCGATAGTACAGTCCACCAATTACATATCTCCTGCAACAAGTTGGGCTACCTAATGGATTATTTCACACCCCTCTTCCCATCAAAAGAAAACAAGACGCTAGTACATGCCATCAAACAGCTAGAAGATGAAATCGGTAACTTCAATGACTCTTCAATCCAGTTAAATGTCCTTGGTTGCTACCTGAAAAAAAAGAAAGAAAACAGCCATCGCAATAGAGCTATCGCGCAGTTAGTCGACATCACTCAACAGCACCATATCAAATTTAAACAACAAATGATTAAACAAACCCAACGCTTTGCCTCACCTGCTAACGTCAACAGCTTTCAGGCCATCTATTGCATTGAAAAATAAAGTTAATATTCAATCTATTACTGATTATCAAAGTCACAATATTACAGACAGACTAATTCACATCGTATGCTAAGGCCTTAGGGCGTGATAGCTCTTCGAGGATACTATTAATCGGCTTTGGCTTACCGATACCGTAGCCTTGGGCAAAATCGACTCCAATCATTGTTAGCCGCTCTTTTATCTCATCACTCTCGACAAACTCAGCTATCGTTTTCATTCCCATGACATGGCCAATTTCATTGATCGACTTAACCATAGCGCTATCAATCTGATTATCCAGAATATCCTTAACAAAAAGACCATCTATTTTAAGCGTACTCACCGCTAAGTTCTTAAGGTAAGCGAACGATGATAAGCCACTGCCAAAATCATCTAATGCGAACTGACAGCCAAACTCCCGCAATGTATTGATAAACAAGCTTGCATCACGTAGGTTGCTAATCGCAGCGGTTTCCGTTATTTCAAATTTAATCTTGCTAGGAGGCAGGTTATCGCTTTCAATCTGATGCATTATATGACGCAGTAAATCGTTATCACCTAAAGATGCGCCCGAAAGATTAATCGCCAGGTGATCTAAATCATCAAGCTGAGACTGATTTTTTTTCAGCCACGCAAAAGTGTGATCGACAACCCAGCGGTCAATCGGTTGAGATAAGTTATATCGATCCGCCGCAGGAAAAAAAGCACCGGGAGGAATAATGTCACCATTTTTAGCTCGTAGGCGGAGTAGTACCTCATAAATCTGCTTATGCGGTGCGCCTGAGAGTGACACGATAGGCTGTGCATAGAGCTCGAAGCGATTTTCGCTTAGGGCATCTTTTATTTCATTAACCCACCGGAATTCACCATCTCGCTGAGCAAGCAACACATCATCAGAATGATAGACGTGGATTCTGTTACGGCCTAAATCTTTGGCGGCATAACAAGCTGAATCAGCATGGATCAGTACTTCCGTAATATTACCCGAAGTCTTGCTTATTGGCGTTAGACCGATGCTAACTCCAATACTGAAAGTATTCTTCATCCAAATAAACTGAAACTTTTTAACTAGGTCTAATAGGTTTTTTGCCGTTTTCTCTGCTAATTCCTGATCACAATATTCCATTAAAATAGCAAACTCATCACCACCAATTCTGGCTAACGTATCTTGCGGACGTAAGTTTTTTTGTAATAATAAGCTTAATTGACGTAATAACTCATCGCCAGCGACATGGCCGCATGTATCATTAATAATTTTAAACTGATCGAGATCTAAGAAGCACAAAGCATGTATAGTATTATTCTTTTGTGCATCATCAACTAACCGAGCTAATTTTAATTCAAATTCGTATCGGTTAATCAAACCTGTCAGCATATCATGCTTCGCTTGAAAGACTATTTTCTGCGATGCAGCTTTTACTTCCGTCACATCCTCTTGAATACCAATAAATTGAGTAATAATGCCTTTATTATTAGAAATTGGCACAATACTAACTTGAGCCCAATATAAATCACCATTTTTCTTGCGATTCTGTAGCTCTCCGTGCCATTCATGCCCGGATAATATTGTTGCCCACAAATGCTCAAAGACAGAGCGATCTGTTTCTCCAGATCTTAAAATATTTGCTTTTTTTCCAATCGCTTCAGCAGGCGAATAGCCTGTGATCTTAGAAAATTTTGGGTTCACATATTCAATAGTGCCATCAATGTCTGCAATAAGAATGCCATTAGGGCTACTTTCTACCACCAGTGACAGTTTATTTAAGTTATCCGTGCTCTGTTGTTTTTCCGTCATATCTTCATAAACACCAACACCACCTTCAATCTTACCACTGCTTGAATACAGTGGCACAAAGTCGGCGTGAAGGAACATAAAGCGGTTCCCGATAATAGACGTGTAGGCACCGTCAAAAGAGCTAACATTTCCAACTAAAGATTGTTGAACGGCTTTAAGTAACTGAGGGTCTTTAAGGTGTGTGAGCATGTTAAAACCAATCAGAGCCTCACGTGTTTCTCCAATAATTTCTTCAAAGCGCTTGTTCGTTTTTATTAACTTTCCATCAGTGTCGTAATGGAAAATACCAACAGGCGAATGCTCTAGAATTGAATTAAGCTTTGCTTCACTTTGAACCAACTCAGATGTCCGCAGTTCTACCCTTTCTTCCAAACTCTTAGCCAGACGGCGTGACTCTGAAGTAAATGCAAGAAACAAAGGATAAAGCAATAGTAAAAATAATGCAGAAATTACAAGTGTCAGGTAAAAATTTGCTCTTAACAGTGTCTCAATATGGCTAATGGAAATATCAGCAGCGGCAATATAAGCCGTTCCATCTTCAGCATAGAGGGGAATATAAATACTACGAAAACGTCCCCATTTATCACTGTATTCGGTGAACCCCTTTTCACCACTTTTCAACACTTGATATACCGATGGATCAACATCGTCATAGTGTCCGTAAAAAGTCGTCAAATTTATACTGTTTTTCAATTCTTGTTCAGATGCACTTGCGGAAGTGAACAACATTTCATTATTTCGTAGTATCAATGTATATATGTAAGCAATTTCATTGCTACGTGTATATTCCGATAACTTAGTCGTAATTTCCAAATTCTGCTCATCAGACAGATCACCTTCAGCCATTGCCTTATTATGAAACTTGCTTGGCAGCAACAATGGAATAGTTCTTGCGGCACTTTCAAGTTGGCGATCCAGATCTGAATAGAGCTGCCTTTTTTCTTGGTAGTAATTGAAGGCGGCAAAAACAACAACCCAGAGAATGTAGAGTGCAACGGCAAAGTAAATTTTTATATTATTTTTTAGACTCTGCATTTAGGCGATATGTCAGACTGATTAAAGAAGCTAAATTCTGCGCCCCTTGCGGTTAAATTGCAAATGAGAACACACTGTTTTCGAACATAATATCACCTGTAGGATGGATTGGCAGCCACCCGTTATCAGTGTTATCTACCCGATTAAGCTGACCCAGAAGCAATATTGCATGAACTTGAAGCCTGGCAATATCAGGCTTCTTATTCCCAGACTACTGTATGTGATTACGCCTTCAGCGCCCTTAAGATATCCTCTTCCATCGATTCCGGGCGCTTGGTCGGTGCATAACGCTTAAGTGGTCTACCGCTTTTTCCAACCAGAAACTTAGTAAAATTCCACTTCACTTTTTGCCCCAGCAAGCCGGGTAATGCTTTCTTCAGGTAGCGGAACACTTCATGTGCCTCGGGACCATTCACATCCACTTTCTCAAACATCTGAAAATCAACACCGTAATTGATCTGACAAGCTTCTGCTATTTCCTCATTGCCACCCGGCTCTTGATCGCCAAACTGATTGCAAGGAAAACCCAAAATGACCAGCCCCTGATCTTTATATTTAGCGTACAAGTCCTGTAATCCCTGATACTGAGGAGTAAAGCCACATTTACTTGCTGTATTAACGACTAATACTACTTTACCGGCAAAATCATTCATTGATATTTGCTCGCCGCGGATCGAGGTTGCTGAAAGATCGTAAAACGTTGTCATTGTTAATCTCCATAGACAGTACAGCCCATCACATTGATACTAGTACTAATACGTATTAACTTATCAAATCAGATTAGAATTATTATTCTATTTTTGCATTTATATATTAAACGCGCTCTAGGTAATACCAACTCTCACATTAGAATTAGCCCCATAATGGAGCTAATTCAACAGTTTTAGTGATTAATGGTTGATTTTAAAAGAGCCAACATGACGATCTAGCGTCTGGGCAAGCCCCGTCAAATTTTGACTGGATTTTTCTAGTTCTTGGCTGGCCGCAAGACCAGCTTTAACCAAGTTATCCACCGTATCCATATTGACGTTAATTTCATTAGCAACGCTAGACTGCTGTTCAGTTGCAGTTGCGACTTGTGTATTCATATCAAGTATCACCATTACCTGCGCTGAAATTTGCTCAAGAGCTTGCTGAGCCTTTTTCGTTGCCTGAGAGCCTTCTACCGTTAGTGATTTACTACTGCCCATCGCATCAACAGCGTTTTTCGCTTCATGCTGCAGTTGGTCAATCATAGTTTGAATTTCACTGGTTGACTGAGCCGTCTTAGTCGCCAGATTTCTTACTTCATCGGCAACAACTGCAAAGCCACGGCCGGCCTCACCTGCACGCGCAGCCTCAATAGCTGCATTTAACGCCAACAGGTTAGTTTGCTCTGATATTCCCCGTATTACCTCCAGGATAGAGCCGATAGATTGTGTTCTTTCGGCAAGGGAGGTTATCACCTCTGACATATCATTCATTTGCTCTGCAAGCTCAGTAATCGTACTTGTCGCTGCCCGTAAGATTCTTTGCCCTTCCTCGGTTTCTATATTGGCATTTTCTGCAGACTCCGCGGCACCGGCTGCATTCTGTGATATTTCACCGATTGTGGCTATCATTTCATTCATCGAAGTCACGACTAACAAAGACTGCTCGCTCTGCTCTTGACCTCGAGATAACGCCTGCTGGGATTGACTCCGCAGCTCTGCTGCAGAGTGACCAAGATCTCCTCCAGTGTTAACCACCTGAGCAACAATCTCATTGATTTTTCCGACAAAGATATTAAATGCCGTGGAGATATGGGCAATTTCATCATTACCGCGAACCGGCAATCGAATTGTCAGATCACCATCCCCTTTCGAGATATTTTCCAGCGCATGCTGTAGGCCTGAAAGCGGTCTTAGCAATTTACCCAGCAACAACATAAGTACACAGCCACAAATACTGAAGATAGCCAAGATAGCGATTAGCTGTGTCATCACAATGCCCTTCGCGGCTTCGCTAACTTCTGTGATAGGAATACCGATATCAAAAGTCCCGTATAATTCACCATCCACGTAAACGGGGGACAGGATGTCATAGACCCATACATCCTGCACATCGGCATACCATTTGGAGTGTTGTGGCTTTCCTTTTGTTGCTCCTGCCACGGTATAGCTGTCATTATAGATTTTGTTGAGTTTTTCGATGTCACTATGGGCAACAGCTTGAACATTTTTATCAATCACTACCGCATAGCTAATATCAGAACGGATTTTCAATGACTGAACTAATTTTTGTAAATCGTCTAAAGGCTGTGGAGAGGTACTTAATATGTATTCCACATTTTTAGCCAGTAACTCGGCTTGTGCCTGAGATTTCTTCAAAATGATCTTATCTATTTCTTGATTTGATATATAAGATGTTGAAGTCACACTTGTTATTGCAGCAATTGCAAACATTATGCATACAGCAATTAATATTATTTTCTTCATGAACCCGTTCCTTGATGCCAATTGCAGCAATAAAAAACCTAACCAATTAATACGTGAAGCACATCGCTAAGCTTAAGCCGGATAACGAGAAAAACGTTTATCCCTTGATGCCTCAGCGCGCAAACGCTTACTTCGAGCCGAAATCATACACCCGAGGTATGCATATCACTCTGATGCATATTCAAAATATTGATATTGCTCTCTATATGAGTTCAACAATTGAGAGTTCGTGTTTAGCTTTCTGCCTTTTCTATCGGCAATTTCCGCACCATTATTTTTTTATTCAGTATAATACTGACAGGATCATCGTCATTTGCAGGAATCATGACTCCCTTACAACAAGAACTCGAAAAGATGGGGCTATCTACACTTAGCTTCAGCGAACAAGAGCAAACATTGCTTGAGCAGTTTATTTCAATCAGCTCACCGTTCTTTGATAACGTTTGTCAGCACAGAGCGGATAAACCGGCTCAAGATCTGGTATTGGGGTTACTCACTAAATCACATCGAGAGGCATTCGATGAATACCAAGCCACTCAGCCAAAAATCAAAGAACTGAAGCAGCTTTTTAGCGAGCAAGTTGGTTCAGAACACGCGGGCAAGTTTACAACCTTAAATCAGGCTGAAGTCACCGTCATCTCATCATTATGGTTTATGGCACAAGGCTATACCGGCATTGATTTTAGTTATGCCAACGATCACGCCCAGGAAACCGCAGAACTTCTATGCACAAACCTGCAATCCACCGCAGTCGATGACGAAATACAGCACATTAGGACACGTTTCATGCAGGCCTATTATACTGGTGTCGAACACTCACAAAATAGTCACAGCTCCGGTAGTTATTTCAAATCTATTAAAACCGTACTCAAACGTTTTTTCGGTCGTTAAGGCTAGCGCGCTACCAGAAACGGGAATCGCATCGTAACCTAGCGATACTAACCTCGTACTACGCCTATCAATGTTGATAGGCGTTATGCTCTCATGGCTTACCGCCTAGATAATCGGTTTTAAATGCATATTCAAATAATGCTGGACCCGTTGTTGCAAAGCCGCCTTTTGCTCCGGCTGCAGAAAGCTGGCTTCGATTGCATTTTGGCTGAACTTAGCAATATCCGTTTTCGATAACTTGAATGCGGTAGCAACAGCAGTAAAATTTGCCGTCATATAACCACCAAAATACGCAGGGTCATCTGAATTAATGGTGACACAAACCCCTTTTTCGAGTAACTCGGCAATATTATGCTGCGACATATCGCTGAACACTTTCAGCTTCACATTGGATAAAGGACACACCGTCAATGGTACACGTGATGCAACAAGGTGATTGACCAATAGCTCATCATCGGTACAACGCACACCATGATCTATGCGCGACGTTTGCAGTATTTTCAGCGCGTTCCAGATATTTTCCGCCGGCCCTTCTTCCCCGGCATGGGCAACGGTGAGAAAACCTGCTTCTTTAGCCTGTTGGAACACATGACGGAATTTCTCCGGTGGATGGCCCTGTTCTGATGAATCTAGTCCGACAGCGATAATTTTTTCCCGGTAAGGCATGGCCTGTTTGAGCGTCTCAAAAGCGGCCTCTTCGCTTAAGTGCCTCAAAAAGCACATAATCAAATGACTACTGATACCCAGCTTTTCACGTCCAGCCTCCAGTGCTCGCCAGATCCCATTCACAACCGTATCAAAAGCAATCCCTCTTTCGGTATGGGTCTGAGGATCAAAGAAAATTTCGGTATGCATAACATGCTCACCTTTGCATCGCTGCAGATATGCCCAGGTTAAATCATAAAAATCCTGCTCGTTCTGTAGCACCTGAGCGCCCTGATAATACAAATCAAGAAATGACTGCAAATCATCAAAGTCATAGGCGGCCTGAATTTGCTCAATAGTCTGATAAGGTAAAGAGATCTGATTACGCTTAGCCAGCTCCAGCATCATACCTGGCTCTAACGTGCCTTCAATATGCAGATGGAGCTCTACCTTTGGTAGCAAGTCAATAAACCCTTCCATAAACGTCCCTCTTTCAACCACTAGCGACAGCCCTTCAAGTACAAATCAGCATATTGCGTACCTTGGACTTATTGAGTATTAGTGTAGCTAGATCTCAGAAATAAAGAGTGACAATACTTAGCAATTAAGGCTCTCCTGCCAAGAAACAGGCATTATTGCTCGGGTTACCAACTTTATCGGCGTACTAACTTACATGTTGTAATTCAGGTATGCTCAGGTAATACAATTCGAGTATTCAAAGTGAGAATAAATAAAGGCCACGTACTTTTGCGACCTTTATTTCAACCTTATGGACAATAATTTTTACCGACGTATTATTGATACTTTCTTAAATGAAGTTTACGTTTTATTTATCCAGCAGTCCTCGCATTAAAAAAGATCCAAGTGAGGACAAAATCAAACCTGTAGAAAGAATCACTACATTTTTATTTTTTGCTTCTGAGATAGCATGCTCAGCGTTATATGAAGTGAAGAAATCGCCACCACCAGCGTCCATAAAGCGCCCCATATCAGAGAACACCTGCTCCTGAGCTGCCATACTACTGAGTGATACCGCTCCCCATAACAAAGAAAGACCACCAATCAGAATTGAAATATATCCCCAGCTTTTTTTAACATCCATGATTCTGTCCACTTAAAAACAAATAAATTAATGAATGGCAATAAAAAACTGAACAACCCACTGGCTAGCTGATGATAAATCACAGACAAACCAGAATACAAATCAGTTTGCTATCAAACCGACTCATAATTTTATAAAACACTTGGACTTTGCAAATCAAAACTAATCCATCAACTCACGAGACAGTGCACTTATTGATAAAACTATTCTCGATAGGAATGTCGATTTACAATGATTTTTTGAACTCGATAGCTTATATCCAAATGACTTCTCCTATCGTAGGTACGATCAAAGTCACCAGTATGATGAGTATTCCGGCTAACTCAGGATTGCGTCATAAGTGAGTTTGCCGGAACAGGGGACGAGAGCACTACTGAGTCAGGTCAGTATCAATCCAGTATTTAGAACCTGAAATATTAGCATCCAGTAATAGGCCTTTTTCGCCGATCTGATAGATAGCCATACCACCGTTATATTTGGCTGATAGTTCGGCGCTATCCGTACCAGCCACCGCGCCCACTTCGGAAGTGGCTTCCCAGCCATCCCTCACAAAACCATCAAAGGTTTTCTGATCTTCAAACATGATTATCTGCTGGTAGAATTTACCACCTAATCCAGCGGCTAAACCTGCGCCAAACATCTTCATGTAGGTATGCTTGCCTGTTTTACGATTTACCGCAACGCCAGCCCCCTGGTTAGTATGAAGCATCAACGAAAATTTACGTGAATCAAACACCGCATAGCCATAGGCACTATCAAACAACAGTTTGGCCGAAGGCTGTTCATTAAACAAACGAACCAAAGCGGTATCAGACATTGTATTTAACGCCAAGCGTGCTTCTTCCGGGGTTTCTGGCTCCAGCATTTCATCAAGCTTTGCCTCACCTGCTTCAAGCCACTCTTTGCCTTTCTCAATGGAAGCATCAGTCCACTCGCCCGCAGTGTTGAAAGCATCCTCCCCCCACTCAGATACGGAGTCCCAGGTTTCCTTCGAGAATTCAGAGACGCTGTCCCATGCATCCTTGGAGCTTTCGCTGACTTTACTGCCAATATCAGAAGCCGTTTCTTTCAGCTTTTCCCAGCTTGCGTGGGCAGGCATCGCCGCCAAGCTCAGTGCTATAACTATTGCCTTATACTTCACAACTGCACTCTCCTTAATTGCCGATGCTGGCAACGAGTCGCTGCCAGCGATAGCCGTTAAGCGTTATTTCTTCTTCGGACGGAAAGGTTTAATCACCTCTTCATTGCACTCAAGGTATGGTCCTTCCATCAGATCAATACAGTATGGTATAGCTGGGAAAACGGCGTCCAGACATTCACGAATTGATTTTGGCTTACCCGGTAGGTTCACAATCAGGCTGTCACCACGCAGACCCGCTGTTTGGCGAGACAAAATTGCAGTAGGTACAAACTTCAGAGATTCAGCACGCATTAGCTCACCAAAGCCAGGCATCATGCGATCGCAAACCGCTTCTGTTGCTTCAGGCGTCACATCACGTTTCGCCGGACCTGTACCACCAGTGGTCACGATAAGGCTACAGTCTTGGTCGTCAGCCATTTTAATCAGTGTGGCTTCAATAACATCCTGCTCATCTGGGATCACTTCGTAAACGGGTTCCCACTCTGACGTCAGGTAATCATTTAGCGTCTCGATGATTGCCTTACCGGAAATATCTTCGTATACGCCTGCACTAGCACGATCACTTACCGTTACGATACCGATTTTTGCTTTTGTCATTTGTTATCCCTCAGGCCTACGCCTTGCTTGTCATATTCATCTTTCTGACTAGCTAATTCTACCAGCCAGTAATTCAATCAGATTAAATGCAAGTTTAAGGAATAACGGTGGCGGGATAAACCTCTTAAGTGAAAAAAACGTGCCAATAAAAGCGGTTATCGACTTACACAACGCAGCAAAAAGCCCTAGATTGGCTAGGGCTTTTTGTTGGCTTTGCACTCAGTTCGTTACACTCAAGCAGCCTAAGAAATTATATTCGGTGGCTTGGGCTATAAACCGCCCATGAGCACATACTTGGTTTCTAGGTAATCCTCTATACCCTGGCGGGCTCCTTCTCGGCCTAACCCGGACTCTTTAACCCCACCAAATGGCGCCACTTCAGTTGAAATCAAACCTTCGTTGATCCCAACCATACCCGACTCTAAGTCCTCGCTGATACGCCATGCCCGCTGTAATGATTGCGTATAGGCATACGCCGCCAGCCCCGAATCTGTATCATTTGCTCGTGCAATCACTTCATCGTCTGAGGAAAAACGGAACAACGCCGCCAGTGGACCAAACGTTTCTTCGGTTGCCACTCGCATATCATCCGTCACTTCCGTCAGAACATGCGGCACAATGAAGTTACTCCCAAGCTCAAGTTGCTGACCGAACAACAGCTTCGCACCTTTTTCCAGCGCATCGTCGATATGGCTTTGTACCTTCGTAACAGCGGCCTGATTGATCAGCGGTCCGATGCTCGCACCTTCGGCAAAACCGTCAGCGACTTTCAACTTCGCAACACGAGCCACCAGCTTTTCGGCAAACTGATCGTAAACTGCATCATGAACATACAAGCGGTTAGCGCATACACAGGTTTGGCCGGCATTGCGGAACTTTGCCACCATAACACCGTCTACCGCAGCATCCAGATCGGCATCATCAAACACAATGAAAGGCGCATTCCCACCCAGCTCCAGCGACAATTTCTTCATCGTAGCCGCCGACTGTTCCATCAGCAACTTACCAATCCCCGTTGAACCGGTAAATGAGATTTTACGAACCGTCTTGCTCCTGGTCATTGTGCCACCGATAGCTACCGCATCCCCGGTTAGCACGCTAAACAGCCCAGCTGGCAATCCGGCACGCTCTCCCAGCTCTGCCAGTGCCAGAGCGGTAAATGGCGTTTCCGGCGCCGGTTTGAGAACCACTGCGCAGCCGGCCGCAAAGGCTGGACCACATTTACGAGTGATCATTGCGGCCGGAAAATTCCACGGGGTAATCGCTCCGACAACACCTATAGGTTCTTTACGAACAAGAATACGTGCATCTGCTTTATGGCTAGGTACGACCTCGCCATAGGTGCGCTTGGCTTCTTCTGCAAACCACTCGATAAAGCTGGCGGCATAGGCAATTTCACCTTTCGCTTCCGCTAGGGGCTTGCCCTGCTCTGTCGTTAGAATAATCGCCAAGTCGTCGGCGTTATCGAGGATCAACTGATACCAGGCACGAAGGATATTCGAACGTTCTTTTGCAGTTGTCTGCTTCCAGGTGCTTTGAGCCTGCTGGGCAGCCTTAATCGCGATAACAGTTTCTTCTTCACCAAGGACAGGAACACTACCTATCACTTTGCCTGTCGAAGGATTCGTAATTTGGGAGACCTTGTTTTTGGCCGAGGCTACCCAATTACCTGCAACGTAACATTCTTGTTTGAATAAACTTGGATCTTTCAGCTTCACTTGGTCATTCCTTCACAACATATACCGTTGTGATTGTGACTCAAACGACTATCACTTTCATCATTTGTATGACCAATCGCACACTATTTATCACACATAAAGTGTAATAAGTCCCCAAACACCCCGTGCGAGCGAAACTTAGGCTCAAAAACAAACACATTGATTACTTTTATATCTGGCTGATTACCGCTTGTGGTTACTCAGATGCCTTACTTGTCATCCAGATTAAAATCTGATGATGAGTATTTGTCTTTAGCATCACACCACACGTCACCATAAGACTGGCAAAACGCCGACAAGACCATGTCTACGTGCGGTGGCGGCACAAGAAAACTATATTGGGTATCATCATTATCATCGCAATGAATAAGCCCGTTATCTGTTTGTTGGCATATGACAATATTTACTTCACTGTGACTATTTCCTGCTTGTAATTCAGCCGCAGTAACTGCAGGCATCTTATCGAGCTCGACCTTGAAGTCATAGGATGAGTACTTGTCTTTGGCATCACACCATTGTTCACCATGATGTTCGCAAAACAGAGATAAAAACGGCTCCAAATTCTGCGGCAACGCACGAAAACTCAATTGGGTATTATTGCCACACTCTATGAGTCCACGTTCTGTTGGTTTACAGGTGACGATATTGGGTTCATCGTTTTTTTCTCTTGTTGCTAGTGATGCAGCGGTAATCGCAATGCCGGTGATGAACATTAATGCGAATATCTTTGATGCTTTATTTATACTCAACGTTAACACTCCTCAAACTCAATACCCTTGCTTAATTGCATGATAACTAGGAAGAATACCCATAATACCACTTATTTATTATGTTATTTACGCATTAGCTCTAAACCAAGTTAAGGGCAGCTACAAGAATGCCTGATAGCAATGAATATTTTTGAGGCCATGATGCCAACTTGATGATTTGATCTGAGAACAGTAACGACAATTGACTCATTCGTCCGAAGGGCAAAATAAACTTAACGCATACAAAAAAGCCCAGTCTTGCGCCGGGACGCCTAGTCTGAGCCTTCAGTGTAGTGGCGGAACGGCTGGGGTCGCACACGACCGGGACTCTTCGAGAACTCATTCGACCGCAGGGCGAACACCAAATTCAACGCATACAAAAAAGCCCCAGTCTTTCGCCGGGGACGCCTAGTCTGAGGCTTCGTTGTAGTGGCGGAACGGCTGGGGTCGCACACGACCGGGAGTCAACGCGCACAGCCAGTGCCGAGACCTAGAGGCCGAAGGACTCTCATCGCGGTTCAAATACGAAAAAGCCCTTGTCTTTCGACAAGGGCTTTAATCAGTGGCGGAGCGGACGGGACTCGAACCCGCGACCCCCGGCGTGACAGGCCGGTATTCTAACCAACTGAACTACCGCTCCAATTCCGTACGAAACCCGATGGAAACCATCCAATTTCTAGAATGTGGCGGAGAGATAGGGATTTGAACCCTAGATACGCTACAAACGTATGCCGGTTTTCAAGACCGGTGCTTTCAACCACTCAGCCATCTCTCCGTAAGTGCGGCGAATAATACTGAGCTTAATGAGATCTGTAAAGAGTATTTTTTAAAATAACGGCCCGTTCGAACAGACAATGCACACTACGCACTTAAAAGCGCCAAATCGTATAAAAATCATCATGATTTTTGGTGGGTTAGCCTAAAACTAAAAGCACCAAACACGACCCATATCACACTTTGTTAATAAAGAGAAAATATCAAAAGAATAGAAAAGTGCGGCCTAAGACTCTGAAAATTTCATTTTATCCATTACAAATCACCACAATAATCAACAGGTTTTATATTAACCCCCAAAAATGGCTCACCGTTGACATGCCTAATACTGACAGAGTTCAATGCTATAAGGATTCCTATTGTACGTTAATTCAGTATATTGGGCTTAAGCCTATGGGATGTTTGGTATCTAGGAAATGAACCACTCCAGCAGTTAGAATCAAAGGTGACACTGTCACAATCAAAATCTCTCAAAGGCTCTTATATAGTCGTAGTGATTGTAACTTTGAAAAGGAATTTATTTATGGCTAAACGTGTATCAAACAAGCGAATCAAAGAAATTCTTGATAACGCAAAATCGAAAAAATAGACTCCTCTAAAGAAGCCTCCGTCGTGAGGCTTTTATTTCTTTAACACTACACCGCACCGTATATTGGCTAACCGCCTTAAACTGTCAGGCGGTTATCTTAATCTCTCCTTCAACCCTCTAACCTTGGAAGCTGTCACTATCTTCCTGCATTTGAGCCACCACCTTTGCATATCCTTTCGGCGGAGGGGTCCAGCCTCGTTCGGAGCGAGGTTGCTTATCGCCGCGCTCAGACTTCATCACTTCACCCAGTGCATCTTCCAGTTGCAAAAACAACTCCAGATATTGGGCATTAAACTTATTCTCTTCGGTACTGTCCTTCCAAGTTTGGTAAAGCGCTTCTTTACTCATCGCTTCGGTCTCGATAAAGCTCGATCGTAGCTGCTCAGCCCTAAACGGATGTACTCCAAGACTTTTCAGCGCTTCCGTCCCCAACGTCAAAGCAGAATGATACGTTTCGCTGATAATGTAATCTGCTCCTGCCAGACGCAATGCATAGTGGTGCCCTCGATCGTAAGCACGAGCCAGAACACGTACATTTGGGTAGCTATGGCTGACATGCTTAACCAGTTCAACCGCCCTTTCGTTGTCATCTATTGCCACGATCATCAACTTAGCTTCCTCAATCCCTGCGGTATGGAGTAAGTCAGGGCGAGTAGCATCACCAAAATAACTTTTGATTCGAATACTACGCATATTCTCAATCTGCCCAGCTTCATGATCCAGCACGACAGTTTTTATCCCATTGGCAACCAACAGGCGATTAACGATCTGGCCAAAACGGCCAATTCCCGCAATGATCACAGTTCCTTTTTCATCGATATCATCCGGCTCTCGGTCATTGGGCCCCCCTTCAAAGCGCGGCAGGATCACTTTATCAAAAAGGATAAATAACCCGGGAGTCAGGAACATAGAAAGGGCAACCACCAATGAAAGTTGCTGTACAAGATCGGCCGGCAAAACATGATTTTGCGCCGAGAACCCAAGCAGTACAAAACCAAACTCACCAGCCTGGGCCAAGCTTAGCGTCAAGAGGTAGCGATCACTTCCCCTAACTCTGAAAACCAGAGCCAGTACAAACAAGACAAACGCTTTTATGAGCATCACACCGATGGTGATAGCTATAATCTGCCCGATATGACTAAACAGGACGCCGAAATCGATTCCCGCCCCTACAGTGATAAAAAACAGGCCGAGCAACAGCCCTTTGAATGGTTCGATATTTGATTCCAGCTCATGGCGAAATTCACTGTTGGCCAGTACTACCCCGGCTAGAAACGTCCCGAGCGCCGGAGACAGGCCAATTAAGCTCATCAACGCAGCGATACCAATAACCAGCATTAACGCGGTTGCCGTGAAAATCTCACGTAGCCCGGAATCCGCCACAAACCGGAATAACGGCCGGCTAAGAAAATGACCGCCAACCACCAAGCCTATAATGGCCGCAATAATCACGACTGCATACGCCCAGCCAGGCAGTCCAGCGACTAAGCTCATTTCCTCATGACCATTCGTCGCCTGCTGGGCCAAACTTTGTGCCTGCTCCACCAGCTCGGGGAGAGCCAGCAACGGGATAAGCGCCAGCATCGGGATTACTGCGATGTCTTGAAATAACAACACCGAAAAGGCATTTCTGCCCCCTTCAGTTTTTGCCAGCCCCTTCTCATTAAAGGTCTGCAACACGATCGCAGTCGAGGACAGTGAAAAAATAAGACCTATCGCCAAAGCAATTGTCCAGCCCATCCCAAGGGCCATCGCAACTGCCATAACAATAACGGTAGTGAGGCCAACTTGTAGGCCGCCCAGCCCCATTAACCGATGGCGCATATCCCATAGCATACGAGGCTCGAGCTCAAGCCCGACCAAGAACAACATCATCACGACACCGAACTCGGCAAAATGTTGAATAGCAAAAGTCTCTTCGCCAACCAGCCCAACAACGGGCCCTATTACGACCCCTGCGATTAAGTATCCCAGCACTGAACCCAAGCCGAGTTTTTTTGCAATGGGCACCATAATGACCGCTGCACACAAATAAACAAATGCCTGAATAAAATAGCCGGTCATAGTTATCCCCTGATCACTTGTGTCAAATTTTGCGTTAACTTACGAACCTTACAAGCTGCATGAATATCGACCTTGTCATCCCTAAGCGCCAACAATAACGTCTTCCAATTGGCAATATGACCAGCAACCCGCTTTTCTTCAGCAGCAGTACGAGCATCAAACAGAATGAAGGGAGCCAGGCAATGCATCCCTGTTAACACCGCTGTTTGCTCCAGCGGTTGTAGCAGTTCACGTATCGTGAAGTGGTTATAACCTTCATCACAAAAAGAAGAATCAGAGCTTCCAGCAGTTAATGCACAAAGAAACGTCTTTCCATGCAATGCCGTACCGCCTTCACCATAGGCAAAGCCATATTCCAACACCAAATCCTGCCACTCTTTTAAAATTGCAGGCGTCGAGAACCAGTACAGCGGAAACATAAATACGATAACATCGTGATCTCGTAGCCGTTGCTGCTCTTTGTCGATATTAATTCTGAAAGTTGGATAGTCATGATACAAATCGACCGTCGTCACTCCATCAATTGCCTTTGAGGATTCAAACAACGGTACATTCACTTCTGAGCGTGATGGTGACGGATGCGCAAACAAAATAAGCACTTTCTTTTTTGGGATCGACATAGACATCCTTACTGATACCAACTGGCTGTTGCCATATACCAGCAGCCATTGAGATTAATCGGTAAATTATAGAGTTAAAGTAGTCTGTAACGAGTCGGATTGGAAAAAACTCGTGGTATTGCCACACGATAACAAGAAAAAGCCAGACTGGCTGGCTTTTTCATATTTTGGATAAAGCTTCCTACTCCCCCCAAAAGGTACGGTAGTTGGCTTAAATATATCGTTCGGAGCTGAAAGCTAATCGTCTACTCCAGCTCAGAGGTATCCCAATACACATAGACGGACTCTTCTTTCAATTTAAAAATAAGCCCCTCGTTTCCCAAACCGGACTGACGATAAACAGGGTGCCCATGGGAATCTTTGTAGTTGCCGGGTCTATCTCCCGTCGGCATGAAATCATAGTAAACCCCGTCTGCACGATCGATGGTGATATAGCCCTGCCGCTGCGAAAAAACACAAAAGTATCGAGCAGAGGGTTCATTGGCACCTTTCGGGTAAATATCACATCGGGCATCCGCTGAATCAGCCAGGGCCTGTAACGCAATCCCCAAGCCAAGAGCAATAATACCTAGAAGGTGCATAACTCTCTTAACACCTAGCCTTCTAGTACAACATAAATCCATGATCCTACCTCCACGACAAACAACAGCCTCGCGGTGATCTTATTTTTAGTTTAGACCTACCGCAAAAAACCCGCGCCGGCTTTGCCGACAGGCCTCATTTCAGGTCTACAGGAAATAATATACAGCGGTAAAAATTAGACTCGATATCCCCAAACCGCATCAATCAGCTTCACCATCAATTCCTTTGAAACGCGGCTCGGATCAAGCTCTGGCAGATACTCGACAAAATCAATGCCGATGAACTTATCGGACGTCGATAGCTTCGATACTAGCATCAGCGTCTCTCGTGCACTTAAGCCGCCGACATTTGGCGTCGCACAGGCTCGAAATACCGAACCGTCTAAACAGTCGTAATCAAACGATACATAAATTCGGTCATAATCTGCATCGAGGTTAGCCATTAGCTGTGTTAATACTTGACGAAAACCGAGCTCATCAATGGCCGCCATGTCATAACAGGTGATCTTATTCTTCGCGATCAGGTTCGCTTCATTTAGCATCAAATCACGAATTGCCACATAGTAGATATCCTGCGGCTTCAAATTAACCGTCGGATCATGTTGCCACTCTTGGTGTTCACAGCGATTCATTAGCATTGCCAACGGTTTTCCATGCAAATTACTCTCTATCGAATCGTTACAGTCCGCATGGGCATCGACCCATACCACCGCCACTTTTTCTTTCCGGTTAACTTGATAATGTTTTAGTGCCGCCGAAATCGTCGCGATTGCGATGGAATGATCGCCACCAATCGTGATCGGTACTGAACCGCTCTGATAAACATCTAAAAGCTGATTTTCCAACGCCATGCAATAAGTCTGTAAAGCCCTGACTTTTTCCCCACGCTCAAGCAATGCCTGAATATCACCACTCAATTCAACATCACCAAGATCTTGAATATCAGCACCCCAGCGACCATTGCGGACATCCATCCAGTCAGATAATCCATTCCAGGCGTCATCATCATTTTCTCTTAATGCCTGAACGGTATTCTGCTTGGTTGTGACCAATGCGGAGTGATTGTATGGCGCCCCCACTATTCTAAATTTTCGGACCATCGCAATACCTTTACTCTTTAAAACAACGAATGCAAAAACCATCAGGGATTGAAGCTACGCTTAATTATTTAATGCGAACAACGTTCAAGAGTGGAAAGTCGGCGGACTTCACATTCTTTCGATGATCGAAAATATATTATCAGGGTAGATAATAAGGAGACTAGTAACTGTTTTTTCTCCCATCAATTTCTGGCGTTGATATTAAACGGCTGTGAAATGCCAATATTCCCACGGTTCTTCTAATTCGCTCAGCCCAAATAGCTCCAGTCAATAAAACGACTCCCATCACTGCCACAACAAGGGGGGCACTAAACGTATCTCTGGCGACACAAATTAGCACTGCAATTAACCCAGCGACAAAGGTTGGCGAAAGTGCAATTTTCAACCATAGCAACACTGGTATAAATGTTTTTAGAATTTGTTCCATTTATAAGCACTTTTATTTTAAGGTGACAACCACTTTAATATCTGGTGGGTAACATTGCGGCTGCTCAGCAGCTCCATATGATTCATTTGATAAAAAATATG
This sequence comes from Photobacterium obscurum, assembly GCF_026191635.1. GTDB lineage: Bacteria > Pseudomonadota > Gammaproteobacteria > Enterobacterales > Vibrionaceae > Photobacterium > Photobacterium obscurum. The sequence continues at coordinate 138,793 of NZ_JAKRRW010000012.1, forward strand.
CTGAGATGATTCTGAAAATACCAAGTTATGCTCATCACTATCATGAAACCCAAGCGCACTACGCAAGGGAACAAGGCCATCACCTACTAAACGATCAACAAGTAAGCCACGCTGACTGGCCGTGGTAGCAGCCACAGTGTAGCAAGCAATACCCTCCGGCAGTGGTACCGCATAACGCCCATCCGGCCGACATTCAAAGCGATCTGCCTCTTGCCAATCCTCGTCGACCACATGACCATAACGCAAGTCTGTAATTCCTGAACTGCGAAGCTTGCTCAACTTAGTAAAAGGGGCGGTGTAAGGTGTACTGCCCAAAATAACATCCAGCTTATTCCCTGCCCGCTCCAGCGGTGCACCATGGTGAGGTGTACCGAGGAAGACGATATTTTTCATTAGCGAGGGCCAACGCAAAGCCTCCTGCTTACCATAATGCACTGCGCTACGAGTTACCAAGCCCCCCATACTATGAGCGACAACTGCCAACTCTTCTATCGGCGTCGGCCAGTTTTCAACTAGCAGCTCAAGCTGAGCAGCTAGCTCGCGACCATTTTGTGATATATGCAACCCGGAATTATAACGAAGGTATATTGGTGTATAACCCAGTTCAGAAGACAGCATCTGGCCATGATCCACCTCACCATCATCATGCTTACAGCACCATTGCCTGTCATTCATACACAAACCGTGGATCATCAGCAATACCTTGCCAGTCACCTCGGGCTTTATGGTTAGATCTGGCCAATTCAATGCATTTTGCTGGTAGTAAAACGTCATCGACGTCGCAAATTGATTATTATTTGCAGCCAGTTGATCGCCCATCACACCATTCAATGCCGATAACACGGCCCGTCTCTCAGGGGTATCGACTTTGTTCTCATCAAGGAAGGCTAGCAAGGGGAGCTGTTTTTCCAACAGCTTGTCGGCTCCTGTGCCGACCAGCTGGGTAATGGCGTAAATACTTTTATAGACTAACCCCGTTAAACCTCTTGTTTGGCCGGGTTCATTCCCCCCTGGGATTCCCAAGGTACTCCAGACAGACTGGTGTACACCTTCAGTAATTTTGGTGACACTCATTGTTGCCTGTGTCGTCAACTGAACAACACCGCGAAGATCCGAAATGCGCAGATGTTTCAGCCCTCTTGAGGGCGCTAACTTACTCATAATAAAGGGCTCCATCCGTCATCATTCATATGAGAATATCAGTCGCTTCGAACAAAGCCACTAGTTGCATAGTGCGGGATAGCTATAACCTTGTGAAGAGATAACTACAAATAAAATGAACTCTTTTGGCTAAATAGTGATCTCCCTTACTATATTCGTCATGAGGATATATCGCGCCTTCGCGGTAACGTCGTTAGTACACTCCAGTTTCAACCAAGTTCAAAGCCTGTACCAACATGGTTCACTAAACATGAACCTAACAATTAATTGAATTGTAATAGAAATCTTCTTTTTCAATCTTTTTGAAACCAAAGCTAAGCAAGTTACTCTTTAAGGTTGGTAATGCAGTGTTTTCGACAGGAATTGTTAAGTTGAACTTATCAACATCATTTACTGTAACTGGATAGCTCAACACATACCATTGGCTATAGTAAGGCATACTCTTGCTAGGCAATTGCAACATCGTCGCTACATCGATAGGGTATAACGTCTTGCTGCCAGTGATACCTTCGACAGAGATCTGTTCAGAATCAAGCGCGATATAGCTAAATTCATTTTTGACAACAACCGTAACCTTCAGGTTTTCTCCTTTAACATATTCAGGCTGAACATTGATCATGACATCACCGACAGCCCGCTCAAGCGAATCTTTTTTGGTTGTGTGATAACCACAACCACTTGTGGCCACCGGAGCCCCATCGGCTGGGTTTGGCTCAAAGTAAACTCTGGTTGTTGGGTAGGCAACACAACCCAAAAGCGTTGTGAGCACCGCTGTCATCAGTATTAAATAACGTTTCACGCTCAATTCTCTGCACGAAATAAAATAGCGTTCAAATACTATAACACAATAAAACACCGTGCAATTGACTGTTTCACTCTAGCCTAAAATAATCAAAAAAGAACGTTATACCCATCGGGATAAGTAAGGGGGCAAATACTTATCCCAATTGGTCTCATTCATTGGAACATCTCTAACACACTGAGTAACGTGCCAGGGGATTAATAAAAGCGTGTTACATACTTTAAAGCAAATCACCCCGCTCTCATCGAGAGGATCTCATCGATATTGAGTGGATCGGTATAACGGTGAAAACCGGTATCCTTTTGATCCACAGCATACACAGACATGCGATCAGCCAACTCATTTCCCTCGATGCCAGCGTGACCTTTAACATGTGATAACGTCATTTTATCTTTGAGCTTAATATAAAGTTCATGAGAAGCCTGGATCACTTCTAAGTTCTTAATGTCGCCTTGCTCTTTGCGCATCCAGCCTTTTTTCTTCCAGCTAAACGCCCATACTGAAATACAGTTAATGGAATATTGGGAATCGCTCAGTATCTGAACTGTTTTCCCTTTTTCTAATGACGCTTGTGCTAGCAGTAGCGCTTGATATAGCGCATTTAACTCTGCAGTATTGTTTGTACCATTCGGGTTATATAAACCGTACCAGAGTTCTGCCAATTCATTATTGCAATAAACCGCAACCCCCGACCCAGCTTTGCCTGGGTTCGGATCACACGCACCATCACAGTAGATATTCACATCGAAATCCGACAGGTCATGTTTGGTGGCAGGTAGTGCTTTGCTACTGGCCTTTTTCTGCCCAGCTGACTTTGAGTGGCTGGAAGCACTCTTTTTCACCGAATTCGCGCCTGACTTGAACGCAGCTTCAGCTTCTTCTCTTGTTTTGAAAGATTTATATCTTGCTTTGGGGTATTTATCGACTAACTGCTTCGTCTTGTCCCAACTGGTAAACACACCAGTTTCACGCCCAACCCACACGACATAAAATTTCTGCGCCATTACGTTTTCCTATATTTGATGAGCATGAAACAATTTGGTAGCTAATGCTGGTGTTCAAGGGTACTAGAGTCCCTGAACATCCTAAAGCATCGATATTTTGACACTTAGCCCGCGTCGAAGTCACTCATTCTTCTACTTTGCCCTATCTAAACAAAATACCCTGCGAATTATCGCTCAAATTTCAACCTCTTGAGTCATCGGACGAGTTATCACATAATGTTCTCTTGCTTATGGCTTCAATATAAAAACCAACAGCGGATAGGCATTGCACTATGAAGCTTCATCAATTGGAAGGCTATATTCAGTCTATCTACTTAGCTGAATATGAAGACAAACTATTACTACTCGATGGCTGTAGTCGCGCAGACATACCAGTAATAAAGGCGTTTATAGAAAATACGTTACAAAGGCCTTTCAATGATCTTAGCCTTATTGTTGTAACTCATATGCACCCAGACCATGCAGGGGCTGCTCACAAACTTCGCGGCTTAACAGGCTGCAAAATAGCGACGGCCAATGTGGCAGGACAATGGTATTCAGGACTTGACGGCATTTTGATGCATTTTACCGACATGTTGTTAGCACAATGGGTTGCCAATAGGATGAAAAAACCTCGGAGAAATGTCTGGTACTCAAGTAAACTCAAACCGGATTACAGGCTTGACGATGGTGATGCATTACCAGGCTTTCCTGAGTGGATTGCCCTGGCAACTCAGGGCCATACCGATCGTGATTTGTCTTTACATCATATACCGAGCAATCGGATTTATGTCGCCGACTTAATGGTTACGGTAAAAGGCCGCTACATTCCGCCATTCCCTGTTTTCTACCCTAACCGATATCGTGCGTCTTTACATAAAGTGATGGCACTCGAAGCCGACTCAATTATTCTTGCCCACGGTGGTGAAGTTCAACCTTCCGAGCAGGAGTATCAGCATTTATTAAAGTGTGCCCCCAATATTCCTATGACTCACTGGCGCTCAGTAAAATCGAAACTAAAAAAAGTTCTCACACAATAAATAGACTTAGCTCTATCGCGCGGGGATAACGCTAAGTAGCAACCAATCATATTTAGCTTTATCAACAAGCGTACTTAATGCGCTTCGTTACGCAGCCAAAAATCTTTCAAGATCTGATGAACATCCTGATTGCTCAAAATCCCGACATGGTTTTCATTAAACCCGATCACTTGGTTCGCCTGTTGCTGGGCTCGATATTCAAGCTGACTGGATAAGCTGATCACGCCATCACCACTTTCGAAATTCAGGACACCTTCGTTTTGATAACCAAACATCAGCAGGTGAGGAGGTAATGAAGTGTTTGGTTTAAACAACTCATTAATGAAGTCACTACCCGGATCCAAATCATACCAAGATGGAACCACAACAGGCGCAAACTTCACCCCTTTTTGTGCAGATTCCATTCCACCAAACGGGGACGAAATAGACGTAAAACTCAATATTCCTCGACATGAGTTATTACGCGTACATTGATTGATATAGGCCTTGGCAACCAGGCCCCCCATACTATGCGCCACAATATGTATCCCGTCATAATGGTACTGTTTGCGTATCATGCTCGCCATATTACTCAGCCCCTGCGAAACCAAGAGTAAAGGCACGGCCGAAGGATAGTTCACAACCCAAATCTGGTAACGAGAGCGATCAATTGACTCAATAATCGAACCAAAATCCCTCGGCGTTCCTTTCATCCCATGAACAAAAAGAACAGGAATTTTGCTGCTATCAAATTCAGACAAAAAGAAGAGCCCGGTATTGCCATTTTCAATAAAGGTATAAGGCTTCCAAAGTCCAATATTCGCTTGCTCGTAGCTGAATCGGGGATCAGACAATGTTGTGACCTCTCCCCCTTTAGCGATACTCAGCTGAACATTGACAATTTTCTTGAGAGATTTATCAACCAGCTGCAGCGGGTACCCCTCAGCCTCATCTTTCAGCATAACTGGGCCAATATCCAGATTTGATCCTGGATCTAACTCAACCAAAGCAAAGGGTTCTCCCGGCATAAAACGAAGATCACCGTTGATATCATCGAAGATAAACAGGTATCGATTATTAACCGTAGAATGAACCGTCATCTCCGACTGTCCAATCAGCGCATCGAAGCCAGTGACATGATTACCGAGTCTATCCGCCATCTGAACAACTAAAATCATTGACTGCTTATTCGCATTTCCGATAGTAAGTTGATATTTCACATAGCTACTTTGTATTAAGTTTGCTTCTTTCGCTGCCTGTGAAAAGGCACCGCAACCGGTCAGTAACATCAAGATAAAAGTGAACAATGGTAGGCGAGATATTAACATTGGTATTCCTAGGCAATGAACATCCCGATCATAAAGAGACGCATTAAACAATTGAATTTAAACATATATATTTAATGACATAGCGTAAGCAATAATCCTGGCATCGTCACCTGAAGATAAACTAAAGCGAGAGCAGCAACACAAATATTAGTGCCTAATAATCAGTAGCGAGCGAGAATATTATCTAATGCTTTAACTCATCTGGCTTAGCTTGCGCGATAAAGTGCCCGACAGCAGTGAACAGCGCCCATGGACAGTTGAGTTCCTATTCAGCCCTATTGCAAAAAGCCGATTTCAGCCGCCTTACTTGGTGGCAGACCAAAATAGCGTTTAAACTCACGGCTAAACTGGGTTGCACTTTCATAACCCACTTTTATTGCCGCCACATTTGCCGGCATACCATCCTGCACCATCATTGTTTTTGCTTTGTTTAAGCGGATCTTTTTTATGTACTGCAACGGCGGATCCGTTACAACCTGTTTAAAAGCACGGTGGAATGCTGACACGCTCATACCCGCCATATCAGCAAGATCATCAATTGCTAATTTCTGCTCATAGTGTGCTTGTACGTGGTTGATAACTTTTGAAACCCGTGACAGTGCACTGTCTTGCCTACAGTATTGGGCAAGTAAATACCCTTGCTGCCCCTGCAAAAGAAGGTAAAAGAACTCACGCAGTATTTGTGCCCCCAACACCATCGAATCAAGAGGACTATGTAGGGCTTGCAGTAAGCGAGACATACAACTCGCTATATCAGGCGTAATCCGTGAGGCTGCAACGCCACGACCATTCGCTTCAGCTTTGAATACTTCAGAACCGCCATGTTGCTCCAGCATATCAACAAGTTGCTGAATAACAGCAAGATCAAACCCAATATCAATACCGATTAGCGGTGAATCCTCAGAGGCAAAGGTTTCACAGGCAATAGGGTAAGGCGTTGCCACAATCAGACAATGTTCGGTGTCGTAGTCAAAACGATAGTCGTTCAAGTGGCCCACTTTATTACCTTGAAAGATAATAACGACACCCTGCTGATACATTTGTGGCGTAACTTTATGATATTTAGTAATTCTAAACAGCCTTACCCCCGGCAAGTAGGTATCTACCCGCCCAGTTTGCTTGTCCAAACCGTATTGCTCACATAGCGATGTCGCTAAGCTGACTGTGTTTTTCATGCCTACCTCCGTTATTCTCATCATCGCTTTTACGATCATGAATGCAAGCTTTTCACTTCAAAAAGTAGAATTAGGCAAGCTTTAGAGAGAATCGTGTATTAAACAGTTATTAGAACTCCCATAGACTGTACCGTATCGTTTCTTAGCCTTTATGGCTGATAAAGACTCTCACCGGAGAACAATAATGAACAAGTTCACTTATCAAAACCCTACCCGTATTCATTTTGGTGAAGGCCAGATTGCTGCCATCACCAACGATATTCCGAAAGATAAGAAAGTTCTGGTTACCTATGGTGGTGGCTCAATAAAAAGTAATGGTGTCTACGAACAAGTAGAAGCCGCATTGGAAGGCCACCAGTGGGGAGAGTTCGCCGGTATCGAGCCAAACCCGCAGTACGACACGCTGATGAAAGCCGTCGACAAAATCAAGGCAGAAGGCTTTGACTACCTGCTGGCCGTTGGTGGTGGTTCGGTGATCGACGGTACGAAATTCATCGCTGCAGCAGCAAGTTATGAGGGTGAAGACCCATGGAATATCTTGGCAGCCAATGAAGGCGTAAAGGCCGCCTTGCCGCTGGCATGTGTTCTGACATTGCCGGCAACTGGCTCAGAAAATAACATGGGCGCAGTAGTTTCCCGCGGTAAAGACAAACTGGCATTCATGTCACCGCTAGTTCAGCCCCTCTTTGCTGTGCTAGATCCGAAAACTACCCTAAGCCTGTCACCTCGCCAGGTTGCAAATGGTGCGGTAGATGCCTTCGTTCATGTCATGGAGCAGTATCTAACCTTCCCCGCTAACGCCAAAGTACAGGATCGCTTCGCTGAAGGCCTGTTATTGACACTTATTGAGGAAGGCCCGAAAGCTCTGGCAACACCTGATGATATGGATGTACGTTCAAATATCATGTGGTCTGCAACACAGGCTCTTAATGGCCTGATAGGTGTAGGTGTACCACAAGACTGGACCACCCACATGATTGGCCACGAATTAACAGGCAACTACGGCATTGATCATGCGCGTACGCTAAGTATCGTTCTTCCGGCCGTTATGCAAGAACGTCGTAACGACAAAGAAGCTAAACTACTTCAGTATGGCGAGCGTATTTTCAGTATTACAGAAGGTTCAGTAGATGAGCGTATTGATGCTGCTATTGCCCAAACCATTGCCTTCTTCAAACAAATGGAAGTACCAACTACCCTGTCTGATGCCGAGCTAGATGCATCAGCAATTGATACCTTGATTGCAGGTCTGGAAAAACATGGTATGACAGCGCTAGGCGAGCACGGCAACATTTCAATTGCTGAAAGCCGAGCGATTCTGGAAACGGCGCTATAAACGGATAATTATCCCGCAGACAAGCTCAGTAGCTCAACCTAGAACAAGTACACAAGCCCATTAGGAGCTCCTGATGGGCTTTTTATTGCATGCTTAATAGCTCATTCCATCGGCAATGGTGTTCCTTGCTTGACCGGGCGGATTGCAAGGTTGGTATTGATATCCTTCACCATACTAAGAGTTTGCAGTTTGCGCATAAAAGCTTCGTAGTGAGATAAATCCCTACTTACCACTTCAAGCAAATAATCATAAGAACCAGAGATAACATGGCAGCTAATCACTTCAACCATGCAATCAACGGCTGCTTCAAACTCACCAATAGCCTGATCACGGTGATTACTCAAACTGACATTAACAAAGAACGTCATCATCAATCCCAGTTTTTGCCGATTCAGCTTAACCTGATAACCAGAAATAACACCTTCTGACTCCAGCTTTTTGATTCGGCGGGCACAGGGGGAAAGCGACAAGCCAACAGCATCAGCGATCTCCGCGGTCGTCTTACGCACGTCACTTTGTAACTCGGCAATGATCTGCTTGTCTTTTCTGTCCATCACTCCTCCTTGAGTAACATTGGTGATTATTATCAATATATAGTCACAATTTGATAGTTATTACCAATATTAGTATCAATAAGCATTACCTTTGCCAACTATCGCCCACGGTTATTACCCATAATTGATTATCAATAGTTAAAAGACTGGGAAGACGGTGATGGAACACGCGGCAAGAAAGGAACGTTTGCTGGGACTCTGCGCGATGGCAGCAACCCTAATAATTTGGGCTAGCTTTTTTATCTCTCTCAGAGGCTCAGGACAATCGACATTAACTGTCGGTGACATAGCCCTGTTGCGATTCGTACCGGCCGCATTAGTATTCGGGTTGTTAAGTTTAGCCAAAGCGTCGCAAATCAAGGCGACGCCCAAACGTTATCTGCTCGCCATCACTTTTGGCGCAGGATTACCGTTTTTTCTGCTGGCAGCCAACGGATTACGCTTAGCACCAGTTGCCGATGGTGCATCATTAATTCCCGGTATTCTTCCCCTCTTTGTATCTGCTATCGCCGTCATTTGTTATCGCGAGCAGGTTTCCGGCATCAGAAAACTCGGTATTGGCTTGATATTTATCGGTATCGGACTATTTGTTTCCCGCTCAGCCTTTAGTCAGCAGCCGACAATCGCACAAGGCCATATATTGTTACTCGCAGCCAGTTTCAGTTGGGCATGGTATACAATAGGAATGCGGGTTAGCGGGTTAACGCCAATTGCAGGGGGAGCAATTTTAGCGAGTTCGGCTTGTCTGTTGCTGCCTGTTTTCTACATAACTGGTTGGGTTAAATTTAACTTGCTGTCAGCACCTGTCAGTGATCTCTTTTACCACTTTCTGATCCAAGGGATCGCAGCCGGGATCATCGCCAATTTTACCTATGGATATGCTATCTCCAGACTCGGTGCTGAAATGTGCGCAGCTCTGGGGGCATTCACTCCGGTTGTTGCAGCGCTGATCGCCATCCCAATATTCGGCGAACCATTAACGCTTGTCACTGTAATGGCAATGGGATTTATTGTATTTGGTGCACTCGCGGCCAGTGAACTCATCAAAATAAAATCGGTAATATTAAATCGCCTGAATTAAGCTCAATAGCTAACAAACTAAGATGGTCAGTGTGCTGTTTTTCATTACACTGACCAACCACTAACAGACCTCTGGGCATGACGTCTAGAATACATACGTGATACCAAGAGAACCTTGGCTTGTTACGGAACCAGCAATAATTGGGCTATTTTCAATATCACCTTCCAGGTTGGTATATCGTACGCTCGCATTTAACCTCACACTATTGGTGATAAACATATAGCCACTTAAGCCTACAAAATATTGACCATCCCAATCCGCATCAAATGCTTCAAGGCCAGATCGAGTAGATTCTGAGTTCGAAACACCATAGAGGTGATTGTTAATTCGATCGCTATTATACGCGTAGCCTATTTGAGGAGTGATAGCAAAACGGCGCATTCTAATAGGTAATCTCCAGGAAGCCTCTGCATATAAACCATTATGTTTGCTTCCTAAATCCGTTCCTGCTCCTACTTCAAAAATACCAACCTGCGTTAACATCTGATAGCTTACACCACCAAGGATTGATGCTTCTCGCTCATCCAACAGTTGAATTTGCACATTATCGGAATCTGATGGCTTCAGGGTTCTAGGATCGTAGGCTAACCTAAAAATCACATTGGTCGGCGTGCCTATCGGATATAACCTGGCTCCAGCAGAAAAGCCTCGGAAAAAAAGGTGAGGGCTTTCATACCCGATTGCAGGGATCACGACTACATTCGCATCTGTTTCTTTGTAGACTTCAGGCGAGTATGAGGTAATAGCCCCTAATGACAACTGGCCAGAAAAAGCTGGAGCAGACACTAGTGACACTGCAGCCAACACTACTTTTACAGCATTTTTTGACTTGCCCCAAAAGCTATTTCGCCCGCCGTGAGCTATGTTTTTATTAATCAAAAATGCCACATTATCAACATTCATTTCTACTTAGCGTCTCTCTTAACGACTTCATATTTCAGGTAATTTGCGATACCGAGCATCCGGACGATATTCATCGCCGCCCCTAACAACCGGAACAGCATACTGTATACAGTCAAAATAAAAGACGATTTTCTCGCCTTTGATTTTTGCAATATACCGTATGAAGAACTGTTAATCCATATGATTCTTACGCTACCTTCACAACCAAAGATATTCACCACAAAAATGAAATGCGACCAACCTCATAAGAGAAAATGAAGAATACATTACTTTTTGAAGTGTCTGCACAATCTAAGAAAACTGGTTAGAGCACCTCATCATATCAACAATCGCATCTGTTGTAGCTGTAGGTGCTGCGGGAGAAAAGAAACTTGACAAGTATCAATGCAATACTGAACATCACATTTTTGTCACCAAATCATGTCGAGCTGGTCACAAAAATTGATTATTATGCACGTTCTAAAATTTTTCTATGTGGATACACAACATGTACAAACTGGTTGCACTCGATATGGATGGCACCCTGCTTAACTCGCAGAAAGAAATTTCTGTCCGAACCAAGCAGGCAATCACAGAAGCCAGAGCGCAAGGCGTTCACGTCGTACTCGCGTCAGGTCGCCCATTGGAAGGAATGGCTGACTATCTGGCTCAACTAGAGATGACTAGTGAGAGTGACTATGTCCTCAGCTATAACGCCTCACTAGTACAGCGTGTAGAGAGCAAACAGATCATCCACAAGCTCATTATGCAGGGAAGTGATGCCAAAAACATCGCAAGTCTTGCCCATGATTTTGGGGTTCATGTTCATGCCTTCTCACCAACTCGTGGCTTAATCACGCCAGAAAATAACACTTACACCAGTCATGAATCAACAATCAATGGTGTAGAAGTGACTGAGCTCGATTTTGCCGAACTTGATAACGATGAAGAGATCATCAAGGTGATGATGGTGGCCGATCCTGAGATCTTATCTGCCGCTATTGCTCAGTTACCAGCCTCACTTTATGAGCAGTACACCATTGTTCAAAGCGCGCCGTTCTTCCTTGAGCTACTTAACCCTCGCAGCAACAAGGGTGCCGGTGTAGCAATGCTGGCCGAACATCTTAATATTGATGCGAGTGAGGTCATCTGTATGGGTGATGCCGGTAATGATCATCATATGATCAAATATGCTGGTCTTGGTGTTGCAATGGGTAATGCAACCGAAGATACCAAAGCACTGGCAAACCTTATCACAGCCAGCAACGATGATGACGGAGTTGCCAAGGTGATTGAAGAGTTCATCTTAAATAAATAGTAACGTTCAAGGTTTCACAAAAGCGAAGGCTTATGCCTTCGCTTTTTTTTGTCGAAACACCCATAAAACGATATTTACGACCATAAAGTGATTTTTATCACACCCATAATTTGATATTGCCTCTTTCTGTACCATACTTATGTAAGTTTACGACAGTTGGTGAAAGAGGCGATATTTTGAGTAAACACCTCACTCCCTCTCCAGAAGTTCTTGACGCACTGAACAATGCGTTCATTGAACCCGCGCGAAATCTCACCAAGTCGCGTGGTAAAAACATTCACAGATATGCAAGCGTTAAAATGAATCATAGAGTCTCTGTTGAGACTGCATTGGAATGTGATGCTTGCTATCATTTTGATTTCGCTTCAAGTATTAGAAAATTTTGTTCTCAACCTATTCGATATTCATTTGCCATCGATGATAAAACTCATACATACGTTCCAGACTTTTTAGTTGAATTCACTACTGGCGAATTTATCCTTTATGAAGTAAAGCGTGACAAAGAGGCTAATTCAAATCAATTCAAGAGAGAGTTCAACGCTAAAGCCGCTGCCGCTGAGCAGCTTGGCGTTTATCTGGAACTTATTAAAGAATCTCACATAAGAGTAACTCCCCTTCTACAGAACCTCAAATTAATCCACCGCTATGCATCTCGCAAGAACTTAAGCGAAACTCAAAAAACCTTACTTTCAATACTTTGTAACTACGGACCTCAACGTGTTGAGTCATTAATGTTTAGAACAGGTCTACCTAAACAACGAATTATGCCCATAATCTGTGATTTATTATCTAGATGTATATTAGAAACTGATTTATACACACCTTTGACGATAGAAACTGAAGTGAGACTTGTGTATGTCTAGATCTACATTTTTAAAATTACATAAAAAAAACAACCAGCAAGAGTATGATGAAGATCATACTGGTAAGTCCGAAGTGTTTGACGAAAGGAGCTACAAGGATCTTTCTTCTTTTCGAGAAGATATCGCTAACGAAGCTCTGTTTCGACTAAGGATTCTGAGACAGATATCACGTGATTGTGAACAGATAAATATAAAAACAATAGAACCGCTTAGAGTAAAACTACAAAGGAAATTTCAAAGAGACATCCCCAGCACAATCACCATATATCGATGGTGGTTAGCTTATCGTAAAGCTGACTATAATATAGTTTCATTAGCACCAAAAATTAATAAACGAGGGAATCGCACTGTAAAAGTTCCCAAAGTCGTTTCAGCGTTCATGGATCAAGCGATTAACGATGTTATATCAGCTAAGCAAATCAACATTCAATCAGCTTTTAGACGAGTACGAAGAAAGATTCGCCAATATAACTTAGTTCATGGCACCCACTATAAGTACCCTAACTACGAGTCCATACGAAAACGAGTTAAAAAGCTAACACCATTTGAAAAAATTGCGGCAAGAAAAGGAGAGCGAGCAGCAAAACGGGAGTTTCGTCGTATGGGTAAGAGAATTCTAACTTCAAATGTTCTCGAGAGAGTAGAAATTGACCATACATGGCTCGATTTATTTGCTGTCGATAATGATAGTCGTGTAACAATAGGAAGGCCTTACCTCACACAGCTTGTCGATTGCTACAGCAAGGCTGTTATTGGTTTCTACCTTGGTTTTGAACCGCCAAGTTATATTTCTGTTTCCCTCGCGTTGAAGAACGCAATTCAGCGAAAAGAAAAACTACTCGCTCAGTATCCATCAATAAAAAATGAATGGATCTGCTATGGTATTCCAGATTTGATTGTAACTGATAATGCCAAAGAATTTTTATCAGAAAACTTTGGCCGAGCATGTGAAAGCTTACTTATCATTCTTCACCAGAACAAAGTGGAAACACCTGACAACAAGCCTCATGTCGAACGTCAATATGGTACAACAAATACATCACTAATAAATGACCTTCCAGGAAAAGCATTTAGCAATTACCTACAACGTGAAGGGTATGACTCTATTGGAGAAGCGACATTAACCTTAGACGAAATCAAAGAGATATACTTGCTATGGTTGGTAGATATATACCACAAAAAGCCAAATAAAAGGGGGACAAATTGTCCGAATGTTACTTGGAGGCAAGGTGCTAAGGAATGGGCTCCCGATGAATTCGAAGGAACTAGTGAAGAATTAGACTTCCATTTCGCTATATTGGACCAAAAGATGCTTACTGACATCGGTATCACATTATGTAAAGAACTAGATTACAGTAGTGATCGACTTGCCGAGTACCGAGGAAAAAAAGGCAATCACAAAGTTAAATTCAAGTATAACCCTGAACATATGGGATTTATTTGGGTGATTGATGAAGATCAAGAAGAATATTTTAAAGTTCCTGCTATTGAATATGAATATGCAAGTACTGTTTCTCTCTGGCAACATAAGATAAATTTAGAAATTAAAGAGAAGCTGAATAATTCAGATTATAACGAGGATGAAGAGATTGATACTGAAATTGCTATAGAAGAAATAGTTCATGAATCAATTAGAAAGAAGAAGACAAGCATAACAAACAAAAAACGTGCTGCAAGGTATCTGGAACATTCTGAACGTGCAAAATCACAGAAAAATAATGACATCGTTCTTGACGAAAAAAAATCCCCATCATCAATTGAGACCGACGTAGATGATGATTCAGATTGGGATATTGATTACGTGTAAGGAAAGATCAAATGGAAGACAATAACATACGTATTCAAAAGGCTAGGAAAGCATTCATATCAACCCCTGACGTCACCACAGTCCTTAAACATATTGAACGATGTAGAAAATATTCGGACCTACAATCGGAACCATCATGCATGATGGTCTATGGTGCTTCTGGGGTCGGGAAAACGTCGATAATTAAAAAATATCTCAAACAAAATCAGGGTGACTCAACCACTGAAGGAGATACTGTTCCTGTCCTATATATTGAACTACCTGAAAATGCAAAACCGGTTGATGCGGCAAGAGAGATGTTACTTAAACTCAATGACCCGTTAGCACTTTACGAAAGTGATATAACTGTCCTGACGAAAAGGATAATAGATTTGGTTCCATTACTTAAAATTGAACTCATTATTATTGATGAATTTCAGCATTTGGTTGAAAAATCATCAAACAAGATACTCGCTAGAGTTGGCGACTGGATAAAAATGCTCATTAACAAAACCAGATGTCCAGTGATTCTTTTTGGCATGCCATACTCTCAAGTAGTTCTATCAGCTAATAGTCAATTAAGGGGACGCTTTTCAATTCAGTTTCACTTACGTCCTTTTAGTTATGCAAACGACAGGGATACCTTTGAAGAATTCCTAACCCGGTTGGATGAGGCACTCCCATTTGAAAAGTGCTCAGGGTTAAATACTAAAAACATGGTCAAGAAGCTATACGCATTTTCAGAAGGGAATATGCGTTCTTTACGAAACCTGATTTATCACGCAGCAGTACAAGCAATTGAAAGCGATCAGACATCAATCCAAGCCAAAGATTTTCTTTATGCATCGAGACTTACGTCGGGTGACAAACAGACCACATGGAAAAATCCATTCGAACCGAGCATTAAAATTAGTAAAAAAATGCTTGCAGATCCTCCGAGGAACCTAGGATGGGAAGACTACCTAAGGAACAATAAAAAGAGGGGGAAGCCTGATGACCTTAGTAACCTCTTTGACTGAAGAGCCTACTAATTCTCTAACTCAGTAATGGACAGAAATAA
>NZ_JAKRRW010000013.1 GCF_026191635.1 Photobacterium obscurum
GCTGGGGTTTTTTGCTATCTGCCGTATGAAAAAAGGACTCTCACGAGCCTGCACCTTGAGTCCCGATTGTGTGCAACCCCAGCCCTCCGCCACTTATTAATAAGTCCAAACTAGCGTGTACCTTGAAAGGCTTATTCATTTAGTATTCTAGAATACCTTACTTGCCCTTAGCTGCTAGCTTCGATTATTCAGTGACTAATTAAGCACTTACTTTTACTTGAGAGCTGTCACTTTTCTCGACAATAAAATGTTTGCTCAGTAGTTCAAGTAAGCTCTCTTTATAGGGCTCATGGTTTTTCATACCAAGCAGTTTTGCTATCTCCTGTCCCGTAGGTGATAAGCGGTAGTAGGTTAAAGTTATCCCTTTCTTAACTGGTTTTAATAAGTAATGTGTCCCTTGGTAACCAAATGCAAGTGAAGACTCAAGCGTAATTTCTCCTGACTCAAGTTCACTACGGAGTAATAAACCCAAGTCCATCAGCACCAATAAGTTGGAGTATGGCAGTTGGTAGTTACCAAGAGCGAGTTTATCGTTTGATGGCGAGCGGAGTAGCGAGAGGATGCCATGGCGGACCTTAATACTGGTAAGTAGCTTTTTATTATGATCGTTGCCAAAGTGGCAAGCCAACATACAAGCACGGTGGAAGGTTTGTGCCTCTCTGTTGGTCATGTTTTTGAGGGTGTCTAGTGCTTTTAGAGAGGTAGAACCTGGGGTCGATACTTCCTGTTTAAGTATCTGGCTCCATAGCCTTTGCATTGCAGCACCATGAATATTTTTTGCTATTGAGATAAAGTGATAGAGCCAATCAGGATCGGGATCTCCTGCTGTTTTATCATTGCTGCTGTCATAAGCTAATTTGAATATACGTTCTAAGTTTTCTTGCTGACGTTGTGTTTCTCGCTTATTCCTTAGCAGAGTTCTTTCTGTAATATCTTTTTCTTGATCGCCAGATATAAGGTGATCTATCGCATACTGGCTTGCTAGCTCTTTGGTTCGAGCCTGGCAGCTTTTTATATGGCTATTATTCTCGCCTTTGGAGTGTTTTTCGGGAGATCTCGCTGCGTCCTGGTTGTCATTGCTCATAATTGGCTCAGAGTTGGTAAGTCTGATTATAGTTTTACCAGTTGATCGCATAATTTGGCAATACATGAGCTCTTGGTGTTAATGGGTGGTTAAACTTGTTAAAGTGTCGGTTGGGGGAGCATGTTAGGAGGGGCGTTGATGAATAACCAAGGAAAGCGGTTGGCCGATGTGTTATTAGTACTTGGCTATGTCATGATACTGGCTTATCTAGCTGCGCATTTATAGGCGTAACAATCAGATAAGCCAGTAAAAGATATTAATTTGGTGTGGCACTTAAGTGCTACATATCATCGTATTCTTCTAGAGCGGTTCCTTCTAGTAGGTAGCCAACTTCTGCCATGTCATGACTAATGTGTTGGGTTTTTAATTTACCTATTACATATACCACGTCCCATAATTGCTGAATTGGTGCTCCATTGGGGTACTTAACATAGATAATTTGGTTTGGAGGTGGTGGTGGAACATGGATACAGGCACCAAAATAGGGAACGAGTAAAAACTCAGTAATGGCTTCAACATCTCCTTCCAGTGGGATCACAAACCCCGGAATTTTAACCTGGCTGCCATTAAGTTCCTCACGAACCGAGCCAATTGTTGTTTGTCGGGCCGCATTAGTATCGTGGTTGGTAATTGGTAATTGGTTTTGGTTGAACTGTTGACGTTCTTTTTCCGGAACTAGATCAAGCCAGTCCAGCGTTAATACTTCTTCGGCGTAACTGATTAAAGGTAGCCAGCAGCAGAGTGCGATTAACCATTTTTTCATATTGTATCCTTAAACCTTAATTGTCATGCCATCGGCAAGTGAATGCTGATATGCCCGAAGCGCTGGAATCACTCCTACGATAATCCCTGCAACTTGCACTATACCGAGTAAGAGCAGTTCATATGATGTTGGTGCACTGACTTCGATATACAGTCCAAATTGCTGTTGGATGATTGGTTGTGCAACGGCCATCAGACCGTAAAGAATAGAAACTCCGAGAGCGATCCCTGTTGCGGTTAATACTGTTGCTTCACTGATCAATAGGAAAAATATATGGTTTGGCCTTGCACCCATTGCTCTTAGAATGGCCATTTCCCTTCGTCTCTCATTCAAACTGGTGAGAAGGCTTGTCAGCATTCCTAAGAGACCGGCGATAACGACAAAGCCTGAGACGATCAGCAAAGCTTGTTCAGCAATAGACATCATTCCCCAGAGTTCATGTAGAGCAATACCGGGCATGATGGCACTCAATGGTTCTTTCGAGTAAGTATTAATATAGCGCTGCAGAGCAAATGTTTGAATTTTGGAATTCAGGCCAAGCATGAAGGCGGTGATTTGTTTCGGTTCGAATTGATAATTTTCCAGTGTTTGTGCATCCGGAGTGTTACCGAGTTTCGCCCCCGACTCCCAGCCGACATGAATCGCTTCGATTGCACCTAATGATACATGCACGCTGCGATCAACCGGAGTTCCAGTGGGTTCGAGTATACCAACCACCTTGAAAGGCAGATTGTCATGACGGTTGAAGGACTTATCGCTAATGCCATGAGCAATGATGATTTCGTCATTGAGCTTATAGTTTAGCTTTTTCGCGACTTCAGCCCCGAGGACGGTTTCAAATAAACCAGTAAACTCTCGGCCAGCAGAAAATTGGAGTGGTTGTTTTTGGCCATATTGATAATGGGTGAAGTAGGAACCATTGGTTCCGATAACTCGGTAGCCTTGATGTGAATCACCAAGAGAGATCGGAATCGCCCACTTTACCGAGCGATGTTGGGTGATTTCTTGATAGCTTTTCCAGTCAATGTTATTGGTGGCATTACCGATACGAAATACCGAATACAATAGTAGGTTTACCTGACCAGATCGGGATCCAACAATCAAGTCCGTGCCTGAGATCGTATTGGCAAAGCTGGACTTTGCCTGAGTACGTACCCGTTCAACGCCAAGTAATAAGGTAACTGAAATAGCCACCGTTAGCAGGGTGAGTAACGCTGTTGTTTTTCGGTTGGCGAGGCTTTGCCAGGCCAGTCGAAAGATAGCTCTCATTAGCCGTTCCTCCTTGGCGCCTGGTTTAGCTCGTTAAGTGCGATGCTGCGATCAAAAAGTGTTTCTAGAGTCTCGTCATGACTAACAAAGAGTAGGGTTGTTTCGGCTTTATCACATTCGGCCATTAGGAGCTGAATGAAGGCTTCCCGATTGTTATGATCCAGTGCGGAGGTTGGTTCGTCGGCTATAAGTAGTTCTGGCTGGCCAATGAGTGCTCTGGCTGCCGCGACACGCTGCTGTTGGCCAATACTCAGTTCGCTGATTGGCCGCTCTAGGCATTCTTGAGGTAAGTGGAGTTGTTCCAATAGACGTTTTGCTTCTACTTCCATCTCTTTTGATAGTCGGCTTTTTCGCTGTGGAGAAAAGCGACAAGGAAGTAAGACATTATCGATGACGGACAGATAAGGCAGCAGGTTGAACATTTGGAATATATATCCGATATGATTTGCTCGGAATTTATCTCTCTGAGTCGGTTTTAGCTGGCTGAAAGGTTGCTGTAGGAGATTTATCTCTCCTGAGGTTGGTTGTGAGATCCCGGCAAGTAGGCTTAGCAGACTTGATTTACCACTGCCACTAGGCCCTTTTAGAAAGACCTTTTCACCTTTCTGTATTGTTAAAGCCGGAATCTCAAGCAGGTTTTCTGTTTGTTTGGGCCATCGGAATGTTATGTCGGTGAGTTCTATAACGTTCATAGTTTTCCCTGAAATGGGGGGGAAGCCCCCCATCGTGAATAGATTTTCGCTATAAGCCAAAGGTTAGAATTTAAATACCGTGTTACTCGGCGTTAGCTGTGCAGCGCTTTGATTCGCTTCTGTAATCGTCTGAACGGTGATTTTTTCCGTGGTCGGGAAATGATGGAACCAGTTAACCTGCAGAGAACTTAGCTGTTTAATGTTATCGCAGCGGAAGACATACTGAGCCGAGAATTCACCATGTCCCGCATGGCTGTCATGATCATGTTTGTCGTGCTCGTGTCCCGCATGGCTGTTATGGTCATGCTCGTCGTGCTCGTGTTCCGTATGGCTGTCATGATCGTGTTCTGAATGACTATCATGGTCATCCTCAGCCGTTAATGTTTCTGTGACATGGGCATCAGTTAGTTGGCAGTTTGAAGCTGAGGAGAAAGCAAATAGCTCTTCAGCGTTGTTAAGTTGCGCAATTGCCCCTTCTAGTTGTTGTTGTTGTTGCTTGTTGGCTGGTGCATGTTCAAAGCCAACAACATCCGCACCTGGGGCTGTGATCTCCATCAGTAAGTCTTTGCCGTCTTGAGCAATATTGAATTCAACTACCCCATGTACATGGGCGTCATGTTGGCGAAAATTTTCTTCCGCTGTTGCAGTGGCAGTTATTGTCAGTGTGCTTAACATTAGTGCACATGATGAAAGACGGTAAGGAAAAGGCATGATAGCTCCTGTCTAAAAGTAATTGTGAATATGGATACATTAATTTCAGGCAGTTAACGGCGGGGCCCTGGCCAACGGTGAAGACGGAAGGTGATATCCGGCCTGAACCACCATAATGGGTGTATGTTGTTCAGGAGATTGAGCCGGTAATGTATGGACTGCTGGTGGTGTTGTGGCGTCATGGGCCAGATGGCAGATACTGCACTCTTGAACATGGTGGTCGCTGCTGGCTATTTCAATTTTATGCAATACCGCAATCGGCCCAATCATGAAGATTAAGCTGATGCCAATTGCTATATAAAGGTGTATCCACCGAGAGTTGAAATGAGACACTATAGAAACAGGAAAGCCACCACCAAACCATAATTGTAATAATATAACATTACTTTTTGGTGTCGGTCATGGCTTTGTTGTCAGGTTGGCTGAATTAACCTGAGGCAGTTACAAGTTTTCCTGAACAAGAGCAATGGCTTGCTCTACTTCCGCTGGGCTGAGTTTGCCCTCTTTAACAAACAGTACGTGACTTTCTTTGTCTAGGACAATGATCGCTGAGCTTTCATTTTGCAGTTCCCAGGTTGAATGCACTTTGCCATCGGCATCGAGTACCATCGAAGACCAGGAAAACTCACGTTTACTGTCTTCTGCATTGGACTTAACAAAGCCACCTGTTCCCCAAATTGCATCATCTTGGTTGATGATGGTGGTGGTCTGGTAGTTTGCTTCGGGGAAGCTAGCGGCAGTTATCGCCTGCATGAGAGCGGCATTCATTTCTTTGGCTGAGCTACGTCCAGCGATGGCCTGGATCACTCGAACCTTGCCGGTGAGCTGTGAACTGTTCCAGTTTTGATAAACAATATCATCACCTTGTAAGGTGATTTCACCTTTCTCTGCTACTGAGGCAGCAGGAATCGGCTCGCCAACCTGAATTGTGTGAGCTGCAGCAAGGCTTGGTAATAATGCAGCAAGTAAAGCAATCATTGGCTTCTTATTCATTGTATTTATTCCATTTATTGTTAGACGATTCATTATCTTAGATCAGAGTTCAGATACTGGTTAAACCAGTTGGAAATAGTCGATCTGCATCACCTGTTTTTTTTTGAATTTGCGAACCTAGGAAGAGGTGGAGGCAATAAATCAGAAATTAAGGCAAGTTGGGTGGGGATTATGTTCTACATTAAAAATTTGCCCTTTATCCCGAGGCGATACGGGAGCTGTGACTAAATTGGCAAATACTTTGCTTTGATTATAAGCGAAAGAGTGAAACATCTGCGATATCTCAAGGTCTATTGGATTATCAGTATAGTGAGGGATGTATGTTAAGAGTTTTTAAACATTATCGCCCAAACCAGATTGCCCGTTATGTGAAGAGCTATTTTCGTGGACGTCTATTTATTATGGGGATCGGAGCCTTTGAGTTCGATTATGGTCGCTTATTACCGCCGAAGAATGAAGATTTAAAAGCACTTGGTGTTCTTTCTGAGGTGAATAAGGAGATCCAGTTACTCGCGGAAGATATGCTATAGCCAGAGTCGATACCCTGGCTATGCATTTATTGAGGTGGTAGGCAAACTCCGATTCCACCGAGGGCGCAATAACCATCGGGGTTCTTCGCCAGGTATTGTTGGTGATAATCTTCTGCAAAATAGAAGATGCCGGCAGGCTCTATCTCAGTTGTGATCAGCTGTGGCTTTTGTTGTTGGTCTAGGGCAGCTTGGTAACGAGTTTTACTCTGGTTTGCCATGTCTAGTTGGGCTTGAGAGGTGGTAAAAATAACCGAACGATATTGGGTACCGATGTCATTGCCCTGTTGCATGCCCTGAGTCGGGTCATGGTTTTCCCAAAATAGTGTAAGTAACTGTTGTAAAGTAATAAGAGTGGGATCATAGAGGACTCGTACGACTTCTGCATGACCTGTTTTACCCGTGCATACTTCCTTGTAAGTCGGGTTGGGGGTAAAACCGCCGCTATAGCCAACGGAAGTGCTATATACCCCAGCTTGTTGCCAAAATAGTCGTTCTGCTCCCCAAAAGCAGCCCATTCCAACAAAAATCTCTTCTAGTCCCTCGGGTTTGTTGTCATCAAGAAGTGTACCATTCACTGCATGAACCTGAGAGGGGAAGTAAGGTGTGGCCCTACCAATCAGGGCGACATCAGAGGTCGTGTTGTTTTGTCTCTCTACTGACATTGTTATTTCCTTTTACGCTGCCTTTACAAAGAAAGTAGAGGATTACGGGCTGACAATCAATATAGATTGATTTTCCTACATTTAGTGGTGGCAGTTAGGGCTGCCCTTTGTCAAAATTATTGATGCTCATACTAAAAATAAAACTCTTATTGGTGAAGTAAAATAAGAATGACTGAATATTTAAAGAGGATTAGCCTTGCTGCAGTAGCGATGGTTGTTTCTATGCCTATAGCGGCCGAAACATCCTTAGCCATTAAGGGGTTAAAAGGAAGCCTGAAAGATAATGTCGACGCATACGTTTCTGCGATTCCTGAAGATGACTACAGCATCTCGATACGTTTTCGTGAGCAGCTAGAAGGTGAGGTAAAAGATGCGCTTAAAGCGTTAGGGCGTTATCAGCCCACATTTTCTTATCAAGTTGATCAAGACGGTGACGATGATGAGCTGATTGTTACTGTCAATGCAGGCCCGAAAACAACCATTGCCAGAAGTGATATCCGAATTACAGGGATGGCCAAGGACGATCCCGACTTTCTGGACTTGGTTCGCCAGAGTGGCTTAGGGTTTGGCAAAACGCTGAATCACGGTAAATATGAGTCCTTTAAGTCCTCTCTGAGTAGCCTCGCATTGCGTAAAGGCTATTTTGATGCCGAGCTTAAGAAAAGCGTGTTGGAGGTTGCCCCAACACGCAACGAAGCTTTTATTACCATCGAATTTTCTGCCGGTAAGCGCTATAGCTTTGGTGAGACGTTGTTTACCGGGAGTCAAATTGAAGAAGATCGCTTACAGTCTTTGATCCCCTATGAAAAGGGCGACCCTTATTTAGCCTCTAACCTAGGTGAATTTAACCAGCGGTTATCCAACGTCGGTTGGTTCTCATCGATCTTTGTGGGTGGCGATTTGGCGAATCTGGAGGGGGATAGTGTGCCGGTTCAGGTTAGTCTTGAGCCACAGGTCAGAAATCAGGTTGAGACCGGTATTGGTTACTCTACCGATGTAGGGATGAGGTTGAAACTCAACTGGAGAAAACCTTGGCTCAATAGTGCTGGTCATAGCCTGAATGTGAAGACCGAAATTTCAAAGATCCAGCCAAAGATAGAAGCGACCTATAAAATTCCCCTTGATGATGTGCTGAATGATTACTATCAGGTGGTTGGTGGGATCCGTTACGTGGATAACCATGATACTACCAGCATTGAAAATAGTCTCGGCCTTGAACGTCACTGGCGCCTGGAATCGGGGTGGAAACGGGTAGCATCGCTGCGTTTGCTGTATGAAAACTTCAACCAGGGACAGGACGAAAAAGATAGTGCCTTGTTTATGGTACTCCCAGGGATTCGTTATGACAAAACACGGATGCGGGGTGGCTCCATGCCAATGTGGGGAGATAAGCAGCTGATATCCGTCGAATATTCTGACCCCGTTTTAGGCTCTGATACGCGGGTAGTCTATCTTAGGGGACGAACATCCTGGATCCGAAGTGCCGGAGAGGATCATCGTGGCCTGCTGCGTATTGATGGTGGCGCAATTGCTGCCGAGCGCATTGAGGACGTACCGCCATCTATGCGCTTCTTTGTTGGGGGCGACAGCAGTCTTCGTGGTTATAGCTACGAGTCGATTGCACCTCGAGACAGCGCGAATAAACTCCGTGGTGGCCAGTATATGCTGACATCAACACTTGAATATCAGTACCGAGTCTATGGAGACTGGTGGGGAGCCGCGTTCTATGACTATGGTTCTGCCTGGATTGACAGCCCAGAGTGGCAGCGCGGCACCGGTGTCGGTGTTCGGTGGGCATCACCTGTTGGGCCTATCCGCCTAGACTTTGCATGGGGACTTGATAAGACAAAAGACAAGTTCCAGATCCACTTTATTCTGGGGCCTGAAATATGATTTGGGTAAAACGTATTACGCTGGGACTACTGGCCCTGCTTCTGGTGCTGGTCATTGCTATTGCAGCGCTTCTCTATACACCTGTAGGGGTCAAGGTTGTCGTCTGGGGAGCCCAGAAAGCCCTGCCGGCCCTGTCGGTAGCGAATAGTTCGGGGAGCTTGCTAAAAGGGTTTACCCTCGTTCAGGTTCGCTATAACGATGATCAGGTTGATTTGGCTGCCGATAACTTGTCATTAATCGTTGATGATAGTTGCTTGCTGACACCGGCTATTTGTGTGACTGAACTTGGCGTATCTGGTGTTCGCTTAACTCTGCCAGAGCTCCCCCCGTCACAACCTGAGCCGGAAGAGCCTGTCGCAGAGCCTTTTACCGAGGTTGTCATGCCGCTGCCGATCCGGGTTGATCGAGTGCACCTTGATGATATCGCGTTGGATATTCTGGGTTATAAAGTGGCTTGGCAGCAGTTTTCGACGGCCGCTGAAATTACGGGCAGTCATTTGGTACTAAAACCGACGGACTGGCAGGGGATCGAGCTTACGCTGGCCGACACCACGGCTGAAGAACCGAGTAGTCCAACCCAAGAACCCGAGCAAAGCAGTGAGCCAATTGTGCTGCCTGAGGTTGTTCTTCCTTTGTCGGTTGATATTCAGCGCATCACGGTAAAGGATTTCCTGCTGCATGGAGAGACGCCACAGCAGGTGAACTTGCTTGATCTGGCTGCTACAGCAAACGGCAGTGATATCTCAATCAGCAAATTGCACTTGGATGTTCCCCTGGCTAAGCTGGACGCGCTAGCCGGTGTATCATTATCGGGCGATTACCCATTGTCACTGAATGCTGATTTGGATATCGCCATGGAGCCACTTCAGGGGCACCAGCTAAGCCTGAAAGCGTCAGGAACATTAGCACGGCTGTCGCTAGATGCCAGTCTGAAAGGAACACTAGATGCTTTGCTAAAGGGAGAGCTATCTCCTCTAGAT
This sequence comes from Photobacterium obscurum, assembly GCF_026191635.1. Lineage (GTDB taxonomy): Bacteria > Pseudomonadota > Gammaproteobacteria > Enterobacterales > Vibrionaceae > Photobacterium > Photobacterium obscurum. Next base: position 9,578 of record NZ_JAKRRW010000013.1, read on the forward strand.
CCCCAACTTCCCTTTGATATCAACCTATCGAGCCAGCAAATACAGTGGCCGATTGAAAAAGATCCTGAGTTTGAAGTAACAGATACAACCGTGAAGGCGGCTGGTGGCCTTGATGGCTTCACATTCAAGGTGAAAACCAAGGTTGATGGTACTCCGATGCCAGCTGTTGTTGCTGATCTTACCGGCAGCGGGGATCTTAACCAGGTTGCTGTGGACAAATTGTATGTTGATACGCTGGGTGGAACCATCTCCGGCAATGCCAAGGCAAGCTGGAAAGAACTGGTAAAGTGGCAGGGTGAGCTCGACTTTAGTCATATCCAGCCTGGACTGGAATGGCCTGAGGCCAAAGGGGATTTGAGCGGGACACTACGGACATCAGGCGGTCTAACTCAGCAAGGTGGTTGGTTTGTTAAATTGCCGGAGCTGAGCGTAGATGGCGTGGTACTGGATCAGCCGTTTGTTCTGGATGGTCAGCTCGATGTGAAGGATGTGGCAGGAAAAGGCGATATTCAGCTGGTAACAAAAGCACTGCGTTTGAAGCACGGCCCGAATGGACTGACGGCAAAAGGCAAATTAAGCAAAACGTGGGCGATGTCAGCGCGTGTAGATGCCCCTGATTTGGCTCAGTCTCTCCCGGGATTACGAGGCAGGATCCAGGGGGATGTTACGCTGAGTGGCAAGATGGTCGAGCCGGATATTGACCTTCAGCTTGTCGGTGAAGCTCTCGGCTGGCAAGAACAGGCTGCACTCAAGCATTTTTCCCTGCAAGGGCGAGTTAGCCCAATGCCGGCACTAAAAGCGGATGTACGTTTGATGGCTGAAGAGGGCGCGTTCGATACGTTCAAACTTGATAATTTGGCGTTGGTGTTTAAGGGAACGGAAGCTAAGCACCTATTAACCCTCAACTTGGATGCTGAACCCGTCAGTAGTGATATCAGCCTATCGGGTAAACTCGACCGCAAATCAGGCTGGCAGGGGATATTGCAGCAGGGCGAATTCAATACGGAAATCGGCCCGTGGCGTCTCAACCGTCCCACTGCATTGGGCTATAACTTCAAGACCCAGCTCGTGAATGTGGCTCCGCATTGCTGGCAGCAGAAGCAGGCTTCGCTTTGCCTGACTGAAGCCTTGGATGCCGGTACATCGGGACATGCCAAGCTCGCGATTAATCGCTTTGACTTTGAGCTGATGAAGCCATTTATCCCTGACTCAATCACCCTGAAAGGCGAGGTTGGAGCCAATATGGAGGCTACCTGGGCGCCAGAGGCCTCTCCGTATGTTAAGGCTCAGATCCTTCTGTCGTCAGGTGGTGTGACTCAGCAAGAGGCTGAAGATGTCCCGGCTCTCAGCGTAGGATGGGATGAAATTACGCTCAATGCCGAGATGAAGCAGGATACGCTAAATGCGGATTGGTTGATTGCGGTGAAGGACAATGGGGATATTTCAGGTCGAGCGAAGGTTTCTCAATTGACCGGCGAGCAACAGCTGGAGGCGAAACTTAACATTGATCGCTTTATGCTGGGGTTCTTGGAGCCGTTAATTAAGGAATATCATTATTTTGACGGCCAAGTTGATGCCAATTTGACCGTATCTGGCCCTGCAATGCACCCTGCCGTTAACGGTTTGCTCAAGGTCTCGAAGGTTAAGGCGTTAGGACGAAAAGTACCGCTGGATGTCGAGCAGGCTGATATTACTGCAAGTTTTAATGGTTATCAGGCGACGGTGCGCGGTGATGTCATTACTCCTGATGGTAAGTTGGCGCTGAGTGGTGATGGTGATTGGCAGGAGCTGGATAACTGGAAAACCCAGTTGCATGTCAACGGCCGAGAGCTGGAAGTCAGTGTGCCGCCGATGTTGGCAATGAAAGTGTCGCCCGATTTAACGATCAAAGCGTCTCCTAAGTATGCCGAAATTACCGGAAATATAGCGATTCCCTGGGGACGGATCAAGGTTGATCAGCTACCGGAGTCCGCAGTGTCAGTATCTGATGATGAAGTGCTGTTAACTGAGGACTTGCAGCCGATTGAGGCTGAGCCGGTTATTCCTTTCGAAGTGAAAACCAATATTTTGGTGAAGATTGGCAATGACGTAAAGCTTTCGGCATTTGGCCTTAATGCGAACTTGGTTGGCGAGCTGAATGTCCGTCAGAAAGATAAAGGACCGCTGGTGTATGGTGAAGTGAACCTACGTGATGGTACCTATCGTTCGTTTGCGCAAGAACTGGTGATCCGAAAAGGCCAGATTCTGTTTAATGGTCCTGCGGATCAGCCTTACTTGGCGATTGAAGCAATTCGAGACCCAGACAATGTCGAGGATGATGTCATTGCGGGGATCCGGGTCAGCGGGCCTGCGGATGAACCGACTGTCGAAATCTTTTCAGATCCGGCGATGCCGCAGCAAAATGCGCTGTCTTATATCTTGCGAGGTAAAGATCTTGATAGCGAATCGGCCAATAGTGGCGATGCAATGACAACGGCACTGATCAGTATGGGGTTGGCGAAAAGTGGCAAGCTGGTGGGGGCTGTCGGCGAAGCGTTTGGGGTTCAGGATTTGGCTCTGGATACCACAGGATCGGGTCAGGACTCACAGGTGACTATCAGTGGCTATATCGCACCGGGACTGCAGGTAAAATACGGGGTCGGGATCTTTGACTCTATCGGCGAGTTCACTGTGCGTTACCGCCTGATGAAAGATCTCTATGTGGAAGCGGTCTCTGGTATGGAGGGAGCGTTCGCTGCCGATTTACTGTACCAGTTTGAGTTCGACTAAGGGGGAGCACCTGTGGTTAAGGTGTTTGTGTATGGCACGCTGCGAGCAGGCCAGTCAAATCATCATCTACTGAGGCAGGCAACCAGAGTGGGGGCCTATCAGTTAGTTTATGGCTATCAGCTGTATGATTTAGGCTGTTATCCAGCTGCGAAAAAAAGCGAGGCGGTCAATCTGCCTCTGGTCGGTGAGGTCTATTGTATAGATGATGATACCTTGGCGGTGCTAGACCGTTTGGAAGAGTATCCCGAGGTATATACTCGCGAGAGGATCGAAACCCACTACGGCTTAGCCTGGGTTTATTTGTATCGTCTTTCCACTGACCTGCTGCCTTTGATCCCTAGTGGCGACTGGTGTCAAAGGTAGCTTGGACTGATGCCGTAAACTGTTGTGCTGTTGCTAGGGGAGCGATATTTAGTTATTTGGGTATTGCCTCGAGGAGGAGTTCGTAGCTTTCGCCGTTGTAGACATACTGGTAACCCTGTTGCTTGATGGCTTGTTCGGCGATGCCTGAACGCCGGCCGGATCGGCAATATAGAAAGATCGGTTGGGTGATGTCTTTGGCGATCGAAGGTAGTCTGTCGATCTGGTCGTAGGGAATATTGATCGAGTTTGGTAAATGACCCGCAATGAACTCCTCATTGGTACGTACATCCACGATCAGCGGATTGCCTTGCTGGTGGAGTTGCCAGAATTTTTCCGGGGTTACCACTTCCGCCCGCGCGGAGGAGATAAACAGGAAGGCTAACAGCAAGAGTGAGGGTATTTTGCTTCGCATTTTGCCAATCATCTATGTTGATTAATATGATTAAACGCCCCTAGGTAAAGTATTATACTTAGGAGCGCCTCTAAATAGTGTCTACAGGTTATTTTTCTTGTGCGCGCTTGAAAGATTCTATGATTTCCTCTTTTGCGGCGGCTGCATCCGCCCAGCCATCGACTTTAACCCACTTGCCGGCTTCCAGTTCTTTGTAGCGCTCAAAGAAGTGGGTGATCTGTGCTTTTAATAGCTCGGGAAGATCATCCACATCTTGGATGTGATCATACTCTTTGGTCAGCTTGCTGTGCGGAACGGCGACGACTTTGGCATCTTCTCCGGACTCGTCCGTCATCTTAAGAACGCCAACTGGGCGGCAGCGAATCACGGCACCAGGCACTAAAGGATACGGAGTAGGCACTAGCACATCCACCGGATCACCATCTAGCGACAAGGTATGGTTTACGTAACCGTAGTTACATGGATAGAACATTGGTGTCGACATAAAACGGTCTACGAATACAGCACCGGTATCTTTGTCTACTTCGTATTTGATGGGGTCGGCGTTGGCCGGGATCTCGATAACAACATAGATATCTTCAGGAATGTCCTTTCCTGCGGGCACCTGGTTAAGGCTCATGATGTATTCCTTATTGTGAGTTAACTAATTGTTGACGATGTAAGAATTATAATACCAACTTCGTTAATTAGTTGTCTATTTGACCAAGGTGGAAGGGGGATATCGAGAGCAAAGGAAAGTGAATGTGTAGCAGGTGATAAAAATCAGGCTGCCGAAGCAGCCTGTGAGTGAGGAGGTTATTGCTGTTCAGGATACTCTTCCAGGAAGGCTTCTACTTTACGTACCATATTGGTCGAGCCAACAAAGAATGGTACTCGCTGGTGGAGCTCTGTCGGTTTGAGATCCATGATCCGGGTCTTGCCGTCGGATGCAATACCACCAGCTTGTTCAATCAGAAACGCCATAGGGTTGCACTCATAGAGCAGGCGCAGTTTACCGTTGGGGTGGGTTGCCGTGCTCGGGTACATATAAATCCCGCCTTTTAGCAGGTTACGGTGGAAGTCTGCAACCAGAGAGCCGATATAGCGAGATGTATAAGGACGGTTATCTTCAGGTACATCTTCCTGGCAATGTTTGATGTACTTCTTCACGCCCATTGGGAAGCGGATATAATTGCCTTCATTGATCGAATAGATCCGGCCATCTTCCGGGATCCGCATGTTTTCGTGGGACAGGCAGAATACACCTAGTGACGGGTCGTAGGTGAAGCCATGCATGCCGTTACCCGTGGTGTAAACCAGCATGGTTGAAGAGCCATAAATTATATAGCCTGCCGCAACCTGACGATTGCCTGGCTGGAGGAAGTCTTCCTGGGTCGGAGGGGTGCCGACAGGGGAAACTCGTTGGTAAATGGAGAAGATCGTACCAACGGAAACGTTTACGTCAATATTCGAAGAACCATCTAGTGGATCCATCAACACGACGTATTTCGAGTTGCGGTTCAGCTCCTTGTTGAAGGCAACGGCTTCGTCTTCTTCTTCACTGGCGACACCGCAGACCTGATCTCGGGCTTCTAAGGCTGCTTTAAACTTATCATTGGCGTAGACGTCGAGCTTTTGCTGATCTTCGCCTTGAATATTCTCGCCGCCAACCGAACCGGTGATATCAACAAGTCCTGCTTTGTTGATTTCACGGTTAACGATTTTCGCTGCAAGCTTTATCGAACCGAGTAGTGAAGATAGCTCACCGCTGGCGTGGGGGAAGTCAGTTTGTTTCTCGACAATGAACTCACCAAGGGTTCTAATATCGGACATATACAATCCTTGCATCATGTTGTCATGGGGGCAGTTAAGTCAGGTACAATGTCTCTAACGGACAGTTCAAGTACCCTGTTTAGGCTTATCGCCTACACTCTATTTGTGTATAAAGAATTGTATATAAAGATCTTTTTTATGGTACTGAAGTAACGCCTAAGCGTGAAATTACCAATAGCTAATCCAGTGAGCCGATAGTTATGCATATCCATATTTTAGGAATTTGCGGCACATTTATGGGCGGTGCAGCGATTCTGGCCCGCCAATTGGGCCATAAAGTGACCGGTTGTGATGCCAACGTTTATCCGCCAATGAGCACCTTGCTTGAATCTCAAGGTATTGAAATTATTCAGGGTTATGACCCGTTACAGTTAAAGCCTGCACCGGATCTGGTGGTTGTCGGCAACGCCATGAGCCGTGGTAACCCTTGTGTGGAATATGTTCTGAACAACAACCTGCGTTACACCTCTGGTCCGCAGTGGTTACAGGAAATATTGCTGCATGATCGCTGGGTGTTGGCAGTCGCAGGTACTCACGGTAAGACGACAACAGCCAGTATGCTGGCATGGATCCTGGAAGATTGTGGCTACCAGCCCGGCTTTCTGGTTGGCGGGGTACTCGGAAACTTCGGTGTTTCCGCGCGGTTAGGCGAAAGTATGTTCTTTGTCGTGGAAGCGGACGAATACGATAGTGCTTTTTTCGATAAACGTTCTAAGTTTGTTCATTATCGACCACGTACACTGATAATGAACAATCTGGAGTTCGATCACGCAGATATTTTCGATGATTTGAAAGCAATCCAGCGTCAGTTTCATCATTTAGTGCGTACTGTTCCGGGTAATGGCCGGATCCTGGCACCCAAAGGTGTCGACAATATTCAGCAGACCCTGGATATGGGGTGCTGGAGTGAGCTGGAATATACCGGTGAAGATGGCCATTGGCGGGCAAACAAGCTTGTTGCCGATGGCAGCCAGTTTGAAGTGTTCCTTGATGGTGAGCTGGCAGGCGTCGTGAGCTGGGATTTGGTAGGGGATCACAATGTCAGCAATGCCCTGATGGCGATTGCTGCCGCCCGTCATGTTGGGGTAACGGTCGATCTGGCTTGTGAATCTCTAGGCAAATTTATTAATACCAAGCGCCGCCTAGAACTTAAAGGCGAGCAGGGTGGCATTAAGGTCTATGATGATTTTGCCCACCACCCGACCGCAGTCGAGCTGACGCTCGGTGGTTTGCGGGCAAAGGTTGGCAACGAGCGAATTTTGGCCGTACTGGAACCGCGTTCAAATACCATGAAGTTAGGGGTACACAAGTTGGATTTGGCCCCGGCATTGCAGGCTGCCGATGAGGTCTTTATCTTCCAGCCGGACAATATTCCATGGTCGGTGGATGAGATTGCCGGGGCGTGTACCCAACCGGCAACGACCGATGCTGATCTCGATCAGCTGGTGGTGAAAATTGTTGCTGCTGCTCGTCCGGGCGATAATATTCTGGTGATGAGCAATGGTGGCTTCGGCGGGATCCACGATAAATTGCTGACCGCCTTAGCAGCACAGGAACAGTAAGGATCAACATGCAAGATAAGCGTATTACCCTTGCCTGGACGGGGGCTTCCGGCGCACCTTATGGATTGCGTTTGCTCGAATGCTTGCTGGCGGCAGACTACCAGGTGTATCTATTGATTTCTTCGGCTGCCCGGGTTGTTCTGGCGACGGAGCATGGCCTGAAGTTGCCTTCTGGACCGGATGCGGCGAAACAAGCATTGATAGCCCACTTAAATTGTGATGCCAGTAAGTTGGACGTTTGCGGTAAGGAGGATTGGTTTTCGCCGGTTGCTTCTGGTTCTGCTGCACCGAAGAAAATGGTGGTTTGTCCTTGCTCGGCAGGTACGCTGGCCTCGGTCGCGCACGGGATGTCCGATAATCTGTTGGAGCGGGCGGCAGATGTGGTGCTGAAAGAGCGGGGCCAGTTATTGATGGTAGTACGCGAAACACCGTTCTCGACGTTGCACCTGGAAAATATGCTGAAATTGTCAAAAATGGGTGTGACGATTATGCCGGCGGCGCCTGGCTTTTATCACCAGCCAGAGAGTATTGAGGATTTGGTTGATTTTATGGTGGCCCGGATCCTGGACCATCTTGGGGTTGAGCAGGGCTTGGTGCCAAGGTGGGGCTATGATCAGCGTTAGTCGTGATCTTGTTTATTACTAGAAAAAGCCCGCTGCAGCGGGCTTTTTAATACCAATAACTATAACAATCAATTATCGCTAAGGTATGCCTGAGGTTTGACGATAAGGACGTTAATCGGTGAATTTTCGACCACTTTTGAGGCAACAGAGCCCAGCATAACCTTATCGATCTTTGAGCGCTTGTGGCTTGGTAGAATAATCAGATCGGCCCCTATGCGTTCGGCATGCTCCAAGATTGTGGTCCATGTCTTTCCTTCCGAAATATACTGGTGATGGACAATTTCATCAGGGATATATTTTTCGGCAAAGACTTTCAGCTGATTCTGAGAGTCTTGCATCATTTTTCTGGCTGCATCTTTCGGGAAATAGCTCGACACCATCGACATATGGATGCCGGGCAGTACATTCAGTAAGTGAATGGTGGCATTGGAGTGTTTAGCATGCCAGACGGCCTGCTCGACGGCTTTATCCGCAAACCCCTGCTCATTTAAATCAACGGGAACCAATATTTGTTTATACATATTATTCTCTTTAGCTGAAGAAGAAGGGAGAAGTAAGCTCTCCCTATAGTCTAGACCGATGATTGTTGCTTAGCTCGGCGGCGTTGGTTCCATCCCAAGGCTCCCAGCAACATTAAGGTGGGGATAAAGACCCACTCTTTCATAGGTCTAACCGCGGGCAGGCTGACTTTGGTGATCTCCCAGTCGAAGTCAATGCCGGATGCTTCGGCCGGGCTGCCAAACTCGACTAAGTCGACTAGCATTTTGTTCTCTTCTTGGCGCAGCATCAGACCGGTAGATGCAATACGGTCTTCTGGGCTTATGGCATCTTCATCAAATGGTAGTAGTACATGTTTGCTGACCAGTTTGCCTTCGAGGTTTTCACCCGTTACCTGAAGCTCAAGCGGTTGGCCTATTGCCAGTTTGTCGGCAGCATCCATAATTAGAGTCCCCGGCATTTCATGCTTTGCCGGATAGACCATATCCCACCAGAAACCAGGGCGGAACAGGCTAAAGGTAATGAGTAGCAGTGCGGCTACCTCCCACCATTTTGTCTTGGTAAACCACCATCCCTGGGTAGCTGCCGAGAAGGTAAGCATGGCTATCACAGCGGAACTTACTGTCAAAAACAGGTGCCACCAGGAATCAATGTCCATCAACAGTAGCTGAGTATTGAAGATAAACATGAACGGCAAAATCGCGGTACGGATATCGTAGGTAAAGCCCTGAATACCGGTACGGATGGGATCACTTTTTGCTATTGCCGCCGCGGCAAAGGCTGCGAGGCCAACTGGCGGCGTATCATCGGCCAAAATACCGAAGTAGAATACAAAGAGGTGGACAGCGATCAAGGGAATGATCAGACCGCTTTGTGCGCCTAGGGTGACAATAACTGGTGCCATCAGTGTTGAGACAACAATGTAGTTCGCGGTGGTGGGCAGACCCATGCCGAGGATAAGGCTGATAACTGCCGTAAATAGCAGCATTAGCATAATGTTGCCGCCGGAGATAAACTCGACGAACTCGGTCATTACCAGCCCGATCCCAGTCAGGGTTACCACCCCGACGACAATACCGGCTGCGGCTGTCGCCACCCCGATACCGATCATATTTCGCGCGCCGGAAACCAGACTTTCCAATAGATCGACTACCCCTTCGGCCGAGGCCTCAGAGAATGTCTTCTCCTTATTGAACATTGCCAGCAGCGGGCGTTGGGTCAGTAGGATAAAGATCATAAAGACGGTCGCCCAAAAGGCTGATAACCCCGGGGAGAAACGCTCAACGGTCAGGCACCATACCAATACTACAATAGGTAGCAGGAAGTAGAGGCCGGATTTGATGGTCGGTCCCGGGTCGGGAACCTCTGTAAGCTCTGCATTAGGGTCTTCCAGTAGGTGATCCTGATAGCGGGCCGACACCTTGATGAGGGCAACATAAGCGGCCAGGATCAGTACTGCAATCATTGGCGTTGCTGCGGCACCAAAGACATCTTTGGTCCAACCGATGCCGTAATACACTGCTGCACTTAGAACAACCAGACCCAGAATCGTACCGCAGAAAGATAGCAGGCTCTGCGCCAGTGTTGGCTTGTAGTGACGCTTCAAACCGGTCATTCCGGCCTTACAGGCTTCCAGGTGAACAATATACAGCAGGGCAATGTAAGAGATCAGGGCTGGTAGTAATGCTGCTTTGATCACTTCTACATATGAAATACCGACATATTCGACCATCAGGAAGGCCGCAGCCCCCATGATAGGCGGAGTTAGCTGGCCGTTGGTGGAGGCGGCAACTTCGACAGCACCGGCTTTGGTACCGGGGAAGCCGACCTTTTTCATGAGTGGAATGGTGAACGTGCCGGTAGTGACTACGTTGGCGATCGAAGAGCCTGAAACCAAGCCCGATAGGCCGGATGCAACAACGGCGGCTTTGGCTGGGCCGCCCCGCATGTGGCCGAGCAGCGAGAAAGCTACCTTGATAAAGTAGGCTCCGGCACCAGCTCGTTCCAGCATGGCGCCGAACAAAACAAACAGGAAGACAAACGAGGTCGAAACCCCGAGGGCGATACCAAAAACCCCTTCGGTTGTCAGCCAAAGATGCGACATAGCCTTGTTGAGGCTGGCACCTTTATGGGCGATAACATCCGGCATGTGAGGGCCGCCAAAGGTGTATAGCAAGAAGACGGCGGCGACCACCATCAAAGGCGGGCCGAGAGCCCGGCGAGTGGCTTCTAATAGCAGTACCATGCCGACCACGGCAATGACGATATCAATCTGGGTCGGGGCGCCAGAACGACCCGCTAGGTCAGTATAGAATAGATAAATATAGGCGGCGGATAAGCTGCCGGCAAACGCCAATACCCAGTCGACAACGGGAATGCGGTCGCGGGGTGAGTGTTTTAACGCCGGGTAGGCCGTGAAAGCCAGGAAGATAGCAAACGCCAGGTGGATGGAGCGGGCTTCTGTGTCATTCAGGACACCAAAGTCGAAAACAAACGGTAGTGGTGAGGCATACCAGAGCTGGAACAATGACCAGCAAAGTGGAACGAACCATAGGATGCGTCCAGGCATTCCAGCTGGACTCCTTGCCCCTGTGTCTGCCTGAGCCACCATATCTTGCACATCTGACGACGCTTGGGTTGTCTTAGTCATGCATAATCCTTTTTCGATGGACTAGGTAATAATAGTGAGAATGTTGTAGTTTTTATAGGTAGGTGAAATAGCATGCGCCGCTTTTGCGGCGCATGAGTGGCAACCAGTGCCCTAAGTCAGGTTGTCAATGGTGGGTTACTTCAGGTAACCCGCTTCCTTGTAATAACGTACCGCACCTGGGTGCAGCGGTATCGACAGGCCATCTTTGACCATGTTTTCTGGCTTCAGGTTAGCGAAGGCTGGATGCAGACGTTTAAAGGTATCAAAGTTCTCAAATACCGACTTCACTAGAGCATAGACAACATCGTCAGATACTTCAGTCGAAGATACCAAGGTTGCAGCTACACCAAAGCTGTTTACGTCATCAGGGGTACCTTTGTACATGCCGCCCGGTACCTTGCTCTTGGCATAGTAAGGGTTACCGGCAACGATCTTGTCGATAGCCGGCCCGTTAGCTGAAACCAGCTTGGCATCACAAGAGGTTGTTGCTTCTTTGATAGAACCGTTTGGATGGCCGACAACATAAACGAAGGCATCGATTTTGTTATCGCACAGTGCTTGAGAACGCTCGGATCCTTTAAGCTCGGAGGTCAGTTTGAAGTCGGCGTTGGTCCAACCCATCGCATCCATGACAACACCCATGGTGGCTCGGTCACCAGAGCCTGGGTTACCGATGTTGACACGCTTGCCTTTTAGATCTTCAACGCCGTTAATACCAGCATCTGTACGGGCGATGATATTGAATGGTTCGGTGTGAAGAGAGAATACTGCGCGGAGCTTTTTGTATGGCCCTTGTTGCTCAAATTTGCTGGTACCGTTATAGCCATGGTACTGCCAGTCTGATTGAACAATACCAAAGTCCAGTTCGCCGGCACGCATGGTATTGACGTTATAGATTGAACCACCCGTAGACTCGACTGAGCAGCGAATATTATGCTGCTTGCGATCTTTGTTGACTAACTTACAGATAGCTCCACCAGTCGGGTAGTAAACACCTGTTACAGAGCCGGTACCGATTGTGATGAAGTCCTGGGCATTGGCCATACCTGCAGTGACGACTGCGGCAGCTAAAGCGCTGGTCTTAATAAGTTGTTTTAATGCCATGTTTGTCCCTTCCTAATTGTTGTTATCTCCAGTATGGAAATGTTTTCCATCGGTGGAAAAGGCATAATTGCGTAAGCAAATCAGGTAGATGATAGCAAAAGAGACCATGAAATTTAAAATTATGTTAATGGTTGTTTGCTGTTTTATGCTGTGGAAGGCTTGGGCGGAATAAATAAAATAGAATAATTATTTATATCAATCAGATGTTTGCGTTAATTTTGTACAGTTTGTGCAAGTTTGTCTGATTGTGATCTCTCTCTCATTAGCAGAGAGAGAGGATCGGGAAGATTTCTTAATTGCTGTAGTCAAAAAGTTCGCAGACGGACTCGTACAGCTCTTCGGTTGAGATCGTGTTCGTTGGGGTGATAAAAATGGTGTCGTCACCTGCGACTACGCCCAAAATACCCTCGGCCTTACCCAGTGAATCTAGCAGGCGGGCAATGACTTGAGCGGCGCCTGGACCGGTATGGATAACAACCAGCGCACTGTTATGTCCGATCTCCATCACCAACTCTTTGAGCGGGCTGCTGGTGGTAGGCACACCAAGCTCTACAGGGAGGCAGTACACCATCTCCATCTTCGCATTTCGGGTACGAACCGCGCCAAACTTGGTTAGCATGCGGGAGACTTTAGACTGGTTGATATTGTCGAACCCCTGAGCTTTCAGAGCGTCAACGATTTCACCCTGGGAGCTGAATTTTTCTTCTTTTAGAATGGCTTTGAATGCTTTGACTAAGCGCTCTTGTTTATCTGAATTTCGCATAAGTAAATTTCATGTACAGGGACGAGGTGCTGTATTCTGGCATAACCCTCAGGTTGGTAGCAAACAGTGTTCATGTAAACTGATGTATTAATCACCATTATAGTGGTTCTGGCTGAATAATTATTTACGGTAAATATGCGTTGTGTGCATGCAAGAGCTGCAACACATTTAGAGAAATGTTATACATATGTAGCACATTTTATTCTGGCTTATGCGTGACATCGCAAAGCTGATTGGGTTTGATTGTATTTCAGTATTTGTTGCTATAACGTTTTCAACACCAATCAAATGAAATCATTGGGTTAGCTTAGTTTTGATTTCATTTGATTGGTATTAGGTCTGAAAAATATACTTCTATCGTAAAGGAGAACGAACATGAAAGTTGCTGTAATTGGTGCTGCTGGCGGTATCGGCCAGGCTCTGGCTCTGCTTCTTAAAAACCGTCTGCCTGCTGGTTCTGATCTGGCACTGTATGATATTGCTCCGGTCACCCCGGGCGTTGCGGCTGATCTAAGTCACATCCCGACACCGGTATCGATTAAAGGCTATGGCGGTGAAGATCCGACTCCTGCACTAGAAGGTGCTGATGTTGTCCTTATTTCTGCTGGTGTTGCACGTAAGCCTGGTATGGATCGTGCGGATCTGTTTAATGTTAATGCGGGTATCGTTAAGTCGCTGGCAGAAAAAATTGCGGTAGTATGCCCTAAAGCCTGTGTCGGTATTATTACTAACCCAGTGAACACTACTGTGGCCATTGCTGCAGACGTGCTGAAAAAAGCCGGCGTGTATGACAAGCGCAAATTATTCGGTGTGACGACTCTGGATGTGATCCGTTCTGAAACTTTCGTGGCAGAACTGAAGAACGTAGATCCGGGTCAGGTACGCGTACCTGTGATTGGCGGTCACTCTGGCGTGACGATTCTTCCTCTACTTTCTCAGGTTGAAGGCGTTGAGTTCAGCGAGGAAGAGATCCAAGCGCTAACTCCACGTATTCAGAATGCGGGGACAGAGGTTGTTGAAGCGAAAGCGGGTGGCGGCTCTGCGACACTCTCTATGGGTCAGGCGGCATGCCGCTTCGGCCTGGCACTGGTACGTGCCCTTCAGGGTGAAGAAAACGTTGTTGAGTGTGCTTATGTTGAAGGGGCTGGCGAGCACGCCCGTTTCTTCGCGCAGCCTGTACTACTAGGTAAAGAAGGCGTTGAAGAAGTGATGGATTACGGCAAGCTAAGTACGTTCGAAAAAGATGCGTTGGAAAGCATGCTAGAGACGCTACAGGGCGATATTGCTAAAGGCGAAGAGTTCGCTGCGCAATAAGTTGCTCGTTTATAATGAAAAAAGCGGCCAAAGGCCGCTTTTTTCATGTCTGAAATTCCGTTTCTCTGAGCTGGCTTGTTAATAGTAGCGATCACATCCGCTATGAAGCTGGGGCTGGTCTTGAATGTCATCACAGTTAATGTTGATACGCTTGTGATCGTTCATGTTTTCTATGATGGCGGTATTATGCGCTTGATCAACGTCGATCACTTCAGCAATGCCTTGTTGACATTCTACCCACATCCCCGGTTTTAGATCTTTGGCTTGCATGATTGACCTCCTATCAGGATCGTCAGGATCTTTTTTAACTATAGAACATCCGCGGGATCCCCTACGGCCAGGGCCTAAGAGCAAAAAAGCCTGCTCAGGGCAGGCTTTTTATAGGGCTAATAGCGCGATTGTTACTTGGTGCGCTTAACTGCCAGGTGGGCAAGGGCTACCAGTGCCTCTTTGTAATCCGAATCAGGGATGACGGCCAAACTGGCAATGGCTTTTTCTGCTTCTTCCTCAGCACGTTGCTGGGTGTATTCCAGTGAACCGACTTCGTTCATACAGGCTAGAATCGGTTCTAGCTTGTCGAGGCCATTTCCTTGCTCGATAGCTGTACGGATCATTGCCGCTTGCTCGTCATTGCCATGGTGCATGGCATGCAGCAATGGCAGGGTCGGCTTGCCTTCAGCAAGGTCATCCCCTACATTTTTCCCCATTTCCTCGCCATCGGCATTGTAATCCAGTACATCGTCAATTAACTGGAATGCTGTACCCAGGTAACGTCCATAATCCTGGAGTGCCGCTTCGGTGTCAGCCGGTGCTTCGGCTAGGATGGCGGCAACCTGGGTCGCGGCTTCAAACAGGCGCGCGGTCTTCGAGTAGATGACCTGCATATAGTTGTCTTCTGTGGTATCTGGGTCATTGCAGTTCATTAGCTGCTGCACTTCACCTTCGGCAATGACATTCACCGCTTCACTCATGATATCGAGGATCCGCAGGGATCGTAGGCTGGTCATCATTTGGAAAGAGCGGGTGTAGATATAATCGCCGACCAAGACGCTGGCCGCATTGCCGAACATGGCATTGGCCGTTGCCTTGCCGCGTCGCATATCAGATTCATCCACCACGTCGTCATGAAGCAGGGTAGCGGTATGGGTGAATTCGATAAAAGCAGCTGCGGTGCTATGTTTTTCACCTTCGTAGCCTAGGGCACGGGCTGCCAGTACAGCCAGCATTGGACGCAGGCGTTTTCCGCCACCACTGACAATGTAAAAACCGAGTTGATTGATTAGGGCCACATCCGAGTTCAGTTGGGCCAGTATCTTCGCGTCAACCTCCGCCATGTCATTGGCGGTGAGCGCTTGGATAGCTTTGAAATCCATTGTACATCCAGCAATATTGTTTGCCGCACCAGGCGGAAATGATAAGTGTACCAATTTACATTAATAACTGACGATAAGCACTGTCGATAGGGCATATGCCAAGGGTTAGCCCTTATTATACGCGATGCTTATCGATTAACTGCTACGATGAGATAATGTGCGTATAGCGTATAAATCATCCCACCAGGCTTTGAATTATTTAGCTAGTTTTGTGAATTGGTATCAAAAATAATTATCGAATATTACACTAAAATATTGGCATCTTCATAACCTCGTTTACGTTTAAATCAGTGACTTTTATTGCTGTCTAGCTTTTCGCCAATTTTCTTTGTTTAATGGGTTGCCAGAAGCACCGTTTTCGCGTAACATTCGCGCCCTATTGATGACAAGATTAAGCGCATACCCATAGCCCAAATTTTACGTGGCTAATGGCCTATGCGGACAAGCGGAGTAAGACATGTACGCTGTTTTCCAAAGTGGTGGTAAACAACACCGTGTAAGCGAAGGCCAAACCCTACGCTTAGAAAAACTAGACGCTGAAACTGGCGCTAACGTTGAATTTGATTCAGTTCTTCTAATCGCTAACGGCGAAGAAGTTACTGTAGGTGCACCTTTCGTAGCTGGCGGTAAAGTAACTGCTGAAGTTGTTACTCACGGTCGTGGCGATAAAGTTAAAATCGTTAAGTTCCGTCGTCGTAAGCACTCTCGTAAGCAAGCGGGCCACCGTCAGTGGTTCACTGAAGTCAAAATCACTGGCATCAGCGCTTAATAACAGGAGAATTTAAAGATGGCACACAAAAAAGCTGGCGGTTCTACTCGTAACGGCCGCGATTCAGAAAGCAAACGTCTAGGTGTTAAGCGTTTCGGTGGCGAATCTGTACTAGCAGGTAACATCATCGTTCGTCAACGTGGTACTAAATTCCACGCTGGTAACAACGTAGGCCTAGGTAAAGACCACACTCTATTCGCTCTATCTGACGGTAAAGTGAAGTTTGAAGTTAAAGGTCCTAAGAACCGTAAATTCGTATCTATCGAAGCTGAATAATTCAGTCTCGTAACGAATTATAAAGCCCTGCCTACTGGCGGGGCTTTTTGTTATGGAAGGGTTTATGCCAAATCAAAACCCGACTGCAGGAATGGTGCTGGCACTGATTACCGCACTGTTCTGGGGCGCATTGCCCATTGCAATGAAGCAAGCCGTAGAGGTGATGGATCCGTTCACGATCGTGTGGTATCGCTTTCTAACGGCCTCGATCGGCTTGGGGGGATGGCTGTACTGGCGTAAGCAGTTACCTCAGGCCCGGGCTGCAGGCTTGGGCGGAAGTGGCATTTTGCTGCTCGCCAGTCTTGGCCTGGCTGGTAACTTCGTACTGTATAACAGTGCGCTAGCGTACCTGAATCCATCTGTTGTGCAGGTGATCATTCAACTGGCACCAGTTATGTTACTGCTAGGCAGTGTCTGGCTGTTTAAAGAAAAGTTAGGCTTGCACCAAATTTTGGGTGTGTCGGGCCTGATGCTCGGACTGCTCCTATTCTTTAATGAGCGTCTGGTCGAGTTGTTTAGCAGCTTTACCGGTTATACCCTGGGCGTCATACTGGCGATACTGGCTGCATTGGTTTGGGTGATCTACGGCCTGGCACAGAAAGTCATGCTCAAGCACTACAGCTCACCTCAGATCCTGCTGATGATCTATGTGACCTGTGCGTTGATGCTGACGCCACTGGCATCGCCTGAGCAGCTCCTGCTGATGGATTCAAGACAGTTGGGCATGTTGATGTTCTGCTGTATTAATACCTTGGTCGGCTATGGCGCTTTTGCGGAAGCACTGGCACGTTGGCAGGCCTCGCAAGTGAGTGCGGTGATCACCCTCGCTCCCTTGTTTACAATTATATTTGTCGACCTTGCCAGCTTGATCTGGCCACAGCATTTTGCTGCGACAGCCCTGAATGCTTTGGGTTATGTCGGCGCTGTTGTTGTGGTAAGTGGTGCCATGTTCTGTGCCATTGGCCATAAGCTAATCAGGCAGCATAAATAGTCAAGGTCCATTACAATAGGTTAATAGCTCCCGGGTGAATGCTTGATGTAACCTGGTCGAGAAATTTAACGCCACAGTGCGGAGAAAGAGATGAAGTTTGTAGATGAAGCGGTAATTCGAGCTGATGCTGGTGACGGTGGCAATGGTACCGTTAGTTTCCGTACTGAAAAGTATGTACCGAAAGGGGGCCCTGACGGTGGTGATGGTGGTGACGGCGGTGACGTTTACCTATTAGCTGATGAAAACGTCAATACGTTGATCGATTATCGCTTTGTACGATTCTATGCCGCTGATCGTGGTGAAAATGGCCGTGGTGGTAACTGTACCGGTAAGCGTGGTGGAGACAAAGTCTTAACGGTTCCTGTCGGCACACGTGCTGTTGATGAAGAAACCGGTGAGGTGATTGCGGATTTGACGCAGCATGGCATGAAGATCATGGTTGCGAAAGGTGGCTTCCACGGCCTGGGTAATACACGCTTTAAGTCATCGGTTAACCGTGCCCCGCGTCAAAAGACAATGGGTACCAAAGGTGAAGTTCGTCATTTGCGCCTAGAGCTGTTGTTGTTGGCCGATGTGGGTATGCTGGGCTTGCCGAATGCCGGTAAATCAACCTTCATCCGTTCAGTTTCTGCGGCGAAGCCTAAAGTGGCTGACTACCCATTTACGACCTTGGTACCAAGTCTGGGTGTCGTACGTGTCGATAGTGAGCGCAGCTTTGTGGTTGCGGATATTCCGGGACTTATCGAAGGTGCAGCCGACGGCGCTGGTCTAGGTATTCGCTTCCTGAAGCACCTAGAGCGTTGTCGTGTATTGCTTCATATGATTGACTTGCTGCCAGTTGACGGTTCTGATCCGATCGATAATGCGTTCACGATCATCAATGAGCTGGATCAGTACAGCGAGAAGCTGACGAGCAAGCCTCGCTGGATCGTGTTCAACAAAGTCGATCTGCTGCCGGAAGAAGAGGCTCAGGCGAAGATCGATGAGATCCTGGAGGCGTTGGCTTGGGAAGGAGACTACTATTGTATCTCTGCGCTGAACCGCATGGGCACCAAAGAGCTGACCTATGATCTGATGCACCAGATTGAACAAATGCCGGCTGAAGTCTTTGAAGATGAAGATGAGACGGAAGAGAAGGTTGAGTTTAAGTGGGATGATTATCACGAGCAGCAGATCAAGAAAGCTGAAAGTTCTGATGATGACGACGATGACTGGGATGACTGGAACGAGGATGATTACGATGTTGAGATCATCTACAAGCCGTAATTTTCCGGTATACGGTTAATCAACCCTGTTACGTTAATGAAGGCCGCTCTTATGAGCGGCTTTTTTGTGTCTAATCAACACCTGAAATTAGAACTTGTCTGATAATTCGTCGGCGTGTCTAATATATGGCTTGCTATAAAGTGAGCTGAAAAAGCAACTGAGGGAATAGAATGACAACTGGGGCGAGGCCGTTATCTGAGCCGGAGCAACGAGAGGTATCGCGGTTAGCCGTGGCCGCTGGGCAGAAACTGCTTCAACATGGGGCTGAAAGCACATTGGTAACCGATGTGACCTGTCGGCTGGGGCTTGCTTTGGGGGTTGAGAGCGTCGAGGTGTCACTGTCGGCGAGCTCGATGGTGATCACCACCTTGAATCATGGCCGTTGTATTACAACAACTCGTCGTTGCCAGGACCGCGGGATCAACATGCAGGTGGTTACCGAGATCCAGCGGGTATGCATCATGGCCGAGCGTGGGTTGCTGGACGTGGAGGCCGTTCACCAGCGGTTAGAAAAGATCAAACCGCTTCGCTATAACCGTTTCCTGGTTATCCTGATGATTGGGCTATCCTGCGCTTCTTTTAGCCGTTTGGCTGGCGGCGACTGGCCTGTCTTTTTCCTGACTTTTGTTGCCTCGTCCGTGGGGATGTTTGTACGACAAGAAATCGCCCATTGCCACTTTAATCCCTTGGTAAACTTTGGTGTTACGGCATTTGTGACGACATTAATTTCTGGGTTTGGCCAGGTATATCAGATTGGTGAGACGCCGTTCCTAGCGATGGCCTCGTCAGTTTTGATGTTGGTTCCCGGTTTTCCGCTGATTAATGCCATTTCAGATATGGTGAAAGGCTATGCGAATATGGGGATCGCCCGCTGGACGATGGCTAGCCTGCTTACACTCTCGACCAGTATGGGGATTGTTGCCGCGATGAATGTGCTTGGTGTATGGGGGTGGTTATCATGATCTATCTCGATTTCTTGCTGGCCCTGCTTAATGATATGTTTTTTGCCATGATCCCGGCGGTTGGCTTTGCCCTGGTGTTTAATGTGCCGCAAAAAGCCCTGAAGTATTGTGCGATTGGCGGGGCATTGGGCCATGGTAGCCGGTTTGTGCTGATGCAGTGGGGGGTACCTATCGAGTGGGCGACACTTGGCGCAGCAACCTTGGTAGGGATGATTGGTGTCCACTGGTCGCACCGTTTTCTTGCTCACCCGAAAGTCTTTACGGTCGCTGCGATGATCCCTATGGTGCCGGGTGTTTTTGCCTTCAAGGCGATGATTGCACTGGTTGAAATTAATCACTCAGGTTACAGCATTGAGTTATGGACCTTGATGATAGAGAACGTTATCAAGGCCGTATTTATTGTTGCTGCACTGGCAATTGGGCTGGCAATGCCGGGTCTATTGTTTTATCGTCGCCGTCCAGTGGTTTAGTTTTTCGAGGGGACAAGATGAAGATCAGTATGATCGCGGCGATGGCAAAGGATCGTGTAATCGGCAAAGATAACGCGATGCCATGGCACCTACCGGCCGACTTTGCTTGGTTTAAGCAATCTACGCTGGGTAAACCGATTGTAATGGGGCGCAAGACGTTTGAGTCTATTGGTCGTCCACTGCCCGGTCGGCATAATATTGTGATTAGCCGTAACCCCGAGTACCAAGCCGAGGGAGTAACGGTTGTGGCCGATATTAATGCAGCCAAAGTCGCTGCCGGCGAGGTCGAAGAGCTGATGATCATCGGTGGCGGTAGTATTTACGCCGCGTGTCTGCCAGAAGCTGACCGTTTATATCTTACTTTCATTGATTTCACTGTTGAGGGAGATACTTGCTTCCCTGATTGGGGCACAGGTTGGCATGAAACACATTGCGAAACCTATGTCGCCGATGAAAAGAATGCCCACAACATGCGTTTTGTGATCCTCGAACGCCAATAAGAAAAGAGGCTTAGCGATTTGGTTAATATAGCTAAGCCTATGTTTTCAAGTCTTGTTTACGCGGCGTAAACTGGACATGCTTTCTCAAACCGAGCTCCGTCTTCCCAGCGAAGCAGGGTCATACTGTTACCCCAGACGCAGCCGGTGTCTAGACCAATTACATGCTGATCTTCATGTCCCATCAGAGCCGCCCAGTGGCCAAAAATGACTTTTTTTCCTAATGGTTGTAGCCGAGGCAGATCAAACCAGGGCTTGAGCGCTTCACTTTCTGCTTGAGCTGGGGATAGCTTGCAGTCCATATCAAGCCGGCCATCAGGGTAGCAAAAGCGCATGCGGGTGAATGCGTTGATGGTATAGCGATATTGTTCGATTCCCGTCAGCTGAGGGTCCCAATGAGCCGGGCCATTGCCATACATGTTTTGTAGCAGCCACAGGAAGTCGTCGCTGCGCAGGCATGCCTCGACTTCTTTCGCTTGCTGGTGTGCTGTCGCAAGATCCCATTGCGGCGAAATACCGGCATGTGCCATGACAAAGGGGTGCCGAGGGTGCGCAGCCAGCAAAGGTTGATGACGCAACCATTCGAGTAGCTCTTCACGGTCAGGGGCATCGAGGATTGGCTGGATTTTATCTTTGCTTTTGACTTTGGCAATACCATTGGCTACCGCCAATAGATGAAGATCGTGGTTGCCCAGCACGGTAGTCGCATTACTACCCAAGCCTTTGACAAAGCGCAGAGTTTCTAATGATTTAGGTCCGCGAGCGACAAGATCGCCGGATAACCAGAGTTCGTCGTATTGCGGGTTAAAGTCGGCTTGTTCAAGTAGAAAGCAGAGATCGTCAAAGCAGCCTTGAATATCACCGACAAGGTAAGTCGACATGCGGAGCCTCAGTGCAGAATATTGGGAATAGATAACCTAAATGGAGATATTTCGGCCATGAACTCATCTCCTTGTTCATTCACCATAACGTAGTGGCCCTGCATTACACCGAGTGGGGTTTCGATAATTGTACCACTGGTATAGGTGTACTCTTCGTTGGCTGCAATCTTGGGTTGCTCGCCAACGACACCTTCACCATCAATAACCAGTTTCTTACCGTTGGCGTCGGTGATGAGCCAGTGACGGCTTAGCAGCTGCGCCTCGCCATTCCCTAAGTTACAGATTGTAATCGTATACGAGAACACATAGCGCTGATTTTCAGGCTCAGACTGGTCTTCAATATAGTGGGTGACCACTCTGCATCTTATGGTGGGGGTCGCGTGCATCGTCAATGTTTTCGCTTCCTTTCGTTAGCTGTTTGTCAGGGCGCAGAGCGAGCTGAGCCCTGATAAACAGATGTTATAGCCTTTTAGTGACAATGGCTATGAACATTTATTTTGATGCCTTGTGGTTGGCATCCAGCCAATTAGCCATCGCAACAAACTGCTCTAAAGTCAGGTTTTCCGGGCGTAAAGTCGGGTTAATACCTAGCTCTTCCAGTTGTTCAGCTGTCAACAATGCCTTGTAGCAGTTGCGGATAGTCTTACGGCGCTGGTTGAAACCTTCTCGGCAAACACGGTCTAGCCATTTAAGGTTAGTACATGGGTGCGGTAGTGTTTCATATGGCGTTAAGCGTACAACGGCAGAATCCACTTTTGGCGCTGGAGTGAATGACTCTGGCGGCACTTCTAGCACTGGCATCACACGGCAGTAGTATTGCGTCATTACCGTCAAACGACCGTAAGCTTTGCTGCCCGGGCCTGCAGCAAGACGGTTTACCACTTCTTTTTGAAGCATGAAGTGCATGTCTTCTACGTGCTGGTGGAATGATAGCAAGTGGAAAATCAGTGGTGTTGAAATGTTGTATGGCAAGTTGCCGAAAATACGCAGCTTATTGTTTTCTTTGATAAGCTGTGTGAAGTCGAAGCGCATGGCATCGCCTTCGTGGATCGTCAGCTTGTCAGCCAGATCCGGGTGGTTACGCAGACGCTCAGCAAGATCGCGATCGAGTTCGATAACCGAAAACTTATCTACTAACTTACCTACTGGCTCGGTGATAGCCCCCAGGCCCGGACCGATTTCAACCAGGTTCTGACCTGGTCTTGGGTTAATTGACGATACAATGCCGTCAATGATGTATGGGTCATTCAAAAAGTTCTGACCAAAGCGCTTACGTGCGCGGTGGCCTAGATGGACCTGATCGCTGCTCATGTTTGTTTTTCTACCAATTCAAGGGCGTGCGATAGCGCTGTCCAAAGGCTACCGGTGTCCGCCTGTCCGGTACCTGCAAGTTCCAATGCGGTACCATGATCTACTGAAGTTCTGATAAAGGGCAGGCCTAACGTAATGTTGACTGATTTGCCAAAGCCTTTGAATTTAAGCACTGGCAGCCCCTGATCGTGATACATGGCCAATACCGTATCGGCATCGGCCAGATATTTTTCCTGGAAAATAGTATCTGCTGGCAACGGGCCAATCAGATCCATACCTTCCTGTTGGCGAAGTTGGTCCAAGGCCGGGGAGATCACTTCAATCTCCTCCATACCTAGGCAACCATCTTCTCCTGCATGCGGATTAAGCCCACAGACATATATTTTGGGTTGTTCGATACCAAACTTACTGACGAGATCAGCATGCAAGATACGGATCACCTGCTGTAATCGCTCTGCCGTTACCGCTTGGGAAACATAGGCCAGCGGAATGTGAGTGGTCACTAATGCCACCCGCAATCCTTCTGTCGCCAGCATCATTACAACCTGCGCGGTGCTTGATTGCTGGGCAAAAAACTCTGTATGGCCACTGAACGAGACCCCCGCACGGTTAATGACCCCTTTATGTACCGGGCCAGTAACAACGGCTGCAAACTCGCCACTCATACAGCCTTCAGCTGCCCGTGTCAGGGTGTCGAGGACATAGTGGCCGTTTTGCTCATTCAGCTCGCCTGCGGTGACAGGTGCTCTCAATGAATGATCGGCGACAACGAGCGTCCCGGCCTGGTGTGGCTGGGCGGGTTGGGCCGGATCATAGTTGATGATCGTCACTGGCAATCCAAGCTGGGCTGCACGTTCTACCATAAGCTGAGAGTTTGCACAAATAACCAGTTCATGTGGCCAGTTTTGTTGAGCCAGAGACAGCACCAAGTCGGGGCCGATCCCGGCAGGCTCTCCGGGGGTGACTGCGATGCGTTTAACCTTGGTCATTATCGTCTTCCGGCTGTTCGATATAGGCGCCGGCACGGAGTTCTTGCAGCCATGCCTGGGCTTCTTCATTAAACTTGCGGCTAAATAGGATACGATAGGCGCGGTTCTTCACCGCCGCGTCAGTACGATCCACATTACGGCGTTCAAGCACCTCAACAATATGCCAGCCGTGTACGGTCTTGAACGGTTCGCTGATTGTGCCTGCAGGTAGGTTTTCTACCTTGTCCTTGAACTCCGGTACGTAGAGATCCGGAGTTTGCCAGCCCAGCTCACCGCCGTTGGCTGCAGAGCCAGGATCGGCACTTAGCGCCTGGGCAGCATCAGCAAAGCTTTGCTCGCTAGCCATGATGGCCTGTCGTACTTTTTCCAGTTGGCGCTGGGCCCCCTCATCACTCATGATCACAGAGGTCTTGACCAAAATATGACGGGCGTTGACTTCGGTGACGGAAATCGTTTCCAAGCCCTGTACATCATTAATTTTTAGGATGTGGTAGCCAACACCGCTACGGAATGGACCGACAATAGCACCTTTGCCGCTAGATTTGAGCTGATCAGCAAAAATGGTTGGCATTTCTTCCGGACGCATCCAGCCCCAGTCCCCCCCTTGCAAGGCTTTCGGGCCTTTCGAATAGCTATAGGCCAGGTTGGCGAAATCAGCCCCCTGTTTTAATTCATCGACCAGTTGTTGAGCCTGTGCCGCAATTTTTTCCCGTTGGGCGGCGCTGGCACCTTCATCGACACGAAGTTGGATATGGCTGATGTTAAAACTGACACTCTGCTGGCTCTGCTTGTTGAGTTGCTCTGCGAGGGTTTCGACTTCTTGCGGCAATATATTGATACGGCGGCGAACCTGAATGGTTCGTGCTTCGCTGGCGGTAATATCGCGGCGCATCTGCTCACGGAACATGGTAAAGCTGATACCGTTGTCAGCTAGCAGTTGCTGCAGCTGGGCGACCGACATCTGGCGCTCTTTGGCAATTTGGGCTATGGCCTGATCAAGGCGGGTATCATCAATTCGGATCCCGAACTGTTCGGCCTGCTGAAGCTGAAGAGTTTCGATGATCAGCTTTTCCATAACCTGCTCGGTGAGTACCTCGTTCGAGGGAAGCGGCTGGTTCTGGCTGGCGGCATTCATCCGCACTGTTTTCAGCATCGCATTGACATCGCTTTGCAGGATCACACTGTCATTGACGATAGTTACGATCTTATCGAGTTCTTGCGGGGCAGCGATGCTGCCAGCAGCTAGGCTCCATAATGTCAGGCCTAGCAGAGAAGACTTCCACTTTTTCATACATCTTTCCATTATGCGCCGTAGCGCGTTAAATCAGGCTGAGCCGCGGCAGGAGAACCGCGGCTACAGGTTAGTTGTTGAGATAGAACGGGCGACCGTACCCTATCGCATTGCCGCTTGTTGTTGATGCGCCGATTGGCGCCACCCCTGCGAGTCCGAGCAGGCTGAAGGAGATACTGAAGTTCTGCTCATACTCACCGGCTTGGGTATTTACATTACTGCGGGACTTCAGGTACTCGTTGTAGCCGAGACTGATCATCCAACAGGCCGAGCGGTAGTTCAGGGAGATCTGGCCTTCCAGCATCTGGTTCTCGGTCAGGTCATGGTAATAGTCACCGCGCAGGCTCAGGCCGCCGTAGACCGGGAACCCAGTCGAGAAGCCAAGCTGTGAGATCCCGTCTTCGGTATAGTTATCGATCTGGTCATTATCAGGTAGGCTCTGCTTGATGTAGTCCTTTGATACATAGCGATAGTTTAGCTGGCTAAACAGGCTGCCTTCACGGTATTCCACCGCCGCATTGGCAAACTGCATTTCTTTCTTACTGGCGTCATATTGCAATCCGCCATGGAAGAACAGCCAGTCATCGTAATTAAAGTCTGACTCAAAGGCTGAAGCGGAATAGTTCGGGGTTGACTCGCCGGCTTCGTCTAAGTTGCGGCCGGACTCATTGAGATAGAAAATCTGGCCGAAGGACAGGTTAAAACGCTCGACAAAGTCGCTGTCAAAATAGCGGGTCGTTGCCCCGACGGTAAACTGATTGGCTGCAGCAATCCGGTCGACGCTGGAGTATCGTTTGTCACGGAACAAGCCGTAGTAGTCCGTTTGCAACAGCGTGGTATCGTAGCTGCTGAAAATCTCTTGTTGTTCGACATCTTTGACATACAGGTACTGTACCTGTGGCTCCAGGCTCTGGGTATAGTCCTCACCCCACAACAAGGTATCTCGCTCTAGGTACAGGCCACTGTGGATCCGGATGCTCGGTACGGTACGTGATGTAGTCTCTGCTAGTTCCTGCAGTTCATCTATACTTGAGTCAAACTCTTGATTGTAATAGGTATACATTAGTTTCGCCTCGGAGGTGATGGACCACCAAGGTGTGGAATACGGCAAGGTCAACGTTGGCTCAAGGTGTACCCGGTCGGCGGAGGGCTTATCATCCGCATCGTTCTCGAAACGGCTAATATGGCTGAGGAGGTTGAAATCCAGCCCGTATGGCATATCCGGACGGTAATAGTTGAACTCCACCTGCGGCATCAGGCGATAGTTGGAGGAGACGCCGAGCGTGAGCGGCTGGAAGTCACGTACCCGCAGGGTCGAGTCCCAGTATTGCTCTCTGTAGGAGATTTCTCCGGTCTGCAGCAGGTTGTTGTCTTCACGTTCACCGATACTGGAGTCGATATCGGAAAAATAGGTAACATCGCTGACCTTGCTGTAGTCAATCTCAAACAACCAGTGCTCGTTGTACTGACCATTGTGTGACCAGTTGAAGCCCCAGCGAGCATCGTCATCATCAGTGGCTTCTTGATCATTGCCAAGGTATTCACCGGTCAGGCTACCACTACCTAGCTCGGTTAAATAACGAAATTCAGAGTTAAGCTGCAAGCCCCGGTTACTCATGTATTTCGGGGTGATTGTCATGTCGTAATTTGGCGCAATATTCCAGTAGAACGGCGTTTCCAGCTCGAAACCATCACGGGAGCCATAGCTCACTGATGGGTAAAGGAAACCAGTCAGGCGTTCTTTGCCGACGGGCACACGCAGGTACGGCAGATATAAGACCGGTACATCCGCAACTTCAAAACGGGCGTTATACAAATCGGCAAAGGGCGAGTCGTTCTCTCGTTCTATGCTGGTGGCCGAAAATTGCCAGCTTCTGTCTCCAGGGGGACAGGTGGTATAGGTACCGTCTTTCAGGCGGTAGTAGGACAGGCCGTTTTTGGTAATGCGTTTCGCTTCGCCACGGCCCGGCTCGCAGGTCATACTATAGACCGCATTGTCCATTTCTGAGGCTTCGGTATCTAAGTTACTCTGGATGCGGTCGGAGTAGACCTCAATGGTACCGTCGTGGAAATAGACGTTACCTTCGGCCGTGACGACATTTTCCGGTTGGTGCAACGTTGCAACGTCAGCGGCAACCGTTCGGTTTCCTTGCTGTAAAACAACATCGCCAGAGTAGGTGACCTTTTGATTGGTTTTGGCTTCTGCTTGGTCGGCGGTGACTTTAATTGGCTCGTTATTAGGATCTTCCGGCATGTCCTGAGGAGCAATACACACTCCCCGAACCAATTCAAGTTCGCTTTTCGTATCATTGACAGCCGCAGACTCATCATTGACATCTTCGCTTGGTGCAGGATTCTCGTAAGCCATCGCGGGACCATAAAGCGCAAGGCTAATCATGGTGGCCAGTAAGCTGCGGGAGGTTAATGACATCTAAATAAACTTTCCTGTATTCGATTTTCAGCGCAATTTAGAAACTGATTGGAGTCGCTTTTACAAGCATTCCCAATAAATGACAGCTATCATAATGCAAATTCTACCCGACGGCATCATTTCACGTTATTGTATCGGGTTAATACCAGTATAAATATTTCTAAATTTAGCAAATTACCAGAGAGTAGCGAATGCAGGTTTGGGGTAAGATTTTAGGCGCATTTTTTGGTTTCCTTCTCGGGGGGCCATTTGGTTTGTTATTAGGCCTCTTTTTGGGACATAAGTTCGACAAGGCCAGAACAAATATTTATCGCGGTGGCGGATTTGGTCAATTTGGTGCCAATCGAGCCAGCAGTGCAGAGCGTCAGGCGGAATTTTTCTATGCTGGCTTTGCCGTTATGGGGCATATGGCGAAAGCCAAGGGACGGGTGACGGAAGAGGAAATTCGGGTAGCCAGTGCCATTATGGATCGTATGGGCTTGCAGGGGGAATCACGCCGACAAGCTCAGAATGCATTTCGGGAAGGCAAGGAAGAAGATTTTCCTCTGGAAGACACTCTGACAAAAGTGCGTATGAGCTGTGCTGGCCGTTCTGATTTGTTGCAGTTTTTTCTTGAGCTGCAAATTCAAGCAGCGTTTGCCGATGGTAGCCTGCACCCGATTGAGCGTCAGTTGCTGTATGTGATTGCCCGCAGCCTTGGCTTTTCCGAACGTCAGCTGGAGCAGCGCCTGCATATGCAGGAAGCGGCATTTCGTTTTCAGCAGGGGGGGTTCAATCAGCAATATCAGCAGCAGGGAGCATTTCGTCAGGCTCCGACCAAAGATCAGCTAGCGGATGCCTATGAGTCGCTGGGGATCAAAGAGTCGGCAACGGCGCAGGAGCTGAAAAGGGCTTATCGAAAACAGATGAATGAACACCACCCTGACAAACTTGCCGCCAAAGGCCTACCGCCTGAAATGATGGAACTGGCCAAGCAGAAAACCCAGGAGCTGCAGGCGGCCTACGATCTGATCCGCAAGGAAAAAGGGTTTAAATAATCTAGACCAAAGGAAAAGCAGGCCCTTGGTTCTTGGAAGAACAGGGCCCAGGCCCCTTAGACCAAACTCTGTGGTTTCCCCTCAACGTATTTATTTACGTTGTCGATAAGCTGATTGGTCAGAGCCTTGATTGCCGAGTCTGAGCCCCATGCGACATGCGGGGTCAGCAGTAAGTTGGGCAAACCGGCATGGGCAACAAGCGGGTTGCTGGTATCTGCCGGCTCCTCGGTAAACACATCGACACCGGCTCCAGCGATTTGCCCTGATTTGAGTGCCTCAACCAGTGCGGCCTCGTCAACCAAGCCCCCCCGGCCAGTATTAATCAGCAAGCTGGATGGTTTCATCTGTGCCAGTTCGGCTTTACCGATCAAGTCGGTTGTCTGCGCCGTCAAAGGGCAGTGCAAGGTCAGGATGTCGGCTTGTACCAGAACGTCGGTAAATGGCGTGTACCCCTCCCGACATTGCCGTTGGTTTTTATGTTCGGCAAACAGAACCTTCATTCCCAATGCCTTGGCTAGCTTCGCCATCGCCTGCCCAAGGCTACCACTGCCGATGATCCCTAGCGTCGAGCCTTTGATATCGCCAATCGGATGGGTAAAAAAGCAAAACTGTTGCTTTTGTTGCCAAACACCGGCCTGAATATCTTGGTGGTACCCCATTAGGTTGCGACGTAGGGCAAACATCATCGCAACTGCGTGTTCGGGAACGGAGTCAACGGCGTACCCCTGGATGTTGCTGACGATAATACCGTGCTGGTGGCAGTAGTTCAGATCAACATTGTTGGTGCCCGTTGCGGCGATGGCGATCATTTTAAGCTTAGGTAGTTGGCTTAGCGTACCTGCATCCAGAACCACTTTATTGCTGATGGCGATCGTTGCGTGTTGTAAACGCTCGATGACCTGCTCAGGTGTCGTTGACGGGTATTCGTACCATTGGTGGGAAAAATCAGGCTGAGGGAGCTGGATGTGGTCGGGAATCGTATCTCGATCCAGAAAGACAATAGTTTCCATATGCAGGCATTCGCTTCCAGAGTTAGTGTTACTGAAGTTAACACTAACTCTGGTACTGGACTCAACCTTGGTGATTACATTTCTTGATCTGGCAGTGTCTTGGTCGGTGCATCGGGGTAAAAGTCACACGGGGCGAATAAATGCATCGGCTGCTCGGTGGTCGGCTGGGTAAAGGTTAGCTCGGCAGCGTGGAGCTGAAGTCTTGGCGCCGCTTCTCTTGCCTCATCATGGGCATAGAAACGGTCGCCCAGGATCGGATGGCCAAGTGCCAGCATATGAACCCTGAGCTGGTGGGATCGTCCGGTAACCGGACGCAGGCGAACCAGAGTACTGTTGTTGTCACGGCGGATCACCTGGTAGTGGGTGACCGAGGGCTTGCCGTCTTCAAAGCAGACTTTTTGCATCGGGCGGTTCGGCCAGTCGCAGATTAGCGGCAGATCAACCGTGCCGCTGTCCTGTGCAAGGTGTCCCCATACCCGGGCGTAGTAGACTTTTTCAGTCATACGCTCTCTGAACTGCTTGTGAAGGTGGCGCTCCGAGTCCTTGTTGGTAGCCAGCATAATTAACCCCGATGTGGCCATGTCCAAGCGATGTACAAGGTGCGCTTCAGGGTGATCCCTGTGTACGCGGCTGTACACACTGTCATGGTGGATAGGATCCCGGCCGGGGTTTGATAGCAGCCCGGACGGTTTGTTGATCGCAATAATATCGTTGTCGAGATGGAGAATATCCAGCCACGGGTCTGTGGGCGGATTATAGTCCAGCAAAGGCAATGGTTTCATGTTTTGTTCTGGCTGACAGGGATCGAGCGGGCGATAGTATCACATTAAGCGCTTTTTATAGGTTATAGGGAACAAGAATGGAAAAGCCGCCGGACAGCGCTGGGCTGTTCGGCGGCTTGAGAATGTTCTGAACGCATGTCAGAAATATCGGTGGTTAGCCGTGGCTGACGACAATCAGACGCAAGGAATCGAGTTGTACTTGAGCCTTGGCGATATAGCCTGTCAAATCACGGATTTGGTTTTCAATCAGCTCCAGCTCGTCGTCACGGATATTCGGGTTCACCGCCTTCAGGGCCTGCAGGCGGTCTAGTTCTGCACGCAGGTTGGTCTCCATTTCGGCTTGAGCGTTATCACGAACCGTGATTAGCTCTTTGGCGACGGCCTGCTCGGCATGTTCGATCAGAACATGGATGTCTTTCTGTACCGAGTTAACCAGCTTGCTGGCCAGGTGACGGTTAACCGGGCTTAGCTGGCGGTTAAAACCTTCAAACTCAACGTTAGCCGACAGGTTGTTGCCTTTGGCATCCAATAAGATACGAATCGGAGTCTGTGGCAGGAAGCGGCCGATCCCCGATTGTTTAGGAGCCTGGGCATCAACGACATAAACCAGCTCAAGCAACAGGGTACCCGCAGGCAGTGCCTTGTTCTTCAGTAACGATACCGCAGTGGTTCCCACACCTTCAGACAGCAGCAAGTCTATACCGCCCTGGATCATCGGGTGTTCCCAGCTGATAAAGTGCAGGTCTTCCCGCGACAGTGCCGTTTCACGCTCGAAGGTAATGGTGCAGCCGTCATAAGGCAAGCCAGGGTAGCTGGCAACCATCATGTGTTCTGACGGGGTAACCACAATCGCATTCTCGCCTTTATCGTCCTGGTTTAGGCCGATGGTATCAAACAGGCCAAGCGCGAATGTCACCAGGTTGGTATCACCGTCCTTGGCAGCAATTTGCTCAACCAGTTCACGGGCTTTTTCGCCGCCGTTGGAGTGGATTTCCAGTAGGCGGTCCCGGCCCTGCTCCAGCTTGCTTTTCAGCTCGCGGTGCATGTCGGCACTGTTTTCAATCAGCTGGTCTAATGCTTCATTATCGTGTTTGTCGCTGGCCAGCAGGCTGATCAGTTCACCACTGAAGGCATCATAGACGGCACGGCCAGTTGGGCAGGTTTCTTCGAATGCGTTCAGGCCTTCATTGTACCAGCGGGCTAGTAGCGCCTGAGATGTTCCTTGCAGGTGCGGTACATGGATCTCGATATCACGCTGTTGACCAATTCGGTCAAGACGACCGATACGCTGTTCCAGCAGATCCGGGTTGTTCGGTAGATCGAACATCACCAATTGGTTGGCAAACTGGAAGTTACGGCCTTCCGAGCCAATTTCGGAACACAGCAGGACCTGGGCGCCGTCTTCATCCTGGGCAAAGTAGGCTGCGGCCTTGTCGCGCTCGATGATCGACATGCCTTCATGGAACACGGTGGCACGGATCCCCTCGCGCTCACGCAGCGCCTGTTCCAGGGTCAGGGCTGTCTGTGCTCGTGAACAGATCACCAGCACTTTTTCGTTGCGGTTGGCCATCAACGTATCTAGCAGCCAGTTAACGCGTGGATCGAAGTTCCACCACGTTGCCGAGTCGCCTTCGAATTCCTGGTAGATATCTTCCGGGTACAGCAGCTTGATAGCTTTCTGTTCTTCTGACATCTTGCCACCCATCATGCCGGCCACCCGCATTGCGGTCTGGTATTGGCTTGGCAACGCTAGTGGATACATGTTCAGGTGACGCTGTGGGAAACCTTTGATGGCGGCACGGGTGTTACGAAATAGCACGCGGCCGGTACCGTGGCGGTCCATCAGGTTGTCGATCAGCTCATGGCGTGCTGTTTCCTGTTGCTCATCATCAATATTCTGCGATTCAATAATGCGCAGCATTGGCTCGATATCTTGCTCTGGCAACAGTTCGGTCAGGCTATTCTTGGCCTCGTTGTCCAGTGTTTCACCTGATAGCAGGCGGGACACCGCGTCGGCAACCGGTGCGTACTGACGCTCTTCTTCCACGAAGGCTTCGTAGTCGTAGAAACGGTCTGGATCCAGTAGGCGCAGGCGGGCAAAGTGACTTTCGTGGCCAAGCTGTTCAGGGGTTGCTGTCAGTAGCAGGACACCCGGGCTCTTTTCTGCCAGTCCCTCTACCACTTGGTACTGACGGCTCGGCTTGTCCTCGCTCCATTCCAGGTGGTGTGCTTCATCAACAACCAGTAGATCCCAGTCGGCATCTAGCGCCTGTTCGAAACGGCGGCGGCTCTTGCGCAGGAAGTCCAGTGAACACAATACATATTGTGCGGTATCAAACGGGTTGGCAGAATCGGCGTAGGCTTCGACGCAGCGCTCTTCGTCAAAAATTGAGAAGTGTAGGTTGAAGCGGCGCATCATTTCGACCAGCCACTGGTGCTGGAGTGTTTCCGGGACCAGGATCAGAATACGTTCGGCACGGCCAGACAACACCTGCTGGTGGATGATCATACCGGCTTCAATAGTTTTACCCAGACCCACCTCGTCAGCCAGCAGTACGCGCGGCGCATAGCGACGGCCGACTTCATGGGCGATGTATAGCTGGTGCGGGATCAGGCCGGCACGCATGCCGCACAAACCACGCAGTGGGCTCTTGTGCTGTTCGTACTGGTTTTTCAGCGCACGATAGCGTAGCGCAAAGCGATCCATGCGATCGATCTGGCCTGCGAAGAGCTTATCTTGCGGTTTGTTGAAACGGATTTGGTTGCTGAGGAAAATTTCACGTAGCTGAACATTTTCTTCTTCGGTATCCGTACGCGTCCCCACATAGGTGAACACGCCGCCATCTTCTACGACCTGTTCGACTTTCAGTGACCAGCCATCATGGCTTTCAACCACATCTCCGACATTAAACATTACGCGGGTAACGGGAGCATCATTTCGTGCGTACAGGCGGTTCTCTTCACTGGCAGAGAACATCAAGGTGACAGTACGGGCGTCAGCCGCGACAACTGTTCCTAAACCTAGATCACTTTCAGTATCACTGATCCAACGTTGACCCAAAGCAAATGGCATAGTGGTTAAAACCTTCTAATTATTTGATATTGATGAGAATGTTAAGCCGATGCCTTAACATTTTTGAACTACACTGAAGTTAAGTGTAAGCCAGAATCCGCACCGGTAAAAAGGGGAGTAATGTTACTGCATGCTGTGATTAAGGTCACGGCGAAAGTGAGAGGAATGCGTCAAAGTATTTTTGTCACAATTATTTAATAATCTCCGGTATTTAATAGTAACCACAGTAAATTGGCATACGCTTAAAGGAAGGTGGCAGCCATGTTGTCACCTGATTGTTACCAAGGAGGTACCTATGGATGACGTTGAACGGAAAGTTTTTGTCCTGGATACAAATATTCTGCTTCACGAACCCCTCGCCATTTATTCCTTTAAAGAGCACGATGTCATCATTCCGATGACGGTGCTTGAAGAGCTAGACCGCATCAAAGATAGCAAGCGCGATGTTGCAAGAGATGCCCGTGTCGCTATCCGAGCCCTGGAAGATATCTTCCATGATGCGACTCCTGAACAAATATCTGCCGGGATCCCATTTGCCAAACAAGGCAAAGAGCAGGGAACTATTGCCATTTTTGCCGATTATGAAGTCACCGAAACCGTGCACGCTTTTGCTGATAAGGCGGGAGATAACCGGATCCTCAACGGTGTGCTCTATCTGCAAAAACATTATTCACCCAGGGAGGTGGTACTGGTCACCAAAGACATCAACATGCGCCTGCGGGCCAAAGGTGCTGGGGTCTACCATGTCGATGACTATCGCTCGGATCAATTGATTGATGATGTAAAACTGCTGACCAAGGGGTTCTATAAATTCCCTGGCAACTTCTGGGAGCGGGTGGGAGAGTGCCATTCGGAAAATCGCGGTCGTTCCACTTTGCATACCCTGCCGTCAGAGCTGTTTGATAGTCCGTTTATTAATCAGTACCTGTTGGACGAGGGCGAGGATTTTGCCGCCAGGGTTCAGTCTATCGATAGCGGCACAGTGACCTTGAAGGATATTGGTCAGGAACGTCTTATGCATCGGCAGGCCTGGGGGATCCACCCGAAAAATGTCTATCAGGGGATGGCGCTGGATGCCATGATGGATCCGACCATTGATCTGGTGATCCTGACCGGTCCGGCGGGCTGCGGTAAAACTATCCTGGCAATGGCAGCTGCACTTGAGCAGGTGATTGAGAAAGGAATGTATGACAAGATCCTGGTTACCCGTAATACCCCGGAAATTGCCGAATCGATTGGTTATTTACCGGGTACCGAGGAAGAGAAAATGATGCCATGGTTAGCGGCGGTCACCGATACCATGGAAGCGCTACACAAACATGACGTCTGTACTGACGGCTCGATGAAATATATCTACGATAAAGCCAATATCCAATTCAAATCAATTAACTTTATGCGCGGACGCTCAATCCAGAATGCCTTTGTTCTGCTCGATGAGTGTCAGAATTTAACCGCTTCACAGATTAAGACTATTATTACCCGCTGTGGGGAAGGCACCAAAATTGTCTGTTCTGGCAACCTGGCGCAGATAGACTCCAGCTACTTATCTCCGGTGACCTCGGGCTTAACGTATATTGTTGAGCGTTTTAAGAACTTCGAGGGCAGTGCCAATATTTATCTCAACGGTGTGGTCCGCAGCCGTTTGGCAGAATTTGCGGAAGAGAATCTATAATTTAGCTTTGAGAAACGAGCTCCTAGAGACTCGTTTCTCGTTATTCCTGATACTGATAGGTATTAATATCCCAGATAGCTTTTCAGCGCCTCATCTTCCGGCTCCGTCAGCAATTGTTTGGTATCACCAAACACCTTGATCTTCCCCTCGGCGATAAAGGCACATTTGCTGGCAATTTTTAGCGCATCTTCCGGGCTGTGGGTGACCATCAAGACGGTGGTTTGCTGCTCCCTAGCCAGACTTTTTACCAGTTTCAACATGTCATTGCGTAAGGCCGGATCCAGGGCAGAGAAGGGTTCGTCGAGCAGCAGTAGCGGTCTTTTTCGGATCAGGCAACGGGCCAAAGCGACCCGTTGCTTCTGCCCGCCGGACAATTGTTCCGGTAAGCGGTCGAGATATTTTTGGATCCCGACCCGTGAGGCAGCTACCACGATATTTTCTTTGTCCTCACGGCTGAGCTTAAGTCCTGGATGGAGACCCAAGCCGATATTTTCGAATACGGTGAGATGGGGAAACAGGTTGTGATCCTGAAACAATACCGATAATGGGCGCTCTGCCGGAAGCTGACGCTCAATGCGTTTACCGGCAATAGTAAGCTCACCGCTATCTGGTGGAAGGAAGCCTGCGATCAGCGAGAGCAGGGTACTTTTACCTGCGCCACTCGGGCCGATCAGAGCGACAATTTCGCCTTTATCGACCTCAAGATCAAAGGTGAGTTGCATACTATCAACCTGGCGCGAATGGCCCGGTTGAACGTAACGGTGACTAAGTTGTTTCAGTGTCAGCATCATGGAGTCCGGATCAGGATTTTTTCAACCAGGGTAAATAATCCCAGGCTGAGGAGTAACAGTAGCAGGGCGGCAACAGCAGCGGCATCCATCTGGTAGCTGCCCAGTAACTGAAACAGGTATAGAGGCAGGGTCTGGAAGTCCTGGCTGCCAAACAAGGCGATGGCCCCTAAGTCGCCCAGCGACAGGACAAAACCAATGGCCAATGCCTGGGCGATGGGTTTGCGTAGTGCCCGCCATTCAACGAGGCGCAGGCGGGATAGCCCATACATGCCGAGACTCTGGCATAACGGATTGTACTGTTGGGCGACATGTAGCATTGGCTGGCTCAGGGTTTTGATCACGTAGGGAAGAGCCATCAGGGCATTGACGCCAACGATCACCCAGAATGCAGCGGCAAACACATCGGTGTATTGTCGCAGAAGCAGGAAGATCCCGGTACTAAGCACCAAGCCGGGTGTTACCAGAATGATAGTTCCGAGCAGCTCAATACCATCTGCCGGTAATTTCTTTTGCTGCAAACGCCAATGACGGCTGGTCAGCAGAATGCTCACCCCGCCAATCAGCGCGGCCATACAGGAAAGTGAGGCAATCTTTAATGAATTCGCAATGGCTTGCCATAGCGCAGGTTCGGTGAGCAGTGTTGGCAGTTTGCTATTTAACCCCGCTCCGACAACGGCCAGTAACGGCGGTAAAACCAGTAATAAGGCAAAGCTGATCCACAACCAGTCCCAGGCTTTCGCGTGCCAGTGGTCAAACTGATCCTGTTGCTGCTGGGAGGTCGAGCCACTCAAGGTGGATAGTGGCTTGGCAAAACGCTGGGTAAACAGTACCAGGCCACTACAGATCAGCATTTGCCATAAAGCGAGAATAGCCCCGCCCGCCAGATCGAAGTCATAGCGCAGAGCCTGATAGATCGCCAGCTCGATCGTGGTGGCTTTGGGGCCGCCGCCGAGTGACATAATGACGGCAAAGCTGGTAAAGCACAGCATGAAGATCAGGCCTACCACATGCGGTAGTTGCTGGCGTAATCGTGGCCAGGCGATGAAACGAAACTTGTTCCAGCCGCGGATCCCTAGATGGGTGGCCAGTTTATGCTGTTCGAAAGGGATCCCTTCCAGGCTCTGTAATAGCAGTCGGGTGGCCAGCGGGAAATTGAGAAAAACATGCGCGAGCAAAATACCGTTGAGGCCATAGATGGAAAAAGGCAACGATTGATCAGCGGCCTTGAAAAGCTCGGCGAGCAATCCACTCTTTCCATAAATGGTCAGCAGCCCAAACACGGCTACCAACACCGGGAGAACCAAGGTCATGGCGAACAGGCGCAGCAGCAGCTCCCGACCGGGAAACCGGCGTCGGGATAACGCATAAGCGGTGGGTATAGCCGGAATAATGCTGAGCAGGGTCGACAGCAGTGCCTGATAGAAACTAAATCCCGTGACATGGCGTAGGTATGGATCGCGCCAGATCTGCAGTGGACTGAGCTCTGTAGCCTGGCTTATCAGTGCGCTAATGGCACTCAGTACCAGGGCGGCAATCAGCCCGGCAGAAAGAACGCCGGGCAATAATGGGGTAACGCGGTTATTCAAGAGTCGGAGGCCATTATTGAGTCAGGGCATTCTGCCATTCACGGATCCATCCTCGACGCTGCGATGCCACTTCCTCGGCACTGAATTCCAGCGCTTTGGCTGGCAGGGTTAGTTGTTCGAAGCCCTTTGGCAGGTCTTGTTTGGTGACAGGATACATCCAGTTACCTGTTGGGATCACCGATTGGAATTCAGGTGTTAAGATGAAGTCCATGAACTGATTGGCCAGTTTCTGGTTGGCGCTGTTTTTCAGCTTGGCCGCAACTTCAACCTGCATGTAGTGGCCTTCGCTAAAGTCAGCGGCTTTATATTTTCCCTCACCCTCGGCAATCAGGTGGTAGGCTGGTGACGTGGTGTATGACAGCACCAGATCGGATTCGCCCTTGAGGAACATATTGTAGGCTTCGGACCAGCCTTTGGTGACGGTGACTGTCTTTTTCGCCAGTTGCTGCCAGGCAGTATCGGTCTTGCCGCCATAGACCGACTTCATCCATAGCATCAGGCCCTGGCCCGGTGTTGAGGTCCGTGGATCCTGATAGATGACACTCAGGTCATCACGCTCGACCAATTCGGCTAGGCTTTTGGGTGGATTGGCAAGTTTCTCTGAATCATAAACAAAGGCGAAGTAACCGTAGTCGTACGGGACAAAAGTGGTGTCAGCCCAGCCATTCGGCAGCTCAACGCTGCTGGTATCGACATTGTGTGTCGCCAGCAGGCCGGTTTTCTTGGCTTCGGCAATCAGATTATTGTCCAGGCCCAGCAGGATATCGGCTTTGGTACTGCGGCCTTCCAGGCGAAGACGGTTGAGGATTGATACGCCGTCATCCAGTGCCACAAATTCAAGGTTACAGTCGCATTGGGCTTCAAAGGCCTTTTCGATTGCCGGCCCCGGCCCCCAGTCAGAGGCAAAAGAGCTGTAGGTATAAACGGTAAGTGTGTCTGTTGCAGCCCATGCCGAGCCGGCTGCCATTGACAGTGTGAGGACTGGAAGTAATTTTTTCACTATGCGCTCCTGATACTCTTGCTTCCTGCAAGAGTCAAAATAATCGTATGAGCGGCACAGGGTTGAGAAAGGCGTTCAGCATCGTGCTGTAACATTGACAGTTAGTGATGGTCAGATTATCTCAATTCCTACGCCAGCATGACCTGGTTCAGGTTCTGTGGGTCTTGCGGTTGCAATCTCAGCCCATGTATCAGGGCTCCCCAATGAGAACGAGTGCTATTGTAATCTCCTAAGCTGCTGGTTGCCAGCGTAATACTCCTCTGCTGGTTTGATGGCTGTGGCTGTCTTATTTTGCTTCATTTAACGTCCAGTTGTAGTCATAGCTGATCTTGTTGAGCAGTATCGGCTTCCCGACTCGGTATTGATTAAGATGGCGTTGCA
Organism: Photobacterium obscurum; assembly: GCF_026191635.1. GTDB lineage: Bacteria > Pseudomonadota > Gammaproteobacteria > Enterobacterales > Vibrionaceae > Photobacterium > Photobacterium obscurum. The sequence continues at coordinate 48,287 of NZ_JAKRRW010000013.1, forward strand.
GATCACTCTGCGTGCCAAAATCCACGCTATACCAATCATAGATCGAGGATAGCTGGACTTTATTGCCTCTCTCTCTCACGCCTTTAGTGCTGTTGATGAACCTCTTGGCCCCTTGTTCAAGTAAGTGTTCACTATTGGAAGCGGTAAAGGCTTGCGGCTGCAGGTCCGGACAGCCGAGGCTGGCGCAGTTGACCACGTAGTGGATACGGGCGTCCTGCCAGATAGGGCGCAGGATCCGGTGCTCGATATCATTGAGTGACAGTTGCTGGCCGTTGATACGAACAAGCTTGCCATCCCACGGACCGAAACTGAAGATGCCCCCGAGCTTGGTAATGGATTTCACTGGGTAGTTGTCCAGGATCAGCTGAACCGTTAGGGCATTATAGAGATTGACCCAATAGGCGAACTGCTCATCCTGGCGGTAGCGGCGAGGGTCGATGGCGGTGAGAGTGCGGATATAGCGATCCAGTTCCCACTTGTCATTGTCGGAGACGGCGCGATAGCGAAACAGGGTTTGTTGTGGCTGTTGAACCAAGTAGTTGTCCAGCGTGCGTTGCCAGCGTGCGTGATCAATGGTCGCGGTATTGGCTTCATTGCTCTGTTGCCAATAGGGCCAGAGGTCGGCTTTGGGCGCGGTGCTGCCGGGAGCGGAAGCCAACAGTAATAAGAGAGTGAATATAATGCGCATCATAAATCCTTGCGGCGTTCGGTGGGTCATGGCTAGGTGATATGACCTTGTATTGTCAGTTTTTCTTTCAGGAAACCTTGCAGTAATAGCGCAAATGAAAACGCCCCGGCGGGGCCGGGGCGTGAGTTAGTCTTTGCTTACTTATCTGATTTCGTATTAGGCAAGGAAGGCCGGGATCTTGCTCTCATACTCTGCAATTTTGTCTTCGTGCTGCAGAGTCAGGCCGATGTTATCCAGTCCGTTCAGCAGGCAGTGACGGCGGAATTCATCAATTTCAAAGCGATACTGCTTGCCGTTGGCAGTCACCGTCATGGCTTCTAAATCAACGGTGACTTCTGCGCCATCATTGGCTTCGACGAACTGGAAAATCTCATCGACCTCCTGCTCGGTCAGGCGAACCGGTACCATCTGGTTATTGATCGAGTTGCCATAAAAAATATCGGCAAAACTCGGGGCAATCATTACCTGGATACCGTAATCCGCCAGCGCCCAGGGGGCATGCTCGCGCGATGAGCCGCAGCCGAAGTTTTCGCGCGCCAGCAGGATGCTCGCGCCCTGATAGCGCGGAGCGTTCATCACAAACTCAGGGTTGGGCTGCTTGCCGGCATCATCCAGAAAACGCCAGTCATGGAACAGGTGTTTGCCAAACCCTGTCCGGGTCACTTTTTGTAAAAACTGTTTAGGAATGATTGCGTCCGTATCGACATTTGCCGCGTCCAAAGGAACCACCAAACCTGTATGTTGTTTAAAACCTGTCATTGTTCTGTTCCTTCTGTTAAGCGGTTGCGGTTTCTTTATCCAGCTCACGGATATCAACAAAGTGTCCGGCACACGCCGCCGCTGCGGCCATTGCCGGGCTGACTAGGTGGGTACGGCCATCACGGCCCTGGCGGCCTTCGAAGTTACGGTTGCTGGTGGAAGCGCAGCGCTCTCCAGGCCCCAGGCGGTCGTTGTTCATTGCCAGGCACATCGAGCAGCCCGGCAGGCGCCATTCAAAACCGGCATCGATAAAAATCTTATCCAGCCCTTCCAGTTCGGCCTGGGCTTTCACCTGCTCAGAGCCCGGCACCACTAATGCCTGGATATTCGGTGCCACCTGGCGCCCTTTGGCAATTGCAGCGGCGGCGCGCATGTCCTCGATACGCGAGTTGGTGCAAGAGCCAATAAAGACTTTATCGATACTGAAGTCTGCCAGTTTTTTGCCCGCCTCAAGACCCATGTAGGCCAGGGCCTTTTCGGCAGAGGCTTTTTCTACCGGATCACTGAAGTCATCCGGTGACGGAATGCACTCATCGACGGCAATCACCTGACCCGGGTTGGTGCCCCAGGTCACCTGAGGTTTGATGTCTCTGGCCTCCAGGGTCACGACCGCATCAAATGCGGCATCATCATCGGTTTTCAAGGTCTTCCAGTATTCAACAGCGGCCTCGAAGTTGTCGCCAGTCGGTGAGAAGTTGCGATCTTTGATGTAGTCGAAGGTGGTCTGGTCCGGCGCAATCAGGCCCGCTTTGGCACCCAGTTCAATCGCCATGTTACAGACCGTCATCCGTCCTTCCATCGACAGGTCGGTGATGGCTTCACCGCAGAACTCGACCACATAGCCGGTACCGCCTGCGGCGGTGGTTTTGCCGATGATGGCCAGAACGATATCTTTGGCGGTAATGCCTTCTGCGACCTTGCCTTTGACTTCAATTTTCATCTTTTTGGCACGGGCCTGCTTCAGAGTCTGGGTAGCCAGTACATGCTCGACCTCTGAAGTGCCGATACCAAAGGCCAGCGAGCCAAAGGCACCGTGAGTTGCAGTGTGCGAGTCGCCGCAGACGATAGTCATACCTGGTAGGGTAATGCCCAGCTCTGGGCCCATGACGTGGACAATACCTTGGTATTTGTGGTTCAGATCGTAGAGGGTGACACCGAACTCTTTACAGTTCTTGGCCAGCGTTTCCATCTGGATCCGTGCCATCTCGCCAGAGGCCTTGATGTCTTTGGTTTGGGTTGAGACGTTGTGATCCATGGTAGCGAAGGTCTTGCCGACCTGACGCACCTTGCGGCCTTTCTCGCGCAGACCGTCAAAAGCCTGCGGCGAGGTTACCTCGTGGACCAGATGGCGGTCGATATACAGTATTGGGGTCTCGCCTTCCGCCGCGACGGCAACGTGGGCATCGTATACTTTTTCATATAGCGTCTTGGGCGCTTTTTTCTCGGTATTTGACATTGCTCGATTGCTCCTCGTTACGTTCTTATGCTTGGCGGATGTAGGCGGCAATTTTGTCGCCCATTTCGCTGGTGCTTAGTGCCGGGGCATCACCGGCTAGATCGGCCGTTAGTTCGCCGGCTTCCAGTGCCTGTGATACAGCTCGCTCAATCGCGCGGGCGGCTTGTTCTTCGCCCAGGCTATAACGCAGCATCAGTGCTGCAGAGAGGATTTGGGCAACCGGATTGGCGATGTTCTTGCCGGCAATATCCGGTGCCGAGCCCCCGGCTGGTTCATACATACCGAATTTATCCTGGTTCAGACTAGCTGACGGTAGCATCCCCATTGAGCCGGTGATCATTGCGCACTCATCGGAGATAATGTCGCCGAAGATGTTTGAGCACAGCATGACGTCGAACTGCGACGGGTCTTTGATTAGCTGCATGGTCGCGTTGTCGATATACATGTGGCTCAGGGTGACATCCGGATAGTCTTTCGCGACTTCTTCAACGACTGCGCGCCACAGGATTGAGCTTTGCAGAACGTTTGCCTTGTCAATTGAATAGACATTTTTGTTACGTAGCTGAGCCGATTCAAACGCAATACGGGCGATACGCTCTATTTCATAGCGGTGGTAGATTTCGGTGTCGTAGGCTTTTTCCTGCGGGCCTTCACCTTCGCGGCCTTTGGGCTGACCAAAGTAGATCCCGCCAGTTAGCTCTCGCACAACGACAATATCGAAGCCGCGCTCGGAGATATCGGCACGTAGTGGCGAGAAGCTCTCAAGACCATTGTGGATCTGTGCCGGGCGCAGGTTGCAGAACAGCTGGAAGTGCTTGCGAAGCGGTAGCAGGGCACCACGCTCAGGCTGATCGTTGGGTGGCAGGTGTTCCCATTTAGGCCCACCGACCGAACCGAACAGGATCGCATCCGAGTCTTCACATCCTTTCAATGTTGAGTCAGGTAGCGGACAACCATGGTTGTCGATGGCAATGCCACCGACATCGAACTCTTCACAGGCTAACGAGAAGCCAAACTTTTCTTGTACCGCATCCAGCACCTTGTGTGCCTGCTGCATGACTTCCGGACCAATACCGTCACCCGGTAGAACGGCGATTTTATATGTACCTGCCATGGTTATACTGTCTCCATATGGGATTTTTGTTTAATTTCTGCAATTTGGTCTGCGCGATAAATACTGTTGATGACGTGAAGCAGGGCCTGACCGGAAGCTTCGACGATGTCTGTCGCCAGGCCGGTGCCGTGATACTTACGGCCCTTGTAGTTGGCAATGATGTCGGCCTGACCCAGGCCGTCTTCACCTTCGCCCTTGGCGGTCAGGTCGAACTTATCCAGTACGATTTCGTAGCCTGTCAGACGGTAGATGCACTGGTATAGGGCATCTACCGGACCGTTGCCGACAGCGGCTTCACATTTTTCTTCGTCACCGCACTGAAGCTTGATGCTGGTGGTCGCCATGACGCTGCCGGACTGCACGCTTAAGTAGTTCAGCTTGAAGAAATCATCTTCTTCGCGCAGGTTGGCAAAATGCATCAAAGCCTCAAGGTCATAATCGAAAACCTGGCCTTTGCGGTCGGCCAACTTCAGGAAGTCGGCATATAATTCGTCCAGGTTGTACTCGTTCTCGGTATACCCCAGCGCGTCCATATGGCTTTTCACAGCTGCGCGGCCCGAGCGGCTGGTTAGGTTTAGTGCCTGGTTCTTAAGACCAATCGTTTCTGGGGTCATGATCTCGTAGGTGTTCTTGTTCTTCAGCATGCCATCTTGGTGGATCCCCGAGGAGTGGCTGAAGGCATTGGCGCCGACAATGGCCTTGTTGGCCTGGATTGGCATATTGCACAGCTGGCTGACCATTTTGCTGGTGCGGTGGATTTCGTCGTGCTTGATGTTGGTATGTACCCCCAGGAACTCTGCCCGGGTTTTGATGATCATCGCAATCTCTTCCAGCGAGCAGTTACCCGCCCGCTCGCCGATACCATTTATCGTCCCTTCCACCTGGCGGGCACCCGCCTGCACCGCGGCCATGGAGTTGGCAACTGACATCCCCAGATCATCATGGCAGTGGACAGAAATAATCGCCTTATCGATGTTAGGAACGCGCTCGAACAGCTGGGCGACGATGCCGCCAAATTCATTGGGCAAGGTATAACCTACGGTATCAGGGATATTGATAGTACTGGCACCGGCATTGATGGCGGCTTCGACCATCCGGCATAGGTTGTCAATCGGGGTTCGGCCGGCATCTTCGCAAGAGAACTCGACATCATCGGTGTAGTTGCGGGCGCGTTTGACGGCGGCGACCCCCATTTCGATAACATCATCATAGCTGCGACGCAGCTTGTCCTGAACATGGATAGTGGAAGTAGAAATGAAGGTGTGGATTCGGAAGGCTTCGGCGACTTTCAGGGATTCTGCAGCGACATCGATATCTTTGGCAACGGCACGGGATAGAGCGCAGACCCGACTGTTTTTGATGTTCTTGGCAATGGTCTGCACCGATTCGAAATCACCCGGGGAAGAGACCGGGAAACCGGCTTCAATCACATCAACGCCCAAGCGCTCCAGGGCGTAGGCGATTTGCAGCTTTTCTTTTACCGTCAAGCTGGCAGAAAGTGCCTGCTCGCCGTCGCGCAAGGTGGTATCGAAAATAATAACCTGATCTTTCATTGCTACTTCCTTATGTTGGCCTGCCTATTCTGGCGTTGACTGCATCCGCTTGCGCCGGCTCTGTAATATGAAAAAACCCGCGCTGACTGCGCGGGTTTTTTGAATTCTTGGTGGTGTTTCTCACCCATCAGCTACCCGCGCGAATTATTCACGATAAGGAGGAGGCTAAGGAGTAGAGAGAAACGATTTTGCATTTTTTAAATGATATCCACAAAGTTGATTAACAAATGAATACCAAATAGACAGGTTAAACGTCAACCACTAATTGAATATTTATTTTGCATTCTATGTTATTGTGTTGATTTTAAATGATTTTATATAGTTGCCAGATTCAGCCCCCAAGATAATTGGGTATCGTCGAGGTGAATTGCTAGCGGTAAATTATTCGGGTGGAATATTAAACTGAGCTCCATTTTGTTAACAGTGGCAGTGTACGTCTCAGTTGGTCGAAGAAAATTTGACCTGAGACTAAATTAATCAAATGATTAATTTAGTGTGAATAATTATTGTGCGGATCAGGCGCTATTCTGGAGTAAATTATTAATCACATGATTAATTAAGGTGTTGATAGACGTTATGGCTGGAAAAACAGGACGTCCCGCTGGGGAGTCTGACGCCAGAGAGCGGTTAATCAAAGAAGCAAAAAAGTTATTTGTCGCATTGCCCTATAGCAAGGTATCGACGCGGATGATTGCAACCCGGGCAGGGGTTAATGTGGCCCTGATCCGCTATTACTTTGGTAATAAGGCGGGGTTGTTTGAGACGATGCTGCGCGAAACTCTGGAGCCAATCCGGGCTCAGCTTAAGCGGGTGATCAATATTGGTGATATTGAAAGTGTCGGGGAGTTAATGCGCACTTACTACCGTATTATGGCGCCAACCCCTGATCTGCCGAAGCTGATAGCCCGTACCATGATGATGGAGCCTGGGGACTTGCAGCGCCGAGCCATGGAAAAGATATTCAGTGAAATTTCCCTACCGGCAGAACAGCTGATGTTCCATAAAATGCGAGAGGTTGGCGTCTTGCGCGACGGTGTGTCACCAGTGAAAGCCAGGATGACATTTATCAGCATGATGGTTTTTCCTTTCTTGGCCCCGCCAGCCCTGCTGGGGATTCAAGGCATTGAATTGAATGAAGAGTGGTTAATGGAGCTTGCCGAGCACAATGTTAATGTGCTGCTCCGTGGGATTTTAGCGCAGGGAGGCGATAGCAACGATGAAGCTCACTAGGAACTTATTGATCTTTCCGGCCATACTGGCAGGTATTGCAATACTGGCTCTGGCGGTCAATTTACGCTCGACACCTGGCATCAAGCCAGCTTTGAACAAAGCGCGGCCGGTGGATGTGATCAGTTTGCAGCAACTGCTGCTGGCGCCTATGGTCACGGGATTTGGCCGGGTCAAACCTAAGGTCGAGTGGCAGGCTATCGCAGAAGTTTCTGGCAAGGTGGTCTACCGCCATCCTGGGCTGGAAAAAGGCCGGGTGCTGGATGCCGGTACCGTCTTGCTTAAGATCGATCCGCTTGATTACGAGCTACGTCTGGCGCAAGCCGAGGCCGATGTCAGTTCCAGCCAGGCCCAGCTGGCTAAATTGGCGCAGGAAGAGCTGAACCTGAAAACCACCCTAAAGATCGAAAAAAATCGCCTGGCGATCAGCCAGAAAGAACTGACCCGCAAGAAAGAACTCCGTCGCAAGGGCTTGACCTCACAATCTGCTGTCGACTTGGAGCAGCAAAATACCCTTGCCAGCCAGAAAGTGGTTCAGGATATTGAGAATCAGCTGATTGTCCTGCCCAATGAACGCAAGGTTACGCTGGCGCAGCTGGAGGTGAACCAGTCTCGGGTGACTGAGGCGAAGCGTTCGCTGGAAAAAACCGTAATTACTCTTCCGGTCGATGCACGGATCTCCAGTGTCGATATCGAGCAGAATCAGGTGGTGAATAGCCAACAGGCGATGGTAATCGCACATGGTATTGATGCGGTTGAAATTGATGCTCAGGTTGCCCTGCATGATATGCAGGTATTGGCCTCAAGCCTGACTCAGTATACCGCTCATGCCGACGGGCGTCCGCGGGCCGACCAGCTGGATCTGACCGCCACTATCCAGTTATCTAGTGGCAGTTTTTTACAAAGCTGGCCTGCCAAGGTAGCCAGGATCAGCGATACCGTCAGTGCCAATCAGGCCACGGTCGGGGTGATCCTCGAAGTTGAGCAGGACTATAGTCAGCTGTCGCCTGAAAGTGCGCCACCGCTGGTCAACGGCATGTTTGTCGAGGCCCGCTTGTCCGGGCAGGCCAATGCGCACTGGGTGATCCCGGAGCGGGCACTACATGGTGATAAAGTTTACCTGGTAAGTGATAGCAACACTTTGAATATTATGCCGGTAACAGTGCTGTTCCGTCGTGATGGGATGGTTGCCATCAGCGGGGAACTCACCACCGAGCAGTTGTTAGTTGTGAATGATCTTTTGCCTGCGGTATCGGGTATGGAGCTACAGGTGGTGACCCGAAACGGTAATAAAGTGGATTCTCAAGCAGCGCCAGGCGAGAAGACACAACAGGTAGCTGAGGAACCCGCGTTATGATCCGGTATTTCTCTCGTCACCCGACAGCGGCCAATTTGTTAATGCTGACCTTGCTGATTTTTGGCTTGGTCTCGCTACCTCAGATCAAGCGTGAAACTTTTCCTGAATTTTCGCCACCCTATATTATTGCCTCTGTGGTTTATCCCGGTGCCTCGCCACAGGAAGTGGAAGAAAGCATTTGTATGCGGATGGAAGATGCGGTGGATGGTCTGGCGAATATCGAAGAAACCCGCTGCGAAGCTGTGGAAGGCTCGGCCTCGTTAGTACTCAAGCTAACCAGCAGTGATGTGGTGTCGCGGATGCTAGTGGACGTCCAGACCCAGATTAATGCGATCAATGACTTTCCGACGGAAATCGAGGCTCCGATTGTCCGTGAGCTGGACTGGAACGAACCAGTGGTGGATGTAGCTATTAGTGCCGATACCAGCTGGCCGGATTTGAAAGCTTATGCTGAACAGCTTAAACGTAAGCTGAAGCTGGATTACGGCGTGTCCTTGGTTGATGTGGCCGGCTTTTCCGAGCACCAGCTTCGAGTGGAATTGAAAGAAGCGGCATTACGGCAGTTGGGGATGAGTGTCGGCGATATTGCCGATCGCCTTGCCCGTCAGAACCTCAAGCTACCCAGCGGAAATATCGAATTGGCTGAGAAAAACCTGCTGATCCGGTTCGATGAGCAGAAGGTCACCCCGGAGACATTGGCCAAGACGGTGATCGGCGCTGACAGCGAAGGTGCTTTGTTGCGGCTGGGCGATATTGCAACTATCACTGACCGCTTTGAACTGGATGAGCAAAAAGTACTGTTTGACGGCAGGCCGTCGGCATTGCTGAAGATCAGCAAGAACAAGGCCGATGATGCCTTGCGGATCAAAGAGCGGGTAGTCCGGTTTGTTGAGGACGAGAACAAGGTTGCGCCGACTGGGGTAACGCTGAACCTGACCAATGATATCTCATCGGTGCTGTGGGATCGTTTGACCATGATGGTGAAAAACGGCTGGCAGGGTGTGGTGCTGGTGTTTGCGACCATGTGGCTGTTTTTTACCTTCCGTTATTCGTTTTGGGTTGCGGCAGGATTGCCAGTAGCATTCCTTGGCAGCCTGTTTCTGATGGCCGGGCTGGGGTTGTCGATCAATATTATGTCGCTTGTCGCGTTGCTGATGGCCATCGGTATCATGATGGATGACGCCATCGTGATTGCCGAGTCAATCGCTGCCCACCTCGAACGGGGGCTGTCGGTGCCGGATGCGGTAACCAACGGGGTCAAGAAAGTATTCCCCGGCGTGCTGTCCTCCTATCTGACGACGGTGTGTATTTTCGGTAGCCTGATGTTCCTGGAAGGGGAGATGGGGGCGGTGCTGAAGGTAGTGCCGATGGTGCTTATCCTGGTGCTGACCATTAGTTTGGTCGAAGCTTTTCTGATCCTTCCCAACCATCTTAGTCATTCATTGCAGAAGCAGCGTGCAAGTGGCAGACGGGAGAGACCGTCACTGGCGTTCAAGGCCCGTTTCCTCAAGCGTTTTGAGGCATTCCGTAATAACCAGTTGGTTACCGCCGTCGATTGGGTGGTGCGCTGGCGCTACCTGTTCCTGGGTAGCGTGATAGCCATGTTGTTTATCTCGTTTTCTCTGCTGGCCGGCGGGGCACTGAAGTTTGTCGGTTTCCCGGAGCTAGATGGTGATATTGCCGAGGCGCGGGTGATTTTGCCGCCGGGAGCATCACTGGCACAGACCGAGCGGGTGGTGGGAAGAATCGTTGCGGCGGCAGAGACGCTGGGTGCCGAGTGGAGCGAACAGTATGAAGGTGGTCAGCCATTAGTCGAGCATATTACCGAGCAGTATAATTTCAACGCTGACGCCGATGAAAATGGGCCGCACGTGGCTACAATCCGGTTGGACATTCTGGGCGCCGAATCGCGTAATACCCGGATTGATGATTTTATTGTAGCCTGGCGCGAGGCTGTCGGAGTAATTGCGGACCCTGTATCAATGGTGTTTAAGCAGCCGATGGTCGGGCCGGGCGGACGGGCAGTCGAGATCCGGATGCAACATGATGACTTGGCGCAGTTGAAAGCGGCGTCGATTGAACTGCAGCAGTTCCTTAATGAGTTCGACGGGGTGTCCGGCGTACTCGATGATATGCGGATGGGCAAGCAGGAAGTACTGGTGAAGCTACGCCCGGGAGCGGAAAGCTTTGGGGTTGATGGTCAGCTTATTGCCTCTCAGCTGAGGGCGGCCTATTTTGGCCAGACGGCCGATGAGATTCAGATAGGCCCTGAAAATATTGAGGTCGAAGTCAGGTTTGATAAGCAGGAAGCGGCCAACTTACAAACCATGGCCAGCTTCCCGGTGATCTTGGGTGACGGCAGCCAGATCCCACTGGCTTCGATCGCTATGCTGGAGTACCAGCGCAATTTTGTTCGTATCCAGCGGATCAACGGGGTTCGTACCTTGAGTGTGTTTGCCGATCTCGATAGTAGCAAGATCAGCTCGACGGAAATTACCCGTCAGTTTCGAAGCCAGCTGATGCCGCAGCTGCAACAAAGCTACCCGGGACTGCGTTTCGATTTTGAAGGCGAGGCCAAAGACACCGCGCAAACCGGCCAGTCGATGGCAATTGGTTTTATGCTGGGGGTGTTCGGGGTGTTCGTGATCCTCAGCTACCAGTTCCGCAGCTATCTGGAACCGTTTGTTGTGCTGCTGGCAATACCGCTGGCGTTGATAGGCGTGCTCTGGGGCCACTGGCTGCTGGGGTTTGCCTTGAGTATGCCGAGTATTATGGGGTTCGTTTCCCTTGCCGGCGTCGTGGTGAATGACTCCATTCTCCTGGTGCAGTATATCCGTCACCATGTGGATGACGGTGATAGCGTGCATGATGCGGTGGTGAAGGCGAGCCGGGAGCGATTCCGAGCCGTCTTCCTGACCTCGCTGACCACGGCGGCAGGACTATTGCCACTGTTGCTGGAAACTAGCCTACAGGCTCAGGTGATCCAGCCACTGGTTATTTCCATTGTGTTCGGGATCTTTACCTCGACCTTGTTGGTATTGTTTATGATCCCAGCAGCCTACGCCATTCTGGCCGATTTTAACTTGGTCCGGAAGCATGAAGAGCTGGTGCCGGCCTAGCGCTTGCCATGGTCTGTGATGAAACGGGGCTGCTAAGCCCCGTTTTTTTATCTCCAGTTTGGCTTTGCCTGCATCTGCCATAGATCTTCTTTAAATCGTCACTGCACTGGTACCATTTGAACCATGTGGTTTTGCCTCCTCTTGCCCATCAGGATCAAATTAAAAATGATGGCTGTGTGTTGCTGTATTTGCCTCTTAAATAACTGCGCCGTGGTGTTTCCTCCCTGTATGGCATTGGCGATCGCCCGTTGGGTTCTGTCCGGTAATTGGTATCACTGTGATGAATTGTGGCAATAGCTGTTGCAGCAGCTTCAATTTCCAGATTTGACGCGAGATTTGATGGTCGATTTTTATCCGTATGGTGGCGTTGCTAAGCGCTCATTTTCAATCACTGGGAGTTATTGATTAGGTGGGTGAGCGTTTTTCTGGCTTGTGTGGTGAGTGTGTTTTTCGAATAAAAAAGCGGCTTTTTTTGCTTATAATTACGCCTTTATTTTAATTATAGTTATTTTAGATCTTTTTATAACTGACATAACATCTTGATCTTAATGTGTTTGTATTCTGAATTTGGTTTCATGCGCATGATTGCTTACATTTCCCGACAATCGACTATTGGTTTCGTCAATCTATTTGAATAATACTGGCCGCATCCCGGACAAGAGCTCAATTGTCTAAGGGCTGAGGACACGCTCTTTTTTACAGCGGTGGCATAAAGGATTTTGCCCCAATAATTCTTCAAGTAGAGGCAAAAACATGACACGTAGAAGTTCTTCTATTCATCCAGCTGATAGTTACAAAATGGAATCCAATTTAAGAAGTGTTGATCTTAATTTGCTGACTGTGTTTGATGCTGTCATGCAGGAACAAAACATCACCCGTGCAGCACATAACCTGGGTATGTCACAGCCTGCAGTAAGTAATGCCGTAGCACGATTGAAGGTGATGTTTAACGATGAACTGTTTATCCGTCATGGTCGTGGTATTCAGCCAACCCAGCGTGCGAAGCAGCTATTTGGTCCCCTTCGCCAGGCGCTTCAGTTGGTCAAGAACGAACTGCCTTCGTCAATCTTCTCTCCGGAGACATCGACGCGTACTTTTAAACTGGCGATTTGTAGTCCGTCTGATATGCGTTTTGCCCCGCGAATTCTACGTAATGTTGCAGAGCAGGCTCCTAACCTGCGTATGCACCTTGAAGCCGAGTTTGATGCCGAGCTAGCCCAGAAAATGCGTTATCAGGAAATTGACTTCGTCATCGACTACGTCCGTTTTGACGAGCCGGGCTTCTGTAGTACGGAATTGTTCAGCGACGAGCTAGTAGTGATTGCCGCTGGGAACCATCCACGCATCGGTGACTCAATTACCGAAGCAGAATTTGCAGCTGAAAAGCATGCGGTACTGAAGTCACTCCCTGGCGTGAAGATGTTTGCTGATCATATTTACAATCAGCATACGGCTTACCAGGAAGCTTATCAGGGTGCCAGCCTGAGCAACATTATGTACGTGGCAGGCCAGTCTGATCTGATTGCAGTGATGCCACGTTGGTTGGCAGAATCTGTGGCGCAGAGTCAGCAATTGAAAGTTCTGCCTCTGCCGTTTGAGTCGGATAAAATCAGTGGTTACCTAAGCTGGCATGAATCGTCACAGAAGGACAAAGGCCATATTTGGATGCGTGATCAGCTGCTGAATGTTTGCGGTGATAGCTCCTACTAAGTCCCCCCCGATATTAAAAAGCCAGCGTAAGCTGGCTTTTTTGATCATTAGTTCCTTTTCCTGCTCGGTATCAGTAATTTCTTACACTTTGTATTATTTCTATTAATAAGTCGTGTCAGGCCTGTAGTTGCAAGGGGCGGGACTGAGATCGTGGCAACATAAAAAGTAAAATATGACGCTTTACAGTTGCCTTTTCTGACGCCGACTGTAGACTTCGCATCTCTAATAGGCTTACAGGTGTAAGCCAAAATGGCAGAGTAGTTATGGCTGAACGTGATTTTCACATCGTAAATCGAATTCGTACCCAAATTGCCCGCTTGGGTGATCGGGTTGCACTGCGTCATCAGGTCAAGGACCAGTGGCAGGATATTAGCTGGACAGCGTTCGGGGAGCAGATCAATCAGCTTGCCGTTGCAATGTTGAGTCAGGGCCTGAAGGTTCAGGACAAGATCGGTATTTTTTCCAACAATATGCCGCGTTGGACAGTTGCTGATTTTGCAGTCCTGTATAATCGGTGTGTGACCGTTCCGATCTATCCGACCAGTACGCCACAGCAGGCGGCTTATATTATCAATAATGCCGATATCCGCATTCTGTTTGTGGGTGAGCAGGCTCAGCATGATGCCGCGGTTGAAGTGGCTGCCGAGTGCCTGCAGCTGGAACGAATTGTTGTGATGTCCGACGAGGTTGAATTGGCTGATCACCCGCTGGTCTGCCGTTACAGCGATTTCATTAATCAAGGTTCAGCCGAAGCCGAAGCCGAGTTACAGCAACGCCTTGAGCAGACCACGATGGATGATCTGCTAACCCTGATTTACACCTCGGGAACAACCGGTACTCCGAAAGGGGTGATGCTGGACTATGCGAATATCGCCTCACAAATTGAAGGCCATGACCAAAACTTGGCACTGGACGAGGGAGACACCTCTCTTTGTTTCCTGCCGTTGTCGCATGTCTTCGAACGCGCCTGGACCTTCTATGTGTTGCATCGTGGTGGCGTGAACTGCTACCTGGCCGATACCAACAAGCTGAAAGAGACCTTGATGGAAGTCAGGCCGAATGTGATGGCGGCTGTTCCTCGGGTATATGAGAAAATCTACTCTGCGGTACACGATAAAGTTTCCCGCGCACCTTTCCATCGTAAGGTTATTTTTACCTGGGCGGTTAATATGGGCGCGCGGATGGCTCTATGCCATCAACAACAGCGTAAGCCATCGCTACTGTTGACCAAGAGCTACAAGCTTGCGGATAAGCTGGTGCTGTCAAAGCTGCGTATGATCCTCGGTGGTCAGATTAAGTTTATGCCTTGTGGTGGTGCGAAGCTGGATGAGAGTATTGGCCGCTTCTTCCATGCTATTGGTGTCAATGTGAAACTGGGTTATGGGATGACCGAAACCACGGCGACCGTCTCCTGCTGGGATGATAAGTGCTTTAACCCTGACTCTATTGGTATGCCGATGCCGGGGGCTGAAGTGAAAATTGGCGACAATAACGAGATCCTGGTTCGTGGCCCGATGGTAATGCGTGGTTACTATAAGATGCCGGAAGAAACCGCTAAGAACTTTACAGAAGACGGCTTCCTGAAAACCGGTGATGCGGGTAAATTCGATGAAGACGGTAATCTGTTTATCACCGACCGTATTAAAGAGCTGATGAAAACATCGGGCGGCAAGTATATTGCGCCGCAGGTGATTGAAGGTGCGATTGGTAAAGATCACTTCATCGAGCAGATTGCAGTGATTGCCGATACCCGTAAGTTTGTGTCCGCGTTGATCGTCCCTTGTTTCGAAACACTGGAAGAGCATGCCCGTGAACTGAACATCAAGTATCAAGATCGCCTCGAGTTGGTGAAACATAGTCAGATCGTTGAGTTGATTGAGAAGCGAGTCGTTGAACTGCAAAAAGATCTGGCTCGTTTTGAGCAGGTGAAGAAGTTTACGCTGCTGCCAATCGCATTCTCTATGGACAAAGGCGAACTGACCCCGACGCAGAAACTGCGCCGCAAGGTGATTCATGATCGCTACCACCAGGAAATTGAACGTATGTACGAAGAGAGTCATAAAAAATCTGCCGGTCACCATTAACCGCTGATCCCTCTCTTGCCTCGATGAAAACAAAGGAGCCGTCCGGCTCCTTTGTCATATTGGATTTCTCTCCGCCGTTACTGAACATGGCGATGCCTAGTTGCCGCCACCATCCTTGCTGTTCTTAGGTTTCCCTGATAGATGAATAACCTTAATAGTCATTATTATTTAGGTGATGATCTCTATTGCATAACAAGTCTGCCGAATGAAGAGAGTGCATTTCACTGGGATCTAGATGAAAACCATGAACTGCCTTTAGGCAATAGACTTAATTGCTAAAAAAGCGTTAAAGTTGTTGCGGGTTACTGCTGCTTGTTATGACTGGCAGCGGCTCACATAGCATGACGAAACATAATAGATTTCACTTTAGGCTAAAAATAAGCCCTAACTATGTTATATCAGCCCGTATAGCTAATTGATGTGATGTTTTTGGAATTTCTATCCTGCCACAATATTGAAAGCGGTGGAAAAACCTTATCCGAGCATGATGAAGCTGCTGTGCTACCCATGCTGACCAATTAGCGTGAACACCTTTGCGAATACGTTAATAAACACCTTCGTGAATACCTCCCAGTTTACGGTAGTTGGCCAGGTTACAGCAGCCGAGTATATGTCGGAAGAATTAGCTATATGGGGTGATGTACTCGACCTGGAGGCAAAAAATATGGAAATGTTGTCCGGCGCTGACATGATCGTTCGATCGATGATCGATCAAGGCGTAAAACATATCTTCGGATACCCTGGCGGCTCGGTGCTTGATATTTACGACGCCCTGCATGAGAAAAGCGATATTGAGCATGTTCTCGTCCGTCATGAGCAGGCTGCGGTACATATGGCTGATGGCTATGCCCGTGCAACAGGTGAAGTCGGGGTGGTGCTCGTCACTTCCGGTCCTGGTGCGACCAATGCGATTACCGGTATTGCCACGGCATATATGGACTCTATTCCCATGGTTGTTTTTTCCGGTCAGGTGATGAGTAACCTGATTGGTAATGATGCCTTCCAGGAGTGTGACATGGTGGGTATTTCCCGCCCTGTGGTTAAACACAGCTTTTTGGTCAAGCAACCCGAAGATATCCCAGAGATCATCAAAAAAGCTTTCTATATTGCATCCAGTGGCCGTCCTGGCCCTGTGGTTATTGATATCCCGAAAGATATGCTAAACCCGGCTGAAACCTATCCTTACAAGTATCCTGAGTCTATCGCGATGCGCTCATACAGCCCGACGACTCAGGGGCATAAAGGTCAGATCAAGCGGGGAGTTAGAGCCTTGCTGGCGGCGAAGAAACCGGTGCTGTATGTTGGCGGGGGCGCCATCATGTCTGATTGCGGTGAGCAGATCCTCAAGCTGGCCGAGTCCCTGAATATTCCTGTTGTTAATACCCTGATGGGGTTGGGCGCCTTCCCGGGATCGCACCATAACTGCCTGGGTATGTTAGGGATGCACGGCACCTATGAAGCCAATATGGCGATGCATAACTCGGATCTGATTTTCGGGATAGGGGTGCGGTTTGATGACCGGACTACCAACAATGTCGAGAAGTACTGCCCGAATGCCACGATCATGCATATTGATATTGACCCGTCTTCGATATCAAAAACCATTGCGGTCGATATCCCCATCGTCGGTTCGGCCGATACGGTGCTAAATAGCATGCTTAAGTTACTTGATGAGCAGAGTGGTAGTAATGATCAGCCGGCTATCGATGAGTGGTGGAGCGAAATTGAGTCGTGGCGTGCGCGCAAGTGCCTGAGCTATGACACTAGCAATGAACGTATCAAACCTCAGGAGGTTATCGAGGTACTGTATAAGCTCACCAACGGCGAGGCCTATGTCGCGTCGGATGTTGGCCAGCACCAGATGTTTGCGGCGCTGTACTACCCGTTTGATAAGCCGCGTCGCTGGATTAACTCAGGCGGCCTTGGCACCATGGGCTTCGGTCTGCCTGCCGCCATGGGGGTTAAGTTTGCGCTGCCCGATGCCGAGGTCGTATGTGTGACAGGTGATGGCAGTATCCAGATGAATATCCAGGAACTGTCGACAGCGCTGCAGTATGATATCCCGGTTAAAATCATCAACCTTAACAACCGCTTCCTGGGAATGGTGAAACAATGGCAGGATATGATTTATCAAGGACGCCACTCTCATTCCTACATGGATTCCGTGCCGGACTTTGCTGCAATTGCCGAGGCCTATGGCCATGTCGGGGTTCGTATTTCGGATCCGGCCAAGCTTGAGGGCGAGCTGGAAAAAGCACTGGCATTGAAAGAGAAGTTGGTATTTATCGATATCAGTGTCGATGAAACCGAGCATGTGTACCCGATGCTGATTCGTGGTGGTTCAATGAGTGAAATGTGGCTAAGCAAAACGGAGAGAACATAATGCGCAGGATTGTATCAGTACTACTAGAAAATGAATCGGGCGCATTGTCACGGGTGGTTGGCCTGTTTTCCCAGCGTGGCTACAATATTGAATCACTGACGGTGGCACCGACGGATGATCCGACGCTATCGCGTTTGAACATTACGACCAATGTTGAAGACGATGCCGCTCTTGAGCAAATCGAGAAGCAACTGCATAAGCTGATTGATATTCTCAAGGTGAGCAACGTGACCGAGACCGAGCATGTCGAGCGTGAGCTGATGTTGGTTAAAGTGAAGGCCAGCGGTTTTGCGCGGGCTGAGGTCAAGCGCACGGCCGATATCTTCCGCGGCCAGATTGTCGATGTAACCACTCAGATCTACACGATCCAGTTGGCGGGAACCAGTGACAAGCTGGATGCATTTATCTCGGCTGTGGGTGAGGCCACCGAGATTATTGAGGTGGCCCGTAGTGGCGTGGTGGGCATTGCCCGCGGCGAGCGGGCGTTGAAAGCTTAGTTTCCGCTCCGAAACTCTCTGATACTAACAACAAGCCCGGCTCAGGGAACCCTGAGTCGGGCTTGTTTTGTTGATGGTTTTTGTGTTGATTTCAGAGTGCAATGGCTCTTGTTATCCTCTTTTCTGCTACAGCCGATCAGCATTGTGGGCAGCGTTAGCCTCGGATATTTTGTCCGGAAAGGTGTTTCTTATTAGACTAAAGTCTAATAGGTGCCAGAGCTTTCGTTGCACAGCTGTTCTTTTGGTAGGACTTTCTGATGGCCGCTATTAGATCAAGGTCTACGTCGCCTGACTGGCACAGCGGGTTGGCGCAGTGGCGCTTGATAGAAGGAGTATGGCGATGGTTAATAAATTTTTGGTTCGGTTGACCACCCTAGGCCTATTTTTACTTGGCTTCAACGTCAGCGCGCTTTATTTCCTGCTGGCAGTACTGTTGCTGAACACCCACCATAAAGAGATATTCTGGTAATTCATTGGCGGAGTATTCAGCAGGCCAGAAGAGGTTGCTTGTATTTAGAGGTAGGTTTTGATCATCTCCATGGCACGTAGGGAGTGATTGCTCAGTAGGGTAAGTGCTTCTTCATGATTGCGGTTGAGTACGGCCTTCATCATTGCCTCGTGCTCGCCGTTGTCGTGGTAGCGTTCCTCATAGTGGCGGGTTCGGCTTACCCAGATATGGCGGTAGCGTTCTATCTGTTCATAGACTTCGCGGTAGAGTCCCAGCATCACGGTGGATTGGCTGCCTTCTAACAGGGAAAGGTGAAACTGGCTGTGACGCTTTTCCCATTCGTTGAAATCTACATCAACCTCAGCCGGATTAATTCGGCTGAGTTTGTGAAAGCTAGTCAGAATATTGAGCTCCCAGGCTTCATCGCCATTTTGCATGGCGCGTTCAAGCAGAGCCTGTGATAGAAGTTGATTGGTTTCAAACAGCTCTTCGAGTTCGGTTACCGATACCGGCGCTACCCAGCAGCCTTTTTGTGGCGCGAAGTTTACGTATTTTTTCCACGATAATTGTACCAGTGCTTCCCGAATGGGAGAGGCACCGACGTCATAACGGGATTTTAAGTCTGCAACAACAAGCTTTTGTCCCGGAGCAAGTTCACCGAGCAAGATGTCTTGTCGAATCATTTCCATGACTTGGTTGGTCAAAGTAGGACTAGACACTGCGTTCCTCATTTTTTTATTGTTTTAGCCCTAAGCGCTTATCGCTTGAGGGGATATCTGGCTGTAGCTGATGGAGGTTGATTGGTCAAAGAGGCAAGTGCCGTTCCAATCATTGTCAGAGCGTAGGCTGGCAAGCGAAAACTATACCCTGTGAGAATCATGCTACAACGTGAGTATACGATGGAAAAACTGACGGGGCGATAGAGAAACGCGGGTTATGTGAGTCACTACCGTTTAGCAAGAATGATTAAATATGCATTATGATTGGTATGTGGCTGTGAAAAGGCAAAAAAAAACGGGAGCCTTAAGGCTCCCGTTTGTGATTCAGAATACGTCTTATAGTACGTGTACTGAAGCTGTGTTAGTTGTGCCAGAAGGAACTAGCGCGCCAGATACCATAACAACGATATCGCCTTTAGCGCCAAGGCCTGTTTCTAGTGCAAGCTCTTTACCACGACCGTAGAATGCGTCAGTGTTTTCGATAGACTCAACAACAACTGGCGTAACACCTTTAGTTAGTGCTAGCTGAGCAGCAGTCTTGGTGTTAGTTGTAACAGCTAGGATGTTTGCTGTTGGGAAGTACTTACGTACAGAGCGTGCAGATTTACCAGCTTCTGTAGCAACTACGATTAGTGGAGCGCTTAGCTTCTCTGAAGTATCAACAGCACCTTTACATACCGCTTCAGTGATACGTAGGCGTGGGCTGTCTAGGCGAGAGCCTAGCTCTGCTTTAAGAGCTGCATCAGTACGCTCACAGATTTGAGCCATGATAGTTACAGCTTCGATTGGGTATTTACCCTTCGCAGATTCACCTGAAAGCATTACTGCATCAGTACCATCCATGATTGCGTTCGCAACGTCACCCGCTTCTGCACGAGTTGGACGTGGGTTCTTGATCATAGAATCAAGCATCTGAGTCGCAGTGATAACGACTTTACGTGCACGGTTACACTTCTCGATCATCATCTTCTGCGCGAAGATAACTTCTTCAACTGGGATCTCAACACCTAGGTCACCACGAGCAACCATGATACCGTCAGACGCTTCTAGGATAGCGTCGAAGTTATCAACACCTTCCTGGTTTTCGATTTTAGAGATGATCTGGATCTTCTCGCCGCCGTTTGCATTTAGTAGCTCACGGATTTCTTTCACGTCTTCAGCTTTACGGATGAAAGAAGCAGCAACGAAGTCAACGCCTTGCTCACAACCGAATTTAAGGTCAGCTTTGTCTTTTTCTGCTAGTGCAGGAAGTTTTACTGAAACGCCAGGTAGGTTAACACCTTTGTTTTCACCTAGGTCACCGTTGTTAAGCACTTTACACTTAACTTCAGTTTCAGTTGTTTCAAGAACTTCCATCTCGATTAGGCCATCATCCACTAGGATAGTGTTGCCTTTCGTAAGATCTTTAGCGAAGCCAGGGTAAGTTACCGCAACGCGGTCTTGGTTACCGATAACAGAAGTATCTGTAGTGAAAGTGAACTCTTGGCCAGCAACCAGAGAAAAGTCTTGACCGTTTTCTAGCTTGATAGTACGGATTTCAGGACCTTTAGTATCAAGTAGAACTGCTAGTTGCTTACCAGTTGCAGCCATTACTTCACGCAGGTTTTCGATACGCTGACCGTGCTCTGCAAAGTCACCGTGCGAGAAGTTAAGACGCATTACGTTCATACCAGCGTTAGCTAGCTTAGTAAGCATTTCAACTGATTCTGTTTTAGGTCCAATCGTACATACGATCTTAGTCTTTTTCATTGAGGATTGTCTCCGGACGAACTTTTACCCAAGGGAAATGTGAATCACAGTGTTATACCTGAAAAACGAGGTGCATTTATGTTGAAATACGCCTACAAAGTGAGGCGCAGATCAAATACCTGCAACTTTTAGTGCTCAGATATAAGTGATAATACAAATTTTTTACAAAAATATTGCCTTATGAGAGCATTGGTCTTGCTCTCATAAGGCAGCTCTTGCATACATGTTTTGTTCTTGCCGTCCCTTCCTTGAAAGATGGTCTCACGTCATCATGACGAAAGTGTGTTGTACTGACATAAAATTGTCTAACAAACAAGCTACGGATTATAGCACAGTCTAACTCTTTTATCACCTTGTGATAACGCGCAAACTTTTCATCAGTTCTGCGAAAAGAGGGTGAGATTATCTACTTATTTCACAGATTTTTTTTGTTATGCATCAATAGATGATTTATTTCTAGCTATGAAATAAATTGAGATGCACTCAGTGTTGATTCGTGTAAACAGTTTGTTTCCTGATGGCCTGTAAACAAGAGGAAAGTTAAGAATATAGAGGGAAGGTCTTTCGTAGGGGCGGAGCCGTAGGAAAAGTTTAGATCTAAAAAAGGCCGCCATTAGGCAGCCTTCTCGAATTCTTTACCACAAGAGAGTGGTGGCCCCTCCCAGACTTGAACTGGGGACCAAGCGATTATGAGTCGCCTGCTCTAACCACTGAGCTAAGGGGCCAATGTGCGGGAAATTATATGGGATGGTCAGGCGCTTGTCTAGCGAATAAAGTGATTGTTTTGTCTGCTTTTTAAGCAGTTAATGAGATTTTGCGATATCAGAGGGAAAAGCCTAAGGTACTGATATTTCTTTATATTGCGAGTAATAAAAAAGCGAGCCATTGGCTCGCTTTTTTGATGCTCTAGCGTTGATGACTATTCATCAAGGAAGCTACGCAATACGTCAGAGCGGCTTGGGTGACGCAGTTTACGTAGTGCTTTGGCTTCGATCTGACGGATACGCTCACGGGTAACATCGAACTGTTTGCCCACTTCTTCTAGCGTGTGGTCAGTGTTCATATCGATACCGAAACGCATACGTAGGACTTTCGCCTCACGAGGTGTCAGGCCGGCCAGTACGTCATTGGTCGCACCGCGCAGGTTCGTCGCCGTGGCTGCATCCATCGGTAGCTGAAGCGTGGTATCTTCAATGAAGTCACCTAGGTGCGAATCTTCGTCGTCACCGATTGGGGTTTCCATTGAGATTGGCTCTTTGGCAATCTTCAGGACCTTGCGGATTTTGTCTTCCGGCATTTGCATACGCTCTGCCAGTTCTTCCGGCAGTGGCTCACGACCCATCTCCTGAAGCATCTGGCGAGAGATACGGTTCAGTTTGTTGATGGTTTCGATCATGTGAACAGGGATACGGATAGTACGCGCCTGATCAGCGATTGAACGAGTGATCGCCTGGCGGATCCACCATGTTGCGTAGGTCGAGAACTTATAACCACGACGGTATTCGAACTTATCTACGGCTTTCATCAGGCCGATGTTACCTTCCTGGATCAGATCCAGGAACTGCAGACCGCGGTTGGTGTATTTCTTGGCAATTGAAATAACCAGACGTAAGTTTGCTTCAACCATTTCTTTCTTGGCACGGCGCGCTTTTGCTTCACCAATAGACATGCGACGGCTGATGTCTTTGATGCGTTCGATAGACAGGCCAGTCTCTTCTTCCAGCATACGCAGCTTAAGCGATGAGCGACGAAGATCTTCTTCGTAGTTCTTTAGACGCTCGGCGTAAGGCTTGCCAGAATTTAGCGCTTCGTCGATCCATTCAGAGGAAGACTCATTACCTGCAAATAAGCTGACGAAGGTTTTCTTCGGCATCTTACTGTTGTCGACACACATACGCATGATAAGGCGCTCGTTGGTACGAACCTTATCCATTGATTCACGTAGCGAGCTAACCAGGCGGTCAAATTGTTTCGGGATCAGACGGAATTGCTTGAAGATTTCAGACAACTCTTCAACCGCGACTTCGGTTTTCGCGTCGTGGCGGCCATGAGTGTTGATCGCTGTTGCCATTTTCTCGTAAGAAAGGCGCAGCTCCATGAATTTTTCACGAGCTAGCTCAGGATCAATACCTGTATCTTCTTCTTCGTCTTCGCTGTCTTCGTCTTCTTCAAGATCTTTATCTTCATCTTCAAGATCTGTTTCGCTTAGCTCGGAGCCGATATGTGTTGCGGTTGGTGCTGCTGACTCTTCTTCGTTAGGGTCAACAAAACCAGAAATAATGTCGGTTAGACGAAGCTCATCGGCTTCAACCTTGTCGAACTGCTCAAGCAGGTGAGCGATGGCCGTCGGGTATTCGGCAACTGAGCACTGAACCTGGTTAATACCATCTTCGATGCGCTTGGCGATATCAATCTCGCCTTCGCGAGTAAGTAGCTCAACGGTACCCATTTCACGCATATACATGCGCACAGGATCGGTCGTGCGGCCGATCTCGCTTTCTACGCTAGACAGGGCTTGTGCTGCGGCTTCAATTGCGTCTTCGTCCGCATTATCTTCAGTCATCATCAATTCATCGGCATCAGGGGCTGTTTCAACCACCTTAATACCCATGTCATTAATCATCTGAATAATGTCTTCCACCTGATCGGAGTCGACGATGTCTTCCGGCAAGTGGTCATTAACTTCGGCGTAGGTCAGATAGCCTTGTTCTTTGCCCTTAGCGACAAGTAACTTTAGCTGAGACTGCGGATTTTGCTCCATAGACGATATCCAACTTCGGGTCTGAGTGAAAATGTAGTATGCAGAGATGCAAACCAATAATTATAACAAATTTCTTAATTGTTGACCACTTACTAGCCGGGACGGTTGAGTATCAATAACTGCAACTCCCGCTTTTCTTCGACTGATAAGCCGACGGTGTTCGATTTAGCCTGCAACTTTTCGATTTGTTGTTTGACGCACTGGTCTATGACTTTGTCCATTGCGTCTAAAAATACATCTAGAGTGTTATCCTCGTCTTTTGCGAGGGGTAGCTGCCATGCGGCCAGACGGGCCATCATATTTTCGCTTTTGCTACCACGCCAGTACTCTAATAGCTGGCCTGTAGTTATATTGGGGTTAGTTCGGCATTTATCAACTACTGATATTAATAAATTTAGTCCTGCGACATCGATCCCTTCAAATGCAGCCATGTCGAACTCGAGGCTATTCACAAAATGGGGGTTCTGGATCAGCAGGGCAATCACCTCACGCATTGGCGTGCGCTTGATCTCGGGCTGGCCGACTTTTTTTGTCTCGGTGCCTTGTTTAGAGATTAGCTGCTGAAGTTGTGCTTCGTCAGGCAGGCCTAATTTTTTGCCAAGCATCTCACGTAAGTATAGCCGTAGTGTGCCGCCCGGGACCTTGTCAATGAGTGGCACTGCCAGGGTACTGAGCTTTGCCTTGCCTTCCCGGCTGCTGGTATCGACCTGCTGCAGCAGAGTGGTAAACATGAACTCAGACAGCGGCATCGCACTTTGAACTTGCTGTTCAAAGCCTTCCTGGCCGTACTGGCGGATGTAGGTATCCGGGTCTTCGCCATCGGGCAGGAACATGAACTTAAGCTGGCGACCATCGGTGAGGTAGGGCAGCGCCTGCTCCATGGCCCGCCATGCCGCATCCCGACCCGCGCGGTCACCGTCATAACAGCAGACAACGGTACCGGTCTGGCGGAACATGGTTTGGATATGGTCACCGGTCGTGGATGTACCGAGCGAGGCGACTGCGTAGTCGACACCGAACTGGGCCAGAGCCACCACATCCATATAACCTTCTACCACCAATAGTTTTTCTGGTTCTCGGTGGGCTTGCAGGACCTCATAGAGGCCGTAAAGCTCCCGGCCTTTATGGAAAATCGGGGTTTCCGGTGAGTTGAGGTATTTGGGAGTACCGTCGCCCAAGACTCGGCCACCAAAACCGATCACTCGGCCCCGGCGATCATGAATCGGAAACATCACTCGGCCACGGAAGCGGTCATAGCGGCGACCGTTATCGTTTTCGATCAGCATGCCTGCTGTGACAAGTGATTTTTGCGATTCAGCATCTCGGCCAAAACGGGTACGAACCATATCCCATTGATCGGGCACAAAACCGATACCAAATTTCTGGACGACTTCTCCCGACAGTCCTCGGCCTTTGAGGTAGTCGACTGCAATCTGGCTTTCCGAAGTACGCAGTTGGGATTTGTAGAACTGGGATATCTGCCCCATCATCTCATACAGGCCTAACTTTTCCTTGCTGCGAGGTGCAGACGGGCCGCCGCCACTGCCTTGTTCCCGAGGGACTTCCAGGCCGAGTTGCGAGGACAGCTCTTCAATCGCCTCGACAAATTCAAGACGGTCGAACTCCATGACAAAGTCGAGGACATTTCCGTGGGCACCGCAGCCGAAGCAGTGATAGAACTGTTTTTCCTGGCTGACAGAAAAGGAAGGGGTTTTCTCGTTATGGAACGGACAGCAAGCACCAAAGTTCTTGCCCTGTTTTTTTAGCTTCACCCTGGCATCGACAATATCCACGATGTCATGTCGTGCGATGAGATCATCGATAAATGAACGAGGGATTTTTCCTGCCATAGAGTGAGCTTTACCTGAGAAAACGGGAGTATGAGTTTAAGAATTATGGAGATAAAATACAAACAAGCCGCGCATTCCTAGATGGATAGCACGGCTTGTTGCAGAATTGGGTTAGTATTAGCTAAGTTTAGCTTTCACTAATTGGCTAACTTTACCCATATCGGCACGACCCTGAACTTGCGGTTTCAGTACGCCCATCAGCTTGCCCATGTCTTGCATGCTGGCAGCACCGGTAGCAGCAATTGCTTCATCCAGCAGAGCAGCAACTTCGTCGTCGCTCAGTGGTTGAGGCATGAACTCTTCCAGTACTGAGATTTCAGCAAGTTCAACATCAGCAAGGTCCTGACGATTTGCAGCTTCATATTGAGCTACAGAATCACGACGCTGTTTCACCATTTTGGTCAGAACTGCCAGCACGTCGTCTTCGGAAAGAGTGATCTTCTCGTCAACTTCACGCTGTTTGATGGCAGCCATAACTAAACGGATAGCACCTAGGCGAGGCTTGTTTTTAGCCTTCATCGCCGCTTTTTGTTCGTCCTTAAGACGGTCAATCAGAGTCATAGCACGTTCCTTCTGTTAATCGTCAGATTAGTACAGACGAACGCGACGCGCGTTTTCGCGAGCCAATTTCTTCAGGTGACGCTTAACAGCCGCTGCTTTCGCACGCTTACGTACAGTAGTTGGCTTTTCGAAGTGTTCACGACGACGTACTTCAGAAAGGATACCTGCTTTTTCGCAAGAGCGCTTGAAACGACGTAGTGCTACGTCAAACGGTTCGTTTTCACGTACTTTGATTACTGGCATGTAATACTCACCTCAGAGTGATTCGGTTTAACGCTGACAGTCGAAGAGTGTCAGCTGATTAAAAATGGTGCGAAATTCTAATCTGATCTGGGGGCATTTGTAAAGCATTCTGCAACCCTGAACTGGTTAATTTCTGTTAAGGGCGGTAACATTGCCCTCAATTACGATAAGTATAGAGGTTGTTATGCGTATACTGGGCATCGAAACCTCCTGTGACGAAACAGGTGTGGCAATTTTCGATGATGAAAAAGGCCTATTGGCACATGAACTTTACAGTCAGGTAAAACTGCACGCGGACTACGGCGGTGTGGTGCCTGAACTGGCTTCGCGTGACCATGTTAAGAAGACCATTCCGCTGATCAAGGAAGCACTGGCCGACGCCGGGCTAACCCCCGCAGATCTGGATGGTGTTGCTTACACGGCTGGTCCGGGTCTGGTCGGCGCCCTATTGGTTGGGGCGACAATTGGACGTAGCTTGGCGTACGCATGGGATTTACCGGCGGTAGCTGTTCACCATATGGAAGGACACCTGCTGGCACCGATGCTGGAAGAGAATTCGCCAGAATTTCCGTTTGTGGCGCTGCTGGTTTCCGGTGGCCATACCATGATGGTCGAAGTGAAGGGGATTGGCGAATACCAAATTCTCGGGGAGTCGATTGATGATGCGGCAGGTGAGGCGTTTGATAAAACGGCTAAGCTGATGGGGCTGGATTACCCGGGGGGGCCGTTGCTGTCGAAGCTGGCAGAAAACGGTACGCCGGGGCGTTTCAAGTTCCCGCGCCCGATGACCGATCGTCCGGGACTGGATTTTAGCTTCTCTGGCCTGAAAACATTCGCTGCCAATACGATCCGAGCCAACGACGATGACGAGCAAACCCGTGCTGATATTGCTTTTGCATTCCAGGAAGCAGTGGTTGATACCCTGGCCATTAAATGCAAGCGTGCCCTGAAGCAGACTGGTTTTAAGCGTCTGGTGATTGCCGGCGGTGTGAGTGCGAACAAGTACCTGCGCCAAGAGCTGGAAAAACTGATGACCGGAATGAAAGGGGAAGTCTTCTACCCGCGTACCGAGTTCTGTACCGATAACGGTGCAATGATTGCGTATGCGGGCATGCAGCGCCTGAAGAACCAGGAAACAATGGATCTTGCGGTAAAAGCCCACCCTCGTTGGCCAATTGATCAGCTAAAGCCGATCAGCGAATAATCGTCAATCCACATAGCAGCACTGGCTTCACTAACCGCTGGTGCTGATACAGAAGCCGCAACAGCCAGCTTGTCTATAGTTTGGTTTTGCGGCTAAATTTTTGCCAAATTTTACTTTCTTTCCCTTCCAGCAGACGACGGACATTGTCGTGATGGCGAAACACAATCAGGCAGGAAAGCATCGAAACGGGCATGGTGTATTCGGGCTTGATTAGCCAGGTAAACATGGGCGCAGCCAGTGCGGTGATCAACGAGCCGAGTGACGAATAGCCGAAGATCAAGACTGTCAGCAGCCAGGTGCCGATCAGCATCCCGCTAAGATCCCAGCCAATTGGTGCCAGTGCTCCTAGTGCGGTTGCAACGCCTTTTCCCCCGCGGAAATGAAAAAAGATAGGGTAGATATGGCCGAGACACGCAGCAATACCGATGATGCCAAGCAGAAATGGGTTAACCCCGATAAAATAGCTAAACCAGACTGGTACCATGCCTTTGAGAATATCGCAGACGAGGACCATTGCGGCTGCACCGCGCCCACCCAGGCGCAGGACATTGGTGGCCCCCGGGTTGCCCGAGCCGCTATCCCGTGGATCGGGTAGGCCATAAAGGCGGCAGATCAGTACGGCACTTGATACTGAGCCAAGCAGATAGGCGGCAATAATGATCAGAAGAACAAATGGTGTCATGCAAAGTTCCGACTGCTAGTGACAAGTAGTGTCATCTTTTCCGAGGTTAAGATAGCTGATTTTTGATGCTCGACTTTCACCCTGCTTAGGCACTCCTGTGGTATAGTGCTGGTTTCTTGCTCATAGGCAACCTGATGAGCGAGGAATGAATGTCATCATTTTTGACGATTACGACCTGATAATACGCGTTTTTGCTCAAATTAGGTATCCGACCTCTAACAAAATTAGCGATTGAACATGGATTCAGTATTTATCGAACATCTTGAGGTTATCGCCACTATTGGGGCGTATGACTGGGAACAAGAAATCAAACAGAAGCTCGTGCTTGATTTGGAGATGGCACACGACAATCGTCCGGCGGCAAACAGTGACGATGTTGCTTACGCATTGGATTATGCCGCTGTAAGTAGCGCTGTGACGCTGCATATCGAAAATGGCCGCTTCCAGTTGGTTGAGCGAGTGGCCGAAGAAGTGGCAAGCTTGATCATGGAGCAGTTCTCTGTGCCTTGGCTAAAAGTCCGTGTTACCAAGCCGGGGGCGGTTGTGAATGCCCGCGGTGTTGGGGTTCAGATTGAACGAGGCAGCAAGTGACCACCGTTTATATCAGCCTGGGTTCCAATATCGAGCGTGAATACCATATTCAGGCAGCGGTTACTGAGCTGAAAAAACTGGGTACTGACTTTCAGGTATCCAACATATTTGAAGCGGAGCCTGTCGGGTTTTGCGGACCAAACTTTTACAACTGTGTCGTTGCCATAAAAACGTCTCTTTCATTAGATGTTTTGCAACAGACTCTCAAGCAGCTAGAGCTGCAATATGGGCGGGCACCCGATGCACAGAAGAATCAGAGCCGAACGCTCGATCTCGATATCCTGCTGTTTGGTGATGTGGTACAAGAGGCGCCTCTGACCTTACCTCGCTCGGATTTGTACAAGTTTGCTTTTGTCTTGCTGCCGATGATGGAGTTGTGTCCTGAGCGGGTTATCCCGGGGGACGGACGAACTATTGCTCAGTTGTGGCACTCTTTTGAACACTCGCAGGTATTGTGGCCTGTAGAACGTATTGCATGTTAAAGGATAAATGATGAGTCATTTTGAAGCCTTTGTGTTGGCACTTATTCAGGGGCTAACCGAGTTTTTACCTATTTCGAGCTCGGCTCACCTGATCTTGCCTTCGGAGGTATTTGGTTGGGCAGATCAAGGCCTGGCGTTTGACGTCGCGGTGCATGTCGGCACGCTGGCGGCGGTTATTCTCTATTTTCGTAAAGAAGTGGTTGCTCTGCTGTCTGCCTGGATTGGCTCTATTTTTAAGGGGCAGCGCTGTGCAGAATCGAAACTGGCATGGATGATTGTTTTGGCGACGATCCCGGCCTGTATTTTCGGCCTGTTCATGAAAGATATTATTGAACTGTACCTGCGTTCGGCATGGGTGATTGCAGCCACCACAATCTTTTTTGGTCTGTTGCTATGGTGGGTCGATGCCCGGGCGACGCAGCAAGACAATGAGTATCAGGCCGACTGGAAGCGCTCGCTGTTTATCGGTCTGGCGCAGGCTGCGGCAATGATCCCGGGAACCTCTCGCTCAGGAGCCACAATGACGGCGGCCCTTCACCTCGGCTTTACCCGCGATGCCGCCGCCCGTTTCTCGTTCCTGATGTCAATTCCGATCATCCTGCTGGCAGGTGGTTATCTGGGCACCAAGCTGGTGACCAGTGGCCAGGCGATTGAATTCGGTGCGCTGGGCATTGGCCTTGCCGTGTCGTTTGTCAGTGCCTACGCGTGTATCCACGTATTCCTAAAGCTGGTTACTCGCCTCGGTATGCTGCCATTTGTTATTTACCGCCTGCTATTGGGCGCAGGCCTGATTGCATTCTTGCTAAGCCAGTAAATATCAACGGTAGCCTTGTTGCAAAAAGAAGCCCGACATCATGTCGGGCTTTTTGATTGTCGCTTGCTGAGCGTAGCTTCTTGATAGGTGCTTAGCGTTGTGCCTCGAGGCTCGTTTTGACCGCGTCGGCACGGCGCAAGGCCAGCTGTTCCTTGATGGCCTTGCCGGTAAAACCGGCCTCCACGATTGGCTTGACGGCGACGCCCTGGGCTGCCGAAAAAGCTGCCTGCAGGATATCACCTTGAGGGTAGGTCTCCTGCTCACAACCTGTTCGGCCACGGACATCGGCCCGGCAGCAGAGTGCAAGCTGTTCGATGCGCTCGGGCTTACGCCAGGCATCGATCTGGTCGAAGATCTTGATAAAGGTACTCGGGCGCAGCTCCATGGCATGATGGATCTTGGTATGCTGGGCACAGACAACCAAGGCGATATCGCGGTAGTCATTGGGTACCCGTAATCGTTGGCAAAGCGCCTTTATTGCGGCGAGTCCGGTCTGGCAGTGTTCTTTGTGGCTTGGCCATTCCTCTTTTGGAGTCAAGGCCTTACCTAGGTCATGAACCTGGGCGGCAAAACGGGTCGTCGTATCACTAGTGAGCTTGGCGGCTTGCTCGGCTACCAGGACTGTGTGAAGCCCGGTGTCGATTTCCGGGTGCCATTGCTCGGGTTGCGGCACACCAAAGAGCGCGTCGATTTCAGGCATGATAATGCCGAGCGCACCACACTGACGCAGCACCTTGATAAACACCTCGGGATTTTTCGATGACAGAGATTTCTCCCACTCTTTCCACACTCGTTCCGGTGTTAGCGCATGCAGTTCACCGGCGACAACCATATCTTGCATCAGGGCCAGTGTTTCCGGTGCCACAGTAAAGCCCAGGTGGGCGAAGCGGGCGGCAAAGCGAGCCACCCGAAGTACCCGCAGCGGATCTTCGACAAAAGCCGGAGAGACATGGCGCAACTGTTTGTTGGCCAAGTCCTGCTGACCGTTGTAGGGGTCAAATAGCGAACCATCATCAGCCTGGGCGATGGCGTTGATGGTCAGATCCCGGCGCATCAGATCTTGCTCAAGAGTCACATCCGGGGCGGAGTGGCAGATGAAACCGGTATACCCCTTGCCAGATTTTCGCTCGGTTCTGGCCAGGGCGAACTCCTGCTTGGTCTTTGGGTGGAGGAAAACCGGAAAATCACTGCCGACCTGGCTGTAGCCCAGGTCGAGCATTTGCTGCGGTGTGGCGCCAACCACGACCCAGTCTTTGTCTTTTACCGTCAATCCCAGCAGCGCGTCACGAACGGCGCCCCCCACAAGATAGGTCTGCAAGTTTCACTCCTTTTGTTTAATACCAAACTGAACAATTATCTGATCCAATCAGAGCGATGCCAGGTGTTTGATAGCAACCCAAATTGATGAAGATATAGTGGCTCTACATCAAAGCAATTTGGGGCAGATAGCGAGCAACTGGCACGCTCCCGAAGGGCGAGTTGCAAAGGCTCAGCTACTGTGTTGCTTGATTTTGATGGATATGAATACATCTACAATCAAGCGCCTTGTACCTGAACATTTTCAATCTCGCTGATAGGCCAGATTATTATTCAGCTTGGTATGACATCAGCAAATTTGGGATATCGCACTGATATCCTTTGCATCATAGATCGCTTCAATACGGTATCAGGGTATACAATCTTGAGTGGCAAAGGTAATTTATTCATTAATAATTAGTATCACTCTAAACAGGTACAAGAGTATTAGGCATGTACAAGGATTTCTTCGGGATCACTGAATCCCCATTTTCAATTGTGCCCAGCGCTCGTTTCCTCTATCTCAGCGAGCGCCACAGGGAAGCGTTAACCCATATGTTGGCAAGCTTGTCGGGAGGCGGTGGCTTCGGGCTGCTGACGGGGGAAGTGGGAACCGGGAAAACCACTGTACTGCGGGCTCTGGTATCTCGGTTGCCGCAGGAAACCCAGGTGGCCATTATTTTAAACCCGGCATTGTCGGCTCATGACTTGCTGGCCACGATTTGCGATGAGTTTGGCCTTGATTATCCGGAAGACGCCAGTTTCAAGGTGCTGACCGATAGGATTTACCAGCACCTGCTAACCAACCACAGCGACGGTAAACAAACTCTATTGCTGGTTGATGAAGCACAGCACCTGATGCCGGATGTGCTGGAACAGCTTAGACTGCTGACCAACCTCGAAACAGAGAGCCGCAAGTTACTGAAAGTGGTTTTGGTTGGCCAGCCGGAACTGCAGCAGCTGTTGCAGCAGGATCGTTTGCGCCAGCTGGCTCAGCGGATCACCTCTCGCTATCACCTGCTGCCGCTGACGCCCGAAGAGGTTAATGAGTACATCAACTATCGGCTAAGGGCGGTTAACTGCCTGTACAACGTGTTTGAGCCGGCGCTAACACGCCAGATAGCCAAGGCAACCAGCGGGATCCCGCGCTTGATCAACCTAGTGTGTGATAAAGCGATGCTGCTGGCTTGCCAGCAAGCGACCCACCAGGTGACCAAGGCAATTGTCAGCCAAGCCTGCGATGACGTCCTCAACTGGCAGCTTCCCGCCCAGGGAAGACAAACCGCGGCTGCGAGCAACAGCGGTAGTCTAGGACTCCGGTGGGGCGGCGCGCTGGTGCTCGGCGGGCTACTTTCTGCAGGAGTCTGGTATGGAACAATGATGTCGCCGCTACCGTCGATGACGGAAGCATCAACAACTGCGCCTTCGCAACCGGCTAAAGAGCTCGTACCTGCCACCGCTGCTGTCACAGCGACTTCCACCACCGAGCCAAAGGACTCGGAGCTGGCGACAAAGTGGCAGCTATTGACTGAACACAGCCGCTCAGAGCGACAGGCAATGCAGACGCTGTACCGACTGTGGGGCTATGAAGCCCGCTTGAACCAGGCCAATTGCGAGACCAGCCAGCGTATCAATCTCAGCTGCCATCAAGGCAAAATGGATCTTGAGCAGCTTCGTATCATTAACCGCCCGATAATAATGTCGCTGCAGGAAACTGGGAAGCCTGCGTTTTATGCTGTGGTCTATGCACTCCATAATGATAGCGCCGAGTTGCTACTGGGCGGAGAGCGGGTAGCGGTGAGCTATGACTGGCTCGAGCAGCGTTGGCAGCGGCAATACACTTTGCTATGGCGCCCCCCTTTAGGGGACAAAACGACGATTCGCTATGGCCAGCAGGGGCCGAGGGTCCAGTGGTTGAATCAGCAGCTGAGCTTGCTGCTGGGAGAGAAGCTGACTCAGGATGATTTCTTTGATCAGGGGTTGTTAGATAAACTGCGTCGCTTTCAGCGCTCACAGGATCTGACCGCGGACGGTATTGCCGGCCCGAGAACCCTGATGGTTATTGATTCGGCCTTGAACCTGCCAGGTCCGACATTGCAACCGGAGAGAAGTTAATGTCCAATTTACTTAATGCGATTGCGCAGTCAGAGCAGCAGCATCAGAACCAATCGTCGCAGCCGAACCGTCCGGCCATGAATTCGACGCAACCGCGACGCCTGACTTCTTGGTTGCTTCCGGCAATGCTGGTGGTTGCCCCTGTTGCCGGAACATTGGCTTACACCCAGTTAACGGTATCAGCCGCTACCTCAGATACTGTCAGTATACCGTCGACAGTGCCGGCGGTAGAAATCAGTCCTCCCTCTACAGGGAAGCTGCTTGGTGCAGCCGATCCGGTACTGACTACGCCGAAAGGTGATGAGGTATTGGTGCTGGGCGAAGGGGAATCGGCCATTCGCTTCCTGCCTTACCCGGATCTACGGGCTGAGCCTTTGCCATCGCTGAGTAGTCAGTTTGCAAGTCGTCTGCGAGAATCGGCGGCAAGCTCATCAGCCAGCCTGACAGCCATTACGGCCACCGAGCCGATACAAGTGAGCTCGAAACCACAGGTTGAAGCGGAATGGGGGCTAGAAGGGCTTGATTACTCAGAGCTGTCGCCACAGCTTGCTGAGCAGCTTAAATCGGCCATTGCAGCGACGGACTCGCTACCGCTAGACGAACCGCCAGAACAAGAAACATCGCCTGAGCCTGTCATACAAGCGATAGCGCTGGGCGAGCTGCCCGCGTCGGTACAAAACCGGATCCCGCCACTGGATTTCCAAACCCACATTTACTCATCGACGGCAGATAGCCGTTGGGTGAAAGTGAATGGGCGCGAGGCGTTCGAAGGGGATGAGATTGCGCCAGGGGTAACACTGCGGCGGATTGAGCCGAGGCAGGTGGTATTTGATTTTGAATCGTACCTGGTTGAGATGCCTGCGCTTTCAGAATGGTAATCCGGACCAGCACTGTTTCAAATAAAAAATGGCAGCCCATGGGCTGCCATTTTGCTATTCGAGTTTGGTGTTATTACGCCCAACCGTTGTTGCGCTTGCGGCGGCGAGGGATCAGGTGCGGTAGCACCAGGCCAAACAGTAAGCCTGCGCCTGCAACCATACCGCCGTAGGTGAACCACTTCATCAGCAGATCATCTTTCTGGGTATCGATTTTCGCTCGTAATTCACGAATTTCAGCCTGTGACGTCATTAGCTGTTCGTTTAGCTGGCTGTTCTGCGACTCTAGCTCGGTGATTTGCTCGGTGCGCAATTGCAGCGAGTTTTGCAGGCTGGCGGTTTTCTCATCACCGGATTGCAGGGCATCAGCCAGTGCGGCTTTCACTTCAGTCAGCTCTTTTTCAAGCGTAGGAACGCGCTCTTTCAGGCCGATCTGAGTTGAAATAAACTTGGAGCTCACCCAGCCGGTACGACCGCGCTCATCTTTGATTCGGCTGTAGCCGGCCTCTTTGTTGGCTTCGAGTAATGTAACTTTGGTGCCTGCATTGACACTGCCCATAATACGGTACTGTGTACCCGGGCCTCTGTGCATATACGTGAACAGGTCGTCAGAAATGTAACGAACCTGTGCGGCTTTCGCCGGTAGGGTTACCACAGCGCAAGCAATTAATAAGATGCTGATTAGATGCTTCACAATATAATCCTTGAGGAGCCTATATTCTTTAAGAGCACAAATACTAAAAACTTTGTGCCTCGGGTGCAAGAAAAGAGGGAGGCAAAGCCTCCCTCTTTTGAACCTGTCCCACTTTTTAGCCAAAGGCTGCTTGCATCATATAGAAGAAGATGACAGCAAGTAGAGCTCCGGCTGGTAGGGTTACAACCCAAGAGGCAACGATATTTCTCACAACACCAAGGTTCAATGCTGCAATACCACGAGCAAAAGCAACGCCGATCACACCACCAACCAGAGTTTGTGTTGTTGAAATAGGTAAACCTGTACCCGATGCTAATACCACCGTTGACGCTGTTGCTAGCTGAGCAGCAAAGCCACGGCTCGGTGTCAGCTCGGTAATACCGGTACCTACTGTCGCCATTACTTTATGGCCCATTGTTGCCAGGCCAATGACGATACCGATGCCGCCAAGAGGCAGTATCCACCAAGCGATAGCACTTTTTGCGGTGATCTCACCCATATTCTGTACTGTTGAAACAACAGCTGATAGTGGACCGATCGCATTCGCAACGTCATTTGAACCATGGGCAAATGCCATCGCACACGCAGTAACAACCATTAACAGGCTGAATACGCGTTCTACGCCAGCATAACCATTACTATCAACAGAGCTACCATCATCGGTGTATTTCTTACTGATGTAGATATAACCATAAATCATAATAACAGTAGAAACAGCCAGTGATGCCATCCATGCTTCACCACTTGATAGATGCAATCCAACGTGTTTTAGACCTTTCTTGATTGTTACCAATGCAATGACCATCGCCGTGATAAACATATAAACAGGAACAAAACGCTTCGCATTAATCAAGGGATTATCAGTATCAAAGATTAGACGCTGGGCACTGATAAAGATCAGGTAGGCAAAGAAGCCTGAAATCAGCGGAGTGATAAGCCAGCTACCGACAATACCCTGTACTGAGCTCCAATCCACCGCTTCTGTACCAACAGAAATACACGCAAAACCAATGATTGCACCAATGATTGAGTGTGTTGTTGATACCGGCCAGCCCATATAAGAAGCAAGCAATAGCCATGTACCGGCAGCAAGAAGAGCTGACATCATACCGTAAACCAGTACTTCTGGTTGGGCGGTATAGAATGACATGTCGATAACGCCTTTACGGATGGTATCTGTTACTTCACCACCTGCAAGGTATGCACCGGCAAATTCAAAAATCATCGCGATGATGATTGCTTGTTTTACCGTTAGAGCTTTCGAACCTACTGAAGTACCCATAGCATTGGCAACATCATTTGCACCAATACCAATCGCCATCAAAAGACCAAAGATAGCCGCCACCAAAATCATCATGGTGCCGTAGTTAGCCAGGATTTCCATTGTAAAACCTTGTTATTGTTTCTTACATTCTCTTGTTTAAGAACGCGATAGCATGATTTCTAGTCGCGAGCCGACACGTTGTGCCTGATCGGCGATACCGCCAACCCACTCGAGAATTTTGTACAGGAACATGACATCCACCGGACTGTGTTGGTCTTCGATGGACATTAATTGTTGACGTAATTGAATCTGCATGGTGTCGGTATCATCTTCGATGACATCAAGCTGATTAATCATTTCAGCAACTAGCGTCACTTCTCTGCCCTTGAAGCCTGTCTCCAGCAGTTCATCCAGCTCGTGAATAACACGACTGGCTTGGCTTGCTGCATCTAGACAACGTTGAACGTAGGCAACGAAATCCGGGTACATGGTCGCAGGAATTTGCAGCTGTCGACCCAAGACACGACCAGCGATATCTTTGGATAGGTTAGCAAGCTTATCCTGTTGAGTAAGAAGGCCTAGCATGTCAGTACGATCGACTGGCATGAAAAGACCACGAGGAAGTTTAAGGCGGATCTCACGCTTCAACACATCTGCATCTTTTTCAATCTGCGAGATCTGTTCACGTAAGTTCGATGCTTTTTCCCAGTCTCCGGCATGACATGCCTCGAAAAAAGGAACAAGCAGTTCGCAACACTCATTTACACGAGTAACATGACGTTGCAGCGGTTTGATTGGGGATTTAGCAAAGAGCCCCATAATTGTATTTACTGGCATAGCCGATCAACCTAAAGAGCGCCTAAAGAGGCTAATTCTTGAGCGATGGTCACAGAGGCGCGCATGTTAACGTATAAGTTAGTATAGGGGAACTATTTTTGATCAAGGTTTTGTCGATATTTCATGCTTGCCCCGAAGCGCAATTGCAAATATCCTTGGTTTGCCACTGTTTATAGGTATAACTATGGAAACCGAGATAGAACTGAAGTTTTTCGTCTCACCAGAATTTTCGAGTCAATTATTACGCAAAATATCTGAAGCGAAAATACTGCAGCAAAGTAGTCGAATGTTAGGCAATGTCTACTTCGATACCCCAGACCAAATTCTTCGCCAGCACGATATCGGCCTACGGGTCCGTCGTTTTGATGATGTGTTTGTTCAAACCTTGAAAACAGCAGGACGAGTGGTTGCAGGGCTGCACCAGCGTCCGGAGTACAATGCTGAAATCAATGGAACCGATCCTGATCTTTCCCTGCATCCTGCCGATGCTTGGCCGGAGAGTGTCAATGTTGCTGACGTACAGCAGCAGCTAGCCCCATTATTCTCGACCGATTTTGAACGTCAGCAGTGGCTGATCGCCATGCCTGACGGCAGTCAGATTGAACTGGCCTTCGACCAGGGAGAAGTGAGTGCCAACGGTCAAACGAGCCCGATTTGCGAAGTCGAGCTTGAGCTGAAGTCTGGCCAGAC
The DNA here is from genome assembly GCF_026191635.1 of Photobacterium obscurum. Lineage (GTDB taxonomy): Bacteria > Pseudomonadota > Gammaproteobacteria > Enterobacterales > Vibrionaceae > Photobacterium > Photobacterium obscurum. The sequence goes on from NZ_JAKRRW010000013.1 coordinate 86,109, forward strand.
CGATGCGCTATTTACCCTTGCCCGCGAACTGTGCGCCGATGGCGGCATGCGTCTGGGTAACCTGAGCAAGGCTGCCCGTGGCTACCGCCTTGCTGCGGGTTACCAGGGAGATGATGTCAAGTCGTTGCAGTTTGTCCCTGTGACGGCCGGTCAGAGCGTTGAATCGGTGTTTGTCAGCACCTTGGAACATGCGCTTGGCCACTGGCATTACCACGAGCAGATTTTTGCCGAGCGCCAGGAGCAGGCTGCGCTTTACCAAATCCATCAGGCATTAGGCTTGATCCGCCAGGCCTTGGTAATGTTCGGCGGGATGATCCCGCGCCGCGCCAGCGCCTTGCTGCGCCAAGAGCTACATTGGCTGGAAGGTGAACTGGAGTGGCTGGAAGAATATGCCAGTATTGAGCAGTTGCTGGTAGACAAAGGCCATATGCTGAAAAAGCTCAATGCGCGTAAAGAGCTGGTGAAACAACTGCAGGACCGGCAGGACGAGCTACCGGAGTCCGAGGAGATGATGCAGCTGCTGGAATCTTCCCGTTACTGCGGTTTGTTGCTTGATCTTAGCCGTTGGATCCTGAGCCGTGGTTGGCAGCCGTTCCTGGATGATAAATCCCGCGTGCGCTTGGCGGGCGATATCAAGCCTTTTGCCGATCAGATCTTGAGCCGTTCTTGGGAGGAGCTTGCTGATGTGTTCCCGCTGGAGCGACAGCTGGGCCGGGTCGAATACCTCGACCAGCAGCCTCGTCTGATCCGCAACCTGATGAGTGGCCTATGCTTCGCTGAGTTGTATGACGAAGATAAACGTGCCGGTTTCAGAATGCCTTGGCTGGACTTGTTGCGGGGTATTGAAGATCTTCGCCTGCTTGAGCCGGTAAGGAAGTTGCTGGAACAGCAGGACGAAGAAGAAGATCGTCGCCAGATTGAAAAATGGCTTAACCGTAAGGAAGAGTCACTGCTCCATGCGATGGATCAGACCCGCCAGATCGGTATCGAGCTAGCGCCATATTGGCCGTAATACCTGCGCGATAAATAGCCGATAAATAGCCGATAAACGCCCTGCCTCTGCGGGGCGTTTTTATTCTTGGGTAAGTTTGGCTTTTTCCTGGCTGTCGGCAAGCCGTTGCTCCAGGTGGGCGAGGCGCTCAAGAAGTTGCTGCTGGGTTGTGAGCATTTGTTGCCACTCCTCTTCGTGCCGACGGGCATCCAGCTCTTTCTGCTTGGCTGGATCGGAAATCATTGAGCTGACGAGCCCCGCCACCATACCAAACAGACCGACCCCACAGATGATAATGACTGCCGCCAGCATTTTACCGAATGTGGTCACCGGATAGTGATCCCCGTAACCCACGGTAGAGATGGTGACAAAGACCCACCATAAGGCATCGCCTGCCGACTGAATATTGGAATCCGGGGCATTGCCTTCCAGCATCAGCATCATGGCGGAGCCAACAGTGACCAGGACGGTCAGTAACAGGAAAATTGTTGCAATGGTCGCTTCGCGGCGGTTGCTGCGAATACGGCTGATGATCTGATGACTGGATCTCAGCAGCCGGATAACCCGGAAGATTTGTACCAGGCGAGCATAGCGTAAGGCTTCAATTACTGGGATACTGGCAATAAAGTCAGGCCAGTGACGCTTGAGATAGTCCCACTTTTCGTTACTGCGAACAAAGTCGGTCAATAGTTGGCACCAGAACAACAAGCAGATAAACGTATCAAGTCCCAAAAATAGGGTGTAAACCCGCTCGGTTTTCGGGATAAATATTAAGCTGGTCACAATAGCTAATGACATGAAAGATAAAACTAAAGCCATCAGGCTCATCGGGTTCAGTTCATGTTTGACGGCGTCGATCTTTTTCATTATTTAATTTTCGCAATGCCCTGCTGATCTATAGAATACCAGTTATTGTTTTGAGCTTAAAAATAATTCATAGCCAGTAGGCTGGCATACAAAATTCGGCTCTGAATGATGACTTCCCCTCGATAAATTACTGTGTTCTTCGGGGCTAGCGCACATTTTAATATGGAGATGCCAAATGGCGAAGATGGTTTTCAAACCATGGGAAAAGGGACTGACCAATATCCGGCTGGTGCCGAAGCTGGTGCTGTTGATGGTGTTCAGTACCGTTTTGCTTATCGGAAAGCAGTTATGGGATGCGAGCGCGTTTTATCAGTCGGTGGTGGAAATTCAACAAGACCGCTCTAAAGAATTAGCCGAGGCCAACGCGGCGATGCTGACGACCCTTCTCACCCAGGGGGAAGCCGGGAAGGCGATGGCTGAGCAGGCCATTGATGCCCAGGCCAGCAGCTGGAAGCAGGGGGCGTTTTTATACCTGGTCGAGCGTGATAGCGGCAGGGTGCTAGGACATCCGCAGGTTCGTACTATCAGTGAACTAACGGCGGTGACCGAAGGTGGCAGTCGTTTGTCGAGCTATCTGGGCCAGTTTTCTGGTGCGGGCAGTGTCGCGCTGAACAAGCAGGAACGTTTTGAATACGCGGTTGAACTGCCGCAGTCCAATTGGCTGGTTGTGGCATCACAGCCAGCGTCCGAAGCCGAGACCTATTATAGCGAATACCTGGTACAGGTCGCCTGGCAGACCGGGCTGATGATTGTTGCCTTTGTGGTGATTTTATTAAGTGGTTCCAGCGTGATGCTGCGTCAGACCCGTTACCTTGCAGACAACATCCAGCAGCTTGCAAGACGTAACCTGTCAGAGCCTATTGAAATGGACTGCCGTGATGAATACGGTGATTTGGCCAGAGAGCTGGAGAAAACCCGGATTCAGCTCCACGACGTGATCCGCAACCAGCGTGATGCGGCAGCCGAGCTGTCTGGCTTGGCTGAGGTGATGTCGATCAGCATGATTGAAACCAAGGAATCGGCCCAAGAAGAGTTCAGTGAAATTGATCAGTTGGCGTCAGCGATGAGCGAGATGACCTCGACCGTCCAGACGGTGGCCAGTCATGCCCGTGAAGCCTCCAATGCGACTGAAGGTACCTCTGAGCAGGCAACTCAAGGGCAGCAGTTTGTGTCTCAGACGATTGGTACGATTAACCAGCTGTCGCAGGATATCAGCCAGTCTGCGAATGCGGTGAACCAGGTTGAGGAGCGCGTAGAGCAAATCGGCAGCGTGATCGTCACCATTCAGAGTATTTCCGAACAGACCAACCTGCTGGCATTGAATGCTGCCATTGAGGCCGCGCGCGCCGGAGATGCCGGTCGAGGCTTTGCCGTAGTGGCAGACGAAGTTCGAAATCTGGCCCAGCGAACACAGACGGCGACGGTCGAAATTCAGGACATGATCAGCTTGCTGCAAAGCAGCGCCCAGCAGGCCGTTGGTTTGATGGAGCAGAGTGTCGTGGAAGCGGCTGAAGGCGTGGAGCTGGTGACCAATGCCGGTGGAGAGTTGGATAAGATTGTTGTTCAGGTACAGCGGATCAACGATATGAACTTCCAAATCGCTTCTGCCGCTGAGCAACAGAGTAGTGTCGCTGATGAAATGAACCAGAACCTGACCAATGTCCGAGAGCTTGTCGAAGCCTCGGTGCTGGTGGTGACAGAGCTGTCGGAAACCTCGGATACCATGCAAAACCATGCGACAGAGCTGGAAGGGAAGATCCAGGCCTTCCGCATCTAATTGGTCAAACCTTGCCAAAACGTGATGTCGAGATCTCACAACGCCCGCCTATTTGCGGGCGTTGTGCTATGTTACTGCTACTACAGATTTAAATCGCTATAACCCGCCTGCCAGGGAAATGAATAAAGGAACCGCAATGACCCAGCCTGATGCATTGATTGCCGCTGCCGGCAAAGCCGTCGAGAAAATTCAGCAAGCCCACCCTGAACTGCTGGCCCAGTGGCCAGCAGAGCGTCTGCCTGAGCTGCGGCAGGTGCTAGGCTATAGTGACTTTATCTCGGCCTCGATTATCCGAGACGGTCAGCTATTGCCCTGGCTGGCAGAGCATGTCGATGATGCCGGCCATAGTGATGCCTATCGCCAGCAGCTGGCTGAAAAGCTGTCGGCAGCGACCGATGAGAACAGCCTGATGCGATTGTTGCGGGCGTTCCGCCGCCAGGAGATGGTGTGGATTGCGTGGCGTGATTTTACCGGCAAGGCACCGCTGGCACAGAGCCTGGAGCACCTGTCTCAGCTTGCCGAGGCCTTGATTATGGAAGCTTATAATTGGCTGTACGCTCAGTGCTGCAGGGAATGGGGAACCCCAACGAATGCAGCCGGCGAAGCGCAGCCGATGCTGATCCTTGGTATGGGCAAGCTGGGTGGGGGCGAACTGAATTTTTCATCCGATATCGATTTAATCTTTACCTATCCGGAAAATGGCGAAACCCAGGGCGGGCGACGTAGCCTGGCCAATGCCCAGTTCTTCACTCGTTTAGGGCAGCGCCTTATCAAGGCGCTGGATCAGCAGACTTTCGATGGTTTCTGTTATCGGGTTGACATGCGTCTGCGTCCGTTTGGTGACAGCGGTCCTTTGGTGATGAGCTATGCTGCGCTGGAAGACTATTACCAGGAGCAGGGGCGAGACTGGGAGCGCTATGCAATGATCAAAGCGCGAGTGATGGGGCGCGAGAGCTTTAGCCAGTATCAGGAACTCCGTCAGATGCTGCGCCCGTTTGTGTTCCGCCGCTATATTGATTTTAGTGCGATCCAGTCGCTGCGACGGATGAAGTCCATGATCAGCAGTGAGGTTCGCCGGCGCGGCCTGAGCAACAATATCAAGCTCGGGGCCGGCGGGATCCGCGAGGTGGAGTTTATCGCCCAGTCTTTCCAGCTGATCCGTGGCGGCAGGGAGCCAAACCTGCGCCATCGCGGATTGCTGGAAACTCTTGCAGCAATGAGGCAGCTGACGCTGCTGCCGCCAGATCAGGTCGACAACCTGGAGCAAGGCTACTGTTTCTTACGTAAGCTGGAAAACCTGTTGCAGGCGATTGATGACAAGCAAACCCAGACGCTGCCCGATAAACCCTTGGATCAGCTTCGCCTTGCCGCGACCATGGGGTATCCGGACTGGCCTAGCCTGCTTACTGCCATCGATGGACATATGGCGGCGATCCATCAGGTCTTTGACGACATCATTGGGGCTGAAGACGAGGAGGCACTGTCCGCTGCCGATGCCCATTATCATGAAATGTGGGCGATGGTGAAAAACGAAGAGGTCCTGTTGAGCATCCTCGATGAGCTTGCAGCACCGGATAGCGCGACCCAGGCCAGTATCTTAATGGGCATGAAAGCGGAGCTGTCCAAGCGTACCCTCGGCCCCCGCGGGCGGGAAGTGCTGGCGAAACTGATGCCGGAGGTGCTGGTGCGTGCGGTAACCCGCTCGGATGCTGCCCTAGTGCTGGGCCGGCTGACCAAGCTGATTGTCCGGGTTGCCACCCGGACGACTTATCTCGAGCTGCTCAGCGAGCATCCTGCGGCGCTGGATCAGCTGGTCCGTTTATGTGCCGCCAGCCCGATGGTAGCCGAGCAGCTGACCCAATACCCGATTCTGCTTGATGAGCTGCTGGATCCCCAGCACCTCTATAATCCGACCCCGCTGGATCAATACCAGGATGAGCTGCGCGAGTATCTAGCCCGGATCCCGGAGGAAGATATGGAGCAGCAGATGGAGGCGATCCGCCAATTCAAACAGGCACAGCTGCTGCGGATAGCCGCCGCTGATATTGCCGGGGCACTGCCGTTGATGAAGGTGAGCGACCATCTGACTTACCTTGCCGAAGCGATCATCGGCGCGGTGGTCAACCAGGCTTGGCTGCAGATGGTGGACAAATATGGCGAACCTACCCACCTGCAGGACCGTGACGGTAAGGGGTTCGGCGTACTGGGCTACGGTAAGGTCGGAGGCTGGGAGTTAGGATATGGATCTGATCTGGATCTGGTATTCCTCCACGATTGTCCGGCTGATGTCTATACCACCGGTAAGAAAGAAATTGATGGTCGTCAGTTTTACCTCCGCTTGGCACAGCGGATTGTACATTTGTTCTCGACTCGCACCTCGTCCGGTGTTCTGTACGAAGTCGATGTTCGCTTACGCCCGTCGGGCGCGTCCGGGTTGTTGGTGAGTACAATGGAAGCATTTGCCGAGTATCAGCAGCAGGAAGCATGGACTTGGGAGCACCAGGCACTTGTCAGAGCGCGGATGGTTTATGGCGATATGCCACTGCAGCAAGGTTTTGCCAAGGTGCGGCAGGCCATTTTGATGCAACCGCGGGAACAGGCCAAACTGCAGCAGGAGGTGGTTGATATGCGCCATAAAATGCGTGACCACCTCGGGCAAAAAAAAGCCGGTATGTTTGGTCTCAAGCAAGACCAGGGCGGGATCACTGATATCGAGTTCATTGCCCAGTATCTGGTACTGCAGCATGCAAGCAGTGAGCGGGCACTTACCCGTTGGTCCGATAATGTCCGGATTTTCGATACTATGTCGGAATGCGGCATTCTCAGCATGGCGGATGCACAGGCGCTAAAGCAGGCGTATTGCACGATGCGTGATGAAATCCATCGCCTTAATCTGTTAGGGCTATCAGCCTATATTACTGAAGATCGATTTGTTGCCGAGCGTGAGGTTGTGCAGCAGATTTGGTCGCAGTGCCTTATATCCAAGTGATTGCAAAGTTTTTGTGGTACAAGTATCTCGATGTGTTACCAGGAAAAATAGCTTCCTGCTGGAAAGGCGATGAAGGGTAAACAGACCCTGGACTTTATGTTAGTATTTTTCCGTTTTTACTATCCCGGAGATAATAATGAAACTGACTCTTCCTGATTATGATCAAGCAGGTGTTTTGGTTGTTGGTGACGTCATGCTTGACCGTTATTGGTATGGACCAACTGGGCGGATCTCGCCAGAAGCGCCTGTACCTGTTGTGAAGGTTGATCAGATTGAAGAGCGTCCGGGCGGCGCGGCCAACGTGGCAATGAACATTGCAGCATTAGGAGGCCATGCCCGTTTGGTTGGTCTGACAGGGATTGATGAACCAGCCAAGGCGCTGACCGAAAAATTATCATCTCTGGATGTTCGCTGTGATTTCGTTTCACTGCCTAACTACCCGACAATCACCAAGCTGCGCGTGATGAGCCGTGGCCAGCAGCTTATCCGCCTCGACTTCGAAGAAGGCTTCCATGATGTGGATGCCGATTTGATCCTGCCGCGTCTGGAACAGTCGCTATCGACGGTGAAAGCGGTGATCCTGTCTGACTATGCCAAGGGAGCCTTAGAGCATGTTCAGGCGATGATTGTTTTGGCGCGTGAAGCCGGTATTCCGGTGATGGTCGATCCGAAAGGGGCTGACTTTGAGCGTTACCGTGGTGCAACCTTGCTAACACCGAACCTGTCTGAGTTCGAAGCCGTGGTAGGCAAAGTCGGCAGTGACGAAGAGTTGGTGGAAAAAGGTTTGGGCCTGATAGAGCAGTTTGATCTGGAAGCCTTGCTGGTTACCCGCAGCGAGCACGGGATGACTTTGTTGCAGAAAGGCCAGGAGCCGCTGCACATGCCGACGCTGGCACAGGAAGTCTATGACGTGACGGGTGCTGGCGATACCGTTATCTCCGTACTGGCGGCCTCTCTGGCGGCTGGAAAATCTCTGTCGGATGCCTGCAAGCTGGCTAATGCGGCGGCGGGGGTTGTGGTTGCCAAGCTGGGTACTTCGACGCTGTCGACGATTGAGTTGACTGAAGCGATCCACGGTAGTCAGGACAGCGGTTTTGGCGTTATTGCAGAAGCGCAGCTGAAGCAAGCGGTCAAGGCGGCGAGAGCTCGCGGTGAGAAAGTCGTGATGACCAATGGCTGCTTCGACATTCTGCATGCCGGCCATGTGGCTTATCTTAACGAAGCCGCGAAGCTGGGCGATCGCCTGATTGTCGCGGTTAACTCAGACAGCTCGGTTCAAACCCTGAAAGGCCCTGGTCGCCCGGTGAACCCGGAAGATCGTCGTATGGCTGTTCTGGCTGGTCTAGGAGCGGTTGACTGGGTGGTTCCGTTTACGGAAGAAACTCCGCAGCGCCTGATCAGTGAGATCTTACCTAGCCTGTTGGTCAAGGGCGGTGACTACAAGCCGGAAGAAATTGCCGGCGGTCAGGAAGTAATTGCTGCTGGTGGTGAAGTACGGGTTCTGAACTTTGAAGATGGCTGTTCAACGACGGAAATCATTGAAGCTATCCGTGGTGGTCGTGGTTAACTGCGATGAATTGCCCCGGTAACCGGTAAAGAAAAAGCGCCATCTAAGATGGCGCTTTTTTTGTATCTGCTGTTTCGTTCATGTCGACGCGTTATTTCTTGGCGCTGATTAGGCCGGAGTTTACATCCAGGATATCTTGCTCGTTCAGCGAGCCAACAGCCTGTTTCAGCTGTAGCTGACTGATGATGTAGTCATAACGGGCATTAGCCAGCTGACGGTTGGCATCATAAAGGCGACGAGTCGCATCCAGTACGTCAACAATGGTGCGGGTACCAACATCAAAGCCAGCTTCGGTTGCTTCCAGTGCCGACTGCGCTGAAATTACAGATTGCTGATAGGCACGTAGGGCGCCAATCGAGGCATTGATGTTGTTGTAGAATGCGCGAACGTCTTTAACCACACTGCGGTAGGAACCTTCAAGCTCCTCGCTAGCTGAAACATAGCTAAATTGTGCCTGTTTCACTTCAGATGTGGTACGGCCACCGGTGTAAACCGGTAGGTTCAGGTTAACCCCTGCCGTGATAGTACCTTCGTCATTGCCCAAGCGGGTTTCGTCGTAGCTATAACCGGCATCAAACGATAGCGTTGGCAGGTGACCAGACTCAGCCAGGGAGATTCGGTCGCGGGCGATATCTTGCAAGATACGCGAGGTCAGCAGGGTAAGGTTTTCAGTCTCGGCATCTTTAACAAGATCGACGACCTTGCCTTGCGGACGGCTTGCCGTGAAGCGAGCTGTATCCAAAATATTGAGATCGGTGTGTTCCTGGCCAGTAATTTCGCGCAGACCTTCGTAGCTATTGGTCAGGGCGTTCTCATTCAGGATTTCATCAGCCAGCACGCTATCGTACTGAGCCTGGGCATCGTGAACATCGGTAATTGCCGATAAGCCGACTTCAAAGCGCTGCTTGGTCTGTTCTAGCTGACGGCCAACCGCGGCTTTTTCGGCACGGACAAACTCAAGGTCATCCATAGCACGCAGTACAGCAAAGTAAGCATCAGCAACACGCAAAATCAGGCCCTGCTGAGAAGCGGCGTACGAGGCATCGCTCTGGCGAGCTTGTTTCTCGCTGATGTCTAGATTAACCCAGCTGGAACGGTTGTATAGTGACTGACTTAGCGACAGTCCCGCATTGAAGCCATCATCGGCATCTTTACCATCCAGAAATGCCGTATTGTAGCCAGCCGCCAAGTTAATTTGCGGTAGCAGTGCACTTCGGGAAGAATTAATTGCCTCAAAGGCTGCATCTTTATCTGCGGCAGCACGAAGCAGCTGAGGGTCGTTTTGTTTGGCTTGCTGGTAGATATCGGCTAGATCATCAGCCAGTGCTACTTGGCTGAAGCCGCCAAGCGCAACGCTAATAATAAGCGGAAGCAATTTTTTCATGGATGCCTTTCCTGGTCCTGACAAAAAAATAGTAAAGGATTCAGTTTATCGGAAGATACCTTGCCTGAAACTGATCGTTGTTCATTTTTACTTAATTTTACGCTGATTACTTATTCTTATGTGATTGTAATCTATCCAACTACAAAAATGGACTTAAATAAAATCACAATTATTGTCATAAATGTTGAATTTAATCATTGCTGACAGACATTTTGAATGAAAAGATATATAGCAAAGGGAGATACCGTAATGAGTAACAAGTTGCCTGAAAGCTCTGTGTTGGATGTTTATAGCAAAAATGATGTTGAAGTTTTGTCGATAGATACCCTGTACCAGGGATATTTCAGCATGATGAAATATCGCTTTCGCCATAAACTTTTTGCCGGTGGCTGGAGCGAACCGTTAGAACGAGAAATGTTCGAGCGTGGGCATGCCGCGGCCTTGTTACCTTATGATCCGGTTGAGGACAAAGTGGTACTGGTGGAGCAGTTCAGAGTTGGCGCAATGGCTGCCGACTGCACACCTTGGCAACTGGAAATTGTGGCTGGCATTATTGAGCCCAATGAAACACCTGAAGATGTTGTCTGCCGCGAAGCGGTTGAAGAAGCCGGCGTCGAAGTCACTCAGCTGAATAAAATCACCCGCTACCTGTCGAGCTCAGGCGGCTGCTCTGAAACGTTGGATATTTTTGTCGGGCGTGTGGATAGCAGTAAAGCGCACGGTATTCACGGCCTTATAGATGAAGGCGAGGATATCCGGGTGCATGTGGTATCACGACAGGAAGCATACCAGTGGGTAGAATCTGGTAAAATTGAGAATGCAGCCTCAATCATTGCGCTACAATGGTTGCAGCTAAACTATTTACGTTTGCAGGCACAAGCTCAATAACCAGTCCATTGGTTTAAGGACACCGATTGAACAAAAGATATACCGTTGATCTGGCTGGTATCATGCGTTTATATGAGACCAATTATGCAAAGTTGCTCCCATTACTGCCAAAAACTGACAGGGTGGGCGATGAGTGTGTATACAAGGTTTTTGAGCATGAGTACCAGTTGAAAATTACTGAGTCAACCCGCTACACAACAGTTATCGAGCTGTGGCAACGCAGCGCCGGGGAGCTACCGGATTACCTGATCCCCCGCCTAACTGTGCGGTTATACCACGATGCCAGAGTCGCAGAAGTGTGTACCGCTCAGCAGATTTCACGGCTTAAGCCGCGGTATGATTACCCAAATTTACGGATGCACCAAAAAGACGAAAAACATCAGGTAAATCGCTTTTTAGGTGACTGGCTGGCCTATTGCCTGAAAAATGGGATCAGCAAACAATCGGTTTGTTAACAGTATTAGATAAACAAGGTTTTTGACGTTTTGCAGATGTACTCTCTGCCACAGAGGAACCCGGATAGTGTGGTTCTACTTCAGATCACCGATACCCACCTATTTGCCGACGAGGCAGGTAGCCTGCTGGGTATCGCGACGAAAGACAGTTTTCATGCAGTATTAGATGCTGTAGATGCCGCCGCACGTCCGTTTGACGCAGTGGTTGCAACGGGAGATATCTCACAGGATCACAGCGAACAATCCTACCAGCGCTTTAGCGATGGGATTGCGCGCTGGTCACAACCGTGTTTTTGGCTTCCGGGTAACCATGATTTTCAGCCGAGCATGGCCTCGGTGCTGCCGTCACCCCAAATCAAGCCGTGCGAGCAAGTGCTGGCTGGTGAGCACTGGCAGGTGATCCTGCTAGATAGCCAGGTAGCGGGTGTTCCCCATGGTGAGCTGAGTGAAGCGCAGCTCACCATGCTGGATCAGGCGCTGGCGGCTTACCCTGAGCGACATGCACTGGTATTGCTGCACCACCATCCTCTTGAGGCTGGCAGTTCCTGGCTGGATCAGCACAAGCTGCATAATGCCGATGGCTTCTGGCAGGTCGTGGACAAATATCCACGGGTCAAGGCGGTGCTTTGTGGCCATATCCACCAAGAACTGGATCGTCTTTATCATGGCGTCAGGGTACTGGCCACGCCATCAACCTGCATCCAGTTTCAGCCGGACTCCAGTGATTTTGCCTTAGATCGGCAGAACCCGGGCTGGCGTTACCTGGAACTGACCAACGATGGCCAGGTTTTGACATCGGTTTCTCGCCTGAAGGGGGAGCATTTTAGCCCGCAATTTGATGCTGGTGGTTATTAAATGAAGCCTTTACTGCTTTATATTCATGGTTTTAACAGTTCACCCAAATCGCTGAAAGCAACCCTGATGGCAGAATACTGCCGTCAGCACCGACCGGACATCCGAGTCGAGATCCCACAGATACCGTGCTACCCGGCAGAGGCTGCGGAATTCATCGATCAGTTGGTAAGCTCGCTACGGCAGGAGCATCAAATCGGACTGGTCGGCAGCTCGCTGGGAGGCTATATTTCAACTTGGCTTAATCATCGTTATCAGCTTCCTGCGGTTTTGGTTAACCCGGCGGTCAAGCCATATGAATTGCTGGTGGACTACCTGGGTGAACAGGAAAACCCCTATACCGGTGAACGCTACTGGCTTGAAGCCAAGCATATGGATGAGCTGAAGCAACTGGCAGTGCCGAATATCGATACGCCAGAGCAGTTCTGGCTACTGCAGCAGGAAGGTGACGAAGTTCTCGACTATCGCCAGGCAGTAGAAAAGTATGCTGCCTGCAAGCAGACAGTCGAGCCCGGAGGCGATCACAGTTTCGTTGGTTTTGACCGTTTTCCTGCTGAAATCATCAAGTTCCTAGGGCTATAAGCCGCTAATTATAACGCCATCTCTGATTAGCGTGACGATAGAACCCGACTCACAATTGTGGGTATTATCCTCGACCTCAGCTTGACAACCGGGCTGGGGTTACTGACTATTGTGGCAAAAATTTCTCGTAACTTTCCGTGATATGACAGATCAAAGCTATAACGCTGGAGCCATTGAGGTTCTAAATGGCCTTGAGCCAGTACGCCGCCGTCCCGGCATGTACACCGATACGGCTCGGCCCAATCACCTTGGCCAAGAAGTAATTGATAACAGTGTCGATGAAGCCCTGGCCGGCCACGCACGTAAAGTGGAAGTCATTCTTCATGCCGATCAGTCACTCGAGGTGATTGATGACGGTCGAGGGATGCCTGTTGATATTCACCCTGTCGAAGGGGTATCAGGGGTTGAGCTGATCCTTTGTAAGCTCCATGCTGGTGGTAAGTTCTCCAATGACAACTACCAGTTCTCTGGCGGCTTGCACGGGGTAGGTATTTCCGTCGTTAACGCCCTGTCGACCCGTGTTGAAGTCGCGGTAAAACGTGACGGTCAGGTTTACCAGATTGCTTTCGAGCATGGCGAAAAAGTCTCTGAGCTTGAAGTGATCGGCACCTGCGGACGCCGCGCTAAGGGAACGCGGGTTCATTTCTGGCCCGATGCCCAGTACTTCGACAGTGCTAAATTCTCGGTTTCCCGCCTCAAAAACAATTTAAAAGCCAAAGCGGTACTTTGCCCTGGGCTTGAAATCGTCTTTACCGATAAAACTGCAGATGAAACGCTGCGCTGGTGTTATGAAGATGGCCTGAAAGACTATCTGGCAGAAGGCGTGAAGGGTTACACGTTACTGCCTGAAGAGCCGTTTACCGGCGTATTCAGTGGCCAGACAGAAGCTGCTGATTGGGCACTGCTGTGGTTGCCTGAGGGCGGTGAGTTAATTACCGAAAGTTACGTTAACCTTATTCCGACCGCACAGGGTGGTACCCATGTGAACGGCCTGCGTCAGGGCTTGCTCGATGCCATGCGTGAATTCTGTGAATTCCGTAACCTGCTACCGCGTGGCGTGAAGCTGACGGCGGATGATATCTGGGACCGTTGTGCGTATGTTCTGTCTGTCAAAATGCAGGATCCGCAGTTTGCCGGCCAGACCAAAGAGCGCCTGTCTTCACGTCAGTGTGCTGCTTTCGTCTCTGGCGTGGTTAAAGATGCCTTTAGCCTGTGGCTGAATGAGCGCCCACAACTGGCGGAGCAACTGGCTGAAGTCTGTATTGCCAATGCCCACCGCCGGATGCGCGCGAGCAAGAAGGTCGTGCGTAAGAAAATCGCCTCGGGTCCTGCCTTGCCGGGTAAGCTAGCCGATTGTTCGCAGCAGGATCTTAACCGTACCGAACTGTTCCTGGTGGAGGGTGACTCGGCGGGCGGTTCTGCCAAGCAGGCCCGTGACCGGATGTTCCAGGCTATCATGCCGCTGCGTGGTAAAATCCTTAATACATGGGAAGTATCGGCGGACCAGGTACTGGCCTCACAAGAGGTTCATGATATTTCTGTTGCGCTGGGGATTGACCCTGACAGCGATGACTTGAGCGGCTTGCGCTACGGTAAAATCTGCGTGCTGGCGGATGCGGACTCCGATGGTCTGCACATCGCCACCTTGCTGTGTGCCTTGTTCATGCGCCACTTCGAGGCGCTGGTTCGTGCCGGCCATGTTTATATTGCGATGCCACCGCTATATCGGATCGATTTGGCGAAAGAAGTGTACTATGCGCTGGATGAAGCCGAGAAAGAAGGTATTCTGGATCGCCTGAGCAGCAAGCGCGGTAAAGTGAATGTCCAGCGATTCAAAGGACTGGGTGAGATGAACCCGCTTCAGCTGCGTGAAACCACTATGGATCCGAATACTCGCCGCCTGGTGCAGCTAACCATTGATGATGATCAGCAAACGACTGACATGATGGATATGCTACTGGGCAAGAAGCGCGCAGAAGATCGCCGTCACTGGCTACAAGATAAAGGGGATATGGCCGAGGTATAAGGCTGCCGCCCTATGTCGCGCTATAAACTTACAAGAATATGCATGCTGGCTGCCCGTGAGCGCGGCCAGTTGCGAAGAAATACTGAACGGAATACCCCACGATGACTGATGTCTCAATGGACGGCGTCGAACAGCTTCCGCTAAGGAAGTTTACCGAAGACGCTTATCTAAATTATTCCATGTACGTAATCATGGATCGTGCCTTGCCATTTATCGGTGACGGCTTGAAACCGGTACAGCGCCGTATTATTTATGCGATGTCTGAGCTGGGTCTGTCGGCGACGGCGAAATACAAGAAATCAGCCCGTACTGTCGGTGACGTACTGGGTAAATACCATCCGCACGGTGATTCGGCCTGTTATGAAGCCATGGTGCTGATGGCGCAGCCATTCTCGTACCGTTACCCGCTGGTTGATGGCCAGGGTAACTGGGGTGCGCCGGATGATCCTAAGTCCTTTGCGGCGATGCGTTATACCGAATCACGCCTGTCCCGTTTTTCCGAAGTGCTATTGGGCGAGCTTGGCCAGGGTACGGTTGATTGGGTGCCAAACTTTGACGGCACGATGAAAGAGCCGAAGATGCTGCCTGCGCGCCTGCCGCATATCCTGCTTAACGGCATCACCGGTATTGCGGTGGGTATGGCGACGGATATTCCGCCGCACAACGCCCGTGAAGTTGCCAATGCCGCAGTACACCTGATTGAGAATCCGAAAGCCGATCTTGACGGCCTGATGGAGTTTGTCAAAGGCCCTGACTATCCGACCGAAGCCGAAATTATCACCTCTGCGGTAGATCTGAAAAAAGTCTACCGTACCGGTAAGGGCAGCATTAAGATGCGTGCGGTTTGGCATAAAGAGAACGGTGATATCGTGATCACCTCTCTGCCGCACCAGGTATCGGGCTCGAAACTGCTTGAGCAGATTGCCAGCCAGATGCGGGCGAAGAAGCTGCCGATGGTCGACGATTTACGTGATGAGTCGGATCATGAAAACCCAACCCGTATTGTGATTGTGCCACGCTCTAATCGAATTGATTGTGAGCCGTTGATGAATCACCTGTTTGCCTCGACCGATTTGGAAAAGAGCTTCCGCGTTAACCTGAATATGCTGGGCCTGGACGGCCGTCCGCAGGTGAAGGGGCTGGTGGCAATTCTTTCTGAATGGCTTGAGTTCCGCCGTGCGACCGTGCGCCGTCGCTTGCAACACCGCTTAGACAAGGTGCTGGCGCGTTTGCATATCCTTGAAGGTTTGCTGGCGGCTTACCTTAATATCGATGAAGTGATTGAGATCATCCGTAATGAAGATGATCCGAAAGCCGAGCTGATGTCACGCTTTGAGTTGACGGCGATTCAGGCTGATGCCATTCTGGAAATCAAGTTGCGCCAGCTGGCGAAGCTGGAAGAGATCAAGATCCGCGGTGAGCAGGATGAGTTGGCCAAAGAGCGCGATCAGCTGGAGAAGCTACTGGGTTCTGAGCGTCGACTAAATACGTTGATTAAGAAAGAAATTCAGGCCGATGCCGAGAAGTACGGTGATGATCGCCGTTCGCCTTTGGTTGAGCGTGCCGAAGCCAAGGCGCTGACTGAACGTGATTTGATCCCGAGCGAGGCCATCACGGTTGTGTTGTCCGAGAAAGGTTGGATCCGTCATGCCAAAGGTCATGAGGTTGATCCAACCAGCCTGAGCTATAAGTCGGGTGATAACTACCTGGCCCATGCTCGTGGTAAGAGTAACCTTCCGGCGATCTTTATCGGTACCGATGGTCGCAGCTATGCGCTGGAATCCCACACCTTGCCTTCGGCGCGAAGCCAGGGCGAGCCGATCACCGGTCGCCTGAACCTTACACCGGGCAGCCATATGCGTCAGGTATTGATGGCCGACGACGATCAACAGTGGTTGATGGGTTCGGATGCCGGTTATGGCTTTATCTGTAAGACCGCCGACATGGTATCGAAGAACAAGAGTGGTAAGGCATTGCTGACAGTACCTGAGAGTGCTGAAGTGATGGCACCGCAGCCTATTTCGAACCTCGATACTGATGATGTCTTGGTGATCACCAATGAAGGCCGGATGTTGCTGTTCCCGATCAAAGACTTGCCTCAGCTAAGCAAAGGTAAGGGGAATAAGATCATTAATATTCCGGCGGCACGTTCCAAGGCGCGCGAGGAGTTCTTGTCGCAGTTGGTGGTATTGCCGGCAGGCAGTCATGTCACCCTTTATGCGGGGAAACGCAAGCTGGGCTTGAAACCATCGGATCTGGATAACTTCCGGGGTGAGCGTGGTCGCCGGGGTGCAATGCTGCCTCGCGGTCTGCAGCGAGTCACCCGGATGGAAGTCGAACAGCCGGACGCGGCGGCTGAAGAATAAGCCGAACTGGTTGTTATATAATGACTTAGAAGCCCTCGATGGAGGGCTTTTTTATTTTTGTGGAGCCGCCCTGAATAAATTGTACACATAAGGGGTGTAATTTCCCGTTGCCTGAGTATACTAGCGAACGCTTGTACGCTGAGGAGAGCTCCATGATATTTTTGTTGCGCATTATCGCCGTTACAATTTTTGCTGTTGTCATGTTTGTGTTTGGTTGCGGCTATTGCTTACTGAGCCCGCGCAACCCGAAGAACGTTCATAATGTTGGCCGTTATTTTTGCAAGATGGCACGTATTCTAGGGATTAAACTGGAGCTCCGTTATGCCGAAGGGGCTGACGATGTTGGTGCCAGTATTTATGTTGCGAACCACCAGAATAACTACGACCTGTTTACGGTCTCTGGTGCCATCATGCCTCGCACGGTAACCGTTGGTAAGAAAAGCCTGATTTGGATGCCGTTATTTGGCCAGCTGTATTGGCTGACCGGCAACATTCTGATTGACCGTGCTAATCGTAGCCGGGCCGCAGGTACCATTAGCCAGATTGTTGAGAAGATCAAACAGCTTCAGGTATCGGTCTGGATGTTCCCTGAAGGTACCCGCTCTCGTGGCCGCGGTCTGCTACCGTTCAAGACGGGGGCGTTTCATGCCGCGATCGGGGCACAGGTTCCAGTTGTCCCAATCGTTTGTAGTTCGACCGATCATGTTAAAATGAACCGTTGGGACAACGGAGTCGTGATTGTCGAGGTAATGCCGCCGGTATCGACCGAAGGCTATACTAAAGAAGATGTCCGTAAGCTGTCGGATCAGTGTCGAACCATGATGGAAAACAAACTGACCGAGCTCAATGTCGAAGCCAGTCAGCGCTCAGCAAAAAAGTGATGACATAATATCACCTTGTTAAGGCAGGTTTAGATTGAAATAAGGACATGCTTGGCGTGTCCTTTTTGTTTGTGTTGATGTAGATATCATGATTGAAGAACAAGTTGTATTAGTGGATCCGCAGGGCCGGGTGCAGGGATTGCAGGAAAAAATGCAGGCACACCGGGAAGGGGCTTTACATCTGGCTTTTTCTGTTTTGCTCTACCGTGAAACCGATAAAGGCAGAGAGTTTCTGATGCAGCAACGGGCTTTGGGCAAGTATCACAGCGGTGGGCTGTGGACCAATACCTGCTGTTCTCATCCCCGCCAGGGAGAAACGATGGAGCAGGCTGGGCTACGTCGACTGGGGGAAGAAATGGGGATCAGCGGTATCAGGCAACTGGAAGATATCGCGACTTTCCTGTATCGCGCCGAACTGGATAACCAGCTGGTAGAGCACGAGCTGGATCATGTGCTGGTTGCCTGTGCGTCAGATTTTGATATTGCACCGAATGCCGATGAGGTAATGGCCTATCGCTGGTGGCCGCAGGCAGAGCTAGAGTGTGCCGTCGAGTCTGAGCCTGAACTATTTACGGCTTGGTTTCCGCAGGTTCTGGCACATACGCTCTGAAGGCCGTATTCGAGCAGATATAAAAAAAGCTGTCATCTGACAGCTTTTTTTTCGCCCAAATCGATTACTTGCGTACAGCGATCGCTTCGATTTCGATCTTCACATCTTTAGGCAGACGTGCAACTTCAACACAAGAGCGTGCTGGGTAAGGGGCATTGTGCTCGTCAAAGAACTTGCCGTAAACGTCATTGACTGTCGCGAAGTCATTCAGGTCTTTTACAAACACAGTCATCTTCACAATGTCAGCCACTTTCAGGCCCGAAGATTCAACCACTGCTTTTACATTTTCCAGTGACTGGCGTGCCTGCTCAGCGATATCGTCAGACACTTCACCCGTTGCAGGGTTTACAGGGATCTGACCTGAAGTGAGTACCATATTGCCAAGGTCAACACCTTGTACGTAAGGGCCGATAGCCGCTGGAGCTTGATCTGTGTGTAGTACTTGAGTCATTGATTGTCCTTACTAAGTCATTCACAACCTACATTGATAGGGCACTAGTTTGCAGCCCAAAATCGTTTAGGTCAAAGGATTTCCTATCTGTTGTGGCACGCTTGTCGGGTTATACAGGGATCCCTAGTCGAGCCTTGACCACGCGCTCGCAGTGGTCGATACGATTGATGTCTTTGGGGGCGACCATCACTGTGTCATTACCGCCAACGGTCCCCAGGATCTCAGCATGGGGTTGAATATCAATCAGGCGGGCAACCAGTTGTGCGCCACCAGGGTGGGTTTTGACAACCACCACCAGTTGGTTATGGGTAATAAACTCAATCTGCGATGCAATTGAAGAACCAACTTGCACCGGTTCATTTTCGACCGTTAGGCAATAGACTTTTTTGCCATAGGCATTGGGCACTTTGGCGACACCCAGTCGGGAAAGCAGGCGCGAGACGGTTGACTGACTAACATCATCAAAACCCATGTCGATTAACCGCTGGCGGATATCATCCTGGGTTGAGAAGCTCTGCTGCTGAAGCAGGCGCTTGCAGGCTGTGGTGATGCTCTCATCAGTAGAAATTACATCAATCGCTCCGTGCATATTGGATCCATTCACGGGCAACTCCTTGTTATTTTATAGGGTATTAAGATCGTATCGTTATAGTTACCAGTATGATGCTGATGGGAGACGAGCTCTTCGCAGCCATAAGTATGATTTTTCATTGCTGGCAATAGGCGCAAGATATAATGAATTGATTGCATAATCTTGCATAAGCATCATAGCAATAATGCAAAAATGTTTTATTGACCCTAATCACCAAAATAAAAAGCCGATTTTGTCCTCAATATGAGGAATTATCTCCCGATTGATTTAGCCGACTTTATGGCTTCATTGGTGTGTGTTTTTGTTGTTTGGATGTTAACTGAGGCTCGGTTTCAGGCTCATTACTGATACCTGACAAGGCTTCGGCGCTGTTTTCCTGGGGGCGCCTTTTCGAAGGGGGAAAATAGGTTGAGGTCACTGGTGTTCGACTACTGATTTGTGATGCCGTGGTATCTATATCGTTTGGGTTATTGGGCGAAGAGAATTGGTTGATATTATTTTTTGGTATTTCGTTTGAAGTTGGCGCGGCATTTGCTCTAACACTTGCAGTATTAGTGACCGTACGATTTGGTTGGTTGAGACTGGCGACATAGTCGGAAACCTGGACTGAGGCTAATTCTGTACTGGCTGACGATACCTCGATATCGAGTGAATCTAACCAGTCAAAAATCAGGGTCGCAGGGACAAATTGACTGTAACGAATCGCGGGGCGCAGGTTTTCTAGGTCTTCTGGATTATGGACAATCGCAACCGTGATCCCCGCGATTTCACCGTTCTGGTTGAATACCGGGCCGCCACTCATGCCAGACATGACCGGAGCATCACTGAGGGAATAAAGGCAGTCCGTATTGGTGTCGATGACATCTTGCAGGTATTTACCATCCCCCTTAATTTTGTTGCCCAGTACGGAGTGGCCGTGGTGGGAAACCGGTTGGTCGGGGTAGATCAACCCCCAGGTCGGAACATAATCGGAGTGGCGGCGGATCAGCGACAGATCGCAGTAAGGGTGGTGGATCACATCAAAGTCCCAAGACAGTTGAGCGACATGCTTGGCGGTGATCATATACTGCTCGTTTACCGGTACGGCTGAGCCAAATCCGCCAAGCAGCAAGGGAACACCGATCATGACCATTTGATTGGCATTGCTGCTGGAAGCCTGGCTGACCGGGCCGTTGCTCATAATGCAACCCGAGAGAAAAAACGTGCTGATCAGTAACAGAGACAGTAAGGCTGCATGTAACCGGAGAAAAAGTGAACGGGGAGTATCTATCTGCTTCATACCACGACCTTTTGAACTGAGGGTTCCAGCGGTCACTGACAAGCTTCAGTTCCGGTGGTTTTTGATGTGATTGTTCAAAAGTAGAGCGAGGTTAGGGGGCAGGTTTGTATTAGAACTGAGAATAAAAAAACCGGCTCACAGTTGAGCCGGTTGTCTTATTTTTAAGGCAAGGGGGCTGCCGAGGATTAATTGTGCTCGGTAACAATCTCGCGCGAGAAGACTTTTTCGCAGTATTTACATTTCAGCTGTACGTCTTCGTTTTTGCCGATGACCTTGAAGCTGCTGTCTACCGGTTCGCCGTGGGTGATACAGTTGCTGTTCGGGCACTTGAAGATGGCATTGATCTGCTCGGGCAGAGACAGGTTCAGCTTCTTCACCACCTCGTAGTTTTCAATCTGGTTGACGGTTGCTTTCGGTGCATAAAGAGCCAGTTGGTTTGCCTGATCTTCCGAGATAAAGATGTTTTCAATCTTAATCAGATCCTTGGCGCCCAGTGCGGATGATGGCAGGTTCAAGCCAACGGTCACGCGCTGGTTGGTTTTGTGCATTTTGAACAGTTTTAGAACTTTGATCCCAACATTTGCCGGAATATGGTCGATAACAGAGCCGTTCTTGATTGCTTCAACCTGTAGTTGAGTTTCCTTAGTCATAACTGTCATCTCCTGCTTATAGTTGTTCGTTAAGTACAAGTGCTAGTAGGGCTTCGCGCGCGTATACACCATTTTCGGCTTGCTGGAAGTAGTAAGCGTGTTTGGTCTTGTCCACATCGACGGTGATTTCATCGACGCGTGGCAGCGGGTGCAGTACCTTCAGGTTGTCACGGGCTTCTTTTAGCATCTCGGCCGTCAGGATATAGGCCGCCTTCATGTGGGCATATTCGGATTCGTCAAAGCGTTCCTTCTGGACACGGGTCATGTACAGAACGTCCAGCTGAGGGATGACTTCTTCGATAGTGTTGTGGAGGCTGTAGCTAATACCGGCTTCGTCCAGTTCTTCGCAGATGTAATCTGGCATTGCCAAGATTTCCGGAGCAATGAAGAAGAAGTTCACATTGTTGAACTTTGATAGGGCCTGGGTCAGGGAGTGAACCGTACGGCCGTATTTCAAGTCACCAACGAAAGCGACATTCAGGTTATCCAGGCGTCCTTGGGTTTCGAAGATGCTGAATAAATCCAGCAGGGTTTGGGTTGGGTGCTGGTTGGCACCGTCACCACCGTTGACAACCGGCACGCCGTTTGAGAATTCAGATGCCAGACGAGCTGCGCCTTCCTGAGGGTGGCGCATGACAAAAGCGTCGACGTACGAAGAGATAACTTGCACCGAGTCCGCCAGTGTTTCCCCTTTCTTGGCTAGCGAGGTGTTGCCGCCGTTATCAAAGCCGATAACTGTACCACCTAGGCGCTGAACGGCAGTCTCGAAAGACAGGCGGGTACGTGTTGATGGCTCAAAGAAGCAGCTCGCCACAACTTTATTTTTTAGTAGCTCTGGGTTTGGCTCTGCTTTCAGTTTTCCAGCAGTTTCAACAATAAGTTCAAGTTCACTTCGGTTTAGTTCCGGAATGGAGATGATGTGTTTTTGAAACAACGAGTTCGCCATGGCTTCTCTTCCCTATATAGATAACTGATAGTGTCTGCTCTCACGCAAAAAGCAGACAAAAAAAAGCCCCCTTAAAAAAGGAGGCTCTTTTTAAAAAAACGATAAAAACAGAAAAATAAAACCAACGCCGATTTTCGGCGGAAGTAAGTCAAGTTGTGCTTAACTGGCTGGTTCATTTTTCAACTCTGTTCTGACAAATTGCGAAGGATTATACGCCCATTTTTTGTGAGCGCAAGCGTTTGCGTAAACTATTCATTTTGTGGGATTTTATGCAAAAAATCTGGGGCTTTTGAGTGCTTGGTGATGCTGGTTAACCTGCTGAAATTTAGGTGGTTTATAGAGTGATGGTGAGGCAGGGTAGTGAAGGAAAATGCAAATGCCGCCCCGAGGGACGGCATTAATTATAAGAGCTTTAAGGGTTTCTACGTCAAATCTTTAAAACTCAAGAGAGTCGATTACTGACCCAGTGTAGCAACCATAACAGCTTTGATGGTGTGCATACGGTTTTCAGCTTCGTCGAACACGATTGAGTGCTTAGACTCAACGACTTCGTCAGTTACTTCAACACCGTCTTTCAGCATTGGGTATTCTTGTGCCAGCTCTTTACCAACAGTAGTGTCTTCACCATGGAAAGCAGGTAGGCAGTGCATGAATTTCACATGTGGGTTGCCTGTTGCTTTGATCATGTCCATGTTTACTTGGTAAGGAAGCATTAGGTTGATACGCTCAGCCCAAGCTTCTTTCGCTTCACCCATTGATACCCAAACGTCAGTGTATAGGAAGTCACAGCCCTGAACGCCTTCTTGTACGTCTTCAGTCATTGTGATCTTAGCACCAGTTTCTTCAGCGATTTCGCGGCACTGAGCTACTAGCTCTTCTTCAGGCCAGAACGCTTTTGGTGCTACTAGACGGATGTCCATGCCCATTTTCGCTGCGCCAACCATTAGAGAGTTACCCATGTTGTTGCGAGCGTCACCCAGGTAAGCGAACGTCATTTCGTGTAGCTGTTTGCCACGGCCATGCTCTTGCATAGTTAGGAAGTCAGCCAGGATTTGTGTTGGGTGGAATTCGTCTGTTAGGCCGTTCCATACAGGAACACCAGCGTAAGTACCTAGTTCTTCAACGATTTCCTGCCCGAAGCCACGGTATTCAATGCCATCGTACATACGGCCTAGAACACGTGCTGTATCTTTCATAGATTCTTTGTGACCAATCTGAGAGCCTGATGGGCCCAAGTAAGATACTTTAGCGCCTTGGTCGTATGCTGCTACTTCGAAAGCACAGCGAGTACGTGTTGATGTTTTCTCGAAGATAAGAGCAATGTTCTTGCCAGTTAGGCGTGGCTGCTCGTAACCGTTGTACTTGGCTTTTTTCAGCTCTGCAGATAGCTCTAGCATGTGCTGAATTTCACGAGGAGTGAAGTCTAGAAGTTTTAGGAAGTTACGGTTGCGAAGATTAAAAGCCATGATGTTTTCCTCTTAAGAATCTGTATCTCTCTGGCCGGCTGGTACTGACTCGGGTTATGCGAGGGCAGCGTGCCGGCCTGTATTATGTATTGTTTATCGTATTATGGAGTCTTTGTGAATAACTATTCTGTTATTCTGCAACAATATTTGTTCCAGCTTCACCTTTTAGGATGCGTAGTCCCGCTTCCAGTGAGCCGATACCAACCAACTTGCCGCCTTGTTTGATGAACTCGCAAGAGGCATCAATTTTTGGTCCCATTGAGCCAGCATCAAAGGTGTATTGTGCTAGTTCACTTGGTGTTGTGTTACGTAGGGCTTTTTGTGTTGGCTTGCCCCAGTCCAGGAATACTGCGTCTGCATCGGTTAGGATCAGCAGCGCGTCTGCGTTAAGTTGCTTGGCTAGGAAAGCTGCTGACATGTCTTTGTCGATAACCGCTTCAACACCAATCAGCTTGCCGTTTTCTTTCTTCACTGGAATGCCGCCGCCGCCAGTACAGATCACCAGGTGTTGCTGGTTGATTAGTGCTGCAATAGCTTCATCTTCGATAATGCCGGTAGGCTGTGGGCTAGGTACTACGCGACGGAAGTACTGACCGTCAGGCTTCACTGTCCAGTGGTATTTTTCTGCCAGTTCACGAGCTTCTGCTTCATCGTAAACAGGACCGATAGGTTTTGTTGGGTCAGCAAATGCTGGATCGTTTGGATCAACACTCATTTGCGTAAGCATGCAAGAAACGTTTTGCTCTGGAAGTAGGTTCTTCAGTTCTTGCATTAGGATGTAGCCGATCATGCCTTGGGTTTCTGAGCCCAGTACATCAAGCGGGTATGGATTTACTTTTTTGTATTCCAAACCCTGCAGTGCTAGCAGGCCAACTTGTGGGCCATTTCCGTGTACCAACACTACGTTATATTCTTTCGCAATTTCTGCGATGGTTTTTGCTGCCGTAGCAATGTTCTGACGCTGGATATCTGCTTCTAGTGGCTCGCCGCGACGTAGTAGGGCGTTACCACCAAGTGCAACAACAACAGTTTGCTTGGTCATGGGATCGTCTCTCTTGGTTTTATTCTTTATTGGCCGGCATTCGTGATACCGGCCATATTGTTTTGCTTGGCATTTTCGCCTAGCGCCTAAGCCTATGGGGCTTAAGTGTCTGACAGTATGGCTTAGATACCGTCACGTTCGATTGGGCAGCTCATGCAGCGTGCGCCACCGCGGCCGCGGCCTAGTTCGTCACCTGGGATTGGTAGAACTGTGATGCCGGCTTTGTCGTACTTCTCGTTGGTGTAAACGTTACGCTCGTAACCAATAACCACGCCTGGTTTAACAGTTAGTACGTTGTTCGCATCGTTCCACTGCTCACGTTCAGCTTCGAAGCTGTCACCACCAGTAGTGATAAGGTTAAGCTGACCAACACCCAGTGCTTTTTCGATTGCAGTAACGAAGTAACCTTCTTCTTTCACATTAACTGCGCCAGATTCGTCACCAGTTAGGCTCCAGCATTGAACGTCTTTACGTACAACTTCTGGGTAGACAGAGAAAGTATCTTCACGCATGTGCGTCATTACTGTATCTAGGTGCATGCAAGAGCGGTGCTTAGGAAGCTGCATTGCAATAACTTGCTTCGCTTCGCCGTGCTTGAATAGGCTAGATGCTAGCTGCTCAACACCTTGTGGTGTTGTACGCTCAGACATACCGATAAGGACTGCACCTTTACCAATTACTAGTACGTCGCCGCCTTCGATAGTTGAGTTGTCGTATAGCTTCTCTTCGTCACCGAAGTACTTGATGAAGTCTTGGCCTGCGAAGGTTGGGTGCCAGCGGTAAATTGCGCGGACATGGTTTGTTTCGCGCTGACGAGCTGGTTTAGCCATTGGGTTGATAGAAACACCGCCGTATACCCAGCAAGATGTGTCGCGAGTAAATAGGTGGTTTGGCAAAGGTTCAATGATGAAGTCTGTAGGCTCGTGCATACCCTGCATCATTGAAGAAGATTTAACTGGAAGCTCAGCGTAGCTTAGGCCGCCTAGAAGAATAGAAGAAAGCTCTTTGTTTGGAAGATCTGCTAGGAAGCAGCGAACGTCATTAGCAAATGCTGGGCCGAAGCGGTAGTCAGAGATTTGAGTGTTAAGAAGCCACTCTTTCGCTTCAGGTACTGCTAGTGTGTCCGCTAGAAGGTCACCAAGTAGCATAACTTCTACGCCTTGCTCGCGAAGAGTGTTCGCGAATACATCGTGCTCTTCACCTGCGCGCTCAACAGCTAGTACATCATCAAATAATAGATCGTGACAGTTTGATGGCGTTAGGTGAGTTAGCGCACGCTCTGGACGGTGAACAAGAACGCGGCGTAGTTGACCTACTTCAGAACCTACATAGAACTTACTCATGATCGTATCTCTCTATTTTTATGCCAACATAATGACGTTAGCTTTATTTGTTTTTTTTCGAAGGTATTAATGAATTATTTAATCCTTCGCTTCGTTTCTGTAATTAATTCTACTCTTTCGTTAATTAGAGTCTTAGACATTTGTCACACTTTACTTATTAATATGGCAACTAAAGTTATCGAATTTATTAACATTATTCATGCATTTGTAGCTTGTTTTCAGTCATGGGTTTTTATGTGAATTTTATGGGTTATGCATATGTTTTATCTTTATATGTCGTTGTTTTAAAAGGGTTTTAATTGGTGGCGGGGAAGGTTATGCACTTTCCTCTCACGTTGACTTGTTGTGAAAACACCAATCTTATGCACTTTAATTGTCTGTCTATCTAAATAATTGGTAATTGTTACCGGTCTGGTAACAAATATTTTTCCTTTTATTTTGGTGGTGGTCGTTTTTGTAGTTTTTATACAGGGGGGAATTAATGCATTTAGTCACTTTTCATCGCTTTGTTACTAAGCAATATTTTGTTTGTGTTTAATGCTGGGTTGTATTTACTTTTCGTTTGAATTTTTAATTGATAGCGTGTTTGATCCTTTTTTTTATATATTAAAGGTGGGTTAATAATTGGCTTTGTCTGTTTTTAATAAATAAGGAATTAGAATGTTGCAATTTTATCGTGGGAATAAAGCTGCTATTTATCTTCTAGAATATTGACGTCGCTTGGGGATATTCATTGAATATTGCTTACGATTTTGACTGTAGGAAGGTTTTAAATTGGAGGGAGAGTGGTTTCGGACTACCGTCCGGAGTCTAACCGTGCGCCTGCGTAGAGCTGGGTTTGCTGTGGTTGGTGCTGACATTGACACTTTCTGTTGTTGATGAACCTGTATGCGGTTGCTCCAGAACAGGGGGAATTTGTCACCGGTAATAAAAAACCGCCCGAAGGCGGCTTTAGGAAAGGTTGCATGTTATTCAATGAATTACATCATTGCACCGACACTTAGCATAACCATAATCAGGATAGTCAGAATACCCAGTAGTGGTGCTACCCACTTAACCCAGCGTACATAAGGTACACGAGCGATGGCCAAACCACCCATTACGACGGCAGACGTCGGGGTCATCAGGTTGACGATACCAGAAGCAGACTGGTAAGCGGTTACCACTAGGTCACGGCTTACACCGGCAAAGTCAGCCAGCGGTGCCATGATAGGCATAGTCAGTACAGCCAGACCTGATGATGAAGGTACTAGGAAAGATAGCAAGATTTCTAGCCAGTACATTACGTTGATGAACACGATAGAAGACAGGCCTGTAACTGCGTGTTCAGCAGTGTTCAGGATTGTATCGGTGATCATACCGCGGTCCATGATTACCACGATACCTCGTGCAATACCGATGATCAGCGCCACACCCAGTAGGTCACGAGCACCGTCGATGAAGCTAGACGTAAACTCTTCTTCGCTCATTCGAGCAATCAAACCGATGATGATGGTTGAGGCCAGGAACATACCTGAAATTTCAGCCATCCACCAACCTGCAACAGATACACCGTAGATCATGATGCCGAAAGAAGCGGCAAAGATAGCAAGAATGATTTTACGGGTGGTTGTGAACTCCAGCATTTCGCCAGACTGGTTGCCTAGGAAGTGGGCTTTGTTTTCTTCGTATTTGTCAAAAACAATCGATTTGGTTTTGTCAGCGCGAACCATTTTCGCATAACGCATGACGTAGCCAACACAGATCACCCAGCCTACAACCAGCATAGCGACACGAAGCATGATGCCGTCAGTGAACGGGATGCCAGCGGCGTTTGCTGCAATAACAGTTGCGAACGGGTTGATTGTTGAGCCAAGTGTACCGATACCGGCACCTAGTAGAACCGTTGCGGCAGCTACCACAGGGTCAAAGCGTGCGGCCATCATCACGGGTACTAGCAAGGTGTAGAAAGGCAGTGACTCTTCCGCCATACCGTAAATGGTACCCCCCGCGGCAAACAATGCCATCAGGATCGGAATCATCATTTCTTCTCGACCTTGCAGGCGCGCGGTAACACGTTCGATACCGGCATCAATTGCCCCTGTTTTGGTTACTAGGCCGAGGAAGCCACCAATTACAAGGATGAATAATGAAACATCAATTGCTGCAGCTTCATAGGTGTTGTGGTCGTAGAAGCCATCGATTGGTGCAAGCAGGACATCTACCACCCCTTGCGGGTTATTTTCAACGGCTTGATATGTGCCGGTTACTGGGACTTCTTTACCAAGATCTTCGTTCATCACACGATCGTATTGACCGGCTGGAACAACCCAGGTGAGTAAGGCCACAAAGGCGATGAGGCCAAAAAGAATGGTATAAGCAGAAGGGAATTTAAAGTTGGCGAAGAAGCCACCTTTTTCTTCTTTGTTTACGGTTTGCGTCGTCATTGTTGTCTCCTTGCCTTTATAACTGCCGCCAGTACAAAGGGGCCATGCTGTTTACCAAACAATTTGTTTGGCATGACGGTGCTCCCTGAACAAGATGTTCAGTGATTGATTATTGTCAGCGCTGTTCGCGAGCGTTAGTCAGCGATAGCAGTTGCTGAATGTGATCGGATCATCCGTTCCCTGTTATGGATGCAGGGAGGCGATCTGAGCTAAAGAGTGGTGTAGGTCTGGCGTCAGATTGTAGCGCCCATTACCTGGCTCATAGTGGTGGTCGACAGTCAGTGTTTCGCTTTGACTTGTTACACCGCTTGCTGAGGTCTGGTAAGTGAGAGCTCCTCTGAGCCGGCGTTGCAAGGTACGCCTTCGACGTCCTGGCTCTGAGCCGGAGTGGAACTTACTCATGATCGTATCTCTCTTATTTTTACGAGCTCTGCAGTCTTTGCCGCGAGTCTGTTTTTTGTTTTGCGGGGTGATTTTATGCTGCCTTGTGGCTCGTGACTTTGGTTTCGTTCACATTTTTCGGGGTCGATTATGCAGCGAAAGAATCACGAAATAGGCATAAGAGGGTATTTTTCACGAATAAATGGATGGATATGCTCATGCATCTTAAATCTATTGACGGGTTTTATGCATGCCGAACTATCTCTAAACCTGACAATCCGATAAATAATGGCCAATAAGCGAGGCTTGGTTTGTCCGAAGGTGTTTGGTTATGCGTTTTTTTCTGTTAAAGCCGCACTGGTTTCATTCAGGGGGGGCGCATAAATGGGAATATTATGCATTTTTTAACTCTTTAGGGGAGGTGGTGAAATCTGCCATTCTTTTGATAAAAATCAAGTTTCGCATTCAAGGGCATTAGCCGTGGAAATTCACTGCAATCCGTGCGATATTTGCGGACAAATTTATTCCATAGGTGGAGTTACCCATGTCTTATGCAGAACTGATTGAAGAGCAGAAGGAAGAAACCCGCGATATTATTGCGGCATTGCTGGAAGATGGCAGCGAACCTGAAGCCCTTTATACCATTGAGCACCACTTTTCAGCAGATACATTTGAAGAGCTGGAAGGTGCTGCGGTAGAAGCCTTCAAAATGGGCTTTGAAGTACTAGAGGCAGAAGAACTGGAACTGGCACCGGAAGACGGTGGCGGCAAGGTTGTCTGCTTTGACGCTGTAATGGAGTCTGCACTGAAAGCCGAGCTGATCGACGAGCAGGCTGAAAAGCTGATCAAGCTGGCTGAAAAGCACAAGATTGATTATGACGGCTGGGGCACTTACTTCGAGTCTGGTGAAGACGACGAAGAAGAGTTTGAAGACGAAGAATAATTCGTACTGAACTTGCTGAATGAAAAGCTGGCCATGGCCAGCTTTTTTGTTATCGGCATAACCTCGTTGTTATACCGACTGCATTCATTATCTCTACTGAACGGTTCTGATAATTAATGGATGTGGTGTTAAAACTGGCCTTAGAAAGTTTTGAGCATTCTGACCTCGCAGGCATCATGGCCGGTATTCCCCATGGCACGCGAGATTCTGACAAAGCCGAGTGACTCATACAGGGCGATTGCCTCGGTTAAGTTGGCCGTGGTTTCAAGGTAGCAGCCGCTATAGCCCTGCTGGCGGGCAAAGTTCAATGCGGTAACTGCCAGTTTTCTTGCCAGCCCCCGTCCGCGCAATTCTGGCAGAAAGTACATTTTCTGCAGCTCGCAAACCTGACTCTCTCCTGATAACGGGGCAATTCCACCGCCGCCCAAGATCCGGTTATTGTGCTCGATAACCCAATAGCAACTTCCTTCATGCTGATAGACCTCGCTCATGCTGTCGAGCGTCGGGTCGGCCACTCCGTAGCCTTTGTCGGCGGTCAATCCGTATTCAGCCGACACCCGACGAATGACAGCAGCGACAGAGGCATTGTCCAGTGGGGTGAGGGGGCGGATGTCATAACCGTCTTGCTGCGGGACTACCTGCATAGCCTTAATGTAGCGCGACAGGCTGGTACCAAGCTGGCAGATTTCGTCGTGTTCCATCTGTGCCAGGAAAGTATCCACCTGGCGATTGAGTTGCCGGTGAAGTGCTGCGATCTTTTCTTGGCCAGCCGGTGTTAGCTGAAATAGCTGGCTTCGTTTGTCGACCGGATTAGCCGTTGATTTCACCCATCCCTGGTTAAGCAATACGGCAAGCGTTCGACTGGCATTGGATTTGTCGACATTTAGCCTAAGCGCCATCTCGTTAACGGTGATAGCGCCGGTTTCCAGTTCGATAAGGGTATGGGCCTGTACCGGTGTGAGGGCCATACTGCCACATTGGTTGTCCAGCATACCAAGTTGCCGTACCAATTGGCGGGAGAGTTGACGAAGTGTTTTGGCATCCATGTAAGTTGGTCCATTAAGTTGCGGTGTACAACTATATTTAATTGCGTATCGCAACAAAGTCAAGGGGCACTTTGGTAGTGGCGTGATACTGTGCTCGGAATCTCGTTAATGAAGCAGGAAAAAAATGCTTGTGTGATATTGATTTGTGTGAGTTTTGTTTAATATGCTTGTGGGATGATTGGGTGCCTATTTGTTTGTTTTGATGATGTTTTCTGCGAGACGTACAAATACAGGCAGGTTATACCATTACATTTATTAAAATAATCATGGAAGTAAAACATGGAAAATCAGGTTAGGTTTTATGGCCGGGGACGTGAATTCTTCGGGATTTGGATTGTTAATCTTCTGCTCAGTATCGTCACATTGGGGATTTATTCTGCTTGGGCGAAGGTCAGAACGAAGAAATATTTTTATGGTAATACCGATTTGGCGGGCGACAGGTTTGATTATCATGCCAAGCCGATTCAGATCCTCAAGGGGCGGATCATTGCCATGCTCTGTGTCGCGGCTTGGTTTATCGCGAGCAATTTTTTCCCGGTAGCTTCAGCGATATTGTTGATTGTTTTTATCCTGCTGATGCCGTGGCTGATACGTAACAATACTCGCTTTGATGCCCGTGTGACGAGCTTTCGCAATGTCCGTTTTGACTTTACGGGCTCCATGAAAGCGTCCTATGGGGTGTTCCTCGGCTGGCCGGCGTTGTCATATCTGCTCTTTTTCCTGTGTTTCTTTTTCGCTACTGCCGTAGGTGGTAGTTACCTAATCGCGGGGATCGTATTAGGATTTTTGACACTTGCTCTTGGGTTTGTTCTCTATGCGTGGGTCACGGCGCAAATAGCATCATACTTTATTAATGGCTATCGCTATGGCGACCGGGCTTTCAGTGGAGAGGTGGATCTCAAGGTTTATATCAAAACCTACCTGCTTGGTGGCCTTCTGGGGGCTGGACTTTCTATAGTTATGGCACTTATTTCTGGAGTGCTGGGCGGATTCGCTATGCTATCCCAGCTTGGTTCACCAGATCCGCTTGCTGTTCAGGGAGCATCGATGGGGATGATTATTGGCGCAATAACTGGCTATGCGGGCATGGTATTGATCATGTTGGTCGTTATGGGATTTGTGCAAGCAAGAATACGTAACTATTTGTTTGGAATAATTAAAACTGACGGTGAACCTCAGTATTGCTTAGGCTCTCGAATGACGACCTGGGGGCTGGTATCACTGATGGTGACTAACTTCCTGCTGATGGTGGTGACACTGGGCTTCGCCCGTCCGTGGGTCATGGTCAGAAGTGCCAGGTATGTTGCCGATATGACGGTGGTTAATGGTGACCTTGATAAGCTGGTGGTTGAAGGGAGTGAGGTGACAGCCGGCTCCGCAGTGGCAGACGAGGTAGCCAATGCCTTCGATCTGAATATAGGGATCGGATGATTGTCAGCGGCTTTTGCCATCTCGCTCGGAGCTCAGCCAAACATGATGCTAGCGTTGAGCTGCTGTTGGATGGACGATTACGAATCATGACGGAGCAGGGGCAGCAAGAGTTGCCCTTAGCTGAACTGGAGATCAGTGAGCCGCTGGGAGATTTGCCGGTTAAACTTGTCTTTCCGGATGGCATGCAATTTATTCCACATGACTCGCGCCTGTTGGAAAGTGCCCTGCATTATCGCCAATCTGCCCGGTTGCATCGCGTCGAGCGGAGCTTGCCGCTGATCGTAGGCAGTCTAGTGGCGATGGTTTTGTTGTTCGTCGTGTTCTTTACCCACGGGATACCCTGGTTGAGCGGGGTATTGGCCAGGGGGATGCCGACGCAAGTCTCGGTGGTTGTCGGTGAGCATGTACTGTCGACGCTGGATGAACACCTGCTGGATCCAACTGAACTTAGTATCGAGCAGCAAGCTTCTATCAACCAGCGGTTTACCGATATGACAGCTCAGCTACCACAGTTACCGGTACCACCTAAATTGCTGTTTCGTAGCTGGGGAGCTGGCCCGAATGCCATGGCTCTGAGTGACGGTTCGGTTATCGTGTTTGATGCTTTGGTTGACTTGGCTGAAACGCCGGAGCAGCTTGATAGTATTCTGCTGCATGAACTGGGACATGTTCAGCACCAGCACATAATGAAATCCTTGGTGCGCTCGACGCTGCTCTCGGCATCAGTCGCGGTATTGACCGGCGAGAGCACCGGTCTGATTGATACTTTCAGTGGGGCTGGGGTGTTCCTGGCCACTCAGGGATATTCGCGTTCTGCTGAGCAAGAAGCCGACGCGTATGCCGCTAGCCAGATGAAGCGCCTATATGGCACAGTGCTTCCAATGCAGCAGATGTTTCGACTGTTGAATACCACGGAGGGCAATGGTGAACTACCGGAATGGCTTAGTACTCACCCGGAGTTAAAGTCGAGGATTGAAGCACTTACCGAGTAATACTTTGTCGGAATTTGGATTGATACTGTTTATTTGCTTCTGATACTCAGTGCTGACAAACCAGCATATCAAGCGCATTGTGGCGAGCCGGTGCCTCTTTCTGCTCCCTGCTCTGCCATACGCGTTCGTGGAAGTAATAAGCCAGAGTGTTGATGATCGGCTCAATCATTGCCATGATGCTGCCAATAAGTACGTCGCCTGTAAGCAGGTACACAATCGTAAAGGCGACTGTAAAGTGAACCACGGCAAAACTGATGGTTTTGCTTGCCGGAGCGCTGTACCGAGAGCGTTTTAGAGGATGGGTCTGCCAGGCTTTTTCGTGAAAGTAGAATGCCACGGTGTTGACCATTGGCTCAATCATTGCGATCAGGCTGCCGATTAACAGATCGCCGGTCAACAGGTAAGCGACGCTGAAGGCGACAGTAAAATGGATAACGGCAAAGCTAATGGTCTTTTTCATGGTGATGTCCTCTCTCTCGATGCCGTTATTATTACGAATAACTATCAATAATTAAATTCGATTGTTTTTATTGAATTGATAGGAAAAAGCTAATAGATGGTGGGAGCGATCCTATGGCTCTAGGGAAGAGCAAAAACTTGATTTGTTTTAAAGGGGCCAGGGGCCAGAAAACAAAAAAGCCGACGATTTCTCGTCGGCTTTTGTATAGCGCGTTAAGTGCTAGAGCTTACAGTGCTGCGATAGTCGCTTGCTGCTCTTCTAGCTTAACCAGTGTTTCTTTGTAGCCTTCAAGCTTCTCGCGCTCTTTGGCAACAACGGCTTCAGGAGCTTTCGCCACAAAACCTTCGTTACCTAGTTTGCCTTCGATACGCTTGATTTCACCTTGGGTCTTCTTCACTTCGCCAGCAAGGCGAGTAAGCTCGGCATCTTTGTCGATAAGACCTGCCATCGGGATCATCAGCTCAGACTTGCCAACCAGTGCCGTTGCACATGCCGGCGTCTCTTCACCGTCAGCCAGTACCTTGATATCTTCCAGCTTCGCCAGTGACATCAGAACTGTACGGTTTGCTTCCAGGCGAGCTGCATCTTTCTCATCAGCGGCTTTTAGCATTACGTCAAGCGGCTTGCTTGGTGCGATGTCATATTCTGCACGCAGGTTACGGATGCTGGTGATGAATGCCTTCACCCACTCGATATCAGCAATAACCGCTTCATCGAAGTTCGCTTCGTTAAACTGAGGCAGTGCCTGAGTCATGATTGTTTCGCCTTCAACACCCTCTACCAGCGGCTTCACGCTCTGCCAGATAGATTCAGTGATGTAAGGTAGAACTGGGTGAGCCAGACGTAGTGTCTTCTCAAGCACTGTGATTAGCGTATGGCGAGTTGCACGCTGCTGCGCTTCAGTGCCTTTCCAAAGAACAGGTTTTGTCAGCTCTAGGTACCAGTCACAGAACTGGTTCCAGATGAACTCATAAATCGTACCTGCGGCCATATCCAGACGGAAGTTTTCGATATGGGCGTTGAAATCTTTTGCTGCCAGCTCGAACTGAGATTCGATCCACTTGTCAGCCAGTGAGAATTCCATCTCGCCACCCGTCATGCCGCAATCTTGATCTTCTGTGTTCATCAGTACGTAACGGCTTGCGTTCCATAGCTTGTTACAGAAGTTACGGTAACCTTCCAGGCGCTTCATATCCCAGTTGATATCGCGGCCAGTCGATGCCATTGCTGCTAGGGTAAAGCGCAGGGCATCTGTACCGTAGGCTTCGATACCGTTTTCAAACGTCTTGCGGGTTTGCTTTTCAATCTTCGCAGCCAGCTGAGGCTGCATCATGTTGCCACAACGCTTCTCAACCAGTTCTTCAAGACCGATACCGTCGATCATGTCGATTGGGTCGATAACGTTACCCTTGGATTTCGACATCTTATCGCCGTTTTCGTCACGGATCAGACCCGTTACGTAAACTGTCTTGAACGGAACCTGCGGCTTGCCGTTTTCATCTTTACAGAAGTGCATGGTCATCATGATCATGCGGGCAACCCAGAAGAAGATGATGTCAAAGCCGGTAACCAGTACATCTGAAGGGTGGAACGTTTTCAGATCTTCTGTCTGCTCAGGCCAGCCTTGGGTACCGAATGTCCATAGTGCAGAAGAGAACCAGGTATCAAGTACGTCGTCGTCCTGGCGAAGAACAACTACCGGTGCAAGGTTGTTGTTTGCACGCACTTCTTCTTCAGTACGGCCAACATAGACGTTACCATCGTTGTCGTACCAAGCCGGGATGCGGTGACCCCACCATAGCTGACGAGAGATACACCAATCCTGAATATCACGCATCCAAGAGAAGTACATGTTCTCGTACTGCTTAGGTACGAACTGGATCTCGCCGTCTTCAACGGCTTTAGTTGCTGTTTCTGCAAGCGGTGCAGCACGTACGTACCACTGGTCAGTCAGCATTGGTTCGATAACCACGCCACCACGGTCGCCGTAAGGTACGGTTAGGTCGTGATCTTTGATTTCTTCAAGTAGGCCTAGCTCATCAAATTCAGCTACGATAGCTTTACGCGCAGCGAAACGTTCCATGCCATGGTATTTGGCTGGAAGTTCAGTGCCGTATGCATCGCTTGGTTCACCGTTGGTGGTGAAGACTTCAGCGCTGTCACGGATGTCAGCATTGAAAGTCAGGATGTTGATCATTGGTAGGCTGTGACGCTTGCCCACTTCGTAGTCATTGAAGTCGTGAGCAGGGGTGATTTTCACACAACCTGTGCCTTTTTCCATGTCTGCGTGCTCATCGCCCACGATAGGGATACGACGGTCAACGACAGGAAGCAGAATTTCTTTTCCGATCAGATCTTTGTAACGCGGATCTTCAGGGTTCACTGCCACACCTGTATCACCCAGCATAGTTTCTGGACGAGTGGTTGCGACAACGATGTAATCTTTGCCTTCGGCTGTTTTCACGCCATCCGCAAGCGGGTAGCGGAAGTGCCACATATGGCCTTTCTTGTCTTTGTTCTCAACTTCTAGATCTGAGATCGCCGTGTGCAGTTTAGGATCCCAGTTAACCAGGCGCTTACCGCGGTAGATCAGATCATCTTCGTATAGACGAACGAATACTTCCTGAACCGCGTTAGACAGACCATCATCCATCGTAAAACGTTCACGATCCCAGTCGACCGATGCACCTAGGCGACGAAGCTGTTTAGTGATCGTACCACCAGACTCGCCTTTCCATTCCCAGATCTTGTCGATGAACGCATCACGGCCGTAGTCGTGTTTTGTCTTGCCTTCTTCGGCTGCAATCTTACGCTCCACAACCATTTGGGTTGCGATACCTGCGTGGTCGGTACCGACTTGCCATAGGGTGTTTTTGCCTTTCATACGCTCACAACGGATCAGGGTATCCATAATGGTATCCTGGAACGCGTGGCCCATGTGAAGGCTACCAGTGACGTTTGGCGGTGGGATCATGATGCTGTAGGCATCTTTAGATGTATCACCGTGAGGCTTGAAGTAACCAGCCTCTTCCCAGCGCTGATATAGCGCCTGCTCAATTGATTGTGGGTTGTATGTCTTTTCCATAGCGCTCTTAGAAGGATCTACGTGGAATTAGGGCGTCTCAGGGGCAGCGGTGGTCTGCAATTGAATACCAGCAAGGCGATAAGCCTTGTAGCGTTCACGAGCCAGCTGCTTGAGCTTTTCGTCGCAAGGAACGAAGTCTACCACTTGTGAGAAGGTAACCGCAAAATTTGGTGCATCTTGACTCAAATTAATCAGTACAGCGCGGCGACCACTGTGACGCAACCCCGGCCAGCCCACTTCAACCGGCGAACCGCCGCGAGGGCCTTCGCCAATCAGGTTGTGCGGGACAAAATTATCCGGCTCCTGCTGCCACAGGTACTCATCTATCTGTTCTGCTTGCTCTTTGCTGTCAGCCAGCAGGTAGACTTTGTGCCCTTGCTTATAACTCAATGCTGCATGATGACAGGCAAAGTGAAGCTGATAGTTGCTATCGGCCTCGATATGTTTGTCATCGATTATATAAAAAGTAGCATGAGTCATAGGGTTTACTCTAAATAAGAAGGGGGCCGTTGGCCCCCTTGTGTTGTCTGTCTTATTCGACGTTTTCTAGGCCAGCTCGATTTAGCAAGAATTGGACTAGTAGTGGGACCGGTCGACCGGTTGCTCCTTTCGCTTTGCCACCAACCCAAGCTGTGCCCGCGATATCCAGGTGTGCCCAGTTATATTTCTTGGTGAAACGCGACAGGAAGCAGCCTGCAGTAATGGTACCAGCACCCGGTGAGCCAAGGTTTGCCATATCAGCAAACGGGCTTTCCAGTTGCTCTTGGTACTCGTCGGACATCGGCAGGCGCCAAGCACGGTCACCAGCCTGATCTGATGCGTTGATCAGCTCGTGAGCCAGTGGGTTGTGGTTGGCAATCAGGCCACTGATATGGTTACCCAGCGCCACAACACAGGCGCCGGTCAGGGTTGCTACATCAACCACGCAATCTGGCTCGAAGCGCTCAACATAGGTGAGTGCATCACAAAGAACCAGGCGGCCTTCGGCATCGGTATTAAGCACTTCAACGGTCTGGCCAGACATGGTTGTCAGGATATCCCCCGGGCGGTAAGCATTGCCGCCAGGCATGTTTTCACAGCCAGCCAGGATACCAACAACATTGATTGGCAGGTTCAGCTTCGCCAGTGACTTCATTGCGCCAAAGACGGTTGCTGCACCACACATGTCATATTTCATTTCATCCATCTGTGCAGATGGCTTGATAGAAATACCGCCGGAATCGAATGTCAGGCCTTTACCAACCAGTACGATAGGTTTGGCATCAGGATCCGGATTACCCTTATATTCAATAACCGACATCATGGCTTCGTTTTTCGAACCCTGACCGACAGCCAGATAAGAGGTCATACCCAGCTCTTTCATTTCTTGCTCGCCAATGATTTTGGTATTTACCGTATCAAAATCATCTGCCAGGCGACGTGCCTGAGAAGCCAAGTAGGCAGGGTTAGCTACGTTTGGTGGCATGTTACCCAGATCTTTACCGGCTTTGACACCTGATGCTACCGCAAGGCCGTGAGCAATCGCGCGCTCGCCCAGAGACAACTCGCGACGTGTCGGTACGTTGAATACCAGCTTGCGGAGTGGGCGGCGGGTTTCAGGTTTGTTGCTCTTGAACTGGTTGAAGGTGTAAAGGCTGTCCTTTGTCGTTTCAACGGCCTGACGTACCTTCCAGTAGGTATCACGACCTTTTACATGCAGCTCCGTTAAGAAACAGACAGCTTCCATTGAGCCGGTTTCGTTCAGGGTGCTGATGGTTTTTTTGATAATTTGCTTGTATTGGCGTTCATCAAGCTCGCGCTCTTTACCACAACCAACCAGTAATACACGCTCTGATAATACGTTTGGCACATGGTGAAGCAGCAGCATTTGGCCCGGCTTGCCTTCTAGATCGCCACGGCGTAGCAGAGAGCTGATATAGCCATCACTGATTTTGTCGAGCTGCTCGGCAATTGGAGAGAGGCGGCGTGGTTCGAAGACACCTACGACAATACAGGCACTGCGCTGTTTCTCGGGGCTACCACTTTTTACACTGAACTCCATGCGTACTCCTACATCCTATAAAGACAATTAGCGCTAAATGTTGGATAATGCCGCACTTACTTGCTGGACCGCAGTTTCGGTATAGGATTAAAGTGCAGGTTAACATTTAGCCGAAAGATTAAAAAATAACTGATTAACCGAAAAACTATAGTGATTCCAGCAAAAAAACAAGTTTTCTATGGGTATATAAAGCGTGATTATTGTTCGGTATTTGACACGTGAGACATTAAAGAGCCAATTTGCGGTTCTTTTTGTCCTTTTTCTTGTCTTTATCAGCCAGAAATTTATTCGAATTTTGGCTTCAGCAACAGAGGGATCGATCCCCAGTGATCTGATCCTGACCTTGATGGGGCTGTACATGCCGTCAATGGCATTGTTGATGTTACCTCTGAGCCTCTATATCGGGATTTTGCTTACTTTCGGCCGTTTGTACGCCGAGAGTGAAATCACCGTGATGAATGCGACAGGTATCGGTAATAAGTTTTTGATCCAGGCGGCCTTATGGCTGGCCATTATTACCGGTTCTGTTGCGGCCTTTAACTCATTGTGGCTAGCTCCTTGGAGCGTAGAACAAGAAACCCGGGTCATGGAGCAGGTCGAAGCTGATTCCGGGCTCGAGCTGTTGGTGAAGGGACAGTTTCAGGCTGCGCCTGATGGCAAAGGCGTAGTATTCGTCAATGACATTACCGAGAGTGGCTCCCGTCTGCATAAAGTTTTTGTGGCACAGGTTACAGCCCGCGATACCTTGCGTCCAAGCGTGATGGTGTCCGACCGTGGCTATGTGAGCGAGCTGGAAGATGGCCGCCAGGTACTGGACTTGAAAGAGGGCACCCGTTATGAGGGCTTTCCGACACGGTTAGATTACTCCATCACTGAGTTTGAAGATTACCAGGCGCTGATCGGCCAGCGTGCAGTACGTGAGAAACGTCGAGACTGGGACGCGCTACCGACACTGGAGTTGATGCAACGGCCCGAGCTGGCAGCCAAGGCTGAGTTTCAGTGGCGGGTGTCGTTATTCCTGTGTATCCCATTGCTAACAATGGTTGTGGTTCCTTTGTCTGCGGTGAACCCGCGTCAGGGGCGGTTCGCCAAGTTGGTACCTGCCGTATTGATTTACTTGACTTATTTCCTTGCGATAAGTGCCGCCAAGTCGGGGGTAGAAGATGGTGCCTTGCCTTCCTATGTTGGCCTGTGGGGGATAAATTTAGTGATATTGTTGGTAGCAGTGGCTTTGAATACTTGGGAAACCATGCCAGTCAGAGTACTGAGAGATAAATTACGGAGACGTGGCTAATGTTTAAGATTCTTGATTTGTACATTGGCCGAACGATCATTGCGACGACGACATTGACTCTGTCAACGCTGGTAGGGCTGTCGGCGATTATCAAATACGTCGAGCAGTTGCGTAAGGTCGGTGATGGGACTTACGATCTCTGGAAAGCGCTGGCCTATGTATTGCTCAGCATGCCTCGTGATATCGAGATGTTTTTCCCGATGGCAGTTCTGCTTGGGGCATTGATTGGCCTGGGTACACTGGCATCCAGCTCTGAGCTTGTCGTGATGCAGGCGGCGGGCTTTTCCAAGCTGGATATTGGCTTGTCGGTACTGAAAACTGCGGTTCCGCTGATGCTGGTGGTAATGATGCTTGGTCAGTGGGGGGCGCCGGAAGCCCAGAAGGCGGCTCGTGAGCTACGTGCGTTGTGGACCTCTGGCGGGAGTATGCTATCGGTACAGCGAGGAGTTTGGGCCAAAGATGGCAATGACTTTATCTATATTGCCCGGGTAGAGGACAAAAGTAAGCTAAAGGCGGTCAACGTCTGGCAGTTTGACGAGGAAGACAAGCTTACCGAGACTGTGTTTGCCAAGTCAGCGTCATACAGTGAACAAGAAGGTTGGCTGCTGAAAGGCGTGACCGTTACCGATATTACGGATGTTCAGCAAAGCAATACCAAGCATGCGACGTTGTCGTGGCAAACCAGTCTGACCCCCGACAAACTGGCTGTAGTAACCGTTAAGCCGGAAGAACTGGCATTATCCGGGGTGTATGACTACGTCACCTACCTGAAGGAATCGAAGCAAGATTCAGCCCGATATGAGCTGGCGTTCTGGCGCAAGGCGCTGCAGCCAATCTCTATTGCCGTCATGATGCTGTTGGCATTGTCGTTTGTCTTCGGACCACTGCGTTCTGTGACGATGGGAGCGAGGGTGCTTTCCGGGGTGATCTTCGGCTTCGCTTTCTATATCTCGAATGAGGTCTTCGGCCCGATGAGCTTGGTCTACCGTCTGCACCCTGCTGTCGGGGCATTGGGGCCGAGCCTGGTGTTCCTTATGATCACGATTTACCTGCTAAGGCGTAAGCTATAAGATCTGGTTGAGTAATCGTCTGATAAACAAAAAGGAGCCTACTGGCTCCTTTTTATTTGATAATTAGTGGGTTGGGTATTAGTTAGCCTTTGGCAGCTGCACCATTTCACATTCAGCCATGATGTCCTGAAAGGACTGCTTTTCGCTGCTGAAAGGGGCCAGCAGGTTACCCAGCCCAAATGCGGAAGTGCCCATGCGGATCAGGGCTTGTGTCAGGCGAATGTTGGAGCCGTCTTTATTTTGCAGGCGTAGCTTCCACGCGCGCATACCAAGTGTCTGTCCGCCCTTGCACCAGAAGTAGGCGAAGAAACCAATAATAACCAGAGCGAGATAGGCAGTATAAACTAAGCCGACAACTGGGTGCTGGGTCATATAGGCGCTGATATCTTCATAGTTGCCGAGTTCAAAAAAACCAAAGTGCAGCATGATTGCGGCAAGTGCCATTGCGGCTCCGCCTGCCAGCATCAGTACGGCGGCGACAACCAGTGAGTCATATAACCATGCGGCCAGGCGGCGGAAAAGCCCCGGATATTGTTTTGCCTGTTTAACGTCCTGCTGTTTCTTTTGTTTCATGTATGCACCAAGTAAGTCGCTTGCTTGTTCCATTGCTGGGTTCATTATGCCGCAGTGTAACAACTAAGCGGTATATACCCAAGTGACTTCAATACACTTGGGTATAACGGGAATGGCCTGAATGTCGGAATTGAGAAAACGAAAAGCCGCGAACCTGGTGGTTAGAAGCTATTCTTTATAATCGAACATGAATGAGGAGACATATCATGGCTGAGGTTGATAAGAATACCACCAATTGGCCGGATCTGGCTGGCGCGCTTTATGACAAGTTGACCGAGCGCCATGCGGAGCTTACCTATGATTTTGATAATGTTGAAGTCAGTGTGCCAAGTGGGGCGGGTGAAAAGGCCGAGCATTCTACATGGAAATTTAATGGCAGTATTAGTATTCGAGGGCGTAATTTGGAATAGCCATGGTGCTGGATATTAGAGGGGAGCTGGATATAGAGGTCGATGGGGAGCCTATTCATGTCATGGCTAAGGGCGATCATATGGTATTGACGCTAGAGCGGTTAGGAACGATTGTTCTAGCCGCCCGGACGTTATCTCGAGTGCCGAAGATCATAAACAGGAAGCTATCTCTATCGCAGGGGATGACTTTCTGTCCTGCGATTACCGTCAAAGTCGGTCAGGATACGGTGTTATCGATAACATCGCGGTCAGGCTTTCTTTCTTCTTTGCTACGCTACCGCTTAGTGGTAGATAATAAGAAACTCTGGCTTCGGCATAGTTTTCAACTAGTTCGGCTCTATTTCCAATAGCTATACGGCGCACAAAAAATGTCCGCCGCCCCCTGTGTTTGCTTAAATATAAAGCAAGTAATTCATGGGTAGGAAGATGTGTTAAATAAAGGCTTGCGCATCAAGTCGGTATACGTATAATGAGCCGCATCTGCCCGAGTGGTGAAATTGGTATACACGACGGATTCAAAATCCGTTTCCTTCGGGAGTGACGGTTCAAGTCCGTCCTCGGGCACCAAGATTTAACAAAAAAGCCTCAGCTTACGCTGAGGCTTTTTTGTATCCGCAGCATACGAATATCCTTTCTCTAATTCCTCCTATCAATTTCCCACTATTGCACCTTCGCTCTGGAGCAATTATGTCTACGGTTTATAGACAACACATAGCCATGATCTGAAAAATACTATGGATGATGCTTTTCAATATTCAGATGAATTTGGGCCACTAAAAATAATTCATCTCTATGAACCCTCCCTGGCGTTGAAAGCTGTTCTGGTCGTCGATAACGTGGCGATGGGGCCGTCAATTGGCGGGATCCGGATGGCAGTAGACGTTACTACTGAAGAGTGCGTGCGTCTTGCCCGGGCCATGACATTCAAGAATGCAGCGGCGGGGCTCCCCCATGGGGGCGGCAAAGCGGTGATTTGCGCGGATCCAAAAATGAATAAGCCGGATAAAGAGGCATTGATTCGGGCGTTTGCCCAGGGGCTGCGTAATGAGGAGACGTATATCTTTGCGCCTGATATGGGAGTGGACGAAGAGTGCATGGCCTGGATCCGGGATGAAGTGGGTCGAGTGGTCGGCTTGCCCTATGTCTTCGGTGGGATCCCGCTCGACAAGCTAGGGGCGACAGGCTGGGGGTTAACTCAGGTCGTCGATGTTGTCGCTAAAGAGCGTGGCTTTAAGGTGAAAGGAGCGCGATTTGTGGTGCAGGGTTTTGGCGCGGTTGGTAAACATGTGAGCCGGTTTCTTGTTGAGAAAGGGGCGCTGCTGATCGGCGTCTCAGACTCTTGTGGTGCAATCTGTAATGAAAGTGGTTTGGATGTCGAGCAGTTGTTAACCCTGAAGGCCGATGGTAAATCCGTCACTGACTATGCCGATGCAACCCAAATTTCAAGTGCCGATCTTGTTAGCCTCGAATGTGATGTTTGGATCCCGGCAGCGAGGCCGGATGTGATTAATGAAGGCAATGTTCAGTGCTTGAACACCAAGGTAATGGTACAGGGTGCCAATATTCCCTGCACGCTAGAAGCCGAGAAGTACCTCCACCAACACGGTGTGCTTTGCATCCCTGATTTTATTGCCAATGCGGGCGGGGTGATCTGCGCGGCGATGGAATACCACGGTGCCACACAGGCGGCAGCCTTCCAGGCAATTGAAGATAAAATACGGCGCAATACCCAACAGGTGCTCAAGCGGGTTAACGAGCAATCCATGCTGCCTCGTGATGCCGCTGTGGCATTAGCCAAAAAACGGCTAAACAAGGCGATGTCCTATCGACGTTATTCCTTGTTTTCAACCGCACCTCATTTCCTTTAAGTACGGTTTGCTAACACGAGGAAAGCATTATGAAAGTGACGCCTAAAAGTTATTTTCATCGTGGTGGAGATGAGCCGCTGCTTGGTAAAACGATTCCAGAGCACTTTATTGATGTTGCCGCGCAATATCCGCAGCAAGACGCTGTTATTTCAATAGCCCAGAGCCGGCGGTTAACCTACCGTGAACTATCTGTGGAAATCAATAGGCTTGCCAAGGGGCTGCTTGGCTCGGGGTTTCAGAAAGGAGACCGAATCGGTATTTGGTCTACCGATAACCTGGAATGGTTATTGTTGCAAATGGCAACCGCCACCATCGGGCTCGTGTTGGTCAATATTAATCCGGCCTACCGTCAACGGGAACTGGCCTACGCGCTACAGTGCTCGGAGGTTCAGGGGGTATTTGTCATTCCTTCGTTCCGTGATAGTGACTATCTCTCGATGCTGTTGGAGTTGATACCGGAACTCAAGCAGGAAGGGTCGTCGCTTAAGAGTGCGACTTTTCCGTTCTTGCGTTCGGTGGTCGTATTTGATCCTGCCAGTCCGGATAAGACGGTACGCCCGGCAGCGGGCTTTACTGTGTGGTCAGATATTTTGAAAAAAGGGGAGGCCGTTAAGGAGCAGGAGATCGACAGTGTTACCGCAAGTCTGGACTGCGATGACGCGATCAATATCCAATATACCTCTGGTACGACAGGCTTTCCGAAGGCGGTGGTCTTAAGTCATCATAATATTTTGAATAATGCCTATTTCTCAGCAAAGGCCATGCACTTTACTGAGCAGGATCGGC
This sequence comes from Photobacterium obscurum, assembly GCF_026191635.1. Lineage (GTDB taxonomy): Bacteria > Pseudomonadota > Gammaproteobacteria > Enterobacterales > Vibrionaceae > Photobacterium > Photobacterium obscurum. The sequence continues at coordinate 130,919 of NZ_JAKRRW010000013.1, forward strand.
TCTGTGTGCCAGTGCCCTTTTATCATTGCTTTGGTATGGTGCTGGCGAATTTGCTCTGTTTATCGGTGGGGGCCTGTATTGTGATCCCGTCAGAGCACTTTGATCCCGAGGCGGTATTATGTGCGATAGAGCGTGAGCGGTGTACTGCTATCCATGGTGTACCGACGATGTTTATTGCCGAGCTAGAGCATGCTGAGTTCCGCCGTTATGATATGAGTAGCTTACGTACCGGGATTATGGCCGGTGCACCCTGTCCGCCGTCATTGATGGCGCGGGTAATGAAAGACATGCACTGCAGTGAAATATTAATTGGCTATGGGGAAACGGAAGCGTCACCGCTAACCCATCTTACCTCGCGCGACGATAGCCTGGAGCGCAGAACCGAAACGGTCGGTAAAAATTTAGCGCATCAGGAAGTTAAGGTTATTGGGCTTGAAGTCGGGGCCACCGTGCCTCTGGGGGAGATTGGCGAAATATGCTTTCGTGGCTACCACTTGATGAAAGGTTACTACGGCAATCCCAAGGGGACAAAAGAGGCGATAGATGAGCATGGCTGGTTGCATTCTGGTGATTTGGGAACAATGGATGCCGAAGGGTATGTGAAAATTACCGGACGGATTAAAGAAATGATCATTCGCGGCGGGGAAAATATCTACCCCAGAGAGATTGAAGAAGTTTTGTTTGCCCATCCTAAAATCCAGCAAGTGGCGGTGTTTGGTATTCCGGATGAGTTTTATGGTGAGGAAGTTGCCGTCTGGGTTCAATTGCATCCAGGAGAAGCCATGACGGAAAAAGATATCCGAGAATACTGCCATGGCCAAATGACCCACTTTAAGATCCCCAAATATATTCGGTTTGTCGATACGTTTCCGATGACAGTGACGGGGAAGTTGCAGAAGTTTAGGATGCGGGAAAGTGAAGTTGAAAACCTCCAGATTGAGCCATGAATGTTTTTTTCACGATTACAATGTGATGCTTAATATGAATTAATTGAATGTTAAGAATGGATTACCAGTATATCCTTATGATGCTGCCCGATATCTCATACTCAATGTAATACAATGGCGTTTTCTCTTCGAATTTAAGATTAGTCTCGCATAGTTTAATAGTATTTATTGATACTTTTTTACTGTGATGGTTGTTGTTTAATTTTACTCATTAACTTAAATACTTTTATGATTATTTCTAGATGAAAGCCAATCGCTATTTGTTTATTAAACTGGGATGTTACTCACGATCAATGCAACCGGTTGCGCTTTTGTGTTTTGATTAATTTGGTTACAATTTTTTCATCGTTTAAATAGCGGGAACAATAAAGGAAGAGCGTGATGAAAAAGATCTTATTGTGTTGCAGTGCAGGAATGTCAACCAGTATGCTGGTTAAGAAAATGGAGCAGGCTGCGGAAAGTCGAGGAATGGATTGTAAGATTGAAGCCCAGCCTGTATCAGTGTTTGAAGATGCAATTCAAGAGTTTGATGTTTGTTTGTTAGGACCTCAGGTACGCTTTCAGCTTGATGAGCTACGGAAAACCGCGAGTCAGTATGGTAAGCAGATTGACGCGATATCTCCAATGGCATACGGGATGATGAAAGGAGAAGAAGTTTTAGACCAAGCGATTTATCTTATGTCTGATTAATGGAATAAGAATAAAGTCAGTATTATTCTTATTCGATAGTTTTAGAAAAGAAGAATATTAAATGTCTCTGCATTAAATATGCGGGTAGGGATATTTCATTTTTAATAAAAGGATTTGTTATATGAAGTTCTATGATGCGGTAATTAATATCGTTGAAAAACATATTGCACCGCTGGCAGTAAAAGTCGGTAACCAAAAACATGTTCGAGCTATGCGTGACGGTTTTATTATAGCGATGCCATTTATTATTATTGGTAGTTTCATGTTGGTGTTTGCTTTTCCGCCATTTGCAGAAGATACGCAGAATGCATTCGGCCGAGTTTGGCTGGATTTTGCCTCGGCTAATTTTGATAACCTTATGATGCCTTATAATATGACAATGGGCATCATGGCGATTTTTGTATCGATGGGGATCGGGTATAGCCTTGCTCGGGCTTATAAAATGGATGGTATTACCTGTGCCGCATTATCACTAATGTCCTTTTTATTGGTCGCCTCCCCTGCGACTGATAATGCCCTCTCCGTAGGGCACTTATCTGGTACGGGGATTTTTACCTCAGTGATTAGTGCATTCTTCTCTGTCGAACTGATCCGTATATTGAAAAAGTACAATATAACGATCCGGCTGCCCGAACAGGTACCGCCAGCCATTGCCCGTTCATTTGAAATGCTGATCCCGGTAGTGGTTGTATTCCTGACTCTGTACCCACTGAGCCTCTTTCTTCAATCGCAGTATGACATGCTGATCCCTGATCTGGTCTTGGAGATGTTCAGGCCATTAGTTAGCGCGTCTAATACTTTACCGGCCATCATTGGTGCGCTGTTATTGTGTCAACTCTTGTGGTTTGCAGGGATCCATGGTGCGGCGATTGTTGTTGGACTACTGTCTCCGATTTTCCTGACAAATATTGGCGCAAACCAAACAGCCTATCTGGCCGGTGAGGCCATTCCTAATGTCTTTACTCAGCCTTTCTGGGATTTCTACATCTTTATCGGCGGCTCTGGCGCAACGTTGGCGTTAGTGATTCTCATGATGTTCAGTCGTTCGGTTCATCTGCGTAGTCTCGGCCGTATGAGTTTTGTTCCTGGTTTCTTCCAGATCAATGAGCCCGTGATCTTTGGTAGTCCGCTAGTTCTGAACCCTACCATGTTTATACCGTTCATTTTTGCTCCCGTATTCAATGCCATTATTGCTTATACCGCCGTTCATATGGGCATAGTCGGCGCTGGGGTGTCACAGACCGCTTGGACCGCACCTGCACTGCTTGGTGCTTCGTGGGGATCGGGTTGGACGCTGTCTCCGGTCTTGCTGGTTATCGCCTTACTCGTGATGGATCTCTTCATCTACCTGCCTTTCTTCAAAATGTTTGAGAAACAATTGCTTGAGGAAGAAGGAAAGTCGGCGAGCCAAGAGCAGAGTGCTGAGTCCGTACCTGCAAGTGGTGCGACCGCCTAGCAATAATCACTGGGTTATCGCACAGGCTATAACCCAGAACATGACTTTATGAATTGAGGAGAAATCGAAATGGATCAAGAAGCGGTGGTAATGGAGATTATTGTTAATGCCGGTGAAGCTCGCAGCTTGTGCTATGAGGCACTGGCCTTGGCGAGAAAAGATGGGATTGAAGACGCTAGGGCATTACTGAAACAGGCGAAGGAGTGCCTTAATCGAGCCCACTTAACCCAGACTCAGCTTATAGAGGCTGATCAGGGGGAGGGTAAAGTACCCATGACATTGGTAATGGTACATGCGCAGGATCATTTGATGACCACCATTCTTGCCCATGAACTCGCGACTGAGATGCTTGCTTTGCACGAAAAAATGGCAGAAAAGTAGGGCTGGATTATGACTAAATCTTCGTTAAAACTTGCCATCATCGGGGGAGGGAGCAGCTATACTCCCGAACTCATTGAAGGTGTTCTAAAAAGGCTTGATCACTTACCGGTCAAAGAGATCCATTTTGTCGATATCGAGGCTGGTCAGAATAAGCTAGAGATCATTGTCGACCTGGCACGACGGATGGTTGAGAAAGTGGGGGCAGATATAACCCTAAAGGCTTCTTTGGATCGCCGTGCTGCGATTAAAGAGGCTGACTTTGTGATGACTCAGTTTCGGGTTGGTGGACTTCAGGCTCGTGCGAGTGACGAGCGTATTCCCCTAAAATATGATGTGATTGGGCAAGAGACGACCGGTCCGGGCGGTTTTGCCAAAGCACTCCGTACAATCCCTGTGATCCTTGATATTTGCAACGATATTGAAGAGCTGGCACCAAACGCCTGGATGCTGAACTTTACTAATCCTGCAGGTCTGGTGACAGAAGCCGTACAGAAATATACCAAGGTCAAGACCATTGGCCTTTGCAATGTGCCTGTGTCGATGGAGATGATGATCGCCGAGATGATGGGCTGTTCGCCAGACAAGTTAACCTTGGAATGTGCTGGGCTGAATCATTTGCTCTGGGCACATCGAGCCTGGTTGGATGGGAAAGATGTTACGGCTGAGGTTTTGGGTAAGGTCGGTGATGGTGCAAACTTCAGTATGACGAATATTTTTGAGGAGCCCTGGGATCCGGTGTTCCTTAAAGCATTAGGGGCGATTCCGTGCCCATATCATCGCTATTTTTACCAAACTGACGCCATGCTTGCCGAAGAGAAGGGATCGGCTGAGCGTGACGGAACACGGGCCGAGCAAGTGATGGCAACCGAACGTGAACTGTTTGAACTGTATCAAGATACCAGCCTTGACCAAAAGCCGGAACAGCTTGAGCAACGTGGCGGAGCTTACTACTCTGATGCTTCCCTGAATCTGGTGGATGCAATTTACAACGACTTAAATACGATCCATGTTGTCAATGTACGTAACAATGGGACCATTGCCGGCCTACCTGACGATGCGGTGATCGAGTGTAGTGCCGTGGTCGGTAACTGGGGGGCTCGGCCTTTAGCGGTTGGACACTTGAGCCCGGCGGTGAGCGGCTTGGTTCATCAGGTTAAGGCTTATGAACAACTGACGGTCGAGGCTGCTGTTCATGGTGATTATGATCAAGCTTTCATGGCGTTAGCCAATAATCCCCTGGTGCCAGATATCAAGCGAGCCAAGGCAATACTGGACGATATATTGAAAGCCAATCATGACTATTTGCCTCAATTTAGTCACTAGAGTCTGAACGGGAGAGCAGTAGTCGAAACATGATATTGCTGCTCTCATTTTAGGTGAAGTTATGTATGTAATTTTTAACGCCGATGATTTTGGCTTAACCCCTGGAGTCAATCTTGGTATTGCAGAGGCATCTCAGTCCGGGGTGGTTCGCTCAACCACGATGATGGTGGATATGGCTGCTGAAAAGCATGCCGTTCAATTAGCTTCTTCCAGCTCTTTATTTAAGGTTGGGCTTCATGTGCGGCTCACTGCGGGAGTCCCTTTGACTGAAGCCCCGTGTTTGGTTGGCGATAACGGACGTTTCTTGCAGAAAGAGAATTTTTGGTCGAAGCGTGATTTTTCCGAGCAGCAGATTGCCGATGAAGTGACCGCGCAAATTGAGCATTTTCTTGCAACTGGGCTGAGTCTAAGCCATATCGATAGCCATCATCATGCCCATATGCATCCGCAGGTTTTTCCCGTGGTACAAGAAATAGCGAGCGGGTATCAGGTTCCATTGAGAGCGAGTGGCTATCACAGTAAGACGGCAAGTGATTGTCGATATGTCTTTGATGACGGATTTTATGGCAGTGCTCTCTGTTTGGATAAGCTGTTGCATCTCATCGAAAAGCATCATGGTAACTGTGATGTTTTGGAGGTCATGTGCCATCCGGCGTATATCGACCAGCCTCTTATTGAGGCCAGTGCTTACCATGCTGAAAGAGCTCAGGAGCTTGATATTCTTACCGACAAAAGACTACTCGAAGCACTCGATGATCTTGATATTAAGCTCAGTGACTTTTCAATTCTTGTGTCATGAGACCCTCTCGTAGGGCTGTGGAATAGTGCTATGGCGCTGGGCAGGTATGCTCGCTTTAGCATTGGCTTCTATCTCGAATAAGAAAATAGCGGCTGTCAGTATCGTGTCATCCCCCCTTGTCACCGATGCGAATTACTGTCAGCTTGCTATAAATCGAGAGTGAGTATTTTGATGTTTATTGTATCTTCATGTGGTTAGGCTGAATACAATAGCCGGGGAATATGGAGTGTTGGTTTATCGGCCGAGTATCGGCTTGAAGGGTAGTACATTTATCATGGCAAGCATTAAAGATGTCGCCTCCCTGGCAGGTGTTCATCGTTCAACGGTATCGCGGATCATTAATGGTGAAGGTCAGTTTCGTTCAGATACGAAACGGAAAGTCGAGCAGGCGATGGCCGAGTTGAACTATCGTCCGAGTGCAATAGCGCGCTCTCTTGCAACGGCTTCATCAAATATGACTGGTCTATTGGTTACCTACTATACCGGTGGTTTCTTTGGGGCAATGATGGATCAGGTTCAGGCTGAGCTAGATTTGCATAACAAGTTTTTGATTACTGCTCAGGGACATCATAGTGCAGAGGGCGAGCGCGAGGCGATTCGCCGTTTTCACGCTCTTCGTTGCGAGGGGTATGTACTGAATAGTCGCCACCTCAGTGATAATGAATTACGGGAGTTGGCGCAAGAGCCTACACCCTTTGTGTTGCTCGATCGTACCGTCGAAGGCCTAGAATCGAGATGCATCACGTTCGACCATACCCAGGCTGGGGTGATGGCGGTTAATCATTTGCTCGGCCAAGGGCACAAGAAAATTGCCTGTATATCTGGCCCGCTTAACCGTACCAATAGCCGGCAACGTTTTCAGGGCTATGTTAATGCGCTAGCAGAGGCTGGTATTGCCTTTGACCCGAGCCTGTGCGCGGAAGGTAACTACGGGCGAGAAAGTGGTTATGTTGCAGCCCAACAAATCTACCAGGCTCATCCGGAGATCACGGCACTGTTTTCCTGTAGTGAAGAGATGACCGGGGGAGCTTTGCAGTTTTTTCATGAAAACAAGGTGGCTGTCCCGCAGCAGGTTTCACTGATCAGCTTCGATAGTATCGATCTTTGTGCTAGCTTCTATCCAACGGTTTCTGCGGTTCATTTCCCGATTAGCGATATGGCCCGGCTTGCTGTTGAGGTGTTGATAAGCCAGATCAAGCATGAAGAGATCGAGCTCAACCGTCAATTTGAACCACAGCTTCGAATTCGCAATGGTGATTGCTGCCTTTCGTTAGGCGAAGGGTAAAGTACTATAGAGATGATGTGCCATATAGGGGATGGCAGATATGCAAATAATTTAAAAAAAAGGTAGGCATATCAATCCAGTATTCGTATAATGCCCTACATCTGCCCGAGTGGTGAAATTGGTATACACGACGGATTCAAAATCCGTTTCCTTCGGGAGTGACGGTTCAAGTCCGTCCTCGGGCACCAAGATTCAATAACAAAGCCTCAGCTAACGCTGGGGCTTTGTTGTTTCTGCGTGCTGAAAACACGTTTTTACTGCTTTTATCCCCGCGTTACCGTGCCTGTCAGAAAAAAATTAAAGAATACGCTTGCCAAACAACACACATCATTTACTAATAACAGGATACGCAGAATAACAATACAGGAGTAGAAGTAGTATGCGAGCAGCGAATCCTGAGTATTTACTGGCAGCACTGAGGAGTATTATTAAGGCTAAGGGGTTAACCTATAGAGAGCTCGCAGATAGGTTGGGTGTCCCCCTGTCGACATTCAAACGGCATTTGTATAGCCCGAATATAACCCTCGAAAAGTTATTGGATTACTGCCAGGAAGCGGATACTACTCTGGAAGAGCTTCAGAAACTGGCAATCAAACTCCAGCATGACAACGATAGCTTTTTTAGCCAAACCCAAGATGAAATTTTCTACCTTTTTCCGCAGCTTTATGATTTTTATCGGGAGCTACGGCATTTACGTAATCAGGACAGTTATGACCATATGCGGAAAAAGTATGGTCTGGACAAAACCTCTACGTATGCATATTTGCGCGCGCTAGAAATGCTAGGTCTGGTAAAGCTGGCTGAAGATAACAAAATTCAGTTAATCGGCCCCTTATACTACCGCTTTTCCGATGACTCCAAGTTAAGTGACAAATACAAGGATATTCTCAAGGAGCAAGCACTGGAAAACCCTAACTGCGTGCGGGTAGGCTTCTCCCGAATGTACCTGAAGGAAGAGCAACTGGAGGCCCTGAATCAGTTGCTTGCTAAGGAGGTGCTGAAGTACCACAGCGAGAATATGCAAAATTGCTTAACTGAGAAAGAATTACTCCGCAATGTGCTGCTGTTTGTTACCCAGCACCAGCCATTAACATTTTCTGACGGCATTAGTACTCTACCCAATTCTTTTTTGCAGGATGTCAAAGTCGCCATTGAGCAGTTCGAAGAGCAGGGAGCATAAATACTCCCCCGCTAAATGAGTGAAGGCAAGCCACCTCAGGTTGATGATGCCTGATGACAGGCGACGAGATGTTGCTTGCTCTTCTGCGTCAAAGTCGGATAAGTGTTTTGGCACGTACTTTCGGCTTGTGGGCACCGTGATGCAAAGTGACACCCGGGCGGAGGGGCCATGGGGGATGGTACATCGCCCTCCAGCATGACTCGCTTGCCACGCTGACGCGGATCCGGGATGGGGATCGCTGAGATGAGCGCCTTGGTGTAAGGGTGTTGCGGGTTGCTAAACAGTGTTTCTGTATCGCTGAGCTCAACAATTCGCCCCAGATACATCACGGCGATCTTGTCTGAGATATGACGGACAACCGATAGGTCGTGAGCGATGAAGATCAAGGCCAGATTCATCTGTTTTTGAAGATCAAGCAGCAGGTTGATGATCTGCGATTGTACCGAAACATCCAGTGCGGATACCGCTTCGTCGCAGACAATCAGTTTCGGGTTGAGTGCGATTGCCCGTGCGATGCCGATCCGCTGGCGTTGCCCGCCGGAAAATTCGTGCGGATATCGGTTGGCCGCAGATACCGGCAGCCCGACTTTCTGCAACAGCTCTTTGACCCAGGCTTCTCGTTCTTCCGGCAGGCCGATGTTGTGGATTTCAAACGGCTCAGCGATGATGGTGCCTATGGTATGACGGCTGTTAAGACTCTCCATTGGATCCTGAAAAATAATCTGCATCTCTTTGCGCAGGGATACCATTTCTGACGGGCTCAGATGAGTGATGTCTTGTCCGTTGTAGATGATCTGTCCGGCTGTTGGCTCATGAAGTTTGAGCAGGGTTCGCCCTACAGAGCTTTTTCCGCAGCCTGATTCACCTACCAGACCAAGGGTTTCGCCTGCCTTGACGTCGAATGACACACCGTCGACAGCATAAACGTATTTGGGTTTGCGAAACAGCGAGCCTCGCAGTGCGTAGTGCTGTTTCAAATCGACGAGTTTAAGAATCGTTTCAGGCATTGTTGACCTCGTTTATCTTCAGGCAACTGACGAAGTGCTTTTGTGACACCGTTTGTGGCTGCGGTACGGTTTCGCCACAATGTTCGTTCTGGTAGTAACAGCGGTTACGGAAGCGGCAGCCAGATGGCATCTCTTTAAGGTGGGGGACTGAGCCCGGGATGGTATTCAGCTTGGTTTTCGGTTTATCCTCAATACGCGGAATCGAACGCAGCAGTCCCTGGGTATAAGGGTGCTTGGGAGATTCAAACAGGGTGAACACATCCGCCCGTTCCACTACCCGGCCGGCATACATCACCACTACCTCATCACACATTTCGGCAACAACGCCCAAATCGTGGGTAATGAAGATAATGGCCATGTTGTTTTCTTCCTGGATGGAGCGCATCAGCTCTAGGATCTGGGCCTGAACGGTGACATCCAGAGCCGTAGTCGGTTCATCAGCTATCAGGATGTCCGGTTTACAGGCCAGAGCCATGGCAATCATCACCCGTTGGCGCATTCCGCCGGAAAGTTCATGAGGATAGACATGGAAGCGTTGCTCGGCTGCCGGAATGCCGACCCGCTGCAGCATATCAATCGCCGCTTGTTTACGTTCGGTTTTGGAAAACTCCGGCCGGTGCAGCTCATAGACTTCACACAGTTGGCGGCCGACTGAATGCACAGGGTTCAGGGCGGTCATCGGATCCTGGAAAATCATTGAGATCCGCGCTCCGCGAGTGCGGTAGAGATCTTCCGGGACCATGCTGACCAGATCGGTGCCATTATAGGTAATGGAGCCCGCAGTCACTTTTCCATAAGGTCGGGGTAGCAGCCCCATAATGGAAGCAGCGGTGACGCTTTTACCACAACCAGACTCTCCGACAACCCCGATGGTTTTGCCTTTGGCGACACTGAATGAGACGCCGTCCAGTACTTTAATTTCCCCTTCATCGGTTGAGAAGGTGGTTTCCAGATCCTTGATAGTCAGGATATCGTTATTGTTACTACTCATTGTGTGGCATTTCCTTATCCCTGAACGAAACGTTTGTCGATGAGAGTGACAGGCTCAAAGGACTTGTCGTCATCCAGGGCTTCCTTGGTCGCTCTTTTCTCGTCAAGGTCAATCCAGAACAGGCCGAATTCCATCTTGCTGGCATCAAGGATATCGCGGGATAACGCGGTGCCCAGGCCTTGAGGCAGCTTGACATAACGCCAGTGGGAACCTCGGGAGAACGGCACCGAATAGGTTGGTATCACGCAGTTGCAGTCAGCGATTTTTTGCTGGATTTGCCGTGATATCTCCGCCTTTTTGCTGACATCAAATTCGGTGTCAAACGCTTCAATTAACTTGTCCATCTCCGGGTTGGCATAGTTGGTGAAGTTATTGGTTTGCGGATGTGCATTTGATGAGTGGAAGTACTGCCAGTAAACAGGCAGTGCGCTCGTGCCCATACCCAGGAAGGCAGCCTGATGTTTTTTCTCAAGAAGTGACTTGAAGCCGGTAGCACCGTCAACCAATTTGAGCTCAAGATCCAGACCGGCTTTTTTTGCTTCTTCCTTCAGTACCACCACCCGGGCTGTGTGCATTTTGCTCAGATAGGTCAGAGTGATGGCAAGGCGTTCGCCCTTCGTATTGATGCGGGTACCGTCGCTGTCCAGACGGTCGAACCCGGCCTTTTCGAAATATTCGGCGGCCAGTGCCGGATCAAACTTCTTGGCTTTGATGTCCGGGTTATCGTAGTCGCCATAGCCAGAGCCGAAGCTTTGCTGGTGGGCATAATCTCCGCGCAGGGCGACATCAATCATTTTTCCGACATTCAGAGAGTGGGCAATGCCCTGGCGGATATTGGCATTATCCATCAGCGGAGCCTGAAGGTTCAGCCATACTCCGGCCGCACCTTGGGGGGACTGGTTGTAAAACCATGACTTCTGAATGTAGCCCTTATCATAGAGCGGTCCTTTGGCTTTGTTGTGCCATAGTGACGGGAAGACCATGTAATACGCATCCAGCTTGCCTCGCTCGAAATACTTAAGGGCGATATCTGTATCCCGGATCACCTTGATGATGATCTTGTCGACGTTGTAGCGATGCTGGTAGTAGCGGTTGGTATATCCCCACCAGTTATCAACTTTCACTAGGTGAACGGCCCGGCCCTTGCGAATTTTACCAACTTTGTACGGTCCGGTAGTCGGCTCGGCTTTCCAGTTATAGCGACGTATGAAATCTTTCGGAAGCTGACCGCCCGGATAGAAGTGTGCCGGTTTAGGCATAATATTTAGCCGCATGATCAGCTCATCGTCAGCCAGTTGATCGGCGGAGTGGAGGGCAAAGGTGTAGTTGTCATAGACCGTGATCCCCGCCACTTTGTTGGTGAAGTAATCTTTGTACCAAGGCGCCTTGGCGTGCTCGCTTCTCATGTAATCGAACACAAAGGCAAAGTCCCGGCTAGTGATTGGCTCGCCGTCGGTCCAGCGTGCACTTTCATCGATCCGAAAGTAGAGGGTTTTGTGGTCGTCACCAAAGGCCCACTCTTTTGCAATAGCTGGCAGAAACTGTCGGGTGTTCGGCTGCTGCTGGAGCAGAGCTGGGTTGCCATCAAGTAAAAAGGCCCGAAAGCTTCCGTTAGAATCGGGGCCGATAGTTCGCAACGTCAGCGGAAAGCTTGAAATATGTAACCGGTAAGTGCCGCCTGCTTTGGCCCGGCTGTCGGCAAACAGCGGCTGCTCCGGATTAGAAATCCAGTTCAGGCCCGACGGGAGCTCTGCTGTCAGCCCCTTGCCCTGGCACAGTACCGTAATGACTGCGAGCAGAGAGGCCATCCAAAATTGTCTCATTGTTTCTCCATACATTTATGTTCTCGGTGGCTGCCTTGCTACCGTTTTAATGTTGTGGTTTGTATGAACCGTTATCTGTCATGAGCATAGTGCGCCCAGGTATCAGATGTAGCGGGTGTATTTTTTCGGGTCGAAGGCTTCCCTGACGCCTTCGCCAATGAAGGTCACCATGGTCAGTACCGAAACAATAGCCATGACGACCGAGCCGATGATCCAGTAGGCATCCAGGTTTGATTTACCCTGTTGCAGCAAGTCACCCCAGCTCGGGGTTGGCGGCATGAGTCCCAGCCCGAGGTAGTCCAATGCGGTTAGCGTGGTGATATTGGCAACAATGCCGAATGGTGCCAGGGTGATCACCATGACCATGGTATTAGGCAGGATGTGTTTGACGATCACCCGCCACAGGCCTGCTCCCTGAGCCCGGGCTGCCATAACGTATTCCCGGGCTTTTTCTTTATAGGTCATGGTTCTCATGTACCAGGTAATGCTGATCCAGCCGAACATGACGTTAATCAGAACGAACAGAAAAAAGCTTGGCTGGATAATCGAGACCATGATCATGATGACGTAGAGGAAGGGCACCATCGACCACACCTCAATGACCCGCTGCATCACCAGATCGAATTTGCCGCCGAGGTAACCCATCAGTGAGCCAACCAGTACGCCAATGGTGTAGCAGAGTGTCAGGGTCAGCATGGCGAACCAGATAGCGATCCGGAAACCGTATATCAGGCGGGCAAGCACATCTCGGCCTGACTCATCGGTGCCCAGGTAGTGCTGGCTTTCCAGCGAAGGCGGATTCGGCGGGTAGTGCATGCCGTCGAAGTCTTGCTCGTACGGATTCCAGGGAATAACAGGCATCAGTACCCAGTTCCCTTTCCCTTCTTCGGCAAAGTATTGTTTCAGCTCGCGGTAATTGACCTCGTAGCCATAGTTAAGGCCGAACATTTCACCGGTTTTTACTTCAGAGTAGGTCGGAAAGTGCAGTTCGCCTTGGTAGGAGACAACTAGAGCCCGGCTGTTAACCAGAAGTTCTGCGATACAGGAGAGCAGTACCAGGGTTGTTAGGAGTACGAAGGAATAGTAGCTTCGCTTGATGGAGCGGAAGCGGTTAAGTTTCTTTTTGGTCAGTGGATTTAACGGCATGGTTTAGCTCCCGAATTTAACCCGAGGATCGACAATGGCAACGCACATATCCGAGAGGATGTTACCGAACATCAACAGCAGGGAAGACATAGCCAGGATCCCCATGACAACCGGGTAATCGCGCTCGATGATCGATTCATACCCCAGCAGGCCAATGCCATCGATGTTGAAGACGACTTCGATCAGAAATGATCCTGCGACAAAGACGGACACAACATTGCCCAGATGGCTGGCGATTGGGATCAGACTATTTCGGAGCGCATGTCTGCGTACGGCCTGTTTAAATGGCAGTCCCTTGGCAATGGCCGTTTTGACGTAATCTGCCGCCAGGTTTTCCAACAGGTTGTTTTTCATTGTCATGGTGAGAATGGCGAAGTCCCCGATGATGTAACAGAACAGGGGAAGAACAGCATGAGAAAACAGGTCCGCTATTTTGTCAGGCCACAGTAAATCATCAAAATCATCGCTGACGAAGTCGCCCATCGGGAACCAGTCGAGGTGAAAGGCAAAGAAAGAAATCAGAAACACCCCGACGACGTAGTTCGGCAGGGCATAACCGATAAACACCATAACCGAACTGACATTATCGAACCGGGAGCCGTGCTTCATCGCCTTGAGGATCCCTAGCGGAATGGAGACCAGGTAGCTGATCAGAAAGGTCAGCAGGCCGTAGAACAATGATATGGGTAGTCGTTCCTTTATCATTCCCCACACTGGCTCGTAATAGCGGGTAGATTCGCCTAAATCGAGTTGCACCAGTTTACCCAGCCACTCGCTGTAGGCCTCGAATATCGGCTTGTCCAAACCGTAGAAGGTATTGAGTTCGGCAATTTGTTCATCAGACAGTGTTTGTGAACCTTGTTGGTTTCCACCTCCGCTTTCCATTGACTGGGATTGCATCTGGGCAATCATCCGCTCAACCGGACCGCCGGGAACAAAGCGGGTTAATGCGAAAACCATCAGGGTTACGCCAATGAAGGTGGGAATGATCAGTAATAATCGTCGGCTAAAGTAGGCTAGCAAGGCATACTCCTTTACATCCTTTTAATAAGTACTTCGTACTGCTTTCATGGTGGGGCTATGTGTTAACACATCCGTGTTATGGCCTAATTGTAATGGGCAAAGATCCCGACCAAGTATTGTATAATAATTACAAATACTTACAGCGCAAGATGTATATGGAAAGCATTATGAAATGGGTCGCTGCGTATCGAGATATGGGGTGTTAGGTCTTATCTCGCTATATTTGCTGCCTGCAGTTCCAGTTTCTTGCGTTGGAATGAATGGGATTAGTTGAAATACCCGGGTATCGCCGATACCCGGGTATTTCATTGCTTACTAAATAGTAAGGTTACAGTACAGGAAGCTGTTCTAGCGCATAGCGGTACTGAATATATTCCCTGGTTGTCCAGAGCCAGATGGTTTCAGGATCGATATCGTAAACATCAGCATCTTGTGGCTGCTGTGTGATAGCCTCGGCAATATTGGTTGCGTAGATATCTGCACTACTCAATAGAGCTTCCAGGTATTCAGGATCTTCATCTTTATAGCTACGGATAGCATTCCAGGCGGCATGCAGGTCATCTTTGTTATGGCACTGGTTGCTTCCTGTTGCTGGTGAGTAACAGTTATTTGCTTCATCAAGCGTGAACTTGGCCGGCGAGAAGATTGTCCCACGGAATAATGAGTCGAAATACGGTGTCTTTTTCAGCAGATTCACAGCTTCGGTATCACGTAGCATAAATAGCGTGAAATCGTTCAGGTTTCTTATGCCGTATGCCTTCAGGTTTTGCTTGGTGGTTGAATGAGCATTTTCTAGTTTGGTAAGTTCATCCTGTTTACCGTTAATCAACAGCGCTTTTTCAGCCATGCGTAATCCGATGCGATTACGGCGTGTTACTGCATAGTTTCTGGCTTTGAGGCTAAATTCAAAGCCATTTTCCATATCGATATCCGAACCAGGTCGATTTAGGGTAATAGCGTCGATTAAGTACTGTGAACTGTCGGACAGGCCATATTCTTGGACTGTGCCAAATGCAACCAAGTTGTGCAGTAGTGCCGAGTACATCGGGGTTACCGTTGTTTTCGATAACTGGAAGTAACGTTTCAGCCCCGACAGATAGGGCGGAACATCAATTGCCCGCTTGATATCTGGCCGGTATGGCTTGACGGTCGCTTTGCGGTTGCCGTCCTTGTCCACGAAGATTGGCGCTGGGTATTTATCGTAGTCAAAGCCAAGGTGGCCGAGGTAAGCCTGTACTTTTATCGGTGTTCCCTGGGTACCGCTGCGAGGATCGGACACATCAAGCAGAGCCATATTGGATTTATCTCTGTTGAAAGTATTATCGCCACGCTTAACCAGCATCTGGGCAGCTAGCAGCTTGTCCGGCCATATACCTAACAGGTCGACGGCACTTGCTGAATTCTGATACGGGTTGTTGGCTCGCATATTGGCATGTGAGCGTCCGTCCCGGGTTTCGGAAAGCACTTTGATGTTATCGTATCCATTAGCCATTTCGGCGACCAAGTCTGGGTCAAAGCATGATCTTGGCAGTGTCGTTTTATGCTGGATCCTCGGGCCATAACTACTCCAAAGATCAGACAAGGCGACAAATCGATTGATCGGCTGTTGTCCTGATGGTGTCACTTCAAGCTCACAGACCTGATCTGGAGTACTCATCACCTTGACGAAGAAGTTTGCAGCCTCCAGAGCGGCGTCAAAGGTATCACAGACCTGTTGGGCTCCTTTAGGCAAGTTCTTGCGGGTGTAGGCGCGAGTACAGTTGTCGGTATAGTAATTGGCGACATTTTGGCCGTAGCTGTCTTCAGCCCCTCTCAGTTGCCCTAGCTGGTAGTCCATTTCCCCCAGGTCTTCAACGACTTCTCGGATTTCATTGAACTGGTTCCAGCGGCTGAAGCTGTAGTAGTGCAGATTAAAATCGTAAAACTGATCTCGTCCGTCACGGCGGTTGACCAGATCGTAGTTATCCCAATATTTCTGGATCCGGAACTGGGTCAGCTCCAGAATGTTAGTGCCTTCGTCAAAGCGGTTACAGGTAGTCGTACTGCTCACGTTCTCGTCGGTGCAATAGATATAGCGCTTAACTTGAGCATCCGGAGAGACTGCCGTCAGGTTCTTTTGCAACTGATCGAGAGCGCCTAAAGGGTAGGCCTGATGATTTTTACGTAGGTTTTCATCGATGTTGCTAAGACTGACGAGTTGAGTCGTCGCCGCTTCTTCGCTTGACTGGTGAACTTCCACCTTGCGGCCGTATCCATACCTCAGTGCGGCAATATCATATTTACCGTAAGTCGGCAGCTCATCAAATATAGAGGCACCGTAGTCCATTATTGAGCTGTAGGCGGGGACCTTTTCATAGCCAAATTTGGCTACTTCATCCTGGTGGTAGAAGTTATCTTTGTCGACGGAACCCATAAAGTTATGACGTAAGCCTAGGTTGTGGCCAAATTCATGTACCAGGGTTGACTTGAACATGTGCTTAGTAATGGCGTCGCTAGCCTCTTGTTGTTGCGCTTTGGTCAACTGGGTCCAAGATTTTAGCTTTTTATTGGCTTTGTCTGCGTAGTCCGTTGCGCTCTGATCAAGCGAACTATTGTCAAAGTATCCTCCGGCAAGATAGTCAATGCCCTTGATTAAGCCTTTTGACTTAGTACTGACCCACATAAACTCAGCGGCATACATATTTTGCTCAGCCATTTTATTGAGCTGTTGCTGATAGTTGGCGATCCCTTTACTGAAGCTTGTCGTATCCTGCTCTTCCGGTGAAAGCCAGCGTGGTACGCCATTGATAAACTGTGGCTCATAGGGAACGGGAGCCTGATGACTGGCTGATGGAGATGTCAGTTGTTGTGCCACCAGGCTATTTTCTAAGCCACTGACTCCTGTGAAATCGGAGGTAGCTTGGCCAGTAGACGAATCACCATTTGAATTATCTTCCGGGATAAACGAATCAGGGCGCTCGATCTCGCCGCGATTATAATATTTGGCAAGCTCGTTCCACATCCGGCGTGATGTGGAACGGATTACGCCGGCGTACTGGTTGACATGAGCGTGAACAATTTCACCGGTAAGTGGGTTTGTGGCTGACGGACCATAACCCAACAGGCCATTGTCCACCGGCTCGGTGATCAGGTTGAGTACGTTGTAGCGTAAGTCGCCGGTATGAACGCCAGCTTTTTTCGTTGGGTTAACGATTTTGATCGGCGGAACCCCAGTTCCTGCCAACGTTTTGTTCATTTGATTAATGGTTTCGAGCGTAATGTCGAGGTAGAACTTGCCGGCTTTATCGAAATAGCTATCACTTAAATAGTAATCAATCGATTTTTTATTTGGGTTAAAGCGGTGGAGTAGGTTAAATTTCTGCCCCTGTAATCCATTTTCACCCGTCAGTGAACGCTGTTCCTTTTCGTCTTTGAAGAAGCCAAACCTTGAAACATCGCGACCAGGATAGAAAACCGTTTGGTAATCATCGCTCGCTAATTTGTCGAGTTGTACCATGGAGTAGAAAAAACGAGTTTTAAAAGAGAGGTCTTCTAAGCTTCCACCAAAATCGTAGGTATCATCTGGACTTGCGGTAAAGGTACGTTCAACCTCGACGTTTAATACACCTTTTTCAGCATCGTATGTCGAACTGATCACGCGAGGCTCTGCAGTTTCCTCAACATTATCGGCAGTCCACCAAGCATCGACAGTATCAACGGCCAAAGACTCGACGCCAGCATAGTCAGGGGTAAAATGGGTGGTATCTTCCCAGTCTAGGTCGGCATCCTCATTGAGTTCTTCTTTGTTAGTACATTCGTCATAGTCATCTTCGGCACATCGGTACTGTTGGAATGTCCCTGGAATTTTAAGCACTGGTGCTTGGTTAATTACGCTTGCATATTGGCTTTCTTTACCCGGCTCGATGGTATCCCGGTCGACTTCCTCGGCGACAATACCATTGGTTTCATCAAAGCGAAGTTTAACGAGTTTTGGTGTTCCCTGGAAAAAGCCACGTTGGGTTACCGCATAACGAGGGGTCGCGCCCGTTGATGGCATATATAGCCATAATGATTCGGTATCCAGTGACGCTTTTACGATTTGTTCCTTGTCCCGAGGAAGAGTTTCATAGCTTCTTTCCTCTGCGCCACAGCCATAGAGCGCGATGCTCACTAGGGCTGCAATTGCTAATTTTTTATACATGCTGTGCTCACCATATAAATATGATTAAAAGTCGTAATTTAATGTGATGTAATAGGTTGGTTTTTCGAGTTCGAATAGATTTTCTAGCGGATTAGGACCCCTGTCTGGGTCGTAATATGTAGCGCTGTTTGTGAGGCCCGCAGCCAAACTAAATTCATCGTTAAATTGGTAACCAATCTCTGCCGAATAAGTCAGTTCGGGCGAATAGCTCTTTCCACGGTAGCTCCATGATTTAGAGCTCACTAAATTGGTACTGAAAAACCATTTATTAGGCGTGTATTCGACAGAAAATAAATTACTGACACGATATTCTTCTAACGGATGGGCTCCGGCCGTGGTGTATTGGTGGAAGTTCTTCCGTAGGCGAATAGAATCACTAACCAAAAGTCCTTCGATGACATGATCAAGCGAGTAAGAAAATTTAATATTGCCTCTTATTGCAGTTTGTAGGTCATTTTTAATCGACTCTTCTGATACAGGAATAAGAATGCGAGCTCCCGCAGACATGGCTAAGTTGTCCGTCGGATTCCAAATATTATATCTTGTCGCGGTTAACCAAATATCGCTCCAAAACTCCCCTCGCTCACCATCATAGCTATGTCGCCCTGAGATGATTGCCGAGAATTTCGTGTCTGAATTCAGGTAGTAATTGATTGTTGCGGTAAGTGCTAGATTACGATCTGCTAGGTAGTGGTTATCCTCATAACCATTTCTGCTGTAATCAATACCAATAGACGCTCCCCATGTTTTTTGTTGTGGGGGAACATTCTGAACTTGCTCTTCAGCATGTATGCCATTGGATATCAATGCAGATACCATAGTAAATAGCATCAAGTTAAACTTCATGACTTGCCCCATTCCCTGTGTGAAATTCCTATATGGCGTTCCGAATTGCCATATGAAATACAAGTTGTTTTATTATGATTAGAGGGAATCAATACTAATCTACACTTTGTTAGCAATAAAACGCTATTGTGAAAGTACCGCGTAATTATTCGTCTGGTATTAAATAGTGAAACCGCTCGTAACTTCCTATAAGCAACTGAATTTTGTGAATTTAATGTTTGCCGAGATCTATGGCTGCTGTGTAAGTGTTTACTGGGGGGAACAACTGTTTTTGAGGTTAAAATTAGGGCGATATTTTTAGTGTCGGTTTGTTATCTATTCTTGGCCCTTAAGCTGGGATATATCCCCCGACTTTGGAGGTGTTCATATTATCGTTATTAAGATTGCATCTATTTCATTACAACTAATTTTCATCGTTCATCACAGTTAAAAGATAAATAAACAGTAAGGCTCTGACAGTGGTCTGGTAAGTCGCTACCATTGCGGGTTGCAAACATTAAATCTAATTAAAGAGAGAAAAGGGATTTTGTCATCTCGATCAATCAATAGTCGATACGGCACGATTGTGGACAACGTTAAGAAGCAGATTAAGCAAAAAATCTGGCTTCCCGGTGAGCGCATTCCGTCAGTAAGAGCAATGAGTAAGGCACAGTCAGTCAGTGTGATGACGGTATTGAAGGCCTATGAGTGCCTGGAAGCGGAAGGTTGGATCTATGCCAAAGCGAAAGCCGGGTACTTTGTAGCCGCCCATTTTAATCGCCTGTCAGAGCCAGAGCTGACAACTCCGCAGGTGGTAAATAGCTCAATTAATATTAATCGACATGTTTTCGATGTGCTGAGAGCTTGCAAGCAGCAGGATGTTATTCCTTTTGGTTCTGCATTTCCTGATCCAGCCTTGTTTCCGTTACAGCAACTAGGACGAACCTTGGCTCAATCCATTAAAACTATGCCTATTAATAGTGGCATTGTTGATCTCCCACCCGGAAGTCTTGAACTTAGGCGAGTGATTGCGCAGCGGTATTTAAGAGATGGTATTCAAGTCTCTCTGGATGGTATTGTTATTACATCTGGTGCGATGGAGTCCTTGGGGCTGAGTTTAGCGGCTGTAACTCAACCAGGTGATACGGTGGCTATCGAGTCTCCTGCTTTTTATGGTGCCCTTCAGGCAATCGAGAGATTAAAGCTTAAAGCTGTAGAGATCCCGGTACACCCCCGTAATGGTCTATCGATAAACGGATTAAAAGCAGCAATTGCAGAACATGATGTAAAAGCTTGTTGGTTGATGAGTAAATTTCAAAATCCACTGGGCGCGACTATGGCTGCCGAACAAAAGCAGGCGGTTTATCGCTTATTGGCAGAACACAATATTCCGTTGATAGAAGATGATGTGTATGCCGAGTTATATTTTCATGATGATAAGCCTTTACCTATAAAAGCTCTGGATGAAAAAGGATTGGTCTTACATTGTTCTTCATTCTCCAAATGCTTAGCCCCAGGATTTCGTGTCGGTTGGGTGGCTGCTGGGCGTTATGCGCGGCAGGTCGAAGAGTTGCAGTTTATGTCGACTTTATCTGTTGCTGTCCCAAATCAATTCGCACTAGCCCAATACATACAGCATGGTGGTTATGATAATCACTTGCGGCGATTAAGGTGTACCCTTGAACAGCGTCAACAACAGATGCTGGGAGCCATAGAACAATATTTTCCCGAAGGGACACAGGTGACGCGGCCTCGTGGGGGATACTTCCTATGGGTTGTGCTGCCAAAGAAAATTGATACCTCTGCTCTTCTGACTGAATTACTCAATAGCCATAAAATCAGTATTGCTCCGGGAACTCTATTTTCGGGAGGAGATCAATTTAAGCACTGTATGAGAATAAACTGCGCTTACCCATGGGATGAAAAGAACAGGGCAGCTCTTTATCAATTAGCTGATGAGCTGAAAAGGCGATGCGAGAATAAGTGAGGCCTTGCACTGTACTCATTGATTATCGGCTCAACTGTACTACCCCTTATTCAACGTATTACGCTTCAATAGTAATCCTGTCGGAGTCTGGAGCGTATGAATATGCAAAATCGATCCTTAAGTCATGAAATTAAGTTACTGATAGTATCTATCGTTTGTGCAGTCCTATTGGTTTTAGGGCATCTACTGTTGGCCAAAAGTTTGGTTGAACAAGTCTGGGTTGAATATATAACAGCAGCAATTCCGTTTGTTTTATGTATTATCGGCGGATTGGCGATACGTTTTGCCATTAACCATGATGATGTCCAATAAAACCTGAATCATAAAAATGGTTATCAGCCTGACAGGTGGAGCTAAGAATTAGGCTAATTGCTCGGGTTTGTTTATTAATTGTTCGGTCGTGCTGTTTTTGATGATTTATTTCAAAAAGCCTATTGCCAATGCGATCGAAGTCTCTATAATGCCG